>CAVUDP010000001.1:0-1654125 GCA_963740315.1 uncultured cyanobacterium
TTTCCTTCTGGTGTATTTAATGGTTGTTCCAGTTCAATTACAAATTTTTCGCTTTTTGACTTATTTTTAGATTGTTGAGTTGAATTCTTGCTAGTAAAATGATTACTCCAGATTAAAGGGGTTAATAACTTTCCATCAACCGATTCCCCCACCTGTAATTGATAATTGTTTTCATATCCAATAATTGCCGCTTCTTCACTATAAAGCGGTTCTAGTTCATCACTGTTTAGTGTTTGTGCTGTCTGGACTGCTGAAATTAAAGTTGCATTTTGGATTGTTGGTTGTTGCTCTCGTATAGCTGTATCAAAAGTATTTCCTTTCTCTTGCTCGTCATCAGTATTAGTCGTAATTTCGCTGCTGCCATAGCTTCCCAAACGACTAATTTTAGTCCATTCTTCCATCGGGTCAGTTTTTTCTTCAACTTTGGGATAAGAAGGTTTGCTAATTCTATTTGCAACTGGCTGAAATTGGCGGGACCCTTGAGGTACTGGTGGAGCGCTCGGAGTTTCATTCTTATATCCTAAAGGTGATGATTGAGGTTGAAGACGAGGTATATATGGAGCTTGAGTCCTCGCTGGTGGTCTTGAAACTATTTGAGTCCGAATAGGTTTGGTTGGCTCTGTAGTTGGAGTTGTTCGAGTTGTGACTGGTCTAGAAGGCTCTTGCTCCTGTTTATCTTTAGGTTTATTCACAGTAGTTTTAGGACTTTTAGCACGTTCTACAGATTTGATTTTTTCAGCTTGGGTTGAGAGTGCTAATTCCGCTTTTAATTTTCCCGTTTCTCTTTCAATTGGATTATTGGCAATTTCTACCTTGGGTTTGGATTGTTTTGAGTATTCTTTTGTTGGTGCAGTTTTAAGACTACCTGACATAATGCTGTTTAAAACTGTCGCAGCAGAACCAAATACAACAAGCATTACTAAACCAACTGCACCGAATTTAGCGAAAGGATTGCTGTAAAAATGAGATTGAGTTTTACCTTCATGTGGAGAGTCAAATAATTCATATGTAGCAATTGGACTCGGTTCTGTTTGGTTCGGCACTTCTGAGGACTTACTATCTTGAATTTCAGTAAATTCCTTTTCCCTCGGTGGTTGGTTCTCATCATGAAATCCAAGCAGTTTCTCAAAACTTACTTCATTCCAATCACTATCGGATTTATCTGAATTTTTTAAGTCATTATCTTCAGACTGCGAATTCATTATAAATTCTCCGCTTGTAAGTCTCGAATTGCATAAATTTCTAATCCACTAGCACGCACTTGATAAACAACAGTAGCTAAATCACTGGTATTTATAGGTTCCGTTGGTGCAATAACTGCTCTAATAAATATCTCTTTATTAAACGGAATTATCTCTCCTAAATTATTACTTTGATTAAATACATTCAAATTAGCAATCATTTTGACTTTCCATTTTCCTTCACCAATTTTGGTAGGAGATTGAATTGATAGCGGGATTAAAACTACTTGAGTTGTACCTTTAAAAACTCCCTGCGGTGTCATTGAAGCAAGCTTCTTCAAAAACTCCTGACGAAAATCGGACGATAACGCATAAGATGCTTGCCATGCTCTAGATGCAACTTTATTTCCTCTTGCTCCACGCTCGACCACATCTACACCTTTGTCTTGTAGTGGTTTTGCGTTTTCTTCAACAGTGTTCGGTGGTAGTGTTCCCGACCAATTCATCATTAAAGTCATCGTATCGGAAACAAAACGAGATACTACTTGTGGAGTGCGTTCAACATTTCCTAACGGTGCTACTTTAATTGCTTTACCTGTTTCTAATTGAACCAATGAAGGAGGTGGCTTTTTATTTAATTGTGAATAAGAACCGTAGAGTAATATAAGCATAAAAAATGTTATCAGATGCAATCCAAAAGTTCCAACTGCAAACAAAGCTAAACTATCGGCAGTTGAAAAATTTTTAGATGCACGATTTAAAAATTTTAGTCTTTTATTTTGAGTTGATTCTGAACTAAAATTATTATCTAAGTTCGTCATATTTTTTCTATTTACTTACAATTCTAGTTACGAAGGTAGAAAGACCAAAACTCGCAATACTCGAAAAACTTCTAAAAACTGCTAATCCACCACCTGCTGCTAAAACTACAGATAAAATTGGGGCAAGAATACCTATTGCAAATGCAAAAATCATTGGGTCGTTATTGTCAGCATTCAAGACCATCGTGGCAACCAAACCAGAAATAATATTGAAACAAAGTTTTATCATTCCCACCGAGAAGAAACCTGTTAACCATGCGAAAATAGCTTTTTGACCGACGGGAAGTAATGAACCTCCAACAGCTAGCGGTCCTAGTAGTGCAGTCAACAACATACAAATCTCGATTATCCATTGAAAAGCTGCTGCAAGTGAAATCAGCCAGCCACGTACTGCTAACTGAAAAATATTTGTATTGAAAAAATCGCTGGCATTTTTAAGCCAAGATGGGCGGTTGTCTTGGTCAGCTTCTGCTTCAATTTGCTCCGCTTGTCGGGCTGCATTTTGTAAACACTCGGTTTGTTGCGTCGGGTCAGCAATCGTATTACATTGATTAATCAATGACTCAATAGCGTCTGTTTCCCCCGTTTTGAGCATTACCTGTTGATAAGCTTCTTGCAATTGGATAGAAGCAGAGGTAGAAACTAAAAGAGTTTGATTAGTTTGGTTGATTATTCCTCTCAAGCCTTTGGTCACAGCTACTAATTGTTGACCGTTGTTTGCAAGTAGAACTATGACAACGATTGTCCAGATTAGTTCGGTGAATCCTTTGGAACTATCACCGTCAATCATTTCCTTTGTCCACTGAACGATGAAAATCAACAATGTACCAACTGCAAAGAAGATTCCGAGATTGGCGATCGCACTATATAAACCACCACCTAAAACGTCATCCCAAAGATTATCAATTGACTGTGCAACAGCTTCGCTCGCTGCGATTCCGTCCTCTGTAATTGTGGAAGCTGCTTGTCCCGGATTTTCTGGTTGAACTTGAGCAAGAATTAGTCCCCAAGGTAATAGTAGGAATGACATACTGTAGCAATCTTCTAAAACAATCGTGCCTGTGCAGCAGTTCTTAAATTGCTAAAACCTTGACCAACAACTTCTTTCTTGCGTGACTGATTTTGACCGTCTAAAGAACGAGATATATTAGTTAGGTTGAGATTCGCCAAATCTTGGGATTGTTTTGTTTTCAAGCCATCACTTCGCATTGCACCTAATATTCCTGTAATTTCAGTATTCTGCTGGGCAATACGCTTCATTACATTCTGGGTAACAACATCATTTTGAGCAGCATCAGAAAATATGGAAACTGTCTCAATTGATGTTTGAGTTTTTTCGACTTGTGCTTTCATATTTTCTTGTCCTTCTTTAGTCAACGTAAAACCAGAAGCACGAGTTATTTGGCGGTCAACTTCGTTAGTTGCTTTATCAACACTATTGACTGCATTGTTGCTATCGGATGCCATAACCTCAATTTCCTTTCTAACTTCTCCGGCATCCGGTAAGCCTAATATACCAGCAGCTTCTTGTACTACTGCCTGTAAATCTCCCTCTAAAGATTCGGATAAATCATCTAATTTACCGGAGATGGTTGAGGAAATATATTTATTCACAGAACCAGTTTGTTCTTGCAATTGCTCAATTACTGTTACCAAGGGATTTTGTATTTCTAAAGCATAGGCTCGGTTAATACTAATTGATGAGATTGTGCTAATTCCAACTAAAATAATGGTCAATTTATTGATTTTTTTCATAGTTTTATAATCATGTAACTATTCAGTTTAAATTAATTGTTTAGAAAGTTCCGTCAGAGCAACAAATTTATCTGAATACTTTGACAAGTAAAGCGTTCTCTGTTCTTGTTCTTTTGGATTATTCCCTACTACAGCTAACAGAATAGGTGCTGGATAATAACGACAAAAAGTAAATATTCCGTTATCATCAAGCAACCATTGCGAGTACAAATCCTCCTTTTTAGGAAAAAAGCTTTCTGTAGCATTACGAGCAATAATTTCTTGAGGATATTTCAAAATTGTTGTAAAACTATCAACAGCAGTGGGTTGAATGCGACCAATCAATCTAGTAGTTAAATTTTGAAATATCTTTGAGCCAGATGGAGATTTTGCAATTGTATCTGGGTCTTGAGCGGATAAAATTACTCTAATTCCCGCTTTTGCACCATTCGCACACAACCTACCTACTAAAGCTGCAATTGAGTCATATTCAAATAGAATCGGGCTTTCATCAATGAAAAAGATACTCGCCGGAGCAGCTAATGCTCGACGTAACGCTGCACTATAAGCACTTAAACTTAAAACAGCCGCATCTTCATCATTGGATAGGTTTCGTAATGCAAAAATTAAAAGTCGAGCGTCGCTGCGGAAGGTTGAAGGCTGTGCTAAAGCTTGTCCAACTCGTGATGAAAGCCAAAATCGCAGACGCAGTTTTATTGTTTCTAGGGCTGCTTTAGTATCACCACTATTATCTTCAAGTTGCAAACGTTCGTGAGAACAAAAACTTAGAAAGTCATGCAATGTTGGAATTGCAGACCATTCATCCGAACCAAACCCATTGGTATAAGCAGCAGCATAACGGTCGCGAATTAAATCATCAGCAAAAAATGCTTTCAAGGTTAAAGCAATTATCGAACGAACTGCATCAACTTGTTGTTTGCTTTGAGTATTTCCTTTACTACCGACAACCATTGCCATAATTGCGGTAGCAAGGAAATCTTTATAGTCTTCAAAACGCTCTTGTTGCAATTTGGGAGAAAGGGAACGTAAGTTTGGTAATTCAAATAAATTGCTTGATTCTTTACCAATATCAAAATACGCTCCATCCTTCTCCATAAAACGGGTGTAGTCTGTAAAGGTGCTGGTTCCATCCGGCTTAGGATAATCCATTGCTACAACTGGCATTCCGTGCGCTAATGCCTGAGTTAGTATTCCAGAAGCTAAAACGCTTTTCCCGGCACGGGTTGTAGCAAATAGCCCTAAATTCTTATGCTGGCTGTATAAATCTAGTTCAACTGGGGTTCCTCCTTCTTCTGCTAACAAGCTAAAACCGCTACCATCTCCGGTTTTAGTTTTTACCACAGGCATTAATCCTGGTACTTCACCACTTAAGTAGACTAACCTTCGATTAAAAGGAGCAGTCATTAAGCGTTCCCAAACTATAGGTAAAGTTTGTAACCAGATTCGCCAGGGATATTCGGTTTCTCTTACAACCCAAGCCGGACGTAGAAAGCAAGATTGTAAGTAACGACAAGCTTCGTCTAATTGCTCGCGAGTTTGACGATACATCAAAAACACCGTTGCGACGTGGACGGGAACAGAACCCTCATAGAGTTCTTCCTGGGCTGCAATGGATTTTTTGATATTTAGTAAAGACTTTACGTCAACCGAGTTTTTATCTTGAGCCAATGCAGCAGATGTGTTTGATTGTTTAGTTAAACGCTGCATATTGGTTTTAACTAAGGTTTCATTAGCCCGCATCAGCTGACAATATATTTCAGTATCGTAAACTCTTTCTCTTGATAAAACCTCCCATAAATAACGAAGCTGTTGTTGTTTATCAACCCAACCACCGGGTTTATCCGCGAAGGTGAGAGCTGCAATATATTTGTCTTTGAGATGCACCCAACGTCTATCAGCGATGGGAATTGAGGAAGAAGACTCCATGAGTAAAGATGTAGGAGCTACATCTGAATAAATTTCTTCTCGGAGTCCGTTTTCGTCATAAATTAAAAGTTGTGGTATTGGACGTGATGGTGTGGTGTTAAATCGCTGCCAAAGTTCTGACCATAATGTGTCAGCACTTAAGGGGCGGATATCTAGCCCCATTTTGTTTGATATCAACTGTTCCCATAATTGGAATCCGTCAGTGAATGATTTGTGGATTAACCGTTCGATGGCGATGAATTGAAGTTCGTTGATTTCTCCTGTAAATGATTTCCAAGAACGTTCTACTTTTGAGAGAATTTTCTCAATCGCATCGGTTGTACCCGTGCTACTAGTTTCAATGGTGTATGTGCAATAAAGGTGTAGTTTCTTTGGTTTGCGAACTCCTTTTTTAGTTAGTTGTTGTGTTCTGCATCGCTCTCCCATTAAGAGGAATTGCAATTCAATATTCGGTGCGGTTTGGCTTAGATTTTTTAATTGCTGCTGTCGGTTAGTGTCGTCAGTAAAAGAACTCAGACGGATAGTTAAACGTTCCCCAGGTGGTAAATCTTTTAATCCTGATTCAATTGCATTGAAAACCGGGTCTATTTGCTCTGTCCGCAAAGTGGAATGAACACCCGTACATTCAAAACCAAACTGAACTAAATAATTGTCAACTCCTTTGCGTAAAATATAAGCCCCAACAGACTTTCCTTGTAGATTTATTTGCAACATGGTGACTAGTGCAAAAGAATCTTCAAGAGGTGTCAAGCGGACTTTCTGTTCTCCGTTATCAACAACTTTTTTACCTACTTTAGATTTGGAATTCACCTGTGGAACTTACTATTTTTTGATTTTTGAACTTGTGCCTGAATTCATAACTGGTTTGTACAAACAACGTACTCTCGTCCAATTTGGAGTTGCAACAAACTTAGACAAAATTCGCCAAGCGCCATTGGCAGTAAGAATCCACCACGTTGCTATTCCCCAAGCTGCTATAGAACAAGTCCAAACCCAATTTAATCTCAACAAACCATGAGCAAGATAATAGGAAATAGCGCTAATGATTGCCCAAGGTATTAATTGGTCTGCGGGGAACGGTCCTATTGATGGTTGTTTGCCTAAAGTAGCGTTAACTTTACGATATTTAGGTCTACCCTCCATGTCTTATCTATTTTCCTTTTTTAAACTCTAATGCCCGCTCCCTGCCTCTTATCCTCCAGGTGCAGCACCTCCTCCTCCAATAATTAAATTGGTTAGAATATCGCCTACTGTTACTGCAATCAAAATAATCATTGGTGTTCTGGCTAAATTCTGCCAATCTTCATTGTCTCTGGCAGCTTGAATTACTTTGACTAAAGAGATTCCTAAGTAAAGCAAGAATAATCCTCGTAGTACGTTAAATGATAAAACAATTGCTTCATCCGCACCTGTAAACTGCCCACTCATCCAGGTTTCTGCATTTTGGAAAAACTGTGCTTGCACCGGAGTTGAGAGAGCATCTAACAGTAAAAATGTGCCTAAAACTATTAGGGCAGAGGAAGTTACTTTGTATCGTTTAGAAAACTTTGTAATAGCTCTAAATAAAGCATCTAAATTTTGTCGCCAAGTAATTGCAACTACCCCAGATATTAAAAATGCTGACGTGATAAAGCTGACTAAACTCGGATAAATAATTGAATCTAGTAAAGCGATAAATAAGCCAGTTCGCATTAAAGTAGATGCACTAATTAAATGTTTGGGATAACAGTCTCCTTGGCGCGATTCAGAAAATTTAGACGCTTTATAAAGCATAGAGCAGGAAATTACATTGTTTTCTACTTACTTAATAACTCTAGCTATATCGTAATTTCATCATCCGATTGTTAGAGATGTTACTTGTATTTTTATTTATGAAAATAATATAATTTTTAGTAAAATTAATAACTTCTGTTTTGTGTATAGATAACTAAAAAATATTTATTCTGTATATTTTATTTCTCTAGTTAACGTATTAATGTGTAATTTTGAGATTAAAAATTACAAGTTGATTTCCGTGGTATACGTAGAAAATAACTCTAAATAAATTATCGTTAATTCTGATTACAGTTACTCTTATTTATCTAAAATAATTAATAGTAACTAATGAAATATTGATGATTATAAGCTTTCACCCGTTTTTTTACGTAAGTTACTACAATTACTGTTCAAATAGTAAGTAATTATAAAAAAATATTCTCTGATAGCAAAATATTTATGAGTGAAAGTACTCATATTCAATGTTAATAATGAAATTTGGATACAGGAACACTACTTCCGTTTTTAATCGCAATAAGAAAGCTACTGTTAAACAATAAATAAGAAAAAAGTATCGCAGTTTTTCGGTATCAATATTTAATAATTCAATCTGACGACCATAAAGTAGACCGACTTCAATCCCGCACGGTGATAGTCCTTAAGCTTCCCTAAAGGCATCAGTGACGGTCATCCTTAGTTATTAGTCTTTTAAGAAGACGGAATATTTATTTGTATTGTAAACTCCCCTATCGCTTTAAACAATTAACCATCACTTTCGTAGGTAGGCACAAGCAAACCTAACGGGAGTAACGGAAAGTTAAATGCTCAAAACGATTGCGATGAGCCACACCTTTGTGGTGAATGCTTCGTTTCACTCCCAATTACGCAGTGATGAATTTTCCCACCCACCCACTTACTTAACCGCGATTCAAGATAAAACAAACAATATCCCTTATATGAGTATCAGGAATAATTACTTGAGACTTCGCTTGATTAATTACTAGGGAATTATTAGGGTTATTCCCGCAGAAGTAGTAACTGATAACTCATAAGCCCTCGAATGCTTATTCCATATGCAATGAAGCAGTTACCATCAATCATTTTTACTAGCCACTATTCACTCCACTCGAAGCAGTAACTGGTGTCTGACAATCTTCGATATTTTGCTCGAAGCCGGATTCAAAGCAAGATAATCGCTCTAAAATTAACTCTATAGGAATTTCCACACAACTACGAGTCACCATTTCTGGGGGCTTCGGTAGTAAAATCTCACCATCTACATCAGCTCTAACATTAATTTTTAACCGTTGGTAAGTAATCGAAGAATCCCTGTCACAATGGAATTTTTGCTTGCTATAAGTCTTCCCTCCCGTTTTTTCTATCTGCTGTCGAATCATTTTTTGACTATAGGGAAGGTTATTTTTAAAGTAGCGAGACATCAACGACCAAACCCCATGCAGATAAACAGCCAAAGATTTATAATTTCCGTTTTCAGGATTCCCATGTTCGGTAATTAATCTACAGTTCCACTCACCGACTTCAGTTTGCGATCGCAATATCAAAAGCTTATCTACAAAGTCATCCAATGAAGCCTTCTTAGATTCATCTTCATTTGCTTCACCACACAATAAGCTTAAATAAGCCCAAACTTCTTCTGTTGAAACAACACCACTTAATTGAGCTACTTTTAAAGCATAGTAACCAATTAACGCTAAACTCGATGCTAACCTTGCATGAGCCGTTGGTAACTTGGCGATTAGCTGTGATTCTAAGTCTTTAATGCCTTTTTGGTCGTAACCAAGTTTAATTAGATTGGGTAGAGCAGACGAACATATACGCGACATTGCTCTCAATTCGGGGAAAGCCGCAGGGCTTGGGGTTCCACAAAATTCTAATCGAATCAACCGTGACAGAATTATTGGGTCATCATCACCAATCGAATAATTAGAAGCGACAATTAACGGACTATGGGGATCTGATTATTTTCTCGCACCGAACGAGAACCCCCACCAAATTGAGATTTGATTTGCTGACAAACCCAAGAAATTTGAGTTTTATCTGGGTCATCAAGAAACTGAGTTAACCCACCCATAAGTTTGAAACGCTCGTGGTAAGCGCTTTCAGATGCTTTATTGATTTTCGCTCTATGGTCAAAGCCTAATAGAGAAAGCGCAGTAACTGCGGCGAGTGTCTTTCCCGTCCCCGCATCTCCGTAAAGTCCCAAAACTGGGAAAAATCCTTCTTCTTGCTGAATTTTGTCGTAAAACAAACCAGCGATAGAGAATGCTGTTGTAAACAAAGCTGGCATAAAACCTTCTGCTCCGAAGAAGTTACGCATGGAATTTACCAAACGTGGTAATACTTCTGGTTCTGGTTGAGTATTGATTTTAGGAACCGGAATTTTTTCTGCGGCTATTAATCTTTCATTTAAAACCCAACCTGATTCTTCCTCTGTAATAATTGTTCCATCCTTTGAGATTTGGCAATCGTGGAACACCCAAGTCCCATCAGATTGCCGACCGAGACGTTCCGATAATTTATATGGCTTTCCTCCGCGTTCGCGGTATGCAGATAGTTCTTTATGCAAATACTTGTGAAGTTCGTCTACTTTCAATTTGTTAACAAAATACACTTTCCCCGTTGCACGCGATAAGCAATTAATAAAATCCGTTACCTTGTTAAATGCTTCGGCAGGAACTACTACTCTATGCTGCTCTTGTGGTGGGTCATAAGTACGTTTGACTTGTAGAACCAATCCCCCGTAATTGTCGTTTGTTCCAACTAACTCACGCTCCACAATAAAACTGAATCCTGCTTTGGGAATCCATTTCCACTCTGTATTCACTTTTTTCCAATAACCTAACTCTGACCTATATGGATGTTGCACTGGTGCTGACCAATCTGACGTGTTGAACTGTACTGATTTATATAGCAAATAGTTACGGATGTCATCTGACCATAGTTTCATCCATTCATCTATTGAAATGTAGGTAATATTATGGCGCTTCCCCTGAAGAATCAAATCGTCAATGTCTAGGTCATCTTTACTAAATTGTCCCCACCAAGCAATACGTATTTTACATTCCCATTCCTGCAATAATTTGATTGTTTCGTGATAACGGAGCATTATGTGTTGATTTGAGAGCATTCCCGCATCTACATACAAATCAATCACTAAGTTTGATAATGAGGTATTTTGCTCACTCGCAATTTTTTCTAAATAACGTTTGAATAATTTAGGGCTACAATCCCAAGCTGCTCCAGATGCTCCTATAATTATTTGCTTCAGATTATAGGCAACTGACCAAGCTTTCAAAACTCCTTCAGCCAAACCAATTGATGGTAACTCAATCGATTCTGGACGACAGAATGCAAGCGGCATTTCTCCGTTATCTAAGCGAGGTCCATTACCACCAGATGATGCAGAGGAACCCCACTTGTATTTGCCATTACTCGTATCCTCCGGACGAATTTTAAAAGCGATGATTTGTTCTAATTCGTTGTGAATTGGTAAAAATATCCCTGACTGCTTGTACAAATACAATGATTCGTCACGTTTAATTACTCCAGCGAGATAGGCGCTAACATTTTTTACTGGTTTTTCTGACCACGAACGAAAACCAATAAAGTCAATAAATTTTCCTAATCCGCGCACATCCGTTAAATGATTGCGGTGAGTTTCATTTAATGGAAGCTGATTCAAGATTGAACGATATTGCTTATCTCTGTCTTCCTCGCTCAAAACTGACGGTGGTAAAAAATCTTCCTTATCTGTTGGAGGAGATTGATTATCTTGCTTACTAGCTTTAACGAGCGTAGCATTCGGATGATTGTTAAATTTATTCCATTCAGGAAAGTACGATGAGTAAGCTTTTTGAACAGCGTAAGCCCACGAAGAGGGTCGCCCTGTTAAGCCAGCCATTTCTTTGCAGGTTGCTTTCTCTCCACAGTTTTGGAGTTCTTTGGCTGCCATTAATAATTCATCAACTACGTAAGAAGAGATAAAAGAATGTCCCATACCATCCGATAATTCTCGAATATGGATGTAACCAGATGGTACGGAATTTGGTGTGGAGTGGAAGCAATAAATGCTACCATCATGATTTACCTTACAACTACCCGACCTATTACCGCAAACAGGACAAGGCTGCTGCTTGTTTGAGTGTCTTCCTTTTTTATATTTTCTCGACATGGAATTTGATTTTCATGAATGAATGATTATTGATGTCGCTCTTAATATCCGAACTATTCGGGGAAGCTATCACTTTTAACTATTGATTCAAGAAAATCTTACCTTCAGATTGAAAAACGAATTCCAATGCTTCTTGCGGATAATTACCAACAGTTCCATACATAGAATCAAAAACTTCCTCTTTACGCATTCCATTTTTGCGACAGTAAGCAGATGCTTTTCTTCCTAAACTATTTGCTTGAGTTTTACCAAGCTTTATTTTATGAAGATTAGCGTAACCAACAACTGTAAAATAATGTCCTGATGAAGATTCTATACGTTCTAATTCTGCATCTATCCCCTGCAACCATTTGTCGTGGGCTTCCAAGGACTCGGTTAAATGTTCAGTTTTAGCTAATAGTAAATGTTGTTGAAGCTCTAACTGACACTGAATCTCTAAAATTTTGGATAATTGCCGATTTATTTCTAATCCAAATTGCGGTATTGTCTGCTTTTGAGAACGCCATTGTTTTTCTAATTGTAAATACCACTTTCTCACTTCCCGACCTTTTTCTGTTCTTGCCATCATCGCAAAGGACTTAGCACAGTCGATTGTCAGCATCAGTTTTTCTAACTGAACACCTCCTCCCTGAGAGCGTTTAACCATATTATCATTTCGGATAATATGGTCAAAGTCTTGTCCCATAATAAATCCAGCTTTTTCAAAAGCTCGTTTAGCATTGCCTTTACTACTAAATTCCAACCATTTCCAATAGACATCGAAATCCACAGGAAACTGTTCTTCTGACTCTAGTTGACTCAGTATTTCTTGCTTTACAATATTATTCACTTGTGGATACCTCTGCTAACGTAACGCCATAATAAATCTGCAATACTGCTATCTGAGCAGTAAGCTTGTGTGATGATATTCATGATTTACCTCAAAAAGCAGTCGGCAGGGAACCCGTCGCAGTGGTAAAACTAGTTTAGCCCCACAATATCAAGCACGACAGATAAGCTACAGTCTTCGTAACTCGGCGATCGCCTTACACCCAGAACGGAATGCCGGTTCGGAGGTTAAAAGGCACTACTATTTATAGAGTTATAACTACCACTCATCTCGAAGAGATGCTTCTGTGCCTACTTTCTACTGACTTTCACTAATGCACCCAGAAGGTTAAAACAAAACAAAAAGTTTTTGAGTAATTTTATTTGTCGTGCTTGATACCCCCAATCAAATATTGAATGCATTGGAATCAAAACAAATCATCCAAAAGGAATAAAAAAGCATTAAGAGTTAAAGAATATTTCATTGGATAGATGCATCAATTTTACAAGTGTTTTCATCTTTAAAACATTTGATACAAATACTAGGTAAGAAGTCTTCAATACAACTACATAGATTAAAACTTTCTAGTTTGGTGCAATCTAGCCATTAATAAATTTTGCCAACTTTCTATGGTTTGAGGACGTGTAAATGCTCTTTTTGCAAGAGAATTAGCGATTAAACTACCCCAAAGCGTTTTTGTTTCAATATGTGTCAAAATTAGTCAAAAAATCCAGTTATATAACTAGAGCAGAGAAATAAGCACGACTATTTTTAGTTGTAATAAATAGAACTTGCTCTGTTAAGCAAAATATTTCTATCTCTAGGTTTTTTCTTGACTAATATAATCTTTTATTTTTCTTACAATGTTTATCTCGCAATAACTTGAATAATTTGGGCTTACAACTGAAAAAATATTGTAAAAACTTCAGTATCTGAATATTAACTGCTATTTTTTATACTTATTTCTTTTGTTATCGATAATGCTTACGGTGCCTAATGCTCCTAACAGTAAGAATTTTAATCGATACGGAAGCTACCTTGACTAAGTATAAAAATTATAATAAATTAAATAAAATTATACGACTTGATATTAGGCGTTAATCCTCTGACAAACTAAAAAAATAAAATTGTCAAAATGAAAACAATTGTGTATAAATAATTAAAGGTGTATGGTTTCGCTCCAAATTTATTTAGATTTGCTGTTTTGAGTCTGATTGTATTAATTAAAAATTATTTCTTCGTTGTTTCACGAAAATTTAATTTCAGCAGTTTGAGGGAAAATTGTTTTCAAGTCGATTAACGAGCGTGGTAATAATTACTTATCTGGATTACAACATTTTAGATATATGTTGGTGACAGGTATCTACAAAAGTTTTTTCTGAAAACAGACACTGTATTATTGACTTTTACCGTGAAAAGAAAAAGTTTCTTCTCTCCCTGCTCCCCCTTGCCTGCCCTTACTTGATAATTTTAGCTTGGTTGAGTACTAGGAGTTTTTATCTCCAATAATTTGACTATATGAGAAGTTTTTCATAATACATTCCTAATCCGGAGAAATCGAAGAGGCATAATACTTTTTGGTTAACCAGAATGTTGTGTATTTTAACTCTGTGTTCCTCAATAGCAGAATTAATTTATCAAACCCTCCAAAATAAATCACGTTTCAGGATAAACCAAGATGTTAGATAAAGATATATGGCAAAGCATCCGAGAGAAAGCAATTAACTATGGAAGGGAACTATCGAGTAAAAAGACTTCTATATCCCTTCCACCATTGAATACAACTCTTTCGATAAAACGTAAACAGATAACTTTAAACTCCGTATCAGATAAAGATTCCCAGAAGTCAGCTTGACCAAACGAGCGTAACATTAAATTATCTTCTTCTGTCCTGGCTTCACGAATATTACTTTGCTGCTCGTAATTTTTTATTTGTTGCTTTAGATCAGCAATTGCCGTTTCGATTGCCCGATTGCTAGGAAGTGACTGAAGTGTTTGCAGTTGGTGTTGTAGTGTAATTAACCTTTCATCGACTATCGTATCCGTTTGCGTTCGGTTGTTAACTTCCCGTACAACTTCGGAAGCATACTGAATGAGAACTTTTATCACTTCTTTTTTGACTATAGATTTAGCGATTGTCTTCCCGTTGCTGCATCCAGCTTTGCCAAACTGCTTGTATTGCGTACATTGAAACTGTTTTCCTGCCTTCGTTTTAGTCATAGCATGTCCGCAAACGCCACATTTGAATATTCCAGCAAGAATGTGGGGCTTAAATTTGCTTGGGTCTTTTTTATTTACATGAGCAGTTATTTTTGATATATCTTCATATTCTCGTTCAGATATTAATGCCTCATGCGTTCCGTAATGCCGTTCAAATTCACCTGATTTCAATTTATAAAATGTGTGACCTCGTATTGCAGGGTTGTGCAACCAATTACGAAAGCTCGAAGGATACATTTTGATTTCATAAGTTTCGACCAGCCAACGAGTAATAGAAGCAAAGGAATTAGTATAAAGTCTACGGATTGTTTCCTTAGCTATCGACCAATTAGTAGGGTGAGGGATACATCTACCGTCTTCATTCTTTGTATAGCCAAATGGTGGCTTCCCGAAATACTTAAGATTTGAGCGATAGTAATCAGTTCCGTGGGAGACACGCTCAGATAACAAACGACTCTCAAACTCTGCCAACCCGGCAATATTATTGATGGTTAGCCACCCGAAAGCGGAGTTTGTATCGCCTAAAGGAGAATCTAAAATGGTAAGTTTAACACCAGCTTTTTGAAGTATTTCTATTGTTTTATGGATGCTAATTACGTTGCGTCCAAGTCTATCTAGCCGCGTAACAATCACTTCTGTTGCGACTCCGTTTTTAGCTAAAGCAATTGTTTGATTAAAGTTTTTTCTAGTATCCTTCCTGCCTGATTCGATATCATAGAGGATTTTCTGTGCCCCAGCTTTTTCAAGTCGGCTAATTTGTTGGTCAAGCGCTTCCGTATCTGCTTGCTGACGAGTTGATACACGGGCATATCCTATTCGCATATATCGGTTAAAGCATTATTTTGTCTATAAGAATAATAGTACCACACCATACAGTAAACCCAACATCAGCGCACAGGTATCATCTGTATTTACGGGTTTCCGAACCCCGGTTGCGGCATCTTTTCTTTGAGAAATTGCGGTGGTAAAATGAGCGTTGACTCGACTTACTTCCCCAAATAACCAGTGAATGTAGTCGAAAGTGTGGGAACCCAAGGAACCCAAAGCACCACCACCTTTTTCTTTTTGAGAATACCAGTTCCAAGCGCGATCGGGATCGGCGCGGGAGGAACCAAACCAGTCGATCTTAATTAAACGCTTGTTGCCAACATAATTTTGAGCCAGCAATTCGCAAAATAACAGCCATCCGGGAACGAAGCGAAATTCAAAGTCTACGGTAGCAGCTAATTTTTTTTCTTGAGCTAAATAATAAAGTTCTTTGGCTTGTGCGACGTTTAAAGTAACTGGTTTTTCTAATAATAAATGTTTCCCGGCTTGTAAAACTTGTTTCGCCATTTCGTAATGTAGAAATGGTGGTGTTGATATCGCGACTGCTTGTACTTCGGGTAGTTGCAGGATATCTGTAAGGCGATCGCAAGCGTGGGGGATGTCGTTAGATTCGGCGATTTCCTTGGCTTTATCCAAATCCCGATTGTAAACGGCTACTACTTGAGTATTGGGATGCGCTTTTAATCCGGGAATATGGACTTTTTTACCGAATCCCGTTCCTACTACAGCAATACCAATTTCACCCTGTTGATTTTTCGATGCGGCAGTCATAAATGTAAATTATATGTAGATAAGCGTTAATCTTATAATTTACAACAATGTTTACCTGCTCCCAAGGAATTGAGAATAAAAAGTAATGTTGTTTCATCAAGCTTCAGATAATAATGTTTTGTTTGCGTTTAAATCTTCACTAAGATCAAAAGCAGCAGTAAATGAGTGCTTAAACAATCACTTACTGCTGGAAAAAATCACTATTTAACAAAGATAAAAACAAATTCCAGTAAAATGTCTAAAATGACAGTTACTATGATTATTCGTATCTTAGAATTCCATTTATATTCGCAACGTCATCTATACGTATTGAAGTTCTTTTGAATCTGCCATTTATTTTTCGGCAAATGCCTGATAATACATCTCGTCTAACTCGAATTTTTTTACAGCTTCTATGAAATGAAGCTACTTTGCCTCCCCTTACTAGATTTCCATTGTCATTGCGAATTTCACGCAAAGTTAAGGAAGTTCTACGATAACGGCGATTTATTTTACGGCATGATGCTCTCAGTACATTTCCTGAAATGCTGATGTTTTTACAGCTTCGTTGAAAGGTTGAACCCCCAGCAGCAGGAAAGTTTATTGCTTAAACAGCAGAACTTCCAATAATCATTGCACCGAGTGAAAGCAAGATTTTATTTTTGATAGACATGATTTTTTCCTTAAAAAAATTAGTTACTTTGAACACAATCTTTAACTTTTTTGCCAACCGTGTGTGTTCGTTTCTATATTTTTTATTAGGAGTAAGTTAAATAAATTATGCAGTTTCACAGCCTCGCTCGCTGTTTTTTACTGTTTTTATAACCAAAACCCTTGTGGAGACTTGGTTATAATACGTCTCTACATAAATTTTTTAAGATAAAAATATCGGCGTTGCTGAATTCAGCTATGAATTATATTTAATTACATTTTGTATTAAATCCGAAATCCGTGTAGAGACGGCGTACACACTGCAACGTCTCCAATAATGTGAAATCATCACTTCATATTTTGATTCAGCAACGCCAAAATATCTTTTGACTGGTTCGTTTTCTCGGTAAACCTTGGGAGACGTTATGTATAACGTCTCTACAACCCATCAGAATAAATGAAATGAACTACTAGTATTGGTAGATCGTATTAATTGATATCATCACCATTTACTTATTTTTATCTCAAATGAGAATTCAAACCCAAATACATAAAAATCTAAAATCTAAAACTTGTGCTGAGCAGTTCGACGTAGCTCACTGTAAGACTTGCCGAAGTATCTAAAATCTAAAATCGAATTAACTACTTTACCGAATCGGATAAGCAGGTGTGTTTCTTAATTGACCTTTATCTTTGATTGAAGGAGTCATCCAAGGTGCTGAGGGTGGTAGATGTCGCGTTGGTGTATAGTTACCGTAACCGGGATTCGGTATATAAGCTGGTGGCATTTTATTATTTAAACCTTCTTCAACTGGGGGAATCCAACGTGGTGGTGGCGGCATCGGGTTGACACCACCTTGTTCGGGATTTAACATTGCATCCATCGAATTTTCTAGTTTGACAGCTTGATACTTGACGCTATCGATTTTACCTAACGCAACTATATTTACCGTACTCGTCAAGCCTGGGAAAGCACTTAATACAACTGTGGATATAGCAATTGTTACACTAAGAATTTGCCTTTTCATCTCAATCGCTCCCAATAACTTACAAATTTGATATAGCTATGTACATAGCTACCAACTGCGATCGCAGTATTTCCGAAATAAAACTTAAAGTTTTTACTTCAGTGTTAACAAAAGTAAATCAGATTACATTTATATATCAGTTATAGGTTATACATTCCAAAAAAAGCAACATTCACTCGATTGATGATTTAAACAAACTTGTTAAGCCGCTTTCAATGAATCAAAAGCAGCTTAGAATGCAAACCCAATCTATATTATATCTCAGCAATTATACTAGTTCTATTGTATTCAAATATTCTCTGTCATCATCTCTTAACTAAATTTATCTTGTTTCGGTTTATAGTTATTTAACGATTTTTTGCCTGTTAAATTAATCTTACCTACAGGAATACGGGAGCAGAATTTTGTCCGGCGAAGCGCTTAAAAGACGAGGGTATATTTTCTGCTACCTACTTCCTAGTCCCTTTTTAATTTATAAAGCTATAGACTATAGACTACTTTGTGAATATTTTGTAATAGTGTTTCTGTGGTGTAGGGCTTTGATAAAAATGCTTGAGCGCCGTTTTCCATAGCTACAATTCTTTGGCTGACACAATTAAATCCGCTTATAGCAATAGTTTTAATTTGCGGGTTCATTTTTCGCAGTATATAGATTACATCTTCACTATCAATTAATGGCATTGTTATATCCATCAATACGGCACTTATTTCATGCTTGTGTTGAGCATAAAGGGCGATCGCCGAAATTCCATCGCTGGCAATTAACGCCCGATAACCGTAGGTTTCCAGGGTGGTTTTGCAAATATTGCAAATGGTGGGTTCGTTATCAACAATCAGAATTAATTCCCCATTCCCAGTAGCTAGCGTTTCTTTTAAAGCTTGAATATCTGGTTGCTGCAAAGCCGGAAGGTAAATTTTGAATATAGTTCCTTCTCCTGGTTTGCTGTATAGATTAATAAAACCGCCGTGGTTTTTGACAATGGTTTTGACGTTTGAAAGTCCCAACCCCGTACCACCATCTAATTTTGTTGTAAAAAATGGTTCAAAAATTTGCTCTAATATTTGCGGATGAACGCCGTTACCTGTATCTATAACTGTAAGCTCAACATAGGCTCCAGTTTTGGCATCAGGGCAAATCCCAACATAACTTTCATCGAGAAACAGATTCCCAACCGATATACTCACTGTCCCCCCGGAGGGCATTGCATCCCGTGCATTAATGCAAAGGTTCATTAGAACCTGATGTAGTTGCGTTTTATCTCCTCTTATTAGCCACAAATTTGACGGTATATGTGTATCTATTTCAATCGATTCCGGAAAGCTACTTTGAGTAAAATCTTTAACTTCCGAAATTAGCTTTCCGACCTGTATTTCCGTGGGCTTTTCTGGGACACCCCGCGAGAATGACAGCACCTGTTGTACTAGTTTGGCACCGTTTTTTACATTGGTTTGGAGTATGTCTAGTAACTTGTGTGTCTCCACATCATCATCCTTGTACCTAGACTTCAAAAGATGAGCTATTCCTAGAACTGGTGTCAAGATATTGTTGATGTCGTGACAGATACCGCTAGCAAGTATTCCAATACTTTCGAGGCGTTGGAGGTGAAAAACTTGGGCTTCTAGCTGCCTTTTTTCGGTGATTTCCCGACCTTTAAGCCGCAGCATTACGACTTTTCCGCTTTCATCTCTAAAGGGCTTCAGAGAAAAGTCGATCGCGACGACACTTTTATTTTTTCCCAACAATTCTATTTCGCAGCGAACAGATTCGCCCTTCAAAACTTGTAAAACGATGTCCTTTTGCGTTTGAGTTTGATCTCCAGATTTCCACCAGTCCATTTCCCACAGGTATTTACCCGCAATATCAAGCAGCGTCAAATCGCTAAAGTCTAAAAGAGCTTGATTTGCTTCAATGAACTCACCATCTGGCTGCAATAAAGCCATAAAGTCTTCAGACTCATCGAAGAAAGCGCGAAATTTTTCTTCACTTTTGGATTCAGATTGTCCCGTGTCAAGCGTCGGAAAATTCGGGATGACATGAAAACCAACGCTGACAACATACTCGATATAATCGGAACCATTGGTTAAAGCTGTATTGAACCAAGAAATCAAGTAAAAATTCCCGTTTTTATCTACCAGGTAATTGTCGTTTTTAACCGGATATTTGCCCGACAGAACTTGTTCAAAAACAGTTTGGCTCATTTCTACTTGTTCTGGAATCATACATAAATCCCAGACACATTTACCTTTGACTCGATCAAGAGTAGAGCCAACTATGCTTTCGCAAGCTTGATTAAAGCAAACTATTTGCCCCAATCGGTCTTGCACAATTACTAAAACAGTAGGATGATTCAGTATAGCTTCGCAAAAATTATCGTTGACTGCAAAGGTGTCAAGAAGCGTTTGAAATTGATCTTTTACTGCAAATAACTTTTCGTTTTTTTGGTTCAACATGATTTTTAAAGATAATTTTGCCGATCGCGGATTTGGCGGATATCAACTTAAACCTACAGCCGATTTCATTGGAATGAGGTACAGGACATATCGTTATAAGGGAGTAGGGAGTAGGGAGCAGGGGAATGTACCTCAACAAGACAGGCAAACTACTGTATATTGTTTGAACATAAGTAGGTGGACAAAAATATTTACAGTCATTGCGAGCAACGCGAAGCAATCCCAGACCTTGCGATGAACCGCACCCTCCGGGTGAATGCTTCATTTCACTGAGCCGCACGCTCCGCGTGAACGTTCCATTCGCAATGACATTGTGTAAATAATTCTGTCTGATTACTTATTTACGAATTACGAATTATACTCATATGGCGCAGAAAGTTAGAAAATTCGGCAAGCAGTATCTAGTCTCAGCGCAAATTTCCTCTGGTTTTTCTGCCAGCAAATCTTCAACATAGCCACCTTGAGAAAGTTCAGCTTCCCAAGTGTTATCAAAAGGACCGAAGTAATAAGTACATGAGGGTTGTTCGGTTTTTATTACTACCCACCATGCTAGTTCTAAAGTGTTTTGAGTAAATTCCATATCACTTTTTATCTCTTGAAGTGGTTATTATTAAGTTGTTGTTCGTTGTGGGTAGTAATACCGTTTCACCGATTGTAAGTAGGTGAGTCGGAGTTTTTAAATTTTGTACAATAATCGAGAAGCCCGCTTTTTTATCTTTGAACTTATAAGATTTTTTGCAGCGCTTGATAATTTTGTACAAAATCTTGTAACAATATAATTAAACCAGCGAATACAAGCTTTTCTATTAAAAATAATAGATTTGTTCTCCTATTCCTGTCTATACGCTAACGGATATACATAGCGACAAAAGTAAATTTATATTTAAATAGTTAAGCCTGCATTACTTGTATATAACCGTTACCTACTCTCTATCTAAACGAAATGTTTAATTGAATGTTGGCACAAGTAATTATCTAATTCTGAAACACACCAAGCAAACGCAAGTAATCTTGTTTAATTATGTCGTAGCACTCGCAAGCGGTTGCTTCTAAAGCATGGCGATCGCATATGGTAATATGACCGCGAACGTAGCTAATTATGCCTTTGTCTTGAAGAATGCCAGCGGCTACAGACACACCAGCACGACGAACCCCTAACATATAAGCGATAAATTCCTGAGTCAGCGCTATATCCTCTTGCTGTACGGAATCTTGGACGGAAAGCAGCCACCGAGCCAGTCGTTGCTCGATCGCGTGGTGGCTATTGCAGGCAACATTTAGTGAAATCTGAGTAAACATAGCTTGAGTGTAGAGTAGCAATAGTTTTGTCAGATTACCGTGTCTGCTGCATTCGCTTTTAAATACCGAAGCATCTAAGGCGATCGCGCTACCGCTAACTTGCGCTTGGATGGTGCTAACGGAGGAATTTCCTCCCCAAAAAACGGGAAGACCAACCATTCCTTCATTACCCACTAAGGCGACTTCAGTTGTTAAGCCGTTCTCCATAATATAAACATCAGAAATCATTGCACTCACTGGAAAATAAACCAATTTTATCGGTTCTTTGGCTTCGTAAAGAATTTCACCGGAGAGTAAAGAGATTTGTTTTAAATCGGGAGCAAGACGCTGATATTCCGATTCTGATAAAGCGGCTAATAGTTTATTATGCAGTTTGGCTTTATCGTTTGAACCAGACATTTTTATATTTCCTTAATTATAAGTAAACATTGACTACAGAAATTTCACAATTTTAAGAGGATGTTTTAAAAGTATCTGGCGGTTAAAACCGCTACTACATAGGCAAAGTCCACCTGCGTGGACTTATGAATTTGAAACCCGTGGAGACGGGTTTTGCTTGTGTAGCCGCGATTTAAATCGCCAGGTAGAGTATTAAATTAGACTTTTGAAACATCCTCTAATAATTTTTTATAATAATAATTCTTACTTCTTACTTATAGTTATCTTAAGCACTATTACTTAAATAATCGCCGATACAACCAGACAAAGCCTGCTGCCTATTATCAACGATATTTTTTTACTCATATTAAGTCAGTGTTTTTGTTTCTACGAAAAAAGTATTATTCGGTGTTAATCCCTTGTAGGTATAAATCTGTAAATTTGTGCTTTGCGATCGCCACAAGCAATCGAATATTTAACTCGCTTTTAAAAGCAAAGGAATAAACATGATAAAAATCTTTATAGATCGTACATCTATATTATATATGTGTATGCACGATAGCGTTCATATAAGCCAATTTGGGATTGATTTTATTACCGTAATTTTAAATAAATATTATAATAAAAATCATATCTACTTATAATCTTGAAGCGCTTGCTATATAAGCATTATTAACAAAAAAGCTCTGAATATTCTCTTTTTAATTAGGTATTTATCCAGATTAAAAAACGAATTAATAATTGTTCTAAAAAAAATGAGCGTATACTTTCGTTAATGTTAATAAATATGTGGCTAATGCATAACATAAATCAGGAGGCTTTATACGAAAAGCTTTTAATTATATTTATAAATTAAGGCATCTTGCCAGGGTCTGTTAAACCAATTAGCAATCATTTGCAACGGAAATTTGTTCGAGAGCTTACCGGCTATCTAGTAAACGAATCAACTCGTCTTTGATGATGTCGTAGCAAGAGCAAGAAGTTGACTCTAAACCCGTTCGATTGAGAATTCTGATTCTACCGCGACTGTAACGAATTAATCCCGCCTTTTGAAGAGCAGTAGATGCTTCGGAAACTCCAGCACGTCGGACTCCCAGCATTTGGGAGATAAATTCCTGAGTTAACATAAACTCGTCTTGCTGTATGCAGTCTTGAACGGACAGCAGCCAACGAGCGAGTTGCTTTTCTATGGTATGATTGGCTCTACATACGCCATTCTGCGAAACTTGAGTAAATAGTGCTTGCGTGTAAATTAACAGCAATTTTCGTAATGTTTTACTATGAATGCATTCACTTCTAAGTACATCGGCATCCAGTTTCATGGTATTGCCTTTAATTTGCACTATGGCTGTGTTGATTGTGGAATCTCCTCCCCAAAAAACGGGAAGACCGACCATTCCTTCATTACCTACTAAGGCAACTTCGATTGTTAAATGTTCATCTACACTAGAAGTAAAAGAAATCATTGCATCCAGGGGGAAATAAACAAATTTGATTTTTTCTCCCGGTTTGTAGAGGATTTCGGCGGCAGCGAGCGAAATTTTTTCTAAATGAGGAGCTAGATGCTGATATTCTGACTCTGATAAAGCCGCAAGCAGTTGATTCTGTGATGTGTAATACATATTAGCTATCCTTGGTTGCGTCGTTAGTAAAAAACCGACTGCATCAGGATAGGATTTCAAATATTAAGTTAAAATCTTAGCCAAATGTTAAAAGTTTTTTGAGTATACAAGTAAAGATAATTAATGGTTGATTAGCGTTAATTCTTTTTTATTACTCATCTAAATAGTACGCCTGACTTCGATTGTTTGTCCGTACTGTACTGTACATATAAGCAGGCAGAAAGCAATTATTTTTTAATTATTTACTCTTAACTTTTCAATTAATTCTTGTACTTTTTTCTCCAATTCTCTTAGAGATTCTTGAGGAGAAGTTTTATCGATGTCGTGAATTAACCAGTATTCAATATTATCCTTCCACTGAAGAAAACGTTCTTGCATTAAAGGACGATGTTCCGATTCATCGCTTTTTAAATTTTGGATTTTAGATACTTCGGCAAGTCTTACAGTGAGCTACGTCGAACTGCTCAGCACAAGTTTTAGATTTTAGATTGTCTCATAAGAAGCGCAAAGAAGATTTTCCATAAAGCTTAAAGGTTAAAAGTCTAATAACTCCTAACTCTTAACTCCTAACTCCTAACTCTTAACTCTTAACTCTCTCCCTTTTGTTGAAGCGCTGCTGCGAGATTATTTTGAGCCATTTTCCATTCTTCGGGATATTCTTGGGGGGTATGAACTTGCAATGCAGCTTTGTAATGATGTATTGCTTTATCAAGGTTTTCTGTATTATCAACTTTTACTCTATTACTATAAGCAGTAGCCAAATTATTTTGAATCATCGCCCATTCGTAGGGAAATGTTTCGCGCTGCTGAACTTGTAATGCAGCATGATAGCAAGAAATCGCCTTTTCTATATTTTCAGCTTTTTGTCCGCGAATGCGATCGCTGTAGGCATTTCCCAAATTATATTGAGTCGCCGCCCATTGTTCGGGATAATTAGACCAATTAAATACAGAAGTTACCACTTCATAACCGGCGATCGCAATTTCTAGATTATCTACGGGCTTACCTTCATAGAATTCTTGAATCAAACTGCTGAAAATACCAATAGTTGCAGCGATGTCTTCAGCTTGTTCGGTATTTGACTCGGAGATTGCATCCATTGCCCAATTTGTTAAAACTTCGGCAAATTTATTATCTAATAATTCTATATTCTTTTGCAGTAAAGGGTATACGGCTTCTGGATTGCCTTCGGTTTCTTCGGTAACTAACAATGCTTGAACTAATAAATCACCTTGATTTTCTGCACCAAAATCGGTTAATGACAATCCCAAAGCTTCGGCTAACTGAGTTGCTGCACTTATCAAAAACTCAGCAGTTTCTTCATTTCCTTCTTTAGAAAACCCCCGCGCTACTTCGATCGTCGTCTCTACCAAGCCCGCATCTACATATTCGGGTGAGGCATTTAAAGTTGTTTCTTCATCGCTGCTAGCTTGTGTAAGTAGCTGATTTATGATATCGAAATAAGCCTGAAGCCGCTTTTCATCCATTAGATATAAAAACCTATTTTTTCTGCTTTATTAGAAAACTATCCATAAAGGAAAGATTTTTTTCAAGAGTGGATAATACATTTGGTGGTAAATCGTATCTGACATTTTTCTTGTAGGGTGTGTGACGCATTTATCTCGTTTGAACGTAGCAACGCCGGTTTGTAGCGTCACGCACCATCAACCATTTGTGACAATATCGTAAGTCTTGTTGTATATATATAATTTTTGGTTTTAACTAATAACGTTTGAAAGACGTAGCAGTGCTACGTCTCTACATTACATTTTTTGCGATCGAATATTCTATTTCAATTAATTAAACCGCACAATTCAATTCTCCGGCTCTTCTAGTAAACTGCATATTTTCGCGATAATCGACACGACAATCAATTACTGCTGGAACATCTTGCGCCAATGCTTCTTTAAGAATGGGAACAAAATCGGTAGCCGATTCAACTCGATAACCTTTCAATCCCATACTTTCGGCAAATTTTACAAAGTCGGGATTACCAAATTTAATAAAAGATGCTTTACCTTCGCCAAATTGATTTTCCTGTTTCCACTCAATTAAACCATAACCGCCATCATTAAAAACTAACGTTACAAATGGCGTACCAACTCGCAAAGCTGTTTCTAATTCCTGACAGTTCATCATAAAACCACCGTCACCGCTAACGGCAACAACTTTACGATTGGGATGAACTAGTTTCGCGGCTAAAGCACCGGGAATTGCGATTCCCATCGCTGCAAAACCATTAGAAATAATACAGGTATTGGGGCTATGACAGTGATAGTGACGGGCAACCCACATTTTATGTGCGCCGACATCAGATATAACAATATCTTCTGGTCCCATCACCTGCCGCAAGTCGTAAATTAACTTTTGCGGTTTCATCGGGAATGCATCATCTTTAGCGTAACGCTCGTAATCTTCACGAATATTTTCCCTTAACTTAATCGCATAAGGTTGGGCTTTCTCACGTCTATTTGCTACCTTTAAAATTTCATTTAAAGAATCGGTTATATCACCAACAACTTCCACTTCCGGAATATAGCTGCTATCAATTTCCGCTAACTTTGAAGCAATATGAATAATTGGAATATTACCATCGGGATTCCATTTTTTAGGTGAAAATTCAATTAAATCGTAACCAATTGCAATCACTAAGTCAGTATTATCAAAACCACAAATACTGAAATCCCGTTGCTGCAATCCTACCGTCCATAAAGCCAAAGGATGAGTATAAGGAATTATCCCTTTACCCATAAAAGTATTGGCAACCGGAATATTTAAATCGGTAGCGAATTGAGTTACCGCATCGCTAGCTTTGGCACGAATTGCTCCATTACCAACTAAAATTATCGGATTTGTAGCTTGAGAAATTGCCGCAGCGGCAGCTCTGGTAGTTGCAAAAGAAGCATAAGTTTTTTCTTCATTATCCTTACGCAAAGGCTTACCTTCTACCGGCATTGCGGCGATATTTTCTGGTAAGTCAATATGTACCGCACCGGGCTTTTCTCTTTGCGCTCGTTTAAAAGCTTTGCGGACAATTTCCGGCGTAATACTCGGACGAACAATTTGCTTGTTCCACTTAGTCACTGGAGCAAACATTGCTACTAAATCTAAATATTGATGAGATTCGATATGCATTCTATCGGTTCCCACCTGTCCGGTAATTGCTACCAACGGCGCACCATCAAGGTTTGCATCTGCCACCCCAGTCATCAAATTAGTGGCACCGGGACCAAGTGTAGAAAGACACACGCCAGCCTTCCCCGTCAAACGTCCGTAGACATCCGCCATAAAAGCCGCACCTTGTTCGTGACGGGTAGTAATAAACTTAATCGGAGATTTTTTCAAAGCCTCCAAAACGTGTAAATTCTCTTCACCGGGGAGTCCAAATACATATTCCACCCCTTCGTTTTCCAAACATTTAACTAGTAATTCTGCTGTATCCATTGTGATTCCCCTGCTTTAGATTTTAGATTTTAGATTTTAGATTTTGGATTATTCTCTTGAAACAAGAGCGTGACGGTTTTGGATTTTAGATTTTAAATAATAGTTCTAAAATTTATGAATTTTAGATTATCCCTTGAATGATAAGCCAGAGGCTTATTTTTCAATCCAAAATCCAAAATCCAAAATCCAAAATTATTTCACCCACACAGTTTTAACATTGACAAACTCATGTATGCCTTGAATGCTTAATTCTCTTCCATAGCCGGAAAGTTTGGTACCACCAAAGGGTAGTCGGGGATCGGATTTGACTAAGCCGTTGATAAATACAGCCCCCGCCTCGATTTCAGAGATTAAGCGCTGTTGTTCTGCGGTATCGGTTGTCCAAGCACTCGCACCCAAACCAAAGGGTGTATTATTTGCAATTGTTATAGCTTCATCAATATCTTTTACCCGGAATAACATCGCCACAGGACCAAAAAATTCTTCTTTAGCCGTGGCAGAATCGGGAGAGATATCGGTGAGAATTGTTGGTGGATAATAATTTCCTTTCATATTTGATAAAGGCTTTCCTCCCATCAATACTTTGGCATTGCTATTGAGAGAATTTTGCACTTGTTCGTCTAAATCTTTGAGAATATCGGGAGTAGCTAAAGGACCGATATCAGTATCCATCTGCATGGGATCGCCAATTTTCAATGCCTGAAAATGTTCTAACAGCAATTTTTCAAATTTGTCAGCAACAGTTTCCGCCACAATAAAGCGTTTTGCTGCTATACAAGATTGACCGTTATTCAACATTCTGGCTTTAGTTCCCGTGATAGCCGCAGTTTCAATGTCAGCACTTGCTAACACGATAAACGGATCGCTTCCTCCCAATTCTAAAACCGTTTTTTTGATATGTTTTCCCGCTGCTGCTGCTAAAGATGCTCCCGCACCTTCGCTTCCCGTCAAAGTGGCAGCCTTAACGCGATCGTCAGCAATTATATTTGCTACCTTGTCCGAACCTATCAATAAACTTTGAAAAACGCCCTGGGGAAAACCCGATCGCTGAATAATATTTTCAATAGCTAACGCGCACTGAGGCACATTAGAAGCGTGTTTGAGCAAACCGACATTACCAGCCATCAGCGCCGGAGCCACAAAGCGAAACACCTGCCAAAACGGGAAATTCCACGGCATTACCGCCAAAATTATCCCTAAAGGTTGGTATTTAACATAACTTTTATTTGCATCGGTTTCTACCGAAAGATCGGCTAAGAATTCAGCAGCCTTATCCGCATAATAACGGCATACCGAAGCGCACTTTGACACCTCAGCCATAGCGCTTTTATAAGGCTTACCCATTTCCAAAGTCATTATCTTGGCAAAATCCGCCTTATCTTGCTCTAAAATATCAGCAGCCTTGTGCATCCACTCAGAGCGTTGCCCAAAACTCGTCTGGCGGTAATCCTTGAAAGCTTCATGGGCGGTGGATATAGCATTCTTCACTTCCGCATCACTTAAAGACTCAAAAGTCTTGAGAGTTTCTCCAGTCGCAGGATTTATCGTGGCGATCGCCATTTTTTCACCCCTCGATTAAATAGTGTGAGGTAACTTCATAGTCTTACACAAATTTTTTAAAAGCTACCACCACTTTTGGGAGGAGATGGGGGAGATGGGGGGATGGGGGGATGGGGAGATGGGGAGATGGGGAGATGGGGAGATGGGGGGAAATCTCAACCTTTGACCTTTAACCTTTTGATTTACAATTGCATAGGAATAATTTGCGGGTGAATCATGGCAGATATTCAAGTAGCAGTTGAGGGTGAGGATTCGGTTGCAGCTACGGAGGCACTTTTGTCAATTTCGGGTGTGTCGGGAAGCTATGTTACACCCGCAGAAAACGAAAGAGAGCCAACGGTTACGACTATTGCAACTATTGTGGGGATTGTTGGGGGTACAATGGCGATCGCCGAACAAATTCGTAAGTGGTATCTCGAATATAAGCAGCACAAATCTGGTAAAAAAATTGCCAAGGTGTTGATTGTGGGCAAGAATGGCGAAAGGTTGATTTTGGAAGGTGCTACAGCCGAACAAATTCAGCGGATTTTGAGCAGTTAATCTATTTTCTTACAATATCACCTTGGAATAAATTCCCAGGAAGCAATTAGCCAAAGTCCATTAAAATTCACATCTTGCACCATTCTTAAAAAGCCTTCACAACCGCCTTGGAATAAATTCCCAGGCTCAAAAACAAAGTCTGATAAATCAGACTGGGTAGGACTTATAGTACGTTTTAACGTACTTTGTATGTGAGCCTTGAAATTTATTTCAAGGTGGATTTGCGGGCTTACTAAGAATGGACTGCAATTTTTTTAATTTAGTCGTCTTCAGACGACTTTAGCTATTAGCCTGCGGTTTGAACCCCAGGTGATTGTGATGGCTAAACGAAAACAATCCATTAACTAACCTAATCAATCCCGAAAACATCCGAAACTATAGTTGTTACCATTGAAGATAATATTTGGCATCCCCATTTTCCCGGATTCATGCAAATCCTTCACTTCGATCTTAAGTCAACTCAGGATAATTACGTAGAATTACATTACTTTGAAAGTAATCCGAATCACTATAAAAGCCGCTCTCTACCTTTAACGGAAATTGCCGATTTGATTCAATTAGCAGAACGAGATTACTATATTCCTTTACCAGAAGACTATACGAAGACGGGACAAAAGCTATTTAATTGGTTGGATGGAAATGACAGGTTTCTACAACAATTACTCGATAAGCACCGGGGAAAAGGGGTTGTTTTAGCCATCAGTACGTCGGAAAATATCGCACATCTACCGTGGGAATTATTGCACGATCGCAATTGTTTCCTGGTAGAAAGAAAACCAGCGGTAATTCCGGTAAGGTGGGTTTCTTCAGATACGATAAAGCAGTTATCAATCCAAGCAGAGCCAGAAAATCGAGCGCTGCAAATGTTGTTTATGGCAGCTTCCCCTTTGAGCGTGCAACCCGTTTTGGATTTTGAGCGGGAAGAAGCCAGCATTTTGAAGGTGACAGCGCGACAACCTTTAACGTTGACGGTGGAGGAAAGCGGCTGTTTGGAGGAGTTGGGATTTTTAGTAGGAGATTATGGAAAAGAAGATGGAAAAGGTTATTTTGATGTTTTACATTTAACTGGTCATGGGACAATAAAGGATGATGGGACACCAGTTTTTATTACAGAATCGGCGACGGGTGAAGCTGTAGAATCCACTGCCGAGGATATCGCTACAGAATTACAGTTTCAGCTACCCAAATTAATTTTCCTTTGCGGTTGTCGTACCGGACAAGCGGGTAATAGTGGTACGGTACCTTCAATGGCTGAATCATTGCTGAATGCTGGTGCTACTGCGGTTTTGGGTTGGGGAGAAAAGGTTTTAGATACCGATGCAACCGCTGCTGCTGCGGCTTTATATCAAGCATTATCGGCGGGAAAGCTGTTAACTGAAGCTTTGGCTTTGACTTACCAAGATTTAATTAAGAATAAAGCGCGAGATTGGCATTTATTACGGTTGTATGTAGGGGATAGTTTACCAGGGAATTTGGTGACATCTTTACGCACTAGGGGAAGAAAACCAGCACCACCCGCTTCGTTTAGTACGAAATTTTTAGATGTTGCGGGTAAGGTGAAAGTCCCTACCAGAGAAAGTTTTGTTGGTAGAAGACGACAGTTACAGCGTTGTTTGCGGAGTTTAATTAATCCCTCAGCAGAAGAAATTGGGGTGTTAATTCATGGAATGGGTGGATTGGGTAAAAGTAGTTTAGCTGCAAGATTATGTGACAGGTTAACTAATTTTCAGCGCGTTGTTTGGGTGGGAGCAATTGACGAAGCAAGTTTAGTAAATCGTTTGACGGAGAAGTTAGATAATCAAACCTTGCGAGAAACGCTGCAAAATCCAAATGAAGAATTAAAGTTTCGTTTAAAAAGGGTTTTTGGTTGGTTACAAGAAACGGCGAATAATCCTTTTTTACTTGTATTAGACGACTTTGAAGCCAACTTAGAACCCCGCAACGACAGTTATATATTGCTTCCAGTTGCAGCACAGGTATTATCAGATTTAGTTTGGGCAATTAACGAAAGTTATGATTTAGATAAAATCATAATTACCTGTCGCTATGACTTTGAATCAACTTACTTACAGCACTTCTACAAACAACCCTTAGAAGGAATGCATGGTGCAGACTTGCGAAAAAAGCTTAATCGTCTCGCTGCTTTTAAGGAACAATCCCAGGTAGACGAGACATTACAAGCGAAAGCGCAACAGTTAGCAGATGGTAATCCTCGGTTGTTGGAATGGTTGGATAAACTATTGCTCTCACATCGGGATTTACCCACGGATAACCTAACTACAGTCATTGCGACGCAAGGAAGCAATCCCAAACACCTGACTTCTGGTAACGAGTGCATAAGTCTTACTAAGGTTGATGTTGCAGCAATTTTGAATAAATTGGAAGTTGATTCTGTAGAATTGCGGCAACAGGTATTAGCTGAAAAATTGTTGCAGCAGATGGATAATACCATGCGAGAAATGTTGCAACTCGGTTTGGTATTTGAGTTACCAGTACCCAAGGAAGCTTTAGAATCAGTTTGTGATATTGCGGATTTGAATAAGTATATAGATAAAGCTGTAGCGCTAGGTTTATTGGAAGTTAGCCCGGATGAGTCGTTACGGGTGCCGAGAATTTTACCTTTGGAGAAAACTACGACACAAAGCAATCGCGAAATATTTAAAATAGCAGCACAGGTTTTATATCGGTTGTGGTGGGAAGATGTAGAAAGTTATATAGAAGAGCAAGCATTAGAAATTCATCGCTTGGCTTTGTTGGGGAGAGAAACCGAAATTGCTGGTAATTTAGCATCTAATCTAGCAAATCAATGGTGGCACAAAGGTCGTTATAGAGAAACAGTAGAGCTTTGTCAATCAACTTTAGAAATTATAGAAGATTATCGCGTTCTTAAGGAGATGGCTTATTGTCAGCAACAATTAGGTGAAGTTGAACAAGCATTCAATAATTATCAACAAGCTAAAACACTTTGTCCATTGGAAAATGAAGCAGAGACAGCAAGCATTTGTCATTATTTAGCAGGTATTTACGCCAGCCGTGGTGATGTGGATGATGCGATCGCGCTTTATCAACAGTCTTTGGAGTTAAAAGAAAAAATTGGTGACGTACAAGGAAAAGCAGCTTCGTTACACAATCTTGCAGGTATTTACGCGAGCCGTGGTGATGTGGATGATGCGATCGCGCTTTACCAACAGTCTTTGGATTTAAATGAAAGAATTGGTGACGTACAAGGAAAAGCTGCTTCGTTACACAATCTTGCAGATATTTACGCGAGCCGTGGTGATGTGGAAGATGCGATCGCTCTTTTCCAACAATCTTTGGAATTAAAAGAAAAAATTGGTGACGTACAAGGAAAAGCTGCTTCGTTATGTATGTTAGGACAACTTTTAGCTGATGAGAAGCAAGATTTTACAACTGCACTTGAATATTTACAGGAATCTTTTGAGATATTTGAGCATCTAAAATCACCGACTGCTCAAACTGCAAAGGAAATTATTGATAGAATTCAAACTGCACAACGTACATCAATAAATAAAGATTCCAGCAACGAAATTATTTCTCCCTACCGGGAATTAATCGAGACGATAAGAGAGTTAGGAATTGGATATTGATTAATTGGAATATAAACTTTGGTGCGTTACGAACTTCGTTCTAAATGATATCTTGCACCAATGTCATTAAGCCTTCACAACCGCCTCGAAATAAATTTCAAGGAACCAATATACAAAGTACGTTAAAACGCACTAAAAGCCTTGCTCAGTCTTATGAAGGAAGACTTTGTTTTTGAGCCTGGGAATTTATTCCAAGGCGGTTGTTGAAACTGGTGCAAGATGTAAGTTCTAACGCACCCTACAATGCTTTTCTTGAACGTATAAATAACCTTTAATCGCATCTTTGATATTTTCCACCGTTTCATCCAAAGTCTTACCTTGACTCACGCAACCGGGAAGCTCGGGAACTTCAGCAACATATCCTTGATATTCCGAATCGAATATAAAAATTACTTGAAATTTCACTACCAATCAACCTTTAATTGCCGAACGCATAGCATAAATATAACAATACCATGTGAATTTTTAAATATAGGTGAGGCGCTTTAAGGAGAGATGGGGAGAAAAAACTTTCTGTTTTTAGGATACACTCATCAAAACTAATGGGACAGCCCACTAGTACTTTGTCCTATTAATTCTGATAAGTTTGTAGTAAGGGCTTCAGCCCCTCCGGATTCGGTAATATGAGGCGCTGAAGCGCTTACTACGAACCTTTATTACCCATCAAAAATTATGAAATCGAATACCAGTTTCAACGCGCAAGAATCTGAACGCCAATCAGCGTTACAAAGAATAGTGAGAACAAATAAATCAACTCTCTTGTATTAATAACCATCTGGTAGGACTCCTGAAAACTACTGTCAATAAACGTGGTATATTCAAATCGCATTCAAGCACCCTTGACAGTAAAAATACCATATTCATACTTTATAGGGAAATTAAATAAAGCTTAAGTTGCGTATTTCTATTGATACATCCAAGCATTGACATGAATTGACACAAGAATAAATAATTAGTTCCTAGCCCTCAGAAAACTCTAGTACGGCTGCTTCTGCTTGCTAAAATCCGAAGCTGAACGGGTTAAAACGCTTATTCTGTCTAATTAATGCCTTTTAATGAGTTTCTTTTTAACTCTAAAATTTTTGATACAGGTTGATTGTCAGGTCAGCCTAAAAATAAGTCAAATTATGACATTGCTTGCATCAGTAAGATAACTATAGTTGGGAATTATTACTATTTCATCAATACCATAACAATTAAAATATAGGTTAAATCGTAATTTTGCTAATACATAATGGTGCGTTACGGCATTTTCACACGGTTAACCTTTCAATAAAATACCTCGTGCCGTAACACACCCTACAAACCAATGCCCAATGCCCCATGCCCAATCCCCTAATACCGTTTGCGATTGTGAAAAACCTTAACCAACCTATTAATCCCTTTAAACCGATATTTCCCCATTGGCTCAAATCTCTGCGGTTTGGAAAGCATTTTGTAAGTCTCTTCGCTAACTACGCATTCCCCCGGATGACAAACTCCTTCCATCCGTGCTGCTAAATTAATTGTTGCTCCTAAAGCTGTATATTCTACTCTTTGCGAACTACCTACATCTCCTACCACTGCTTTCCCACTATTGATAGCAATTCTCAATTCTAATGGTTCCTGCCAGAAGTGATTGTAATTCAAATTCTCCAAACGCGCTAACATTCCCATTGCGGCGGCTACAGCCCTATCTGCATGGTCTTCTTGCGGTTCTGGTGCGCCAAAAAATGCCATAATGCAGTCGCCGATATATTTATCTAAAGTACCGCCGCGTGCGAATACTTCTTGCAACATTTCCTCAAATAATTTGTTGAGTAATTCCGCAATTTCCGTAGGAGTAAAGCGTTCGGACATTGCTGTAAATCCGACGACATCGGCGAATAAAATGCTGATTTCGCTTTCTTTGGGCGGTAATCTGCCATCTGGTAAGGCTCCCAATGCAATCAACTGCTGTACTACTGCTGGTGAGTGATAGCGTTCCAATCTTTGCCGAATTATTGCTTCACTTTTGAGCTTTTCTACTAATAACCAACGTTGTACGCTGGAAGAAACAAGATTTCCTAAAGTTGAAAAAAAGCTCAAATCTTCGGAACCTTCTTTTACCCAATGATAAGAAGAAAAACTTGCATCGGCATAAAGCACGCCGACAACTTTATTTTCATCCCATAAAGGTACTGCCATTGCGCTGCGAATCCCTTTGAGAAAAACGCTATGCTCTTCTGCAAATCGTTCGTCTTGATGAGTATCTGCTGATTGAATTGCGACTTTTTCCCCAAATACTTGCTGACATATACTTTGAGAGATCCAGCTATCATCAGCCATTAATTGCTGTTTATTATTAACATTTCTACTTGCAGCATTTACTAATACTAATTTGCCGCAATTTTGAACATCAATCAATAGCGCTAAACGGTCAATACTATTAAGATAACGAAATACAACCTGCTGTACTTGAGAAAATATTTCTTCAATAGAAGTAGCTCCCGAAAGATTTTTGGCTATATCTACCAAATCCTTGAGACGGGCGATCGTTCTATCTTTGCCGATAATATCACCATCTTTACTAACGGCATCTATCCATTGCTCTTGTAATTGTTCAACATCACGAAGTATTGTTTTACCTTCAGAAAAATCTGCATGCTTAGTTATAGATGGTTGAGGAGGAAGGCTTAAAAGCACCACCAGCGAAATTTCTCCTACCCAAATCACATCCCCATGAGAAATGACGGTAGGCGAAGTTACGGGTTGTTCGTTTAGTATTGTGCCGTTTTTGCTACCCAAATCTTCAACCAGCCACACGCCATTATTCCCTTTAGTAAAACGCGCATGACTGCGAGAAACACCCCCAAAGGGTAAACTTAGGTTACATTCAGCTAACCTACCAACAATAAAAATATCTTGATCCACCGTCACCGTTTTTTGGGTATTTTCCCTTTGGAGACGCAGTTTCAACTCAGTCATGGTTGGGCTTGATTAATCCTCGAAGCAATTAAACGGGTGCAGAAAACCGGGCATTACCGTTGAATGTTTCAAAATGCGGTTCTAATTTCGGGTTAAAACCAATACATTCCATTTATGACACTGCAAACGGCACTCCGACAACTATAACTCTTGTCTGGGCAACCATTAACTGTAAAATTCGGGCGTTATCAAATTAGCTTCGGAACTTCTTTAGCTGTTGTAGAAGCTTCTAGCCCGTTCGATTAAATAGTATAAAGGAAATTACTTTCACTTTATCAATTCTTTACACAACTTGAACCACAATTAATATATTTGAACAAACAATATAATAATAAACGTTAGAATCAAACTTAATCAATATACAAATCCGTTTTGATTAATGTTAACGCAGCCATAATTACTAATAAATATAGTCAACCGTATTTATCCAAAATAAATTGTTTATGAAACAGCATTACAGTACATTAAAAAATCAATTAAGCAACCCGATATCTAAATACTTAATCTTAGTTATTTTCAGTATTTTAGCAGTACTAATCGCAACTCTTTATCCGTTTAATTTTTCGTTACCGAATAGTATTTCAAAGCGGGGATTAGTTAATAGTTTTGACAACAATAGCTTTTTTCAAGACCAAGTAAACAATGTATTGCTATTCTTACCTTTAGGGTTCGGTTTAACGGGTTTATTACAGAAAAGAAAAGCAAAATTAATTTCGCAGATAGCAGCAGCATTTTTAGCCAGCGCTGCCTTATCCTCAACAGTCGAATTACTGCAAATTATGGTACCTTCGAGGACACCAACACCCGCTGATATTATTAATAATAGCTTTGGTGGTTTTTTAGGATTAATTTGCTTTTATATCTGGAATTCTAAAAGTTTTAAAGCAATATTACAAAAAATTGAAACCAGTAATGCAAGTAATTCAATTAGTAAAATAACCTTATTTTTCACGGGTTATATTATCCTGACATTTTTAATTACAATTCCTTGGCAAGCTACAACTAATTTAAGTGGTTGGAATCCCAGTTTTCCCTTAATGATCGGTAACGAAAGAACTGCCGATCGAGGTTGGGAAGGCTATATTTCCGAACTAAATATTACTAATCAAGCCTTGAGACAAAACCAAATAAAACAAGTATTTTCTCAAAGTAATAATTTGCAAAATCTAGGAGATTCCCTAGTCGCTTCCTATCAATTTACAGGAAAAGCTCCATATAAAGATAAAACGGGAAAACAGCCGGATTTATTATGGAATGGGGAATCAACGACTCAAAATGAAAAAGGAGTTTTGTTGAGTCGCGATCGCTGGCTGCAAACGGCAACTCCCGTCACATCTTTGAGCGAAAGTATAAGCAAGACTTCTGAATTTACAATTAGCACTACCCTTACTACTACTAAAACAGAACAAGGTGGACCTGCGCGAATTATTTCGCTTTCTAATGACTCTTTTCGTCGTAATTTCACTTTGGGACAACAGGAAAGCGATTTAGTATTTCGAGTTAGAACTCCTCTTACCGGAGCAAATGCTGCTGATGTAAAGCTAGAAGTTCCCGGTGTATTTAATGATGAAAAACCGCATCACATAGTTATTACCTATTCCAATTCTTCGCTGATTATTTACGTAGATAATATTGCCAATATCCACACTTTAAACTTACTCGACTTAATACCCAAAGAAAAAAGATTTTTCTATTACGGACTAACATTTATTCCATTCGGACTGTGTTTAGCCCTGCTAACAACATTAGCAAGAAGAAAAATCAACTTTTACCGTTTAATGCTTCCCGCAGGAATATTATTACCTTCTTTAATATTAGAAGGAACTTTAGTACAAGAAAGCGGTAAAAATATCAGTCCAAAAAACCTATTACTCGGCATCTTATTTACAGCCGGGACAATGTTAATCTTGAAAGCAAGAACGGGAAACAGCGAGCAGTGAGCAGTTATCAGTGAGCAGTTAGCAGTTAGCAGTTAGCAGTTAGCAGTTAGCAGTGAGCAGTTAGCAGTGAGAAGAAGTTTGGAAGGTTTAAATTAATACTTTATCTGGCGGTTGAAACCACTGCTACACAAACAAAACCCGCCTGCGCGGGTTAAAATCTATTAGTTTAAGTTGCTGGACTTTGCCTGTGTAGTATCAAATTATATTCGCAAATACTTGTAAAACTAACTCTTAACTCCTAACTCTTAACTCCTAACTCCTAACTCCTAACTCTTAACTCCTAACTCCTAACTGTTCACTGTTCATTGTTCACTGTTCACTGATTCCGGTAATTCCAAAGGAAATTGTCCTAAAAGTCCTTTGCGATAATCGGTTAAAAGATGTCTGGCACTACGCTCTACATCGCCTTGATATTTATGTTCGGCTAAAGCGTACAGGTATTCTTCTCCGGTGTATGCTGTTGATTCGAGCTTGTAGCGGGACAAAAAAGGATTTTCTGGTAATATTTTGGGAGCAGTTTCTTGCAAATATCCGACTAAATCGACGAATGCGGCTGCTACTTTTTGATTGTCGTAGGATGCTTCCCCAATATCGTCGCAAATTGCTAATTTTAAAGCTGCTTCCTGATTTTCTAATTTGAGAGGTATGATACCCGGAGAATCTAATAATTCTAGTTCCTTGGAAATCCTTACCCAGCGCAGGGAACGAGTTACACCGGGGCGAGCCGCGCTTTGTACTATACGCCTTCCCAATAAACGATTTATCAAAGCTGATTTTCCCACATTCGGAAAACCGATAACTACAGCACGTATGGCACGAGGTAACATTCCGCGTTCTTTGCGTCGTTGATTAACCGCACTTCCCGCAGATTGCGCTGCTTTACTAACTGCAATTATTCCTTTTCCTTGTTTTGCATTGGTAGCATAGGGAACTTGGTTGTGAATTCTAAAATATTCCGTCCATAATTCCCTTGCTTGAGGTGAAATCATATCTAACCGATTGAGTATCAACAACCGTGCTTTATCTCCAATCCATTCCGACACTTGGGGATGGTGAGTTGATACAGGAATCCGAGCATCTCTTACTTCTAAGACAACATCAACTAACTTGAGTTGTTCTTTGAGTTGTCTTTCAGCTTTAGCGATATGTCCGGGATACCATTGGATGAGATTTAATTTATAGTTTTCAGTTATAGCCATATTGAAGGTTACTTAATTAGATATAGTAATTAGATTAAAGTATATACCTTTATAATTTATAATTTTTTAAATAATCGAGTAAATCAACCTTTAACCTTTAACATCCAGACCTTTAACCTTTAACCTCATTTATACGACTGATATAAAATAATTCGATTTCCATCAATATCGTAAGCATAAATTTCTCTACCGTGCGAACTTTTAGTAATTTCGCCAAAAGGTGGATGACCTAATGATTCGAGGTGATGCATTGCACTTTCTAAGTCATTTACCTCCAAACATAAACTCATATGGCTTTTGAAAGAATCATTAAATTCACAAACGTGAGATTCCTTGGGTTTAAAAATGCCTAATTTCAAACCTGAAACTTTAAATTCAGCATAAGAATTGGGAATATAATTAGAGGGGTTTTGACTAAAAAATTGAACATAAAAGTCAACTAATTCTTCAAAATTATTAGTCGCGATCGTCACAAATGCTTCAGTAAATCGAAAAGACATGATATAGGTTAAAGGTTAAAGGTCAAAGGTAGAAAACATAATAAATTATTTCATATTTTTGCATCATTTATTTAATTTGATGCATCCTAACAAAGGTAATGTTATTTTATAACTCGCTATTTTCTTAAATAAGTTGCTTATTTTTGGAATTATTAACTATCGAGTTTTTTCTACAAATATTAATAAAACTATAGTTAGTTTTGATATCGGTCGAATATTAATAGCAATATTTCATTTTATACTTTAAAATTTGAGCATTATAAATACATAATTTTGCTCTGTAAATAAATGACCTCTATAAATGATGTTAACGATTTAAAAACAATCGATTATCAATATCAAATTGGCGGTAGTTTAGGAAATGATGCTGCTTGTTATGTAGTACGTCAAGCTGATAAAGAACTATATCTTGCTTTGAGTGCCGGGGAGTTTTGCTACGTGCTTAACTCTCGACAAATGGGTAAGTCTTCTATCATGGTACGTACCAGTCACATATTAAGACAAGAAGGATATCAATGTACTACTCTTGACATGAGTTGTATTGGTAGCGAACAAGTTACTCATACTCAATGGTACAAAGGGGTTGTTGCTGAATTATGGCGGGGATTTCACCTCTACGGAAAGTTTAACTTAAAATCTTGGTGGCGTGAAGAGGAAGATATTTCTGTTCTTCAACGCTTGAGCCATTTTATCGAGGATGTGCTGTTAGTGCAATTTCCTCAAGATAAGATAATTATATTTATTGATGAAATTGATAGTATTCTAAGTTTAGATTTTCCTGTAGATGATTTATTCGCTTTAATCCGCTTTTGCTATAACCAAAGAACGTTAAATCCAGAATATCACCGTCTTACTTTTGCTATTTTTGGAGTTGCTACCCCTAGCGATTTGATAGCTGATAAAAATCGGACTCCATTTAATATTGGTAAGCCGATACAGTTACGGGGTTTTAATTTAGAAGAGGCGCAACCTCTAGTTAAGGGGTTAGAAGGTAAAGTAAGTAATCCCCAAGCAATTTTTAAACAAATATTAGCTTGGACAAACGGACAACCATTTCTAACTCAGAAGCTCTGTAAAATGGTAAATAGTGGAGAATGGATTTGTACGGAAGCAGATGATAAAAGTAATGTTGAAATTGATAGATTAGTCAAAACACGAATTATTCATAATTGGCAATCCCAAGATGAACCCGAACATTTAAGAACTATAAGAGATAGAATTCTTCAGCAGCAAAAAGCGGGAAGATTGCTCGGTATATATCAGCAGGTTTTACAAGGTGTAGCGGTAGAAGCAGATATTAGTAACGAACAAACAGAATTATTTTTATCTGGTTTAGTTATTAAAGAAAATAATTATCTCAAAGTAAAAAATCGTATTTATGCGGAAGTATTTGATTTAAGTTGGGTAGCAAATCAATTAACTTTATTACGTCCTTATTCTCAAGCTTTTGATGCTTGGATAGCTTCTAATCAAACCGATTCTTCCCGACTTATGCGGGGACAAGCTTTAAAAGATGCTAAAAAATGGACTCAAGGAAAAAGTTTAAGCGATTTAGATTATCAATTTTTGACTGCTTCGGAAGAGTTCGATCATCAGGAAGCTCAGCAACATTTAGAGGCGCAAAGACTCAAGGAAGTTGAAGCACGTTTAAAAGCTGAAAGTAAAAGCGCAAAACGTTTAAATTCATTATTATTTGTAGTCAGCAGTGCTTTAGTAATTGTTAGTATTTTAGCTGGTACTACATATATAGCTTATCGGCAATCAAAACTGAATGAAATTAAAGCAACGGCTACTTCTTCCGAAGCATTATTTGCATTAGAAAAACGTTTGGATGCATTAGTTCAAGCATTAAGAGCGAATAAGAAAATTAAAGAATTAGGTATAGTTGATTCTCAAACGAAAACAGAAGTTAAAACTGTTTTAAGAAGAGCTATTTTTACCGCTGTTGAACAAAATCGGATTACTGGAATTGATACTCAAGTTTGGGATGTTGCTTTTAGCCCTGATGGTAAGATAATTGCTACAGCTAATAGAGACAATACAGTTCAACTTTGGCATCGTAATGGTAAAGAAATTGCCACTTTAAAAGGTCATCAAGGTGCGATAAAAAGCGTTAATTTTAGTCCCGACGGACGGTTTCTTGCTTCTACGAGTAGAGATGCAACAATCAAAATTTGGAATCGAAAGGGTACTTTATTAAAAACTTTAACAGGTCATCAAGATGTAGTTCTAAAAGCTATTTTTAGTCCCAATCGCAAAACAATTGCTTCTGCTAGCCAAGATAAAACCATCAAAATTTGGTCTATCGACGGTGAATTATTGCGTAGCTTCAAAGCTCATGAAAATTGGATTATAGACATTAGTTTTAGTCCCGACGGTAGAACCATTGCTTCTGGTAGTCTTGATAATACTATGAAACTTTGGAATATAAAAGGTGAATTACTACGAACTTTTAAAGCTGATAAAGTTGTTTGGACGGTAGATTTTAGCCCAGATGGTAAAACAATTGCTTCAGGAGGTGCAGATAATACTATCAAACTTTGGCGAGTTGAAGATGGTAAATTAATTAATACTTTAAAAAGCCATCTAGTTGGAGTATGGAAAGTTGCTTTTAGTCCCGACGGTAAAACGATCGCTTCTGCAAGTTGGGATAAAACCATTAAATTATGGAATACCGACGGAGTTTTACTAAAAACCTTGAAAGGTCATAATGGTAGAATCCGAGGATTAGCTTGGAGTCCTGACGGTAATACGATCGCTTCTAGTAGTGAAGATAAAACTATCAGATTTTGGAACTTAAATAATGCTTTAGTTAAAACTATTTACGGTCATACAAATGCAGTAATTCCAGTTGCTGTTAGTTCCAACGGTAAAATGATAGCTTCTGCTAGCGATGATGGTAGCGTAAAACTTTGGAGTCGGAATGGTAAACTAATTCAAACTTTAAAAGGTTACGAACAAGGTGTTCTTGGCGTTGCTTTTAGTCCTAACAATCAAATTATTGCTTCAGCAGGCAACGATACCACGATCAAATTATGGACTATTGCAGGTAAAGAATTACATACTTTAAAGGGACATCTTGCTCCTGTTTGGTCGGTAAATTTTAGTCCCGACGGTAATACTTTAATTTCCGGAAGTGAAGACGGTACCGTTAAATTTTGGAATATTGATGGTAATTTATTAAAGACTATAAATACAGGTCAAGGGATTATTCGAGCCGTTGTATTTAGCCCAGACGGTAATATAATCGCTTCGGCAGGTAAAGACAAAACGATTAAATTATGGAACAGGCAAGGTAGATTATTAAAAGTTTTAAAAGGTCATAACGACACTATTACAGCAATTGCATTTAGTCGAGATGGTAAAACAATTGCTTCTGCTAGTTTAGATAAAACTATTAAACTTTGGAATCCGGAAGGTAAGTTAATTCAAACTTTGCAAGGACACAATACCGATGTTAGAGGAGTTGCGTTTCTTTCTACTCCTTCAAATTATATAATTGCTTCGGCTGGTGGTGACAGCACTGTTAAATTGTGGAATACAAACGGAATAATCGCGACTTTGGAAGGGCATAGTGGTGCTGTATGGGATGTCGAATTTACAAACGACGGCAAAACCCTTGTTTCTGGAAGCGAAGACAATACTTTGATGCTGTGGAATTTACCGCTAGTTATAGATAGCGATCGCGTACTTACCTACGCTTGCAATTTAATCGGCGATTATTTGCAAAACAGTGCAGAAGTTACTCCTGAAGATAGGCATTTGTGTGACGGTAATAAGGATTGAAGCAACAACACAAATAAACAAATAGTTTTTATTAAACTTTCGATATACATTCATTAGCCTTAGCATAGCTACGATCGAAGATGGAAGTTACTAAGGAAAATATTATGACTCGCATCGCATCCGTACCCGATTTTATCGAATCTCTGTTGGGCAACGAAGCCAAAGATTTGCTTACCTACAAAGCGAAAGTTTCTCAGGATATGCTACACCTACCGTCTGCCGATTTTGTAGACAGAGTTTGGAGTCTGAGCGATCGCAATCCTCAAGTGTTGCGTAATCTGCAAGCGCTGTACTCTACGGGAAGATTAGCAAATACGGGTTATCTGTCAATTTTACCCGTGGATCAAGGTATCGAACATTCAGCAGGGGCTTCCTTTGCACCAAACCCGATGTATTTCGATCCCGAAAATATTGTTAAATTGGCGATCGAAGCCGGTTGTAATGCCGTCGCTTCAACCTTGGGAGTATTAGCGATCGTTTCCCGTAAATATGCTCATAAAATTCCTTTTATTGTGAAAATAAATCACAACGAATTATTGAGCGTTCCCAATGCCTACGACCAAATTATGTTCGGTGATGTAGAACAAGCTTGGAATTTAGGTGCTGCTGCTGTAGGTGCAACAATTTACTTTGGTTCGGAAAACTCCACAAGACAAATTCAGGAAGTTAGTAAAGCTTTCAAACGCGCTCACGAATTGGGAATGGTAACTATCTTGTGGTGCTATTTGCGTAACAATGCTTTTAAGCAAGATAAAGATTATCATCTCTCCGCCGATTTATCATCTCAAGCAAATCATTTGGGGGTGACGATCGAAGCCGATATTATTAAACAAAAACTGCCCGAAAATAACAACGGATACGGTGCAGTTGCCAAAGCGATCGGTCAAAGTTACGGAAAAACTAATGAAAAAGTTTATACCGAATTAACCACAGACCACCCCATCGATTTAACTCGCTATCAAGTATTAAATTGTTACTGCGGGCGTGCGGGATTAATTAATTCCGGTGGTGCATCTGGTAAAAATGATTTTGCCGAAGCTGTACGTACCGCGATCGTCAACAAACGCGCTGGTGGAACTGGGTTAATTTCCGGACGTAAAGCATTTCAACGTCCTTTTGAAGATGGTGTCAAATTATTCCACACCATTCAGGATGTTTACTTATCTAAAGATGTAACGATCGCTTAAGCGTTTTACATGAAGCCCCCTTTTTTAGGGGGTAAAAAATCTTCATCTAATTTTCCGCAGGTGCTGATTCGACTTTCTCCACTAACTCTGCTTTTCCCCCATCCAACTTAGGCAGACTTTTTTTAGTATTTTCAACAGCTTCCTGGAATAAAGGTTCAACTTTTTTACGCCAATAACTAATATCTGGTAAATTTTGCGGATTTTTTTGATAATCCTGGACTTTATCCCATTTACGTTCAGAAATTGCCGTATTTACATCATTGAAGAAACCTTCGGCTTTAGTCCAATCTTTTTGCCATCGATCGATCATTTCTTGCCCTTCTTTGATGCGCTTGTCATTGGGAGCAAGAGCTTCTAAAATGGCGATCGCACCTTTTAAGTCTCCAGATTCGTATTTTTCTCTGGCTTCCTCTACAGAATCGTCTCGATTGGCGTTTTGGGTTGGCTTAATGTTTTCTTCGTTCTTTATAACTGGTGGCTCTTGTACCGGAGTTGCAATCAATCCGCTGTCTTCAACGGTTTTAACAGCAATATTTTTATCTCGCAGACAAGTAACCCATTCTTCTCGATTTTTAATTACATCGGAGTGTGCCCAACCAGAATCGTCTCGATTGATTTTAAGCTCTACCCAACCAAGTTTTGTCCGCTTGCCAGTCACCTCAAGCCGAGTATCTTTAGCTACTGTTTTTACAATATTTTTTTCAGTAAAAGTACTTGGTTCAGAACGCACGTTGGAATTAGCCGCAACTATCGCCGCACAGTTTCGGGTCGCAGCACCAGTAAAGTCATTTGCAAAGTTATTTACATTACTAACTATAGCGGGAGTCGCAGCAGCAGCACCGCCAACTAAACCTAATAAAATTAATATTTGCAAAAAGTCGGGACCTTTGGAGGCACGAGGAATCTGGTGCCCTACTGGTTGTGCTTGTGTCTCCTGACGGGGATGAGAAGGCGCAACAGCAATAGTTAATACGCGAGAATTTAGGGCAGAATGGGACGGATTTGATTGAGGTCGCAGTTGGGGGTATTGTTGAGGTTCAACATCCGCAAATAAATGCATTGCCTCTAGGGCTTCGCTGGCACTTTGGTAGCGCTCTTTAAAGTGATAGCGCACCATTCTATTCAATACCTCAGCCAATTCGGGGCTTATAGATGCTGAATCTTCCCAGATTAATTCTCCCGTATGGGGGTCTTCCGGTAAATCCATTGGTCCGACTCCCGTCAGCGCCTGAATTGCAATAATTCCCAGAGAATAAAGATCGCTATTATGGCGGGGTTGCCTTGCCCTTGTTCTGTGGGCATATAGCCAGGAGTCCCAATTGCTACGGTAGCAGAAGGGTTTTCCATGTTGTGCAGCGAACCCAAACCATAAGAAGCTCGTAATCTTTTGACAGCACCAAAATCAACTAAAACTAATTTACCGTCACTGTAACGACGAATGATATTATCAGGTTTAATATCGCGGTGAATTACACCTTCGCTGTGAACAAATGCGAGAATGGAAAGAATCGAAAGCAACATTTGAGTTACTTGAGCTTCATTCCAACGTTCTCCAGGAACTAATTCATCAGTTAGAGGATGTCCTTCTATAAATTCTTGTACTAAATAAAAATTTTGATTTTCAACAAAATAAGCTAATAATCTGGGTATTTGGTCATGATTACCCAATTTTTCCAAAGTTTCGGCTTCACTTTGGAATAAACGTTTCGCAGTTTCAAAAACTTTAGACTCGGTAGAAGTAGGTTTTAGATGTTTGACAACACAAATAGGATTGCCCGGTCTTTTGGTATCGCGAGCAATATAATTTTCACCAAACCCACCCGTTGCGAGGACTTTGATAACTTGATAACGATAGTCTAGTAGTTTTCCTATCATATTTCACTCCCCAGTGTTAACACCCAACGAATGCGGGACGTACTAAATATCTCCATATATACTGTGACTATATCCGCTTTACTTGAAAAAACATTTGAGTAGAAATCGCAGTATATTAACGTCTACACATTGTTTATATTGATTTCAACATTTTTTTATAACAATGCCACCTAAAATAACAAACTCAGTAGCATGGCAGCAGGCAGAATTACTGATGCAACCAACATTTATTCGCGTTGTCGATAACGTTCGTAAGCTACTTGACAATTCTTCCTGGAAAGGAACTTATCATGACGTACTGATTTGGTCTGCTGCCACAAGCGATGAAACTAAAGCGATAGTTACTCGACTGGTGCAAGGACTTGAAACTGCAACACCCGAACAAGCCGAGCAGATCCGAGAAACATTAGCCAAACTGCCAACGCCCCATCCAGGATATCATCTGTGCTTGCAGCGTCAAGAGCAGCAAGTAAATGTGGATTTATGGGAGCTATGCTACCGGGTATGTTTTGTTGAATACACTCTCAGTGATGATACAGTTGATATAGATACTAGTTTACTAGATGAAACTGGTAATGTGGAATGGAATTTGTTAGATATTAAGGCAAAGCTTGTTGTTGAGGAGATGTTTGCTAGTTTACCCGAATAGGGCCGAAGGGCATTGCACTATAAACACCTATACAATTTGCCAGTTTTTTACAGCTTTGTTCCCAGTCTCCGGCTGGGAATGTATTTCTGAAGGCAGAGCCTTCTTTATGTATCGGAGGCAGAGCCTCCTCCATCGGCATTCCCAGCCGGAGACTGGGAACGAGAAAAAACGATATTTATTGAAAATTATCTCAGCCGATCGCTGAAAATTATAGAATCTCTTGTAATTTTGTATTTTATAAATATCTACTTATAAATAGTTTTTTTTTATGAAATGCATAACTTTTAAGATTCACAAATCCGCTTTTTTGAAAAAATTTATATCAACAAACGCAAACAAACCAGGTTTTATAAAAGTCGAAAGTTGATTTTTTGGTTTAGCGATCGCGCATATTTCCAAATTATCGCTTTCGGTGCAAAATATGACTTACATTCATTTGATTTATATCTCAAATCTTGCCCCAGTTTTAGAAACCCGGTTTCTTGTCGTGAAAGCGTGAATATCTCTGAAATTAGAAAGAAAACGGGTTTCTTTAGACTTAATGTAAGTTATGTATAACCTCTTCACCAGAACATTTAATTAGATAAAAAACATATCTCAAGTATTTCTTTAGAGTTAGTAACTGGCGTTAAATCTCCAACCTCCGACTGAAAAACGATCTAGTAATGTCTCCCTAAAGCAGCTGGGAATCCTAAATTGCAATTGTTAAATTGATATAGTCCGAGGAACTGCAAATTTTATATTAATATTGATTGGGCAGTTTAAATATTAAATACTGAGGAAAATATTATGAATGAGAATAAGCAACCTTTAGACAATCAAGACGAAAATAAGGATTTAAGTCAAGAAGAACAAGAACAACAAGAATCTAGTTCCGGTGGTTCTGGTATTGGTGCAGCAGTTGCTGGAGCTGCGATTGGTGGTATCTTAGGTGCTAGAAAAGGAATTCTTGGTGCGGTAGCGGGTGCAGCAGCCGGTGCTATGGCTGGTAAAGGTACATCTGAAGCTGTTGATAAAACTGTAGATGGTGTTGTTGGTGCCGCTCAGACAGTTGCTGATAGTGCAAGTAATACTATCAATACTGTAGGTAATGTGGTAGAAGATACAGCCGAGGAAGTCAAGCCTTCTATCAAAGGTGTGGTAGATGAAGTTAAGGATACAGTTGAGCAAGCTAAGCCTTCTGTCAAAGGTGTGGTAGATGAAGTTAAGGATACAGTTGAGCAAGCTAAGCCTTCTGTAGTTGATACCGCTAAAGCTGTGAAGGATACCGTTCAAGAGTCTAAGCCTGCTGTAGTTGATACAGTTAAAGCTGTATCGGAAGAAGCGAAACCTGCCGTTAAGAATATTTCTAACTCGGTACAAAGCACGATTGAAGAAACCAAGCCTGCTATCAAGAGCGCTGCAAACTCCTTGAAAGGTGCAGCAGAAGAAGCAAAACCTGCGATGAGAAGCGTATCGAACTCGGTTAAAGATGCCGTTGAGGAAGTTAAGCCAGCTGTAAAAGATGCTGCAAGCTCCGTTAAGGGCGCGGTAAATGAAGTCAAAGAAGATGTTAAGCCAGCTGTAAAAGACGCTGCAAACTCTGTTAAGGGTGCAGTTGATGATGCTAAATCCACTGCAAAAGATGCTGCTGACTCTGCGAAGAAAGCGGGACAGGATTTAAAGTCTTCTGCCAACAAAGCAGGTGAAGAGCTAAAGTCTTCTGCAAAAGATGCTGCTGATTCTGCTAAGAGAGCAGGTGAAGATGTTAAATCTTCTGCGAAAGACGCTGTTGATTCTGCGAAAAAAGCAGGTGAAGATGTCAAGTCTTCTGCAAATGATGCTGCAAAGTCGGTTAAGAATGCAGCTAAAGATAACAACTCTCCTTCAGTAGATAATAAGTTACATGGTACGGAAGTTGCAGAAGTAGAAATTAAGGACAAGAGAACTAATATCTAATAGTATTTACTGCTTTTATCAGCGTAAAAGCGAAAAATCAGATCCCCCCAACCCCCCTTAAGAAAGGGGGGCTTTTTATTTTATACAGATAAAGATTTCTTAGCCTTGAAAATCAATTATTCTAAAAGAAATCCAAAACAAACAAAACGCATCCGTTGTTAAAATCCAAAATTATTATGTCCGCATCAGCTATTGAAGTATTACAAACAAAAGCCGCAGTCTACGATCGCAGCCACTGGGGACGGATCGAAGTTTCAGATGGCGATCGTTTGCGTTTTTTGCACAATCAAAGTACAAATGATTTTGAAAAACTTAAGCCGGGGCAAGGATGCGATACAGTTTTCGTCACTTCTACGGCTCGCACTATCGATCTAGCAAGTGCCTACGTGACTGAAGATGCAGTGTTGTTGCTGGTTTCTCCCAATCGTCGCGAGTATCTGATGCAGTGGTTGGATAAATATATTTTCTTTGCTGATAAGGTACAGTTAACCGATATCACTGAGCAAACCGCAACCTTTAGCATCATAGGTTCTCAAAGCGACGCAATTGTCGAAAAAATGGGCGCTTCCGAAATTATTGGTAAACCATTAGGTAGCCATATTCCTATCCCCAATTTCAACGGAGATACAAAAAATATTATCGCCGTCGGTAGCGGTTTAGCTTCACCGGGATATACCTTAATTTTGAATGCAAATAATAAACAAGCAATTTGGCAAAAAATCGTTGAAGCTGGCGCGGTAGAAATCAAAGATAATGATTGGGAGATGTTACGAATATTACAAGGAAGACCGCAACCAGAAAGCGAACTAACCGATGATTACAATCCTTTAGAAGTTGGCTTATGGCAAACAGTTTCTTTTGAAAAAGGCTGTTACATAGGACAAGAAACCATCGCCAGATTAAATACTTACAGAGGTGTAAAACAGAACCTTTGGGGAATACATTTAAACGCAGCAGTTGAACCGGGAACGGTAATTACAGCAGGAGATGAAAAAGTAGGAAAACTTACTAGCTGTACCCAAGAAGGCGATCGCTATTTTGGATTAGGCTACATTCGCACAAAAGCCGGTGGAGTTGGTTTAAAAGTGAAAGTAGGAGAAAGCATTGGAGAAGTCGTATCAATCCCATTTGTTTCTCATGAATACCCAAACAGTGAACAGTGAACAGTTACCAGTTACCAGTTAGCAGATGAAGAAAGCGGAGGGAGCAATTTCAAATTTTTTAATATCCTCTGCCTCCTCTGCCTCCTCTGCCCATCTCCCCCCTCTCCCCCATTCCTCAACTAAAAGGTAATAAAAATAGCTTCCTCCTTATCCCAACCAGTACCTTGACAAAATTCATCGATCCAAGAAGCAAGATTTGATTTCTTTTTTGATGTTGTTACTTTTTCGGTTTCTTCTGGCGATTTGACAATTTTTCCTTCTTTTGGTTCATCGCACATAGTAAGTAAAGATAAGATTTGTTGTTCGCTTTCTAATTGCGCGATCGCGGTTTCTTCTGAAATTAATTGAGGTGAGTTTTCTTTAATTAATTCCGAAAAAGTTTTAAATTCTCTTTCTATTGATTCTGATGCTGACGTTATTCTTTGTGCAAGAGGAAAATCTAGTTTAGTAATAGTTGAAACTGATGGTGCGGGTTCGTTATTACCGTCTATTTTATCTCTATTAAATGTATCGGAAGTCGCTTTATCCCTTTTAACATTGCGATCGACTTGATTTGCAGGCTCGTCTAAATCTTTAATTAAGTGTAATTGCTTGTCGGGATTAAAATTAAGACCTAATGCAGCAATAATCTCATCGGGATTGTTATTTAATTCAAGAATAAAGGGAAAAATCTCATCTAGTTTCGGTTCTAAAACAGATAAAGTTGCTAAAATAAAACCGCTTGAAGGGCGACGATAACCATCATAAGTTCCCCAAATTCGCATTTTTGCCAACCAGGAACGATTTTGATGGTAGTATTTCACCCATTTTATTTTCAAAGATTCGCGCAGTTGCTGAATATTCATCATCTATATGCGGACTTTTATAAGCCAAAAATTAACTTTTAACCTGGGAATGAAATTTATGGTAAAGCATTTGTTTGACTTTGTTACCACCTAACAAATGTTGTTCTACCACCATTTTGACGAATGATGGACGAACGTTACTATACCAAACCTTTTCTGGCAAGATTAGTACCATCGGACCATTACCACATTGTCCCAGACAACTGCTACTTATTACCGTTACTTCAGGAACAGGATTCGCTTCAAAAGCTGCTAATACTTTAACAGCACCTTGTTTTTTACAAGTACGATTTTGGCAAACTTGAACAGATTTCATGTTAGTTGATAATAGGTAATAGGTAATTGGTATTTGTTATCAATAATTTGTATATCTAAATTGTTACATTTTTAATTCCTAACTCTCAACTTCTAACTTCTAACTCTTAACTTATTTCTAATCCTTTTGATTTTAACCATTCGGGGTTAAATATACGGGATTGATAACGAGAACCGCTATCGCATAATATTGTCACAATAGTATGTCCGGGTCCCATTTGTTTAGCCAGTGCGATCGCTGCTCCAACATTGATTCCTGTCGAACCACCCATTAATAAGCCTTCTTTCCGTAGCAATTGATAAACTACCCGCAAAGCTTCTTTGTCATCAACTTGGATGGCATCATCAATGGGTACGTTTTCCATATTGGCAGTAATGCGGCTGTTTCCAATGCCTTCGGTAATGGAACTACCTTCTGTATTAATTTCGCCGGTTTTAATATAGCTGTAAAGCCCGCTACCTAATGGATCTGCGACAACGCATTTGATATCGGGATTTTTTTCTTTAAGAAACATTGATGCACCTGCGAAAGTACCACCCGTGCCGGTTGCAGCTACCCAACCATCAACTTTACCATCGGTTTGCGTCCAAATTTCGGGTCCGGTGGTTTCGTAATGGGCTTGACGGTTTGCCAAGTTATCAAATTGATTTGCCCAAATCGCGTTTTCCATTTCGGACGCGACTCGACCAGATAATTTTACATAATTGTTGGGGTCTTTGTAAGGTACTGCCGGAACCGGACGAACTTCCGCACCCAATGCCCTGAGTGCGTCCATTTTTTCCTGCGATTGGGTTTCGGGAATAATAATTAAACATTTGTAACCTTTGGCATTGCAGATATGTGCTAAACCAATACCCGTATTACCCGCAGTTCCTTCGACAACGGTACCACCGGGTTTGAGTAAACCTTTTGCTTCCGCATCTTCAATAATATATAGTGCCGCTCTATCCTTAACGGAACCACCGGGATTGAGAAATTCCGCTTTACCTAAGATTTCGCATCCCGTTTCTTCACTGAAGCTTTTTAGTCTAATTAACGGTGTATTTCCGACGGTACCGACAAAGCCGTTTTTGATATCCATGTTCAATTTACCAATTTTCTTCTTCACTATAAGAATTTTGGCTTATTACGGTACAAATATTAAGTTTTTTATCGATAATTATTGGTTTTGATTTATATGTAGACTTAAATTTTCCATTCCGATTCTGGAATATCTGCACCTAGTAGTCTGTTTCAAAAAAAATGCTGGGTTAGGGGGAGAGGGGGAAGAGGGGGAAGAGGGGGAAGAGGGGGAAGAGGGGGAGAGGGGGGAGAGGGGGAAGAGGGGGGAGAAAATCAACTCCTAACTGGTAACTGGTAACTGGTAACTGGTAACTGCTCACTGCTCACTGATTTACCAAAGCTTACTCATATTCAAAACAAAACCCGGTAATACATCTTCACCGCTAACAGAATCGGGATTTTCCAAACATTCCACCGACTGCGGACGATAAACGTAAACTATGCGATTTTTGCGGTCAATTAACCAGCCTAACTGAAATCCAGGCTCCTGCATATATTCTTGCATTTTTTCCTGCAACGGTTTAAGATTGTCGCTTCTTGACCTTAATTCAATTACAAAATCGGGACAAATAGGAGCAAATTTTTGTTGTTCTTCCTGTAATAAACTATTCCAGCGCGATAATTTTATCCAAGAAACATCGGGAGAGCGATCGGCACCAGTAGAAAGTTTAAATCCCGTACTCGAATCAAAGCAAATACCCGTACCATCTTTTTCCGACCAGTTTCCAAGTTGTCCAGCTATATTAAAATTACGGTTTCCATGTTCCGAACCCGTAGGTGGCATAATAGATATTTCTCCATATTTATTTCTTTCAATGCGTAAATCGCGATTCATCTGACAGAATTCAAAAAATTGTTCGTCTGTCATTGATGAAGGAAATTGCAAAAGTAAAGGAGATGAAAGCATCATATTTATTTACCTGGACTTATATTTCCTATTTTGAACCAGAATTTTGATCGAGGGGAATAGGGGATTCCCATAAATAAATTTATTTAAAAATAATTTGTTAAATAACCCACATATTTGTAGATATCTCCGCACTGCTACGTCTCCCCGTATTTAAGGTTGTATCGGGATATTTCCGTTCATATAACGGTTAAATAAAATCAAATTAATTCGTTTAGTAACCCAAATAGTTGTAGAGAGCTCCGCACTGCTACGTCTCCCCGTATTTAGGGTTGTATCAAGTTTTCACTTATATGACAATTCGGTAAAAGAAAATCAAATTAATTCGTGGGATAACCCAAATAACAGAGACGTAGCACTGCTACGTCTCTACATTTAATACATTGTTGAAAATATAATTCAACAACAAAACTATTTATTAGGCTGAGGAGTCATCCGTAGATAAGGTTTAACTTCCTCGTATCCTTTAGGAAACTTCTCCTTAAGAACATCTGGATCTTTAAGAGTAGGAACAATAACGCAATCATCGCCATCTTTCCAGTCAGCAGGAGTCGCAACGCTGTAATTATCAGTCAACTGTAACGAATCAATTACCCGTAAAATTTCATCAAAATTACGTCCGGTGCTGGGAGGATAAGTTAAACTTAAACGTAATTTCTTATCTGGATCGATGATAAACACCGTCCGCACTGTTACCTTAGCGTTAGCATTCGGGTGAATCATATCATAAAGGTCAGAAACCTTTTTATCATCGTCAGCCAAAATCGGATAATTGAGTTTTGTGCTTTGAGTTTCCTCAATATCTCCAATCCAACCTTTGTGAGATTCAGCATCATCAACGCTAAGAGCGATCGTCTTAACATTGCGCTTATCAAATTCCGGCTTTAACTTTGCAACGGTACCCAATTCAGTAGTGCAAACGGGTGTATAGTCAGCCGGGTGGGAAAACAGCACTACCCAACTATCCCCAGCCCATTTGTAAAAATCAATTTCCCCTTCGCTGGAAGCTTGTGTAAAGTTTGGTACTGTATCACCGAGACGTAGAGCCATATGAAAATTACCTGATAGTCCGAAAGTTTTGCCTATTAAAAAAAGCAGTTATCACATATTACCGGGTTCCCTGATTCGCTTTTAGCAGATCGAAACAAAACGTAAATGTAACCTGTTAGTGGTTAGTGGTTAGTTGTTGAGAGTTGGGAATTCCCATCACCTTCTTGTCTCCCCATCTTCCCCTCTCGCTTCTCGTAAATTAATCGCATTCCTCCGATATATATATAGATGCTTGCTACTAATCTCTAATCCAAAGTCCCAAATACACATTCTTTACTGGGAGAAATTCATGGTTATTAAATGTCGTCGCTTGGTTGCTTATGTTGCAACAGCCTTCAGCATTTTGTTGTTGACTGCTTGCGACGGTGGAGGAAGTAATTCTACAAATAATTCGGATAATTTTAACGGTTTAAAAATCAAGTTTTTAGTAGGTAGCGCTTTAGATAAATTTTGCGATCGAGCAGCACAAGATTTCAACGCTACAAAACCGCAATTGGATGATGGTAAGGCTTTTCAGGTAGAATGCGAAGCTTCTGGAAGTGGTGATGTTGTGAGTAAGTTGGTAACTCTGGCAACTCAATTTAAGAATGGTACTTTACAAGAATCATCGCCAGAATTCCCGACTATTGTTTCTGTGGATGGTGAGATTTATCAAAGTCGTTTAATTTATCAAATGAATCAATTGTTTCCGGGACAAAATTACATTCCGGAAATTACCGAATCTCCATTGCTTGCGAATTCACCAATGGTTTTGATGGCGCAAGCGGATATTGCGTCTGGACTGGAAAAAGTTGATAATCCTTATAAGGCTTTGGTTAGCGCCAAAAATCATCGCGATATTGACCCAAATGCACCTTCGTTAAATGTAAATTACGTCCATACCGCTCCAACTCGCTCTAATTCCGGATTGCAAACTTTAGTCACGCAGTTCGCTAGCGTATCGGGTAAGCGCCCGGAAACCATGACAGTCGCTGACGTACAGAAGTTTGAGCCGCAGGTGCAGCAGATTCAAAGCAAGATAACTCGTTACGGTACTTCTACAAGTTCCTTGGCGAAGTCGATGGTGAAAAATGGTCAATTTTGGGCAACAGTCGGTTCGGTGTACGAATCAAGCGTAATTGATGCCAACTCTGACTTACAGCCGGGGCAAGAACGCTATCAAGCAGTGTATCCTAAAGCTACATTTACCTCAAATATGCGGGCAATATTACCGAATGCACCTTGGGTAAGCACAGAAGAAAAAGCAGCAGCAGAGAAATTCATCGATTATTTGCGATCGCCACAAGTGCAAAAAATCGCCACCGATTTGGGTTTACGTCCGGGAATTCCGGGAATCCCTTTAGGAGCAAAGTTTTCACCGGAATTTGGTGTAAATCCCCAAGCTAAGTATGATTCGTTACGACCTCCCCAGCCGGAAGTTGTGGAAGCGATGCTCAAATCCTGGCAGGAAGTAGCTAAGAAGCCATCTTTGGTAGTTGTAGTAGTTGATTCTTCGGGGTCGATGGAGGGAGAAAAGCTACCAGCAGTACAGAGAACTTTGCAGACATATATCAATAGTTTGGGACCAAAAGAGCAAATTGCTTTGATTGATTTTGATGATGATATTCGTCCCCCGGTATCAGTAAACGGAACCCCCGAAGGAAAAGATAAGGGAATGCAGTTTATCAACAGTTTAGAAGCAGGTGGTGGAACTCGTCTTTATGATGCTGCGATCGCGGCTCGTAACTGGTTGTCAGAAAATCTTCGTAAAGATGCGATAAACGCCGTTTTAATATTAACAGATGGAGACGATACAACTTCCGAAACATCTTTAGACAAGTTAAAACAAGAACTGCAAAAAAGCGGATTTAATAGCGATCGAAGGATTGCATTTTTTACAATTGGTTACGGAAACGAACGACAATTTAATCCAGAAGCACTCAAGACAATTGCTGAATTAAACGGCGGTTATTATTCCAAAGGCGATCCAGAAAGTATTTCAAAATTAATGTCAGATTTGCAGCTTGAATTTTAGAAATAAGGTTCGTAGTAAGGACTTCAGTCCTCTTTCTTCATATACAAGGACTAAAGTCCTTACTACAAACAAATTTATCATTTAAGATTAACAAATATTCCTATGAACAACACAAAACGTAAATCCCAACAAAACCGCACTCTTACTTCCATAAGCATAATCCTAGCCTCATTAGGTTTAGCTTATGCTCCCATTCCCGGTTTACAACAAACCGTAGTAATTGTCAGCGGTTCGGAATTACAAGAACCCCTCAAACAGTTAGAAACTCAATTTGAACAAGAAAATCCTAACATCAAATTAGAGTTAAAATTCCAAGGTTCTCAAGAAATAGTAAATAAATTTATCGACAATCAAAACGACTTTACACCAACCATTTTAATTCCCGCTAACGGAGAGAAATTAACAGAATTAAGCAATCGTTACAAAGCAACTAATTCCGACGAACCTTTTTACGATCGACCCCAACCAATTGCTAAAACAATATTAGTTGGAATCGCTTGGCAAGAAAGAGGTAAAGTGCTTTTCCCCGACGGACGTTTTAGCTGGGATAGAGTAGAAAAAGCGATGCAGGCAGGTAACTGGAGTGGAATTGGTGGTGCAAGTGATTGGGGAAGCTTTGATTTTGTTACTACTAATCCGACTCGTTCAAACAGCGGACAATTAACCATGAGTTTATGGGCGCAATCAAAAACTGGCGATAATCTTAATAGCGCAACATTCAATAATACTGCTGTCGAATCGCTGTTTGGTTTAGTAAAACGTTCAGTTTATCAACCACCACGTTCTACCGATATCTTATTAGAAGAATTCATTGCCAAAGGTGCTAACGATGCCGATGTCGCAACAGTTTACGAAAGCATCGCATTACATCGCTGGGAGCAAGCTCGTAAAACTCAAGGTAAACCCTACCAAATTTATTATCTTAATCCCACTATTGAAACTATTTCTACTGCTGCGATCGCCAGAAGAAATGTTGACGGAGCAACCGCAAAAGCTGCCCAAAAATTCCTCGATTTCCTTACCCAAAAGCAACAGCAAGCAGTATTTGTACAGTATGGTTTTCGTCCCGCGAATAATTCTGTAGACTTAAAAACAGTTCCGAATAGCCCTTGGAATCAAAATATTCCCGGTGCGGAAGTTAATCTTTCCGTCAAAAAATCATCACCACCAGATACAAAGATTTTTGGTGAAATTCAAAGATTGTGGGAAAGGGTGAATTGATAAAATGGGTAATGGATAATGGGTAATAGGGTATGGGAAGATAAACTAATAAAACATCTGCCTCCATTATCGGCGATTGTATATTAATCCAGTACCCAATAAACCTAAAAATACTAACAAACCAAATGTTTAAAATACGCAATCTAATTTTCAGCTTATGCATTCTCGTATTATTTACCATCATCGGTTGTTCATCTTGGCAATCGGGATGGGAAAGATTTTCAGCAAACGTTGCAAATAAAGGTGCTAGCGTTAAATGTTATTCTGGCGGACAATTAATTTACGAATCAAGAACCGATATCAAACCAATTTCCGAAGAAGATTCAGACGGATACTTTTTCCGCGATGCTAAAACAGGTAATTTTGTAGAAATATCCGCAGACTGTGTTTTTATTTATGATAAATAATAAAGGTTAAAGGTTAAAGGTCTGCATATCAAAGGTTGATAAGATATTTAACTCCTAACTCTTAACTTCTAACTCCTAATTTTTAACTCCTAACTCCTAACTCCTAATTCCTAACTCCTCAAGACTTTCTTCATTCCATACATAATCTTTCATATCATCTGGCCAAGATACTTCCTCTGCTGTAGCAAGTTTTAAAGTACTGGCTTCTAATTGTGAATATAAGCCAGCGAAATTTCCAATTACGATATTATTTTTAATAAAAGTTTGTCTTAAAAGTTCGGTTGTAAACATCATATTATGACCTTCAAAACTACCTTGAGAAAAAACTTGCTCAAAGATGATAAATTTGATATCGTCTCGTCCTTGTTTATTCGCTCTTTCACGAGTGATTCCAAATTTTTCGGGTACTATATCGCCCTTAATTGATACCATAATATATTTTGGTCCTTTCACCCATCTTTGATAGCTGTTGCCAAAAGCAAACACATTAATAAGCCGATCTGTACGATTTTCCCACTTTACTTCCTGAATTTTTCGCGCTTTAGAATTCCAGAAAGGTGTCTGTTTACGAATAAACTTTCTTTTAGCAAGAATGATAGCGCGAGCTAATAAAATTGTTCCGTGACTATCCCCAGAAAAATTGATAAGTTTATCATTTTCTATTGCATAAACTATTAAAGTAGCGGTATTTCTAATCGCTGGGCTGCTAGTTAAACCGAAACGGTGTATCGCCGCATCAATCCAATCTAAGTATTGATTAATAAAGCTAAAAAGAGGATTCTTTTTGATAAAAGAAGAATTATTCAGATTAGCAACGCCAGTATTCAAAGTCTTTGCGTATCTACGACTCCTTTTAGAAGATATTGCTTCAGGTTGTCCTAGCCCAGGAATAAATATTGCAAAAAGTTCGCGATCGTCCCCTTCTGGATAATATGCTATATCCTGAGTAATAACGACAATTGGATTTTCAGCCGCCATTACATCATCAAAATCAAAAATCCTTTCTGTACCGGGATTCTGAAACTGTCCATCAAACTTTTTATCCGGGAATAAAGCTTCTAAAAGCCAGCGTCGCCAATTCGACTTTACCTGCTGTGCCTTATATTTATTCCTCATAACTAATTCCCTTTATTAAAACCGCGTTAATATATTCAGTTTACTTTTTGATATACAAGTATTTTATTAAACTTTCCGATAATTAATTTAAACATATTACTATCCTAATGAAAGTATTATAGGGAATAGGGAACGGGAAATAGGGAGATGGGGAGAGAAAATAATTCCTAACTCCTAACTCATAACTCCTTACCTCTAACCTTTAACCTTTAACCTGAATAATATCTTGATATGCTTCAACTATTTTTTGCGCGATCGCATCCCAACTATAGTTGAGCAATGCATATTTCCTCGCCAGCGAACCCCTGCGCTGTCTTTCTTCTGGACATTTCAAGGCTTCTCGAATTAAATCTGCAATTTCCAAGGTATTGGTTGTACCTACCCATCCCGATTCGCTACCGCTAATATCTTGACAAATATGCACTTGGTCTGAAATTACTACGGGGATTCCTGCTACCATCGCTTCGGCTACAGCAATACCAAAGTTTTCATAGTAGGAAGGTAAAACGAATAAATCGGCTGTTTCTAATAAAGCTGATTTTAATTCCCCCGTAACAAAACCAGTAATAGTAGTATGTTTATTCAAAGGTGAAGCTTGAATTTGCGACTTAATTTTTTGTTCGTAACTAGGATCTTGAGGATTGGTTCCAGCTAACACAAAATGAAAATCTAACCCTTCACTCAAAAGTTTTTCTAAAGCCGGAATTAATAAATCTAATCCTTTTTTGGGGTCAATTCGCGACATAAATAATACTTTTGGTACGTTGTCGGGAATATTAAATTTGCTGGAGACGTTAAATTTAACGTCTCTACATTCTTGCATTTGCTTTACACCAAGGGGAATCACCAAATCTCTGGTAGTCACTCCAAATCTATGAGAAACTTTCGCTTCTTGTTCGCTGGTAAAGTGAATTGCAGCAGCTTTTGCAATATTAGGACGTTCTAAAACTTTTGCATAAAGTTGTTTTAATTGTTTTTTCTTACTTAAATCTGCTGGGTCTAGTGTTCCTAAAGGACGTAAAATATAAGGTAATTTTTTAGCGCGACAAACAGCAGCAGCGGTACTACTAACAGGAGAAAATAAAGCATGAATATGAGCTAAATCGTATTCCTGGGCATGATTATTTAACCACTTCAATAAATCAATAGAAAACTTATAGCGACGAAACGGCGAACATTTAAAATAAATGATTTCATAACCATCTTGTTCGATGGGAGAATTTAGCGGCACATCCAAAGGTTTTTGTCCCGTATCGCCATTACTATCAGTCGTGAGAACGGTAATTTTCACACCTTGTCGTGCTAAAGCAGGTGCAAGTCCCAATACCATTTGGCTGGGGCCACCGTAAATAAGAGAAATTGAAGGAACTATTTGTAATATTTTCATAGTTGTTAGTTATTAGTTGTTAGTGGTTAGTGGTTAGTTGTTATTTGTAGTTGTAGGGTGTGTTATCGCGGAGCGTAACGCACCGTTTTAAAGCTGCTATAATTCTTAGTTATTTTAAGAGCATTTCTAAATTTCCAAAAATATGTAGTGTCCGCATCTTGCTGCCTGTTTTTATTCAATTACTCAAATGCTCCAGTTATTACTTTTCCAGCGAGTAAAATAGCTGCACAACTAACAACTATCTACTATCTACTATCTACTATCTACTAACCAATTCTTGATAAAATTCTAATTGCTGTTTTGCTAAAGCAATATTTGTATATTGTGCCATTGCTTTGGCATAACCCATTTGAGCAATATTTTCTGTTAGTTCGGGGTTGTCTATTAATTGTTCTAAGCGATTGGCTAATTCTTCAGCGTTACCTTCTGGAAATATCAATCCCGCATCGCCAATTACATAGGGAATTTCGCCGGAATCGGAACCAATTACGGGTACTTTACAAGCCATCGCTTCAATGATTACGTGACCGAATTGTTCTTTCCAACCCACGGAAGTTAAAGTTTTAAATTTATAAGTTGTTTCTGATGGCAATATTAAAGTACTCATCAGATTTATATAGTCTGCAACTTCGTTATGAGGAACGCTTTCAACTAATTTAATTTTGTCTTGAATACCGTTTTCTGCGGCTTTTTGTAAGATTTCGTCTTTTAATTCTCCCCTTCCCAGAAGCAAGAATTTCCAAGCTTTATCTTTAATTTTTACTAACGCATCTAACAGCGTCATAATACCTTTTTCAGGTACAAAACGCCCGACGAAACCAATGACAAACTCACCCGGTTCGATACCAACTTTACTTGCTAACTCTGGTTGCGGCTTCGGTGTAAATAAGGTTTCATCTACACCCAATTGCGGCATTACTTTAATTGGACCTTGATAACCGCGATCGCGCAATATTTCCGCTCCATCTTGATTCCCAGAAATAATTCCATGACTGTTATCAAGATTATAATTTTCTAATACCGAAATTGGGAATTTTAAATTATATGGTAAATTCCACCAGGTAAAGAAAACATTTTTTGCTTTAAGTCCTAATAATCCATTTAAAGTAATCATTTCTGCATAAGCTAAACCTCTCGAACCTTGCTCTACATGAATTATATTAGGACGAAATTCTTGTAATAAAGGTACCAAATCGGCACCGAAGGTAAGTAAACCTTGATGATTTTGACTCAAATTAGAAACGGGGATTATCCGAAAATTACCTTCATCCCGATATTGAGTTTCGATAATTTTGTTTTGAACTCCCCCAGGTCGCCATCGTTTCGGGACAACTACCGTTACTTCGATATCAGGTTGTAATCGAGATAAAGCGCGTAATTTTTCGCAATTCAAATCTACTATATATGTATGGCTGGCTACTAATATTTTCATAATTTTAGAGAATAGTTTTTAATTAAGAAGGAGTAGGGAAATAGGAAAAATAAAATTATCCAAATAATCTTTATTAAAACTTACGTCGTCGGAACTGTAAAACAATGGTTCCACGAATTTAGATCCCCCCAACCCCCCTTAAAAAAGGGGGGCTTTTTATTTCTCTCTAGTTCCCTCCTTAAAAAAGAAGGGCTTTTTATTCCTCTGTGTTCGAGTGCGTCAAGCATCGGTTAAATAATCAATCCTTTTAGAAACTTCCCACAGGTTTCTTAGAATTTGTTTCCACAACCTCAAGCTTATCTTGCTGGGTATAAATTTGACCGTCATTCCACAATGATTGGATCTTGGTTCCTAAAGCGTTGAAAAAGCCCAAAGTATAAAAAACGCCGCGAGTTAAGATTTTGACCGGCGAACCGCTTTTATGACAAGGAGGTCTTCCCAGAACGTGACAGTCAAACAAACGAGCGTAAAAACGCAAAGCTTGAGTAACATTCAAGTTACTTAACCCTAGTAAGAAATGGTTGTGATAAAAGGTAAACTGATATTTAGTGGAACGAGTGCTGATATCGTGACAACCACCAGTCTCTTCTCCTAAATGCACCAAATGCGCTTCTGGATCGTACCAAATCTTATATCCCGTCTTGCGGATGTGCAGGCAAAAATCCGACTCTTCCCGCACCGCACTACCGCGAAATCTTTCATCAAAATGCAATCCGTACTTAGTAAATATTTCGCGACGGAAAGACATATTGCAACCCCTCGCGGTTAATACTTCTTGAGGTTTTGTAGTATGTACTAAGTCAATATAATACCAAGCAATTGCGGGGTCCATTGCTTGAGGAGGTAGATATTCTAGCTCTGTATAATTACCGTCACCTTGAGTATAACCTTTAGCAGAATCTTCCATCTTCATTCTGTCAAATACTCTTCCCCCGACAGCGCCTATTTCTGGATTTTCGTAATTTTTCGCGTGGGCTGCTAAAAATCCCGGTTCTAACAATACATCATCATCGATAAATAGAATTATCTCACCCGCAGACCGCCGTACAGCATAATTACGCGCCCCCGGTAAACTTGCCCAATCCAACCGATACCATTGAATTTTATCCCCTGCTGCTTGTTCTTTTAAATAAGCTTCAATTTCAGGTTTATGTTTTGGGGTTTGGTCTACTACCAATACTTCATAATTAGAATAATCTTGTTTAAGCACATCCACGATGCTATCGCGCAACGCTTCCTCACGCCCGTAGGTCGGTATAATTACTGAAATTAAAGGTTCTGACATATCGGAATTTTAGATTTTAGATTTTAGATTTTGGATTAGTAGTATTGAGTATTGAGTATTGAGTATTGAGTATTGAGTATTGAGTATTGAGTTAGGAATTATGAGTTAGGAATTATGAGTTAGGAATTATGAGTTAGGAATTATGAGTTAGGAATTATGAGTTAGGAATTATGAGTTAGAAGTAGCGATCGCCGGAAAGCTCGCTGTTTAACTACCCCCGAACCCCCGAACCCCATCTTTCCATCTCCCCCGAACCCCCGAACCCCCGAACCCCCGAACCCCATCTTTCCATCTCCCCATCTCCCTCAGAGCGGGTTTTCTACTATCTTCTGCTTGCGTTTCTTTTTGGTAGATATTTCCGCTTCCTGCACCTGTTGATTTTGTTCCTCTTTGAGTCTCTCTAGCTTGTCTATTTCTGGCAATTTGAAAAGCACCCCTGCGAAAAACCAGTAATAAACAGCAACCGGATCGACATCTAAAGGATAGTAATAGGTGTTATAACTTATAAACAATATAAACACCCATAAAGCTGCTCCGTAACCACGGAAATTACGGTTTTTTACTTTACGGTAAGTTTTAAAGCCACAAATTGTTAAGGTGGTGACTAAACCTAAAAATCCTAATACTCCCAAAATTCCCACTTCATACATGACTTTGGGATAGTAGGTTTCCACTAATTTAGTTGGTCCCATTATCCTTGCGGAGTTAGTAGCCTTCCCTAAACCATTTCCAAACGGGTTTTTGGTATTGCTAGCAACTTCTTCAAATTGCTGAGTGATAAATTCATAGGGTGGTGAAGCATTCCAACGGCTGATAAAGCTATCAAGTCTTTCCTGTCCGATCGCGGGATTGCTGGCGATCGCAATTGTCAAAACCAAAACTAGTCCCCCGAAGATCGGAACGAACCGTTTAAGGTTGGCTAATTGACCTGTAAGCAATAGTAACAATACGAGGCAAGTAGGTACTAAGGCTAAGGCAATTCTTTGTCCGGAAATCACAGCATTAACAAATACTGTTGCTAAAGAAAGCAAACCAACTATCCTCCACTTAGCATCCGGATCGCTAAAGCCGGTACCGAAGGTAAAAAAAGTACTGGAAATTAAAAACCACGCCCATTGCCAAGGTGCTACAAAGGTACCCGGTAGCCTAATCATCCCTTGACTGGGGCTGTAAACTAGCGAACCACCAATAAAACATCGGGCTGACAGTGTTGCTTTAAATAAATCTTGTCCTACAGCGTCACGAGTTCCTTCGCAGATACCTACAACCAATAATGCATATTGAACAACTCCAAGCAAGCAGCAAACGAGTATTAAAACGACTTGGATGCGCGATACAAATAGAAAATCCTTTTTATTGCGAATTAAGTAATAAGCACAGGTCATTAAGGGTATATAACCAATAAATACTTTAAGCCCTAAAATCCCCATTCCCAGGGGTGTTCCTTTAGGTGGTGCTTTAAATAGCTCCGGAGGCGGTGGGTTGAATTGTTGGATTGCATTCACAAACAACAGCGTGCAAACACATAAGGTTAATAAAATAAATAATGGTTTTTTAATATCTTTAGGAATAATAAAAGGTAAATTTTGCTGACGGCATTTTTGCCACAGCATTAGAACTGCGGGAAAATATAAGCCATCTTTAGCTAATTGAAGTATGGCGTTACCACCGAGTAGATAGGTAACAGTACCTGCAAATGGTACGTAGAAAACAAACCCCAACAAAGCTTCGCGGGGGTATTTATAAGAAAGCGCTATTACGATCGCAGCCACCGCAACAGGAAGTGCTAATTTGATTCCCGCAACAAAGAATACTGCAATACCTAAAACAAGACCTACTCCTCCGGCTTTGGAGAGTAGGCTGATAAGTTCTTTCTTAGCTCTTGTTGCCTTGCGTTTCTGTGCTAGCCTCTCTTTGAGAGTCAGGGTAGGCTTTTCTTTTTTTGACTGCTTTTTTTTACCCTTGGATTTGAGCATATTAAATTTAAGAATTTAGATTAGTCAATTAAAAATGGTTAGTAGGTACTAGTTAGTCGATAATAACCAATAACTAACATTTAATACATTCTTAGTGGACAGTAGTTAGTCGATAGTCGCTCGAAAAACAACCGTCCAAATATTAACTAATAACTACTAATCCAAATCTCAAATCCTTTATGCCGCCAAATTCTGCTGTACTACATCAACCAATTCTTTTGTCCAATAGTTAGTAAGATCGGCTGATTCGGCTTCCACCATGACTCGGATTAAAGGTTCGGTACCAGAGGCGCGAACTAATACTCTACCAGCATCACCCATTGCTGTTTGGGCACGAGAAATAGCTTGCTCTATTGGCTGACAATCTTTCCAGCCTACGCGCTTTTCTCTATCTTCTACCCGCACGTTATGTAATAGTTGCGGATACGTTGTAAAGCTTCGATCCACCATTTCGGATAAAGGTACATTTGCCTGATGTACTAAAGCTGCTATATGCAAAGCTGTCAGCAAACCATCTCCAGTTATACCGTAGTGACGGCAGAGGATATGACCGGATTGTTCGCCTCCCAACATTCCACCAGCCCGGAACATTTCTGCTTGTACGTGTCTATCTCCAACATCAGTACGTGTAAATTTACCACCGATTTGCTTCCACGCTCTTTCAAAGCCTAAATTTGCCATGACGGTAGAAACAATCAAATTATCCGGCAATTCTTGCTTTTGCTGTAAAGATTTTCCCCACAGATAAAGAATATAATCACCGTTAATTGCTCTTCCAGTATTGTCTACTGCTAATACTCTGTCTGCATCACCATCAAATGCAAAACCCAAGTCGGCATTGTTTTCTTTGACAGCTGCTTGCAAAATACCTAAGTGAGTCGAACCGCAATCAACATTAATGCGAGATCCATCTGCTTGGTTGTGTAGGGAAATGACTTCTGCACCCAATTCCTTAAATACAGATGGTGCTAAACCAACTGCTGCTCCCCATGCTAAATCTAAAACAACCTTCATTCCTTGAAGAAAAACATTCCCATGTAGCGGACCTTTTAATATCTGTGCATATTCCGATATTAACTCCGGACGCGAGTAATGCCGTCCGCAATCGGTAACACTAACCGCAGGCGATGCATTACCGCGCAATCCCGCTTCAATTTCTTTCTGCAATGCTTTAGATAGCTTAATACCATCAGCACCAAAAATTTTGATGCCGTTATCTTCTGGTGGATTATGGCTGGCAGAAATCATTATCCCACCTACGGCATCTGTAATGCTGCTCAGATAAGCAACGCAAGGAGTAGGGCATAATCCTAGATACCATACCTCTAATCCTGCTGCTGTCAACCCCGCGCTCATTGCCATTGCCAGCATATCGCTGGAATTTCGGGAATCCTGTCCGAGAATCACAGGACCGACTTTCTGATTGCGGCTACGCAATACAATACCCGTCCAAAAACCTACTTGCAATGCTAAAGGCGCACTCAGCAATCCGCCTACTTTTCCGCGAATACCATCGGTACCGAATAGAGGAGATTTTGGCAATACTAAGGAGTTCTGCATGAAACCATTTGCAGAAACTTTTTTCCATCCATTCGCATTACCAGCAGAATCCTCACGCAGACTACCGTGAGTTCGAGTTATAAATGATACCATAATTTTATTTCACTCCACACACTCACACAGGACAATAACACTTTATACCTGATTGAACAATTCCCGTAGAATACCTTTCCATCAGGACTTTTTGATCTGAAGATTTTATTTTTCTCTTTCTAAATTTATTCTAATTTAAGTATCTTTGCTCAATAATACTTATGAATTCTATCAAGCAAATATGAAGATTTCGTCAAGTCAGTAATATCCCTGATGGCTTTAACAACTGATTTAAAGCATTCTTAAAGCCAATTTAAAGTTCTTTTTACATTACTAATATAATTACCAAAAATTATGCTCTTAATATATTTAAAAGCTTATTCAAAGTAGAGGTAATACACAAATTATTTCTCACTTTTACAGCAGAATAAATACCAAGCATATTGTATAAACAGTTACTTCGATGGTTATAAAAATTTGATAATAAATACAAATCAAAATAATGCAGAACGAATTTTTGTAATAAAAATTAAAGCTTCTTAAAATTGGGATAAATTTTGTAATGTAAAAGACTTATTTAGCGTGCTTAAGAAATTTTAATAGAAATTATCATCAATTAGCTTTAATGTTACATTCTAGTAGTTGTTTTTAGTTACGAAGGAATGTGAACGAAGCAAGTAAATATAGATGCGCTCAGCAGTGAATTGTTATAAGTGATTATTGTTAAAGAATATTATCTGATATATCGCCAATTCAAAGCTACTGGCTCGCTATAATTCCGCTTTCAACCACTTAATTCAGACTTTGAACGATACAGCCTTTAGTTAACCTTTTTATTGTTGAGAAATTTAGTATGAGTAGCGATTTAGCAACCAAATTACGTGTAGGCACCAAAAAAGCCCACACAATGGCAGAAAACGTTGGTTTTGTTAAGTGCTTTTTAAAAGGAGTCGTTGAAAAAAATTCTTATCGTAAGTTAGTTGCTAACTTCTACTTTGCCTACACTGCGATGGAAGAAGAGTTGGAAAGACACGCTAACCACCCAGTTGTTTCCAAAATTGATTTTAAGGAACTCTACAGACAGCATAGTTTAGAACAAGACCTCACCTATTACTACGGTGCTAACTGGCGCGAACAAATCAAGCTATCGCCAGCGGGTGAAGCATACGTAAACCGCATCCGTGAAGTATCGCAAAAAGAACCCGAATTATTAGTAGCGCATTCCTACACTCGTTACTTGGGTGATTTATCCGGCGGACAAATTTTGAAGAATATTGCTCAAACAGCAATGAATCTCAATGAAGGAGAAGGTATTGCTTTCTACGAATTTGCCGAGATTGACGACGAAAAAGCATTTAAAGCAAAATACCGTCAAGCTTTAGATGAAATGCCCATCGACGAAGCAACAGCAGATAGAATCGTTGATGAAGCCAATGCAGCTTTTGGCATGAACATGAAAATGTTCCAAGAGTTGGAAGGTAATTTAATTAAAGCGATCGGACAAATGTTGTTCAATACTCTTACTCGTCGTCGCAATCGCGGTAACAACGAAACTGGATTGGCAACCGCTGATTAAGATTTATTAACTTAAAATAATTAACTTGTAGGGGCGATATTTTTATGATTATTTGTGTTAAGCATTGATAATTATAAGGATGTCACCCCTATTTGGTTTGAGGAAATGGTTCGTAGGTTGGGTTGAGGAACGAAGCCCAACATAATGCCGGAAATCTAAACAAATAATTTCAAATAAAACGACATACAGCAAGCAAGATTAATATATAGCGAGCAAGATATAGGGGTTAAGGAACAAGATGTAAGGAATTAGCGAGCAAGATGTAAGGGTTAAGGAGCAAGATGTACCGTCTAGCGAACAAGATGTACCGTCTAGCGAGCAAGATGTAAGGTCTAGCGAGCAAGATGCTCGCACTACGGTAATTTATCTTCATCGATTATAGATAATTAAATCGCTGCTAGTAGCCACGATAAATGAGTTGCCTGTATAGGAAAAACCATATGCTCTTACGACGGTTTCTTGTCCGCTAATCTTGGTAAAATTATCTGGTCGATTCCAAGTCATACCGTAGAGATCGGAACCCGGTTCCACTAGTAAAATCATTTCTTCTAGAAAATTAATAGTTACCAATTCTAAGCTCCAATCGTCTTCGGTAATTGTTGGTAAACCACCACCGTCAAGACCAGCCATTCTAATAATTTTCCCATTTAAGCTACCAATACCTTCAGCTTCAAGATATTTATTTTCATAATAGTCTTCCCTGTCTCTTGCAGTTTTCTTACCAGTCGAACAATCAACTACACCTCGACCTTGATGGGATACGATTAATAAATTTTCTGTATCTCGATCGAAACCAACGGAACATAATCCACCAATTAAAATCGTGGTTTTATGCTGCCACGGTGACGGTGGTTTTTTGATTTCTAAACTTAGTAATTTTATTTTTAAAGGTTCTAGATGTTCGTACATATCCCATGAGGAATAAAGTATATATTTATCAAAATAATTCTGTGTAAAAATCAAAAGGTAAATGTTAGGTTAAAGACGCAATTATTTGTCCGCCTTTAACCCAACCTACAATATTTATATTTCACCAATTACAAATTAACAAAATCCCAAATATTATCATCTAACTGCTGTAGAGATTGCAAAATCATATCGGCGATCGCAAATTTTGGGTTATGATTTTCTGACATTTCGGGGATAGCGATACATTTCATTTGAGCGGATTTAGCGGCTAAAACTCCATTAAGGGAATCTTCTAAAGCCAAACAATTTTGAGGAGATACCCCCAGTTTTTCAGCAGTGGTAAGATAAACACCGGGATGGGGTTTTCCCAAAGTTTCGCATTCAGCCGAATAAATTATTTCAAAAGTTTCAGTTAAATTTAATTTTTCTAAGGCAGCATTAATAATTTTAGACGATGAAGAAGAAGCTAAAGCTATTTTTACATCTTTAGTTTTGACATAAGCGATCGCATCGTTAACACCAGCTAAAGCCTTACCCTCAGTACAAATTAGCTCAATCAATTTATTAACTATTGCTTCTTCAACTTCCAATTTCGATAAACTATCCCAAGGATATTTTTTGTACCAATATTCCACAACTTCATCAATTCTCAGTCCTTTAGTTTGCAGGCACATAGAAGGAATGAGAATTATATCTACCTGTTTAAATATAGCTATTTCTGCCTGCTGCCACAACGGTTCGGAATCAATCAACAAACCATCCATATCGAAAATTACTGCTTCAATCATAAAAATTGCGAATTGGGAATTGGGAATTGGGAATGGGTAAATTGTAGGGTGTGTGACGCTCACCTGAATTTTAAGGGTAAATAGTTAATTATGTTTAAGCGTCACGCACCAACAAGCAACTGTGATAATAATGAGTTTTGTTAATAAGGAATAGAAAATCAAGAATAAATCAAAACAATATTCAATAATCTACCAAAAAACCAGCTAAATCCCAATCAATATTCATCAGAAGGATGTTTCCCGTGAAAAGCGTAAACGCTGTAACCATCACGGAATTTAATTGCAGGCTCTCCTTCACCATGAAGCCGGTTTTCTGTATCAAAAGATAATTTAAAAGCGCGATTACCTTCGGTAGAGCTTCGCTTAACGCACGAAATACAAACTTTCTCAAATTGAAATATAAAACCGCAATGCTGGATTAAATCTTGAACAACTTGCCATTTTTTCTTATCATGTCCCACTCCAAGAACTGATATGCAAAAATCGAACATACAGCCCCAGATTGCCCATTTTGCTGTTCTCGTAAGATTCATTCTTAAGTTTGAGCAATAGGTCAAGTCTATTCCATACTGGTGAAAATCATCTATTAACTGATTGTCGATGCAACTTGAAAGACTATGGGGAAAATATGAAATTATCGGGTTATCTTCAGTCCAATAATGAGGAAAATCGGGATAATGAATTTTATTTCTCAATTTTGTAAAAAGATTCTTATCAAGCTGTTTTTCTATCTCATGCAAAAGATGATTTACCACTCTGTTAAGAAATTTTATATGAATATCGCGTCCTAAATAAGCTTTAAAGTTATCAATAGCAATCATTTCCTGAATTGCTGCAAAAGGACTTTCATAAAACCAAATTTCGGGTTGGGGAAAATCGCTTACTGAATAAGCAGCTTTAATTACTGATGCAACTTTCTCTTCGTCTATAGGTTCGGTTGATAATTCAAACGATCGCCATTTTTCCCGATAGCTGGGAAGCATCGTTTGTTGTTCGTCGGAAATTTCGCTGATAATACGTTTCGGCATCTTTTAAAGTGTTTTGCTATTTTATATACCCTTTCATCGTAAAATTATAAAGCCGATTTTCAATGCAAACGGTCAAAACACCGATATATAAAACTTTTTACACGCATGGCTGCAAAAATCCCCGTTACCGTGATCACAGGTTTTTTAGGTAGTGGAAAAACTACTTTAATTCGTAATTTACTACAAAATAATCAAGGAAGACGCATCGCTGTTATAGTCAATGAATTTGGCGAACTCGGTATTGATGGGGAATTATTACAATCGTGTCAAGTTTGCCCGGAAGAGGAAGACAGCGATAATATTGGCAATAATATCTATGAGTTAACTAACGGTTGTCTTTGCTGTACGGTTCAAGAAGAGTTTTTACCGACGATGCAGCAGTTAATTAAACGACGAGACAGCATCGACTGCATTTTGATTGAAACTTCTGGTTTGGCTTTACCAAAACCTTTAGTAAAAGCTTTCCGCTGGCAGGAAATTCGCAACGCTGCTACAGTCGATTCCGTAATTACCGTGGTGGATAGTGAAGCGGTTGCTGCTGGAACTTTTGCTGGAGATTTAGAAGCTGTAGAGGCGCAACGGCAAGCAGATGATAGCTTAGAACATGAAACACCTTTACAAGAACTGTTTGAAGACCAGCTTGCTTGTGCAGATTTAGTAGTATTAAATAAAACCGATTTGGTGGATCGGGAAACCTTAGCTGAAGTCAGGAATTTAGTTAAGCAAGAATTACCTCGGATAGTGAAGATAATTGAAAGCGATCGCAGTGAAATCGATCCGTCTATATTATTGGGTTTGCAAGCCGCAGTGGAAGACGATTTAGATAAACGTCCTTCCCATCATGACACGGAAGAAGAACACGAACACGATGATGAAATTACTTCTCATCACGTAATTTTAAACCGCAGTTTTGACCCTGAAAAGTTGAAACAGCAGTTACAAACGTTGGTACAACAGCAAGAAATTTTTCGCGTCAAAGGCTTTGTTGCAGTACCCGATAAATCGATGCGTTTGGTAATGCAAGGTGTAGGAAATCGCTTTGAGCAATTTTACGATCGCCCTTGGAAACCTGAAGAAGCTAGACTTACTCGTTTGGTTTTTATCGGTAAGGATTTGAAGTCTTCCGAACTAGAATCGCATTTGGAAGATTTGAATTAAGTAGCTTTAAATTAATCACTTATCAATCAAGTAAGAGAGACGTTGCACTGCAACGTCTCTACATAATTTATTTGTATGTAATTTATAATCCAAAATCTAAAACAAACAAAACGCATCCGTTGTTAAACGCATCCGTTGTTAAAATCTAAAATCCTAAATAATAAAATAAAAAAAGAGGGTTTCCCCTCTTCAAAAATTTACTAAGCTTTAAACCGTTATAAGCGTCTACAACGATAAATTCATTATTCTTCGACAGCGACTGCAACTTCTTCTTGAGCTTCATTCTGTTCAGTTTCTGCTGGTGCTTCTTCTGTTTGAGCTTCAGTTTCTACTGGTGCTTCTTCTGTTTGAGCTTCAGTTTCTGCTGGTGCTTCTTCTACAGTTGCTTCAGTTTCTACTGGTGCTTCTTCTGTTTGAGCTTCAGTTTCTGCTGGTGCTTCTTCTGTTTGAGCTTCAGTTTCTGCGGTTGCTTCTTCTACAGTTGCTTCAGTTTCTGCTGGTGCTTCTTCTACAGTTGCTTCAGTTTCTGCGGTTGCTTCTTCTGTTTGAACTTCAGTTTCTGCTGGTGCTTCTTCTGTTTGAACTTCAGTTTCTGCGGTTGCTTCTTCTACAATCGTTTCAGTTTCTGCGGTTGCTTCTTCTACAATCGTTTCAGTTTCTGCGGTTGCTTCTTCTGCTGGTGCTTCCTCTGCTGCTGCTGGTACTTCCTCTGCTGGAGCAGCTTCTGGAGTTATACCCTGTTCTTTGGCTAACAACTGCTCGCGGAATTTAGCAGCCATTTCTTCTGCTTTCTCAAATACCGCATCCCGATTCTTGATCATGTCGCCTGGTTCGGGTTCAAGCTGCTTGGTAGAAAGTGAAATCCTACCTCTTTCCGCATCCAAGTCAATAATCATTACTTTCAATTCATCATTGACATTGAACACGCTGTGTGGTGTATCAATATGTTCGTGAGAAATCTCGGAAATGTGTAGCAAACCGCTGACACCGCCAATATCGATAAAGGCACCGTAAGGCTTGATTCCGCGAACCGTACCAATTACAACTTCGCCTACTTCCAAGCGGTTCATCTTGCGCTCAACAAGTGCCCGACGGTGAGATAATACAAGCCGGTTGCGCTCTTCGTCTACTTCTAAGAATTTTAATGGTAAATCTTCGCCCACCAAATCTTCTTTTGGTTTACGAGTACTTATGTGAGAACCCGGAATAAAGCCACGCAATCCCTCAATCCGTACTAATGCTCCACCACGGTTAGTTGCGAATACGCCCGAACGCACTGTAGCATCCTCTGTTTGTAGCTGACGTACCCGTTCCCAAGCCCGCATATACTCGATGCGGCGAATCGAAAGCGTTAACTGCCCTTCTTCATTCTCGTCGCTAAGAATGTAAAATTCCCGCGTTTCGTTAGATTGTAATACTTCTTCCGGGTTATCCACCCGGTTAATTGACATTTCTTGTATAGGTATATATGCCGCAGTTTTAGCACCAATGTCAATCAGAGCGCCGCGCGGTTCTAAACTAAAAACTGTACCTGGGACTACATCCCCTGGGCTGAAGTGATAATCGTACTTATCAAGTAAAGCCGCAAAATCGTCGTGGGTAAACCCTATATCACTATTGGTTGCTTTCTGATTGACATTTACCATGCTTTATGTTTCCTGGTTTTATTCTCCGTAAAATTTTTGCCTCCTAGCGATGTATATCCAATCGCTTTGTTTTGGGAGTCCATACCTATATCCAATATTATCCTAGCGCAGAAAAGCCGATTAAAACACACATCAACTTCCAGATTATAGATTATATCAAATATTAATACTCTGTGGAGTGTTAATAGTCAATAAATTTTGGAGGGGAAGAGGGGGAGAGGGGGAGATGGGGTTCGGGGGAGAGGGGGAGAGGGGGAGATGGGGTTCGGGGGAGAGGGGGAGAGGGGGAGATGGGGAGAGGGGGAAGAGGGGGAAGAAATTATTTTTAACTGCTAACTCCTAACTCCTCACTCCTAACTCCTCACTCCTAACTCCTCACTCCTCACTCCCCCGATCCGGTGGTTCCTCAATACAGAAATAACCGCTGCAATTACCTAAACATCGGTTGCAGCGGCTAATTATGATTTAAGTTTTGCCATTAATTCGGCATTCACTTAACAAATACTCTACTTTTCCTCTTTGTTTTCAATCCGAGGAGGTTCGCGAAAGGCGATCGCAAAAAACAGGGTGCCAATCGCCAGTGCCAAAATCAAAATGTATGCAACACTTTCCATATCTTTAAATTCCTGCTGACTATCAGGCTGTAATCCCAGTGTACCAAGCTACAAGAAGTAACGATCGCGTAAATAAACTAAATTGCTGAATTTTAGTATTATTTCGCGACCGTTCTTTACAATTCTTTACTCAGGAATAAGGAGAAACGCAGTTAAGCGGTTTCCCTTGTACGAGTAGTTTTGTCTCCCACTTTAGCGAATCTACCCCATTCCACTTGTTCTTCGAGGTCAGCATCAACACCAGCAAATACATCTCGGTAAATTGTCCGAGAACCATGCCAGATATGACCGAAGAAGAACAATAGCGCGAATACGGCGTGTCCGTAAGTAAACCAACCTCTAGGACTGGTGCGGAATACACCGTCAGAATTCAAGGTTTCGGTATCGAAGTCAAAAGGTTCGCCCAATTGAGCTTTACGAGCATATTTCTTCACCTCTACGGGGTCCGTAAAGGTTTTACCGTCAAGGTCACCACCGTAGAAGCTAACTGTTACACCAGTTTGCTCGAAGCTGTATTTAGATTCTGCACGACGGAAGGGGATATCAGCGCGGATAACACCATCAGCGTCGGTAAGAAGCACGGGGAATGTTTCAAAGAAGTTGGGAAGACGACGTACATCTAATACGCGACCTTCACCATCTTTAAATACCGGGTGTCCCAACCAAGAAACCGCTATACCAGCACCCTTATTCATCTGACCAGTACGGAATAAACCACCTTTGGCGGGGCTATTACCAACGTAATCAAAGAAAGCGAGTTTTTCAGGTATTCTCGACCAAGCTTGCTCTAGGTCTACACCATTCGCAACACTAGATTGGACGCGACGGTCAATTTCTTGTTTGAAATAATTTTGATCCCATTGATAACGAGTTGGACCAAATAATTCTATGGGAGTCGTGGCGCTACCGTACCACATAGTACCCGCAACTACGAATGCTGCGAAAAATACTGCTGCGATCGAACTCGAAAGTACGGTTTCGATGTTACCCATCCGCAAAGCTTTATAAAGCCTTTCGGGAGGTCGTACAGTCAAGTGGAATAAACCAGCAATAATTCCGACAATACCAGCAGCGATGTGGTGTGCTACAACTCCACCAGGGTTAAACGGGTTAAAACCCGCCGGTCCCCATTCTGGCGCTACTGCCTGAATGTGACCCGTTAATCCATAAGGGTCAGAAATCCACATACCCGGACCAAATAAGCCGGTGAGGTGGAAAGCACCAAAACCAAAGCAAAGAAGACCAGATAAGAAAAGGTGAATACCGAACATCTTTGGTAAATCCAAAGCAGGTTCGCCGGTGCGGGGGTCTTGGAACAATTCCAAATCCCAGTAAACCCAGTGCCAAACGGCAGCTAAGAACAACAAACCGGAAAGAACGATGTGAGCTGCGGCTACACCTTCAAACGACCAGAAACCAGGGTCGCCAGTAGCATTGCCCGTAACGCTCCAACCACCCCAAGACTCGACAACACCTAAACGTGCCATAAAGGGAAGTACAAACATCCCTTGCCGCCACATTGGGTTTAGTACGGGGTCTGAAGGATCGAAAATAGCTAGTTCGTATAAAGCCATCGAACCAGCCCAGCCCGCTACTAAGGCTGTGTGCATTAAATGTACAGAAATAAGCCGTCCTGGATCGTTCAGAACGACTGTATGTACTCGGTACCAAGGTAGTCCCATTGACTACGCTCCTCCTCGAAGAATTATGTTTACAAACAATTTTTTGAGTTTTTGTTATTAGCAAACTGGGATTTTTGCACTAAGCGCGTCTTAATAAGAAACGCATTAGCTTCCATGACATCCAGCCTCGTCAGAAACCGCTTCTTCGGAGGCAGCAACTGCCATGTAAAAATGAGAATGTTTTAAAAAGTGTAACTATTGATGGAACTGTTTGCAAGAGTGTTCATATCAACCTTGACACTCATATACGGTAACAGCAATTTAGATGATAATACTTAAAATTCTTTTCTAATATGGGTCGATGCAACCTGTAAAAGTCCTAATTTTCAGAACTTTTCTCATAAAAGGCAAATCTCTACGACTATTTATAAAGTATGTAATTATACTTACAGTAATTGTATAGAATAGTCTAAATTTTGTGCGTTCTCAAAATCTTATATATTAGATGTGCCTGGGAGCGAACTAGTAGCCCGAAGCGATTAGCTTTATCAAGAACATTGATATTATGTGAAGCAAAATCAAGTAAATGATGTTACTTTACAACTGACTGCATATCTTGCAAGTGGCATTTAGCAGAAGCATTTCCCAAACGTTGGATAACTTGTTCGGCGCTAATTAAACGCTTTAAAACTACTTGACCGATATTTTGAGGTGGTTTTTGTGGCGGCACAGACAATACTGGCTGAACTTCCACGGTGACAATCGCATCTTCAACTTGATAAAGCCACATCACGTTGCTATCTTCGACCAAACAAATATTTAATCGTTCAATTTCTGGTTGCCGTCGCCATGCATTCACTTGCCACAATCCATCATATGCCCATACTCTGCCAACTTTCCAGCCATCGGACAAGAAAAAATATTTCACGTTTTATATCCCGTTAAGAGGTTAAGAGGTTAAAGGTCAAAGGTCTGCATGTCAAAGGTGATTGCTACTTTGTTCACTTTAAAATTAGTATTCCTTTATATTTGCATTCCATTTAACTGACGAGGCGACTTTCTTAACACTACTCGTACAGCTGCAATCGGAACTTAACACACGAGAAAAGCTTATCAAACCTCTTGCCACTAAATTGGTAGTTTAAGATAAATTTCGCTGCGTTTAATATTTTTTATGCGGAAAATAAGTTGAATTAGCGAATTGGGAAGAGTGAGAGGGGGGAGATGGGGTTCGGGGGAGAGGGGGAGATGGGGTTCGGGGGAGATGGGGGGATGGGGAGATGGGGGGATGGGGAGATGGGGGGTACTTCGACAAGCTCAGTAACCTTTGGGGAGATGGGGAGAAAAGGGGACAAGGGGACAAGGTAAATAATTTGTAATTCCTCATTCCTAACTCTTAACTCATCACTCCTAACACTTTAACCTTTGACCTTTGACCTTTAACCTTTAACCTTCTAGAGATATTGTCAAACATATAGTAAAATATCTCACCGCTTATTTTAATTTATTAATTGAATACAATACTGCTATGAATTTGTTTTCCTTGTCTATAAGGCAGTTGGGGCGAATTAGATTGTTATTCTCCCTGTTCTGCATTTGTATATTATTGGTTTCTAGTTGCGCTAGTAACGATATAAATCCTTCTGCTTCTGCTTCTGGAAATGGTCGGATTACTATCGGTACTACGGCGAAACCGCGTACTCTCGATCCAGCAGATGCTTATGAGTTGTCTTCGCTGTCGCTGGTGTACAACATGAGCGATCGCCTTTACACTTACGAATCTGGAAGTACGGAACTCAAGCCACAACTGGCTACGGCTTTACCTACGATTAGCGCGGATGGTTTAACTTATACTATTCCCATTCGTCAGGGTGTGGTGTATCACGACGGTACGAAGTTCGATGCCAAGGCGATGGAGTTTAGTTTGCGTCGTTTTATTGAAAATAAAGGTAAGCCATCTTTTTTACTCTCCGATAGCGTGGAATCGGTAAAAGCCACGGGAGAATATGAATTAACAATTAAATTAAAACAACCTTTTGCAGCTTTTACTTCTTTGCTGGCTTTTGCTGGAGTTCCCGCGCTTTCTCCCAAAGCTTACGAAATAGGTGAAGGGAAATTTGAACCAAATAAATTTGTCGGAACCGGACCTTATAAATTAACTAAATTTGGCACAGATTCCCTGACATTCGATGTATTCGAGCAATATTGGGGAGAAAAACCCGCGAATAAAGGTGTTAACGTCCAAATTCTCAGCAGCGGCGTGAATTTGTACAACGGCTTTCGTAAACAAGGCGTAGATGTTGCTTATGTTAGTTTAGATCCCGACCAAATTACAAGTTTGGAGAAAATGTCCAGAGACGGTAAATGGTTAGCAATTCCCAACGAAGGTAGCGTAGTTAGTTATTTGACACTCAACCGCAACCAAAAACCCTTAGATATACCGGAAGTGAGACAGGCGATCGCCGCGATGGTTGACCGTAAATTGATATATGACAGAGTATTATACGGTCAAGCGGAAGCAGTTTACAGCATGATTCCCACAACCTTTGAAGTTTATCAACCAGTATTCAAAGAAAAATACGGCGAAGGTGGTAATCCCGAAATAGCAAAAGAATTGCTCAGAAAAGCAGGTTTTTCCAAAGAGAATCCGGCTGTAGTAGAAGTTTGGTATCCTTCAAGTTCGGCAACTCGCAGTTTAACAGCATTGGTTTTGGACGCTCTGGCTAAAAAAACAATGGATGGAATACTAGTATTTGAAGTGAATACAGTTGAATCTACATCCGCTTTCAAAAACATTGGCGAAGGTTTATACCCAGCATTTTTACTTGATTGGTATCCTGACTTTTTAGATGCAGATAATTACATTCAGCCATTTTTATCATGCGAACAAGGTTCTCAAGAGAAAGGATGTGAAAAAGGAGGAAGTCAAAGTCAAGGTTCCTTTTTCTACAGTCAACGGATGAACGAATTAATTAACCAACAACGCCAAGAACAAGATCCACAAAAACGCAAAAAAATCTTTGCAGAAATTCAAGAAGTATTAGCGAATGAAGTACCTTACGTTCCCTTGTGGCAAAGTAAAGATTATGTATTTGCACAAAACGGAATTACCGGAGTGCAATTAGATCCTACTCAGATTTTAATATATAGGAATATTAAGAAATAGGGAATTGGGGATTGGGCATTGGGGATTGGCAATGGGTATACGCCCGCACGCTCCGCGTGAATGGTAATTGGGCATTGGAAAAAGTAAACCCTAATCCGCCGACGGTTGCAAACCGCCGTCTAACAGCGAAAGTCCTCTAAAAGAGGACTGAATAAAGTTGAAATGGAATATATAAATGTATCGACTTGCAAATGAAAAAATATCTATCTAATAGATTGGGTAGTGCGAGCATCTTGCTCGCTTGAGACATACTAGCGGGCAAGATGCCCGCACTACAAATTTAAACATTTGAGAAGTTCCCAGATAAACAATTAACATTATCAAAAAACAAATATCCCATGCCCAATCCCCCATGCCCATTCCTAACTCCGGTGGTCCTAACTCCTAACTTTCAATCCAAAATTCAAAATCTAAAATCCAAAATTCTATGTCTCGTTCAAAAGCTTTAGCGTATTACGTTACTACTCGTTTGTTGCTGGCTCCGCTGCAAATTCTGACTATTGTGACTATCGTTTTTCTATTACTTAGAGCCACTCCTGGGGACCCAGTTGATGCTATTTTGGGTGGACGTGCGCCGGAAAGTGCGAAGGAAGAATTACGGACGCAATTAGGTTTAGATTTACCTTTGTGGTTGCAATATTTTAGATACTTGGGTAAATTGCTTGTCTTGGATATGGGCGAATCTACAACCAGTCGGGGACAGAAAGTTTGGGAGATTATTTGGCAGTATTTCCCAGCAACGGCAGAATTAGCAATATTTGCGATTATAGTTGCTCTGGTTGTGGGTATTACTGTTGGTACTATTTCCGCTTCTCGTCCCGGTACAGCACTCGATTTAGGCGGTAGATTGTTCGGCACTATTACTTATGCACTGCCGATGTTTTGGGCAGGAATGATACTACAGTTAATATTCGCTGTTTGGTTGGGTTGGTTTCCTTTGGGAACAAGATTTCCAGCAACTATGGGTTCTCCAGAAGGTTTGACTGGGTTATATACAATAGATAGTCTTTTAAGCCTTAATTTTGGTCAATTCTTTACAGCCATACAATATTTGGTACTGCCTTGCTGTACCTTGGGAATATTACTCAGCGGTATTTTCGAGCGGATTGTGCGGGTAAATTTACAGCAAACCATGCAGTCGGATTATGTGGAAGCAGCAAGAGCGAGGGGGATTCAAGAAAGAAAGATTTTGGTTTCCCACGCTTTGAGAAATGCATTAATTCCCGTGATTACCGTGTTGGGATTAACCTTTGCATCCTTGCTTGGTGGAGCAGTATTAACCGAAGTAACATTTTCGTGGCCGGGATTAGCGAATCGGTTGTTTCAAGGAATTAGCGAAAGGGATTATCCCACAGTGCAGGGAATCATGATATTTTTCGGGACAATTGTTGTCGGAGCGAGTATTTTGATTGATATTTTGAATGCTTATGTAGATCCGAGAATTCGGTATTAGGTGATTGGTAATTGGTAATTGGTAATTGGTGATTGGTGATTGGTTTTGTAGGGTGCCGTTAGTAGGAGAGTACGGCACCTTTTTTATGTATAAGATACGCAATAAATCAGTTTCCCCCAACCGCTTTTTCGCTTTTTATAGTTTTGACGTTCAAACCCACGTTAATAAGTACTCCCCATGATTATTAACTAATAATTTGGCATACCAGGTACTGACCTTTTTGTTTTAGTCCTGTTAAAGATTTTTTGGTAACAATTGAGAACATAAATTGTGTACCTAACTCAACCTAGTAACTTACTTTCTGTTCCCCCTATTTTTTAAATTGGAACCTATACCTAAAATACCTAATGTCAGCAAACCTAGTATGGAAGTCGGTTCTGGAACTGATGCTATATCACGGTCGATTTTGAGTTCCGTAATCTGGGTAGACCAAATGTCTTCAGCCGAAACAAATTCTTGAAATGTCCAAAAAGTTAAAGGATCGCTTGGATCTATTACAGTCGCACTGTAGTCACCCCACCGATTGCGTCCAGTGCCGAAAGTTACTTCATAATCTGCTACACCTTCCTTCAATAATAAGGGAGTATCGAAGGTTGTCACTCCACCAACAGTTTGAGCTAACGCAGCATAGGAACTAACAAATTGGTTTTCACCAGAACCGCTGAAGCCAATAGCCACATCATCAAACTCGTTGACGGCAATCGAACCATAGTAAAAATCTAGATTGGGGTCACTAATCAGACCTTCTTGTTGTAGTTGATTGGTATCGGCATCAATCTGAAACCAGCGCATGGCAGCACGTCCGGTACCGTCATTTACAGTGTGAACTCCCCAAAAAGAATCATTTTGTAAAACTAAGTTGGCATGAAATACGCTACCATTAGCTATTTCTAGATTCTGTTTGTCACCAGGTTGCTCGGCACTAAACCGAGAAGAGAATGGCGTGACAGAAACTAATCCACCGGAGGTATCCAAGCTCGGTGAGATTATATCCCCGGTGATATTCGAGCGCTTAAATGAACCGGAAAATGTATTAAAGCTAGAAAAAATTGCGGCGGGGAGTTCTGTATCGTCCAAATCAACAACAGGTTGCACGGTAAATCCCGTATCTGAAGTAAAATTATTTTCAAATTTGGTTGTACGAGCAACTGTTGGTGTAGCCCCTAATAAGTCATTCTTAGGTACTGCAACAAATGTTGTTCTAATGCCTCCTGAAGTAATCGGAAACATATTTGCTGATAGATAAACCCCATCTTTGTTAAATCCAATGCTCGGGTAATCTACCCAACGTTGATTAGTTGAATCACCATCAATAGCAAAAGCATTCCAACCCTGAGTTGGATCGTTCGTTTTAGATGCAGCTAGAAGAAAGCTGCTTTCACTACTTCTTCTATCAGCAGCAGAAACAGCAAACCATCGCTCGCTAAATGGATCGTAGACAATTCTGGGGTCGAAAACGTCAAATCTATTTACCCCAGCATCTGTCCAAAATTGGCTAAGGGTACTGGTTTGAACTTTTTGACCTGTAGATTTATCATAAACAGAGTATCGTCCATTGATCAGTTCAACAATATGCTCCGAGCCAACTGCACCCATTGTGTCCGGCGGTATAAAAAAACTATCGATTTGACGAGTACTACTGGTAAAATTTAGCCCTAAATTGACAGTTACTGCTTCTACAGGAACTGAAATTCCTAGAGTTGAAGTGATAACTAACGATGCAAGACTTTTCTGAATGAGTTTCATTTTTGGGGTTGCTCAATCAAGAGATAAGTAGATGGTGAAGTACCAATTTCATTGATGAATTCAGTATTTATTCTTACTTATAATATCAGCAACACCGTACTTAGATTGTCGTATAAAATACATTGAATTTGGAATCATAAAATATGAAACCTCACCTTCAATAACTTTAACTTTTAATAATTTTTAACAGCTGCCACGGTGGGTTTTTCTTATGTAGTGGAGGTTTCAGCCGCCGAATAATTTCAAATTAAACATCTTCTCTTAACCCAAACCCGTTATAACAAGAATAGGCAACAGCGACCGAGCGCACTAATGCTACCTTGAATTCTCTTTCCACAAGCGCATCTGTTTTTTTACTTTCTCGTCAAACCCAGATCGAAATTTTGACTGTTCGTTGTAATAAGTATCTGTCCAAATAGTTTTAGAGTCGTATTTAGCTTTTTGTAAATAGACATGGAGATCCCCCCAACCCCCCGCTAATTTGGGGGACTTTGCGTAGCTTTTACGACGCTAATTCATAACCCACGCAGGTGGGTTTCGCTTGTGTAACCGTGAATTATATTCGCCAGATAAAATTAATCCGCTAAAATCTCAACCCAACTCACAAATCGCTTTCAAAACCTGCAACAACTCAACTGCTCGCTCGGATTCCATCAAGTTTAACAACGGCATTAACTGATATGTCGGAGGATTTCCCTGTTGAATATACACAAATTGATAAATCCTTCCGTTCGTAGTCAAACCCCAAACTGATTTTTGATGTTCTAAACATTCATATGCATAAGTAAGCAATTGCGGTAAACCTTCAAACACATCAACACCGCTATTCTTTGATTCAATTACCAAAACCCAAAAATACAATTTAGCTGCGTTTAATTTTGCTTTATTAACAGCTAAAATATCCAATCTACCTGTAACTTTTGTATCTTCGTCTTCAATAACTATATCGGCAATATTTTCTTCTAAAGCAATTTTGATGGGAGAGCGATAAAAGCCTGCTAATCGCATTAATGGAAAGACTGTTAACGCTTTAACCAATCCTTCTAATACTTTACTTTCTATAATATAGTTATCAAAATCCGTGCGAATTTGTAATATTTCTTGCCGTTCAAATTCGGTTAAAGGTTCGAGAGATAACAATGATGTAAATGAATCATTGTATTGCCTTTGATAGCCGAAAAGACGGTGGATATCTCCTATTGATAAATTTTTACTTTGGAGAATTGCCATAGGTTTAATTATTTATGGTTTGTTAAATTAGCCTTCACAACCGCCTTGGAATAAATTCCCAGGCTTAAAAACAAAGTCTGATAAATCAGACTGGGTAAGGCATAAGGTGCGTTTTCAACGTACTTTGTTATGGGTTCCTTGAAATTAATTTCTATTCAGAGTGTAGGCAATATTAAACAATCCCATCTCCTACAACATTATCCCAAACAGCAATTTCAGCTTGATATTCGCAGTCTTGAGCATCCTTTTGTAGAGCCGTAATCATTTGTAATTCTAAACTACAGCGACGATATTCTGCTAAAACTGCATTTATGTAAGCACTGCGATTTCCTTTTGCTTGGGAATCTACAAATTGAAAAATGTCATCTTCTAAAATAATTGTGATTTTATGCATAATCTAAATCCTACCAATTCTTAACCCACGCAGGTGGGTTTCGTCTGTGTAGATGCGGTAACAAAGCGCCAGGTATTTTTCCCCAATCTCAAATTTTATCTTTGAAAATTCGCCAAATAAATCACAATCAAACATCCCCTCTTAACCCAAAACCGTTATAACAATAATAAGAAGCTGTAGATGGGGCAATTAGATGGGATGGACACCATTAAGACAACGTATTAATGAACTACCTTTAGTTCTTGCTGGGCCAATTTTACGACGCACGGAACCCGATTCTGTAACTGTATGGGTGGCTTTAAAAGCAAGTCGTCAGGTTACTTTAACAATATTCGATAAAAATCATAGTTTCTTATTTGAAAGTACTAGAACTACGGCAAGAATTGGCATCAATTTACACGTTGTCGCGGTAACTGCAAAGGCTTCATCAAATATACTTATTAACGGTGAAAATTATCTCTACGATTTAGATTTTGGTAATGGTGAATTACTTAACAGTCCCGGTATATTAACTGCTGAGGGTTCGCTTAAAGATATTACTTATCCTCAATATACATTGCCTTCTTTCGCTTTACCTCCAAGCGATTTAAAAGATTTACGCATCATTCACGGTTCTTGTCGCAAACCCCACGGTGAAAGCTTAGATGCGCTTGCTGCCGTGGATAAAATGATAAAAGAAGCGTTAGAAAAAGAACCTAAAAAACGACCGCATCAACTGTTTTTAACTGGCGACCAAATCTATGCTGATGATGTCGCCGATGTATTACTTTTTATGTTGATGGATGCTAGTGAAACGCTTTTGGGATGGTCGGAAAAATTACCTGATGTTGAAAATTTAGCAGAATTAAATCCGGGAAAACGCAATAATTTAGCAACTAAAACTGCTGGTTTTACGGCAAGTATTGGTAAATTAAATAACATAACAAATCTTGCTAAAAGTCATTTATTTACCTTTGGCGAATATTTGGCGATGCATTTATTTGCTTGGAGTGATGTATTGTGGGTTGATGCTGAATCTTTTCCCGATTTTAACGATCTAAATTCCAATCATTGGGAAGTTAAAAGTGATGCCAGGAAAGCGGCAGAACAAGAAGTTGAACATATTAAAGAATTTTGGTCAACTCTCAAAAGTGTAAGACGTGCGATCGCCAATATTCCTACTTATACGATCTTCGACGATCACGAAATCACCGACGATTGGTATTTAAATATGGCTTGGTGTTCCCGCATTCTCGATAAACCTTTGGGAAAGCGGATTTTGCAAAATGCTATGCTGGCTTGTGCGATTTGTCAGGCTTGGGGTAATACACCGGAACAGTTTGAAAAAGATACGAATGGTGAGGAATTACTCAAAGCTGCTGTTGGTTGGTCATTTAGTGGTGGTACAAATAAGATTTTCTCAGAACAAATTACTCAACGAATTGGTTTACCTAGCGTTGCAGATATTCAACGGAATTCGCAAAAATTACCTCATTCCGATGCAGCCTTAACTTGGCATTATACGGTTATCGGTCCCGGTTATGAAGTTATAGTACTCGACACGCGCACTTGGCGAGAATTCCCCGGCAAAGATTTTGATTTTCCCGCACTTATTAGTAAGGAAGGTTACGACGAACAATTAACAAAACAAGTGCGTAAAGATGATATTAAAGTTAGTTTTATTATTTCTCCAGGTCCTTTTATCGGAGTACCTTATATAGAAAAACTGCAAAAAATCGCCAAAAAAGTTTACGAGAAAATTGGTAATGCGGCTTGGGGTTTTGATACTGAAGCTTGGGCATTAAATAAAACTGCATTTGAAAGAATGATTGCTAGATTAGCATTACGAGCATTACCTCATTCCAAAAGTCGTATAGTATTTTTATCCGGCGATGTTCACTACGGTTTTGGTGCGCGTTTGCAATATAGTGCAACACATCCTTTTGAAAGTCCCGAACCCGTTAATTCGGAATTAGTAATTGCTCAATTAACCAGCAGTTCGTTTAAGAATGAAGTCGGGGGGATGGGTGGCAGTCATTCCGCACACAGACAAGGTTTTATTCCTATTAGAGTAAATAGCGATTTACCAACAGCAGAAGTATTAGGATGGGATAAACCAGAAAAAGAAGGAATTATTGGTTATACGTATCTGCTCGTCGAAGATATATTTCAAGGCACCCCTTTGAAAATTCAAGGTATTCCTGGAACAATTGATTTAGTTAAAGAAAGAAATAGTTTTCGGAAATTAGAAATTACTAAAAAACCCGAATGGTGGTATCGAATTGATTTCCTCGCATCAAAAGACGAACAATTAGAGAAACCAAAAACACAAAACCAAGCAGCGACTTCTGTCATTGCTCCATTGCCCGGAGAAAACCGTAAACCAGCTTTAGAAAAATATCTATCAATGGCGAAAAACTACCGCGAATATCTGAGCAAGAAAGGACACGGTACAGAAATTGTCGGTTTAAATAACCTTGGTGAAATAACTTTTGAAATAGTAGATGATAAAGAAACGATCGTTCAAACTCTTTGGTGGCGATTGGAAAGTTGGGATGGCAAAATGTTAGAACCATTTCCCTTAACTCGCTGCGAAGTATCCTTAGAATTTGACGACAAACAACATCCCATCAATGATGTAATTAAAGAAATTAATGTAGAGACGTAGCAGTGCTACGTCTCCCAATATTTTGATTTGTATTGAGAATTTGATGAAATAGTTTTAGCAATGAGGAGTTAGTATTTAGTTATTAGTTTTTATTGATTACTGCTCACTGCTCACTGTTCACTGTTCACTGTTATGGCAAGAGTTAGCTATGGCTTACAAGTACAAAAACGAGCGAAGCGTTTGCTGTCTGCAATTTTGGCTTATGCTAACGATGAGTTCGATGTATGCAACGAAGCTATAGTTGATGCAATACGCCCCAATATTCAAATTCGCTGGCTAACTGAAAAACGCCTGGTAATCAGAACCAAAGTTCGGTTTTTGCAAGAATTAACGAGTTTGCAAGGTAATGAAACGACCTTAAAAGCCGAACAAATAAAAGAAGCATTAAAAAGATTTACTGATTTTCTAGAAATCCTTGAAGATAATCGTACAACAAAAGGTGGCTCGGAAAATTGGCATTTTACCTTAAATCTTTGGTACCCTCGCTATGAAACGGAAGCGAATTTACAAAGATTTGATGAAGAATGGGAGTTGAGGAAAGAAGACAAGGAGAAGGGGAGACAAGGGGACAAGGTGAATATTAATTTCTCCCCATCTCCCCCTTCGGGTTGCGCCACTTCTCTCAACGGAGGGAACCTCCGCACGTTTTGGGCTTACCATCTCCCCATCTCCCCATCTTCCCCCTCTCCCCTCTCTCCCCCCTCTCACAACTGGACGGAAATTTGTCATCAAGCTTTAGAAAATAATCACAGACGATTAACTACGAATCCTTTAACAACTGCGGATGGTGTGAGTTTTGCACTAGATGAAGTTTATGTGCCTTTGGGTTTGGTGAAACGCGATCGCCAAGAAAGACGCGATGGTGATGTTCATCCGGGTAAGGGTTCGCAGTTATACGAGTCGGATGATGGTGATGTTAGCGAAATGACGTTAGAGAAGTTTTTACAACAGTTGCAGTCAAAGGAAAGTAGCCGCATTGCAATTTTAGGTGAACCTGGTGCTGGTAAAACAACACTGTTACAAAAGGTTGCTGCGTGGTTAGCCGATAATACGCAATTTTTAGTAATTTGGGTTTCTCTTGCCGATTTGCAGGGAAAGAGTTTAGAAGATTATTTAATTGAGGATTGGTTGAAAGCAGCAACTCGCAAGCGAAGGATTTCACCTGAGATGGAAGATTCATTTTGCGAACAGTTTAACCAAGGGCGGGTATGGTTGCTGCTGGATGCTGTGGATGAAATGGCAATCGATTCTAGTTTAGCTTTAAGTAAAATTGCTGAATATTTGAAAGGCTGGGTAGCAGATGCGGCTGTTATTATTACTTGTCGCTTAAACGTTTGGGATGCTGGAAAAAATGCTTTGTCGGATTTTGATACTTTCCGCAACCTTAATTTTACTTATGGTAATCCCAATTCTTCAGATTTGATGGGGAAATTTATCGGTTGTTGGTTTCAGAATAATCCAGAATTAGGGGAAAATTTACGAACGGAATTAGAGCAACCAGCACGTAGAAGAATTCGCGATGCAGTCAAAAATCCTTTGCGATTAGCTTTGATGTGCCGTATTTGGGGATTAAGACGCGGTGGATTACCTAACACCAAAGCCATGCTCTACGAAAAATTTGTAGAAGCAATTTACGAATGGAAACAAGATAGATTCCCCACCACATCAACCCAAAGAAAGCAGCTCGCGCGAGCATTAGGAAAACTTGCATTAATGGCAATCGCCAACGAAAAAACTAAGTTTCGTCTCAGGCATCGTTTTGTATGTGAAGTATTGGGCGCACCCGATCAAGGTATGTTTCAATTGGCACTTCAAATAGGCTGGCTCAATCAAGTAGGAATATCAGAAACCCAAGGTGAAAAAGTATATGCCTTTTACCATCCCACCTTTCAAGAATATTTCGCAGCATTAGCAATTGACGACTGGCGATTTTTCTTAAATTCTTCCCCCTCTCCCCCCATCTTCAAATACCAATGGCGAGAAGTAATCCTACTATGGTTGGGTAGAGATGATGTAACTCAAGAAAACAAAGAGGAATTTATTAAAACGTTAATCGAGTTTGAAGACGGTTGCGGTGGATTTTATACTTATCAAGCTTATTTTTTGGCAGCGGAAGGAATCGCAGAATTTGCAGATTGTAGTTTGTGCGATCGCATTTTAAAACAATTAATTAAATGGCGTTTCGGTTGTTTTCATTCCACACAAAAAAGATGGTGGAGATATCCTTCACCAATTGCGGAAAGTGCGCGAGTTACCTTGTTAAAAACGGATCGTAATTGTGCTATTACTGCTTTAGAAGAGTTTATTGCATCAAATCAAAGCGATTTCGATACTTGGAATGCAGCTTATAGTTTAGGAAAAGTATTCGATCCCGGTAATAAAATAGCTATTTCAACTTTAGAAAAAATCATCGCATCTTTCTTCCATGAAGAATTTCGTTTGCAGGCAGCAGATAGTTTAGGGAAAATTGAACCGGGAAACTCGATCGCAATAACGGCTTTAATAGAAATAATTCAATCGACTAAAAAAGATTCTATTCGCAGAAAAGCCGCATTTAGCCTGAGTAAATGCCAACCTGAAAATCAAATTGCTATTTCAACTTTAGAAAAGATCGTAACTTCATCAACAAATAAACTGCAAAAGCAATATGCAGCAGAAAATTTATTAACTATTTCTCCAGAAAATAAAATAGCTCTTGTCAATGCATCGAACAATAAGAAGAAAGACGATAAACCCGCACGACGAAAATCTGCAAAAAAATCCATAAATAACGATAAAGCGATCGCGGCTTTAATTGAAGGAATTGAATCTGCAAAAAATGACGATAGTAAAAGACGTAGGGCTTCTAGTTTAGGAAAATTAGAACCACACAATCAACTTGCTTTTGATACTTTAGTAAATCTGGTTAAGTCAGCGAAGGATTCGGTGAGGAAAAATGCCGCAGAAGATTTAAAAAAGATTATTGATAACGAACATATACCGAAATTGATTGCATCCTTGAAAGATTGTTTTATTGAAGAGGTTAATGATGTCAATTTAGAAGATCGGCACTGTTATAAACTATTGTGGTATTGTGCGGAGAAGATGAATTATGGAGATTTTTATCAAGCTTGGAATGGGGAAGGGTAAATAGTGAGAATTTTAGGTTTTACCAAATATCAATTAACTGCATATTCCACATACTTCCTAAGTTCAGGAGGATGAAAGCCAGGAACAATATCATCTTTAGGAACTCCAGCTTTTACTAAATCATTACCTATCCCATCTTCGGTTCCATCGCGTTGAATCCAAATTTTATCATCTAGAATATCTATGTGAACCAAGCAACCATGTACCCTTGCACCATTTTCCCAACCCATCGTCATCAGCACAAAACTATTAAAATCTTGGCTAATAATTAGCTTATACTCTAACTCTCCGTAAGAATAAGGAATTGCAGCGTATTCAGTCAATATTTTTTCAATTATTTGACGATACTTTATTAATTTATCCATTGAACAATAATCTCCTTTTCTGAATCAAATACAAGCAATCGTAGAGAATTTTTTTGCACAACAAGATTACCAATTGGTTCGGAAAAAATTTCACGATATGTTGCTTGACGAATTCCTAAATATATTTGCCGCGAAGGTTCAGTTTCTTCTAAAATATTTCGATAAAGAATATATTGTCCAACATCGTTCTTCTAAATCCCTTACAGGTGAAATTTTCACAAAACTTTTAATTTCAACCGCTATCTTTTGCTCACCTTTTTCGGCTGCAAGAAGTTTACTTGCTCCCAAATCAACAAATAGTTCTCTTAATCCCCATTTTAGCTTTAAAGGGTCATCAGTAATTACCCAGCCTTCTTTTTCAAGAACATTTATCACCGTATCATGATAGATATCTTTGGCAGGCATTTAAGAGACTCCTTTATTGGGTTATGCTATTGCTCTACCTAAACTAATATCTAATATAGTATCCAATCTAAAATATTATGTAATTTTTTGTTCGTAGTAAGTGCTTTAGCACTAAATATAAAGAACTAAAGTTCTTACTACGAACCTAAATAGAATTACTTTACTTATTTCTTGTTAAAAAGCCTGCACCCACTCTTTGACAAAATATTCAGTCCAAATGCCATTTTTCCAATAAGGATCGTTTTCTACCAACTTCCGCACCGTCGCTTCATCTGCTGCTTCGTAAATACCAAAAACTTGAGTAGTATCCTTTGTCGGACCGATTGTCACTAAAATACCATCTTCCTTCTGCTTCTTTAATCCATCTAAATGTTCTTGACGATAAGGCGCACGCTTTTCTAAAACGTTTTCGCAGTAGCTGCCCCACATTATGTATTTACTCATGATTTACCAATGAACAATTATCAATTATTTTACTTTCTTTCCGTTATTAGAATTACCTATTTGAGGGAGTAGGGAATAGGGAGTAGGGAGTAGAAACAGTGATAATTAAAAACTCCTAACTCCTAACTCCTAATTCCTAACTTCTCAAACTTACTCCAAATTTCTCAATTAAAGTATCTCGAACTTTTTGATGTACTGGTTCAACATCTGCATCGGTAAGAGTGCGATCGCTAGAACGATAAATTAAGCGAAATGCTAAACTTCTTTGCCCTTCGGGTACGTTTTCGCCGCGATATTCATCAAATAATTCGACGGAATCTAATAAGTTTTTACCGGAAGCGGCGATCGCTTTTTCAATTTCGGCGACTGTTAAATTAATGGGTGCGAAAAAGGCGATATCTCGATCGGATGGCGGATAGGTAGAATAGGATTTGAATTTAGGTGTCAATACATCGTCGCTTTCCATTGCATCTAAAAGTACTTCTAAACTCAGTTGAAATACATAAACGTCATCTGGTAAGTCTTTTTGACTGCGAAGTTGCGGATGCACTTGTCCAAATACGCCTAATCTGTTTCCTCCCACCCAAAGTGAAGCGGTACGCCCTGGATGCAGGCGATCGTCGCGTCTATCTGGCTGATATTCTACCTGCAATCCCATGACTTTAAAGACGCTTTCTAAAATACCTTTGGCTTCAAACCAAGTTATGGATTGCCCACTACCACCGCTTATCCATTTACTGTTCCGAATATCGCCCCCGATAATCCCCCCTACCATATCAGCTTCTTGAAAACCGTCTTCTTCTTCCCAGAAAATTCGCCCAATTTCAAAGCCGTTGAGCGCACCGTTTCCTTGTTCGATGTTGTATTGAAATGCATCAATTAATCCGGCGATCAAATCGGTTCGCAATGCTGAATATTCTGTAAATAATGGGTTGCTCAACACTACCTGTCTGTCTTCTCCGGGTTTCACCAAGGAGTAATGCATTAATTCCGTTAACCCGGTAGCGCGGAATGCACTTCTTAATTTGCGAATTAATTCTTGATCTACAGGTAAATAACCAACTTCCGGCTTTTCTGGTAAAGTGTCGCAAAGGCGATCGTAACCGTATAAACGAGCGATTTCTTCGATCAAATCGATTTCTCGTTCTAAGTCGCGGTAGCGATATGCGGGTACGGAAACCATCCAAGTTCCATCACCTGAAACAACTAACCGACATCCCAAAGCGGTTAAAATCCGCTCTACATCTTGGCTTTTAATTTCTCCGGTTTCCTCTTCTCCCAAGTCTACAGGTCCAAGTATCTGATTAACTCGATCTAAACGCAATTCAATCGAACGAGTCCATGTAGAAGGATCTGCACGGGTATCGGAAATTTCTTGAGTAACTAAGGTACCACCAGCAATTTCTACTATCAACGATAAAGCCCGACGACAGGCAATTTCTAACTCGGCTTGATTGACTCCTCGTTCGTATCTGGTAGAAGATTCGCTTCTCAAACCAACGTTGCGAGATGAACGACGAATGGCTACCGTATCAAACAGCGCTGCTTCTAAAACCAAATTTTCGGTTCCGTTGTGGACTTCGCTTTCTTCCCCACCCATAACTCCCGCTAAAGCCACGGGTTTATTATTAACGGTAATCAATAAATTTTGAGTTGATAATTTACGGGTTTTACCATCGAGGGTTTTGAGAGTTTCACCATTGCTAGCAAACCGAACTCCAATGCTGATATTCTCAGAACCTGCGATCGCTTGCAGTCGCGTGCGGTCAAATGCGTGTAATGGTTGTCCCCATTCCAACATTACATAGTTAGTAATATCAACTATATTGCTAATCGGTCGAACTCCCGCAGCTAATAACCGTTGCTGCAACCAGTCGGGAGAAGGAGCGATTTTAACTTGTGCGATCGCCGTTCCAATATATGTCGGACAAGCTTTAGTATCATCAATTTTGATACTTAATCCCGCACCTTGAGGAACCGAGACTTCTTCTGGCTGGAGAATTTTCAGTTCTCCCCCGGTGATTGCCGCAACTTCTCGCGCTATACCTACCATACACAAAGCATCGGCGCGATTTGCCGTAGCGGTTACATCTAAAATTACATCGTCCAAACCCAATAGCGGACGTACATCTGAGCCTATTTTGATATTTTCCCCAGAAAAAATATGAATTCCGTCTACATCGGTAGGTAAACCCAATTCTTCCAAAGAACAAATCATCCCTTGGGAAGGTACCCCGCGCAGTTTGGCGGGTTTAATCTTCAAATCTTTGTTTGGTAAGTAAGTTCCTATCGTAGCAACTGGCACATATATGTCTGCACGAACGTTAGCAGCACCGCAGACAATATTTAAATTTTCGCCATTTCCCACGTCAACTTGACAAATGCTTAATTTGTCAGCATTTGGGTGCTGTTCGCGTGCGACAACTCTCCCTATTACAACCCCCGAAGCCCAAGTGCGACGGTCTTCAATATCTTCAACTTCAAACCCCGCCATTGTCAGTGTTTCTGCTAGGGCTTCGGGGCTTAATTGTAACTCTACAAGTTCCTGTAACCAATTTAAAGAAATACGCATGGAATATATTAGATTATGCGATGATTATGCGATTAAAATAACGATTGAATTAACACGCAAAAACTATTTTAAATGGGAATGGAGCATTGGCAATGGGAAATCAGGCGTAGGGCATTAGACATTATAATTTAAGCCAGCACAAAAGTACCTTAATCACTCAGGATGAATGTAATTTTTAAGACACAATGTCCTATAACCGATCGACTAAAATTATTGATATATTTTTATATATTTACCGCTCAATTCTATAATCTTTCCCTACTCCCTATTCCCTAAGTAGGTAGGTACAAATAAATATAATATGCTCTGTCATTGCGAGGAGGAACGACGAAGCAATCGCAATGACTAGGATTGCTTCGTTCCTCGCAATGACATCTTACATTTAATTACGCCAACCTACCTATCTAAACGAAATGAGATCAAAGAAACCCAGCTTTACGACTCTTAAAATTCATAAAAGTCATAAAAGTAAGCAATTAAAAAATCGTAAATATAAAAATTAAGCGTTAAACTTTGTTAACGCATTCAAAAAGTAATGTTGAATTTTAGGTAAATATACTGTAAAATAAGATTAGCAAATTAAATAATTAAATAATAATTGATTTAACAGCACTAATTAATTGCTGTTTGCTAAAAGGTTTTGTCAGATACACATCTGCTCCTTGTCTCATTCCCCAAATACGGTCAATATCTTTATTTTTGGAACTACAAAAAATAATCGGTATCTTTTGTGTATCTAAATCCCGTTTTAGTTTACGACAAAATTCAAAACCGCTCATTCCCGGCATTACTACATCTGTAATAATTGCTGAAGGCTGATGCAGTCGTGCTTTTTCTAATCCATCTTTAGCATTGGTTGCTTGAAGCACCACATAACCGCCATCAGTCAAAAAAACGTTCATTAACTCTAACTGAGAAGGAGTATCTTCGACAACCAAAATTGTAGTCATGTTTCCTCACTATCCAAATTTAATAGTAATTTGCTCGAATCAAACCGCACAAAGACGAACAATTTACAGATGATATTTTAGAAATTTATAACTGATATTGCTCTAAGTAATCAAGTTAAATGCATAAATACCATTTTGAGTAAATCTGCACGAGTAAAAGGTTTAGTTAAATAGCCCGATGCTCCTACTAGTCTGGCTTTTACTTTGTCTACAAAACCTTTACTACCTGTTACCATAACAATAGGAGTATTTTTGAACTTAGAGTTGTTTCGTATTATCCGGCACAATTCATAACCATCAATTCCTTCCATATTTAAATCTAATAAAATTAAATCGGGCTGATGTCGAATAATTGACATTACAGCTTTTAAAGGATTATCGATGGTAACAACAGAGAAACTTTCATCTTCTAAAAAACGACTAATTTCTTTGAGCATTACCGGACTATCATCTACAGAAACTATTTTATAAATTTTCCGTGGTGGTGCTTCCGTAGGAGTAGGCTGTGGATTATTTGGCTTTGTATTTTCAAGTTCAACTTGTTCTTTAGCAGGAGAAGGAGCAACCTGTTGAATTGTTACTTTATTAACAGGTATCTTCTGTTTTGGAGGAGCGCTTGGTTTTGGTTTAGTAGTTGTTTTTAACGATTCTATTGTGTTAGATGTGTTAGATACAGCGTGATTATTAATAGATTGGGTTATTGGGATACTATAGGATATTTCACTATCAGTTTTTGGTAGTTTTTCAAAAGGTGGATCTGGTTCATGTAATAAAATTGCTCCACTCTGGATATAAGGATATAAACTCCGCGCTAACTGAAGTTCATCTTGATTCATAATGACAGCAAGATGACGGAGACTAAATCCTTTCATCCAATTGACTAAATTCGGCTGAATTTCAGATATTTTCTGGACTTGAGTTTTTGTATTAATCCATAAATAAGGACGTTGAAATGGAGAAGTAATTTGTGGGTTAAGTTGTTGCCAAAAATGCAATCTATCTTGAGAAACTAATAATAATTTTTCGGCATCAAGTCGGCAAATTTTTGGAGATAAAATTAGACTTTGATGAAATTCGTAAGTACCTTTTTTAATTAATAAAAATGATTCAACTACTTCTTTGACTAACTCTTGAATTAATATAGCTGCCTGTGTTGGATTCAAATATCTTTGGGTTACTAACCAGCAAATAGCTTGATAATCTGAAGGTTGTTGAGGGGATATTGATTCTGGTACATTTTCTACAGTTTGAACTGACTTCCGCAGCGAATCCGGTTCAAACATCATGCGTAACTGTACGCGAATTTCGCTGGTTAAAATCGGTATCTGAACCGAAAGCCGACGCAGGTGACGTTCAAGTCTATCGAAAGGTTCTATACTATGAGTTGCGTAAGCTATTTTTCCTTCTTCCAAATAAATCCACCAGTTAACCGAATTACTTTGAACTTGCAAACAAGTATTTTCAAAGCAACTAGACAAATGTCTTAACAAACTTAAGGGAGGCAATTTTGTGAAAGTTGCAAAATTATTCATAATCGATCGATAATTACGGTAAAAAAGACAAAATATATGTAAACATGAATTGCATTAATTAAGATATTAAAGAGTAAGTATTCTATATTGTATAAATTTGCCCTCTTCTTACATGGATATATTACCAGCTAAAAATACTACATCACAGCTTAATTGTTACATTTTTTTTGACAGCACGCGAACTAATAATACATAAAATGAAAAGTTACCCCCATCATTTTTGACAGGACTCAATTAACTCTCTTTTTAGTAAGAGATAATTATTGAATTGTCAGTATTTCATCTAATTAAGGTTTTTTCCACATATAATCTTTAAGTTTCCATGCGTGCATGAGTACTAATTTATTGTATTGTAGGTTTATTATGTATATAAACCGGATAATTTAAAGCCATTGTTAATCCACTTTCGGAAAAATGCTTATAGTTTAATAAAATAACAATAAAGATATGTTCAACTTTATAGGTAACAATGCATTAGTAATTAGCGAACTATCGTTAAAATATCCATAGTCTAAAGTGCCACAACTATGGCTTCTTTAGGGCTTTAAACTATATACTTTGAACAACCGAAAATCAAACCTTAGAACTTCAATATAGCACCGAAAGTTATGTCCGATACCTTAAGACTAGACGAAGTAGTTGATTTCGCCGAGAACCCCGAACCTCGCTGCCCTTGCGTACTATTATTAGATACATCTGGTTCGATGCAAGGAGCGCCAATAGATGCTTTAAATCAAGGCTTGCTTAGTTTTAAGGATGAACTAACTCAAAACCCATTGGCATCAAGAAGAGTCGAGGTATCTATAGTTACTTTTGATAGCAATATAAATGTAGTACAAGATTTTGTGACTGCCGACCAATTTACTCCGCCTATATTAACAGCACAAGGATTAACTACTATGGGTGCTGGTATTCACAAATCTTTAGACTTGATTCAAGAACGTAAAGGTCAATATCGCTCTAATGGTGTTGCTTACTATCGTCCTTGGATATTTATGATTACCGATGGCGAGCCACAGGGAGAACCCGATGAAGTTGTGGAGCAGGCATCAATACGCTTACAGAGTGACGAAACCAATAAACGTGTAGCCTTTTTCTCTGTAGGAGTAGAAAATGCCAACATGAGCCGCTTAACTCAATTAACCGTGCGTACTCCTTTGAAACTGAATGGATTGAACTTTGTTGAAATGTTTGTATGGTTATCTGCTAGTATGTCAGCAGTATCTCATTCCAAAGTAGACGAACAAATAGCTCTACCACCAATTGGTTGGGGTTCTGTTTAATATAGTCCAAGTACAACAATTAAACAGCCCGAAATATTGGTAAGTTTATGAACACTTCAAGACAAAAGCTTCACTGGCGGGTAGTGGGTGCATCAGTGTGTGGTACTAGCCACGTAAAGAACTCTCTACTGTGTCAAGATGCCCATCACTGGCAGATGTTGCCAGATAATATATTAGTGGCTGCTGCTGCGGATGGCGCGGGGAGTGCAAGTCTTGGGAAGGTTGGAGCAATGGTTGCTGTAGAAGCGGCAATTGAAAATATATCCAAAAAGCAGATTGACCAACATACCCTTGCTTCAGATAACTCGGCTAGGTCATTATTAAGCGAAGCAATTTTAGCTGCAAAAACAGCAGTAGAGGAAGAAGCAATAGCTTCAAACAGACCACCTAAAGATTTATCGACAACTTTAATTGTTGTCGTAGCCACACCTAACGTTGCTGCGGTGGCTCAAATAGGAGATGGTGTTGCAGTTGTTAAAGATAGCATGGGTAATTTAACAGCTTTAACCGTTCCTGATAGTGGGGAATACATCAACGAAACCAGCTTTATAACCTCACCTACCGCTTTAGATTCAGTGCAAATAAATGTATGGCGACAAGGCATTACCAATATTGCAATTCTTACCGACGGGCTGCAAATGCTAGCAATTAATATGGCTGTAGGTTTACCACACAAACCGTTCTTTTTACCTTTGTTTGACTTTGTAGCGAATGCTCAAGAGTTGAAAGGGGCGAAAGAGCAGTTAGTGAAGTTTTTGCGTTCTGAAAAAATCACTCAACGTACTGATGACGATTTAACTTTAATAATAGCAGCATTAAGCGATTAATAAATGTATTAACTTTCTTTTACGAACCGCAGTCAAATTTAAACAATAAAAAAAGTGTAATTTAGAAAATGCAGGTACTACGCTGTCTTCCCGATCAACAAATTGTTCCGATGAACCTTAACGTCAGCTTGGGGCGTGGTGGTGAAGCGTGCATCTACACAGTACCATCAGATGCCGAAATAGTCGCCAAAGTTTACCACAAGCCCGATCTACAAAAGGCTCGTAAGCTAGAGGTAATGGTTCTTCACCCACCGTCCAATCCTACGGCATCTTTGGGACATATCTCGATTGCTTGGCCTTCCGAATTAATTCGGGCAACGGATGGCAGCAATCAAATTATCGGTTTCATGATGCCTCGTATTCGGGGAATGCGTCCGGTTATCGATTTTTATAATCCGAGAACTCGCCGCCAGCATTGTCCCTTATTTAACTATCAGTACCTCATACGCACTGCTCGTAATTTGGCTGCGGCGTTTGCTGCTTTGCACCAAGCTGAATATTGTGTTGGTGATGTCAACGAATCGAATATATTAGTCAGCGATACGGCGTTGGTGACGGTGGTAGATACTGATTCGTTTCAAGTCCGAGATCCACAAACCGACATCGTTTATCGTACTCCGGTGGGTAAACCCGAATTTACCCCACCCGAACTACAGAACAAAACTTTTTCCGAGTGCGATCGCGCTATTCCCCACGACTTATTTGGGTTAGGGGTGCTGATATTTCAACTTTTAATGGAAGGTACCCATCCATTTTCTGGAATTTTCCAAAGCGTAGGCGAACCGCCACCATACGAAGCACGCATAGCTAAAGGGCATTTTACCTACAGCGTCAATCGGCGCGTACCTTATGCTCCTACACCCATTGCACCATCTTGGGAAATTCTTCACCCCACTCTACAACAGCTTTTTGTACGTTGCTTTGAAGACGGACATAACAATCCCAACATTCGTCCCAACGCTCAAACATGGCTGCTGGCATTAGCTGAAGCTGAAGAAGCTCTGAAACGATGTCAAAAAAATCCCCAACATCTTTACAGCAATCACCTACATAAATGTCCTTGGTGCGAACGTAGTGCAAAACTGGGTGGAAGAGATCCTTTTCCATCGCTTCAAGATGTTGCAACCAAGCAACACTTAAAACCTCGTCCCAAGGCAAAGCGGCGACGTACTACGACAACTCCAAGAAGGCGCACTGCTGCTACGGTAACAGCATCAAGACACGTTACTCATCGTCGTCATCTGCCGCAAGTCAGTCCAAACATTTCCTATTATCAGCCGAACAATAAGCCAAAATTTTATCCGGTTATCTTGTGCCTGCTTGGCTTTTTGACACTGGGCTATTTAGATATAATTACGAAATTTACAACATCGCCAGTTGAAGAAAACCAATACGCCCAGCAAACTTTACTTAGCTCCAAATCAACTGACAGTAATAGAAGTTTTACAGATTATTACAAAGACGGTCGTGCTGCCTACAAAGGGCGAAAATATGAGGAAGCTATTACTAATTTCGATCGGGCAATACAAAAAAATCCCGATGATGCAAAGGCTTATGTCAATCGTGGCAATTCACATTACAACTTAAAAGAATATGAAGCAGCCCTTACAGACTACACTCATGCCGTTCAATTAAATCCAAACGAAATCAAAGCTTTTGTCAATCGCGGTAACGTTCGCTATATGCTTGCCGAATATAGCAGCGATCCTGACAAAGAATATAAATTGGCAATTGAGGACTACAATCGGGCGCTAAGAATTGACCGTGACGAGGTAGAAGCTTACATCAGACGGGGTATCGTCCGTTCTCAAATAGCTAAATTCAGCGGTGATTCCCAAAAAGATTATTTAAGAGCTATTGACGATTTTAATCGAGCATTAAAAATTAATTCTTCCAGACCAGAAGCTTTTTATCAAAGAGGTCTAGTTCGCTATCAATTAGCTCAGTATAGCAGTAACTTCGAGCAAGAATACAAGAAAGCCCTTGAAGATTTTAATCAAGCATTAAACATTAATTCCAAATTACCTAGAGTGTATTTAAAGCGAGGTTTAGTTCGTTATGAACTTGCACAGTATGGCGGAGGTGAATCTAGTACATACCGTCAGCAAGCAATAGAAGATTTACAAAAAGCAGCTAGAATTTCCCTCGAAAAAGATGATATGGATAATTATCAACAAGCACTTAGCAGCATCTGCGTTGTTGTTGACAACAAATGCGATACTTTATTTCAGAAAACCAGCGTCATAGCGCAATAACAGCGATCGCTCGGATATAGAATAATTTTTATTGTTATTAACTGATACATTAATATGGTTAAAGTTGATAATTAATAATAGGAAATTAGGTAATCTTTTTATTCAATTAATTAGCGCGGATACGATGTTATTTCGTATCCGCGCTAATTAACTTTTCTTTGGTTCTCAGTTTAATCTAATAAAAAATAGATTTATAGTGCTATTCCCTTTCTCTGCTTACTCTGCGTCTAGTAAGGTTTTTTGAACGGTAATTTTTGAGCGGGATAGAAGTAAGTACGTATTAAAAACCTTAAATCGGGGAAGGATCTGGTTATACCTGTCGCATTATTGATTAAAAACCATTAAAGTTCAATCGGATAAGTACGTCGCCGCCCTCAAATTGTAATTATGACGAGGGAATAGGCAGTAGGGGTAAAGCTATAAAAATATTTTAAACAAATACGATCCAAAACTCTTATTCCCGCTTTTTTTCAGAGGGTAGAGGGTTCCGGTTCCATGATTATCTCTTCTTATTTCAAGTTCTGATAAACACTTATATTTTACTTGTTGAAATATGTACTTTTGTTTACACCCATTTTGTAAGAGTACTAAGTAAAATAAGCTGGATAGATTTACTACATTATTTGATTCCCTGTTATTTATTACTTACTATATTGTTTGCGATCGCATCGTAATTATGCAAAAATGCTTTATTTACTGGTTTGTTCTTATCTGCTATACCGTAACAATACTTCTTACTTGGAATATAGGCAAAACTGACGTTCAAATAGTTGAGACTAATCAATTTAAAACTTCTGCTCTAAAATTGTTCGGAACGAAAGTGACAAATAAATATAGAGTCGTTTCGCACATCCGATTATTCTTTAAACGTGCGAACAAAATAGAGCATATCAAGGGTATTAGGGCGAAAATAAGCTCAAAACCTATATTTACACAAGAAAAGAGATTTTTCAATTTAATTTTTTGCAGAGAATAATACGTAAGAATCCGAACTTGATATAATAACTATTTAAACAAGCACCGTAGAAAATTTATCCACAACTTATAGATTAATTTTATATATTTTATATATCAAATTATTTTTATATAACTTTATTTGCACTTAGCTTTATTAAAACAAATAAACTTATTTGATGCGTTTTTTTCTGGTAAAATTAAAAGTTTTGAATTGTCCTTTTGTCGTAAAATCAAGCTTTTTCATTTTTTCACAGACAAAACAGCTATATTTATCTACCCTTTACAATTTACAGTAAAAATACGGTTAGATTGTATACTGAGAAATCAAAAGCTTTTCTCAAATTGAATCATCAGAGAATTATTCAATCATCTACCTACAAAATTAGAGGCAGTTTTTATGAAAGCAGTAATTTTGGCTGGAGGTCTTGGTACGCGCTTAAGTGAAGAAACTAGCGTTAGACCTAAGCCGATGGTAGAAATTGGTGGTAAGCCAATTCTTTGGCACATCATGAAAATTTATTCTGCACACGGTATTAATGACTTTATTATCTGCTGTGGTTATAAAGGATACGTGATTAAGGAGTATTTTGCTAACTACTTCTTACATATGTCGGACGTAACCTTTGATATGCGGTTTAACCAAATGAACGTACATTCTGGTTATGCCGAACCTTGGCGCGTCACCTTGGTAGATACAGGCGATAATACTTTGACAGGCGGACGATTAAAGCGAGTCAGAGAGCATATTGGTAACGAAACTTTTTGCTTTACTTACGGTGATGGCGTTAGTAACGTAAATATCACCAACCTCATAAAATTCCATAAAGAACAAAAAACTTTAGCAACTTTAAGCGCAGTACAGCCACCAGGACGTTTTGGTGCCATTGTTCTAGGACAAGAGCAAACTAAGATTACTAACTTCCGAGAAAAACCAGAAGGAGACAACGCTTGGATTAATGGTGGTTTTTTTGTATTAGAACCTCAAGTAATTGATTTTATTGAAGGTGACTCTACTATTTGGGAAAAAGAACCATTAGAAAAGCTGGCTGACATGGAACAGCTATCTGCTTACAAACATGATGGCTTTTGGCAACCAATGGATACTTTACGAGATAAAAAATATTTAGAAAACTTTTGGAAGAGTGACGAAGCTCCTTGGAAGGTTTGGTAAATAACGGTTGAGCTATAAGTTATGGGTTCTTAATGATAAACTCGTAACTTTTCACTTCAAATTCAAAATTTTGATTACTTTAGTTACAGGGGAGCCGATTTAAAAAATGTATGATTTCGCAATTATAGGTGGGGGTATAGTCGGTCTTTCTACCAGCATGGCTTTAGCAGAACGCTATCCACAAGCAAGAATTTTGGTTTTGGAAAAAGAAAACCAAGTAGCGTTTCACCAAACTGGTAATAATAGCGGTGTGATTCACTCAGGTATTTATTATAAACCTGGTAGCTTCAAAGCTAAGTTTTCCCGCGATGGTTGTCGTTCGATGGTGCAATTTTGCCAGGAACACAACATTGACCATGAAGTCTGCGGTAAAGTTATTGTGGCAACTTCTGCTGAAGAACTTCCTCGTTTAGAAAACCTTTACAAGCGAGGCTTGGAAAATGGTTTAGATGTAAAAAGAATTACCAGTGAAGAAGTTAAAGAAATTGAACCCCACGTAGCCAGTGTTGCTGGAATTTGGGTAGCATCAACTGGAATTGTTAATTATAAGCAAGTTTGCCAGAAATACGCTGAAATTATTCTAAAAGGCGGCGGCGAAATCAAATTCAACACTAAAGTTGAAAAAATAGTTAGTAGCGGTAAAAATTGGGTTTTAGAAACCTCGGACGGCAGTTTTGAAACTCATTTCGTAATCAACTGCGCCGGATTGTATTCCGACCGTGTAGCCAAATTAGGTAACGTCGATCCCCAAGCCAAGATTATACCTTTTCGGGGTGAATATTACGAACTGACTCCGGAAAAACGTCATTTGGTTAAAGGTTTAATTTATCCAGTTCCCAACCCAGATTTTCCCTTCCTTGGCGTTCACTTCACCCGGATGATAGACGGTACCGTTCACGCCGGACCAAACGCGGTACTTAGTATGAAGCGTGAAGGTTATAAAAAAACAGATTTTAATTTAGGCGATTTTGCGGAAGTAATGAGTTATCCAGGCTTCTGGAAATTAGCAGCGAAACACTCAAATGAAGGAATCAAGGAAATTATTCGATCCTTTAGTAAAGCAGCCTTTGTGAAAAGTATGCAAAAGCTGATCCCTGAAGTTACAGCGTCCGATGTAGTTCCTACCCACGCCGGAGTTCGCGCTCAGGCTTTGATGAACGACGGTAAATTAGTAGACGACTTTTTGATTGTCAAAGGTCAAAACTCCGTTCATGTGTGCAACGCTCCTTCTCCGGCAGCTACTTCTTCTATCGAAATTGGTAAAGCTGTAGCCGCAGAAATTCCAGAACAACTACATCTGAAATTAGCGGCAGTTAATTGCTAATAGATTCGTAAAAAATCTCAATCCGAATGATAAATAATTAATAGGAGTTATTGATGATGAAAATTCTCGTTACTGGTACAGAAGGTTATCTCGGTTGTTTGTTAGCTCCCTTATTAATAGAAAAGGGACATGAAGTAATTGGTGTAGACACTGGCTATTATAAAAATGGCTGGTTGTACAACGGTACCCAAACTACCGCTAAAACTTTAAATAAAGATATCCGCCATATCACCTTGGAGGATTTACAAGGTGTGGAAGCTATAGTTCACATGGCTGAACTATCCAACGATCCAACCGGACAATTATCACCAACTATTACTTACGATATCAATCATGTAGGTTCGGTTCGTCTTGCTAAGCTAGCGAAACAAGCGGGTGTACGTCGCTTCGTATATATGTCTTCCTGTAGCGTTTATGGTGTTGCTACTGAGGGTGATGTTACCGAGGAATCCCCGGTTAACCCGCAAACTGCTTATGCAGAATGCAAAACTATGGTAGAAAGAGATGTCAAACCGCTCGCCAGCGATGATTTTTCCCCTACCTTTATGCGAAATGCAACTGCTTTCGGTGCTTCCCCAAGAATGCGTTTTGATATTGTTTTAAATAACTTAGCTGGTTTGGCATGGACTACCAAAGAAATCAAAATGACCAGCGATGGTACCCCTTGGCGACCTTTAGTTCATGCTCTAGATATTTCTAAAGCTATTATTTGTGCTTTGGAAGCTCCTCGCGACATCGTACACAACCAAATATTTAACGTCGGAGATACTGCTAATAATTATCGAGTTAAGCAAATAGCTGAATTTGTTGCCCAAGCATTTCCTGGATGTAAATTGAGCTTTGGCGATAACGCTTCCGATAATCGCAGCTATCGAGTATCTTTTGCAAAAATCAATACTGTTTTACCTGGTTTTAAATGCGATTGGGATGCACGTTTGGGAGCCAAACAGTTATTTGATGTTTTTAGTCAAATTGATATGAGTGAGGAAACATTTTTCTCTAGAGGCTTTACCCGTTTGAAGCAATTAGAATATTTGATTCGCACCCAACAAATCGACAAAGATTTCTTTTGGGCTAAGCAGTAAAAATACTAGTCTCATATATTTTATCTAAATAAAACAGGCACGGGTATTTACTTAACCGTACCCAAACATCCAAAAATCAAATCATTCTCCAACCGTTGCCATGATTTTTACCGAAACCGAACTTCAAGGATCTTACACCATCGATTTAGAAGAAAAGCACGATACTCGTGGCTTTTTTGCTCGTACTTTTTGCGCCAAAGAACTCGAAGCGCATGGTTTAAAGCCAGTAGTTGCTCAATGTAATTTATCCTTTAACCACAAAAAAGGTACTTTGCGGGGGATGCACTATCAAGTAGATCCAGCTGCCGAAACAAAAATAGTTCGCTGTACTAAAGGTGCTATTTACGACGTAATTATTGATATGCGTCCCGAATCCCCTACTTATTTACAGCATTTCGGTGTCGAATTATCGGCAGATAACCACCGTGCTTTATACGTACCGGAAATGTTTGCTCACGGCTACCAAGCACTGACTGATGGCTGTGAAGTTATGTACATGGTGGGTGAATTTTATACCCCTGGATACGAGAAGGGTTTGCGTTATGACGACCCATTTTTTAACATCCAATGGCCCCTCGAAGCAACAGAAATGTCTGAAAAAGATACTAAGTGGCCCTTAATGAGAATGATGAGCGTTGGTAATGCTTCCTAAGCGATTTATCGACAAATTTATACAATGCCGAAATCTGTTAATTAGTTCAAATTTTCGGCATTGCGATCGCTATTTACGTACAAGAAAGTTATTGCTCAAACCAGGATATCTAAACAGGAGTTAAATTTATGATTATTATAGACAACGCTTTAAAAAAACGTGCCGAAGCCGGAAACCCAGTAAAAGTAGCAATGATTGGTGCGGGTTTTATGGGTAGAGGAATTGCCAATCAAATTGCTAATTCCGTTCCTGGAATGGAGTTGGTAGCGATTTCCAATCGTAATGTAGATGCTGCGAAAAGAGCTTATACGGAAGCGGGAATCGAAAACATTAAAGAAATTTCCAATGTAACTGATTTGGAAGATGCCGTTAAAAAAGGTGAATACGCAGTAACTGACGATGCGATGTTGCTGTGTCGTGCCGAAGGTATTGAAGCAATTATCGAAGTCACCGGGGCGATTGAATTTGGCGCTCATGTTGTGATGGAAGCGATCGCACATCGCAAGCATATCATTATGATGAATGCCGAACTAGACGGTACTATTGGCTCTATTTTGAAAGTTTATGCCGATAAAGCTGGAGTTATCCTTTCAGCTTGCGATGGCGACCAACCGGGGGTAGAAATGAACCTCTATCGGTTTGTCAAGAGTATTGGTTTAACCCCATTATTATGCGGAAACATCAAAGGATTGCAAGACCCCTATCGCAATCCGACTACCCAAGAAGCATTTGCCAAACGTTGGGGACAAAAACCTCACATGGTAACTAGCTTCGCCGATGGTAGTAAAATTTCCTTCGAGCAGGCGATCGTTGCTAACGCCACGGGAATGAAAGTTGCTCAACGAGGAATGCTGGGATACGACTTCAAAGGTCATGTTGATGAAATGACTTCGATGTATGATGTAGAACAACTTAAGCAACTCGGTGGTATTGTTGATTACGTTGTAGGTGCTAAGCCCGGTCCGGGAGTATTCGTTTTTGCTACTCACGACGACCCCAAACAGCAACACTATTTGAACCTATATAAATTAGGCGAAGGTCCTCTTTACAGCTTTTATACCCCTTATCATCTGTGTCACTTTGAAGTACCTCTCTCAGTAGCTCGTGCCGTACTATTCGGCGATGCTGTAATGAGTCCTTTAGGAGGTCCCCTTGTAGATGTGGTAGCCACCGCTAAAATTAATCTTAAAGCTGGGGATACTATTGATGGAATTGGCTACTATATGACCTACGGAGAATGTGAAAACTCCGAAATTGTGCGCGAACAAAACCTCTTACCAATGGGATTAGCTGAAGGATGCCGTTTAAAACGAGACATTCCCAAAGATCGAGTTCTCACTTACGATGACGTAGAATTACCACAAGGTAGACTTTGCGACAAATTGCGAAAAGAACAAAACGCTTTCTTTGCTCCATCTAAAACCTTGGCAATAGCTTGATCGAATAATCTTTTTTATAACTCAGTTATATCGGTTGACCTAAGTAGCGTAGAACAAATAAGTTGTGTAGTGAAGAGTGTTCCTCAACTGAAGTATATTGAGAAATTCTTCATTGCACAACATTCAACTTCTTTTATTTAGTTAAAACTTTATCTAGCTTTGCCAGAAGCATTTATTTATGCAAACCAATTTAGTTAAGCGCGTCGCAGACAATGTTTCTGTAGTCGCAGGTAGAGTAAAAGGTCGTCTCGAAAGACGGCGCATGGTTTCACTGCAACCAAATAAACCAGCCATTGGAAACGTACTTCTTTCCTACGTTGTGAATCCATTTACTTTGAAACCGGGCGAGGCGGTCCCAACTTACCATACCCAGCATTGGGAATGCTTGCAAATGGCTAAAACTTTTTTAGACTTCGGCTATAACGTCGATGTTATATGGTTTTATAACGATGTATTTATTCCGAAAAAAGATTATGATTTTTTCGTGGAGACACGTTGGAATTTGCAACGATGCGTACCATTTTTAAATAAGGATTGTGTAAAAATATTTCATTCCGATACAGCGCATATTTTATTTCATAATGCAGCTGAAGCAAACAGATTACTAGAATTGCAGCAAAGACGGGGCATTACTTTAAGTCCTAAAAGATTCGAGCCACCAAACTTAGCCATGGAATACGCCGATTGCGCTACAGTTCTTGGTAACGAGTTTACGATGAATACATTTAAGTACGCGAATAAGCCACTGTATCGAGTTCCTATTTCTGCTCCAACACTTTATCCTTTTCCTAAAGATAAAGATTTTGCAGGTTGCCGTAAAAACTTCCTTTGGTTTGGTAGCGCTGGTTTCGTTCATAAGGGATTAGATTTACTTTTAGATGCCTTTTCCCAAATGCCAGATTATCATTTAACTATTTGCGGACCAATTAATAAAGAAAAAGACTTTGAAACAGCTTTTTATAAAGAACTTTATCAAACTCCTAACATTCATACAGTTGGTTGGGTTGATGTTACCTCTCAAAAGTTTTTAGATATCGTTAACAGTTGTTTGGCTATTGTCTATCCTTCTTGTTCCGAAGGTGGCGGTGGATGCGTTATCAACTGTATGCATACAGGTCTAATTCCGATTGTGAGTTATGAATCTAGTGTAGATGTCAGCGATAATTATGGCGTTATTTTGAAAGAAAATTCTGTCGAAGAAATCAAGCAAACTATTCAGAATATTTCAGAATTAAATACATCGCAACTCGAACAAATGGCTAAGAACTCTTGGAACTTTGTTAGAGAAAACCATACTAGAGAAAACTTTACCAAAGTCTACAAGGAAACAATTGAAAAAATTATCGTGCAATACAGTAAAAATCAAAAGTTATTAACCTATGTCTAACTCTTTAAATCAATTACGAATTAATTTCGGAGCCGCCGTCAGAGATACAAACTACAACGTACTCTACAATTGGCTTTTACGTTTTAAAAGCAAACCAATAGAGGCAAATAAAAAACGAGCAATAGTCTTTTCTCCCCACCAAGATGACGAAACTATAGGCTGCGGAGGGATGATTGCTCTCAAACGTTCTCAAGGAATACCAGTAAAAGTTGTATTTCTCACAGATGGACGTTTCGGCAGCAAACCAGATTGGGTTAAACCGGAAAACGTTATCCAATATCGCCAAGAAGAAGCGAATAATGCTCTAAATACTTTGGGAATCGAAACATCACACAGGCAATTCCTTGGCGAAACTGATGGTTCGTTAGCTCAATTATCCCCAGAAAAGCGAAACTTACTAATTGCTCAATTAATTGAAATTATCCAATCCTTTGAACCCCAAGAAGTTTACGTTCCACACCATCACGATGGACATCCAGATCATGAAGCAACTTACTCTTTAGTTCGGAGTGCCATTGAAACCTTACAAATGGACATAGAACTTTTGCAGTATCCGATTTGGATGCTGTGGCGAAGTCCCCTGTCTAAAAATGAATATTTGCAGAAAAATACTAATGCTTACCGATTATTTCTGGGTGATTTTAAAGAGAAAAAGCAGCAAGCAATTGCCAGCTATAAATCACAAACCCCGAATTTGCCTACCAGCTTTAAGCAAGCAATATTTTCACCTTACGAAATGTTTTTCAAAGATTAGATATATGTAGAAAAAATTAAATTTAAATAATTTGTTCAACGAAAAATAATATTGTAAACCATCGATGTATTATTAATGAAATTAACACTTAAAATATTGTCTACAGTCGAACTGTAATTTCATAGGAAAAACAATGAAAATTGCTTTAGTTCATGATTATTTAACCCAACGAGGTGGTGCGGAACGAGTATTTGAATTACTTTGTAAACGCTTTCCGAACGCGGATATTTTTACATCATTGTATGATGCTCAAAAAACGATTGACTTAGGCGAGCGAATAGTTAACACCACTTATTTACAGCAGATCCCCGGTGCCGCCAAATACTTTCGGTTGATGGCTCCCTTTTATTTTCCTGCCTTTCGCGCTTTAGACTTACAAGAATATGATTTAATTATTAGTAGCAGCACTAGTTTCGCCAAGGCAGTCCGAAAAAGCCCAAAGGCACGACACGTTTGTTTTTGTCATAATGTCACCCGTTTTCTGTGGGATACGGAAACTTACTTGAGAGAATATGCTGACTATCAGTATTTTGCCCCGTTAATTGAAAAAGTTTTTCAGTTGATGAGAAATGTAGACCTGAGTTATGCACAAGAACCAGACCTTTATATTGCCAATTCTAGTGTTGTTGCGCGGCGTATCAAAAGCATCTATGGCAAAAAAGCAATAGTTATTAACTATCCAATTGATACCAGTAAGTTTGTTTATTCAGATTCTAAAGATGACTATTTTCTTGCATCCGCAAGAATGATCGGTTACAAACGACTTGATATAATAGTAGAGGCTTTTAACTGGCTGGGATGGCATCTAAAAATATCAGGTGACGGTCCGGAGAAAGAACGCTTACAATCGAAAGCATTAAAGAATATCGAATTTGTAGGTCACGTATCCGATTTAGAACGTACCCAGTTATTTGCTAAAGCAAAATCTGTTATAGTTGCAGCCTTAGAAGACTATGGATTGGTTCCGGTAGAAGCAAACGCTAGTGGAACTCCAGTAGTTGCCTTCGGAGCCGGAGGAGTTTTAGATACTCAAATACCTGGTAAAACAGGAGTATTTTTCAAGAGGCAAACGCCCGACTCCCTCTCTACTGCATTATTGGAAGCCAGGGAAATCTATTGGAATTACGAAAACATCCGCAATCACGCTGTAGCGAATTTTTCAGAAGAAGCATTTTTTAGTAAGGTCGAGAAAGTCATCGACCAAACTAATAGTTTACAGCAATCGCAGTCCCTGATTTGTTAGCCGAGGAAATAAAAAAGTGATGCAAACCAGTCTAAGTCCCCATGTAAATCCAGCTGCTGATTCAGAACCGGGTTACGGGCAGCTGTTTGCGGTATTAATCCGGCGATTTCCTTGGTTCTTGATAGTATTTATGGCTTCATTAGGTGCGGGTTATTTTGTATACAGAAGGACTCCGCCTACTTACAAAAGTTCGATGGAACTGTTAGTAGAGCAAAACTATCAAGGAAAAGCAGAAGGAGCTGGGCTAGAGAAAAATGAGTTTACCGACTCTAATGTGAAGATAGATACCGCTACTCAATTAAATTTGATGGCTAGTTCTTCACTTATCAAACAAGCAGTTGAAAAACTAAAGCCCGAATACCCGCAAATTAGCGTAAAAGAGATAAAAAGTTCTTTGGCTTTAAAGCAATTAAGGTCAAAAGAGGATGACGTTGCGACTAAAATTTTTCAAGTTGAGTATACAGGTTTTGACCCGCTAAAAACTCAAAGAATATTAGAATCCATACGGTCCGTTTATCTTGACTACAACGAAGAACAACAGAAAAAGCGTTTAAGAAGTGGTTTGAGAGTTATTAGGGAACAGAAGAAAAAGGTAACAGATGATTTAAACCAAGCCGAAGCACAGTTATTAAGGTTTCGTAACTCTCAAAGTTTAACAGACCCCCAAACACAAGCTCAAGCTTATGAAAATGCTTTAAATAACACTCAACAAGAACGACGTACAACTCACAATGAATATAAAGAAGCTCAAGCACGCCTAAGATCGTTACAACAACAATTAAAACGCACTCCCCAAAAAGCACTTGTCTCTTCTCGGTTGAGTCAGTCCACTCGCTACCAGTCCCTACTTAACGAGATTCAAACAACCGAACTGGCGATCGCGCAAGCAAATTTGCGTTTTACAGCCGAACATCCCGAAGTGTTAAAGCTTAAAGAACAGCTTACAGAACAAAAGCAGCTACTACAACAAGAAGTAGGGCGAGCTTTGGGAGGAAGTAACGTAGATACAAGTAGTATAGATTCTAGTGACTTACTCAATCAAGGGCAGCTTTCTCAGACAGACCTTAATCTTGCTAGCAGCTTAGTAGAGACGCAAACCAACCTCCTTGCTTTAGCCGCACGCGACCAAAGTTTGGCAGAAAAAGAAGAGCAACTAAGTAAAGAACTGAAAAAATTTCCGCTTTTGCTAGCTCAGTATAATCGCTTACAACCTCAAGTAGACCGCAGTCGAAAACGCTTGCAGGAACTATTGACAGCAGAGCAAGAAGTAGAACAAGAACTGGACAAAGGCGGATTTAACTGGGAAGTAGTAGAAGAACCCCAACCAGGAAATTACTTAGGTCCAAACCTGCAACAGAACTTGTTGTTAGGTGGAGTAGTTGGTTTAATGTTAGGGGGTATTGCGGCTTTTGCTAGGGAAGCAGCAGATGATGCAGTTCGTACTACCGCTGAATTAGAGAAGCAATTTGCCATACCGCTTTTAGGAACAACTCCTAAATTACCTGCCGCCAAAACTAAAGAATCGGTATTTAAACTACCTTTTGGTAAGCCAGAAGTTCTTGCTCCTTGGACAATTCAGGTATTACAATCGCCACCGCGTTGGGAATCCCTCGACCTAATTTATAAAAATATAGAATTGCTAAATTCTGTTTCTGCCTTCAAATCATTAATGATAACTTCGGCGTTACCCGATGAAGGTAAATCAGCTTTGGCTTTGGGTTTGGCGATGAGTGCTGCTCGTTTACATAAAAAGGTATTATTAATTGATGCCAATTTACGGGACCCTAGCGTACACACACATTTAAATCTTCCTAACGAACAAGGACTTACTACCTTATTAACAAGCGATGTAGCTTTGCCCAATCAAATAACGCTTCAATCTTCAGGTTCATCTTACATAGATATTTTAACCGCAGGACCAGTTCCAGAAGACCCTGCGAATCTACTAAGTTCTCCTCGTATGGAAGAATTAATGGGTGCATTTGAAGAAAACTACGATCTAGTCATTTTGGATGCTTCTTCAGTCCTCGGATTGGTAGATGCTTTAATTACCGCATCAACTTGTCGTGGCGTAATTATGGTAGCAAGTATTGGTAGGGTAACTCGCACCCAAATTGCACAAGCTACAGGTATGCTCGGTAAATTAAATTTACTTGGGGTTGTTGCAAATGGAGTATCAAACACTAACTATAGTTATGTCCCCAATGTCAAGCAACAGCAACTGGCATTGAGAGGAGCCGTGGAAGAATAGATATTTATCAATGCTCTCGATAGCTTTGGAACAGGGTGAACAAATAATTTAATCATAAAAAATTTTAATGAGGCAGCGTTTTTATAAGAGCGTATGCCTTTTATTTATGAAGAAGGACAGTTATTGAAGAACCCCTTACCTAAAGGATTTAATCCGAGTTTTAAGGCACCCTAGAGGGCGTATCGTACAGTTCAAAACTTGATTTGTGAAGTATTTGTAAACAAGAAGGATTTTTGAAGCTCACACTTAATTACGTTGCGTATCTCATATTAAACACTTATCAAGCTTTAGATAATGCCGGGTGGTAATAATACGGTTTAACTAATTAACTATTAAATATTTAAACAGACACGTTTTTACTTGCATTTTTATAAAATTTGCATGATATTTAACGGCATATATATGAACTTTACGTGAATACCCGCTTATATTTAGTTTTTTTAGGTAAAAGCGCTGATAAATATAAAAGCGGATTAAAACCTTAAATAAAAATTATGTTACAATCACTTAAAATTTTACCAGAATATACTTATTAAGTGTTATGCAAATAGAATTCATAATACCTTAATAATAAGTAGAAGAAAGCAGTTAATATTTGAAGAGTAAATAAAGAATCTATTTTATATAACGTTATTCGCATCGTTTCCTATATCCTATTTATTGAATACCGTTGTAAAAAGAAAAGGCAAAAGTGAAGTTTTGTAGATTTACCTGTAATCTCACACAATTTTCAACATACATCTTTAAAGATATTATGAGCGGTATGTAATTCTCGCAACGGGTCTTTTTTCTATTCATTATTAGAAGCGGGTTATTTCCTTTGATTGGGAGTGAAGGCAATGATTACGGATACTATAGGTATTTTCCCACGTTGTATATAAGACAATCTGTCTACCACTCTATTAATTAAAATTGATATGACAATCTCAATAGTTCCAACTTTAGACAATAGCCTTACTGTATCTGAATCTAATAGTTCAACTTACTGCACCCTTCAATGGCGACGCAATCAACTATTAGTTAAAACGAACGGTACGATTAAGCAGCCTTGTATGCCTTTATTAGATACCCACGAATCTTTAAAGGAATGCCTAAAACATTCTTCCGTTGAGTTAGTTCGTATAGATCCCAATTTAGGCGAAGAAAAAGTAAAGCTTTGGGCAAATGCTTGTATGTCCGTTTCTATGCCAATATATTTACGGATAAGTGCCGCTCAAAAACAGCCAAAGCCAACTACCTTGTTATGGTGGTTGAAGCGTTTAAGTGAGTGGGCGATCGCCCTGGTGGTTCTACTAGTGGTAAGTCCACTAATGTTAATGTTGACTGTATTAATGAGAATTGATGCCCAAGCACCATTGTTTGAACATTCCTGGTACGTTGGTGAAAGAGGTAAATTATTTAAATTAATCAAGTATCGTACCTTCTCTGTAAATCAACAAAACGATCGCCGAAGTCTAAATACAGAAAAAGCATCATCCAAGACTACACAACTTGCTCGCTGGATGCGTAAATACGGTTTGGATAACTTACCGCAGTTGTTGAATGTAATCCGAGGTGAAATGGGCTTATTTGGTTCCCGTTGCTGGACTTTGGAAGATGCGGTTAAGCTAACTCCGGAAAACCAAAAACAATTGAATAATCTACCCGGAATTATGAGTTCGTGGGAAGTAGAGGCAGAAGAATCGAATATATTACATTTGGATAGCCAAACATCGTAGTGAACGTGCTGCCTATCAAATTAATATTATTCATGGTTAACCTTCCTTGTGCGTAAAAAAAACGATAATTGCCAGCACTTATAAAAACTGTATTTGACCTTTAGTGTTGGCATTGTACCTGGAAGCAAATAATCCAAAAACCTTTACACTGTTTTAAGTAAAAAATAATTGCAATATGAACCAATAATCAATACTTTATTCACCCGAACTCTACCACTTTTAAAAAATATATATGCGTTCTAAAATATACGAAGCATTGGGGACTATACTTAAAACCACCAACTTCTGGCAGGATAACTATTTAGTACTGCGAGAATTTAAACATTTTCGTAAGGTTACTATTTTAGCTTTGGTTTTTTCGATCCTAGCAGCAACGTTTGAAGGTTTTAGTATTGGCTTCCTGCTAACTTTCTTACAAAGTTTGACAGGTGGAGCCGATGCAGAACCGATTCAAACTGGTATCGCTTGGTTTGATATTTGGATATTAGGAGTCAAGACTTCTGCCACAAGTCGGTTATATAGAATATCAATATTAATTTTATTAAGTACTTGGCTGCGTTCCGCATTCGATTACTTTAGTTCAATCTACACGGAATCGGCACAGCTGCATCTTGCAGACCGTTTACGTAAACGGATGTTTGAACATTTACAAGCATTACCGCTAAGTTACTTTGTTAAAACTCGTTCTGGCGAACTGATAAATACAATAACCACCGAAATCGAAAGATTGAAGCAGGGCTTCGGTGGTGTTGCTTTCCTGATCACTAGAGGAATGGCAGTTGCTGTTTATTTTATCTCGATGTTTTTGATCTCATGGGAGCTTTCGATTGTTTCAGTGTTGCTGTTTGCGCTTTTAGGAGTGGGACTTTCAACGCTTAATGCTCGCGTTCGAGAATCGAGCTTCGGGATTTCTAATGCTAACGGTCTTTCATTCAACAGCCACGGAGTTTATTAACGGTATCCGCACGGTTCACGCATCGGGTACCCAAGAATTTGAACGTCAGCGTTTTTATAGCGTTAGCAGTCAATTACTTGATGCTTCCATAAAAGTTGTCAGGGCTTGGACTCTGGTAAAACCAATCGCTTCGGCTATTGCAACTACTACTATTATCGGTTTAATTATTCTTTCGTTTGCAGTATTTACCTTACCAGTTGAGTCTTTACTAACATTTTTCTTTGTTATGACTCGTCTTGTTCCTAGCATTCAGGATATCAATGGAACAGTCGCATTCATGAGTACCTTGAACGGTTCTTTAGATAATGTTAAAAAACTGTTACAAAGCGAAGATCGAGCTTACTTCCAGAACGGTTCTATTGAGTTTACACGGTTAAACCGTTCTATTGACATAGTATCTGCTGATTTTGGCTACGAACCTAGCAATCTTGTGTTGCACGGTATTACTCTTACCATTGAAAAGGGAAAGACAACTGCTTTGGTAGGAGCATCTGGTGCAGGAAAAACAACCCTTGCAGACTTGATCCCTCGATTTTACGACCCAACCGAAGGTCATATTTATATTGATGGAGTAGATTTAAGGGATTTTGACATCTACTCCCTGCGGAAAAATATGGCAGTTGTCAGTCAAGATACATTTATCTTCAATACTTCAGTTTGGAATAACATTGCTTACGGTACAGAGAATGCTACCGAAGCAGAAATCAAAGAGGCTGCTCGTCTTGCTAATGCACTGGAATTTATCGAAGATATGCCTCAAGGTTTTGACACCCAACTTGGCGATCGCGGAGTTAGGTTGTCTGGAGGGCAAAGACAGCGGATAGCTATAGCACGTGCATTACTTCGCGATCCCCAAATTTTGATTTTGGATGAAGCCACCAGCGCTTTAGATTCTGTATCGGAACGCTTGATTCAGGAATCTCTAGAAAAACTTTCTGTAGGTAGAACGGTTATTGCAATTGCTCATAGACTCTCTACAATTGCTTCTTCAGATAAGGTGGTTGTGCTGGAGGGAGGATATATTCTTGAGCAAGGAAAATATCAAGACTTGCTGCTACAACGTGGTAAATTGTGGAAATATCATCAAATACAGAATGAAGTTGGTCAAAAAAGTTAAATAGTTAAATAGTTAAATAGTTAAATAGTTAAATACTGTTTCTTAACTTATAGAAATTACGATTATTTTAATTTAGTAGAAAATTTTATTTTTGGGCTTGTCAGCGGCAAGCCTAATTTTTTTTATGCAAAAAAAATAGAAATACGATCCGATTTCTCAGAGAGAAAATCAAATCAATTGTAACGATAAATAACGATGAATATAGAAACGGCTAGAGAAAAATTTTTATTACACAAAACTGTATTGCCGTGGAGCTAATTAACTGATATATAGAATAGCAATATAGATGGTCTTGACTCCCTCATTAATAGCTTTGTTCAGATGAGATTTAATTTAATTTTAAGTTATCTATAGCTTGTAAAAAAGAATATGATTTCATTTAATAGCAGCTTTATTTGCGATCGCAATTCTTAACAAGCTGTAATTCAAGTGGTTTCTTGTAATTACCGAACCTTTATTTAAAGTTTTCATAAAGAAGATTATCTATCTTGTTTTAATTCCAAAAAATCACCTAAAATCTCTCGCCTAACATACATATATTCTGATATAACCTATTGAAAAGATACACACAGCAATTATTCGCAAATAACTTGCTTGCGTGAAAATAATAGTATCAGATAAAACTCAATATACGTACAGATTACTTTGAACAACTAAAAATTATATTTTTTAACCTTAAAAGATCGCAGTGCATGAATTCAAAGCAGCAATAATTATGTATTAAGTAAATAATCTTACTGGCTGTAATTTAAAAAATCCTTGAAAAATAAGCTATGAATCACTTTAATCCTTATCGTCCAAGCATTTTGCCAGTTTCGCCTTTATTAAAACGCCCGCTATGGTCTGTAATGATTCCTACGTACAATTGTGCGGAATACTTACGGAATACACTGAAGAGCGTTTTAGCGCAATACCCTGGTGTAGATCGAATGCAAATCGTAGTTGTTGATAATAATTCTACTCAAGATGATCCACAAGCAGTTGTAAAAGAATTGGGCGGGGGGCGTGTAGAATTTTATCGTCAGCCACGCAATGTAGGTATGATGAATAATTTTCAAACCTGTTTTGAATTATCTCGGGGAAAATTGATTCATCTACTGTGCAGTGACGATTGCGTCAGAGAGGGATTTTATCAAAAAATGGCAGAACCTTTTGAAAAGCATCCAGAGGTAGGGGCTGCTTTTTGCCGCAGTATTGCAATTGATGAACGCAATCAATGGCAAGGTTTATCAAATTTTGAAATCCCGGCTAGTGGTATTTTACCCAAAAGCTGGCTGCACAGAATTGCCGAACTCTGCCGTATTTCCGTACCTTCCCTTGCAGTGGTGCGGCGTGAAGTTTATGAAAATTTAGGAGGATTTGACCGTCGGTGCGGTATCAGCGCAGATTGGGAGATGTGGGTAAGGATTTTTGCTCATTATCCAATGTGGTTTGAAGCAGAGCCTTTAGCTATGTGGCGAGTGCATTTAAAGTCTGCTAACAATGTTAACGCCAAAAGTGATGTTTTTATTCGGGAAAATTACAATACTGTAGAAACTATCCTTAAATCTTATATTCCTCAAGAAGCTAACCCTAAGCTTGCTCGAACCGCAAAACAGAATTGTGCTTTTCTTGCTCTAGAATTAGCAGATTATTTAATCAAAAATGACGATCTAGCTGGAGGTATGGTTCAATTGAATACAGCACTTAATTATAGTAAAACTTACAAAGTAGTTCGGTCGGCAAGTCGCATATTATTGTGGAATAGAAGCTTAGGTATTTTCAAAAAAATGCTAAAATCGGGCGAATATAGAAAAAGTATTGAGATTTAAATATATGACCGAAAATTATCCCCAAAATCAACCTTTAGTCAGTATCATTACTCCTACTTATAATCGTCCAGAATATTTGAAAGCAGCTCTAACAAGTGCCGTTGAGCAAACATATGCGAATATCGAAATAATTGTTTCTGATAATTGCAGTCCTGAAAATCCTCAGTCCATAATTGAATCTTTTAATGATTCTAGAATCCGCTTCTTTCGCAACCAAAGCAATCTAGGAATGTTTGCGAATACTATGAATGCCTTTAAACAGGCACGAGGTAAATATGTTGCGAGTTTGCTAGACGATGATATATGGGAAAAAGACTTTTTAGCTAAACTTGTACCAGCATTAGAAGCTAATTCTAATTTAGCCTTAGCTTTCTGCGACCATTACATTATTAAAGCAGACGGCGATATTGATATTGCTGCAACACAAAGGTGTTCCTATTTCTATAAACGCGCAAATTTAAAAGAAGGAATCTACCAACCTTTTTACAAATTAAGCCTAATAGATAGAGCCGTTTCTACCGCAACTGCGGCTGTAATCCGCCGAGACATTATTGATTGGGATAGTATTCCAGCGGAAGTAGGTGGTTCGTGGGATATTTATTTGAATTATCTATGTTGTCGTTCTGGTTTGGGAGCTTATTACAATCCTGCTAAATTAACCCAATATCGCGAACACGAACAAACAGACACCATGCAAAGTGGGAGACGTAATTTTCAAGCTAAAATCCGCAAAGCTAAAGCAGACCTTTTCTGTTACGAGAAGTTTATGGAAGATGAGCAATTAAAAGAACTTTATCCTCATTTTCAAAAAAAATGGGGACACACTAGTACAAATTTAGGAATCGGCTTGATGCGAGGTGAAAACTTAAGAGAAGCACGTATTAGTTTTTGCGATTCTTTACGCCGAGACTTTAGTTTTCGGACAATAGCCGCACTCATAGTAAGTTTTATTCACCCTAAAATTGCAGCTAAATTTTAGTTGTAACTGACAAAAAGTATATTTGGTAATTAATATCATCTCAATTATTTCAAAATCAAGGAAGGTATCTTTATATGCGAATTGCAGCTTGTATTACTACTAGAAATCGTTCCGAGCAACTTGATGCTTGTTTAAAGGCTTTATGGAATTCTACTGTTAAACCACATTCGGTGGTTGTTTCTGATGACTCGCAAGATGTTGAAGTACAGCAGAAAAATTTAGAAGTTGTTAAAACATACCCAGGAACAATTTATATTATCGGTCCGCGACGCGGTGTTTGCGCTAACCGTAATAACGCCGTCAATGCAACTTCGACCTTGGAAACGGATTTTGTTGCTTTTGTTGATGACGATATTTGTGTTGAACCAGATTTCATTGCTAATGCTGTAAATAGATATTCTCAAATGCCAGAAGAGCAAAGAAAATATTCTATTATTACAGGTGTTAGCACGGGTACCAAAGGAGAGAAGTTGCTACCATCAAAGCTAACTTTTCGAGGATACTTTTGTGCTACCGAAGATAATCCCGAAACAGTAGTAATTCATGCAGCATTATTTCCCAGGCAGTTTTTTTCTCAAGAACAGTGGGATGAAGATATCTATTTCGGTTATGAAGATGCAGAATTATGCTTGCGAGCGATTAAATACGGTTACAAAATTGTATCTTGTCCGGAGTTGCAAGTAAATGTTAAAAGCACCCAGAGCGTGCTTGACGCAGCCGGTATTGGTGGCATAAATAATTATGTATTACACATAGAAGCCGCTAGACTTTATGTAGGTATTAAACGCTATAAAAATATATTTCCAAATTCTATTAAACTGTTAGCTTTTTTAGCTATATATTTTGTTCATATGAGCGGGTATTTATTTAAGCGAGGAGCAATCCAAGCTTGGCCCGAAATTATTAAACGTTCTCGCATTCAACTGTTATGGCAGCAGGAAAATATCCCTCAACCAGAAACAGCTTCGATAGCTTCTTCGATGATTATTTCTTGAAATTCGTACTTTAATTTTATAGCAGGCTGATATATAGTGAAGCTTTGCATTGTTACTCACAGTTTAGTCAAAGGTGATGGTCAAGGAAGAGTGAATTACGAAGTTGCTTGCGAAGCAATCCGTCGCGGGCATCATGTAACTGTATTGGCAACTAAGGTTGCTCCAGAATTAGAAAAACACGATCGAATTAATTGGGTTCCTATTTCTGTAAAAGCGCCAACAGAATTAATCCGGAACATGATGTTTGCTTTCTTAAGTAATAATTGGCTGAAAAAGCATCGCAATGAAGTTGATTTAATCAAAGCAAATGGTGCGATTACCTGGGCTGACTCAGATGTAAATGCAGTACATTTCGTACATAATTCTTGGCTGAAGTTTTCTACCTTACAAGCTGCACCTTCTGCACAAAAAATTAGCTTTAATCCACGTCTGTTTTTATATAATTTTTATCAGTGGCTGTATACGAAACTTAACGCACGTTGGGAAAAAGAAGCTTTCGACAACGCAAAAGTAGTAGTTGCAGTTTCCGATAAAGTCGCTAAAGATTTACGAGAAATCGGCGTACCTCAAGACACTATTCGGGTAATCGGTAACGGCGTAGATGTTGAGGAATTTGCACCTGGTAACGGTGTTAGTCGTAAAACACTTCATTTACCTGAAAATGTTACCTTGGCAATGTTTGCTGGGGATATCAGATTACCCCGGAAAAATTTAGACACGGTGCTACAGGCTTTGGTGCAAGTTCCCGACTTACATTTAGCCGTGGTAGGCGTAACCGATGGTAGTCCCTATCCACAGTTAGCGGCATCTTTGGGACTTAGCGATCGCGTTCATTTTCTAGGATTTCGGCGCGATGTCCCCTCACTTATGAAAGTCGTGGATTTGTTCGTATTTCCTTCACGCTACGAACCTTTTGGTTTAGTAGTAACCGAAGCAATGGCGAGTGGGCTACCAGTAATTACCGCAAGCTGTACGGGTGCCGCTCCTTTGGTAACGAAAGAAGCGGGGATAGTTTTGTCAAACCCAGACGATACCGAGGCTTTAGCAGAAGCACTGCAAAAATTAAGCGTCAATGGGGATTTAAGAATAAAAATGGGTGAAGCTGCCAGAGAAATTGCCCTCCAACATACTTGGAAGAACATGGCAGAGCAATATATAAATTTATTTGAGGAGATGAATTAGTAATGTCTATCGCGGTCATCGTACCAACTTACCGCCGCAGCCAAGACTTGGCTCGCTGCTTAGAAGCGTTGCAAAATCAAACTCGATCGGCTGATGAGGTGATAGTGGTAGTCCGCGATACGGATACTCAAACTTGGTCATTTCTCGCAGCCTTTGACTCTAAATTAGCTTTACGCACCGCAACTGTGAGCATTACCGGAGTCGTTGCAGCCATGAATGCCGGACTTGATGCAGCAACAGCCGATATAGTAGCCTTTACAGATGATGATGCTGCCGCTCATCCCGATTGGTTGGCGCGTATTGAAAGTTATTATCTTGCAAGCGATCGCGTCGGTGGAGTTGGCGGACGCGATTGGGTTTATCATGGTACCGACTTAGAAGACGGAAAGGAGCAAACAGTTGGTCAAGTTAGCTGGTTCGGTAAAGTAATTGGCAACCATCATATAGGTACTGGCGAAGCGCGGGAAGTTGATGTCCTCAAAGGGGTAAACATGAGCTTTCGACGCGCAGCTATCCAAGGATGGCACTTTGACGAACGAATGCGAGGTACCGGCGCTCAAGTTCACTTTGAATTAGCTTTTTCTTTAAAATTAAAACGAGCTGGTTGGAAGTTAATTTACGATCCTCAAATAGCAGTTAATCATTATCCAGCAAAACGATTTGACGAAGATCAACGTCACAGTTTTAATCAAATTGCCTTTGCCAATGCCGTACACAACGAAACTTTAGCTTTATTAGAATACTTCTCGCCATTTCAAAAATTAGCATTTTTATTTTGGTCTATTACAGTAGGAACCCGTGAAGCAATGGGTTTTATCCAGTGGTTGCGATTTTTGCCTTCCCAAGGACTTTTAGCTGGTGAGAAATTATTAGCATCTTGGCGCGGGCGCTGGCAGGGTTTACAAACTTGGCAAGCAACTAGTAATCAGTAATCAATTATCAATTATCAATGGGGATTGGGCATTGGGGATTGGGCATTGGGCATTGGTAACTCTTAATTCCTAATTCCTCACTCCTAACTCCTAACTTATTTTCGGAGATGTAGCAGTGCATACACAGATACAAAACAATAAGACTCCTAAAAAAGGATTTTCTTTTGGTTTAGAACCGCCTTTGGGTTGGACGGCGATACTAGCATTCGTATTTTTTACAGTTGTATGTATTTTTGGAGGTGCTACAGGTATTCTCCGAAATGGTTATATAGCCCTTTCTTTTGCAGTCGGTCTTTTTCTGTATCTGCGATATCCTATCCTCTACATCGGTTTTACGTGGTGGCTGTGGTTTCTTACACCATTTGTGACTCGCTTAGTGGATTGGAAAAGCGGTTTTGATGCCAGCCGCATTATGCTTGTATCGCAATACTTAGTAACTTCATTAACTTTACACACTTTTTTAATCTATCTTCCCAAGTCATTACGCCAAGGCGGTTTACCTTTTGTAATGGCATTTCTAGGAGTTTTCTACGGTGCGCTGATCGGAATCATTAAAACTGAGCCGATGACTGCGGCTAGGGGACTTCTTGATTGGCTGCCCCCGATTATTTTTGCTTTCTTCTTATTTATCAAATGGCGGGAATATCCTCAATATCGCCAGGTATTGCAGCGTACCTTTGCCTGGGGTGTATTGGTAATGGGTGCTTATGGTGTTTGGCAATTTATAGTGGCACCCCAATGGGATGTATATTGGCTTGTAGAAACCAAACTTAATAGTATGGGCAACCCGGAGCCTTTGGGATTGCGGGTGTGGAGTACAATGGCTTCTCCCGCACCTTTTGGGGGTGTAATGATGGCTGGTTTATTGCTGTTATTAACTCACACTCACTATTTAAATATTCCTGCTACCGCTGCGGGTTATTTGTCATTTTTGCTGACATCAGTACGTACTTTGTGGGGTGCTTGGATAATAGGATTAGTTACTTTATTTGGTTCCTTAAAAGCAGGCTCTCAAATGCGTTTGATTGTGGTTGTTTTGTTGATGATACTTTGTATTGTACCTTTGACAACAATTGAGCCATTTTCGGAAACAATTACACAACGCTTTGGAACTTTTACCGAATTAGAAAAAGACGATAGCGCTCAAGTTAGACAAAAAATTTACGAAGAAGGTTTGAATAAAGCTATTACCAACGGTTTAGGTAATGGAGTCGGAAACACATTTACTCTTAACGAACAAGGTATTTTAGAACCAATTGTAATTGACAGTGGATTTCTCGATACCTTTTTTACATTAGGTTGGTTTGGAGCAGTATTTTATTTAGGTGGAATGCTGCTATTAGTTTATCAAGTATTTCAATTTACCGAATGTAGTTTTGACTCTTTTATGGCTGCATCACGGGGTATTGGTATCGCAATGATCTCGACTTTAGCCGGAAATAGCGGAATGTTAGGAGTTGCTGGTATGGTGCTGTGGGGATTTCTAGCTATGGCTTTAGCAGGACATAATTACCACGTACACGAGCAGAATAGGTTTAGGGGTTAGTGGTTAGTTGTAGGTTGGGTTAAAGGCGCACGAATCATTTATGTGTGAAGAGTACAAATGCGCCGTAACCCAACATTAAATCGGTTGATTTTCATCTCTATTATCTAATATACATTTAGCTACAATGATTCGATTATATTCATATCCGCCAGGAAATTAAATTCCCCGTTATATATGTATTATTCGATATATCAATTAGAAATTGCAGTATCCTAGTTACGATCCTATAATTTCATTAATAAATGCGCGATCGCTGTAAATATTATTAGTTTTCTATTAATAAAATTTGCAAATCTTATTCTTTTATTCTTAACTCCTAACTCCTAACTCCTAACTCCTCATCATCCAATCAATTTCTGCCAAGTTAGATTTCCCACAATTCCATCCGCATACAAACCGTTTGCTATTTGAAATTGCTGAATTGCAACTTCTGTTAAAGCGCCATATATACCGTCGGTTTCGGCACCTACACGGTGTTGTAAATATTTCATCACTATACCAGTCGCATGGTTTTTTCTAATTACTGGTTTTGCTAAAATTTGATTAATCGCACCCCATGTAGTATCGCTGGCGATTCCTGTTTGTTGAATATCAACAATTTTCTGAAATTGCTTGATTGCACTCACAGTTGCTGAACCAATTATATTATCTTCATCTATACCGTTATCTGTGATTTTGAGACGATTTAAAGCTTTTTGCAATCTCACTAAAGATACATCAGGATTGAATGATTCATCCGGTACCGAGATAACTTTAGCTGAAGGTAATTTACCCGTCAAACCCTTAACGATCGCATTTGCCATTGCTTCAGAATTAAACAATTGCATATCTTTTGCTGAATCAACAAAGCAACATTCTATTAAAATTGCAGGCATATTTGTATTTTTCAAAACAAATAAATGGGAGCCATTCTTAACACCGCGATTAAAGAATCCCATTTGAATAATTTCATCTAATACTGATTTAGAAATTTTTTTATCCGTATCGCCAATCGCAAATATTTCTGTACCGTTGGCAAAGCCGTTAAAAGCATTAAAATGTATGGAAACAAAAATATCAACTTTACTTCCATTTGCTGCTTCACATCTTTGTCGTAGGGAATCACCAACACTATCAGATTTTGCTGGTTTACAATTTATAACTTGATGCCCTAAATCTTTTAGTTTACCTATAACTCTATTTCCGACATCCAAAGTTAAATTGTCTTCAAACTTAATATCTTTTGCTCCACTGTCGGGAGGGCAATTATGTGCAATATCAATTCCAAATCTCATATAGTTACCTTAAATATTAAACATTACTTTTAAAGCACTGAATATAGTAATTGTCAAGATAATTGCATCACATCTAGACAATTGTATTTAAGGTTTTATAGCTTTGAATTAATACTTAATATTTCTGCTTCATACAATAATTAGAAAATAATATTACAGATTCAATCTCGGCGGAAAGAACGAAACCCTATTTATCAAAAATCCGCAGGCTGAATTCTAAAAACCTACACTATCCCGACTCATTTGTATGTTTTTAAATATATGGAAAATTCTTTTACTGCGGTATTTGAGAAAGTGGACGATGTTTCCTTAATTTAACAATCAAATATTCAATGCTGGTTAAAACTAGCTTCTACCCATACCAGCAGATTCCGCCCTAAGTGCCTTCTTCGTTTTATCTTCCTTACAGACAGCAAACAATTCCATCAGAGGTAGAGGTTGGGTATTTCAAGCTAACCTTCATCATTTATCGATCGCGCGAATTGTGTCGATTCATACGCTTTTAACTAAGTCTAAGCGTACATTCCAAAATCAATTTTTGATTTATCAAGGAATAAGGCTGAATTCTTAAAGCATGTTGAAAAGAATTTATCGCTCTGGCGTACTCTCCTAAAGCTGCATAACACAAGCCCATACCGTGATATGCGCCAAAATGTAGCGGATTGAGTTCTATAGCGACTTGAGTGTCAGCTAAAGACTTTTCGTACTCGCCATTAGTGTAGTAAAGAAAAGCACGGCGATTCCAAGCTTCAGCAAAATCAGGTTGATCTTCAATTAACTGCGTCAGCATTTCTTCGGCTTCAGTAAGTTTACCTGCATCGAGTAATTTCTGACTAGTTTCTATTTTTTCTAACCCATAAACTCCCTTTTGCTGAAACCATAAACGCCATAGTTTGCGAGTTGCTTCTTCGCGCACTACCTCATCCGGGTTTTTCAAATCTTCAAGTAATGAGTTGATAAATAAAGAATCCATAAAATTTATTTTGTGAGTATCCGAGTATCTATGTAATTTTAATCTCGCACAAATTTACTAAAAAATACAGTAATTTACTGACTTTTAATGTTTTACTTTAAATTACAACCAGACAAATCTTTATAGTTTTTATGTAACTTACAGCACTCTTTTTTATACCGAGTTAAAATTAACCATCATTAAGCTAAAAATTCATATTAACCTTACATTATCTATACCAGAAATAGACCATTGACAGTTGACAAGTTAATGTTTATTGATAGTTGATAAAAACATAACAAAAAAATCATCACTATGTCTTCTTCAAACGGTATTTCAAAGCATATTGTACTTACTTCACATCCCAGCCAATTTGGTCCTAAACCCATTCCTATCTGCTGGGGAGCCAAAAATGCGATGGAAAGAGGTCCGGCGATCGCCACTTTAACTAAACAAGCGCATCGCAATGTCATCGGAACTCATTCGGGAAATTACTCTATATATCGGGCTTTGGCTGTAGCTAGCGGCGCTTTACAATCGGATCATCGAGCGGATTTAACTAATACCTCTCCCACCGAACATATTGGTCCTCACCCTAGCTGGTTCGATGCTGACAAAATTGTTTCTCTCGATCCCTTTGGCGCAATTGTAGGTTCCGTATTCGCGCCATATTACGAAAAAGGATACGATATCCGTCCGACGATCGCCATCACCAAGGCTCATATTAATATGCCGGAATTGCACGAGGCAATTAACAAAGGGCGGTTGCAAGTTGATGGCAAGATTATGAAGTCGGGTGGCGATTTGGTTGTAACTAAAGCCGCGATCGAACCAGTTTGGTATTTACCCGGCATTGCCAAACGCTTTAACATCAGCGAAGGAGATTTACGCCGCGCTTTATTTGAACAAACCGGAGGAATGTTTCCAGAATTGGTGACGCGCTCGGATTTAGAAGTGTTTTTACCACCCATCGGCGGTTTAACAGTATATATCATTGGCGATGTTGCAGATATTACCAATCCCGATAAACCCGTAGCCGTGCGCGTACATGATGAATGTAACGGTTCTGATGTATTTGGCTCGGATATTTGTACCTGTCGTCCTTATTTAGTCCACGGTATTGAAGTCTGCGTAAAAACCGCGCAAGAAGGCGGAGTGGGTGTAATTATTTACCATCGAAAAGAAGGACGTGCTTTAGGAGAAGTAACGAAGTTTTTGGTGTACAACGCCCGCAAACGTCAAAAAGGTGGAGATACGGCTGACGCTTATTTTAATCGTACCGAATGCGTCGCTGGCGTTGAAGATATGCGTTTTCAAGAATTAATGCCCGATGCATTGCATTGGTTGGGTATCACTCGCATCGATCGCATGGTATCAATGAGTAATATGAAATTCAACGCCATCATTAAATCCGGGATTGAAATAGTTGAAAGAATAGCAATTCCTGAAGACTTAATTCCCGATGATGCGCGGGTAGAAATTGAAGCCAAGAAAGCTGCTGGTTACTATAGCGAAACGGAAGTGCTTGATACGGATGATTTATCCTTCGTGAAAGGGCGTGCTTTGGAACAGTAAGCAGTTAACAGTTAGCCTTATAACCGGGTTTCTAAATTTTAAGCATTTCTCAGAAACCCGGTTTTTATGTCTGGATGAAATAATTTTATTAGTTATTACTTAATTCTTAGAAGATGTTTTCCAAGTATCTTTTTTAACGTAATTCTCGGATTATCCCCCCTTCCCCCCTTATGAAAGGGGGGTTAAAGTCCCCCTTTTTTAAGGGGGATTTAGGGGGATCTTAAAAGTTTCGAGTTATATTAGTAGCTTTCCCGCGCATTGTCTTACTTCGTCTTCATGTTTTTACTTCTAAATCTGAGGTATAAAATTTAAAAACATATAAGTATTCAATAAATAATCAAATAGTTTTGATACTTTTTTAAGGGTGTATCGTCAAGGAATTAATTAATGGAAGAATCAACGCTGGGGAAGATCGATTATTTGCGATCGCCAATTGCAATTCGCGAACGTTGCGGACAGTTGTACGATTATGCGATCGGAGGTAAATCGGAGTATTTCGCTTGCGATTTAACGCGGTTGGGAGAAGTTGCGGATTATGTAATCGATGTCATGCGTGGCGAATACCCGGATTTACAAATTCCTTTTCACAGTCGCTGGCAACATTTTCAAGCTGGAGAAATACCGCGTTTAACTTGGTTGAATCAAAAGTTAGCCCGATTAACTGATGTAGAAACCGCGATCGCAAAATACGATCTAGCAATTATCAGCGTTTTATTGGATGCGGGTGCTGGTAAAAGTTGGCAATATACCGAACCTGAAACGCAATTAATTTTCGCACGTTCTGAAGGATTGGCTGTTGCTAGTTACCAGATGTTTTGTCAGGGAATTTTTTCCAGTGACTCTAACAATCCTTTACAAGTTGATGCTGATAAATTGCAAAGCTTAACAGCAGAAGAACTTGCTGCGGGGTTTCAAGTGACTCCGGATAATCCCTTAGTAGGATTGAGCGGTAGGTTAAAACTTTTGCAAAAGTTAGGACAAGTTTTACTTACATTACCCGACATATTTGGTAAAGAAAATCCTCGTCCCGGCAATTTGATAAATTACCTTTTAGATAAAGTTGATAACAATCAAATAAGCGCCGCAACTGTATTTAATGCAGTTTTACAAGGATTTAGCGACATTTGGACGGGACGTATAGAAGTAGATGGGGTTAACTTAGGGGATGTGTGGTTTCACAGCGCGGTTGCAGATGATGGTTTAATACCCTTTCATAAACTTTCGCAATGGCTGACTTACTCACTGTTAGAACCGCTACAAGAATTAGGATTAGAAGTTACGAACTTGGATGCTCTTACCGGATTAGCAGAATATCGTAATGGTGGTTTGTGTCTCGATTTAGGACTTATTAACGTCAAAAATTCAGATATTTTATCTCATTCTTATCCAGTAGCATCAGAAATTATAGTAGAATGGCGTGCTTTAACCGTAATTTTGTTAGATTTGATTGCCGCTAAAGTACGAGAAAAACTTAATATGAACGCTTCAGAGTTGCCCCTAGTGAAAATTTTACAAGGAGGAACTTGGACGGCAGGAAGAAAAATCGCCGCAGAATTAAGAAAAGATGGTGTCCCCCCTCTACAGATAGAAAGCGATGGCACGGTATTCTGATTATCAATTATCAAAAAAATTAAGCACAGGTCTGCATGTCAAAGGTTAAAGGTCAAAGGTATTAAATTCCCTCGCAAAAAATGAAACCAGCACCTGCAATCTTCAAAATCTGCAACTGCTTCCCAGACTCCGGCTGCAACTGGTTCTCAGACTCCGGCTGGGAACCCATTATCAGGAGGCAGAGCCTCCCTAAAATTCATTACAAGGTAGAACCTTGTAACGAGGGTACGAGAGCTTGTTAAAAAATATTAATTCAAAATCCACTCTTAAAAATTCATTTTATGCAGCAAGTAACGCTAATTAAACATCCATTAATTCAACACAAATTAACCCTTATACGTAAAGTAGAAACTAGCACGGCAAAATTTCGCGCTCTCCTCAAAGAAGTAAGTTTATTATTAGCTTATGAAGTAACGCGAGATTTGCCTTTAAAATCGGAATTAATTCAAACACCGATGGCGCAAATGAACGCTCCGGTACTCGCATCAGAAAAAAAATTAGTAATTATTTCCATCCAACGAGCCGGACAAGGTATTTTAGATGGAATGCTCGAATTAATGCCAACTTCACGAGTCGGACATATTGGACTTTATCGCGACCCAAAAACCCTAATTCCGATAGAATATTATTTCAGAGTTCCCGATGATATAGAAAAGCGAGATGTGTTAGTAGTCGATCCAATGTTAGCAACTGGTAATACAGCAGTAGCAGCAGTAGAACGCTTGAAATCAACTAACCCTCAGTCGATCAAATTTGTTTGTTTGCTCGCCGCACCAGAAGGGATCGAATACTTTTGTGAATCTCATCCAGACGTACAAATTTTTACCGCAGCCATTGATGAAAAGCTTGATGAAAATGGTTATATAATCCCCGGCTTAGGCGATGCAGGCGATCGAATGTTTGGTACGAAATAAAATCAAATTATTGTAGGGTGTGTTATGGCGCGATCGATAATTTCAACTGTGACAAAATAATTGTATTTCACGGCTAACGCACCATTTTAATAAATATCGGTTTGGATGAAAAATTTAATTGTTTTAAAAATTCGTAAGCTGATTCTATATTTTCAAAATTTATAACTGCTAATTCTATTTCACCAAATTATTGATACAAATCAAAATACCTGGAGACGTAGCAGTGCTACGTCTCTACACTTTTGTAAACACCGCACGATAAACGGGTTCGCTTTTCTCTAAGGTAAATGATTCTCGTTCCGTTGCAACTGGTAGGGGATTTTCTGTTAACCATTCTTGGCTTTGTCTTTGAAAAGCAGGATTTTCTGCAAAGCGATCGCACATCTCTACTGCGACAAATTTAACGTCCGATTGTAAAAATACCGTTCCCCCAGGTGCAAGATAATCTGCTAATTGTGCGACTAATTCCGGTTGCACGACGCGCCGTTTACCATGACGATTCTTAAACCAAGGATCGGGAAATTGGATTGTCACTTGTTGTAAAGTTCCTTTTGGTAAGGAAGATAAAAGCGGCTTGACTGAGTTATTCGCATTACAAAATATATTGTGTAAATTTGTTAATGCTAATTCCGAGCGTATTTTGTTGGCTGCTTCTACCAAAGGTTCGCGAATTTCTAAACCCAGAAAATTCCACTTAGGTTCTAGCTGTGCCATTTCGATTAAAAATTGTCCCCTCGCGCAACCAATATCTAAAAGTAAAGGTTGATTTGTATCTACATAAATTTTTTCCCAATCAATTGGGTTAATTGGTGTTTGATATCTTATTCCGAATGGATTAACGTGCTGACGAACTCTAACGCGATTCAATAGTTTTCTCCTTTTGAATAATCAATTATCAATTATCAGTATTTATAATTCTTAATTCTTAACTCTTAACTCCTAACTTTTTCCGCGTTATACTCTATTTTAAAAGCGTTTTTTTACACCCTATATAAGATTTTATTTACTTCAATGAGTCTAAATTTTCGTTTTGCGATCGCTAGCGATTTACACCTTGCGCTTCCCCATACTATTTGGGATCATCCGAGTCGCTTTCATTTGGTGGAAGTTAGTATCCCGGCTTTTGATAGTGTATTGGAACATTTGACACAACTGGATTTAGATTTTCTTTTACTACCAGGAGATTTAACTCAACACGGCGAACCTGAAAATCATACTTGGTTGCAAGAACGTTTAACAAAACTGCCTTTTCCTACTTATGTTATACCGGGTAATCATGATGTTCCGGTTTTTAATGCTAACGAGCAATCGATTGCTTTTAAGGATTTCCCGCAGTTCTATCGTAAATTTGGCTACGAAGATTCTCAAAAACTTTACTATACTTGTGAATTACTACCGTCAGTTAGATTAATTGCTCTTAATTCTAATAACTTTGACGATCGAGGTAATCAGATCGGACGTTTGGATAACGAGCAGTTGCGCTGGTTGGAAGAAGTTTTAGCTGCTGCTAGCGATGAATTAATTTTAGTGATGGTTCATCATAACGTAGTCGAGCATTTGCCCAATCAAGCACGTCACCCGATGGCAAGCCGTTATATGTTAGAAAATGCACCCGAATTGTTAGAAATTCTGCGACGTTACAACGTTCAATTAGTTTTTACCGGACACCTACATATTCAAGATATAGCTTATCAAGATAACGTATTTGATATCACTACAGGTTCCTTAGTCAGCTATCCCCATCCCTACAGAATATTAAAATACGATCGGGATAATCGCGGAGAAAGTAGGTTACAAATATCATCACATAAAGTAGAATCGGTATTTAATTTTCCCGACTTACAGCAAAGTTCCCTTACTTGGATGTGCGATCGCAGTTTTCCGTTCATAGTCAAACTGTTAACTTTACCTCCATTAAATCTCCCCCAAGACAAAGCAGAAGAACTAGCCCCCACATTGCGAGACTTCTGGGCAAATATAGCCGCTGGAGATGCATTGCTTGAATATCCCGAATTTCCCGAAAAAGTACGTCACCATTTCGAGAAATACAGCGCACTTACACCCGATGGGCATCGGACTTTTATTGATAATAATTCAACATTGTTGCTTTGAGCAGTTAGGAGTAATGAATTTTAGATTTTAGATTTTAAATTTTGGATTAAAAGAATTAGGAGTGAGGAGTGATGAATTTTTATTTCTTCCCCCTCTACCCCCTCTACCCCCTCTCCCCCATCTCCTTGTCTCCCCATCCCCCCATCCCCTATTCTTCATTTTGTCGGCAAATAGCGAAAACGGAGGTGAAACCGTGAACGAAGGTACTACCGCCAACGGGACCGATTTCACCATTGCAGAAAAATCCGCCTAGAGGTATATCTTTGATGTAGCGCCCAAATAATTCTGAATCAAAGTTTGGTTTTTTATAGAGTCCTTCGCCTCTACCCAAGCAGGAAAACATTAAAGCACCTACAGGGGCTGGAACTGACGCTTGTTCTTGTTGATATTTGTTAAGCAAAAATTCTAAATCTTGGGCGGAAGTTTGAGCGTCGCGGAGATGGAATTGTAGGCGCTGTCCGGGACGCAGGTAGTCACCAACGGCGATCGCACCGGCTGCGGGGTCTACTCCCAATATGTTACGAATTAAGAAGTCTCCTTGCTGTAAATCTTGTTTAAATTCATTCATCGCCACACCTACGAACAAAGAGTTTTGAGCGAGAATTTTTTCTGATTCACTTAAATTCGCAATCAAATCGCGCAATAAAATTAATGGAACTTGCTCCTCAATTTCTAAGATTATATTGCGATCGCATTTGCTAATTTGAAGGGGTGTACCGATTGGGCGGCAACCTTGAGCGACAATTGTATCTAAGGTAATATTGCCGCTTAATGCTACTCCTACGGTACCCTGACGATAAATATCGTTGCAAAATAGAGCGATACTATCTCCCATTCCACCACCGCTTGCTTGCCCTCCGACGATCGCCGAACCCGGATAAGCAAAGTCCAAACCTTTTAATAAGTTATTGATACCGCCTCCTACGTTGCTAGAAAGCAAAATAAATTGGGGTGTAGGATTCGGAGATACGCCGATCGCATCTATCCAGGCATCAGGCGAACTATCTAAATCGGGTAATTCTTCACTAACAATATGAAAAGGATGAATATTTACATCTGGTAAATAGGCTAAAGTTAGCGATAAAGCTGCTTCATCTTCAAATTCTTGAACTTGTCCATAACTGCTTGTACCAATCACACCGCCACCGCTACAGCCAATTAATACGGGTACATCTAATATTCGTGCAAGTAAAGGTAAAAGCCGAGAATACTCGCTCGTAAAAGCAGATGAGATGAACACCAGTCCGAAATTTGGTTTTGCCGATAACTTCCCTACAGCTTGCTCTACAACTTCGGAAATCGCTGCTTCCAGAGAAGGTTGGGTTGACAAGGCGTTTGTCCACTGCATTTGGTCTGCCATGAATTACTTTTTATATTTTTATGTTTAAAGCCATTAATTGCATCTTATTGTAGTTGACTGTAGTGCTGGTTTTATTCTTCTAATATCTGTTAATCCCACCTTTGCTCCGGCTTATCCCAACTTTAATACTTATCACTATAGATTCTACTCAAAACTTTGCAAAAATCTTAAAAGTTTAAGTTGAAGGCTCTATGCATACTATTATTTGTTGTATTTTGATAGTACGGTTGCTTACGTGCTGAGTAGCTAGAATGGTTAATACCATCAAAATTTGCCGAACTTTTTCTATACTTGTATTAACAACAATTAACAAAACTGAAACTATGAGCGACATCAAAGACAAAATCCAAGAAGAACTCCAAGAGGCACGTACCGTTTGCGATACTTCAGGTACAAACTCCGCTGAGTGCGCTGCTGCTTGGGATGCAGTAGAAGAATTACAAGCCGAAGCTTCTCACCAGCGTCAATCTAAACCCAAAAACTCCTTAGAAAAGTACTGTGATGAAAATCCTGATGCTGACGAGTGCAGAGTTTACGACGACTAAAAATTAAGTTCGTCATTAACGTCTGTTGTTCCACGCCAGCAACAAGAATGTTTAATTGCGGGCTAATTCACCCAACGGAAAAATGCCACGCTGGTTAAAACCATATGCGGCGTTTTTCCTGTCGGCTTTCAAGCATACCGATCCCAACAAAACCGAGATTTTATTCTGAGGTTGTAACCACGGTACATATCCTATAAAAGCCTCAAGCAACCAGAATTTGGTTATCAAAGCTTGGGGTTATAGTTTTTAGCTATTCACGGAGTTATCCTTCGATCTTCCCTAATTTTGCACGGGTACAAAGCCAAGTGGGTGCGGATAACCGTAACCGGATAAAATATTAAATTAAACTTCTTATTCGTTACTTATTCTAAATTTTAAAGAAAATTTGTATATAAATACTTAGCTACTTTACTTTTCAATACTGGTGTTGGCTAAAGTCTTTAACTGTATATAGGAAAAATTATGAATGATGTTTGGTTTCGCTCGTTAGTTTGGATGGACTATCGTTTGGCAGTTTTATTTACAGTTCTTATTCCCTTAGTTTTACTTATTTGGGCATTTGTTCAAAAAGCTGAAGCAATCCAACGTCTGTTGAGTATTTACTGGCGAGTCTCAAGTTTACTGGCAATTACCGTTTACTTAATGATTGGCGGCTTTGGGGTAAGTTTTATTGCCTCTTTAATGGGGCGGATTTTAATTCCAATTTCATTATGGTTCTGGATGGACTTGAACGATGAAATTCAATACGGTTCTGATGGAGCCTTGAAGTTTGTTTTTACGTCTTGGCGTTGGGCTACAAGCATTTATTGTGCTTTAGGCGCACTCTTAACCATCCCTTTCTTAGGTTGTGCTTTTTCCGAAACTACTCTCAAGACTCCTTATTGTAAAGTTTGGTTGGAAGCACCATTACTATTTAAAGAGTATTTCCACCCCAACACCAATGCAGGCTTCTTAGGCTTTCTAGGGATTATGGGCTTAATATTCTACGTTCTATGCCTGAGCTACTTTGTAATCGTTAAACTCGGTAAACAAGGACGTACTGCCGCACCGCAGTAGGGTTCGGGGGTTCGGGGGAGAGGGGGAGAGGGGGTTCGGGGGAGAGGGGGTTCGGGGGAAGAGGGGGTAGAAGAGAGTTCTTGAGGCAGGGGAAGCTCTTGAGGCAGGGGAAGCAATTAATTATTTATTTTCTTCCTCCGCTTCCTCCGCTCCCGGAGCTCCCGGAGCAATATCATCTCCTAACTCCTAACTCCTAACTCCTAACTCCTAACTCCTAACTCCTAACTCCTAACTCCTAACTCCTAACTCCTAACTCTTAACTCCGTGAGCTATCCCCCATGCCCCATTCCCAATAGATAATTCCTGTCAGCAACTCAGGGCTTAAGCCACTGAGCTTCAGGCATTGTCTTGAAGCTCTTAGCTGACCAGATATGCGGTTTCTACGTTTAAGGTAAGTGTTAAAGTTCACAGCGCAGGAATGCGTAGCTAGTTCCGAGCTTCTGTAACTGAGGAATTAAACAGGTGTATCTGAGTTAAGCCAGTGTTCTTCAGACGTGCCGACCTTAAACATTGTCGTTACCCTCACGGGTCACTTCGTGAACGCGCAGCGTGCCCTCTTAGGGCAAGCTAACATCACCGACATTGCGGGCTAATCACCCAAAGAAAAACGCCAAGGTGGTTAAAACCACACGCGGCGTTTTTCCTCTCAGCTTTAAAAAGACTGAGTTTCCAAGCTACCAGGATTTTTTATGAGCATTGATAAACGACTTGAGCAATATACTGTTAAACGTCCTCAAGAAGTCTTGTTAGTGACGGTGGAAATAAATGGCGATCGAGACGAAATTGCTATTTTTAGAGGATTTTCTAGTTCTTTGATGCGTCCAACTGCTTTCGATCCAGATGTTGCGGTTATATCCCCTCAAGCAAAGATTATTAGTATCGAGCGTTTGAAAAGTCCCTATAATCCCGAATCACCTGAATATATTCAGCAAGGGCTTACTCTTGAAGCTATGTCTCGCTTACTTACTGAAGTCGATGTGTAAAAAAAGAATATTATCTAGCCAAATATTAAATTTACAGTTATATATTATATTTATGTTTTTATGGGGTAAATAATACTTCTACTTTAAGTTGATATCGTAAGTAAACTGTCTTAAGGAAGATATGACCGCTTGTTGCCGAATTAATTTTGTGTTTCTAATTGATTTTGCTCGAAATTCAGTTTGTAGCTATCAAATGCAAGCATAACTAACTGCGTGAATCCGGAGTTTTTGTAAAAAAAATCAAGTCACCTGTACGAATAATGACTAACTTATGGTAAGTTAATAAAAATAAACATAAGATATTCCAATCAATAAATATATATTTTTCGAGCTAGTCTAAGGTAACTTTTTAATCTAAATAGAATTAGTAAATATAAAACATTCGCAGGCACGTTCATTATTCACATTTGTTACGCCTGCCGTGAAAGTTGTTTAAGAATCTTGCCCGGATATAGTTAGCCGTTGTGGTGTTTAGCCAGAAGCGGTGACTAGATCGTAAATCCTAAGTCTCACACTTTCCCCCTCTCTTATGAACACAGCGGTGACTCTACTAACTAAAGAAGCTTCTCAAGCTCAAAAAGTAGAATTAAAAAAGCACATCAATCGTCAAATGATTGCGATTCTCGATTTTGGTTCTCAATATTCCGAACTGATTGCTCGTAGAATCCGCGAAACTCAAGTATATTCCGAAGTTCTTTCCTATCGCACCACAGCCGAACAGCTTCGTCAACTTAACCCCAAGGGAATCATTCTTTCAGGTGGACCTAATTCTGTTTACGATCCGAAAGCTCCCCATTGCGACCCCGAAATATGGCATTTGGGAATCCCGATTTTAGGTGTATGCTACGGTATGCAGCTAATGGTGCAGCAACTCGGTGGGGAAGTTACAAAGTCCGATCGCGGCGAGTATGGTAAGGCAGCCTTGTATATAGACGACTCTACAAACTTGCTTACCAATGTTGAAAATGGTACTACCATGTGGATGAGTCATGGTGACTCGGTAATCAAAATGCCTTCTGGGTTTGAATTACTAGCTCACACGGCTAATACTCCTTGCGCGGCGATCGCCAGTCACGAAAAGAAACTTTACGGGGTACAGTTTCATCCAGAAGTAGTACATTCCGTTGGTGGATTCTCGTTAATTCGCAATTTTGTTTATCAAATCTGCAAAAGCGAACCAACGTGGACAACCGATGCTTTTGTAGAAGAGTCGATTCGGGAAGTTCGCGCTAAAGTTGGCAACAAGCGAGTGCTGTTAGCGCTTAGCGGAGGAGTTGATTCTTCGACATTGGCATTTTTGATGCATAAAGCAATTGGCAATCAGTTGACTTGCGTTTTCATCGACCAAGGCTTTATGCGAAAATTAGAACCCGAACGCTTGCTGAAATTATTTTCAGAACAGTTTCACATTCCCGTCGAATATGTAAACGCCCGCGATCGCTTTATTGGAGCCTTAAGTGGAGTCACCGATCCCGAAGAAAAGCGGCGTATCATCGGACACGAATTTATCAAAGTATTTGAAGAGACTTCAAAAGAACTCGGTCCCTTCGATTATTTAGCCCAGGGAACCTTGTATCCCGACGTAATTGAATCAGCAGATACCAATGTTGACCACAAAATCGGGGAACGAGTAGCAGTAAAAATCAAGAGTCATCACAACGTTGGTGGTTTACCTAAAGACTTGCGTTTCAAATTAGTAGAACCCCTACGCAAGCTTTTTAAAGACGAAGTTCGCAAAGTTGGAAATTGCGTTGGTTTACCCCAAGAAATTGTCCAGCGCCAACCTTTCCCAGGTCCGGGTTTAGCAATTCGGATTCTTGGAGAAGTGACCGCCGAACGGTTAAATATTTTACGAGATGCCGACTTAATCGTCCGCCAAGAAATTAACCGTAATGACCTGTATAGCGAATACTGGCAAGCTTTCGCAGTATTGCTACCAATTCGGAGCGTAGGTGTCATGGGCGACCAACGTACATATGCTTACCCCATAGTTTTACGCATAGTTACCAGCGAAGACGGAATGACAGCAGACTGGGCGCGGGTACCTTACGACGTACTCGAAGTAATTTCCAATCGCATTGTCAATGAAGTCAAAGGCGTTAATCGAGTAGTCTTTGATATTACATCCAAACCCCCCGGAACTATTGAGTGGGAATAAGGAAGTGAGTTAGGAGTTAAGAGTGAGGAGTTAGGAGTAATTAAAGGTTAAAGGTAAATAGTTATCTGCTTTAAATTTATAACTTTTAACTCATAACTCCTAACTTTTCCTCAAATCGGCAACTTGATCGCAAAACTACTCCCCTTACCTTTACCACGACTGAAAACTTCAATAGTACCTGCGTGGAGTTCGACAATATGACGGCTAATCGCCAAACCCAATCCTAAACCACCTTTTTTTCTAGTTCCTTCTGCTTGACGATAGCGTTCAAAAACATACGGCAAAAAATCTGGATTAATACCAATTCCCGTATCGCTGACAGTAATTTGGGCATATCTAGCAGAATTTAACTTTTGCTGTTCTCCCCCCGTCTCCACGACAGACAATTCTACCTGAATTCGCCCTTCTTCTGGTGTAAACTTAATGGCGTTGGAAAGTAAATTTCCGAGAACTTGCCCCAAGCGGTTAGAGTCTCCTTGTATTAATGGAAGCGAATCATCAAGGATAGACTCTATGTAAATTGACTTGACATTTGCAACGGGATATGCAGTGTTGATCGCCCTCTGTACTGTTTCAATAAGATTAATTTGAGTTAGATCGAGATGTATCGTTCCTCGGAGAATTCGAGACATATCTAATAAGTCTTCGAGAAGTTTGGCTTGGGATTTAGCATTGCGTTCGATAGTTTCTAAAGCGCGAGTGGTGGCGGTTTCATCGAGGTTGCGAGTTCGTAATAATTTTGCCCAACCGAGAATAGAATTTAATGGCGATCGCAAATCGTGGGATACCATTGCGACAAAATCATCTTTGGCGTTGTTAGCTGCTTCGGCTGCGGTACGAGCAGTTTGTTCGCGTTGCAAAAGCTCGCTACGTATAGCTTCTAACTGTTTGAGTTCGTGAATATCGGTATTGGTGCCAAACCATTTTAAAATTTTTCCCTGCTCGTCTTTCATGGGCAATGCTCGGACTAGAAACCAGCGATACATCCCGTCGCAGCGACGATAGCGCATTTCCGCTTCGTAAAGTTCGCCAGTGGTTAGCGATCGCTGCCATATATGTCTGACAGATTCTGCATCTTCTGGATGCAATAATTCTAACCAGCCAAAATTCATTGCTTCTTCAATCGCTTGTCCGGTATATTCAGTCCAGCGCTGAGAAATATACTCGCATTCTCCTTGTGGGTTGCAACTCCAAACTATTTGCGGTATTGATTCGGACAAAAATCGATAGGATTGTTCGCTTGAACGTAATTCTAATTGGGCTTGTTTGCGCTCGCTGACATCTAAAATTAAACAAACGCTGTAGCCTTGTGTTTCTCTACCTTCAATACAGGCGATCGCTAATAAAACAGGAATACGAGTTCCGTCTTTTGCCAAATACTCTTTCTCGAAAGGCTTGCAAACTCCACCAGTTTGTATTTCTTGCATTTTTTGCTCGTCGAGTTGGGAATATTCCGGTGGAGTCATCCGATTCCAATACAAGGAACCATTTTCTAAATCTTCGCGAGTATAGCCAAAGGTTTGCAGAAAAGAATCGTTGGCTTCAAAAATTTTGCCGCTAAAGTCGCCGAAATAAATACCAACAATATTTGATTCAATAACACGCCTAAATTTGGCTTCACTTTCACGTACTTTTTCTAGGGCTTGTTTGCGCTGGCTAATATTTAGAACAAAACAAACGCTGTAGCCTTCTGCTTCTCTACCTTCAATACAGGCGATCGCTGTTAAGACAGATACGCGAGTACCATCTTTACGAACATATTGCTTCTCGAAAGGGGTACAAACTCCGTTGGTTTCTAATTCTTCCCTTATTTGCGGAATCATTGCTTGGGATTCGGTTCCCACAATCATTTGATTCCAGTTGAGCAAACCAGCTTCTAAATCTTCGTGATTGTAGCCGACTATCTCTAAAAAAGCATCGTTGGCTTCATAAATTTTGCCGCTAAAGTCACCAAAGTAAATACCAACAATATTGGATTCTATAATCCGCTTATATTTAGCTTCACTTTGGCGTAATGCGGTTTCAGCTTGTTTGCGATCGCTAATATCCGTTATCGAACCAACTACCCGCACCGGGCTTGATTGTGCATTACGCACAACGGAACCTCGATCGAGTACGTAGCGATAATCGCCTTCTTTGTGACGCACGCGATACTCGAAAGTATAATATTCTTGATTTGCAAGAACAGCTTGTAAAGGTTGGAATAAATTATTTTTATCTTCAGGATGGACTAACTGCATCCACCATTCAATTGTTGGTTCTATTTCTTCTAAAGAGTAGCCCAAAATAGAAGTTAAACCTTCAGTTCTAATAATACTATTAAAAGTAATATCCCAATCGTAAATTACAGAGTCAACCGCACGGGATGCTAGTTGAAAGCGCTCGTTGCTAGAGCGTAATTCTTCTTGAGTTTGTTTGAGATTGGTAATATCAACTACCGTACCTATAATTTGACGTGGTGAGCCAGCGCGTTGGGGAGACACTGCGTTGGGGAGACACGGGTTCCCCGACTTGAAGCAAGTGTCGTCGGGTTCCCCGACTTGAAGCGACTGGCGTTCGCGCAGCGTCTCCCGATAGGGAGATACCCGTAAGGGTGAAGCATCGGGGTTTCTGTTAAACACCGTTTCTCTACCATAAAACCAACGCCATTCACCGTCTTGGTGTCGCAGACGATATTCAATTCCTAGAATTTCCCCATCTGCGGCTGAATCAAATCTTTGTTGTAATTCGGGTATCCGCGCTAAATCCGAAGGGTGCATGATTCGAGGAAATAATTCTTTTCCCATATCCTGAATTTCTGCGGGTGTATAACCCAAAAGTTCGCCGATTTGATTATTTACATAGACATTTTGCTGCTCTACTAAATCGTAAACGTATAATAGTCCCGGAGTCGTATCGGTGATGCTTTCGATAAATTGCTTATTTTTTTGTAACTGTTGTTCTGCTTGCTTATTTTCGGTAACATCTCGCCAAGAAGCAACAAACCCATCTCCTAATTTAGTAGCGCGAATATCAAAGACTTTAGTTAACTCAAGATTCCCAAAATCCTTACAAATCGAAGATTCTTTAACTAAAACTTCACCCCTTTCCACAACTTGACAATACTCTTCAAATAAACCCGTGGTAATATTGACCGGAAAGAGTTCGCACAGCCTTTTACCTAGCTGCTCTTCTTTAGTTGTTTGATTACATTCACAAGCTGCGGCATTTACATAATCAATCCGGAAATCGACAATATTACCTGCTTCATCCCGAATGCTGGAGAAAATACCGAAGCAATCCAACATATTCTCTACGGAAGTGCGGAAACGCTCGTCGCTACAACGCCTAAATATTTCAGCTTTTTGAGTATTTAAGACAGCTGATTCAATAGTAGAATTTAAAAGTTCTGCCGTTACTTGTTCCTTGACTAAATAATCTTCAAAACCGCTTTTAATTGCTCGTACTGCCACATTTTCATTACCACACCCAGTTATCATAATTACGGGTGGAGTTTCTTGCTGCTGTTTCAATCTTGTTAGAAATTCTAATCCGTCCATATCTGGCAGCAGGTATTCCACTAAAATCAAGTCAGGCTGCAACCTTTGATGTAAATCTAATGCTGCTTTCCCGCTTGATTCCGACAAAATTCTGTATCCACATTCCGATTGCAGCAGGTAGCTTTCATACCTCTGGCGCTCTTCAAAATTATTGTCGATAATCAAAATCGTGAGTTGTTGCATGATTGCCAACAAAAGGGATTAAAAATAACTCTAAATTTAGCAACAAGTAATTCATTTAAAATTACTACAATTAAAATTTCGATTCGGCAAATAAATACAGCAAGCAATAATACAACATTGATACCTAAATTGAACCGAATTAAACCAACCGCAATATAAATAGAAATGAATTTATTTTAAACAATTCTTAACTTATTGAAAATTAATCAAAGTAAATATTTTTTATTTAATAAAAATTAATATTTTATTGTCATTATTTTACTATGACTATAGTATTTTGTAAAATATAATAATTATTTTTTAACAACTATAATTTAGGCAAGCAATTCCTAGCTAAGAAAACAAAAGTTTAAAATTGGGTTTTAGAGGCAATTCCGATTCAATTTAGAAGTAGACGGTTCGAGATGAATCAAAATAGGAGTATTCCTGCGGATTTGAGTTTATAGTACGTTAGCGTACATGGAAGGGAAGAAAGCAAGATACTCTTACTACAGTATATTTTTTCTTTCTTTGGATGCCAGCATCAAAATCCTTGCTGGATTAAACTTTTATTATGAACGAGATATGACTTCTTAGAGTAATGCGATCGCGCTTTACCAACCGCTTCAAATTTAGTTCGTAGAAATGTTCTCGATCGGGTAATATAAAATTTTATTGGCAGTTAATTAAAAGAAACATATATATCTTTTCTATTCCCCGTGTTTCTCGATCTTATTAGCCCGGTTTTGCCTAAATTTTAAATTATAAAATAAATTACAAATTATCGTGTCCCATATAGAGGGAAAATAGAAAACCAAGATGTTTTGATAAATAGTTCATGTCTGCAAATCATTTGACACTTAACCTAGTTGAAGGTTCCGTATCTTTTAACTTTTCACCCGCAGCGGCACGAGAATTAAAAGCGGCTATAGATGAATTGATGCAAAAACTTAAGGCTGTTGCGGCTAAAGCTGCGGCAGCCGGAGGTAAACCAAATCCTCAATCGCCGATGGAATACCGTCATACGGGAGAAATCTTTCTAGAAATTTTTTGCAATCCAAATATCTGGGCTAGCCCTTTCGCTGCAAAAGTTTTACTTACCGTGCGAGATGCGAGTATCCGCTTGACAACCGAAGCTGAGCTTACCCGCCTTATAGAAGATATCAACCAGTATTTAGAACAAACTAGTTAAGGAATATAACAACCCATAAAAAATAGTTCATGGCTAATTACAACTTTGTTATTAGTCATGGGCAAAACGCGAGATAATAAATAAGTACATTCAAAGCGTAAAACTAAAAAACATAGAATTATATCAATAAATAGCTATAAGGTAGAAGCAGAATTTAAAAAAATCTTGGAAATGAGGTAAAAAGTTACAGTACAAGTATTTGAATTTCTTATTCTAATTTTTCTAGTAATATCTTAATGACCGATAATTTAATCCTCCATATTACCAGAATTTTCACCTTGTAATACTAATTTTTTTAATAGGACTCAATATAACATTGCGAATACACTAGCCACTGCCACTTTTTATTTACACCAAAAATCTTGCATGGAGATCGGAGTTATGAAGAAATACGATCGATTTTTCAACTCAAAAGAAACATTAAAAGAGTCACTCAATCGAGAAGAAGCAGTGGCTACAGTTGCACTTATAACCGCCGCCGCCGATACTTCCTTAGAAGATATAGATATCGAATTTTTGGTTGATGTGCTTTGGGGATTCGAGATTTTTGAAGAATATTCGGATGAAGATTTATTAGAAATGCTTAATAAACTTCTAAAGTTAGCCGGAAAAAAAGGACCGGGAGCGCTGTTTAATGCTGCGAACGATCGACTCGACGATGAATCATCAGAAGATGCTTTTGCCGCAGGAGTAAGTGTAATCATAGACGAAGAAGAAATGCAGATTCCCAAAGCAAAAATGCCTTTGCTAAAAAGTTTACAGCAAGCTTTAGAATTTGATGATGATGAAGCACAAGAAATTATCGAAGATGTAATTGCTGCCTTCGAGGAAGCAGAATTAGAAGAATTGCTGGAAGACGAAGACGAAACAATAGTTGATATAGCCTTTAATATTGATGAATATGATTCTCCATCAGATAACTTTACAGTTCCGTTTCCAGTAGATCCTCATCAAGGCGGTAAAGTTCAAAGTCAAGAAGGCGCAGTTAGTTTTTCTGATGATGAAGGTACTTTTTTAAGAATTGATTATTATTGTTTACCTTCCAAAGAGATAGAACAAATGGAAGCGATCGGACAAGAAGATTATTTAAAATCTACTCTTGTAAACAAATATATTCCTGAAGAAATAGTCGCGAATTTGCCAGAAGCACAGGTTGAATATACTGAATATATGCCAAAAACCTTAGAAGGTTCTTATTTTGTGCTGCTTTATATGCCTGGAGGTTCAAGAACTTATAAAACAGGAAATAACGGTACCGCGACAAAGTTAGATGCCTATCGAGGATTGATTGCATTTATTAACGGCGACTTTCTTTATATAGTTAGCAGTCAACGTACATTTATGGATGGAAAAACTGCTAGTTTTATGAAGCAAGAAGCCGTTGCCCTCAAGCAGATGATTTTAGATTTTGTCGAAACTATAGAATTTAGTTAAATAAATCGTTGTATTTAGTTTTTGATTATCAAGGTTCGTAGTAAGGGCTTTAGCGCTCGTATTTGGGGAACCTAAGCCCTTACTACAAATATATCAAAATTAATGAAAAGGATCGCTAGTAGTCTATTTCATTAATTCTGCCGGGTGGGCATCCAACCCGCCAGGGACTGTAAGTCCCTGTCTAATAGCGAAAGTCCTCTTAAGAGGACTGAGGAAGTACCCCTCATAACTTATGTGGTTGAGTACTAGTAGTCTATTTCATTAATTCTGAAGGGTAAAAGGTTCGTAGTAAGGGCATTGCTTCCCTCCAGATTTAGTACTAAAATCGGCACGTCGAACCAATCAAATTCAATGCAATCAACTACTAGTGGTTCGTCCAATTAATTCCGATCGGCTCGTAGTGATGATTTGTTACCCGGCATAAAAGGGCTAAAGCCCTTACTACGAACCTTTATGACCGATCGCATTTAATGGAGTGAAGTAGTAAGTATATTTTCAAAAATAATTTACAATCTAAATACTAAGTCAAAATAGTTCCACCCATTAACTTTTCATAACGGTATTTCAACTCTTCTTTCATTAATTGCCACTGCTCTAAACTTGCGTCTATTTCTATTACTTTTTCCGCTGCTTGACGCGCTAAAACTAATACTTCTTCGTCTTCTACTAAACTTGCTAAAGTAAAATCTGGGATACCCGATTGTCGAGTTCCTAAAACTTGTCCGGGACCTCGAAAACGCATATCCATTTCTGATATAAAAAACCCGTCTTGTGACTGTTCTAATACTTTTAATCTTTGCTGAGCGTCGCCACTGCGAGAACTGCTGACTAAAAGACAAAAGGATTGCGCCGCACCTCTACCAACACGTCCCCGCAATTGATGCAGCTGCGATAAACCGAATCTTTCCGCGTTTTCAATTAGCATTACCGTTGCATTCGGAACATCTACACCAACTTCTACCACGGTAGTAGAGACTAAAATTTGGGTTTCCCGATCGCGGAATTTGCTAATTGCTGCGTCTTTGTCGGCGGAACTCATGCGTCCGTGGAGCAATCCCACCTGAAATTCGGGGAATACTGCTTCCTGTAACTTTTTATGCTCTTCTACGGCGGAACGTAAATCTAATTTTTCCGATTCTTCCACCAAGGGCAAGACTACATAAACCTGTCTCCCTTGAGCAATTTCTCGACGAATTAAGTCGTAAGCGTGACTGCGATCGCCTGCTTTCAAAGCTGTAGTTTTTATCTTTTGTCTTCCCGGTGGTAGCTCATCAATTTGACTCACATCTAAGTCGCCGTGAATAGTCAGCGCTAAGGTTCTTGGAATCGGAGTCGCGGTCATAGTTAATACATGGGGCTGCTCGCCTTTTTGCTGCAACCGCGCTCGTTGCTCTACCCCAAAGCGATGCTGTTCGTCAATTACCACCAAACCCAATCGCTGGAAGTTTACGGGGTCTTGAATCAAAGCATGAGTACCAACTAAAAGCGGTAATTCTCCGGTTTCTAACTGGGCGTGGATTTGTCGCCTTTTTGCAACTTTAGTGGAGCCAGTCAGTAATTCTACTGGTAAATGCAGCAAGTTAAACCAGTTAACCAACTTACGATAATGTTGTTCTGCTAAAACTTCCGTGGGAGCCATCAACGCCGCTTGATACCCCGATTGAATCGCCGCAATAATCGCCACCACTGCCACAACGGTTTTACCAGAACCCACATCTCCCTGCACCAAACGATTCATCGGTGCGGGTTTTTGTAAATCGTTGAGAATATCTTGAATAACTCGTTCCTGTGCCCCCGTCAACTTAAACGGTAATATTTCATGAAACTGCTGCAATAACTCACCTTTGGGGGCAAGAATCGCACTAGTTTGAACTTGACGCGCTTTTTGCTGACGTTGCAATAAACCAAGTTGCAGGTAGAAAAATTCATCAAACACCAAACGACGGCGTGCCGATCGCAAACTATCGCTATCGGCAGGGAAATGAATATTGGCGATCGCGTCTTTTAATTCCATCAACTGATATTTCGTTCGCAAACCTTTTGGTAAAGGTTCTTTCAAAAGCGCGGTTGCTGGTAAAGCCGCAACTACCGCCTGTCGCACCGTACTCGCTACCAATCCCTCTGTCAAAGAATACACCGGCACAACTCTACCAACAGTCAGCGATTCAATTTCATCCCCCGGATTCGCTAAAACTTCCAACTCTGGATTATCGAGAGTCAACCCGTACTTGCTTTCCTTTACCAAACCACAGGCAGCCAAAGTACTTCCAGCAGCATAGCGACGCTTCATACTTTCTTGCCAACCACGACTGCTGTAACGAGCGCCTGCGTAAAAACGACTAATTTTTAAAATACCGGAGTTATCTTTTAACTGAATTTCTAAAATCGATAATTTCTTATTTTTAGGGCTGCAAAAGCAGTTACAGCGCTTCACTGTTGCTACCAAAGTTACCGTTTCACCTGCCTGCAACTGAGCGATACACACTTGATTCGCATAGTCAATATGGTCGCGGGGATAGTAAAACAGTAAATCGCGCACCGTATCCAAACCCAGACGCTGTAATTTACTCGCCTTTCTAAAACCAATTTCCGGTAAATCGCTGAGTTTTTGGTCTAAATCGGGTGCAAGTCGCCGACTCACCTCCGCAACAATCTTAGTTTTAGGAATTTGGACTTTTGGTGCTGAATTATAATTATCGGCTTGTGCCCCTTCCCTTTCCCTTTGCTGCAAAGCATAAAGATAGCGGCGAGCTTCCGCCACCAAATGTTGTCTATCTTCAGTTTCCAGATGCGGATAATTTGCAAACTTACCAGCAAAATCCAGCCAGCGACGACGTTCTTCCGTAGGTAAGCCGACAGGAAACTTGCCAAAAGTTAAAGTCAGAAATTCATTAAAAAGGTATTCTCTACCCTTCAAATTAATAAAACCCCGTTCCGTTTCCACCGTCAGGGCTTTTTGCAATCTTATCCAATCTGGTTTTTCGTCATTCATTGGTTGTTAGTTGTTAGTTGTTAGTTGTTAGTTATTGGATATAAAAATAATTAATCAACTCTTAATTCATAACTCCTAACTCCTAACTTTTATTTAATCTTCGTACCAGCTAGCACGCCATGCTGCTTCGGCGGAAGCTATGGAACGTTCTCGCTGTTTCTTTTGATATTCTCTTCCCAATTTGCCTAACTGATTCAATATATTGCGAATTTGTTTGCGTTCGGAGGAAAGTTTAAGATCGGCAAACTCTATTTCAACTAAGCGTAGGTTTAAAGCGGTAACTTGCGTCAAGCTTTCTGATTCTTCCTCGCCTTCAACTCCGACTACCAAACTTAGTAGATTAGGAGGTCCGGGCATAACATCTGTAGATGCTTCTGATGAAGCAGCAGCGGCTTCTAAAATAGATGGTGGTAATTTTTTAGGTAATATACCAGCTTTTTGTAACAAACGATTGCTATCGCGAGACAAACTTTTCAATATGTAACGAATAGCTCTTTCTAAGTTTTTTTGCCAAGCGGCTAATTCCATCGGATTGGAAGTATTAGGGTTGAACCAGTTTTTCCAATCTTTGCTGACATCTGGTTCTGTCACGAATATGGGAGACTGACCTTTGTTGGCAGATAAAAAAGCGATTTTGGCATCTAGGGGAAGTGAACTAGAGGAAGCATTTGGAGAAAAATTATTTGGTTGTACTTCGTCTTCCATTTCTAATTTTTCGACGATTTCTTCTAAATCTTCATCTTCGATTTCCAATTCTTGAGCTATTTCTTCTAAATCTTCATCTTCAAGTTCTAAATCTTCAAGTTCTAAATCTTCATCTTCAAGTTCTAAATCTTCATCTTCATCTTCAAGTTCTAAATCTTCTAAATCTTCTAAATCTTCGTCCTCTATTTCTTCTTCTAAATCCTCATTACTTCCTTCAATTTCTTCTTCATTTTCTTCTAAATCCTCTTCATCATCATTAATTAAAGCTTGCATATCTTGGTCGGCAGATTTTGCTAACTTACGCATAGCCTGCTGCAATTTCTGTCGCTTACTTAAAGACAATCTGAGAAAATTTTCTGGGTATCCTTGGGTACACAGATGATAACTTGCTAAAATTAATTGCTGACCTACTGCTTGTCCCAAAACTGACAAATAACTGCCATAAGCGGTTTGAAGTTGTTGCGCGATCGCTCCTATAGCTTTTTCTAGCTCGACAATATCTTTTTCTATTCGCTCGATTGGTCTTGCCATATCTGATTATGTTCCATTTTTCTTAGTTATGGTACGTGGATTACCCAATTATTTCCATGTAATCGTGTCTTTAATTTGAAGTTATCCGATACAATAAAAACGAAATTTAATTTAATGTTCAGTTAATTTAATAGAAAATTTTTATTAATTTCCACTCGGAGACTGCGGACGTATATTAATTATCCAAGCCTTGAGAAACACGGTTTATTCTAGTTATTTATAACTTCGTTGTAAAACGAAAAACAAACCAGCAACAGAAATAGCGGACGTATATTAATTATCAATTATCTATTTAATAGAAGAAAAACAGGTCAATCTTCAAAAGTTTGACCTGTATAAGAACAACAGAATACTAAACTGAATTATTTGTTACCCATTTGTGCGGCAACTTCATCAGCAAAGTTTTCTTCTTTTTTGTCAATACCTTCGCCAAGAATATAGCGAGTAAAGCGACTAATAGAAATTTCTTCGCCGAGTTTAGAACCCGTTTGTTTGATCAATTCTTCAATTGAAGTGCTTTGATCTCGAATGTAAGGCTGATCCAACAAAGTCATTTCTTTGAGACGCTTATCGATTCTTCCTTGAACAATTTTTTCTTTGATATTGTCAGGCTTGTTCGCTAAGTCATCCCGCCCCATTTCGATTTCTTTTTCTTTTTCGGCGATTTCAGTAGGAATTTCGTCTACAGTTACATACTCAACGTTTGGACAAGCAGCAACCTGCATGGCAACGTTTCGCGCTAATGTTTTAAATTCTTCCTTACCCGCAGCAGCTTGGGAACTGCATTTGAGTTCAACTAACACCCCGACTCTACCGCCAGTATGGATGTAGCTGTCTACTGCTCCTTGCGTACCTTCAGGTAAGGAATAATTCTCAAAGCGACGTACTTTGATATTTTCACCCAACTGAGCGATTGTTTCAGCTATAGATTGTTCAACCGTTTTATCTTTATTTTCTGAATAAGGTTGAGCTAACAAAGACTCAACACTGTCAACAGTCGTTGCTTGTTTAGCCAAATTTTGAGCCAAAGCCTTAAAAGCTTCGTTACGAGCAACAAAGTCAGTTTGGCTGTTGACTTCAATTAATACGCCGACTTTACCATTCGGTTCGATGTAGGTTTCAACTGAACCTTCAGCAGCAATGCGATCGCTTTTTTAGTCGCACCGGCAATGCCTTTTTGGCGTAACCATTCGATACCTTTCTCAATGTCGCCTTCGGTTTCTTTTAGCGCTTTTTTGCAGTCCATCATACCAGCGCCAGTTTTTTGCCGTAACTGTTGGACTAATTTTGCAGATATTTCCGCCATGTTGCCTCAATTTCTACTTAACTGACAGTTTTAATCGAAGATGAAATATTGAGTATTTCTATATTACTCGTGCCGTGGCATACTCAGATATATTTTTATCATCAGCTTAAAGTATAAAAAGGCAAGAGGCAGTTAAGGGCAGTAATAGTTATAAAATTTAGTTATTATTTGAAAACTAAAATATCTAGCCCTTAACGCGGTAACGGTTCTGGCTAAATCCCCAAAACCTTGATACTTATATTGTGCCTCCTGCTTTTTCGCTTATTCCTGAATCAATAAAATTGTTACACTTTATTCTTCAGTGGATTCTTCCTCGTCTCCACTATCATTGGAATCTTCGCTGAATTCGCCGCTATCTTCGTAATCGTAATCGTCTTCACTACCTTCGTAATCATACTCTTCATCACTTTCCAATTGACCGTGATGACCTTCGTAGATAGCGTCTGCTAATTTGCCTACGATCAGTTTAATAGAACGGATAGCGTCATCGTTCGCTGGAATGGGAACATCTACCACATCCGGGTCACAATTTGTATCTAACATCGATACAATAGGCAATCCTAGCTTTTCACATTCTTGAACCGCGTTGTACTCCCGGCGTTGGTCTACGATTATGACTATATCGGGGATTTTCCGCATAGTTTTAATCCCACCAAGGTACTTTTGCAGCTTGGATAGCTCCCGACGCAGCATTGAAGCTTCTTTCTTCGGCAGTAAATCTAGGGCACCGCTTTCTTCGCGACGCTCCAAATCTTTTAAGCGATCTACCCGCGTCTTAATAGTCGTCCAGTTGGTGAGCATTCCACCCAACCAGCGCTGATTAATGTAGTGGGCACCGCAGCGGCTTGATTCTTGAGCAATAATTCCCGCAGCTTGTCGCTTAGTACCTACAAACAGAAACTTTTTACCTTGTTCTGCTTGAGTTCGCATATAAGCATAGGCATCTTCCATCAACTGGGCGGTTTGCACCAAGTCAATGATATGTACTCCATTACGAGAAGTGTAAATGTAAGGAGACATTTTGGGGTTCCATCTTCGGGTTTGATGTCCGAAGTGAACTCCTGACTCCATCATTTGAGCCAATGAAACAACAGGCATATTTTTTCTCCTATTCGGGTTAAACCTCCATCTAGTCGCATTTCCGAATATACGGAAACACCCGAATTCCTAGATGTGCGAGATTAGAAAACTTTTCTAATTTACCACATAAAAATGCTGTATTTTGGGGGGAAAACCGAATTTCGGTGTTTGTGCTGTTTTTGATTAACAGTAACAAAACTAAGTTTAAATTTTATATTGTTACTTAATTTATTAATTTATATAAATCGGGAATAGATGAATCTACCACCATTACCAGCCAATGAAGACGATAGACTCCGGGCACTTCTACGTTACAAAGTTTTAGATTCTCAAGTAGAACAAGCATTTGATGATTTAACCGCAATAGCGGCACACATTTGCGATACTCCGATTTCTTTAATTAGTTTGATAGATGAAAATCGGCAGTGGTTTAAATCAAAAGTTGGTTTAGAAGCCACAGAAACACCTAGAGAATTAGCTTTTTGCGCTTATACTATACTCCAGCCAGAAAGAGTACTAATCGTACCTAATGCGGAAGAAGATGAGCGATTTGCCGATAACCCGTTGGTAACATCCGATCCTAACATTAGATTTTACGCTGGCGCACCTTTAGTAACACCTGATGGATTAGCGATCGGTACATTATGTGCTATCGATAATAAACCGCGAAATCTTAGCCCCGAACAAATACAGGCTTTACAGGCTTTAAGTCGTCAAGTAATTGGTCAATTAGAGCTAAGAATTAACTTAATTAAATTAAAGCAAAATATCACTAATCGCGAGCAAGTAGAGCAAGATTTACGCGATACGAATAAGCAGTTGAATCACACTTTAGGTAAGTTAAAACAAACTCAAGTGCAACTTATTCAAAGTGAAAAAATGTCGAGTTTGGGTGAGATGGTTGCTGGGATTGCCCATGAAATAAATAATCCAGTTAACTTTATTTATGCAAATCTCAACTACGTTAACACTTATGTTAGTGACTTACTTGATTTGCTATCTCTTTACCAACAGCATTATCCCAATCCACATTGCGAAATAAAAGATAAAGAAACAGCAATAGAGGTTAATTTTTTAGCTGAAGATTTGCCTAATATATTATCTTCAATGAACTCAGGAGCCGAGCGGATTCAAAATATCGTTTTATCTTTACGTAATTTTTCACGATTGGATGAAGCTCAAAAAAAATCTGTTGATATTCATCAAGGTATAGATAGTACGTTATTGATTTTGCAACATCGATTCAATGCAACATTAAAACGCCCTGCGATCGAAATTATAAAAGAATATGGCAAACTACCAAAAGTAGAATGCTATGCAGCGCAATTAAACCAAGTTTTTCTAAATATATTATCGAATGCAATTGATGCCATAGAAGAAAGAAATATTGCTCAGTCACCGACAATTCGTATTCGTACTGATATCTCCCCCGAAAATCATCTTTTAATTATGATTGCTGATAATGGGATGGGAATTCCAGAAGAAATTCAACCAAGAATATTTGACCCTTTCTTTACAAGTAAACCAGTAGGTAAAGGTAAAGGTTTGGGACTCTCGATCGCCTATCAAGTTGTAGTTAAAAAGCACAACGGTCATCTGAAATATAGAACTAAAGTTGGGAAAGGTACCGAATTTTTGATTGAAATTCCGATTAAGTCTAATTAGTACAAAGTTCGTAGTAAGGACTTTAGTCCTTCTATCGAGGGCTAAAGCCCTTACTACAAACCGGCGCTCAACTTCTGTTCTGTTTTCGCTTCAACGTAAGCCGCGTAAACACCTTGAACGTTATACCAATTCAAGAATATTCGAGCTACTTCTAAAGCTAATTGCGGTTTACCCGATTTAATCAAATATCGCAAGAATGGAGCCATTGTCCGCTCGTTTAAAGTCCCATTCAAGGAAAGAACACCCCAAAGTAAGCGGTGCAGCCAAGTCATTTGAATCATCATTCGCACATTCCAAGTAGGATGCTTTTGATAAAACAAAACTCCCATACGCCCGCGTTGAATTTCTTTATCAATTAAATTAGGAATTTGGTCTAAATCAAATGCAGGATGCCAATGATAACCCACTGCTTCAGGACATTTAATTAACTGTAAACCCAAATTTTTGAGTCTTACACCTAACTCTAAATCTTCCCAACCATAAAGTTGAAAACCAGTATCGAAAAGTCCAGCTTTCTCCAACCAATGTTTGGGAATCGCAACGTTTCCCGTAGCAAAAAAAGCGGCGGAATAATCGGTTAATTTATACGGTTCGGAAGTAGGATTTTCAAAATTTGCGGTGTTAATTACCGCACCATAAGTAAAAAACCTGTCATTCCCTAACTTTTTCTCTCCCTGTGTCAGCGCATCTGCATGAGCTTGGAGAAAAACTTCTGTAACTACTAAATCGCTATCAATAAAAATAATTGTATCGCCTTTCGCTTTTTCTACCCCCAAATTCCGCGCCGCAGCAGGTCCCATATGTTCTTGCTCGAAGGTTCGCACGTGGGGAAAATTATCTTTGTGTGTTGACAACCACTCCAAAGTTCCATCGGTAGAACCATCATCAACTAAAATAATTTCGTAATCTGTCACCGCATTCTGACTTAAAACTTGTACCTCCAAAGCTTTGAGGCACTTCTCTAAAATCGGCTTGCGATTGTAAGTCGGAATCACAACACTAAAAAACACAGTTTCACCCCCAACACTATTCCCTTAAAATAGGACAGCTACAACTATACTGCTGTTCCTAATCAAAAGTGCTTTAGTGACAAAGAGCGCAAAAGGTTCGTAGTAAGAACTTTAGTTCACTCTTCGCACGAGAACTAAAGTTCTTACTACAAACGCCTTTAAAAAAGATATTAACGCTTCAAACCAACTTTACGACGATTTCGACGCACCATTAAACCAGCCCCAACTACTCCCGCAGCTAAGCCAAAAGTGCTGGTTGATTCTGGAACTTGTTTTGGTGTTTGTATACTAAATTTCAATGTTGCTACACCTGGTGCGGGAGCATTTTGATCTTCGGGAAGTCTATCGCTCTGCTCGAAAGTTATTTCACCGCTAGCGTTTTCAAATACACCCGTTCCTCCGGTAATGGTTATAATACCTCCGCCGCTTACCGTGCCTGGAAAGTTGGGGGTACCTGGAGGAAAGAAATTAATTTCAGCGCGATCGGCAGCTTGTCCAAATAACTTATTAGCGCTGTCACCAAAATATATATCGGAATTTACTTCTGGGTTCACTACTCCTAGTTCAGTACGCCGATCTATAACCGATTGCGGTGGATTTTCTAAACCTATAACATCGGGATTCGCATTGAATTGAAATTTTTGATTTACTGGTACTATATTTCCGTTCTCGTCGGTAATATTTTCTTGGGATACCAATTTTCCGAAAGCATTACTTTCAAAATTAGTTAATCCGAAAGCAGTATTACTATCTTGAGAAATACCTGAAATCTGAGCTGTAAAAAATCCCGATTCTGATTCGATTGGCATCAATGTAAATAGCGTATCGTATGTAATCTCAAATTCTTTATTTACGCTAGTTTGTGCTTTAACACTTTGTATATTCGACCCAAAAGCAGCACAGGTCAAAGCTACGGGAATCAGCCATTTAATTTGCAATTTCATAATAATAAATACCTAGATTAAGAACATAACGAATTTTGCTTATCTATAATTTTCAGAAAAATACCCTTTGATACATAAATTCATAATAGATTTATTTTGAATCAAGAGCATAAAATTCCTAAACTTTGATAAAACTTAGCTAAAAATACTTCAATTAAGCATTAAAAAATTACTAATTTGAGTTATCGATTTACAAACAAATTGCTTGCAAAAAATGTTTTAAATTCGTTTTTTTTACCTTTTCTACTTCTACGTTAGTCGCTCGATAGCTGCGTTTTTTCGGAATATTTTACTTAAAAGCAGATTAAAATCGCTTTTGCCTTGCATCGAACGGTATTAATAACCACAATACAAAAACTAACAGTTAGGAAGTTAGATTATATTGACTTGTTCTTTTAGCTAAAGAAAATTGGTTTAATACGGATTGATGAAATTACATCAACTGCGATCGGTGCAAGCTTTAATAAAGTTTAATTATTATCGCTTCAAAGTTGTTTTACTTTTCTTCCGACGTAGAAACAAACCAGCCCCTACTACTCCCGCAGCAAGCCCAATAGTATCTGTTGGTTCTGGAATTTGATGGGGAACTTGGAAAGAACCGCTAATAACAGCTTCACCTAAAATAGGAGCAGTTGGATTTGGATCGAAATCGCCATTTTCTGTAAAATTTAACGTGCCATTAGCACCAGTAAATCTACCAGCGCCACCCGTGATATTTATAGAACCTTCACCCGATACCGTAAAGGTTTCAAAATCAAAAAAAGCTGTAAGTTGACTAAATCCAAACAGCTTATCATCGCCGCTACCAGAGTATTCTTCTGTAAGGAAAGGAAAAACCTCTGGATCTAAACCTAAATCTGTTGGATCTGCACTAAACGTACCTACACCAGTCTCAGGGTTTATACGACTATAGTTTTCGCTAATAAAATTAGTTAAACCGTAAGGAGCATTACTGTTTGTACCCCTAACAGAAGCTTTTACAACATCTGAATTATCAATAGGTGTAACAGTTACTTCTGTGTCATAAACAACGTTAAACGGAAATATAGTATTTGCAGCAGCTTTTTGTATATTCGAGCCGATGCTCAAGCAAGTTAAAGCTACTGGAATCAACCACTTAATTTGCATACCCATAATTAAATCAGCCTTCTTTACGTTGACGAAAAATATTAGATTAAGAAAACAGCAAGTTTCGCTTATTTATCATTATTAATGAAAATACTGAAAATAATATAAATTCTATGTATGTTTTTAATACTTATACGCCGATAAAATTACTTAATTTTCATGATAAGTAAGTTAAAATGCTTATGTTTTATTCGATCGTTACTCCGCCATATAAGTTATGGAAGGGGTTGGAGTAGTGCGTTAAGGAACACACTCGGTTAACGCACTACCCAAGCCTGTCAAAACTTTTGAAAAAGACCACTAATAGTCTGTCTCATTAATCCCGACGGGTTGTAGTCTCCCGGCATTTACGAAAAAACGAACCAGCCAAAACTTTTGAAAAGGAGTACTAATAGTGCGTTTCATTAATTCTGATAGGTTTGTAGTAAGGGCTTCAGCCCTAAACCCGGAGAGTTAAAACTCTTACTACGAACCTTTTTACCCATCAAAATTAATGTGGCGGAGTACTAGCTTCTTCAAAGTCAACAACAAAATTTCTCGCTCAAATTCAAAAAGTCCTTGATTTTACCTTTTATACTTCCATATCAAATCATCAACCCTGCATTTATGCTGAATGTTTTAGTTACACTATTACTTACACAGGTGTCTATACAGTCTGGAGAAAATACTTAAGTAGTATAAATACTGAGGAGAATATACCTAAATTAATTAGATAATAAACAATCGTCGTTTTGCAGCATCGAGAAATAATCAATGGGTCGCGCCAAAAAAGTTGTCTTAGCATATTCCGGTGGAGTAGATACATCAGTTTGTATCCCCTACCTCAAACAAGAGTGGGGAGTAGAAGAAGTAATTACCCTCGCAGCAGATTTAGGTCAAGGTGAAGAATTAGAACCAGTCCGCGAAAAAGCTCTCAAGTCTGGTGCAAGTGAATCGCTGGTGGTGAATGTCCAAGAAAGCTTTATTAAAGATTATGCATTCCTCGCCATTCAAGCAAACGCTATCTATGAAAATCGTTATCCTCTGGCAACAGCCCTCGCACGTCCGTTAATTGCCAAGGCATTAGTCGAAACTGCCCAAAAATACGAAGCCGATGCGATCGCACATGGTTGTACTGGTAAAGGTAACGACCAAGTTCGTTTCGATGTGGCTGTTACGGCTATGAATCCCAATCTTAAAATCCTCGCACCAGCAAGGGAATGGGGCATGAGTCGGGAAGAAACTATTGCTTATGGAGAACGTTTTGGTATTCCCTCACCAGTAAAAAAATCTTCCCCTTACAGTATTGACAAAAACCTGCTCGGTCGGAGTATTGAAGCTGGCGCTTTAGAAGATCCGTCATACGAACCGCCAGAAGAAATCTACGAGATGACAAAGGCGATCGCTAACACTCCCGACGAACCAGAATACATCGAAATCGGTTTTGTTAAAGGTATGCCCGCGACTCTCAACGGTGAATCTAAAAACCCAGTTGAATTGATTGCACAACTAAACCAATTGGTAGGAAATCACGGTGTAGGACGCATCGACATGATCGAAAACCGTTTGGTGGGTATTAAATCGCGGGAAATTTACGAGTCACCAGCAATGGTGGCATTAATTCAAGCACATCGCGATTTAGAAAGTTTGACTTTGACAGCGGATGTCAGCCACTACAAACGAGGTATTGAGGAAACTTACAGTCAATTAATTTACAATGGCTTGTGGTTTAGTCCGCTCAAAGCTGCTCTTGATGCCTTTATTCAAAAGACACAAGAACGAGTTTCGGGAACCGTGCGAATGAAACTTTTCAAAGGTAACGCTACCATTGTTGGTCGTCGCTCCGATAATTCACTTTACAATCCTGAGTTAGCAACCTACGGCGCTGATGACCAATTTGACCACAAAGCTGCTGAAGGCTTTATTTACATTTGGGGATTACCTACTCGGATTTGGTCCCAGCAGAAATAATTCGTCTCGGAGCCGCACCCCTACGGATGAACGTAATTAGTTTTTATTAATTACAAAAATAAAAGCCTCTCTTCTTTAAAGGAGAGAGGTTTTATACTTCAATTATTAATTATCTTATTCTTCATTCTTCAGGAGTTATTTCCTTAACCTGGCGCGACTCTAACCAAAGAGGTACGGCGATTAAAGCAACAAGAATCAGCAATGCCAAAATAGCAAATTGACCTACCCACTGTACCAACTGTTCCAAAGCGACTACCTTGCCAGCGAAGAAAGCCAAAGAAACCATCGTACCAGCCCAAGCGGCAGCGCCTAAAAAGTTGTATAACAAGAATTTTGCAAAAGGCATTTCGGCGATACCAGCTAATGGTGAGGCAAAAATTCGTAATAAAGCGAAAAATCTGCCAAAGAATACGGCTTTAGCAGCATTTTCACTAAATTTTTCTTTTATACCCAAAACTTTTATTTCAGAAATTCGTAATAGACTTGCCAGACGCATTAGTAATGACCAACCGCCAATTCGACCAATCCAATAGCCGCAAATCCCGCCAATCGCCGCACCTGCCGCTGCATCACTTAAAACTAACCAGTAATTAAGTTCATCATTACCAGCTAAAAAGCCACCTACTAAAGTTATAGTTTCACCCGGAAGCGGAATACCTAAGTTTTCTAATAAAATTCCTACAAAAATCGCCCAATAGCCGTATTGATGAGCAATTTCCTGAATATTCTCTAGTGATATGAAATCGAGAGACATCCAGCCTTAACCTATTTATATAATTTTACATTTCTACATATTGACTCTTTTCAATGTAAGGTGTCAATGAAGTTAATGGTTGTTTGTTTGATATAACACTCATCTGACTCTTCGATCGTGCATAAAATATTCAAGACATTTTTTAGTCAATAACTATACATATAATTATAAGAAAAATTACATAAAATATTGTAGTGACGTAATTTTGGAATATTTACAGTAATATAGTTTCACCAATTAGACTTTTTATAAAACTATTTTGAGATAGTATTAACTAAAACTCTCTCTTGAAATAGATGTTTACCACAACCTCACAATTACTATCATCTATAACATTAATTTCATCAAAAATTCATAAAACTCTGAGTAAATTATAAAAATTTCGTAAAAGAAGCAGTTGTTACGGAAAAACCGAATCGCTTATGCCTATACTGAGAATTGTTTGGATAAATTATACGGCATAAATACTGATTGCATTTGTCTCAATTTTATTGCCTAAGTACTTATATATATATGTAGGTTCAGATGGTAAGTTTTTGGTTGAGAAAGAAATAGTATTTGTGTCTGTTTTTTGTTTTTTCTTGAGTATTTCAACTACCCAGTTAAATTTATGACTTTCACACTAGAACGTCAAGTTAATTTGTTCAAGCCCGAAGGACGCATGGACTTGCAGGGCGGAAATGCTTTGAGTGAAAAGATTGCTTTGATATTACCCCAGCCAAAGCAACTCTGGGTGATTGACTTAGCTAAAGTAGACTTTATGGACAGTTCTGGTTTAGTAAGCTTAGTCAAAGGACTTAAAGCAGCCCGTCATCATAATTGTCATTTAGTTCTTTGTAATGTGACAGCGCCAGTTCGGTTAGTTTTGGAACTTACTCATCTAGATTCTGTTTTTGACATTTTCAATACTTACGAAGATGTTTTGAGCATCGTAAAAAATAAAACTTTAGCTGTAGCAAGCTAACTTTTTGTTTATTTAAAATCTCAGATGCCTTCGGTCTAGTTTTAATCGCAGTAAGTAAATTACACAGCAACGCTCAAATCAACTGTTTGGTTGGAAGTTAGATGAGGGCGTGTTGAGTATGCTTTATCAACCGTCATGCTTCACTTTTTATATAAATTACTGCGCTCAGATCGGCACGCTTGCGAGTGCTACTGAGTTGTTAAAGCTAGCCCTAAAAATCTAAGCAGAAGAATTTATAAATTAGGTAAAATTGGTAATTATATTTTTTACCATTTTTCCTAAGTAATTCTTCGCCATCTTACACCGACCTCACTGTTTTATATTTTAGGGTGTAATTCTATACAACCCTTTTTTATGAAAAAATTCTTAATTAACTGCTTTACTTAAATGTGAATGATAATCTATTTTAAGCAAGCTGAATTAGATATATGTAAACTTTCGCTTGTATTATTAATTACTTTTATTTAAGCATTCGGCACGGGAGAAATATTGCCTGGATTGGTGTCGCGAGGGAATGAAGGTAAATCAATACCGCTATGAGAAGCCGTGCGAGACTTAAGTGCTAAACGGTAGCTTACACTTTGTAATTCTGCTTGTAATTGACGGTTTTCTTGTTGTAATACAGCTACCTTTTCTCTTACCGGAGCCATCCGTTCCTCGAATTTATGACGGTAAATTTGAGGTAGTTCCTGCACTACTTGCTCTAACATCCTACTACGGTCAGTTAATTCTTGAACCGACTGACGCAATTGATAAATTTCGCTATCGCGGGTGCTAATTTGCTCTTGGTAAAAACTTACCTGTTCTTCAACTGCTTGCAGTTGTTCTCGCAAAGCATTTAATTCGTTCTGATGACGTTCAGAAACTTCTGGCTGGGGCATAAAATCGGTATTACCCTTTACCAGTCGGAATAGCTCTTGAGACAACTGCTGCACTAATTGGTCGCGAAGCTGTAGTTCTTGACGCAACTTCGATACTTCAGTAGAAAGAGCTTGAATGGTGGAGTTATCTGTTTGGCTCACAGTGTCTCACAGTTTACTTAATAAATATTTTCCACGCTTAGAGGGATAAGTATGTTAATCGCTTCAAGGTAAGTATTTGTTAATTTAACACTCCTAGCCGTAATGGCAAGGGAAAAGAGGTATATTTTTTGATTTTTTTTAAAGATTAAATTTTGGATATGGTCAATTGGTATAATTTCATCCAAAATATCCACTACCAAAATTTAATCTTACGCAATGCGATCGCGAGATAAATTATCTTTCTTGAGCGATCGCTGCTGGTGATGCTTCTTCAGTAGCAGCTTCTGGTTCTGCTAAATTCTGCTTGATAGTTAAATAACGAATTACTTCTTCGCTCAAGCGCATAGCCCGTTCCATTGGAGCAATAGCGCTACCAATAGCAGTGTAATTCATTTGGACGTAGATACCATCACGATGTCTGTTAATCTCATAAGCTAGACGACGCTTACCGCGATTTTGAATTTGGACATTTTCAGCACCATTTTCTTTCAGTAAGTTTTCGTACTTAGAGATATTTTGCTCCGCTTGCTCGTCTATCAAGTCAGGTCGCAAAATGTACATTGTTTCGTAAGCTGTAGCCATATTTAATCTCCTTTTGGACGTTTGGCTGCCAAATCAAAAATCCTGCCCAGACTTCATTAACTGAAATACTCAAGCAAGGAAACATTTCGAGCAGCAAGGAATTATAATCTTACCAGTTTTTGATTTTAATTGACGAATGTCAAAGCAATCTGCTATTTGTCCGTAATTGCTTAAACCGTGCTTATTGCATTAAATAAACGGACAAAAAATCCGTTTTGGCACGATTTTTGCCCAAAGCTTTCAGATGCTTTGATTACAAGTGCTTTTTACAGTCAACAAATATTGTAGGTACTCAGACGGCTTATGCTATTAATTTACGGTTAAGTTTTGGTTTTCACGGTATCAGCGTAATTCTGAACTATTTAAACGAAAATAAACCGACATTAATAGCTTTTGCGTAAACAATCTTTTTCCATATACTAAAAAGGAAGTCATCAAGCTTATGGCACAGCGCTATGTGCGAGTTCAAAATGCTGAAGGGATAGTTTATTATGGGTTGCTACAGCTTGACCAAAACGTCCAAGTACTCGATGCTCCACCTTGGTTGCAAGGTCAACCCACGGATTTATTATTGGAACCAGATGGCTACCAAATTTTAGCTCCTTGCTCTCCTTCTAAAATTGTAGCGGTGGGTAAGAATTATGCAGATCATGCCGCAGAAATGGGTACTAAAGTCCCAGACGAACCCTTAATTTTTCTCAAACCGCCTACTTGTATTATCCCTTCAGACGCAAATATTGAATATCCATTACAATCGCAACGGGTAGACTATGAAGGAGAATTAGCGCTGATTATTAGTGAATCAGCAACTAAATGCACTCCACAATCGGCGATCGCCAAAATCTGGGGTTATACCATTGCTAATGATGTAACAGCAAGAGATTTACAAAAAAGCGATGGACAATGGACGCGGGCTAAAGGTTTTAATACTTTTTGTCCTTTAGGACCGTGGATTGTGAGAGAATTAAGTCCTGGTGCTAGATTGCAAACTTTTTTGAATGATGATGCAACTCCGGTTCAATCTGCTTGTATCGACCAAATGGTATTTTCTCCGGAGACTATAGTCTCTTACATTAGTCAGGTAATGACGCTACTGCCCGGAGACGTAATACTAACAGGTACACCTTTAGGAGTTGGTCCATTAAATATTGGCGATCGCGTGCGCGTTGAAATAGAAGGTATCGGTCGTTTGGAGAATACTGTCGCAGCTAGTAAATAATCCGGTCAAACGCGATACCCTTGAGCGCGTATCGAATTAACGGACTTGCATATAAACCGCATCAGAAATTGCGGGAATTTCTGCGTAACGACCCATTAATGATTGAGCGACAGAATATACAACAACTGCTACTAAACCAATAAAAATGGTATTGGCTAAAGTTTCTATGGCAAAGTTAGCACCCGGAACTGGACTTAAAAGACGTACCAAAAGACCGCATAAAGCTAGAACAATGCTTAAAAGAATAGCCTGCATTGTATTGAAGCGAATAAAATGATTAATTTTCTCATTTCGCACTACCAACATAAATAAAGCAAAAAAGATAATTAATCCAGCAAAAGGTATGCTTCCATAAATTGCTAATACAGGTGACAATGGTATCAAAATCACTCTCAAAGGAGGAAACTCCCCAAACAAAAAGCTACCAAAAGCTAATCCTTCAACCACGGGAAGCAAATAAGGTAAGCAAGCCAAAATTCTATCTTTAACAGTTGTAGACCCGCGCCAAGTCATTTTGCGTTCTCCTATGCTTAAATTTCACTGACCATATGAACCTAGAATAACGCAGTCGCTTGGTTTTTCGTTATTGTCTTGTTTAAACTTGTTTAAAAAAGCATCATTCTATATTGGCAATGCGAAAGCCCATTATACATTCGTACCAATCTGCTTGTTGTTCGGTAATTTTGCTCGCAGCTTGACCGCAGCCCAATTTCCCGTTATGCCAGCGCGGTTGACCGCTTTTATCGGCAAGCACGCAAGAGTTGCAAACATTTTGAGGGGCAATAAGTTGCTCTTTTATTGAAATTATTAACATTATGCTACCCGTTTAGATGAGTCGTGGGAGCGACCCACATTTTTGTGAGGACTAAAATCTTACTATTGGTTTAAGTTTTTTTCTACATAGAATAACCACACGGTTATTTAGGATTTTAGATAAATGTAGACCGCGATCGATAAATTATTGATATGGCGGTAGATTTAATTTTATTTTACGCTTGGAAATTCAAAGATTGATTTTTTTTTGTAAAAAGTAATACCTTCAAGTTTTTGTGAAGCTAAATATGTAAGTGCTGTTGAGATTATTCGCCGATAAAAAATATGCTACTCCTTCACTGGTTATGATTACCGAATCGAGGGAGTAGGCAGTAGGGGTTTAATAAATTACTGTTTTACTCGACTTCTGACTCGTTACCAATTATCAACGGGAAAAAAGATAAAATCTTCTATTATGCGATTATGCGATCGCATGAATTTTCACGGAATAGATAATTTAAACTGACTAACAGTGACTAAAACTAATTCAGATTTTCTCGCAACTTCAGATCCTACGGTGGCGGAGTTAATTAATGGTGAACTAAAGCGTCAACAAGACCACTTAGAGTTGATTGCTTCAGAAAACTTTACAAGCGCGGCTGTACTGGCTGCTCAAGGTTCGGTACTGACCAATAAATACGCTGAGGGACTACCAGGTAAACGTTACTACGGCGGTTGTGAAGTAATCGATAAAATTGAGCAGATAGCCATCGACCGAGCTAAACAGCTATTTGGTGCTGATAGCGCAAACGTCCAACCTCATTCTGGAGCGCAAGCTAATTTTGCGGTATTCCTAACGCTACTCGAACCCGGCGATAAAATTATGGGGATGGATTTGTCTCACGGGGGACATCTTACCCACGGTTCGCCGGTAAATGTTTCTGGTAAGTGGTTTGAGGTTTGTCATTACGGCGTTAGTCAAGAAACAGAACAGCTAGACTACGAACAAATCCGCGAGCTGGCGCTAAGGGAGCGTCCAAAGCTCTTAATTTGTGGATATTCAGCTTATCCTCGCGTAATTGATTTTGAAAAATTCCGCAGTATCGCCGACGAAGTTGGTGCTTATTTGTTAGCGGATATAGCTCACATTGCTGGTTTAGTAGCTTCCGGGCTTCATCCAAACCCAATTCCTTACTGCGATGTAGTGACTACAACTACCCATAAAACTCTACGCGGTCCGAGGGGTGGCTTAATCTTGACTCGCGACGCTGAGTTGGGTAAAAAGCTTGATAAATCAGTTTTCCCCGGTACCCAAGGCGGACCTCTAGAACACGCGATCGCTGCTAAAGCAGTAGCATTTGGGGAAGCTCTCAAGCCAGAATTTAAAGATTATTCTGCTGCTGTAATCGAAAATGCTCGTACTTTAGCCAATCAATTACAAAGCAGGGATTTAAAAATTGTCTCCGACGGGACAGAAAACCATCTCATGCTCGTAGATTTACGGTGTATTGGCATGACGGGTAAAAAAGCAGACCAATTAGTCAGCGGTGTAAATATCACTGCTAACAAAAATACAGTTCCTTTTGACCCAGAATCACCCTTTGTTACCAGCGGTTTGAGATTGGGTTCACCTGCGATGACAACAAGAGGTATGGGAGTAACAGAATTTACCGAAATTGGTAATATCATTGCCGACCGTTTGTTAAATCCCGATTCCGAAACAGTTGCTGAAGATTGCCGATTACGAGTCGCTTCTTTATGTAAGAATTTCCCGTTATATCAACATCTGGGGATTCCCGTACCAGCTTTGGCATAAAATGAAGGCAAATAGCTGGATTTTAAGGTATTTTCACAAATAATTGGAATTTTCCTTTATTCGTGAATACCTGCTGCTTTCATAGGATTCAAATAAGCCCCCTCTTTTAGGGGGTTTTTTTATGGTTGGAATACATACTTAATATTTAAAGCCAAATTTACAAATATATACAGTGTAATTCCTGAGTTAAAACCTAAAGATTAAGACTTTACAGATGGCTTTAAGAACTCTTTATCAGCTTTTTAAGAAAAAACACGATAAATACAAAGAAACAATAAATATTTAATAGTTTGGTAGCATTATTCACTTTAAAATAATAGGATTAGGGTATAAAATTTTTTGTTTGCATACAAAAATAGTAAGGGAATCTACTGAAATTTAGAGGATTTTACGAAAGTGCTTATTACTGTCATAAAAAAAGATTATGGTTAATCAACTCATAAACTTATATACAATGTGGTCGCAAATATACGACCATTGTTATGAGAACTATAAAGGTTTGACAAGAAATCCGAAATGGCTGTTGATGCGTAAGATGAGTAGATTTGGGTTTGGAAGAACTTTGATGAGATATTTATCTTATAGCTCATCAAAGCTCTATCAATCATCTTCAACAACGTCATATTCTGTTTTTAGTAAAATCGATCTAGATGAAGCTGTTACACAACTTAAAACAGAAGGTTATTATTTAGGTTTACAGCTACCTGAAGAAACAGTCAAAGAAATTCTTGAGTTTGCTAAAAATACGGCTTGTTACGGAAATCGAAAATCGCAGCTAGGTTTTTATTATCACGAAAAAAACCAAGCAGAAATTCAATCGCAGAAAAAGATTAAAGTTGGTTGTTACTTCAATACTGCACAACTTTGTCCTGCTATTTCTAAATTACAAAATGATTCGCAGTTATTAGCGATCGCAACTCGATATTTAGAACGAGAACCAATACATCAAGGAAATCAGCTTTGGTGGAGTTTTGCCGGAGTTTCTTCTGACTGGGAACGCAGACAGAATGCACAAATGTTTCACTACGATCTAGATGATTACCGATTTGTAAAATTCTTTTTCTATTTAACTGATGTTGATGATAAAAGCGGTCCTCATATCTGCATCCGTGGCAGTCATAAAAACAAGAAGCTATCTCATGTATTGCTGCGTAAACGAGAAACGGATAAAGATATTATTGATTGGTACGGTGAAGAATCTGTTGTAACTATTTGCGGTCAAGCTGGTTTTGGATTTGTAGAAGATCCGTTGTGTTTTCATAAAGGACTTACTCCTATTCATAAAGACCGCCTTTTATTACAAATTGAATTTGCTACAACTGACTATGGAATGCAAAATGACAATAGAGACAATTCTGCCCTCCAAGTTTTGAATTAATAATAAATAATTAATGTAGAGACTTATCTACAGGTAAGTCTCTATCTGTTAAATTATCAAACTATTTTTTGATTTTTTGTAGTTAGGTTAGGATTTTTCGCAGTTATTATAGATTGAATAAAAAAAATCTAAAAGATATTAAAAAATTATCTATTTTGGTTGTTCGGTATATTTTTATATTAAGCAAATAAAAAAGCGGCTGATTTTAAAGTAAAAAATATCAATAAAAGCTATTACACGATAACTATAAAATCATCAAAAGTTAATTAAAACAAGGGCGATCGCGCAAGCACAAAAATCACAATGTCAAATAAATCACTTGTACTCGATATTACTTCTTATTGTGAAGATAACTTTTGCCGTAAACGGGCAATAAAAACGATTGAGTGGCAAAAATTTGGAAAAACGATCCGAGGACAAATGCAAAATGTAACGGAATGCAAAGTATAATGAAAACTACAAAATGCACAAAAGTATTAAATAACCGTATTGTAAATGCGAGTAGCTATCGCCGGAGCAGGCTTGGCAGGACTTTCCTGTGCGAAATATCTTGTTGATGAGGGTCATACTCCCGTACTCTTGGAAAGCCGAGACGTATTGGGTGGTTTAGTCGCAGCGTGGAAAGATTCCGATGGCGACTGGTATGAAACTGGACTGCACGTATTTTTTGGGGCTTATCCCAATATGTTGCAGTTATTCAAAGAACTCGGTATTGAAGACCGTTTGCAGTGGAAAAAACACACGATGATCTTCAATCAACCGGAAAAACCAGGTACTTATAGTCGGTTTGATTTTCCGAATTTGCCAGCACCTTTAAATGGTATTGTGGCAATTCTCAGAAATAACGATATGTTGACCTGGGGCGAAAAAATTGAATTAGCAAAAGGACTAGTTCCAGCGATGTTAAGGGGTCAAAAATATGTTGACTCTACGGATAACTATACTTTCTCTGAATGGCTAAAGCTTCAAGGAGTAGGTGAGGAAGTACAGCAAGATATTTTTATCGCTGCTTCTAAATCGTTAAATTTTATTAATCCTGACGAAATTTCAGCCGTAGTGCTGTTGACCGCTCTCAATCGTTTTCTTCAGGAGAAAGACGGCTCGAAGATGGCTTTTTTGGATGGTTCTCCTACCGAGCGTCTTTGTCAACCCCTGGTGGATTACATAGAAGCTGGTGGTGGAGAAGTAAAGGTAAACGCGCCTTTGAAAGAAATTTTGCTTAATCCAGACGGTAGCGTTAAAGGATTTTTAATGCGCGGTTTAAATGGAGCATCCGATTATATCGAAACCGCCGATGCTTATGTTTCGGCAATGTCCGTTGATGTGATGAAAGTGATGCTACCAGAGCCTTGGAAGGATATAGAATGCTTCCAAAAGCTGGATGGATTAGAAGGCGTGCCGGTAATTAATATACAGTTATGGTTTGACCGTAAACTTACAGATATTGACCAATTATTATTTTCGCGATCGCCACTTTTGAGCGTTTATGCCGACATGAGCAATACTTGTCGCGAATATAGTGACCCAAACCGTTCTATGCTGGAATTAGTTCTTGCACCAGCATCCGATTGGATTAATAAATCTGAAGCGGAAATATTGCAAGTAACTCTTGCCGAGCTGTCTAAACTGTTTCCTCAACACTTCGGCTCGGAGAATCCAGCTAAGTTACTGAAACATCATGTGGTAAAAACACCGCGTTCGGTTTACAAATCGATTCCAGGTCGTCAGGATTACCGTCCTTCACAAGTAACTCCCATTTCAAACTTTTTCTTGAGTGGAAGTTACACCATGCAACCGTTCTTAGGGAGTATGGAAGGAGCAGTACTTTCTGGTAAACTAACAGCGCTCGGTGTGAATAAATCATTTTCAGTTCATAGTACGAACAGCGCGCAAATGCCTTCCATCCAGCCTCTCTCGAATGCTGCAACTGCCTGATTCCCCCCCATGCATGAAAACGTCGGTCTCTGTGGATGAGTCCTACAAAATTTGTCAGCAAATCACTGCAAAGCATTCCAAAACTTTTTATTTGGGTACTTTGTTGATGAGTCCGGACAAGCGACGCGCAATTTGGGCAATTTATGCCTGGTGTCGTCGTACTGACGAATTAGTAGACGGTCCTGCTGCTGCTATGACCACTCCCGAAACTCTAGATTTATGGGAAAAGCAGCTCGAATCCATTTTCGCTCAACACCCTCAAGAAAATGTTGACGTAGCCCTTGCGGATACCACTCAGCGCTATTCAATGGATATTCAACCCTTTCGGGATATGATTTCCGGTCAGCGCATGGATTTGTACCGCGATCGCTACTCCACTTTTGATGATTTATATCTTTACTGTTACCGCGTAGCGGGTACTGTAGGTTTAATGTCAACGATGGTGATGGGAATAGACGACTCGGCCAATACCGCTCCTTGGAACCGTTATAAACAGCCGTATTTCCCGACTAATGAAGCAGTCACTTTGGGAATAGCCTGTCAACTTACCAATATTCTTCGCGATGTTGGTGAAGATGCCCAACGAGGGCGAATTTATATTCCCATTGAAGATTTGGCGCGGTTCAACTATACCGAGAAAGATTTGCTTAAAGGAGTAGTAGACGATCGCTGGCGTTCTTTAATGAAATGCCAAATTCAACGAGCGCGTCAATTTTACACCCAAGCAGAAAAAGGAATTAGTTACCTACATCCAGATGCTCGTTTGCCAGTGTGGGCGGCTTTAATGCACTACAGTCGCATTTTGAGCGTAATTGAGCGCAATGATTATGATGTGTTTAATCAACGCGCCTACGTACCGCAGTGGAAAAAAATCGGGACTATACCTTTCGCTTGGCTGCGATCGCAAGTCTCTTAAGGTATAAAGAACATAACCGCACTAGGATATAAAGCTGTAACAAGCGTGTTTACATAATTTTCTTAATCTAAATATTGACTTATCCTGAATTATCTGCTAACATTAATATTTGTTACCGATCCGGAGAGATGGCTGAGCGGTTGAAAGCGGCTCCCTGCTAAGGAGTTATGGGGTTTAGATCCCATCGAGGGTTCGAATCCCTCTCTCTCCGTCACTAATTTGAAAAAATTCTATGTGAATCTTCTCGAATTAGTTATTAATTCAAGTCAATAAAAATGATAGTGCATTTGAACATTTGTTTGAATGCACTATTATTTTTATGGTTATCTATATATTTGCTGACGCGAGTAAGGAAGAACGTTTGGTTCTCCCGTGCTTCCCGTACTCGCAATTACTTCTTAAAAACCTCCGAAGTTATAACCGACTCCCACAGAAAGACCGAGGTCAGTTTCATCAAAAAATGCTGCATTCACAGCTGCTGTAGCTGTAAATTTGTCGTTTATGGGTACGTCTACACCACCAGTAATTAAGAACGATAATTCCGAACCATCGCCTGTTGCCAAAGCTAAACCAGCTCCAACATAAGGAGCAAAAGGCAATTCTTCTCTAAATGGGTCAGTTACCTGCTTGAAAGAAAAGTCATAGGTAACGGGAACTAAAATCACAGTATCATCCCCAAGTACGACTGAAGGGCGTACCGATATAATATCTGTTATTCCAACTTTGCTGATCACCATAAAGTTACCATCACCTAAAGCGGAATTACCACCCAAGCCGATATTTCCAGCAAGACCAACGTAGCTAGAACCGCCACGTGTAGAAGCACCGAAATCAATATCCGCTTGCGCTACTTCGTCCGGAATAGATGGTTGTATTGCTTGTGGATATTCAGCTTTGGCAGGTTGAGACTGACCAAGTGCCGCCGATGAAGTTGCTGTTGTTCCAGGAACGGGTGCAGTATCAGATATTACTGTAGGATTAACTGATAAATTTGATTGTTGAGAAGTTTGATCGGAGAAACTAGGGCTAAACTCAACACTTGTGTTTTCCTTTTCAGGAGCCACTTGGCTTGATGGTGCAATCTCTTGGCTGCTTGTTTGTTCTACTGTTTGAGCTCCAACAGATAATCCACCACTTAATAATGTAATGGTTGCTACTGAAAGCGAAAAAACGCTTTTATAAAGAAAAATGGTATTCACGTTCACTCCTACAAGAATATAGCCGCTCATTTATCGACTAGCTTATTTTTAGTCTATATGGCGGCAGTATTTAAAATTTAACACCAAAAAAATTATAGCTACATCCTTAATTAGACAGAATTTGTGCAAAATTATTTACATAAAAAGAATTATTAATATAGCTAATTAAACGGTTGACAAAAATATAATATACATATTCTTATGTTTTAACTATGTAGTAATTATCATTTTTAAAGCATACTTGAGAGTAATGTCACTACATAAAGCAACCCTCATTACGAGTCGGTAACTGCGAGTGTATTAGTTTTACAAAAAGTTTCGGCTCTTGCGTACAAGAGGGTTGGAAGGAATACGGAATAGTGACAAGAAATATTATTAATAATACCTGACTCAATTATTCAATTATCTTCATCTTAATAAGGCTTCCGAGCGTTTTAGTAAAATATGCGGGCATACTGAAGAGCCAAGTTTTTTTAATGTTATGGGCAATAAACAATAGACACATCTTTGTAAGGTAGCCACATAAGATAATAATCGAACAAAGGCTTTTATTAATTAGATAGTTATCTAAGGTACGAAATGAATTGTTTGTCAGAATTGATAGGCTTGGTTTTTCTAAAGAAGTTGTTCTTTGAATAGTAAAAATTATTTCCTAACCGTATTAGTATGTGCTATAGCCGATGAGCCTTACGATAAAGCTTCAACTAATATATTTATCAAATCTCGTTAAAACACACCCAGCCAGCATAAGTAAAAAGTCGTATATTAAGTATTGTGGTAATTACAGTAAAGAGAATTTATTAATTAACTCTTCATAAAGAATATATATAAAACCTATATTGCTGAATAAACTAAAAGTTATAATTCTCATATTAAGTCATCTTGAATCAACCGTAATATTTCTGATTTATATACATTTTTGATGAAAAATGAGTAAAGGTAGATTTTTTATTTCAAATTGTATGATACCTTTATTATCATCAGAAAGTTAAGCAATAAATTTTGTTACCGTAAGTACATTAAAACAGTAGATGTTAAAACAAACATTGCACTTCAATTTGCCGAACTTTAAATTTTTGTTGCGCTGCTGCAAATACAAGTTTCGGCGATATTAACTGTTTTTATTAACACAAATCTATTCAAATTATAAATTGATTAAAATAATCTAAATCCAACTGTAACTTTATTCTTCCAATAAATCATTTTATGGTTTCTGTTACAGAGGCACTAATTTTCTCATTGTTTCCAATTAGAGTAATAAAGATGGTATTTATCTTATAATCAATAATTTTGTCAATATATTGTGATTTAGACAGATATATTCCATTAAACAAATATAAAACCAGTTATCAGCATTACTAAAAATTATCATGAACAGAATTAAACTTTTGAACTTAGAAATAGACAATTGGTCGAAGAACGAACTACTGAATAACTTGAAGTCAGGAGTGATATTTACGCCAAATGTAGACCATCTTATCAAACTTCAAAGAGATCCAGAGTTTCTTCAAGCTTATAATATTAGTGACTTTAAAGTTTGCGACAGTCAAATACTTATGTATGCATCTAAATTTTTAGGAACGCCAATCAAAGAAAAAATATCTGGTTCTGACTTATTACCTGCTTTCTGTAAATACCATAAAAACAATCAAGAGATTAAAATTTTTCTACTAGGTGCAGCAGAAGGTGTAGCCTGTCGCGCACAAGAAAAAATTAATAATAAAATAGGAAGAATGATTGTTGTTAACACTTATTCTCCGCCTTTTGGCTTTGATAAAGATGAAGCAGAATGTGAGAAAATAGTAGAGATGATTAACAACTCAGATGCTACGGTATTAGTTATAGGATTGGGTGCGCCCAAACAAGAAAAATGGTTGTACAAGTATAAAGATAAATTCAAATCCATCAAAATATTTATGGCTTTAGGAGCAACTATTGATTTTGAAGCAGGAAATGTAAAAAGAGCGCCAAGATGGATGAGTGAAATCGGATTGGAGTGGTTATTCAGGTTATTTTGCGAACCCAAAAGGTTATGGAAAAGATATTTGCTAGATGATATTCCTTTTATTTTCTTAATTTTGAAACAAAAACTGAGTTTGTATATGAATAAAGATTCTAAGGGCAATAAACCAACCTTGCTAATTGATAAATTATAGAGAAAATCATTTCAAAACGAAGTTCTCAAGCCTTGATATCATACATACTTGGACAAAGGTTAAGCAAAGCGGCAGAATATTCTGACCGCTATTTTTTACATTTGTAAAATAGCAATAAACCCTTCTATAAAAAAACAGAAGGGTTAATAATAAAGATGCTTCAAATGGTACAATCGAAAACTTAATAAACCATTTTATTATTTTCTTTATGATTTTTGATTAGAATTATTCTATCGAAACCATCTTAGCTAAATTCTTGAGATAAGCTTTTCTAACTAGCATTTGGGGGGTGTTATTTAATCCGACTTTATTTAGAACTTCTTCCCAACGATATACCCAATCATGCCTCAGCAATGAATGAATCATATTGTCTTTACGTATTTTTTGCAGCCTTTCTGGTTGTGTATCCAATTCAGCTATGACATCTGCTATATCACCAGTATTGTAAGGCACTTCAATCGCAGCATCAGACCAGTTAAAATGTTTAGTATAAGCTTCACAAACTGGTGGAGTTCCAATGATTACTGCTCCTCCTGCGGCTCCTTCAAAAAAGCGCGGACCTAACTCTTCTTGTCTTCCTATTTGATTGCCGCTATCAAATTTTGCTTTATTAGCAATAAAATAACGGCTTCTTTTGATTAAATTACTATATAAAGTTCGATGTTCTTGATAATTCCTCATTTCTAAACCTCTAAGGGTATCGTATAGATAAAGGAAGTTTTCGCGTTCCGTTAGTTCTAACAAAGACTTATGCATCATTGGCGAACGACGACCAATACTATAAACATCGATATGTCTTTGAGGAACTTGTGGATAAGGACAAAACTTTACAGCATCGACGGCATAAGGCAAAGTATAGCAAGGGCGCTCAACTAGCTGACTTATACCATCAACACTTTGACTCTGGGTGGTAAATATATAGTCAAAGTCTTTAGCTAGTTTTAAACAAAGTGCAGTTTTGCTATTTTCGAGTTCTTTTGCCCAAAGTTCATCTATCCATAAGACAGCTTTTTTACATTTGTCGCGCCATCCTTTAATCGCATTAATACAGGTTAAATCCCAAAAGTGTTGACAGATAAAGAATAATAAATCGTATTCTTTATCTATTACCAATTCTTCACAGCCAGAACGTAATAATTTACTTTGTTTGAAAGTTAAACCCGTGCGGTTAGAGACTTTTTTGTTTACTTGAGATTTCAAACCAGATGCATATACTGGTGAAAGCAAATCGGCGGAATCAAAATTACTAATTACATCTTCAAATTCGTATTCCGCCGAACGAAAAGCTTCGGAGTGAAAACCCCGCATTGATACTATTAGAATACGGGGTTCTTTATGAGAATTAATTAGTGGTTTTTGAATGTTAAAGTTAACATTTGATTGAAAACCCCATTTGCAATCTGTAGTTTCTAACATGAATAATTTTAAAATTTGATTTAAGGTAGTATTTTGTTTATAAGTGCTTGTTTTGGAGCATTTACCGTTTGCCAGTCATCATGCAATATACCTCCGGTACCCTTACTGTTAGGATTCCAGCACCAATAAGCAAAGCTCAGTTTTTTCTGTTTTATGTAGTTTACAAACTTTCGTTGCCAAATACCTTCTTTGGATTTACTGTCAACGTGGTATCCACCAAATTCACCAACAAGAATGGGGGCAATACGCTTCGTATTAATATAGTTAAAACCGATTTCCCAGCGCTGGTAAAGATTATCGGGAAAAGTTGAATCTTTAAACCAAGACACTTTTGCACCACCATATTCGTGAGGAGAATATACTAATTTGTGAGGTTTCTTCAGATGTACGGGATATTCCCGAACACCCTCTAAATTTGCACCCCAAAAGTAACCATGCTGTTGTTGATTGGGTACGTTTTTCTCTATTCCTTCTACTACAATCAACCAGTCAGGATTAACAGCAAGAATCTTGTCTCCAGCCTTTTGTGCGGCTAATCGCCAATCTGTTGAAGTGTCATCGGTTCCCCAAGAAGCAATACCGTGGGGTTCGTTTTTCAAATCTGCACCAATAACGTTGGGTTGATTTTTATAGCGTTTTGCTAAAAGAGTCCAAGTATCTATCCAATCTTTTTCTGTAAAACCATCTCCGTACCATACTTGTGAAATATGCCCATCTTTTAAACAATGACTATCTAATAAAATTAGTAATCCTTGTTTGCGTGCTTCTTGGATAATTAAATCCATAATTTCCAGAGGAGTTTTTCCCTGAAGTTCGGCATTTGCACCAATCGTAAAATCAACACCATAAATGTGTGAAGATTTAAGCCCTTCTACTGAATAAGGTAAGCGAATTAGGTTATAGCCTAAGCTTTTGATATGGGCGAGCATTTGCTTGTAGTCTCTTACCCATAATCCATGAGGTACGTGGGTGCTAACTTCCATCCCAAACCAGTTGATACCACGCAGTAAAACGACTTTACCCGTACTATCAACAATCTGAGATTTTTGTGCGGATAATGGAGGCACAATGATAGTAGCTGCTACAGAAGTGTTACCTTTTAAAGCCGTTATAAATTGAGAAGAAAACAAACTTAAACTTATACAAGCGAAACCAAATATTAAGCCATTAAGAATATGTTTTTTAGATTTTCTCGACTCAATCTTGGTCATTCTAATATTGCATAGAAGTTTCCAAATACCTCGTATTAAAGGCTTAAATAACAAACGGTTAAATCGATCCAAAAGTTGCGAAATGTATGATTGAAGCAGCATGATTTACAGCGAATTTAGGATTTACGCATTTAAATTATTTAATTAAATAGAGTTAATTGCACTATCGACGCAGCTATAGAACTTTTCTCGCCGTAACAACGACCATGTAAGCCTGTTGTCAAGTAGTTTTGTGCGTTTGTCGGATAAATCGGATTGTTTACTTAACGCTAATAACTTCATTAAACTACCAGCAAAATATTCTGGTTCATCGGCTATTTCAATAGCAGACGGATAGTCTAATATTCCGCGCATTGCAACAGTTGTAGCTACTATTGGACTTCCAGAAGCAATAGCATCTAGAGTTTTTATCTGAATTCCACCACCACTAATAGAAGGAATAGCGATTGCTTTGGCTAATGCCATAAATGCTTGTGCATCGGTTACAAAGCCGCAATATTTTACATTAGGATATCGTTCTAATAACCATTGGGCACCAGAACCAGCTACATGAATTGATACATTTTTAGGTAAGTGAGGATAAACAGCTTGAAAAAACCACTCTAAACCAGACTTATTAGCTTTCCACGTCCAGCTTCCAATTATTCCAATATCACAGTGTTTAGTTGCACAATTTTTGGGTGGTTTTGTGCGAATGGAAGGCAGATGAAACACTTTACTATTAAAGTTTTGACTAGAAAAGTAATTGGAATCATGAGATGTAAGCGTCCATACTTGTTTTGATGAAACTGCTAAATGGTCTTCCATCTTTTTTATCAGACGAGCTTCTCTTTTGTATATGTGTTTTGATAAATATTTACGTGCATTTTTTAACTGTTCTTGATAAAGTTGATGTTCTAAATTGTGAGCAATGAATATAACTTTAGATTCTTTAGCTAACAAAGGCAATAACCAACCTAATTGAGCATGGTCAATTATGACAGTATCGTAGTTATCTTTATGTAAAATATTTTTGATTTTCGTTAAATATTTTTTAGAGTAATACTTGGCTGCTGAATAAGGAAGCTGTTTTAATATGCTCAAAGCCATCCATAAAAATGGATGATATTTCGATTTAGAGGTTTCTATGTGTCGTTGTTCAACAACAACTTCATTATCATTTTTAGAATTGTTATCGCCAAGTCGCTGATATCCAACAACTAAAACTTCGTGTCCGCAGTATTTTAAAGCGTTAATAAAGCACTGAGATGCGATTTCACCACCAGTTCTTCTTCCACTTGGAAGAACGGTTGTTAAGTATAAAATTTTCATAGAGTAAAATTTAGAAATAAGTTAGCAAAAAAAATTAAATTAATGACTTAATATCCGACACAACTTCCTGTATCACTTGAGTCCCAAATAACGATTCGAGCAGTTTTTTCTCAATGCGAATTTTTTGAGAGTTACCAAGTAAGTTAACAATTTCTCCTGCGAAAGATTGTTTATCTGAAGCAATTTTAAAATACTGTCTGACTGAAAGAGGTAAACCTGCTATTCCTTGCGGTGTAGAGACAATCGGTTTACCAGCCATCAACATTTCTAGGGATTTGATACTAACCCCGCTACCCGTTAAAACTGGATTAATCAAAACGCGCCCAGAATTATAAATTTCTGTAGATGATGGCGGATTGATACTCAAATCTACGCCATCGATTTCTTCGCATAGCTGTCTAATTTTATTTACAGGTTTTGCCCCAGCAATTAAAACCTTGGGATTAGATAAATGTGAGCGAACTTCGGGCAGAACTTGAGTTAAAAACCAAATAATCCCGGCTACATTATTATTAGAATATAGGTTGCCGAGAAAAACAATATCATACTGAGGATATACGTTATTATGATGATTGTTCTCTATATCTTGAGAATGTTGAGATTGATAATCTATTAAAGGCGGTAAATAACGTCCATTTTTAAAACCATGAGATTTCCAAAATTTTAAATCTTCTGAGGAAATATCATAAAATAAAAGACTATTTTTTAGTAATGATTTCTCATAGGTTTCTAAATGCGAAACTGATAAATATCTTTTGATTTTACTTGTACCGATCGCAGAAGCAAATAATCGTTGATAATACAAATGTTCAATGTTGTGGCAGCGAGTCACGATAGGTATATCAAAGTGTTGACTTAGTTTAGATGCAACATCTCCACCGTGAATACCATCTAACCAAACAACATGAGGTTTGAAAGCACGAACTTGAGAAACTAAACGATCTAATTTTTCTCCTTCAATAAGCCTGGAAGTAACTTCTAAAGGGTAGCGAAACAGGTTTAAAAGTCTATAAGCTTTAGAACATAAATCATATTTGAACGGAATAAAATACGCAGAGCTAACATATTTTTTAATTTCAGCTACTTCTTGATAGTGTGGTTTTTTATCAAACCAGCATATAAGCTGTAATTCAACACCAATTTCATAAAAAGCTTTTATCCTTCGCCACATATCTATCCTTCCGCCATGAATAGCAGGATAAGGAATGTCATGGCATACTAAAGTAATCTTCATATTTATATTGTTTTTATTACTACTATTATTTCTGTTTAGTAAATTTTAAATTCATCCATTCTTCCTCTATCAAAGAAGAACTATAGGATTGATAACTTTTAGCTTGTTGATACTCTATAGCTAAGGAAAAAACTGTCGAAACATAAACTATCCAGAAAATACTGTTAGTTTCTACGAGAGTGCTTTCACTTATGTTGTACATAACTAAAAAAGTTAAATACATTAGAGGCCAAACTCCCTCTATACATTTAGTGATTCGCAACCACATTACACCTTTAAAAAAAGTACTAATAAAGCTCAGTAAAAATATTGAGAAGCCTACAAAACCCAATTCTGCTAATAAATCCATAAAACCGTTATGTCCGTAGGGACATTCCCATGCCAGAGTGCGCCAGAGGTAAGCAGTTATTTCGCTATCCCAATCTCTCCAGACAGCGTTAAAACCATAACCTAACCAAGGGCGTTCCCAGATTAAGTCAAACATTGCACTCCATATGTCGGTACGTCCAGTTAGGGTTAAATCCTTCCCCAATGCATCCGCAACAACAGGCAAGTTATCCAACAACAACGTAGATATACTGCCAACTGTAAGTATCAGTGCGATCGTTAAAGGGATTAACTGGTTGTAATTGCGCCGCCAACTTCTATAGAGGGGCAAAATAGCTGTTAAAGACATACAAACTACTAAAGAAGACTTTGAAGTTGAAAGTACGACTAAAGCAATAGAAAGAATATAACCAGCCCAAGGAAGCCATCGATATTTACGCTTACGAATAGGATTGCTCATGGCAACAAATAAAAACACCATGTTGCTGAAAACCATTAATCGACCCAAGATATTTTTGTGAGTCATTATTCCCCGCCAAGATCCAGCGTGAATCCCCCCCTCTTGAACGGTCATTAATCCATATTTCGGCAGTGCGATCGCAAATATACAACTCAGTACAATTACTATGCCTAGAGCCACGGCTAATAGCTGTAATTGTTCTCTCAAAGTGAAGCGCATCGCCATATAGACGGCAAATACACTTGTGCCTAAAAGCAGTACGCTACGTCGTGGAGTAACGTCCGGTGCAAAAGTCCATAATATTGACGCTAAAACAATTCCTAAAAATAACCATATCCAAATATCTTTTTGTGCAGTGCGTACAAAATTTTTCTGATACTTCACTATCAACAAGAAAGTAATAGTATAGATTCCCATAAAAAATTTGGGGCTGTAAGAGTCGCTACCTATACTTCCACTACCTCCTTCTATAAGTACGGGTATCAAGGCACTTGTAGAAAGAAAAAGAGTGAATACCACGAATATCTGTTCGGCTAGCTTTGGTAATTTTGGCATACCGAATATATTTCCTAAAATATTAATTTTTGATGAAATAAAATACCAGTTTTTTAAAGGTATTGTTAAAATTCATACTTTTTTCAAGTGAAATAAAAGATGAAGTTTTTCAATTAATGAACTAACTATCTGGTTTTGTCAATAGAGTAATATTGCTTTATCTAGCTTTTAAACTTTTGCTGAATTACTTCATGATTTGTATATATTATAATGCTTGAAAACCTTATAAATAAAGCTATACTTGACTCGCAGACTTCAGTATATATATAACAATTTCAATATACTGAATATATTAATTCACCAATTATGCGTGCTTTTACTTGCTTTTTTATAGTAGCCAACTCAGATTTTGCTTAATCTTCATCGGCTAATTTTTTTTCAGTAAAGTTTTTATTATTTTGCCTTTATTAGTACCGAACCGAGATATGTTAAGAATATCGCTCTATTATCAAGTTTCAAACAAGATATGTCGTAGCCTATCAGAGGAATTATTTAGATGTAGTAATATGCAAATAGCCTAAAGCGAAACATCGCAATTTAAATACTATATTCATGGAACACTACAGATACTATTGTTAATTATCGGTAAAGTAATATAAATAAACTTGTAAGTTGACAATTCGCTTATTGACGGAAACTATATATTAAATTGTTTTGAATGGGATTTTGAATGGAAACACAAATGCCTTCCATAGAACAAGATTTGCAGCCTTTGAACAAAACCGAATCGTTATCAAGAGAACCATACTGGTTACTAAAAAGACCTCAAAATGTTGAAGAAGAAAATATTGGTTTTGGTCAATTTTTCTCAATTTTGCGTCGTCGAGCAGCTTTGATTGCTAGCGTAGCGGTAATAGCAGCGACAGGGGCTGCTATGTGGGGTTCAACTCGTACTCCTAAGTATGAAGGTAAGTTTCAATTACTAGTTGAACCTTTAACAAATTCTGAAAGCGAGCTATTAGTTTTACTGTCTCAAACTCTTCAGCAAGATGTAAACAAAATTACAAGACAAAACAATACGGCTCTGGATTATCAGGCTTTAGTAGAGGTTTTAAAAAGTCCGAAAATCATCGAACCAGTAGTTAATGAAATTCAGGCTAAATATCCAGGAGTTAGCTATGGCAAGTTAGTTGGAGGTGGCAAAGCTGGTAAAGTACCTAGCAGCGTCAAAGAAGGTGAATTGCACATTAGCCGACTCTCTCAAGGTGAAACTGAATCCAGAGTTATAGAAGTTCGTTACAAGGATTCTAATCCCGATAAAGTTTTGTATGTATTAGATAAAGTATCTCAAGCTTATCGTTCGTACAGCCTAGATCAACAGCAAACGAATTTACGTCAAGGAATCAAATTTGTAGAACAGCAGATTCCGAAATTGCGATTGCGAGTGGATACACTGCAAGGAGATATGCAGCGCTTTCAGCAAAATTACAGCCTATTCGATCCAGAACTTCAAGGGAAACAACTGCTTGAGAGGGTGGATCAACTTCAAACTACGAAAATAGAAGCGTCGAAAAGGCTCGCCGAAGCAAAGTCACTTTACGCTTCACTACAAAATCAGTTAGGAATGCCGCAAGATGCAGCGATCGCAGCTTCAGCTTTGAGCGAATCACCGCAGTATCAACAGATACTCAAGCGCGTTCGAGATATAGAAGCTGAAATTGCCACGGAGTCGGTACGTCTGAGCGATGCCAACCCGGTAATGCAGTCTTTAAGACAGCAACGCCAGAAATTATTACCTTTATTAGAACGGGAAGCGCAATTGGCTTTAGGTTCTAACGCCTCCGTTGAAACACTTAATTCGCAAGTTGGAACTTATCAAAATTCAGTTCGGCGCGAACTAATTCAAAATATGGCTGACACTGCAAATCAGATTCAGTTATTAGAAGCGAGCTTGCAGGCTACCAATGATGCTTTAATCGAATCGAACCAACGTATAAAACAATATCCTCAAGTTGCAGGTAGATATGCCAATCTAGAACGTGAATTGCAAGTGGCTAGCGATACTCTCAAGCAGCTTTTAACCAAACAAGAAGCGTTACGAGTAGATGCTGCTCAGCAAGAAGTTCCTTGGGAATTAATTATGCCTCCAAGGCTACCGCGAGATAACACTGGGCAATTTGTAGCCGATGCTTCTAAGGGTAAGTTTAATATTATTTTAGGAGGAGTAGGAGGTTTACTCTTAGGTGTTCTAGCTGCTTTTCTTCTGGAAAATGCTCAAAATGTTTTTCACGATTCGCAAGAAGTTAAACGAACTGCAAAGTTACCTTTATTAGCAACAATTCCTTACCGTAAAGAATTGAAACTATTACCTCCTGCCGATAAAGAGTTAGTTTATGCGTTAGAAAAAGACGATTCGCTTACTTCCCCCAATTAAGAGCAATAAAAGTAAAGACTACGGAGCGTCTCCCTATACACAAGCTTTTTACTCTTTGTATACGAGAATTCAAGCTTTAAGAGAAGAAGCTCATATTTCTTCGTTAGTAATTACATCGGCAAATCCGGGAGAAGGTAAATCTACGGTAGCAACAACTTTTGCAAAAACCGCCGCCGAAGCTGGTTTACGGGTGCTGTTGGTAGATGCTAATTTACAAAACCCCCAGGTGCATCACAGTTTAGGTTTGATAAATACCCAGGGATTAAGCGAAATACTTTTTCAAGGCTTAGATTTGAACGATGCGATCGGGCAATCCTATGAAGAAGAAAATTTATTCGTTATCACCGCCGGAGAGATACCGCGCAATCCTGCAAAGTTGTTCTCTTCACCAAGAATGCGGAATTTTGTCAAGCGATCGCAAACTGATTTTGATTTAGTGGTGTACGACACTCCTCATATTTTGGGACGTTTGGACACCAGTATTTTAGCTACCCATGCCGATGCAATTTTGATGGTTGTCGGACTCGGTAAAACCGTTCGCCCTTCACTTTCAACAGCATTGGATGAATTGGAAGCCGGACGCAATCGCGTTTTGGGTATAGTTTCCAACAGTATGGAATCTTAAGTAATCGCTCAAAGCCGATTATCTAAGCATCAAAATTTAATAAATTCCTACAATATAAATTGTGAATTCCTTAAACGCAATTACCAGGTACATCAAGAAAAAAGTATCTAGTCAGTTCATTCGTAATCTTGGCTGGCTAGGTATGGCTGAGATATTTTACAGAATCCTACGTTTAGGACTAGTAGTGATTATAGCCCGGTATTTAACTCGCTATGATTACGGTTTGGGAGCGATTATTCTCGCCGTGCGGGAGTTTGCGATTACTTTTGCTGATGTCGGTATCGGCGCAAAGATTATTCAAGCTGATGAGAAACAACTCCCGCAGTTATGTAATTCTGCTTTTTGGTTAAACTGGCTGATTTTCGCCACTTTATTCATGATTCAGGCTATTATTGCATTCCCAATTGCTTGGTTTTATCAAAGTAAAGATATTATTTTTCCAATTATTGTTACCGGAATAGCTTATTTAATTTGGCCTATTCACGGTATTCAAAAAACATTAATTCAAAGAGAAAATCGGTTTAAAGTTATCGCATTCACGGACACAGTTCAATACTGTATTTCCGGTATATTAACCGCAATTTTTGCCGTTATGGGTATGGGAGTATGGGCGTTTGCTCTACCTATAGTCATAGTCGCACCTTTAGAAACAATAATATATTACAAATATCATTCCTGGCGACCAAAAGAAGGATTCACAACCTTATATTGGGACGAGATATTAAGTTTTGGCAAAAATATTCTCGGTGTGGGATTATTAAAAACTTTAAGAAACAATTTAGATTATTTAATAGTTGGACGTTTTGTCGGAATTGAAGAGTTAGGAATCTACTTTTTTGGTTTCAATGCTGGTTTAGGAATCAGTTTAAGTATTATCAACGCAATTAGTTCGGTGATGCTGCCTCATTTATGTGCGGCGCGTACAGAATGGATGGAATTCCGGCATCGCTATTTTCACAGTCTTAGAACTATTGCTATTATCATAGTCCCTTTTGTTTTATTTCAAGCTAGTTTAGCTCCTTTCTACGTTCCTATTGTTTTTGGCGAACAGTGGATACCCGCCATCCCAATATTAATTTTAATTTGTTTATCAGCAATTCCCAGACCTTTTGCAGATGCTGCATCTCAATTATTAGTAGCTATTGGAAAACCTCATTTAGATTTACGTTGGAACGTCATATTTACTAGCTTATTTGCCCTCTTCTTATTTCTCGGAGTTAACAGTCAAGTTATTGTTAGTACTTTGTTTGGTGCCGATACTGTTAACAGTTTGACATTAATATTAGGAGAAAATTGGAAAGTTCTTGGAATAGCTTTAGCTGTTTTATTAGTTCATCTGTTTTTCTTACCGTTTTTTACGATATGGGCGACACGTTATGTGTTTCCGAAGAAAGTTTAGAAGTTGTAAGGATTGGGCATGGGGCATTGAGAAGTTTATAAGACGTTAAATGGTAAGAAAAAACTTAATCCGTCTAGGACTGCAAGTCCCAGTCTAATAGCAGAAGTCCATTAAAATGGACTGAATATAAACTTAGTTTGTAGGTTGGGTTAAAGAAAATCAAATTTCGTTTGTAACGCCTGCTTTATAATTATCCTGTCGTAACTCAACATTACTCTTTTGTGATAAGTTGAGAAATTTAAGAATACCCCCTGCCATAATTTGTTGGGTTACAGCGCTAACATAATTTCTTGTTGAGCATCATTATTCTTCGTGCGCCGTGAAGCTAACCTACAAACTACAAACTAAACTCAACATTCATGGTTTATTTTTCAAAATATTAAAAATCGCCTCTCGACTTACTGTTTCTGTATCTTCACCTTCTTTAATGGCTCTTTCCAAAGCTATATCTTCAATAACTTCTGCAAACAGATCGGAAAATACTTCTTGATTTTCTCGAATTACTTCAACCAATGCGGTTTTAAATATTTGCTTAATTTCATCTGAATCAAGGTTCAATTCTGTCATGTTATTTTTTAAATAAACTGTAAAGAGTTAGGAGTTGAGAGTTATGAGTTAGGAGTTAGTAGTTTAAATTTCTCCTTGTCCCCTTGTCCCCCCATCTCCCCATCTCCCCATCTTCCCCCTCTTCCCTCTCTACCCCCTCTACCCCCTCTCCCTAATCCATACTACTAACAACTTCCATAAACTTTCCTGAAATAAAAGGTAAAATTTCTCGACTTTTTGCGTTGGCTTTCCCTTCTGTAAATACAATTAATAAATAAGGACGCTTATCCGGTATTTCGATATAAGCTGCGTCGTGAAGTACCGAAGAAGTCCAACCTGCTTTTGACCAAATCTTCGCTTCTACAGGAAGACTTCCACCCAAAAATCCCGTTATTTGGTTTTCTTCTACATCAAGTGGTAACTCTTCAGGATTTAAACTGCGCTTCATTATATTCATCATTTCTTGGGAACGTGTGGCGCTGACTGCAACCCCACCAACGATCGCGTGCAATAATCTGGCGATCGCATTGGTATTTAACATATTACGATTTTCTAATAATTGTCCGTAAAATGCCCGTTCTCTTCCGTAGGGACCATCACCCCAAGTTTTCTGACATACGTTTACCGTGTCTAATTCTTCCCATCCCAAAGACTGCAAGTAGCGATTGACAATATTACGCTGCTGCTTCCAAGTTTCAAATGGTCCTAGTGGTAACTCTGGTCCGGAAGTTGTGCCGGTTAATATATCTACAATCAAGCTGGTGGCATCGTTACTCGAATCCACTATCATATCGCGCATGGCTCGCTCTAACTCAGCGGAAGTCTGTATCATTCCTTTTTGCAGCCATTCGTGTACTGCCAGCAAATAAAATAACTTGACTACAGAAGCCGGATAAATTCTTTCTCCACCGCGATAATTAAAACCACGTACTGGATGATTCCAAAAAGCATTGGGAGTTAAAGCTCCACCAGTATTTACAGGTACCGGAGGATCGTAAATAATCCAAGTTAAGGCGATTTGGTTACGAGCTAACGTAGAAAATTTAGTCCAGGTGGCTTCTAAAATACTATTACCAAGTTGTTCGAGTTGTTCGTCGTGGTTAAAAAACATAGTCGTTGTCCGATTTTGAATTAAAATTCGTTGTTAATACTTACAGATTTTTATGTTTCAAGCTCAATTGCAAGCAAACGTTGAATACGTAGCTAATGCCGATTTAAATATCTACGATTCTCCCGAATGTCAGGATTTATCAACTCAAGCCGAGAAAGGTAGATATTTACGGGTAATCCCAGAATCAGCAAATCAAACTGCGGTACGGGTATGCTTGTGTGAAGATGATTATCCCGGTTGGTTGGCGATCGCCAATGTAAATCATTTATCCCCAGCGGTTGAACCATTACACGTTGGATCGTTTTCAGAAGCACAAATAAAGCAACTGATTCCGGAAGTCATCGCTTTTACTCACAAAGCCATGCAACAACCAAATTACTACCTTTGGGGTGGTACCGTAGGACCAAATTTTGATTGCTCCGGGCTGATGCAAAAAGCGTTTGCTTCGGTAGGGATTCGCTTACCCAGAGATGCATACCAGCAAGAAGCTTTTCTCAAACAGGTTTGTACTGTAGAGAATTTTGATGCAAACTCTTTACAAAAAGGCGATTTAATCTTTTTTGGCACCCCTCAAAAAGCAACTCATGTAGGTCTTTATTTGGGAGATAATTGCTATATCCATAGTTCTGGCAAAGATAAAGGACGAAATGGTATTGGAATCGATCGTCTTTCGGAACAGGGAGACGAGGTTAGTCGGTCATATTATAAACAGTTACGTGGCGCAGGAAGGGTGGTAAGCAGTTACATCCCGCCATTCGGCTAAAAGGCTAAGGATAAAATGATGATGAGAAATGGGTTTGTTTCTGAAAGATTGACGGTTGAAGAAGATACAATGTCTTCCCTTCCGGATGTTTCGGTGGTGGTACCAGTGCATAACGAAGTGGAAAGTTTGCCCCATTTATTGGAAGCAATTTCATCTACTTTGATTGATAGTAATTTGAGTTACGAAATTATCTGCGTTGATGACGGTTCTAACGATGGTTCCGTACAATTGCTTAAAGAAAAAGCACAAACGCGCACCGACCTAAAAAGCATAATTTTGCGGCGCAATTACGGTCAAACTGCGGCGATGGCAGCTGGTTTCTATCATGCACGGGGCAAGGCTATTGTAACTTTAGATGCCGACTTACAAAACGACCCTGTTGATATCCCCATGCTTTTAGCAAAGCTGGAGGAAGGCTACGACTTAGTAAGTGGCTGGCGCAAGAATCGCCAAGATGCAGCCTTAAGCCGTTTATTACCTTCAAAAATTGCTAACTGGTTAATTCGTCGCGTTACCAGCGTTAACATTCATGATTATGGTTGTTCTCTTAAAGCCTATCGCACCGAGCTTGTAGCAGATATGAATTTATACGGAGAACTGCACCGCTTCTTACCTGCCCTAGCCTATATCGAAGGTGCAAGAATTACCGAAGTACCAGTTCGTCACCACGCACGCCGTTTTGGTAGCAGTAAATACGGTTTAGGTCGTACTTTCCGAGTAGTGATGGACTTGTTCACCATTGCTTTTATGAAAAAATTCCTCAGTCGTCCGATGCACGTTTTTGGACTTTGGGGTTTAATTTTTATGGTTTTAGGTGGAGCAATGAGTACTTATCTCACCTGGGCTAAATTAGTATTAGGTCAAGAAATTGGCGATCGCCCTTTATTAATCTTAGCCGTGTTGCTCTTAGTAACTGGGGTACAGCTATTTTGCTTCGGGTTGTTGGCTGAGTTATTAATGCGTACTTACCACGAATCCCAAGGTAGACCAATTTACCGAATTCGAGAAGTTGTTGAGAATAGGGAATAGGGAATATTAAAGAATCATCATAATTTAAATATTTAAATAATTAGACGCGGTAAATAATAAATACTGCGTCTTTTTTCCTCAGATATTCCCTTTCAAAAATCCTACTCCTGCCGAAATCTGGAAAGCAATTCCTCGCGAGATAATTGTATTAGTAACGGAGAAAATTCCTCTGGAGTTAATCCTAATAATGGCTGAATAATCGCTGTTAGTTCATCATCCAAAGTGCCAAATCTTGCTTGCAATAAATTTTCTATAACAGTACGTTGTCCCTCTTGTCTAGCATCTGCTAATCTTTGTAGATAAATTGGTGATAAGCCCATAAGTGCCTCCCTATCTTCTTCGTCTGGATTTTGTTTAACTTCTATCTGAGTCTTTAAACTCAATAATAAATCAATTGCTTTATCACGTAAGGGATTATTTTGGGGAAGGTTTTCTAATTCTTCTACCGCTATGCGCTGCACTCTTCCTTTACCTAAAAGTCTTAGCCATAAGGTTTCGTCCGTTCGAGGTAATTGATGGATGGCGATAATTACGGTTTTGAGATAATCCCCCAGAAAATATACTCCTGCGCCCCAATTTTCTTCGTCGAGACTGGCTTTAAATCCATCTAATATAGTTGTAGATACCGTAGGCGACAAAATCCATAATTTAGGTAAATCGTCCTCTTTTATAAGAGTATTATCGCGTTTATTTTGGCGTTCTGCGTCAGCAATAATATAGAACAATTTGTTCATACAGCTACGGATTTCCGAAATTTTAACCGCACCTCTAAATGGTTCTATAAGTGCGGGTTTATCGGCTATTTTCCCTAATAATCCCAATTGTATGGCATCTGTGCTGGGTTGAGATGACGGTGCAAAGTAAACGTCAATTTCTCTAATTTCTGCGGGTACTTTTTTGCTAGTTTCTATTTTTCCGAGTGGCTGTAATAATTCTTCCAGATAGTCTTTAGCAAATTGATCGTATAGAAACCTAGTCATTAGATAATCATTGTTAACTTCCGTCCAATTTTATATTCTTGAGAGAAATTCACATAACCCTTGTTGTGTAAGCTCACATCTCTTATAATCAATCTCTTCCGACCATATTATGTGAAGTAATGTAACATAGATTTTGTAGTCTACTATTCCGGCGTTGTCATAAACCGTAAATAAAAAACTACAAATCGCATACCTCACATAACTGCATCTGCCGTGAAAATTTTCTTCTCACTTGATAGTCAAGTACGGCGAAACCTGCTGGTTTTATTCGCAGCAGGTTTATTATTTTGGGCTAGTCTGGCTTCGTTATTACCAACTTTACCGCTTTATATCGAAGATATTGGAGCGACAAAACAGCAAATAGGCTTTGTAATGGGTAGCTTTGCCATCGGATTATTATTATTTCGCCCATTGTTAGGTCAATTAGCAGATAAACGCGGTCGAAAAATCGTGTTGATAATCGGTATTTTATCAGCTGCGATCGCGCCAATTGGCTACAATTTTGTTCAATCTATACCGCTGTTAATGGTAATTCGCGCTTTTCACGGTATCAGTATCGCGGCTTTTTCTACTGCATTTTTAGCATTAGTTGCAGATATCGCACCCGTACAAAATCGGGGGGAATTAATTGGCTATATGAGTCTAGTTAACCCGGTTGGTTTGGCAATTGGACCGGCATTGGGCGGTTATTTAATGGAAGCTTATGGTTACACTTCATTATTTATATTATCTACTGTTTTGGCTTGTTTGGGATTATTGTGTACCATACCAATTATTAATCCAATGGTTCAGGCAGAGGAGCAAATTGTAAATAACGATAGTCCATTTTGGCAGAAGTTGATTAGTCCTAGAGTTAGAATTCCGGCTATTCTCTTATTAATTATTGGTTTGACGCTCGGAAGTTTACATACTTTCGTACCGTTATTTATCAAATCAACCGAAGTAGATTTAAACCCTGGATTATTTTACACGGCAGTAGCGATCGCCAGTTTTTGTTCTCGGTTATTTTGCGGAAGAGCTAGCGATAAATTAGGTCGCGGTTTATTTATCACTTCAAGTTTAATTTGCTACAGTGTGGCAATGGTATTGTTATGGACGGCTAATGATTCGATTGATTTCTTATTCGCAGCAACACTACAAGGAATTGGTAGTGGTACGATAATTCCGACGATCGCGGCGATGATAACAGATAGAAGTTATCCCCACGAAAGAGGGCGGACGTTTAGTTTGTGTATGGTAGGTTTTGACGTTGGTGTAGCGCTTGCCGGACCAATTTTTGGTATCGTTGCCACTGGAATTGGCTATCGCAACATATTCGGATTTAACTTTGCGATCGCCTTAGTAGCGGTAATTATCTTTATGACTTTATCGAGCAAAAACCTACCCGCTTCCTTACGCTTCGCCTTTGGACGCGGTGTCGATATTTACTCGCTAAATGTTAAGAGTTAGGAGTTATTAAGGTTAAAGGTCTGCATGTCAAAGGTCTGCATGTCAAAGGTTAAAATTATTTTTGTCCCCTTGTCCCCTTGTCTCCCCATCCCCCCATCTCCCCCTCTCCCCCTTCGGGTTGCGCCACTTCTCTCAACGGAGGGAGACGACCCACGAGAGTGGCTTACCATCTCCCCCTCTCCCCCCTCTCCCCATTCCCCAATCTATCTTTTTAATAAAGTAAACCAAAATCGGGAACCTCCACTTTCACGAGGGGTAAAACCGATTTCTCCTCCCCAACGTTCAACTGTAATTTTACAGAAATACAGTCCGAGTCCGGATTTACCCGATTTTTTTTTCCCTTGAGTAAACTTTTGAAATAAACTATCGGCAATTTCTTCTGGTACGCCACTGCCTTCATCTTCTACGCTGACAAGAATATATTCTTGTTGCTGCTGTAAGTTTACAGTAACGGTAGAATCTTGCGGACTGTGACGAAAAGCATTTTCGATCAAGTTTGCTAAAATCCAATCCAAACGCGATTTATCACCAACTATTCGCCAATCTGCGGCTATATCTATATCATCTGCAAGTTGTAAGCGCATTTGATTCAATGCAAAAGTCGGCGTTAACAACTCAACAACATCACGCGCTGACACTAAAGCATCTGGTGCTGTTTCATCACCATCTGCAAAGCTTTCTAAGGATTCAACTTCTTTAGAAAATGCGTTCAAAATTTGTCGAATCAGCATTTCTTGTTTGATAGTTTGCTTTCTACCGATTTCTAAACGTTCTTTACCTTTTTTTGTTAGATTTTCTAATTCTAATAGAGCTAAACAACAGTTGATACCGCTTAATTGTCCGGCAACATCATGAATTATGCAGTGAATTAAAACTTCTTTTTTCTGATTTTCTTTAATAATATGTTGATAATTGAGCTTATTCTCTCTCGCTTGTTGAATTAGGCTTTGTCTCTCTGTATAAGCATCGCTCATCATTTCAATCAGCAAGATTTTTTTCTGCGAAACAAAAATAGCGGAAGCTTCAAAATGAAATTCCTTACCAGATATATCTAAATCGCTCCATATTCCCGATTTTAAGGGTTTTTGCTCGCTATTTTGCCAATATTCTTCCGCATCAATCAAAAAGTTTTCTACAAAAGGAAAATCTTCTTCAGGAATTAAAATTTCTGTCTCTGACTTTAAGTTTTTGCGACAAAATCGCCTTACCCATTTGGGAATATCTCCGATAATTTTAAATCTATCGACATCAACCCGTTCTAAAACTAAAATATTTAAAGCAGCAAAAATTTCTGCCGTTACAGCTTCACTCATAATTAGACAGTCGTAAAATCATTTTTAAAAATATTTATTCCCCATATAATATTACTATTATTTGCGTTCCATTAAACGGGAAGAGTTTACTTGCTGTTGAACTTTAAATATCTGTATTTCATCCCAAGTTGCATCTAATAATAATACCCAATCTCCATCTTTTTCCGGAACTAAATGCACATCCGCACAAATTCCATTATTAGTTTTGACGCAGGGTAGAAACAAGGGAAAACCATCAAGTGGTAAAAGTCCTTCCAGGAAGAAAATTTGTTGACTGGCATCTTCCCCTCGTTTTAAATTGCTTACTCCATATTCAGTTAAATCACCACCCCAACTAATTAAACACCCATCTTTACCTACAAAAAGATATGCCAGAGAACGGCTTTCTTGCATAAAATTAATCAGATAAGTACTGACAGGGAAGGGGATATCCATGTATTCATCCCTCCAGTATTTTTGTAGCAAGTGTATTAAAAATTTCTTCTACATTCAATCCAGTTTTTGCACTCGTTTTGATCGCAGTCCATCCTTTTTGTTCAATAGCTTCGATATTTGCAGAATCTAACTCCCATTCATCTTGTAAATCCCATTTATTCAAAACCAAAATAAAAGGTAATTTACCCAAATTCTCTTCAACTCGTTGTTGTAAATCAACGGCTGTTTGTAAAGTGCTTTTTCGCGTTCCATCCACTACCAATAAATAACCTGATGAACCCCTCAAATAAGAAGTTCTTAATTTCTGAAATTCATCTTCTCCATACAAATCCCATAGAATTAGATTCAATTCTTGTTCTTTTACTGTTAGTGTTTTTTTATCAATTTTCACCCCTACAGTTGTTTGATATTTTTCCGAAAATATGCTGTAAACAAATTTAGCTACCAAGCTTGTTTTACCAGTAGCAAATGCACCCACCATACAGATTTTTTTCTGGAGCATTAAGTTTTATACTTCTTTATTTAGTAATGTCGTCTATCATAACTTTGAATTCGACTCTACGATTGAATCTTTTATCTTTTTCACTTAATTCCGAAGGCAAAATCTCTTCAGAACCTAATGCTTTTGTACTAAATTTCTTTTTATTAATACCCACTGATGCGAAATAAGTTAAAATCCTCTTCGCACGATTTTGAGAAAGTTTGATATTTGCTTTTTTGTCTCCGGCGCTATCTGTATGTCCTAAGATTTCAATTAATATATCTTTTTCTAGAAATTTACCCGCAGCAATCAGTTTTTGTAGTTTCGGTACTAATTTAATGACTTTTTCTGATTCACCAGGTAAAAACTGGGTTGTACCCTTTTCAAACAGTACTGTTACTTCTTCGACTTCTTTTTTATAAGTATTAAGTTGGTCAATATCTAAATCCTGTAAATCTTTATCTTGATATTCAGTTATACCAAGAAGAGACAAGGATGATTTTCGTTCTCTCGCGGACAAAATCCACTCGCGAGATGCAGAACCTGTAGCCTTCAGAACGGCATTTTTATCAAGTTTTAGAGTAACTGTTTTCGGTTTTTGTAATAGCTTCGCGGCTCTTTTTTCAATAATTTTTGCCTCCAAGGAGACAAAAGGTTTCCATTGATAAATAATTGCTTTGGGATTGAGATTAGCTTGTTTTGTTAGCTTCTCTGGTTCGATCGCTAACGGATCTCGCATCCCTTGAATAAAACTTTTTCCATTCTTTTTACCAGTTTTAGTTATTACAATTCCCGGTTGCTCTGCCAAAGTTTGTACGTAACTATTCCAGCGTTGATTGTCTCTAATTGCAACAAATCCCCAAACACCTAATACTATTGCCAGTATACCTAAAACAACCCATGCATAAGTATAGTTATTTTTTTTCTCAGGAGCTTGATAGCGAGATTCTAAACAAGCTTGTAAATACGGCTGACTGGCTGCAAAAGGCTCTGTATCCCCAGAAAAATCATGTATTTCTTTACTTAATTTCAAATGTATTTTTTCTATCGTATTTTGAAATACAATCCTTAATTCCTCTGGTGCATTTCCGCGAATAATACCCGCTAAAACACAGGAGGGTCCTTCTTCAATCCAAATAGTAAGTTCGCCAAACTCCAAAGTATGCAAACTCTCATGTTTTCGCACATCAAACGAATCTTTGACAAAATCTTGAATTGCACTCAACATCGCCGAAACCAAAGACGGATCTTGAGCGGATACCATCGGCGCTATTATATGTTGCAGCATCAATCCGCTGTGTTTGTGAATCAGAAATATCTGCTCGACGCGATAAACCAGCGTTCGCAACAATACAACTTCTGCAAAGGATTTTCCCGTTTGTTTAGCTTCTATTCTCCACTTCAAACTTTGCGGTGAAACGCTGTGTTCCAAAGTTTGATTGAACGACTGCAACATTGAATCCATAGCAGTGGCGATCGCCTTGCGTATGGCGGGACCCATAATCGGGAACATTGCCTCGGAAAGTACGTTAATATCTTTCTTTACAGAAGAGTTAATCGCTTGCTCGATGCTGGGAACCATCGCATTAGATAGGCGATCGTCCTGCATTGTCCGCAAAATCACCGCTTCTGGAAGCATCTGACTGATATCTTCAGCATCAACTTCAGGATTATCCAGTTTTTCGTAAAACCGATGCAGTTTTGGTGGCTCGATTCCTAAAAGCAAACTCCTTAACTCGCTTAATTCTCCTAATTCGTTTAATTCATTATTTAAGGATTCTTTCTCTACTTGATTCCCGTTAGAGTCACTCATCGGCAAAACTTTTAGATTTAATTATATTTAATTAGATGTATATAAATTACCCTTCTTTAAATAGAAAAGCCATTCATTAGGCTACATTAATTAAATGAATGGCTTTTACAAGCTTCTTATTGAGAATTCAACCGCAATGCTAATTCGGAAAACAAAGCCGCCAATTGAGAGCGATCTGTTTTTTCGTTGCGAAGTTCGTAAGTTTCTCGCTCTAGTAAACCGACAATTTCTTCATACTTTTGTCGAATATCATCTTGTAAAGTTTGAGATTGATTTAAAATTGAGGAGCGTAACTCTCGCTGAGTTTTACTTGCTTCTTCATCAATGTCAGCCATCTTTTTCTCTAAAGATTCAGCAAGTTTTCTTTGTTCTTCATTAATCGCCTTTACTGCTTCATCGCGCTTTACTTGCTCGTTTTTAGCTCTAGCACTCAAAGAGTCTGCTTCTTCTTTGATATAATTTTCTAAGGAATCGAGTCGCTTCCTGGTTTCATCTCTCAAATCCGTACATTCTTTAACCAAACGCTCTTCCAAACGAGAAAACTTTTTATCTAACTCTCGCATTTGAGAGCCAACTAAAATGTCTCGAACCTTATGCAAACTATTATTTTCATGAATCTCAGGATTACTATATTCTAAAGGCTTACTGATATCTCTACTTGACATCATTTGCGCTGTTTCAAGAGAAATATTATTGCTGTATTCTTCTGATTTCATACTTCAAATTCCTAGTAAAATCTTTCTATTCCATTAACGAACTTGTAGCTTTATGTACGCACCCGAAGAATATATCTGTCTTCTTTTTCACTTTAATTTGGCGGTAGATTTTTACTACTTATTCAAATAGCATCTTAAAATTGGTACTTATAAAGCATCCTCCTTAAGATTGACATTGTATTATCCATTATAAAAATTTATTATGAACATAATTATTCGTAACTAATTTTAATTGCGTTTGCCCTGTATAAAGGTTTGTCAATCGGTAGAAAATACCACACATTTAATTTGGGAAAATACAAAGGATTGCTTTCGATTTATTAGCGGCAGGCTATTTATCGATCGCTTAAATAACAATGGGCAATAATTAATTGTAAAAGGCTCGCAAGTAAAATTCTACTTTTATATATTTTTGTAAATAAATATATCTATCATCTGGGCAACTAAATATTGACGCTACTCCACTACAATAAAAGTGAAGAAATTTGAAATTTACTCCGTTTTCTGCAATCATATGGAAGATTTTAGTCAATTGCTTATTGATAAAAAAAAGGTAATCATACAAAACTGGCTTAAAAAGGTTTGTCAGGATAGTGAAATTGAAAGCACACACGGATTATCTCGCCCAGCCATAGTAAACCATCTAGATCATGTTCTTATTGCCCTAGCAACAGTGCTTTCCAAAAATAGCGAAGATGACTTTGAGGCAATAGTAGAAGCGAGTTTAAGTCATGGAATTCTCCGCGCCGAACAAGGTTATGATGCTAACGAAATAGCTAGGGAATACCATTTGTTTCGTCAAGCTATATTTTCAACTTTAGAAAAACATTTACTCAAAGCAACAGCACCCGAGATAATGCGAGCCATGCGATCGATTGATAGCGTAGTAGATGAAGCGATCGCTCGTTGTTTTAAAAGTTATACACATCAAAGAATTGACGAATTAGAGCATTTACAAAATCAGTTAACTTTGCACAATCAAGAATTAACTAGATTTGTTCGCACGAGTCAAGATAACCTTTCTTTTTTAGCGCACGAACTTAAAACTCCTTTGACATCAATTATCGGTTATTCGGATTTATTTTTACGGATACAAAAACAGAAAGCTGAAGTTCGAGATACCTATGGAAGTTTAGAACATATTCAGCGTGTATTAAATAGTGGTAGACAGTTATTGCGTTTGATAAATAATGCTTTAGAAATTTCTCGACTTGAAGCAGGAGAAATACAACTGAAGTTAGAACCAATTAATCCGCATGAATTAATTGCAGAAGTATGTAAAATGTTGCAACCTTTATTAGACAAGAAAAATATTGAAATTATTATAAATTGTCAAAATGCTCCTGAAACAGTTGTAACAGATGTGTTGAAATTGCAACAAGTGATTACAAATCTTGTTAGTAATGCAATTCGCTATACCGAATCGGGAACAATTGAAATCAACTGCGAATTAGATCGAAGTAAATATAAGATTGAATTTTCAGATACCGGAATTGGTATTGCCGAAGAAGACTTAGTTAATATTTTTAATCCTTACTATCGTGCTAATTCCAAAGGTGAATCTTGCTTTATAGATGGTACAGGCTTAGGTTTAGCAATAGTTGCCCAAATTATTCAATTAATCCAAGGGGAAATTAAAGTGGAATCTGTATTAGGTGATGGCTCTACATTTACCGTTGTTTTCCCCCTGGAAATATAGAATCAGTAATCAATCCTCTAATTTAAAGAAAACCTTCTTCTTCTAAATTCCTTAAAGCATTTTCCGCAGCGGCTTTTCTCGCTTCTTTTATATTCTTTCCGGTGCCTTCTCCGAACTTCTTCTTTTCTACAATTACTTCACACAGATATTCTGGAGCGTGAGGTACACCACCTATTTTAACGGGAATATAATCGGGTAGATTGGGTGGATTTTGCGGAATGTTGCGCTGAACCCATGCTTGAAGCTGATTTATTGGATCGAGATGAGAACGGAATTCAACTATTTCTTCCGGAACTGAATCAAATAATGGTTCAATAACATCACGTGCTGCTTCAATATCTGAATTATTATCAATATAATAAGCTGCAATTACTGCTTCAAAAGTGCTGCTAAGTAAATTTGGGTTTTTGTATCCTCCTTCGCGGATAGCACCTTTACCCAATCGCATCTTTTTGTCTAAACCGACTTCCAAAGCAAACCTTGATAGCTGCTTTTCGTCAACTAATGCCGAACGTCTGCGCGTTAATTCATCCTCTCCGATTTCTGGATAACGGCGGTACAAATAATCTCCACTTAAATAAGTTAATAAAGCATCACCTAAAAATTCCAAACGTTCGTTATGTTCGCCTTCTTGGGGATTTTCATGAACGTAAGAACGATGAGTAAGCGCACGACGTAAAAGCGAATCACGATCGAATTTAGCTTTTTGAATAACTTCTACTAAGTTCTCTTTTTTACGTTTTTCTGTTGATTTAGAACATAATAACATTAAGATTTCCTGTTTATATTGTTCTGCAATCTTTACTTCAGATGCAGATATAGCTTTGAGCAGTCTAGTTATACTATCAATAGCGCGATAAGTATCATCCGTAGAAAAATGAGATTGATGCGCCCATTTGTTACGAATCTCTATCAATTCATACACCAAAACGCGATTATCAAAACTGATTTTAAATACTGGTTCCCAATGCTTAATTATCACTTTGAGTAAAACAGAAATATCTTCGCTCAACATTTCTTCGGAGTTACGTCGTGATTTTTCCTTAGACAAACATGATACAGCCTCTTTTAACCAGTCCGCACCGTAAACTTTCTGCATTTCTCTTTTTACATAAGGATATAAACCTTGATTCAAAAGAGTTAAACCTCTACCAACACCGCGATCGCTAATAGTCATATTTAGTATTTAAAATCACATTTGACGTAGTAATTATTTTATCTGAAGCTACTGAAAATACTTCAATTTTTAGATAATCGAGATAGGTTGGGTTTGGTTGCTCATCCTAAAACAAGGTAAGCTAGAAAATTAGACTAATTAAACTAACTATTATATAAAAAATGGCTGCATCCACTGTTACTTCTACTCTTACCACTTTTCCTTTATCTGCTGTAGTTGGTCAAGAAGCGATTAAATCAGCTTTACTATTGGCAGCAGTCGATCCTGAATTGGGGGGAGTAGCGATCGCCGGACGTAGAGGAACCGCAAAGTCGGTGATGGCAAGGGCTATTCACGCTTTATTACCACCGATTGAAGTTGTCAAAAATTCTATTAGTAATTGCAATCCCGACAAACCAGAAGAATGGGATGATGATTTATGTACAGACGTTAAATTTAACGTCTCTACAATAGAAACTGAAATAATCCCCGCACCATTTTTACAAATCCCCTTGGGAGTCACCGAAGATCGACTTTTGGGTTCGGTGGATGTGGAAAAATCGGTAAAGCAGGGGGAGACAGTATTTCAACCGGGTTTACTCGCAGCAGCACATCGCGGCGTACTGTATGTAGATGAAATCAACCTTTTAGATGAGCAAATTAGCAATCAACTTTTAAGCGTACTATCCGAAGGGCGCAACCAAATCGAACGCGAAGGAATCAGTTTTCAACATCCTTGCAAAGCTTTATTTATTGCTACTTATAATCCCGAAGAAGGAAATTTACGCGAACATTTATTAGATAGAATTGCGATTTCCCTTTCCGCAGACGGCGTTTTAGGTTTAGATGACAGAGTGCAAGCAGTAGAGCAAGCGATCGCCTATTCTCGTTCTCCTCAAGAATTTCTCCAGCAGTACAGCGAAGATATCGACTCGATTCAAACTCAAATTGTCTTAGCGCGGGAATGGTTGAAAGAAGTTACTATTACCCAAGAACAAATTAGTTACCTTGTCGAAGAAGCAATTCGCGGCGTAGTGCAGGGACATCGCGCCGAATTATTTGCAGTGCGAGTAGCTAAAGCATCCGCAGCATTAGATGGAAGAGACAAAGTTAATGCCGAAGATTTGCGTCGTGCCGTGGAATTAGTCATAGTACCCCGCGCCACCGTAATTCAATCGCCACCAGAAGAAGAACAACAGCCACCACCACCACCACCACAACAAAACCAAGAGCCAGAAGACGAATCAGAACAAGAGCAAGACGAACAGGAAGAAAAAGAAGAAGAAGAATCCAACCAAGAAGAACAAGAACCACCAGGAATTCCCGAAGAATTCGTTTTCGATCCAGAAGGCGTAATCTTAGATGAAAGCGTACTTTACTTTGCTCAAACAGCCCAGCGCAAAGGAAACTCCGGAAGTCGCGGTTTAATCTTTTCCGATGATAGGGGACGCTACATCAAACCAATGATACCCAAAGGAAAAGTCCGTCGCATCGCCGTAGATGCCACATTGCGAGCCGCAGCACCATATCAAAAAGCACGTAGGCAAAGAAATCCCGGTAGAAACGTGATTGTAGAACAAGGCGATATTCGTGCTAAAAGATTGGCGAGAAAAGCCGGAGCATTAGTAATATTTGTTGTAGACGCTTCCGGTTCAATGGCACTCAACCGAATGCAGTCAGCCAAAGGAGCGGTAATGCAATTATTAACAGAAGCATATCAAAACCGCGACCAAGTAGCATTAATTCCCTTCCGAGGAGAGCAAGCAGAAGTAATGTTACCACCCACACGTTCCATAACATTAGCCCGCACCCGTTTAGAAAAAATGCCATGCGGCGGCGGTTCACCCCTTGCTCACGGATTAACCCAAGCCGCTCACGTCGGTTTAAACGCCCAAAGAAGCGGAGACATCGGACAAGTAGTTATAGTTGCAATTACCGACGGACGCGGTAACATATCGTTATCTCGCTCTCTAGGTGAACCCCAAGAACCCGGAGAAAAGCCAGATATTAAAGGAGAATTATTAGAAGTAGCCGCCAAAATCCGCGCTTTAGGAATGCAGTTGCTAGTAATTGACACCGAAAGTAAATTTGTGTCTACAGGGTTTGCGAAAGAGCTAGCAAAGAACGCTGGGGGCAAATATTATCACCTACCTAAAGCTACCGATAAAGCAATTGCAGCCATGACAAAAGGTGCGATCGCAGATTTGAGAATGTAGTGGGGATTGGGAATCAATATTCGTTCGTAGTTGCGCTTTAGCGCCAAATATGTAGCATAAGTTTGTAATTTGTAGGTTGGGTTAGGCGCACGAAGAAATTTGTTTTTAACCCGAAATGAAATTGCGCCGTAACCCAACATTTTCAAGAGGTAAGTTATGACTGCTGAGGAGTTGTTGGAAAGGTATGAGAAGGGGGAACGAGATTTTAGTGAGGTTGATTTGAGTAAGGTTAATTTGGAAGAGGTTTGTCTTGATGGAATCAATCTCGAAGGAGCTAACCTTAGTGGAACCCTTTTGTTCCATTCCACTTTGCGAGGAGCTATTCTCAGAAATGCCAACCTGGAAGGAGCCGATTTGAGTCTAACTGTTTTGGATGAAGCCGATTTCCGAGGAGCTAATCTCAAAAATTGTAGGACTTTGGAATGTTCTATGATTAGGACTAACTTCCGAAATGCTAGAGACGAAGGAATGATCTGGAATGGGTATGCGTACAATACGGTTCTGCCTGACGGTCAAGTTGTCTCCGATCCCGACCCCGAAAGAGATCGATGGATTGCTGAAGGGAATGACTTCTAATTCCGCCAATAGTTCGTAGTTCGTAGGTTGGGTTGAGGAACGAAACCCAACACAATCTGGAAAACTCAACCAAATAATTCAAATCAAAACAATATTAAACACCTAACGAAACAACGCGCTTCATTCAAAATGTATGTTTGGCAATTTTATATGAAATCAAAATATTGATGTTGGGTTACGACGCAATTTCAATTTTTGGTTGATTTTTCGATATTATCGTGCGTCTAACCCAACCTACGATTTATGTAATTTTATATAAATTTTATATTAAATCAAAATATTGATGTTGGGTTACGACGCAATACGAATTAATTGGTTTATCTTTAAATATTGTCGTGCGTCTAACCCAACCTACCGTTTAAAGTTGTATGTGTTGGTTATTGCGAAAAATAAATAATGGTTTGGGAAATTACTGCTGACGAGTTGTTGGAACGGTATGCTGATGGGGAAAGAAACTTCGCTGGAATTAGATTGCTTGAGAATGGTTTTCGCCCTTCCAAATATAGTGGAGAAGGGAGCGATCTTGATGGTGTGGTTTTGCGAGATATTAACTTGCGAGGGGCTTACTTTAATGAAGTCTACTTGATTGGAGCCGATTTGACTGGAGCCGATTTGGGGGGGATTTTTCTGGGTGGCTGTTGTTTGAGCAAAGGAATCCTTCGGGATGTCAATTTGTATGGTGCCAACGTTTCTCATAGTGGCTTCATCGATACCGATTTGCGGGGAAGCGACCTTGATTGTATCAACGGCATAGGTACTAGTTTTCGCGGAGCCTATCTTGATACCTTGGAATATGCTGTTCTCGCTGAAGCTGACTTCAAGGGTGCCCACACCACTAATGGCTTGATCTGCCGAGGCATGAATTTGATTTGGTATACTACCATGCCGGATGGAACTATCGTACATGGTCCACAGTGGGGAACCGGACGTGATGCAAGATGATTTCGTAGGTTGGGTTGAGGAACGAAACCCAACATAACCTAGAAAACTAAACCAAATAATTCAAATCAAAACAATATTAAACACCTAACGAAACAACTCGCTTCATTTTAAAAATGTATGTTTGGCAATTTTATATTAAATCAAAATACCGATGTTGGGTTACGACGCAATTTCAATCACTGGTTGATTTTTAAATATTGTCGTGCGTCTAACCCAACCTACCACTAATTCAAAAATCTATGTCGGGTAATTCATTATTAAATCAAAACATTGATGTTGGGTTACGACGCAATCTCAATCAATTCGCTAATAATTCAATCTTTTCGTGCGTCTAACCCAACCTACAATTAAAACTCTTGTGGGATGGGCATCTCTGCCCGTCCAAATCTACTTCATAACAATAATCAAAACACCGATGTTGGGTTAGGACGCAATACTAATTAATCGGTTAATAATTCAATCTTTTCGTGCGTCTAACCCAACCTACCAACTACCATTATTCATTCCCTACCCAATCGGGAAATTCTAATTCTACTCCTGCACCCCAATCAATATCATAAATGCCTCGTTTAACATCGCGATGAAAGCTTGAATATTTCCAATCTTTGGGTGCTTTCACATATCCATGTCGCACGGGGTTGTAATGAATATAATTTACATGGTAATTAAAATCTGTTTCGTCGCGGATTTGATGTTCCCAAAAACGACGCTGCCAAACTCCTTGTTCTTTTTTATTCTGGCGCGATGCGGATATTTTTCCTTTATACTTTGGATGACATCGCCGACTAAAACCACCTTTAATTAAGCTCCAACGAATTGAAAAGTCATCATCATTTGATGGTAAAGTCCAAATACAGTGCAAATGTTCGGGTAAAATCACTATTGCGTCGATTGTAAAACGGTGCTGCCTCATTACCCGTTTGAATATCTTTCTTAGCAATACAATATTTTCTTCATGACACAAAAATTTGCGGCGATTTTGAGTGACAACCGTGAAAAAGAAAGTACCTCCTTCTATTTTTGCTCTACGGTATTCCATTTATTTTGTTAGATAAATAAATACAATTATATTCAATTCGTATTTCGTAGGTTGGGTTGAGGAACGAAGCCCAACAATATCAGAGCTTTTGCTTGTTGGGTTACGACACAATTTGAATTAATTCGTTAATTGTTAAATCTTATCGTGTGTCTAACCCAACAAAGCGATTTGTGCAATTTTATCTAATTTTTTTATCTGAAATCAAAATACTGATGTTGGGTTACGACGCAATATCAATTAATTCGTTAATTATTAAATCCTCTCGTGCGTCTAACCCAACCTACCACTCTTGTGGGATGGGCATCCCTGCCCATCTGAATCTACTTCGTAATAACCATCAAAACGCGCTTTGTTGGGTTACGACGCAATTTCAATAAGAAGGTTAATCGCTAAATCTTGTTGTGCGTCTAACCCAACCTACAATTATCTTTATATATTCCCCATGCCCAATCCCCAATCCCCAATTCCCTAATCCTCAAAAATCGCCCCGCGCAACTGCAATTCAAGCTTCATCCTCTGAGAAATACCTGTATTCCACCCAAAACGAGCATTATCAACTCTAGCACCACAAAAATCGGTATCGGAGAGATTTGCACCGAGAAAATGAGCGTCATTGAGGTTAGCATTACTCAAAACAGCTTCACTAAGATTGCTACCTAATAAATAAGCATTGCTGAGATTCGCTTCTCTTAAATTGGCACCTCGAAGAATACTACCGCTCAAAATAGCTCCTTGTAAGTCTGCCTCTTGTAAATCGGTACCGCGCAAAATCGCAAGACAAAGATTAGCACCTTTCAAACTTGCACCTCGAAGTATAGCAAGGCTGAGGTTTGCATTACTAAAGTCAAAACCTGACAAATTATTATTGCTTAGTAAATTCCAATTTAAATTGCTTTCTGCCAAACAATCATTTATTAATTGAGCTTCATTTAAACGGATATAACTCAAATCCGTACCGCTTAAATCAACGCCATTTAGATTACTATCTATTAATTCTCTATCTACCCTAGCGTTGCGCTTCTGAATTTTGTTAATATTAGATGCCCTAAACACAAATGGTAGTTGATTGTCAACTGTATTCATTCGAGGATTTCTGTATGATTGCCTCTAATAGCTTTATCTTCAAGCCATACTAAAACCTCATGACTGTAGACAGTTTGCTTTACTGTCTCAAAGAAAACGATCAATAATTAGTAGAGAATAGCAAGCGAGAAAAACTTTTTTCTATTTTCAGCAACAGTTTCAAGCATCATCAAAACCTTTTTACCAATAAAATAATTAACATATGCGATCGCCATTTTTAGTAGACGGTTGTAAAATCGTCACAACGCCCGATTTTAAGATTGTTGCATAGCTAACATTTTTATAATTTTGGATTTTAGATTTTAGATTTTGGATTGTTCCCATGCCCAATGCCCAATGCCCCATGCCCAACCCCTTAAGCATCGCTCCGATGATGGATAGAACCGATCGCCATTATCGATATTTTATGCGCCAAATTACCCGCCGCACTTTGCTTTATACGGAAATGGTGACGAGTGCGGCAATTATGCATGGTGACAAAGAGCATTTATTGGGTTTCTCATTGGAAGAAAAGCCGTTGTCGCTGCAAGTAGGTGGCGATAATCCCGCTGATTTGGCGGAATGCGCTCGTATTGCCGAAGATATGGGTTATGACGAAATTAATTTAAATGTAGGTTGTCCCAGCAGTCGGGTACAAAGCGGTAATTTCGGTGCTTGTCTAATGGCGAAACCGCAACAGGTAGCGGATTGTGTAGCGGCGATGATTGATGCTACAAAAATTCCCGTTACCGTCAAGCATCGTATCGGTGTTGATGATTTGGATAGTTACGAGGATATGGTAAATTTTGTGAATGTTGTATCTGGGGCTGGATGCGATCGCTTTACAGTTCACGCTCGCAAAGCTTGGTTAGAAGGGTTGAGTCCCAAAGAAAACCGCGATGTTCCACCTTTAAGATATGATGACGTGCATCGTTTGAAACAAGATTTTCCCCATTTATTCATTGAAATCAACGGTGGATTTAAAACTTTAACTCAGGTAGAGCAGCACTTAAACTCAGTTGATGCCGTGATGATAGGACGTGCGGCTTACGATAATCCCTACCTTTTCGCTACCGTAGATAAAGAATTTTACACTGAAGAATCACCGTTTTTTAATAGACATGAAGTCGTAGAAAATATGTATAATTACATAGACAAATGGGCTGCCAAAGGATTGAAGCTTAATAAAATTACCAGACATATGCTGCAACTATTTGCCGGAAAACCCGGTAGTCGCGCTTGGAAGCAGCACATTACCGAAAACTCGTGTCGTTTTGGAGTTGGTTCGGAAGTCGTGCGGGAAGCTTTGGCGAAAGTTCCAGGTTAGGGGAGATGGGGTTCGGGGGGGACAAGGGGACAAGGAGATGGGGGGATGGGGAGATGGGGAGAAAATTCTAAACTATTAACTCCTAACTCATAACTCCTAACTCATAACTGGTCACTGGTAACTGCTCACTGATAACTGCTCACTGATAACTGTTCACAGGTTACTGTTCGCTGGTACTTTTATAATTAATACCTGCTTAATTCGTATTATGAATATTCGTACTGTTTCAACTCAGCCGTTTGATGACCAAAAGCCCGGTACTTCGGGATTGCGGAAGAAGGTTAAGGTTTTTCAAAAGCCTAATTATTTGGAAAATTTTGTTCAATCAATTTTTGATAGTCTTGAAGGCTATGAAGGACAAACTTTGGTTGTGGGTGGTGATGGTCGTTTTTACAACCGTGAAGCTATCCAAATTATTCTAAAAATGGCGGCGGCTAATGGTTTTGGACGTGTATTAGTAGGTGAGAACGGGATTCTCTCTACTCCTGCTGTTTCCTGCATTATCCGCAAATATAAGGCTTTTGGCGGGATTATTCTTTCTGCTAGTCATAATCCAGCTGGCCCCGATGAAGATTTCGGAATTAAGTACAATACCGATAATGGTGGCCCCGCACCGGAAAAGATTACTGAAGCTATGTCCGATCGCAGTAAAACCATTGATACTTACAAGATTTTAGAAGCAGAAGATGTAAATCTAAGTAAGTTGGGCAGTTTTGAAATTGGTTCGATGACGGTTCAAGTTATTGATGCAGTATCGGATTATGCCGAGTTGATGCAGTCGCTGTTTGATTTTGACAGCATTCGTCAATTATTAACTTCGGGTGATTTCCGGATGTGTATGGATTCCCTACACGCTGTAACAGGACCTTACGCTTACGATCTATTTGAGCAACGTTTGGGTGCCCCAGAAGGAACCGTGCGTAGCGGTAAACCTTTAGAAGATTTCGGCGGCGGACATCCAGACCCGAATTTAGTTTATGCTCATGAATTAGTTGAAATTTTATTCGGAGACAACGCTCCTGATTTTGGTGCTGCTTCTGATGGAGATGGCGATCGCAATATGATTTTGGGACGCAATTTCTTTGTAACTCCCAGCGATAGTTTAGCGGTGTTAGCGGCGAATGCCAAGTTAGTACCGGGTTATAGTTCGGGATTGGCTGGTGTAGCGCGATCGATGCCTACTTCTGCTGCTGTAGATCGAGTTGCAGCGGAAATGGGAATTGATTGTTATGAAACTCCGACTGGTTGGAAGTTCTTTGGCAACCTTTTAGATGCGGATAAAGCGACTCTTTGTGGTGAAGAAAGTTTTGGTACTGGTTCCAACCATGTACGAGAAAAAGATGGACTTTGGGCTGTTCTATTTTGGTTGAATATTTTAGCATCTCGAAAGCAGTCAGTTGAAGAAATTGTCAAAGAACACTGGAAAACCTACGGACGCAATTACTACTCAAGACATGATTATGAAGCTGTAGAAACAGATAAAGCCAATACCTTAATGGAAAATCTGCGTTCTTCGTTATCGACAATGAAGGGCAAGCAATTCGGTAATTATACAGTTGAGTATGCCGATGATTTTAGTTATACAGACCCCGTAGATGGCAGCGTTAGCAAGAAGCAAGGAATTCGGATTGGTTTTACCGACGGTTCCAGGATTGTATTTAGACTTTCCGGTACGGGTACTCAAGGAGCGACTCTGAGAGTTTACTTAGAAAGCTACGAGCCGGATAGTACAAAACACGACCTCGATCCACAAGAAGGATTGGCAGAATTAATTACTCTTGCCGACGAAATAGCTCAAATTAAAGCCAATACCGGAAGAGATGAGCCTACTGTTATTACTTAATTATTAGGTGATTTGGGGGATGGGGAGAGGGGGTAGAGGGGGTAAAGGGGGTAGAATTTTTTATTTCTAACTCCTAACTCCTAACTCCTAACTCCTAACTATTTGTAATTATTCAATTGAGTTAAAAACCTGTTGAGATGTTTGGGAAAATGTTAAACCTCCGTGCAACGCCGCACATGAGGAATTTTGTCAGGTTATATATAACTTATGGCTTCAATAATATGAAAAAATTCTGAAGTGCAATAAAAATTTCATGGCTATATAAAAAGCCATGTTTGAACCGATCTATTTGGCAAGATTTTACCCATCTCATGTTCCGGTAGCTGCTACTGCTTGTGGTGGTTGCTGCATTAAATTCATTAAATCATCAACTCCTTTTTGCAAATACCGCGTTACTGTCATTGGGCTAGTACCAATTTTCTTCGCTGCATCTTTACGGGAGAATTCCTTTAAAAATACCAATTCCACTGCCATCCGAGGCTTTTCTTCCAACATCCCCATAGCGCCGTGGAGTTGCTGACGTTCTTCTTCTAAGTGTTGCTGAGCCGCTGTTTGGGGACAAGGCAATGCTTCACCCAAAGTGATTTGACAATCGATATAGTTAACAACAGTTGCATCCAAACTTAGAGGCATCCGATTTTGCACGGCTAACTTGGTTTCTTGCCATTCTTGCACCGACACTTTAAGCTCGCGGGCAACTTCCAAATCTTTAGGCTGTCTTCCTAAAACATCTGCTAATTCTTTACGTATTTTTTGCCCTTCATTATACAATTCTTGCCAACGACGGGGAATTTTTAATAAAGTACTGCGATCGCGTAAAAAGTGCAGCATTTCACCCCGAATATAGGGGACGGCAAAGGAACTAAATGCGTATCCTTGGGTGGGATCGAAACGTTCAATTGCTCTGATTAAACCGAAGTAACCAATTTGTTCCAAATCTTCATAAGGTTCGTTACATTGATGACTAAATTTATGAGCCATCTTCCGCACTAAACCACTATGCAATTTTACGAGTCTGTTACGAAGTTTGATAGAAGGATTCTGATGATATATACATAATAATTCCATACCATCAGACCGGAGAGAGGACTGAATTACTGCCATACAATTTCCTTTAGGGACTCTTTTTACTGTCAAAAAACTGAGCCGAGTAAAGTTTCATCAAAGCTGTAATTATTTTCCTTGTGAATCCTTTTTCACACCATTCGTTGTTTCACTGAATTTACAACGTGGGAGACCCCTTACATACGTATTTGTACGCATTTTGGCTATCTTCACTATTCAAGTTATATGTCAAGATAAATAGTTTTTATTAGCTCAAAACTTTAACTGGAGTAACTTTGAACTTTATTAAATTGTTCTGTATAGAACTTATAACTCGTCAAGATTCAAATAAATTGCGTAAAAATAGGAGAACAAGCAATCTTCTTAATTAAGAATCTGTTGTAAATATGAGTAATACGAGCAATTTCCGAAATGCCATTCGCGACGCAAAAACTCAAGCCCTTGTTGGGCCAAACGTAATTGCCAACGCGCTTCCTTACGTAGGTGGTGGGTTAATACTTACCGCTTTGGGAACTTACGGTGGACTAGGCGTTATCCGCAGTAATCCCGAATTATTTTTCCCCACCTTTATTGGTGCGGTAATTGTAGAACTAATTTTGTTTTTCGTCGCTCAAAATGTAGCTTCTAAAGGTAATAAGCAAGTTGCATTACCTCTACTAGCAGCCTACAGCCTGTTATCTGGGTACACCCTTAGCGGCTTAGTTTTTGTAGCGCTAAGAACCCAAGGAGTAGGCATTGAAGGTATTGGTATCGCCGCCCTCGGTTGTGGAATAACCTTTATCGCCGCCCGTCAAATTGGTTCAAACCTTTCCGAATCTGACGGTATGGCTTTAACAAAAACCATCCGTTTGGGTGTAATTGCCTTAATTGCAGTTATGGTTTTGCAATTGGGACTTTCCTTATTTGGCGTATATACCCCTGGATGGTTGGAAATCGGTATTTCTGGCTTGGGAGTATTTCTATTCGCTGGTGCTGCGGTAGTTGATTTCTACGTATTACCCCGTACCTACCGCGATGACGAATATTTACCCGCAGCTTTATCGATGTACCTTACCTACATCAACTTATTCATCTTCATCTTGCGCCTTTTAATTGCTATTAGCGGCGGCGGTAGAGACTAAGAAGAGATGGGGGGACAAGGGGACAAGGGGATGGGGAGACAAAAAATTCTATTCTTATTCCATTTCCCTATACTTTTTCTTCTCAATTACCAAAAACGTAATTAACTTGTAGGGTGTGTGACGGCTGCAATATATTTTGAACTAAAACGAAATAAATTGATATTGCCGTCACGCACCATCCGTAAGATACTCGAATCTATCCCCAATTCCCAATTCCCTTTTTTGTACTACTATTATGTAATGTGACCTAACGAGGGAAAAATCATGCTGGCACTATTAGAAATAAAAAGCGAAATCGAAACATTATCTAAATTCCTCAGCCAACCCCAACACTGTCTTTAGCATCGATCGACTAAGCACAAAAATTCGGGATTTAGAAAAGCGACTTATTAAACCTGAATTTTGGCAAAATACCGTAATTGCTCAAAACTCCCTTCAAGAATTAATTTATTTAATATTCTGCGAGCAAGAACAATATCAAGAATGGCTAACTCTTTTAAATGATATTCAAGCTGGTTTAGAACTCTTGGAGTCAGAAACTAACGAAGAGTTGGAATGGGAATTAATAGCTAACTTTGATTTATTAAGCAGAGAACTCAAGCACGTTGAGATTCTAAACCTTTTGAATCAACCTTTTGATGATAAAGGAGCTTTTATTACTATTACTGCTGGTAATAATGATGTGGATTCTCAAATTTGGGTAGATATGCTGCTGCGGATGTATGGATATTGGTGCGATCGCCATGAATACAAACTGCGGCTTGTGGAGGAATTGTGGGGAGAATGGGGTGGCTTTAACTGCGTAAGTTTGGAAATTTCCGGCAAGTACGCTTATGGATATCTCAAATCCGAACAAGGAATCCATCAGTTAAAACGAATTTCACCTTTTTGTAAAAAACCTAGAATTAAAACCAGTTTTGCAAAGGTAGAAGTTATCCCAATTGTGGATGAGTCGATGGATTTTTATATTCCTGAGCAGGATTTGGAAATTTATTTAAAACCTACTCCTGTGATTAGTAATAGACAATTTGTATTAGCGAAAGTAACTCATATTCCTACTGGTATTTCCGTCACCTGTACTGAGGAGCGCAATCAATTAGCTAATTTGGAAAAAGCCCTAGCTATTGTTAAAAGCAAACTTTTTTCACTAATGCAATCTCAAGGTGTACCTCTTTCCGATATCAAGAAGCCATCATCCAAAAATGTAGCTAATAACCCAATCCGCGAATATATCTTTGATCCTTACCAAAAAGTCAAAGATTTACGTACCGACGTAGAAACAACTGCGATCGCACAAGTTATGAAAGGAAACTTAGATTTGTTTATCAAAGCTTATCTAAAACAACATTTTGCCAAATCGCGGTATCAATGTTGATTTTGAGATCCCAGCCCACCTTACGGTGGGCTTTGCTTCTGTAGCCCCACCCTTCGAGGGTGTGGGCGATTTGATTTGCTAACTACATTGATAGACGTAGCAGTGCGGAGCTCTCTACATTGGTTTCGGTTAATAAATCAAAAAACCTTGAAACGGGAAAATTTTCCAGACAATCGCTAGAATCAGAAAGGAATATAAAACACACAGATTCTAGAAGCATCAAAGCTAACAATTACAAACAAATATGGAAGTTCTAGAAATCAAACGGGAAATCGAAACGCTATCCTTACGCCTGGGTAAAACTCAGGACTATCTTTGACTTACCCGCACTCAAAGCTAAAATCCAAGATTTAGAACAAATCGCAGCACAGCCAGAATTTTGGGAAGATCAAAATAAGGCTCAAGATACGATGCAAGAGCTTAACGAACTCAAAGAACATCTGCAACAGTATCATAACTGGCATTCTAGTTTAGAAGATACTAGGGCAGTTGTTGAATTATTAGAGTCCGATACCGATGAGTCGCTGCTGAATGAAGCTGTATCTAACGTTACAAGCCTCACCCGCGAACTCGATCGCTGGGAATTACAGCAGTTACTTTCTGGTCCCTACGATAGCAAAGGCGCTTCTTTAACAATTACAGCCGGTGCTGGCGGTACTGATGCCCAAGACTGGGCGGAAATGATGCTGCGAATGTATACCCGTTGGGGAGAAGCTCACGGTTATAAAGTTACAATTAGCGATGAATCTCCCGGAGATGAAGCCGGTATAAAATCGGTGACGCTGGAAATTACCGGACGTTATGCTTACGGGTATTTGCGATCGGAAATGGGTACCCATCGCTTGGTAAGGATTTCTCCTTTCAACGCCAACGGTAAGCGACAAACCAGTTTTGCAGGTGTGGAAGTCATGCCTGAGATAGATGACAACGTACAATTAGATATCCCCGATAAGGATTTAGAAATTACTACATCTAGGGCAGGCGGTAAAGGCGGACAAAACGTCAACAAAGTAGAAACCGCAGTGCGAATAGTTCACCTTCCGACAAATATAGCCGTGCGATGTACAGAAGAGCGATCGCAATTGCAAAATAAAGAGAAAGCCCTTGCCCGTCTCAAAGCCAAGCTGATGGTTGTCGCCCAGGAACAACATGCTCAAGAAGTCGCCGAAATTCGCGGTGATATGGTAGAAGCAAGTTGGGGAAATCAAATACGTAACTATGTATTCCATCCTTACCAAATGGTGAAAGACTTGCGTACCAATGTAGAAACAACGGCTATCAGCGACGTGATGAATGGCGAATTAGATTCCTTCATTCAAGCTTATCTGCGACAGGAAAACCAAGTTACCAGTTAACAGTTAACAGTGAACAGTGAGCAGTTAATAATATGCGCGTTTTTAGTCTAGTGATACACAAATGAAGAAAAACGATGAGTAAAAATACTCGGATGAAAGCAACAAGATAATTATCCTTAATTAACCTTTCGTACTTCCTTTTCTTCACTGTTTACTGCTCACTGCTTACTGCTCACTGAAAAAATGCCAAATCGGCACTCCATTTCTCAACAATTTGTTACATTGGTAGAAGAATTTGTTATCAAAATATTATGAACAACTCTTCTACCGACGAAGATAAACCAAGCTATACAAAGTTGGCGATGCGGAATATGGTGCAAAAGGGTGGCACCTCATTGAAGCATTTTGCGCTTACTACTTTCGGACTGTTGGCTGTTTTGATTGGACTTGCTTATCTAACTCATTAGCGAGAGGAGATTGAGTGGATAAACAGCTTTCTGTTGAAGTTTACGTGCAGGATAATTTCGATCGATCTTCCCTAAAAGAGGCTGTAGACGATGCGGATAAAGATGTCCGCATTTGTGCTGAAACTTGGGAAAGCTGGTTTTGTCAATGGGTGGATATAATGCAATGTGATATCCCCCCAGCATCTGCTTACGAAATCGGGCTGCGTTTGACGGATGACTCGGAAATTCAAAGTCTAAATTCTCAGTACCGTCATCAAGATAAGCCGACGGATGTTTTAGCTTTTGCGGCTTTGGAAGTAGATTCGCCAGATGTTACGGAAATTGATACCGACGATGAACCTTTATACCTGGGCGATATTATAGTTTCCGTCGATACTGCTCGCAAGCAAGCAATACAGCAAGGTCATTCTTTGAAAACCGAATTAGCTTGGTTAACATCTCATGGTTTGCTACATCTTATCGGATGGGATCATCCTGATGAAGAGAGTTTGCGAAGAATGCTGAAAAAGCAGGTAATGCTACTGAAGACATTAAGTATTGATATTGACATAGAATAGACTCGCCGATGAGTTTATTTGCTCCCATATTTCAATTTTATTTTCAAAATACTCCTTTAGAAAATTGCCAAGACATTGATTCAACTTTTAAAATTCGGGAAAAATTTAATCTTACGATCGCAGCATTCATATTATGCCTATGTCCCAGCAAATTTCATCTCCACCCAAACCAAACCGTTTAGAAACAGTTGTGTCTAAGCAGCGCGAATTATCTTGGGCAGTTGCCTCTAACTTGCTCGTTAGTTTTAAATATGCCTGGGCTGGAATTTCTTACGCTTTTCAAACTCAACGTAATTTTCGCATTCATATATCTGTCTGCGCTTTGGCAATTGGCTTAAGCGTTTTTTTGCATCTTCAGTCGGTAGAAGTCGCGGTAATTGCAGTTACTAGCGGTTTAGTTTTAGCTTTGGAGTTGCTAAATACTGCTGTTGAGTCTGTTGTCGATCTCACAGTTGAGCAAAAGTATCACGAATTAGCAAAAATTGCTAAAGACTGTGCTGCTGGTGCGGTATTAGTTTCGGCGTTGGTAGCGATATTGGTAGCTGCTATGCTTATATTGCCTCCTTTGTTCGAGTTGATTTTATCTTCTTTGTAAAACGTTTAATAACAAAAGTTAAGACAATCGGACAAGCTTGGCATCAATAAAATGATTGAGTTTAATTGCTGTGCTGATAGTCATAGATAATTACGACAGCTTTACTTATAATTTGGTGCAGTATTTGGGAGAATTGGCTGTAAATTTTCCAGTGGCAGACCAAATTGAAGTATTTCGTAATGATAAAATATCAATAGAAGAAATTCGGGCGTTGAAGCCTGATGGTATAGTGATTTCACCTGGTCCCGGACGACCCGAAGATGCGGGAATTTCTTTAAAATTAATTGAAGAATTAGCACCCAAGTACCCAATTTTAGGCGTATGTTTGGGACATCAAAGTATAGGTCAAGTATTTGGCGGTAAAATTGTTTCTGCCCCTGAGTTGATGCATGGTAAAACTTCTGAAGTTTCTCATACTGGGGTAGGAGTTTTTCAAGGATTGGATAATCCGATGACCGCAACCAGGTATCATAGTTTAGTCATAGAGCGCGATACCATTCCCGATGTATTGGAAATCACCGCCTGGGTTGAAGATGGGACAATAATGGGAGTGCGACACAGGAACTTTCCTCACGTAGAAGGAGTCCAATTTCACCCAGAGAGTATCCTGACTAATTCGGGAAAGCAATTATTGCAAAACTTTCTAGAAAAATTATCTTTGAGAGAGTAAATGAAACGACGACAATTGATTGGCTACGCTGGAGCGGGGTTAGCAGGTGCGTTGTTTGCTAACTTAGGTTCGGGTTTGCGGGTTAATGCCCAATCTGGTGGTTCGCTGTCAATTAAGTGGTTAGGTCATACTAGCTTTTTGTTTTCAGGTGAAGGTACAACAATTTTAGTTAACCCTTTTCGTACTATAGGCTGTACTGCTGGTTATCGTCCACCCAATATTGCTGCCGATTTGGTATTAATTAGCAGTCAATTGTTGGATGAAGGTGCGGTAGAAGGCTTACCTGGAGGACCTAAATTAATTTACCAGCCAGGGGTTTACCAGTTTAAGGAAATCAAATTTCAAGGGATTGCGATAGATCACGATCGCGTTGGTGGAAAACGTTTTGGCATAAATACGGCTTGGCAGTGGAAGCAAGCAGGAGTTAATATCTTGCATTTGGGAGGCGCTGCCGCACCTATTTCATTAGAACAAAAGATTTTGATGGGTCGTCCAGACGTGCTATTAGTACCTGTAGGTGGTAGCGCTAAGGCTTATAACGCTGAGGAAGCCAGAAAAGCAATTCAAATTTTGAATCCGAAGTTAATTATTCCTACTCATTATCGTACCCAAGCAGCGGATAAAGAAAGTTGTGATATTCTACCTTTAGATGATTTTCTGACGGTAATGGGTGGAATGAAGGTAAATCGTAGTAATAGCGATACGATTAGCGTGACTCCCGGTAGTTTACCAGAGAATAGCGCGATTCAGGTTTTGAGCTACAACTTTTAAAACAGATTTATAATTCTTGTAGGGTGTGTGACGCTTTAACAAATTTTGAATGTGATTATAAGTCACGCACCTTTCTGTAATTTGATAGTAATAACTAAGCTTTCAAATACTAATTTAACAAGGATATTAATATGCAAATTAAAGATATGAGCGTCAATGAACTCAAAAGTTTAATTAAAGAAACTGTTGAGGAAACTGTCTTATGAATTTTTTGCCGATGCTGATGCTGGTAAAGAAATTAGAGAAGAAGTTAAAGCCCAGTTAATTGCCTCACGGGAAGCATATAAAAATGGTAAGAAAGCTATTCCTGCTGAGGAAGTATATAAGAAGTTGGGCTTGAATGTTCAATGAATTAATTTGAAATTTTTCCTTCTTTTAAAAATAACTTTACTACTTTAAAATCTTAAATTTTAGATCGGAATAAAAAAAGGTTCGTAGTTGCGCTGTACTAGCTTCCGATAAGAGGCGCTAAAGCGCAACTACAAACCGCATAATAAATATTACTCGTTAAATAATTCGGAAATAGTAAATTATTAACTCAAACTATCTGGATCTATCCCTAACTCGCGCAACTTTTCCGCCATTTGTTGCGCTTTTTGTTCTGCAATGTCGGCGCGTTGAGCTTCTTGTTGGGCGCGTTGAGCTTCTTGTTGAGCGCGTAATGTCTCTTGTTGGGCGCGTTGTGATTCCTGCTGTGCGCGTTGGGCTTCTTGTTGAGCGCGTTGGGCTTCCTGCTGTGCCCTTAGTGTCTCTTGTTGCGCCCTTAATGTTTCTTGTTGAGCGCGTAATGTTTCTTGTTGTATCTGTTCTTTCGGAGTGGGATATCTTGTTCCCGATTCATCATACCAGTACAACCATTCTCGCGTCACTCCGGAATAGTTACCCCTTTCACAACCTATTCCTAAACCGATTTCTGGCATCCAAAACGGGTTCCCTTCTTGTAATTCGTACTTCCCATTGACTAATTTATGTATTTCCAAACGCGGCTTGCGGCGGCGACGGGAAGAATAAATTACATAATAAAGTACGCCTAAATCTGCATATTCATCTAATTTAGTTGTGTATTCTTTGCGATAATTTCGGGAAACGACTTCTAAAGCCAAAATAGGGATAACATTTTCATCCCACAGCACGTAACTGGGGCGCAATTCTTCATCATAAAAACGTTCAACACCCAGGCTGAGAAATCCATCGGGTACAATTGGCGGCTTATCGGGGTGATAATAAACACCCATATCCACGCCGAAAAACCAATCCATCCTTTCTCCCCAAAGAATTAGCAGAATTGCTTTGAGTAAACCCGGTATTAATTCTTGCAGTTCATTATCCACGGGCGTTTCGTCGGAGTCTGGTAGTTCTTCCGCTGAAGGTAAATACCTCGGCAAGTTGTACTTTAACATGATGTGCGCTCCCAAAACTCATTAAAATTATAGCGGAATTGAAAGGTTTGTTGGTTGAGGAATATCTGTTTTTAAAACGCAAAGTTACCCGGAAAATTTAGAGACTAGTTATTAAAAAATTAAGAGGAGGAATCAGCTTTATGATTATTTTGTATTAAAAATTCGTTTAATTTAGAAGCAGTTTCTTTAGGTTTTCCAGCAATCGGAAATACTAAAATACTTTTAATTCCTTTATTATCTACTAATTCTTTAACGCGATGAAATTGTCGATCGCTAATAGCAATCCCATCAACTTTTTTAGCATAATTTACTTCTTCGTTGAAACCATCTTCGTTATAAGCCTGAATAAATATTCGATCAACCTTCCATTTTTGATAGTCGGCGGCGAAATATCGTTTAGCCCAGTAAGGATTATGGTGACAAATATCAAAACTAACTGAAGGGTTAGCTTGTTTCATTGCAGCTATCATTTGCTGAGTAAATTTCGTTAATTTATCGGTGCGATTAACTTTACCCGGTAATTCTGCATGATAGCCTAAATAATCATCCCATTGAACTGCATCGATTTTGGGATATTTTGTCACGAACTCTGCTAGAATATCTCTGAAGAAATTAGCAACTTCAGGAATCTCAACATCAAGCACATAATGGTCAATTCCTGCATAGGTTTTGTCTATACCGGGGACAATCCATCTTTTAGCGATCGCCAAATCGAATATCGGACTATTTTTATCGATTTTAATCCCTTTTTCAAAATAAGCATGAACTTCCATTCCCTGTTTGTGCGCTTCATCAATTAACCAATCTAACCACTTATCTCGAAACAAATTGGGACAACTTTTATAGCCCAAAGTTTGCTGCATAACTTCGCTTTTATACATGGTGCAAGCATTACCCCAAACTCCATGAATAATAGTATTAAATCCTTTACTCTTGTAGTAACGAACTCTTTCGCGAATTACTTTTTCGCTGGCATTATTAGTAATGTTATAGCGACTTAAATAAATTCCTCTAATTTGTTTTTTCTCCCAACGTGTTTGGGGTGGTGGTGTTGGTTTTGGGGAAGGTTTTTTAACTTGAGTTTTGATTTTCGGAGATGGATTTAGTGTTGGAGATGGAGTTGGAGTAGGAGTGACTTTTGGTGTTGGTATAGGAGTAGAAGCAATTGGAGCCGGATTGAAAGGAAGTTTTCTTTTTTGTTGTTTGGGAGTAGAAGAAGCAACTGGAGTCGGGTTTGAAGGAAGTTTCGGAGTTGGTTTTGTAGAAATAAAAGGAATATTTATTTGTTCGCTATTAGGTAAAAGCTTACTAATACCTAAGTTATCTCTCTGAGTAAATAACCAGATACCACCTCCTAAAAACAGTACAATTACTGATATGGGAATATTTAAACATCCACATCCGCTCGGCTCTTTCTTTTTACTCGACATAGTAATATTAATGATTCCCCGATAAAAACTCAGTTTAATTGATAACTACAAGTTTGACATAGGCGAATTCCGAAAAAGTAGGTAAAAATGGATTTTTGATTGCAGCAGGTTGTGTTCTAGATTTACAGGGAAAGATGCCATTACCACAAGACTTTAACTAACTGTAATATCACTGAAAAATACAGAATCCGATATCTACAATTTATTATCAGGGTGTAAAAGAAAAATTATGAAATTAATTCAACGCACGACGCTTCATTATCAAGGGAATCCTGAAAGCATTTACGAGGTGAATTTATGGGAAGTGGAGGAAGGGAAATATGAAGTGATTATGTTGAGGCAGTAGATAACCAATTTTGCTTTTCTAAACGCTGCCAAGCTTTGCGAATATGTTGCGGCTTAAACAAATTCTGCTTCCTTTCGTTCCATTTATGCACTTTCTGAATCGCTTGTTCGCTATCCTGTGCTGGGTTATCATCTCTTGTTGCAATCCAATGAACTGTTGCTAACATTTCCATTCCATAAGGAGTTTCAAAACCATATATTAAATTGCTAACTTTTTCTAAACGCTGAAGAGCTTCTGATTGTGTTTCTAAAAATTTTTGCGCCGCTTTTCTACCTTCCTCTAACACGTAAATTTCAGCGCTTTGAGCTGTACTAGTTCCATCTCCATAGCCATGAATATAATGCCCTTCGATATGCTTCAAAACATGATTAAGATTATGAGCATAGGGACCATATATATGCGGTTTGTAAAATAGCTTTAAATCTTCACCTGCTTCTTGCAGGAAATAGGCTAGTTTTTGAATTTCTAGCTTAGTTGATTCATAACCTGGTATTCCATATATTTCTAGCAGTTGAATAACCAATGCACGTCCACGAGTCATATTAGGTTTTTTGGTCGCAATTGGCATTTTTTCTGCTTTCGGTGCGCCAAATGGCTCAAAGATTATTACTCGTACATCTGGTAATACGATAAATGCTGATTCAATTAGGGGTTTAACAATTTTCCAATCTAATCCACCATTACCGCACCCTAAAGGTGGGATAGCGATAGATGTAATATTTAACTGTTGTACTTCTGTAACTAAAGCTGCTAATCCTGCCTCAATGTCTTCTATTTTAGACTTACCCCTCCAATGACGCTTTGTAGGGAAGTTAAATATATACTTAGGGTTAAAAATACTACCTGTAGAGACAATAAAAATACTACCAGGTTTTACTTCTTTAGCTTTACAAGCCTTGGAGTATTGACGGAAGTTTTCAGGATATGCTCGTTTAAATTGCAAGGCAATACCTTTGCCCATAACACCAACACAATTAACGGTATTAACTAAGGCTTCTGCTTTCTCTTCTAATAAGTTACCTTGCTTAAACTCAATCATTCCTTCCGCCTCTTTTAGTAACCAAGTACTATTTGAAATTATATTATATGATAATTCTAGTAGTACCAATTAGCATAAACTTTAATTGAGTTATTAAAATTAAAATTTTGTAATAGCTTGCTAACCTGGGATTTCAAAGTAATATTTTGTACGGCAATCTCTTTAATTAATTTCCAAGGAACAAATTGATGTATTAAAAACTCAGCTTGTCGTCTACGTTTTCTATCTCCATCTTCTGGTGTATTGTTCCAGTATTGCTCTTTCATAATTTGCCAATCAATTACATTCAAGTTTTGCAGATTGTCGTAAAATTCACTGTATGCCATGATTGCATGACCATCAGTAAAAGCAAAAGCTAAATTATTGGTTTCTATTAATTCGGCTTCTGAAACTAAATGAATTATTGAATTTTGAGCGACTGTGTAACCCTCTACGTTATTTTTATGAATCGCATAAAGCATAGGAGAGCGTGGAGCAAAATAAAAAGGGACATAATCTTGTAGACACCCATCAGTAGCGCAAGGAACGTAAATATTAGCTCGTCGATCCTGTATTTGACTGTGAGCAATATCTGTATATTGAGTTTGCTGCTTTTGCAGCCTGCTATTAGCGATTAATCCGCCTGATTTGAGGATTAAAGACAAATTATTAATATGAGTGATGTGGTAGATATTCGTTGGCATTTGGTCATATCCAGTTATTAGCTTAATAGTAATAATTCAATTCTATCAACCCGCACTTTAGCTACATCAACAAAATGCTGCTCTAAAGTTTATTGATGCTAAAAGTTTTTCTGGGCTATGAGAGAAAATAGATATTCACAACTATCAACTCTTCTAGAGACGTGTCTATACATCTAAACTGGCGACTCTTGAAAAAGCAGGCGAAAATGGATGTCATTAGGCGGTAACTCGTGTCACTATATCAATAAAAAACAATTGTAGAGACGTTCATAGTATCGCGTCTCTACATGGTTGTACGATTAAAGAGCATCCCTCCCGTATATCCATACTAAGATCCACCAATATTATCCGGATTGACACCAATACTACGCAAATAATCAGCCATTTGCTCTGCTCGCTGACGCTCCTGCTCGGCTCGCTGACGCTCCTGCTCTAACAACAATTCAGCACGTTGCGCTCTTAAACGTTCCTCTTGAAAGCGCTGCTCCAACTCCACCGAAGACAAAAATCGTTGCCCATCGGGGCGATAAATAACTAATTCACCTTGCGCGATTTCAAATTTAATTCCCATCCGGGGACTAATAAAATCATCTATTTCCCACAGCTTGGTTAAATTACCGTTTTGTCGTACCCAGCCATCAAATTGAAAAGTTTGGGGATTGTAAATGTAATATTCTTCAACACCATAAGTATTATAAAATTCCAGCTTGCGTTCCATTTCGTCTGCATTATTGCTGGGAGAAAGAATTTCAAATACTATCTGAGGTGGAATATTCTCTTCATTCCACTGACGGTAAGAACTGCGTTTACCCTTCGGTCTGCCAAATATTACCATGACATCGGGTGCTGTCGGCGAAATTATCTTAGAACGCACGGGATACCAAAGTAAATCGCCAGCAATAAAAACATTGTCATCCCCAGCAAACAGAACTTCTAAATTCTCCTTAATAATGACTATCCAGCGATACTGTTCGGTATTTTCTGCCATTGGTTTGCCGTCACCGCTGGGAAATAGTATATCTTCATCCAGTTGCTCAAAGATAGTCATAGCGATTTTGGATTTTGGATTTTAGATTTTAGATTATTGCTTCTATTCTAAGTAAATTAGATTTGTGACGCGGATAACATTAAAATTATAGAAATAACCGATTGTTCCTAAATGTAACTAATATATATGCCTCCACGTTGGCCCCGCGAACCAGACCGCAAAAACGACCCAGCTTACCGTAAACTGGACGATAGAATGAATTTCGCCGTTCATGTGGCGACATTTGCTTTATTTAATTCCGGCTTGTGGTTTTTTCACAACTTTCTTTCAACTGATTGGCAATGGTTGCCCATTCTGACATTAGGTTGGTTAGCGGTATTAGTCTCGCATCTAATTTATATTTGGGCGATCGCAGATTATTCAGATGCTCCACCAAAATCTACCTGAAGATGTAGCATAAAGGCAACGGCGATCGCAACTTGTAATGGTAGAGTTATCTTGAGAATTTCAGCATAATTCTTAAGTAACTTGTAATTTTGAGGCTATGTCTAACAACGCAGAATTCATGGAAGCCCTAGCCGCTGAGATTGGCGAGAATGTCTATATCGATATCGCTAAGTGGCACCTTTATTTGTCCGATGCCAAACTGCATACTGTTGTTGCCGAACAAGTTTATCCTTTAATCAGTTCCGATAAATCCGTGGATGAAGATGATGTCATTAATGTTTTACAGTCTATTCCTATCAAGATAGGTGGCGGTAAAAGTGAAATCTCTTTAATCGATTTGGTACCGTCACAGTGCCAAGTCAGTTTGGTAGATATCTTAGAAAAATATCAGCAAGAAATGTGAATTTCCTAGTTTTTGGTGCCTTTATTAAAAATGGCATCAAAAGCTATTGATAAATAGATAGATAAATAATTAATAAAAAGAGGAGAAAAATGTCTGCATCCAAATTTCATGATGGATATTCTTTAGCAGAAGCTACCGAAGCACTCGGTAAACAGGCTTTGCAACTAGGATTAATACCAAGTTTTACAATACGTTTCTTTCCCGACAATAGAGAATATTTTATTGCTCACGACGATCAATCGGAAGCGCTGACACCAGAAGAAGCATATTTCTACTTTAAGAAATTAGTTGAAAAAGCTTAAGGGAGTTAGAAGTTAGGAGTTAGGAGTTAGGAGTTAGGAGTTAGGAGTTAGGAGTTAGGAGTTAGGAGTTAGGAGTTAGGAGTTAGGAGTTAGGAATAAATAATTATAGAAATATCTGTACTGTTTGCTCTGCAAGTTCTCTTCATATTTCCTAATCTCCATCCCCAATTACCCATTCTCTTCAACCATATTTCGTGCAAATGCGATCGCTTCATAAAACGTCGAAATTTTGCCTTCGACTTGTGCCACTGCAATTTCTGTCAGAATTTTACCTATAAGTGGTGACGAAGGGATATTTAATAATGATATAATGTGTGTCCCACTTACTAATTGAGTGGGATGTGCAACCGGATCGTCAGGGGTTAAGTAGCGGGAAAGTAAAGATGCGTATGTTGTTACTGGCTTGTCTTCGGACATATTCCTGACTACATTACCATAAGCTGTTGCTAAAATGGCTGTAGTCGGGAATACGCTACCCGCTTCTTTGAATAAAAAATATTGTTCTCTTAAGGATAATGCTGTATTAAGTCTGGGAAATGTTCTCAAGGCTGTAGTTACGCTTTGAATTTCCGCTTTACTATAGGTAAGTTTTTCTAACTCTGCTTCTGCTATTTCTGGATTGGGATTAACTAAACAAGCTAGTTTTGCAATACCCAACCAAGTTGTTTTTACAGTATCTCTAATATTTTGTTGCAGTATTTCCTTCAAACTTGGAAATTCTTCTGTTAATTGCAAAGCTACTTTGTCAATTTCTGCGATCGAAGCACAACTTTGCGATGTCGCGTATTTAAAGGAAGATTTTAGTAAACCATCTTCGTAAGCTTTTATTAACCAAAACGTACCTTGAGGCACCAACATATAGCCTAATTCTACCCGTATTCGTTCGGCAGCAACTTTTTCTAAATGGGAAGCTAAAGCGCGAATTGTGGAGTGGGTTTCTGCTTCAATAGTAAATCCTAACTGTGCGGCTTGACGATATCCCCGCATCAAGCGTAAAGGGTCATCTTCCAAATTCGCGGGTGATATCATGCGTAAAATACCCTTTTGTAAATCTACACCGCCTTGTAACGGATCTCGGATTTCTTGGGTATGAATATTGTAGGCGATCGCATTTATTGTAAAATCTCGTCGATGCAAGTCAGTTTCTAGAGAATCGCCTTCCTGTTGGGCAATATCAACGGTAGCATTGGGAAACACAACGCGAGCAATTTGCCTCTGCTCGTCAAGTAAAACAAAACCAGCTTGATGATCGAAGGCTATTTTGCGGGCTACATTTACCGCTTCTGAAGGTAAAATAAAATCTAAATCCAATTTAAAATCTAAATCATCGCGATTTCTTCCTAAAATCGCATCTCGTACCGCACCACCAACCAAATAAGCTGGTTTTGGCAACAATTCCAGATTAAAAGGTAAAGATTCTGGTGTAAATTGAGACAGAATTGAACCGTACATTGTAATAAAAATAAACTCAAAGGCTAGGCAACAACAACGTAGCTAATAGCTAGAATAAAAACAAAGCGAAACTAAAACTTAATTGTTGATTTTAATATGTGTATTTGCGTAAATTGTCATTATGTAGACCGCTGTGCTACCTACAATGCAGTAGAAACACAGCACCAACAACCTCATTTAACAGAAACACCAACATTTGATCCCAACGAACCCAGTATAAACGTAAATATTCGCACCGAAGGCGAAGTAATTGAAATGGAATGGGATGTTGTAGGATGTTTGAGTTTCAAAGAAGAGAAAGGTAAATGGTCTAAATTACGTCCCGGTGAGTTGGTTCCCACTTAACAGTTATCAGTGAGCAGTGAGCAGTGAGCAGTGAACAGTTATAGGATTTTGGATTTTAGAGACAACAAACCCGGAATATTTTCCTGAAAACATTACTTTTTCGTTTATCAATTTGCAAGAAATCGGGTTTTTTCTGCTTCCACCCGAATGGTGCATTCCGGTGAGTTATAGGGTTTTATATTTTGGATTTAAAATATAACAGAAGGGTTAGAGCCAGAAGTTAGGAATTTACAAGATTTTATTCTACCCCCTCTACCCTTTCTCCCCCCTCTACCCCCTCTACCCCCTCTCTAATGTCCAAATACGGTTTCGCGCTACACACCACCACTCCCGAATTAGGTTTAGCGATCGGTAATTTCGCTGAGGATTCACGTTCTGATGTATGGAAATTAGACCGTAATGTTTCTAATTTGATGCATCAATATTTAATAGATTTTATTAAACCTCAAACTTGGTCGGATATAGATTTTATTGCTGTAGCGAAGGGACCTGGAGGTTTTACGGGAACTCGTATTGGGCTTGTGGCTGCTCGCACTTTGGGTCAACAATTAAATATTCCGGTGTTCGCGATTTCTACTTTGGCAGCATTTGCATGGGAAAACCGACGTGATGACGATGGTTTTATCGCCGTACAGATGCCAGCGCAACGAGGTATGTTGTTCGGTGCGATTTATCAAGTTATGCCGGATGGTAGCGGACTAACGGCTGTAATGCCTGATGTGGTAGTCACTAAAGAAATATGGGAAGAAAAATTAGCCGATGGGAATGGTAATTATCGGCTTGTGGAAGCTAACTCTGGTTTAGCTGCGACGGTAACGAGTATGCTGCAATTAGCAGATTTGGATTGCCAGCAAGGCAAGCGTCCGGATTGGACGGAAGCTTTACCGTTCTACGGGCAACATCCGGTTAATAATTAGTTGGAAATTGCCCCGACAAACAGGTTTACTCCGGCTCAACTAACTTAAATCCCCAAGGCTTTAGAACCGCGATCGCAACTTCTCTTTCTATGCCTTCATAGGCTTCCCATTCGGAACCAGCATCTTTGGGATGTCCGTCACCGACATGACCTGCAACTTTTATTACTTGATAACCTTCCACGCGATGCTTTTCCATTCCTCTTGGAAGTGCCAGTTTTACTTTACGACCCACGAATTTAGAAGTACTCTCTTCAGCTACAGTTTCGCGGATTAAACAAATATCACCAGCAGTTCCCCAACTAGTTGAGTAGGTGTATAGGAACGATATATAGGTTTTGGGTTTAATGGGTCTTTTTTTTACAGCTTCCATTGTCTATAATTACTACTCATTCTTGGCTCAAAAATTTAATCCAAACAGTTATAACACGCTTGAGTGAAAGATTTTTCTATAACTATCGTTCTACCTCTAAATTTAGCTCTACTTAGCATGAAATGAGCAATCGCACGCAAAATTTTACGCGCTTTGCCCAAAACGTGCAGCATTATAAATATTTTACTTCTATAGCAATTCTATATGAGTTGTAATATTTTGAGCTATTGAGAAACCTGATTTTTTGAAAAATTAGGTTCCTTAATTCTTAGTTGGGGACTTTTCCACGGTATAGCATCGCCTTCAAAGTCATACCTTGAAGATCGAACGAAGTCAGAGGGGTGAATAACTGTATTCTACTCAACGTTATAAAAATACATTTAGAAACCTTTTAAGACAATTTGATTAGCATCGAATAAACTTTATAGTTAAGTTACACAATTAGAAAGAGAAGCATTTTATTCTTTATGTTTCTTAATATATATGTTTATTTCTTGCTGCGTAACTTAATACTCTGTTATTGATTTACCGATTGTTAATAAATTTATCAAAAAGATGAGAATTTTAATAATAGAAGATGACGATCGCATTGCTCAACATGATGCTGAAGATTTAAAGCATCAGCATCATGTGGTGGATGTTGCCCTGGATGGGATTGAAGGCTGGGAATACACCCAAGCAACGGAATTCGACTTAATTTTATTAGATTTAATGTTGCCCAAATTAGATGGTATTAGTCTTGTAAACTAATCGCCAAACAAGGCAAATACCGTTTAAGCAAACCGATTAATACTATTAATTCAACACAAACACAAATACAAACTCAAAAAAAACCTTACCCAATTCGCGGTTTTACTAGACCTATAATAAACGTCAAAGATGAGAAAATAATTGGTTACGTTCGAGTTAGCGAATCTTTAACCGATTTGAATAGTAGCATTCGCAAACTAGATTTAGGATTGGAAAGTGGGGTTGCGATCGCATTAATTTTGAGCGGTTTTGGTGGGATTTGGTTGACTAATCGCGCTATGAAACCGATTGAAGCAAGTTTTCAACGACTCAAACAGTTTACAGCAGACGCTTCCCACGAATTACGCAGCCCTTTGATGGCAATTAAAACCAACGCTTCAGTAGCATTGAAATATCCCGAAGGAATCCGAGAAAAAGACGAAGAAAAATTTAGCGCGATCGCATCTGCAACCAACCAGATGACAAGACTTACAGAAGATTTACTGCTTCTGGCACGTACTGACATAAGCGCAATTCATCAAAAATCGGTACATATAAGTTTGATTTTATCTGACTTAATGCAATTATACGAACCGATAGCGTGGGAAAAAGATATTGCGCTTACCGCACACCTTGCTGAAGATTTATATTTTTCTGGAGATGAAGCACTTTTAAAACAAGTTTTTACCAATTTGATTCAGAATGCTCTCCACTACACACCTGTTGGAGGTTCGGTAACAGTTGAAGCTAAAAAAGTTTATTCTAAAATTGTTATTAATATAAAAGATACAGGAATAGGAATTGCACCAGAATATTTAGATAAAATATTCGAGCGATTCTTCCGAGTCGATAAATCTCGTTCCTATCAAACTGGTAATTCGGGATTGGGTTTAGCTATTGTGCGAGAGATTGTACAGCTTCATAAAGGTACAATTTCGGTAGAAAGTAAGTTAGGAATTGGTAGTTGTTTTACCGTTCGCTTTCCTGGGAAGGATTTTTTAAGTTGTTAGATTTATAGTCTATAATCACCCAGATGAAGTGACGATTTCACATCGCTGGAGACGTAGCAGTGCTACGTCTCTACAGGGTTTTTGTGTTTCATGCAAAATATATGTAATTATTCATAGCTTCCATTTAACAACGCCTTATTTCTCTTTATTTCTTTCCTCTGCGTACTCTGCGTCTCTGCGGTTTTTTTATCGGTATTCTTTTAATAAACGAAACAATTACATCTTCTTGCTTTTCAAAAATAATCATGAGAATTCATTGGCTGTAAAATCAGTAAAGTTCTAGCAAATCCAAAATCCAAAATTCAAAATCCAAAATTGAAATGATAACAGCACCCTACGGTTCTTGGAAATCACCCATCACTACCGATTTAATTACCTCTTCAGCAATTGGACTCGGACAAATTGCAGTTGATGGCGATAATATCTACTGGAGCGAGTTACGAGCTTGGGATAAGGGACGTAGTGTTATTGTCCGACGCAACCCCGATGGCGAAACCACTGTGACACCGGATGGTTTCAACGTGCGTAGTCGGGTTCACGAGTATGGTGGTGGTTCCTATTTTGTGGCTGATGGTACCGTCTATTTTTCTAACTTTATCGACCAACGTCTTTATCAGCAAAAACACGGCTCCGAACCGCAACCGATAACACCTGAATTATCGATGCGTTACGGTGATGGAATTGTTGACTCTCAGCGTCAGCGGATTATTTGCGTTTGTGAAGACCATACGCAACAAGGGAAAGAACCAACAAATCAAATTGTCGCAATTAATTTAACTGAAAACAAAAATCCTCAAGTGCTTGTATCTGGAAATGACTTTTATATTGCACCTCGTTTGAGTGAGGATGGTAAATATTTAGCCTGGTTAACTTGGAATCACCCGAATATGCCTTGGGATAGCGCTGAATTATGGGTTGGTACGGTTCAAGACGATGGCGCGATCGCCGATATGCAAAAAATCGCGGGTGGTGTGGATGAATCTGCGGGACAACCGGAATGGTCGAATGATGGAACTTTATATTTTATCTGGGAAAAAACTGGCTGGTGGAATTTATATTGTTGGCGGCAGGGGAAAGTAGAAAATTTGACTCCAATGTCAGCAGAATTTGGCAAACCACAATGGGGTTTAGCTTCTTCCACATACGCAATTGAATCAACAAACCGCATTATTTGCAGCTATACCCAGAAAGGAATTTGGTATTTAGCAAGCTTAAATGTAAATACGAAAAAACTCGATACTTTCGATTTACCCTATACGGAATTTAGCGGGATAAAAACAACACCGGGCAAGGTTTTATTTAACGGAAGTCAACCAACTCAAGCCAGCGAACTGGTTCAACTGGATTTAACAACCGGAAAAGTAGAAGTTTTGCAACGTTCTAGCAATATTGCCATAGATGACGGCTATCTTTCTCAAGTACAACCGATAGAATTTCCTACCAGCAATGGGAAAACAGCCTACGGATTATTTTACCCACCGCAAAACAAAGATTTCACCGCACCGGAGAACGAAAAACCACCATTATTAGTTAAAAGTCATGGTGGCCCCACTGCGGCGACATCTTCAAGTTTGAGCTATCGGATTCAATATTGGACGAGTCGCGGTATTGCCGTTTTAGACGTTAACTATGGCGGTAGTACGGGTTATGGAAGAGAATATCGTCAGCGTTTGGATGGAAACTGGGGAATTGTTGACGTAGATGATTGCGCCAATGGTGCCAAATATCTGGTAGAACAAAACTTAGTAGATGGCGATCGCCTTGCAATTTCTGGTGGAAGTGCGGGAGGATATACAACTTTATGCGCGTTGACTTTCCGCGATACTTTTAAAGCTGGTGCTAGTTATTATGGCGTAAGCGATTTAGAAGCTTTAGCCAGAGATACCCATAAATTTGAATCAAGATATTTAGATAGATTGGTGGGTGCTTATCCAGAAAAGAAGGAAATATACGTACAAAGATCCCCGATTAATTCTGCTGAGAATTTAACTTGCCCGGTAATTTTTCTACAAGGCTTGGAAGATAAAGTTGTGCCACCAAACCAAGCTGAAACCATGATTGATATTTTGCGAAACAAAGGATTACCCGTTGCTTACGTTCCCTTTCCCGGAGAGCAACATGGTTTTCGCAATGCAGAGAATATTAAACGTGCTTTGGAAGCAGAATTATATTTTTATTCGCGGGTATTTGGATTTGAGGTTGTTGAAGAAATACAGACGGTGGAAATAGAAAATTTGTAGTTTGTTCGTAGTGAGCGCTGTCTTCGCTTCCGGCTAAGAAGTGCTAAAGCGCCTACTACGAACCTAAGAATTATTCAAACCTCATCATGGCAACAGTTTTAATATCCGCTTCAATGGCTTGGGTAAACTTCAGCGCCTCTGATAAGAAGCGCTAAAGCGCCTACTACGAACCTAAGAATTATTCAAAACCGATCGTGGCAACAGTTTTAATATCGGCTTCAATGGCTTGGGTAAACTTCAGCGCCTCTGATAAGAAGCGCTGAAGCGCCTACTACGAACCTTATTCAAACCCCATCAGCTTCGCAACAGTTTTAATATCCGCTTCAATACCTTGGGTAAACTGACTTTTGTTATGTTTTATCGCTGTATCTGGATCTTTCAAACCATTCCCAGTTAATACGCAAACTACAGTGGCACCCGTGGGAACTCGATCTTTAACCTTCAATAAACCCGCCACAGAAGCTGCACTAGCTGGTTCGCAAAAAACGCCTTCATCTCCAGCTAAAATTCGATAAGCTTCTAAAATCTCTTCATCGGTAACGGAATTAAATTCACCTTGACTCGCCGCAGCAGCCGCTACTGCTTTATCCCAACTCGCAGGATTACCAATTCTAATCGCTGTAGCTAAGGTTTCAGGATTCTTTACCACTTCACCATTTACCAACGGTGCGGCACCCGCAGCTTGAAAACCCATCATCTTGGGCAAATGTCCGCATTTACCATCTTGATGATATTGGCAAAAACCCATCCAGTATGCGGTGATATTTCCGGCATTACCCACCGGGATACACAGCCAGTCTGGAGCATCACCCAAAATATCTACTACTTCAAAAGCTCCCGTTTTTTGTCCTTCCAAACGGTAAGGATTAACTGAATTAACCAAAGTTACCGGATATTCCTCGGCTATATCCCGGACAATTTCTAAAGCTTGGTCAAAATTTCCTTTAATTGCCAACACTTCCGCACCATACACCAACGCCTGCGCCAATTTACCCAGCGCCACATAACCGTCAGGAATGATTACAAAAGGACGCATCCCTCCACGCCTAGCATAAGCCGCAGCAGCCGCCGAAGTATTACCAGTACTCGCGCAAATCACCGCCTTAGCTCCTGCTTCCTTGGCTTTGGAAACCGCCATTGTCATTCCCCTATCTTTGAAGCTACCAGTAGGGTTCAAACCGTCGTATTTCACAAAAACACGTACTTGCTTGCCGATTAGACGCGCGATCGATGGCACGGGAATTAAAGGAGTATTACCTTCTAATAGCGTAACAACCGGCGTATTCTCGCTAACAGGCAGGTATTGGCGATACTGTTCAATTAATCCCTGCCAAGGTTGACGATGAGATTTTACAGCAGACAGGCTTAAGGTCACGGGATTTTATAGAGCTACTTGTTTTTTACTGCGATGTCGAATGACAGTTTATCCTTTTTACCGTATCGGTGGGAAGTATTACGATAACTTTTGTCAAGAATTGGGCATTGGGCATTGGGATGAGGGGATGGGGGGACAAGGAGATGGGGAGAAAGAAAGCGGAGGGAGCGGAGGGAGCGGAGGGAGCGGAGGAAGAAAAATTATTAATTGCCTCCTCTGCTTCCCCTGCTCTCTTTTATGCCCCATGCCCCATGCCCCATGCCCAAATCCATTTTTCTTTCGGAACAAAATCTGAGTCTATATTGTCATTTCATAGATGTTGCATAGCAAATAAAATTAGTTATATTGCAGCAACTAATACCAGCTATACAAAGATTTAATGATTCTTTAAATTACACTATTATAATATTTTTAATGGTGTGAGTAGAGTTTTGGACTTAATTAGTAGTATGTCTGTATCTAGTGTTTCAGAACGTAATTCCAACAATTCCAAGGCAAGCTTGACTAACACTTGCTATCAGGTCGATCAGCAAGCTAAGCTAATGAATTTGCAGTTGGAAGTCGATTTATTATTGCTACAGTTGCAAAAACTCAAGCAACAAAAAGACGGTTGTACTCACGAATAATTGTGTTAAATTTATTGCCAATCGTGCTTGCTTATACTTATATCTAATTAAATCGATGGCAAGCACAGAAGCATTAAAACGCTGATTTTTTTCGATTAGCGTTCAACTATATATTTATGGCTATCTTTTATTGGTAGAGCGATTTTTAGCTTTGCTGATAGTTTGGCGATCGCGCTTAATATCAACCATTGCTATTGATTAATATTGCTTTATTTCAATTTAGCACTATTGGTCATAATTAGGTTACGCAGGCGTGATTTATTTTGCTTTTATGTTTGATTTATTTTTGGTTATTTACTTAATTGTTATATAGCAATTTGGCGATTATAATATGCCTTCGGGCACGCAATACCTACGGTACGCGGAGCTTGCCGCTAACGCTAGTAAACAAAACTTAGTTTCTTCGGGTTCACCACTGTAAGGTGGACTTAATAAATAACCCTCATTACTGCTTTGATCCCCCCTTCCCCCCAAGAATACGGGGGGTTAAAGTCCCCCAATTTAACGGGGGATTTAGGGGGATCTCGGAAGTATAAAAGGTCTTATTTGAGGCTTTCCCGCGCATCCTCTAAGAGTTTTCTTATATTTAGCTTCGGATTGCTATAGAAATAATTGGTTTCACAAATTCAAGATTTTATCTTTCAATCCCGTTGCCGGGATTCATTTCGTTTCAAGTTGCAAACGATTTAGTGGTGAGAAAACGGGGGAGGTTTCAATCCTGTTGCCGGGATTCATTTCGTTTAAAGAAAAAATCTACGTTATTTGGCAAAAAGAAGACTCAGTAAGTTCCCAATTCCTAATTCCCTTTCTTAAATTTGCGTTAAAAGCTTTTGAATATAAGTTCGTGAAGTTTGGGAAATATTAGATTGTGTTTCGAGCCAAGAATAAGCTTGGTTTGTACCTTTTTGGGATGCAATCATTAAAGCTTTCCACGCTTGTACTTCTGCACGATTGGAATTTACTTCTAATGCTGCATCAATACGACTTTCTAATCTTCCGGTATCGGCTTTAAGTAAGTTTACGATCTCTGCGGGATTTTGCGGCGATGCTTCAAAGACTTTTAAGGCTTCTCCCCATCTGCCATCAATTAAGTCAGCTAAAACTTCTTGGGAAGGACTTGCCCAGCTTGTATCGGCTAATTTTTTGGTAAGTTGAGAATGCAGCCGAATTAAATCGATTTGTGCTTGCGCTTCTGACGATACTTTTCCTTTTTGCTTCTTGATAAATTGCAACCATTTATAAGCTGGTGTCCACAGTCCATTTTGGGCAATTAATAGGGCATCTTTGTAAGCGGAATCTTTCAATGCTGGTGGTTTGAGGGTGATTTGAGATAATTTAACTGGGTTGACGACAAATTCACCTGGTTTGATTTGGTAAACTCGCAGACTTGGTTCTAAACCAACTGTTTGACTCACTACTAATTCTTTTTCACCGTCACCTGTTACCTGTTCCCATTCAGGTAAATCTCCGGTGGGGCTTGTCCAAGATATCATTGTTTGTAGTTTACGGCGTTCGGGATTGTAGTGAAGAATATAGCCGTAAGCAGTCTGGTTTGAACCTGAAGAACGGTTGCCGCGTAGATAATACCAGATTCCCGGCTTGGGCGCATCTGAATCAAAACGTCCAATTTCACTTATGGGTAGAGGAATGTTTGAACCGGCGTTTTCTTCTGCATTGGCATCTACTAAGGGAGCGATGACTTCAAATTCTTCTGGTCCGGTAACGGGAAATTCAGTAGTTAGATGATAATACTTTTTTGTCGGCGATTGCCATTCTAAATCTGTTGCTAGATGATAAGTCCTAAGTTCAACTATGTATTTACAATCAGAATCACAGTTGTTGCGCGATCGAAATACGGGTAATAAAAAAGATTCATTCGTATCGCCTTCTAAAGCAGTAATTTCTCCACTTATACGATTTTGTTGTTCGATTTCGGTTTGAATTTGTTGTAGAGTATACGGGCGTTCTTTACTAGAAGCAATTTTCGCCCATTTTGGTAAAAAAGGATTTAACCAATTAACCTGTTGCGGATTGACTATAAATAAAATACTAATCCAGCTAAGCGCTACAACTAAACCCCCACTTCCCAACAATATTGCCGTAGCTAACATTGATGCCGCTAAACTTTTTCGCTTTTTAACTTTCTGAGTTTGACTGGAATAGGAACGAATTCCCGCTTCAGCAGGTTTGGTTTTAAGGTTTTGTTTAGACTTTTTTATCCTTTTACGAAGTTTGCGAACCTTAGTATTAGGCTGCGCTTGATTTTTTTTATCCGGTTTTGATGAAGGCGAGGTATTTGCCATACTAATCGTCACTCAATTTTGGATTTTGGATTTCGGATTTTGGATTAACTCCGTAGCTTCTGTTCGACGAAACTATCTTCATTCCAAAATCTAAAATTGCTCGGTTAATAAATTAGATGTTTATTTTTTCTAATACGGTACGGCGAAAATACAGTTGACAATCAAAATTTATTCAAAGCCTTTAAAGTAACTTTGTTAATTTTTGATTTTGAATTCCCCGTAACAGTACTAGCTTTTTCCTTTATACTCGCGCTTCAGAAATATTGCCTAAAAATCATTAATTCGACTTTTCTCTAAGTTAGGTGTAATCACTCATGCCATTTACACAAATTATTGAATACGCTCAACCGTTGTATATAATCAACAGTGTAAATTGAAAACAAGTAAAATTTCCCTAATTATCTGTTTTTTAGCTGCGGGAATTACCGAATTTCCAGATAAAGCAATGTCTAAAGAACGGGCTTCTTTCGATTTTGTTATCCCTACTGAAGGGGCAGTAGAAACAAAATTCAATATCAAAAATACAGAAAAGTTTAAGATTTCTCAAACCTCATGGGATAAAAATCCGATGGGACAAGTTAATTCGGTTTCTCAATTTAGTGATGTACAGCCAACAGATTGGGCGTTTCAAGCTTTGCAATCCTTGGTGGAGCGTTATGGATGTATTGCGGGTTATCCTAACGGAACTTATCGAGGAAATCGGGCTTTAACTCGTTATGAATTTGCAGCGGGTTTAAATGCTTGTTTAGAAAGAGTAAATGAATTGATTGCGACAGCAGCCAATGATATAACTTCTCGTGAAGATTTAGCAACTTTACAAAAATTACAGCAAGAATTTGGTGCGGAATTAGCGACATTGAGGGGACGAGTTGATGCATTAGAATCTCGCGCTGCCGATATCGAAGCTAAACAGTTTTCGCCAACAACCAAACTTAGCGGAATTGCAATTGTTGGTGTTCAAGCCAGAGGTGAAAATCGCGCCGATACTTTTCCTAGAGATGGTGTCAGGGATACTGAGGACACGGGTACTAACGTTAACGTGATGAACTTTAATCAGCTGTATTTAACCAGCCAGTTCAATCCGCGTAGTTTCTTAGTAACTGGACTTTTAGCTGGTAACGGCTCCCAACAATCTCCGTTAAATAATAACCTCATACTTGGTTACGAATTTAATTCTGGCAACGACTTTACTTTAAGCGACTTGCATTATCACCAACTTCTGACTAAAAACCTAGCGATGATGGTGGGAACCAAAGGTGTGGATATGGTGCGATCGTTCCGAGGTCCTAACCGTGCCGAAGATGCTGCCAACGGACCTTTATCATTCTTTGCACAACGAAACCCAATTCTAAATTTGGATTTTGAAAATGGTGGTATTGCTTTTGATTGGCAATTCGCCAAAAGCGCCAGCTTGCAAGCAATTTATAGCGCTAGGGATATAGCAAATCCGGGTAAACGCGCAGGCTTATTTGATGGAAATACAACGGCTGCCGCACAATTATCACTGACACCTGCGAAGACGTTAGATGTCGGTTTATATTACGTTAATAATTATTCGCCGTCGGGTTTGTTATTCAGTTTTGCTGGCGATAGTTGTTTAACTGCTGTGAATTGCTTCGGGGGACCTGCAAGACCTTTACAAACAAATGCCTTTGGGGCTACCGTCAATTGGGATGTTTTGCGAGGAGTTACATTAGGCGGTTGGGCTGGTTATACCAATTCTCGTATACCCGGAGAATCGGGAGATGTAGAAATGACAAACTACATGGTTTATCTCAATTTCCCCGACTTATTTGGTAAGGGTAATTTAGGTGGAGTTTATGTCGGACAGCCACCAAAAATTGTTAGTAGTAACTTACCTGTAGGAAATAACGTACCCGATCTTTTAGATGGTGGCAATGGAAGCGAGGGCGGACAACCGGGAACTACTACTCATATCGAAGCATTTTATCGTTGGCGATTAAACGATAATATGAGTTTGACTCCAGGCGTTATTCATATTATCGAACCCGGTCATACACCAGATAGCGACTCAGTTACTATTGGTATTTTACGAACTAGTTTTACATTTTAATAGTTGGGGATTGGGCATTGGGGATTGGGCATTGGGGATTGGGCATTGGATTATAAATTAGTGTTTCCTATTAATAAAAAGTTAGTTATTCAGGTTATCTTCACATTTTCTAATTAGCAATTATTTGAATTTTCTTTTATTTAAACAAGTATTCATCTTAATATTTTGCTGTTTAAAAGATAATTAACCCATGCTCGATGCCCCATCCCCAATGCCCCATTTATTATAAAAAATTCATATAGTTAAATATAAAATAGTGAAATATGCTTGGTATTTACGATCTCGCCACAATTGGATAAATACCGTTTTTCCGTATTTTCTCTCTTGAAAGGATAATCGATTTAGTATTACATTTTGGATAGTTGCGCTGAATGCATATCTGACAAAAAATTAGGATTTTTCAGAGTATATCTATTTTGCATAACAGCGTAATGAATCTTTTTTTAATAAACATTCTTGTCTTGTATCTAGTTGCTTTATCAAAATATAGTATTTAGTTAGATATCTTATTCGACTAATCCTTTATTTTGAACGCAACGACGATATTAAAAGTAAGAGTTTTCAATCGCATTTTAGAAGCAATTAGGAATTAAAATGTCTCAAAATACTTCTTGTCTGCTTGCGTTAGCTTTAGCAGTTAGTTCTGCTTTGGTTGCAATTCCATCTCAAGCGCAAACAGCAACAGAAACAAACAAGGATAAAATAGTATCCTTTCAATCATCTGTAAGCAACGATCTAAGATCGAATTTAAAAAATTCTCGCAGTGTAAATCAAAATAAGGCTATTAATATTTCTCAGTCACAACCCTCGTCTACAACTGCTAATACTCAGAACACTGAACGGGTAAGGATTCCATTATATAGTCGAATTGGGTTCGGATTGAAGCAGTAATTATGCATAGTTAAGAATAAACCAATCTAATGTAGAGGCTTTGCGATCGCAAAGTATGTACATATGTATATAGTCATAAATATTACCCTGTACTGCCTCAGTAATAATTTTCTTAACAATTTTTTGATTTTTTCCTGTCCATCCGGAATATAAGCAAAAATTTTTATAAAAAGAAAAATTCATATTCCTTTTACGGAACTTATTGGGAATTTTACTGTCAGGGTAATTACTTAGAATATAATTTTCTTAGTTAATTACACATTTTTATCAAATGCTAGTATTTATAATCGCTTTAAAAAGTCCGAAAGTATCAAGTTCATGGGAAGTAGTATCTCAACTATTTGAACGCACTATTAAATCTATTTGCAATCAAACATCCCAAGATTTTGAAATAGTAGTTGTATGTCATGAAAAACCTCAAATAGAATTTCATAATCCTAAAATTCACTATATTGAAGTTGATTTACCAATTCCCGGAAAAGATAGTGTAAGTAGAGAAGCAGATAAAGCAAATAAATTATTAACAGGTTTAGCCTATGCAGGAAAGTTTAATCCATCACACGCAATGATAGTGGATGCTGATGATTGTGTGAGTAAGCATATTGCAAAATATGTTAACCAAAATCCTCATAGTCAAGGCTGGTTTATAAAAAAAGGATATGTATATTCACCAGGAAATAAGTTTATTTACTTACGTAATAAAGCATTTAGTAGTTTATGTGGTTCTGGAATAATTATTAAATACGGTTTACACGATCAACTCTTTAAAAATGAGTATTACGATCATAAAATTACCCGTCTTAAAAATAATATTAATTTAGAACCTTTACCCTTCGCTGGTGCAGTATATATTATCCAAAATGGAGAAAATATATATCTAACCCACTCTCGTCATTCTGAGTCACGGGCACAACTAAAAAAGAAAGGGTATATTCATTACCTTCGAGATTTATTACAATATAGATTTTTAAATAAAAGAAATCTTGCAGATTTTTGTTTGGCTGATAGTAACTAATAAATTTTTTTAAGAGGTTGCTTGAAAAGTGGTTAGCTGTGGTTTTAGGCACTTATCAATCCCCCCTAACCCCCCTTACAAAGGGGGGAATCGGAATCAAAGTCCCCCTTTTTTAAGGGGGATTTAGGGGGATCTTAAAGTTTGTGGTTTTATTTATCACTTGGAAAACATTCTCTAAGATAGCCACTGCATAATTTTTGATAAAATTAAGTTGATTTGATTGTAGAATAATTAGTTTTATTGCTAAATTTTCGTAAGTATTTTATTTTAATTGACTTAGCTAATATCCTGGGTATGGTATAAACTTGCCAAATACAAAGATTCCATAGATATCCATATTGTGGATAACATTTTAATAATAATATTTCTGCCAACAAATAGATGCGAGTTTCTTTCAAAGCGCTATCTCGCATAATAAATCTAATTTGCTCCTGTTTGGGCATAGCATGACCAATTATTGCGTCTTTTTGATAAAATTTAGCTTGGATAAATAGTCCTAATAATCTATCTAAACTCCATGCAGGCAACCAAGTCAAAGCTCCTTTAATTTTCATTGCTGCGGATATTTCAGATAAAGCAGATTTGACCAATTTTGTTTGCCAAACTCGGTTATTGAAGTTTTCAAAATGAATTCCATTTTGATCGGTTCTCTGCTTCCAAGGAAAAATTATATGACGAATGTCTAAGGGTTTATCTAAAGGTGCAATAGGAACTTCTAACAAACCTTGAAAATTACCATTTTGATAAGGGAAGGGATTTTCGGTAGTTTTTTTACAAATTTCTAATTGTTCAATATTAGTCAGCGATTGCCATTCTTTTTTGATATTTTCTTCGTCAGTATCATCGACTTTAGCAATGTTTAATCTTAGTACCCAACTATCGGCAAATTTGGTAAAATATTGGGCGACTAAATCTGCTATATCATGATGTAAATAGTCATCATCATCTAAAGCCATTACATATTCGCTATCTGCGTTAATCAACCCGGTGAATCTTTGCGTTACTTCACCTTTAAAAGGGCTAATTAAGTTTTTAATCCTAACGTCATCGATATCTCTTACTGTGCCATTTGGGGGATAAACTAAAATAAATTGGACGTTACCTTTGATTTTTAATAACTCTTCCAACCAACGATCGCCAAAATTGCCTCTGGTTGCGGTAACTATAGTTAAAATAGGTTGATTATTCATCTAATAAATTATGCTCATTTTATCTAGTTTATAACATCGATTTTTACTGGTTGTCAAAATGAAATTTTATGATAAAACTAATATGTTAACTCCTAAAAATATCAGAAATTAGTAATATTTTATTTTGGTAATTATATGCGAATCTTAATGCTTTCTTCTACCTTTCCTTATCCCCCCACTCGCGGAGGAACGGAGGTTAGAACCTTTAATTTACTTAAGTATCTGCAACGCCATCATGATATAACTTTAATTACGCAGTATAACAAAGATACTGCTGATGCAGAAGTAGAAGAATTACGCAGATGGGTAAGCGAATTAATTTTATTTCCCTTACCTTCAAAACCAAATCAAACAGTTAGCTTGTCAAATATATTGGCAAAAGGACGACGGTTTGTAGAGTCAGTTGTAAAAGCGACTCCTCCGAATGTGTTACATCGTTACTCTCCCGAAATTCAATCTATTGTTGATGACTACGTACATAACGGTAAATGTGATGTAATTACCTGCGAACATAGCGTTAATGAAATATATATTCGACCGGAATTTAAGCATTCCGTAAAAACTGCGATCGATATCCATAGTTCTGTTTGTGGATGGACACGCGATCATTTGGAAATGGGCGCTTCTCCGAATGCTTGGCGCGATCGCCTGTATTTATCACTAGTACTCAAGCGCTATGAAAAACGTTATTGCAGTAAATTTTCGGATATTGTAGTCACTACTGAAGACGATCGCCAAGAATTCCTCAAACTACGTCCCGATTTGGATATTCAAGTAGTTACTAATGGTGTTGATTTAGATATTTTTACTCCTCGTATTAGCGATCCTGGTGGATATAAACTCATTTTTGTGGGCGCTATGGATGCATCACACAACATTGATGCCGCACGGTTTTTCGCGATCGAAGTATTACCCGAACTCCGCAAACGCTATCCCGAAACTACATTCATTATTGCAGGGGCACGTCCGACACCAGAAGTGATAAAATTAGCCGAACATCCCGGTGTAGAAGTTACGGGACTGGTGACTTCAATTACTGAGTATCTGCATAAATCTACGGTTTGCGTCGTTCCTCTACGAACGGGTTTTGGAATCAAAAACAAAACTCTCGAAGCAATGGCTGCTGGTGTTCCCGTAGTTAGTAGCGATCGCGGTTTGGAAGGACTCGCAGTAGATAGTGCAGACACGCCATTACGAGCATTACGTGCAAATCAGCCAGTTGAATACGTAGAAGCTATTAGCAAGTTGTTTGCAAATCCGCAGTTACGAAGCGAATTATCCCACAATGCCAGACAATTCATCGAAAATCAGTTTACCTGGGAAAGTGCGGGTGAACTTTACGAACAAATTTGTATGGGGAAGGTAAATCATTAGAACCGCGATCGGGGGAGACGTAGCAGTGCTACGTCTCTACAATTCGTCGGAACAAATATAAGAAATATTTTGATTAAAAAAGGTGGATGCTAATTGTCCGCCTTTTGTATTTTTGATAACTAATTTTGCCGCAAATCAGTATCTCTCGCTAGTATAAAAAAGGAAACAAACTTATACCCTTTGCGGTCAGGTAGTGCTGACTGATATATAGGCAAAATTACCCGTATGGATACGAACGAGTTAAAGTTTTTACTGAAGTTGTTAGGGTGCGAAAATTACCGCTCGACCTTGAATAGCAATGCTTTCAAATCATTTAAGGGTAAAAACACAATTTGCCAAAGTTTAGGCGATCGCGACATCATCGATTATTCTCGCGAGATTGCTACTGTCAAAATTTTACCCCCCGGTCAAGCTTTGTTGGAACTTGATGCGGCGGAGATTCCTATCGAGCAGAAAGAACTTAAGATACTGGAGAATGTTGGTAAAGCTTCAGGTAAAGTTGCACCGAGTAAAATCAAATCTTCGTTGAAAGCTGCACAGAAGGAAGAGATATTAAAAAGTTTGGGCGATCGCGGATTAATTGAAACTGAAATCAAGATTAAAAGGACGAAAGCTGAAGTATGGCTGACTGAGCGAGGAATTGAGTTATTACGAGATGAGTATACTCCCAAGAAGGGGACTAACCCAACTCTAAGTTTAGATTTACTCAATAATTACCTGCGCTTTTTACGGAAAACTCTACCTAATAAATCGGAACAAGCCAGTATTACCACGGAGTCTACTGTAGAGATTACTAATATTACTGACGTAGAAATTTTACAAATCATCCAGAAATTAGATAAAGAGTTAGGTACTGAGAATTATTTGCCAATCTTCCATTTGCGGCAAAAATTACAACCCCCACTATCGCGGGATGAGTTAGATAAAGCACTTTACCGCTTGCAAGCTGACGACAAAATTGATTTAGGTACTTTGCAAGAAGCTAGCGCTTACACTCCCGAACAGATTGATACTGGTATCGTACAAAATGCTGGTGGTCCGCTGTTCTATATCACAGTTGAATAGCAATATTATATTTTAATTCGCGACTCACACCACACTTTAATCATGACATCTATCGATAATATTATTCAGCGTGAGGTCAATCCTTTTGGTCTTATAAATTTCAAACCGGGTAACTTTTGGGGAGAAAAACAAGATTCAAGTAACAGCGTTGATTCAATTCATCAAGAAGTAATAACTGAAGTTGAAGAACTTCTCGATTTAGTTATTAGAGATAATCGTAGCCGTAGTTTGGTGCTTTTAGGTGACTCCGGTTCTGGTAAAAGTTATTTATTAGGTCGGCTCAAGCGTATCCTTAATTCTAAAGCCTTTTTCGCTTATATCGGTCCTTGGGCTGATAGCGATTACATTTGGCGACACGTTTTACGTTCTACCGTTGATAGCTTAATTCAAATTCCCGAAGGACAACAAGATTCGCAGTTGATGCTGTGGCTGAAAAGCTTGTCAGCGTTTACGAAAAGCAATAATAATATTTGGCAGTTTTTGCAGAGCGATCGCCGTAAGTTTATTCAACATCTGAAAAGAACTTATAAAACAGCTGGACTTTTCAATCCCGACTTTTTTTTTGGTGTACTACACGATTTAACAGATCCAGAATTATATCCTATCGCTTGCGAGTGGTTGCGGGGGGATGACTTAAGTGAAGAGTCGATGGAAGCGTTAAAGGTTAGCAGATGTATTGAATCAGAAGATGCAGCTAAATACATTTTGGCAAACTTTGGCAGAATTTCAACTCAAACTCAACCGATTGTTTTATGTTTTGATAATTTGGATAATATTCCTCGTTTGTCGGATGGTTCTCAGGATTTTCAATCTTTATTTAATGTCAATACAACTATTCATAATAGCTATCTAAAAAACTTTTTAGTTATTATTAGCGTCATTACTGATACATTGAAAAAAAATCTTAAACACATCCAGCAAGCTGACAAATATAGAATTGATAAAACATTAAAATTAAAACAAATTAACTTAGAACAAGTAGAAGCTCTTTGGGCTTATCAGCTAAAACCGTTACATCAAAAAGCAAATCCACAGCCGACATCAGCCATTTTTCCGTTAAATAAGCAATTATTAGCAGAAAGTTTTCCCGGTGGTAAAGCTCTGCCTAGACGTACACTAACTTTAGCAAAAAACGAGTATTACAGATATAAATTATCGCTGATAGATAGTACTGCAATACCACGACAAGAAGACAGCGCTAAAAATGTTAAATTTGGCGTTAAGATTCCAGGGCTAGATAAACCCCCGTTAGTGATTACGACTACAAAAGAATCGAAAGACAGCCAAACAATTGCAGCCGAGTTTGAATTGCTATGGCAAAAGGAATATAAGAAAATTCAGGAGAAAACTAAAAAAATAACTTTATTATCAGCACCCGATTTGATTGGGATGTTAAAAGAAGCCTTGGAAGCATTAGAAACACAAGGAATTAAACCGAAACTTATTAGTGGAAAATATGCGGGTTATTCTTTGAGCTATCAACAACCTGGAAACGGCGAATCGCATAGGAATAGTTTGGACGGAAGATTCTAATATGACCAGCTTTTTTAATATTATGAATGCTTCTCTTAAGGCAATTCAAAAACAGCTTTGTGACAAACTATATTTGATTAGAATTGGTAGCGTTGGAAATGGAAAGCTCAAAGGTTATCAACTATATCAGCAGATATTCACGGGCACAGAAAATATCCATATTAAACCGAATCTACCTTCCGTTCACGTATTAGCTACCTATCATAGTTTGGTAAATGCTGCTGAAGCTCAAGAATTAGTAGTTTCCGGTAAAACTATCAAATTACAAGAATTGCAAAAATTAATTCGGGAATCTCAACTTTTAGATAAATGTACTTTGCTACAGAATTTAGGAATTGTTGCGAAAAGTTCTGGAGAAGATAAAGATAAAACTAGAAGGGATTTTAGACAAGTACAAAATTTCCTATTTAATCTTGTCAAAACTGAAAAATGTATGGGATTTCCTAGTTTAATATCAAATTGTATGGCTGAGTTTTCTGATGTGAGTGAAAGTGATATTGGGTTGTTGATTGAAGATTTATATCAAGCAAAAAAAGTTAAAATTATCAACCAAAAAGCGAAGTTACAAGATCGGTTGATTTTGTTGAATGTTTAATACGTGTTTGAATTTAACTAACTCGTTCCTGGTTCCTCTGGCTGGGAACGCTTATCCGGAGGCTCTGCCTCTAGAATGGAGTGGAGGCAGAGCCTCTTGAAATGCATTACAAGGTAGAACCTTGTAACGAGAAAACGAGAGACATATAGAAAAATATTATAATTATCAGCTAAATGCACTACCTGACAGATGCTACTCAAATAAAAACCCAAATCGATCGATTCCGCTCATCTAAAATACTATGGCTGGATACAGAAGTTGCTGACTATTGGACTCCTAAACCTAGACTTTCTTTAATTCAAGTATTAGCTAACCCGAAAGATTCTACGGGTGAGTTTGCTTTTCTTCTCGATGTGTTGGATAAACCAGATTTAGCCGCATATTTTATTAAGCAAATTATGGTTAACCCCCAGATAAAAAAGGTATTTCACAATGCTAGTTTTGATTTAAAATATCTGGGAGGTAAATTAGTTCCAAATGTTACCTGCACGCTGAAAATAGCTAGAAAAATTACTCGTTATAAATTAAAAACTTCTAATTTAAAGCTCAAAACTCTGGCAAAAGAACTTTGCAGCTTTACTAATGTAGATGCTGATGGAGGAGCGAGCGATTGGGGAAAGCGTCCTCTTACACCTCAACAGTTAGATTACGCGGCGATGGATACGGTTTATCTAGCTGCCGTGCATCGCAGTTTATTAAAGTTCAATTCCGAACGTGAAAATAATATTTTTAATATGGCAGCTAATACAAATAAATTTACTAAAAAAACCGATAGTTCATCTACAACCGTTACCAAAGTTAGAGTTGCATTTGAATGTCCGCGTCTGTTTTATCTCAACGATAAATTTGGCGGTAATACATTATTTCTTCCCCGCGATACTGTAACTGGAATCGGTAAAATTTTCCACGATTTAGCAGATGAGTTTGTTAATTTGGCAATTGTTGAACCTAGATTTCAGCAATTATTTAAACCAGAAGCATCGCAGCTACAGGTAGAAACAGTTGTTGACGAAATGCAGGAGATTTTTTTAAAAGCTAAATTTTCACCTTACTTAGAAAAAATTGTTGCCAAAGATAGCAGTAAAGCTCAACCAATGCTGCAAGTTTGGCATGGTTTGCGAGATGTAATTAAACGCTTTGCTGAAATTCTGATAATAAATAGACGCTATTGCAGTGCAGAAAGCGTAATTCGCAATACTTTTATTTCAGAAGAACGTCAATTAGAACATTATTTTGATTTACCAAATGGAACCCGACAACAAGTTAGGGGAGAATTCGACTGTTTGCTATACAATTGCGATCGCAAACGTTTATGCGTGCTGGAGTTCAAAACCTATCAACCCGTCGATCCATCAGCGCAATTAGCCCAAGTTTCTCTTTATAGTTATATGCTGCAACAAAAGCAGCAACTACCCGTAGATTCGGCGGTTTACTGCGTTTTACCGGAGTTCAAAGAGTATTATTATGATTGGGAACAGTTGGAAAACACGATACATCAGTTGATTCCCCACAAGTTACAGCAAATGCAAGATTGGTTAACTTCGGAACCACCTCTGGAGGTACCATCGACAAGTCAGCCTTATTTATGCGAAATTTGTCCGCAACAACAGAAATGTCAAAGTTATTTTGGTGATGGGGTAGATTCCGATCGAATCGCTGTAGATAAAGAAGAACATGATTTAGGTAGCGACAACGGAAAATATACTGTTCCAGACATTGAGATCCCCCCAACCCACGCCAGTCCCCTCAACGGAGGGAACCTCCGCACGGGGCTGGCTCCCCTTGAGGAAGGGGGGCTTAAGAAAGTTAATGCTGATGCAATTGGTGAGGAATTGGTAACTACTTTACAATCCTTTGGGATTAATGTAGATTTTATCGGCACTCTTATTGCACCTAGTTTTATTAGGGTGAAAATAAAGCCTCAATCGGGTGTGAAATTTGTTTCTGTTTTAAAATTAGCCCCGGATTTACAGATACAAATGGGGTTAGAAAATCTACCGTTAATTGAGCGACAAGCTGGATACGTGAGCGTTGACTTACCCAATCCCAATAAACAAGCCGCTTTATTTGATGATTATTTAAAGCCACAAAAATTATCCAAATCTGCATCGGTAAAAATTGCTATCGGGGTAGATTTAGAAGGAAAATTAGTAGAAGCCGATTTATCAGATCCTAATACCTGCCACTTTTTAGTCGGTGGTACAACTGGAAGCGGTAAAAGCGAATTTTTGCGATCGCAACTTCTCAGTTTACTAGTTCGTTATTCTCCGCAACAGCTAAAAATTGCTTTGGTAGATCCCAAACGAGTTACTTTTCCCGAATTCGAGAAAATGCCGTGGCTGTATTCACAAGTGGTTAAAGATAGCGATAGTGCGATCGCGCTGATGGAAGATTTGGTAAACGAAATGGAATCCCGCTATCAGCGTTTTGAAACGGTTGGATGTGCTGATTTAGCCGCTTACAATCAACGTGCCGATAAACCTTTACCCCGCATCATCTGCATTTTTGATGAATATGCCGATTTTATGGCTGAAAAGGAATCTCGTACTGCTTTAGAACTAAGTATAAAACGTTTGGGTGCAATGGCACGCGCTGCCGGAATTCACTTAATTATTGCTACACAACGTCCGGAAGCTAAAGTCGTTACACCGATAATTCGCTCTAATTTACCCGGAAGAGTTGCCTTGCGTACTGCCAGCGAAGCCGATTCTGCGATCGTTTTGGGGGGTAAAAAAACCGCTGCTGCTTATCTTTTAGGTAAAGGCGATCTCTTATACCAAGTAGGCTCTCAACTGCATCGCTTACAAAGTTTATATGCGAAAAATATTGATTTGAAAGGAATGGAGAATTCCCTATAAATGTAGAGACGCGATATATCGCGTCTCTATATATCGTGTCTCTACAGAGGATTAATTGCGACCCAAATTCAACAACTCTTTAGGAGATGCGAGCATATCGATCGCCACAAAGAAGATTTTGCCTTCGGGATTTACCAAAAATCGCCATGCAATATTCATTCCAACGTTGGCACCAAACCAAGGTGTTTCTACTACACCAGTGATTTTTAACTGCTTGGAACCATCTGGACGAGATTCGGAGATACCTTTTTTAGGCATCATATTCAACCCTTGGGCTTCTTCACGCATATATTTACCGATCGCCTGTTTGCCAGCAATTGGTTTGTGGAATGGGGGCTGTAGCGCACCATCATCAGCAAACAATGCTACAGCAGCATCGAAGTTATCTGCGTTCATTGATTCGATGTATTTGATTACCGCAGGCTCGGTAATACCATCAATTTGCACCTTTTTCGGAGCATTACTACTGCGTTCAAACTCTGGCTCTGCGATAGTTTTGGAACTGCTGGGGCGCATCTCCGAAGTATCGAATCCCATGTCTACAACGGTGTTACGCAGCACGGTAATTTGCTGACCTGCATCGAGGTTTTTAGTAGTTTCTAAAACTAGTTTCACGCCTTCGGACATTTGATAGTTAGCTGGAACAGGAGCAACTACTCCCTGCTTCATCAATTCTCCTAACTCAAACCAAAATGCTAGCTTGGTGTTAACGCTGAAGAAACCATAAGAACGGCTGATGGGTGAGTCAGCGCGGTTAGCCAAATCTCGCATTACCTGAGTCTGTTCGTCAGCAGACATCTTCTTAATTTGAGTGAGCAAACTTTCTGCTAGCTGCAATCTTGCTGCTCCAGGTGCTGCGGGGGTAATTGTCTTACCCATTTCGGTATATGCATACCACAAATATGCTAATTTGTCATCTACACTAAGTTGATCGAACAGCGCGATGGTAGCAGGAATTTGGCTGGGAAGCTGAGTTCCCTTGAAAATATTTTGAGCAGTATCGAGATTCAAAGCCATGATTCTAATCTCCAATAATTCTTTCTATTAGCTGCCGAAAATTTTTAAAGCAAATACATCTTCGGCTTAACTGTATTTATGACAAAGGCTTTAACTCACCTTTTGTCCTCAATAACGTAACTGCCCTCAGCTACGAAGCTTTTTTTATCTGTTTTACGTTTCTGTAAATTAGCCTACCATTTTACATGAAATTTTGTAAATTTATTTTACGTAATATGTATGATAAATAATGGTAATAATGTCTAAAAAGCTTATCTAGGAGCGATCGCAGAAACTTAACAACTACTGTTACTAATCCAATGACTGCGATCGCGGGCAAACAATGAAAATTGAATTAGATAATTGTTTTGAATATTGTTGTTAAAAGAAGGTTAAATAAAATTTTTAAGTCATAGCTGTATATTTAAAGACTATTAACAAATAAAATAAATAGGTTAAGTGGGTTTACCAATCATCAACACACAGGTATAATCTGACTGCCTTCCGCACGAAAACATAATCAAATTTAATTTTTGCAATATTGAAAAACCTTAAATCTCGCTGTAATTTTCACTCTTATAGAGATATTTACGTTAACTAACTTGGAATGCGTTCTTCTGAGGACTTAAAAAATGGGATATGTAATATCAACTGCAAATATGAAAGGTGGCGTGGGAAAAACTACCCTTACCGTCAATTTGGCGACTTGTTTGGCGAAAAATCACGGTAAGCGGGTGCTTGTGTTGGATTTAGATACCCAAATCAGCGCTACCCTTAGTTTGATGTCGCCGATAGAGTTTGCTAAACTGCGAAAAAAAAGACGGACTTTAAGATATTTGATAGATGATATTGTTAAATCATCAAATAGGGAAAAATTATCAATTCAAGAGATTATTCAACCTAGCGTTAACAACCTTTCCGGACTTGATTTATTACCGGGAGATATCGATCTCTACGACGAATTTACGATCTCACAAATGCTGCATCAACAAGCAGTAAATCTGGGTGAAAATAACTTTGAAGCAATTTGGAATCGTTTTGAAAGAGTGTTGCTGGGTAAGATATTAGAACCAGTACGCAATGATTATGATTTTATTTTGCTTGACTGCGCTCCCGGTTACAATCTTTTAACTCGCAGCGCTTTAGCTACTAGTAATTATTACGTTCTTCCCGCAAAGCCCGAACCCTTATCCGTTGTAGGTATTCAGTTGTTAGAAAGACGTATTGCTCAGTTGAAAGAAAGTCACGAACACGAAGCAAAAATAGATATCTCAATGTTAGGAATCGTGTTTACAATGTCCAACAGTAATATGTTAACTGGCAGATATTATAAGCAAGTAATTAACCGCGTTTATCAGGATTACGGCGCTGAAAAAATCTGTCAAACGCAAATACCCGTTGATGTAAATGTTGCTAAAGCAGTTGATAGTTTTATGCCCGTGGTGTTAAATAGTCCTCAATCGGGAGGTTCTAAAGCTTTTACTCAATTGACTCAGGAATTATTAAATAAGCTTTAATTGGGGATTGGGGATTGGGCATTGGGCATTGGGCATTGGGCATTGGTAATTGCTCTCACTTCTAACCAACAAGAAACCGGGTTTATGACACTGGTGCTGTTCGGTTGGGTTGCGCTTAGCTTAACCCAACCTACGAAACTTAAAGCCTTTCTCAGTCTTCTTTAGAAGACTTTGTGTATTAGCCTTGGAATTAATTCCAAGGCGGTTGTTGAGAATGGTGCTGTTCGGTTGGGTTGCGCTAACGCTTAACGCAACCTACGAAATCCAGTACAGCAATTGCACTTTTATGCGCTAACGTCAAAGCGATCGAGCATCATCACTTTATTCCAAGCTGCAACAAAGTCTTTAACCATCCGCTCTTTACCGTCATTAGCGCCGTAGACTTCAGCTACCTGACGTAATTCGGCGTTGGAACCGAAGATCAGATCGCAGCGTGTCGCGGTAAATTTGGTTTGGCCTGTTTCGCGATCGCAGATATTAAAGAGCATCTCGCGATTGTCGATTGGCTTCCACTCGTAGTCCATGCTGGTCAATACACGGAAAAAGTCGTTCGTTAAAACACCTGGCTTGTCAGTGAATATACCGTGCTTTGAATTATCCCAGTTTTGATCGAGGGCGCGAAGTCCACCAACAAGAACCGTCCACTCAGGTGCGGTTAGTTTAAGAAGCTGTGCGCGATCGAGAAAGATGCGCTCTGCCTTCACCTTATAGCCCACAGCCTCGTTATGATAATTTCTGAAACCGTCCGAGACTGGCTTGAGCCATTCAAAGCTTTCAACATCTGTCAGTTCTTGAGTGGTATCCATTCGACCTGGAGTGAATGGAACACTGGTATCAATTCCAGCATCTTTGGCAGCTTTTTCCACAGCAGCACAGCCACCGAGGACAACAAGATCCGCCATCGAGATTTTTTTACCCGACTGGGTGCCGTTAAAGTCTGCCTGAATTTGCTCAAGAGTGGATAAAACCTGACTGAGTTCTTGCGGACGGTTCACTTCCCAGTCTTTCTGAGGATTTAGCCGAACGCGAGCGCCATTCGCACCACCGCGCTTGTCGGAGTCGCGATAGTTTGATGCGGAAGCCCAAGCTGCCGACACCAGCGCCGATACCGAAAGTCCGCTCGCCAAAATCTTGTTTTTGAGAGAACTAATATCGGCATCATTGACGAGTTCGTGGTCGAGTTGTGGTATCGGATCTTGCCAAGATAAATCTTCTTCCGGAACTTCTGGGCCGAGATAGCGTACTTTTGGCCCCATATCCCGATGAGTCAGCTTATACCAAGCACGCGCAAATGTATCGCTGAAGTAGCTGAAGTCATTGAGAAAGCCTTGACAAACTTGATGATATGCAGAATCTTCCTTCAACGCAACGTCTGAAGTCATCATCATTAACGAATGCTTGACACCAGACTTGTGCGCGTCTGGCGTTGTCGGCGCATTTGCATCGCTTGGCTTCCACTGAATAGCACCAGATGGACTCTTGGTTTTTTCCCAATCGTATTTAAAGAGATTTTCTAGATAGCTGTTGTCCCATTGGGTGGGGTTTGGTGTCCATGAACCTTCGATACCGTTTGTCATGGTGTATTCGGCAAACCCAGTACCTTCAGGGTTTTGCCATCCCAAACCCATTGCCTGAATCGGCGCACCTTCGGGGGCTGGCCCAATCTTATCTGCCGCAACCATACCGTGGCTTTTACCAAAAGCATGACCACCTGCAATCAACGCTACAGTTTCTTCATCGTTCATCGCCATGCGAGCAAAAGTCTCGCGGATGTCGCGGGCAGATGCAATCGGATCTCCGCTTCCATCAGGACCTTCTGGATCGACGTAGATTAGCGCTTGGTGCGAAGCTCCCAACGGGTTTTCGAGGTCGTAGTATTCGTCTTTCGGTTCGCCAACCCAGCGAATTGTTCGAGTGACCATTTCATCTGGATGTCCCTCATGTTCCTTGCCATTTTCTCCGAAAGCTTCACCGTTCCAGAACTCAGGCCCCAGTAGGTGGCGCGATCTGCCTCCCAAGCATCAATGCGACCACCGCCATAGCCAAAGGTCTTCAGACCCATAATTTCGAGCGAGCAGTTGCCGACCAAAATCATTAGGTCTGCCCAACTCAGTGCTGCGCCGTATTTCTGCTTGATTGGCCAGAGCAGCCGTCGTGATTTATCTGTGTTGCCGTTATCCCACCAAGAGTTGATTGGAGCAAAGCGCTGCATACCTCGGCTCGCTCCCCCACGACCATCTGCGATGCGGTAGGTTCCCGCAGAGTGCCATGCCATGCGGATCATCTGAGGCCCGTAATTGCCGTAGTCGGCTGGCCACCAGTCCTTTGAATCTGTCAGTAGAGTTTTGATATCATTCTTCAACTGTTGGAAGTCAATTTTCTTAAACGCTTCCTGGTAGTCAAAATCTCCTAACGGGTTAGCCAGGGGTGAATTTTGGTGAAGCAACTCCACCTGAAGTCGATTCGGCCACCAATCATCAGTTTGCGGCTTAGAACCGAGCGCACCTCCAACGCGGGTTCCACGAAAGGGACATTGTGCAGGAGCGTTAGAAGGGTTGTTGTTCATTTAGTTCAGTCCTTTTTATAGTTGCTGTGATGACCTAGTTCGAGATTGCATCTTGAGGCGATCGCGCAGGGTAAAGTTTGTTTTACAGCAATTTTTACATTATATGGAATATAAGGATTTCGGCGTTGCTTGATAAGTTATGTTAAATGTTTCTCTTCGTCAAATTCCCAGCGTTTACTCAATTAACTCAGGAATTGTAATTGGTAATTGCAATGGGAGCATCTTGCTTCCTTAATTTGTTATACTATGTCTAATTATACTATGTGTAATTTATGAAAATCAAAGGTCAAATCAAAAAATGGGGGAATAGCTTAGGGTTAATCGTCCCTAGTTCGATAGTCAACGATCTCAAACTGGAGGCTAACACCAATATTTTGGTAAGTATAGAAGGCGATCGCTTGATTATAGAGCAAGATAAAACATTGCCAACTTTGGATGAAATCCTAGATAGTATTCCTGAAGATTACAGACATCCAGAAGACTTACAGGACTTTCCTCAGTCTGAACCACAGGGGAGAGAGTTAATTTGAGCGTTCAAAGAGGAGAAATTATCAGAATAAATCTTAATCCAACTTCAGGTAGGGAGCAACAGGGAAAAACCAGACCTTGCTTAGTGATTAGTAATACTAAGTTCAATCATCGGCGCAAGATGGTTATTGTTTTACCCATAACTAACACTATCAAGCCTAAAATTAAAACCTTAGTGCCATTACCAGATAATTTATCTATTACAGGATCGGTCGATACAGAACAGGTGCGAAATTTAGACCTAAACGATCGATGGTGGGAAACCACTGGTGTTGTTCTTGACCAAGATTTGACTGATTATATGGTGGGAATGCTTACAACTTTGCTTAGTTGTTAATAAAGAAAATTGAGACAGATTTTGACTTCTGCTACATATTAGACATCTCCGGAAATTAAAAAAACCTCTCTCCATGAACGCGAAGCGTTTTCTCGTAGAGTACCTCTCTCCGGAGCAGGAGAGAGGCTTTATTTTCCCCCTTCCCGCTTTTGGGAAGGGGGTTAGGGGGTTAGGTTTCTATGTAAGGAAGGAAACCATACAAATGTTTTCCGAAGATGTCTATTGGTTAACAACTTCAAACACGGAGACTTGAATCCAAGCTATAATTCTAATGAAAAAAGTTCTATTCATATTGGTTAAGTGTTTGTTGATTCACTATTGTTTTATAAAATACAATACAAGACGCTAATTTCAATATACTTGTCAATCATCATAGATTCCTGATTTCCTGTTCCAGACAATATTTCCCCTATTTAATTGTTTCAATTTGTTTCTAAGTAGTTGACTATTATTTTGATTACACTTAGATTATTCACAGAGTTGCGATACATCAAAATCGACACCACTCGCCAGAACCTTGAAAACCGCATAACTTCGTTGACTGGTGTCGATGCCTTACGCAGCAAGGTTTCCAAGCTGCAAAATCGATGAATTTCTGGAATTTTTTTTCCGTTTTTACGACTGGTGTCGATTGGGGTATTCCAAACCCCTACTGTGTAAGCGTTCTAAAAGTGAACTCTTTCCAAACCTATTCCCCTCAACGGGGATGGAAACGTTAAAAAGATAACAGAAAGCAAAAACATTGGTTTTCTTTCCAAACCTATTCCCCTCAACGGGGATGGAAACTTGCAATTGATTTCATGAGGGCATTTCTTTGCTTTAACTTTCCAAACCTATTCCCCTCAACGGGGATGGAAACATCTTTATCGTTCATTACAAAATCGCGATTTTCTACTTTCCAAACCTATTCCCCTCAACGGGGATGGAAACGTTCTTCATCATATGAACAAATCTTGTATGACCATCTTTCCAAACCTATTCCCCTCAACGGGGATGGAAACGTTCAACATAATAAATCCTATATATATTTTACTATGTTCTTTCCAAACCTATTCCCCTCAACGGGGATGGAAACTGTTCTGCCTCTTCTAGGCTGTAATAGACTTTTCTTTCCAAACCTATTCCCCTCAACGGGGATGGAAACCATTGATATTGTTAACTTGAAATGCTTGTGTAAATTCCTTTCCAAACCTATTCCCCTCAACGGGGATGGAAACGTAGTGGTGACGGTCTGTTAGCCTTGGCAACCCTCTCTTTCCAAACCTATTCCCCTCAACGGGGATGGAAACCCTTCATATTTCACTTTTGCGTGATCTATTTTTTCTTTCCAAACCTATTCCCCTCAACGGGGATGGAAACCTTAAGTCGGTAAAGAAACCTATTAATTGTTTTCAGCTTTCCAAACCTATTCCCCTCAACGGGGATGGAAACAATTCTATAATTTGCAAAATTTCTCTGTTATTTTTCTTTCCAAACCTATTCCCCTCAACGGGGATGGAAACGTTTTGACCAGTCGAACCTCCAGCACCCATGACTCCCCTTTCCAAACCTATTCCCCTCAACGGGGATGGAAACCTTGTTTTCTTAATTCGCTGTCGCCAAACCACATAAACCTTTCCAAACCTATTCCCCTCAACGGGGATGGAAACAATGCATTTCTTTGCCCTAAATTTTCACTACTATACTTTCCAAACCTATTCCCCTCAACGGGGATGGAAACTTAAAGAAGATACAATATCAGTTGATTCATCATCACCACTTTCCAAACCTATTCCCCTCAACGGGGATGGAAACTTCTGACTATATTTCTGAAATATCATTTCATCAAAAGCCTTTCCAAACCTATTCCCCTCAACGGGGATGGAAACTTTAAGAAAGAAAGAAAATACAGAAAGATATCCTATACTTTCCAAACCTATTCCCCTCAACGGGGATGGAAACTTTTTCAATAAAGCAACTGCATCAAGAAAACCAAGGCCTTTCCAAACCTATTCCCCTCAACGGGGATGGAAACCTGTAGTGATAGCTTTATCTTCAGGATAAGGCATACTTTCCAAACCTATTCCCCTCAACGGGGATGGAAACAAATTCATACTTTCCAATCCAATTTTCTCCAGCTTCCTTTCCAAACCTATTCCCCTCAACGGGGATGGAAACTTTCTCTAAAAACCGCTACTTTAAATTTTTCTCCAATTTCTTTCCAAACCTATTCCCCTCAACGGGGATGGAAACCATTATCCTTTCTAATATAAGAAATTAGCGGATCCTTTCCAAACCTATTCCCCTCAACGGGGATGGAAACTTTAGACATTGTTCAAATTCCTAAATTACAAAATTTTCTTTCCAAACCTATTCCCCTCAACGGGGATGGAAACAACAGTAGTTACATTTGAGAAAAGAATACTGCCAGACTTTCCAAACCTATTCCCCTCAACGGGGATGGAAACGTAAGATGCTCCAATAAAGTGGTAGGTTGGGTTGAACGAAGTGAAACCCAACATTATCAACCGTTTGTTGGGTTATGTTCCTCAACCCAACCTACAATATTTGTTATTTTTGGGTGTTTTGTTGAAATGATGTTTTTTGACGAAGTTGTTGGTACAACCCCAAACACGGGGAGACGTAGCAGTGCTACGTCTCTACATTGGTGACTGTGTGTTTTAGAATTCTCCGGCTAATGCACTAACGCATCTTTCGCACAACAAGGGATGCTCTTTAAATTCTCCAACTTTTGTAGAGTAATTCCAGCATCGATCGCACTTCTCCCCATCTGCTTTTACGACTCCAATTTCCCAGTTATCTGTCTGCAATTTGTGCTTACATTCGACTCCGGGATTATCTAAAATTTCTCCTTGAGATGTTAGGAATAAGTAGCGAAGTTCGTCTGCACCGTTATTACTATCGTTCAAAGATTTGACTGCATTTCGCAATTCTTCGTCTTTGATGTAAAGCAAAACTTTCGCTTCTAAGGAGGAACCAATCATTTTGTCGATTCTGGCTTCTTCTAATACTTTATTAACATCGTTGCGGATTTGACGGATTTTTTCCCATAATTTGACTAATTCGGGATTTTTCCATTTATCTTCTAACTGCAACCAACCGGCTTCAAATACCGATTTGTGGGAAGTTTCGTAGGGGATAAATTGCCAAATGTCTTCTGCCATGTGACACAATACGGGTGCGATCGCTTTCGTTAAATTCTCCAGCGCGATTTGCATCACCGTTTGACAGCTACGACGGCGATCGCCATCAACACTACTGATATATAATCTATCTTTGCCCGCATCTAAATAAAAGTTGGATAAATCGACGATGCAGAAGTTTTGTACGGCTTGGAAGAAGCGGGAAAATTGAAATGTTTCGTATGCATTGGTAATTTCGGAAAACACTTCTGTCATCCGATGCAGCATATATTTGTCAATTTCGGCTAAATCCTTGTAAGCCATTACGTCATCCACGGGATTAAAATCATGCAAGTTACCTAGCAAGAAGCGCGTGGTGTTGCGAATCTTGTTGCGGATATCCATGATTTGCTTCAAGGTATTTTTACCAATGCCTACGTCGTTGGTGTAATCTACCGAAGACACCCACAACCGCAATACATCGGCACCGTAAGCGGGTTCTTGCTTCTGATTTTTTCCGCCTTCAATGACTATTCTGGGGTCAATTACGTTACCTAAAGACTTACTTTGCTTGTAACCTTTCTCGTCTAAAGTGTAACCGTGAGTCAACACGATTTTATAAGGTGCGACACCGTTAACTGCAACGCTGGTAAGTAAGCTTGATTGGAACCAACCCCGGTGCTGATCGGAACCTTCCAAATACATATCTGCGGGATAGCGCAATTCTGGACGCTGCTCGACTACGGATGCCCAGGAAGAACCGGAATCAAACCATACATCCATTGTATCCGTACCTTTACGGTATTTTCTGCCGTCATTACGGTATTTTTCCGGCATTAAATCTTCTACCGACAATTCCCACCAAGCATCAGTTCCTTTTTCGGCAATAATGGCTTGCACGTGTTTGATGATTTCTTCATTCAATACCACCTCGTTGTTTTCTTCGTCGTAAAATACCGGAATTGGTACACCCCAACTGCGCTGACGAGAAATACACCAATCGTTTCGATCTGCAACCATCGGCGTGATGCGGTTTTGCCCTTGTGCGGGAATCCACTGCACGGATTTGATTTGCTCTAATGCTGTTTCGCGGAATTTCTCTACAGAAGCAAACCATTGCTCGGTAGCTCTAAAAATTGTCGGCTTTTTAGTACGCCAATCGTAAGGATATTTATGCGCGTAGGGTTCGTGTTTTATTAATGATTTGGCTTCCGTCAAAGCGTCGATAATTGCTTGATTGCCTTCACTAATTTGGTTATTTGTACCGACAACTTTTAAGCCTACAAACTTCCCGGCTTCCTCGGTAAACTTACCGTTTCCATCTACCGGAGCCAGAATCGGTAAATTATAGCGCTGTCCGACAATGTAATCTTCTTGACCGTGACCGGGTGCGGTATGTACCAAACCCGTACCGGATTCAGTTGTGATGTAATCGCCGCCGATTATTACCGGAGATTCTCTGTCAAATAACGGATGACGGTAAGTAGAATTTTCTAAATCTTTACCTTTTAAGGTGGCTTTGACAGTTAGTTTTGCGCCAAATGTTTCCGATAGTCGCTCTGCTAAATCCGCAGCAACAATCAGATATTTAAAGTCTACAGCGGATAAATTCTCAACTTCCACCACTGCATAATTAAGCTCAGGATTCACAGCTACGGCTAAATTACCGGGAATAGTCCAAGGTGTTGTAGTCCAAATTGCTACACCCAAATTGGGTAAAAACTCTGATAAATTATCTTTTGCTGCATCCGCTAAATTCGTCATCGGGAAAGCAGCGTAGATACTGGGTGAAGTATGTCCTTCGGGGTATTCCAACTCAGCTTCCGCTAAAGCAGTTTGGGAACTGGGACTCCAATGCACGGGTTTTAAACCGCGATAGATGTAACCTTTCAAAAACATATCGCCGAAAACAGCAATTTGTTCGGCTTCGTATTGCGGATTGGAAGTTAAATAAGGATGCTCCCAATCACCCCAAACGCCATATCTCTTAAAACTTTCCCGCTGCTCGTTGACGGCTTCTAAAGCAAACTCCTTCGCCTTGTGTCGCAACTTCAAAGGCGTTAATTCCTGCCTTTCCGAAGACTTCATGGCTTGCAACACCTTCAATTCAATCGGCAAACCGTGACAGTCCCAACCGGGGACATAATTAATTTTACGACCTTGTAATATCTTGTAGCGATTAATAATATCTTTAAGAATTTTGTTTAAAGCGTGACCAATATGTAGCGAGCCATTTGCGTAAGGCGGTCCGTCATGCAGGATAAATAATTCGCCAGGGTTCTCTTGAGAAAGGCGTTGGTAAACTTCATTTTCAGCCCAAAACTTTTGGATTTCGGGTTCGCGCTTGGTAGCGTTTGCCCGCATATCAAACTTAGTCTTGGGTAAATTTACTGTATTTTTGTAGCTTCCTGATTCAGTCATTCGATTTTGGATTTTGGATTTTGGATTATGTAGTTTGTCGCTTCTTGAAAAAGAGACTAAGGCAATTTTAGATTTTAAATTGGGATTTATTCGCGGAAGGGGGTTTTAGATTTCAAAAACATCGACATTTTATTTATAATTCCCATTACGGTAATCTTACCGAAAGTATCTAACTTGAGAAAAAAAATTTCAAAAATAGGAATTTAACAGCAATTCAACATGATTAATATCAAATATATTTTCTTCTGGCAATTCGTTGAAGGAATTCTATCTGCATTTATTCTCTTCGCTGCAATCTGGACGATCTTCACAAATGTTTGCATCTTGAACGATAAAAGCTTCGCCTTTTTACTTGATTTATTTCCTTTAATTCTCACGCTTAGCGCTGTTTCAGTGTTTTTGTTATGGAAATTTAACAAAAATCGCAAGCAAGAAGCAAAGGCTGTTAATTTAACTCAAAGTAAAGAATTTATTTTTGATCGCTTATCTCATACCCGAATTGCCTGGGCTTGGTTGATATGTGGGGCAATTATCATCGCAGTTTATGCCATCAGCCAACAATACATTTTATTTTGGGGACTTGCGATCGCTTACCTTATAGTTGCCTACTTTCATCATGGTTTTATCGCCTTCCCAGTTACTTCTATTTCTGCAATTAATTCAAAACTACATAATGCTGCTGTAGTTGGATTGTGCTTGATTGCAGCTGTAATCACCATGATTGCTCACCGCTCTGATGCTGATGATGCTTTTTTTCTGAGCATTCCTGTTGCTTTGCTCGATGCTCCTAATATTCCGATGTTGGGGCAAGATACAATGCACGGTTTTGCAGATATGCCATTAATACTACCTATCTATAAATTGCATAGTTTAGAGGTTTTTTGGGCTTTAGCAGCGAAATTAACGGGTTTATCTCCAATTTTCATTGCCCATGTAGTTTTTCCACCTGTTTTCGCCGTCCTGTTTGTCTTGGCACAAGCTTGTCTGCTACGTTTGCTAGTTCCTAAATACTGGCTGCGGGCACTTGTAACTGTTCTGATTTTACTTGTGCTTTTAGGGGACGTACACCGAAGCTACGGCAATTTTTCTTTGGTGAGATTATATCAGGGAAAGGCAATCTTGGTAACGCTGATGGTTCCTTTGATATTTAGATATGCATGGAATTTTGGTTCTAAGGGGAAAGTAACTGATTGGCTACTTTTATGCGCCAGCCAGATTGCTGCATTGGGTATAACTTCTTCGGCTTTATTTGTTGCGCCTTTTAGTGTCATCCTGGCATTAGGAGGAACCTGGCAGGCAACATTCAAATCTACCAAGCGAATCATATTGGGTTTGTTTTCTTCTATCTATTTGATTGCGGTAGGGCTGTTATTGCGCCAAAGCATGATGTCTCAAGTCAGCCTGAATCCTACTTCTTCGGGACTCGTTTCTACTACTTCGGAGGTAAGCATTGCTGAGGGGGCGCTTCATCAAGTTTTAGGAACTCAACCTATTTTTTATTTATTAATGTTGGCTTTTCTGTGTGCGTGGACAGTTTCAATTCCAAAGGTTCGGATCTATTTGTTAGTGATTCCATTAGGCTTTTTTCTAGTATTAATAAATCCTTGGAGGGTTGGATTTATTACTAAGTATCTAACTTCAAGTGAAACTTATTGGCGAATATTTTGGGCGGTACCCATTCCCACTATGTTCGCAATTCTTTTTGTAGGAGTACTCCAACCAATAATCAAATTAATTATTCCCAAGTTGCAACGGCAAGGGTTTCTAATTGCTTTATCGTTGACGATCGTGACACTTTTACCCATAAACACCTTACGTCAAGACAATGGAACGATCGTTAAATTTCCAACTATTAAAGTGCCATCAGTTGAGTATGCAATTGCTCGTGAAGCTAATAGGATAACTCCACCTCAGACAATCATCTTAGCAGCAGAAGCTATATCTACATGGATACCGTTGATATCCAATCATGCACCTGTTGTTTCAGTCAGGAATATGTATATGAGCCTCTTACAAAATGACTTTGGACTTACTGAAGTTTCACGTAGAATTGATGCGGTTCGCTATATATCAGGAATTAGAATTTCTCACAGGATAAAAGCACGTTTTCTAAACTTAATTGACAAATGGTGTATTGGTACAGTTGTCACCGCTCCCAACCTCGAATGGCAACAAGAATTAGAAATAGTGCTAAAAAATCGTAACTTTAAACAACACACCGAAATTGGTGGTTATCAAATTTGGGTGCGGGATTCTCTGAAATGCCAAAAGGGTATAAGAGGGGAGATAATTTTTACTAATTCCTAACTCCTACTTTTATCCCGCTCAAAGATTACAGGATATATTAATTTAATGTTTTGCAGTTAAATTTTTAACACATTCCATTAATTCTCATATAGCTTAGTAGCCAATTTGCAGCCGTTGCCCTACGTGTTTGCCGAGGACCAAATTCGCCGATTTTGTAACCAGTGAAACCCAAAAATTCTTTAGCGATTTGTTTATTTTCCTTGGGAATAGAACGAGTTAACTTAACCGTTGGCGGACGATTGGCGATAAAATCTGGAGGTTCAGGATATTCTACACGCCATTCTTCGGATACATCGCTTGCATCCCATTTACCCGTAGTATCGTCGTAGCGATAACCCAGATAATGCCATACTAAATTGAGAACAGTAGTATCATCAATTTCTTCTTTAAGAATTGCCCAAATTGTATCGGTAGTGAGTGGAGGTAATTCCATTTTAGATTGTGGATTTTGGATTTTAGATTAGATATTGTAAGTTTATAATTCTTGAGTTGAAAAATTCCTATTTTAAATTGCTTGTGTATTGAATAAAGTAGAAAACCTCACCCCTTCCCCTCTCCTTAACAAGGCTAGCGTGTACACACAGGTCTTAAAATCCTACCTGGAACTAGGTTTTGAACTATGAGCTAAATCTCTCAAAGTCCTGTCATTGCGAGCGGAGCGAAGCAATCGCAAAGTGCTGTGATGAACCGCACTCTCCGGGTGATTGCTTCGTCGTTCCTCCTCGCAATGACGGTTTAACGCGGATAAAATTACTGAAACCTATAGGTGAGTACTTCTGTGTACACCGTAGCCTTGGCAAGGAGAGGGGAGCAATAGGTTGGGGTGAAGTTAACCTATTAATTACCATTTAATAGAGCAAAACAAATAAAAAATCATGTCAAATCCTAATTTACCAAAACAAACCCGCGCTCACGCATTTATATCCGGTAAAGTTCAAGGTGTTGGTTATCGTTACTCCACAATGAATGCAGCCAAAAAGTTAGGTTTAAACGGATGGGTGCGAAATCTTCCCGATAATCGTGTAGAAGCTGTATTTGAAGGTGCGACAGAAGTAGTAGAAGAGATGATTCGCTGGTGCGATCGCGGACCAACTGCTGCTATTGTCAAAGATGTGCAAGTCGAATATTCCCAAGCGGAAGGAGTGCAGGGGTTTGAGATCGTCAGTTAGGAAAGTTAGGAGTTAGGAGTTAGGAGTTAGGAGTTAGTAGTTAGGAGTTAGGAGTTAAGAGTTAGGAGTTATTTTCTCCCCATCCCCCCATCCCCCCATCTCCCCATCTCCCCCATCTCCCCCTCTCCTTCTCACGATTCATTCATCTCCTTAAGCGTAGCCAATGCGGATGGCGAAATGCGACTTAAATAACGAAATATCCAGTATTTACAGATAGTATCTAAGATCACGGGGACTGTGGCGATAAATATAAATATTATGTATCTAGCGGGTGGAATACCTAAATGTTCGGCAAATCCTGCGAGAAGCACTTCCCAACCTTCGGGTGAATGGAAACCGACGAACATATCTGTTAATAAAATAATTAGAAACGCTTTGGCACTATCGCTGAGTCCGTATGCTATATCATCAAGAAATGATTGAAGTATTGCTATTTCTCTTTTGCTGTTAACAACTATAAATGCAAATACAAATAACGATATAAAATCGGCAAATACGTTACCGATCGCGCTGTTGTTTCGGTGATGAAATTTTTCTGCTATTTCTATTGCTCTTTGTTTCTGCTTTTGCTGTATTTCTTCTGATGATAGCGATGGAGCTTGAAGAATAAATTGCTGCAATCTCAATTCTTCTTGATAAAGCTTAAATTCATGTAATACTTCTTCTTCAATATGACTATTTATAAAAGTATCGACAACAGCATCGTTTCTAATGTTGTCTACTATTGGATAGATTAATAGTTGTGTTAATAGCAAGTAACTTAGAAAAGGTACTATTATTAAAGTCGCTAAAAATTTTAAGGCAATTCTTGTTCTTTTGCTGGAAATCCGAAAATCTCTAACTGCTTTTTGTTCTGCTCCTGGAGATAATTCTTGAAAAACTTTTTGCAAACTTCTAGTAATAGAGCCGGGAAATAAACCTGTTTTTTCGGAGACAGGTTTAACTTTCATTTGATCTACATCGGCGCGATCGGATGTGCTATTTACTTGCTGATTTCTACGCGAGGGAAACTGTTTCTCAACTGCATATCTTGCTGTCACCTCATCGATAAATTTTAATCTATCTAAAAATGTTTTATCGGATATATTTAATACAGAACGAGTTTGCTGAAATTCTGCTAACCTCAAGTTGATTATCTTCAGGTTTTTTTCTAGCAATGATTCCCAATAAGATAGTACTTTTAGAGTATATTCGGTAGATTCGTCCGATATTTTTCTACCATTAAAATGTTTGTCTTCAATATCTCGAATTCTCAAAGCTGCTTCATAAGCTAATAAAAGCGCTCTTTGGGGCGTATCTAAAAACCATTTGTTTCCAAAGCCCCAATTCTCTTGAATTTTCCGGAAAAGTGATTTTCTAGGTTTACTCATACAACGATTTAATCTTTTTATTGACGCGGGATAAATGTCAACAAGGCTCGATAAACTTTATTCTCCAATAAATTATGATTTTTTTCAGCAGCTATATAATCTTGACTTTATAATATTTAATTATTGTAGTGTGTATCCCAAGCGCGATCGCAAATTACAGCAAAGCGATTCGTCTCAAACCTAACGGGAGCATCTATTTATGCTAATCGTCTGAAGGGTTATTCGCAAGTAGGAGAATATCAAAAGGCTTTAGCTGATGCGAATAAAGCCATATCTCTACAGACTAAGGAAGAAAAACAAAAGCTAAATGTGATTCGCGCAATAGTTTATTCTAAGCTTTAATAAAGTACGTTTTCAATGTACTAAAAGCCTGACTCAGTCTGATTTCTCATACTTTGTTGTGGATGTCTGGGAATTGATTCCAAGGCGGAAACGATCGGTTAATTGCCATTGGTGCAAGATGTGAATTTACAAATTAAAAACTTTTAAAATGTCCTTATAATTAAAGTACAAGTTTTCTTCAACTCGTTTTTGTTCCTCAGCAGAGATATTGTTTATTTTCTTTGACTCATAAACTTCAATTTTTGAACTCACCTTACCACTGCTGTCAAAAATATAAAGATCCCCGCTAGCTAAGTATCGAGCTGCAACAACCCTACCATCAGGAGAAAACCAATAGGCTAAGCCAGCATCTGCTTCAGTTGCATATTCGCTAGCACTTACAACCCTATCGCCTTTTTTACAAATTTCATAATCGGTATATTTTTCGGTTTTCTTAGTTTTTGTACAACCTTTGGTTATAGCATCTAAGGATTTTGATACGGTTTGGAAGGAAGTTTCATCAATGATTCCGCTTTGAGAGGAAGATGCTTTTGCACTGGAGTTGTTATTAAAAGCTGCAAATATTCGATCGTAGCCATTGTACAAATATTTAGCATCCTCACGGTCTTGATTGCTAATATTTCTAACTTTTCTAGGGTAAATAAATTTTGACTTAAGCTTACCGTTATTATCATACAGGAAAAGTTCTTCACTATGAGGTCTTTGAACTGCTACAACTTTACTGTTATTGAACCAAAAGCTTAAACCAGCACCAGCTTCAGAGTGATATTCGCTAGCACTTACAATTTCACCTGCTTTTTTACAAATTGAGTAATTGAGAACTCCCTCATTTTTCTCGGTTTTTGTACAACCTTTGGTAATAGATTCTAAAGAATTTAATACGGTTTGATAAGAAGTTTCATCAATAACCGACTTAGCTTTTTCATCTTGTTCGATACATTCATCAGGTATGCGATCGCCATTGTAATCTATACGCGCACCATTAGCTTTCCCATCACCATTACAGTCAAATCTCGATCCAATTTGATTGCCAGTTTGAGTTTTTTTATCCTTTTTTTTCGCTACGATATTGGAGTCAGGGTTACTTGGCACACTTGGCTTATCGATAGTTTCTCCGCTGAGGGGATCGGAATCTTGTTGTTGAGATTGAATTGATTCGATTAGATTGTCGTTGTTATTAGCAGCAGGAGTTTGATTACACCCCAATAGTGCAAACGCTACCAAACCTAAAGTCAAAACTTTTGCGTATTTCATGCTATTAATAATTCTAATAATTTACAAATTTATTTACCGTTATCGTTTATTTATGCGAGTAATTAGTTAACACCAAAAACTTGAAATATTTCGCTATAACCATTAATCAAACTGTCAGCTTCTTGAAGTTGCTTGTTGCTGAAATTTTTTATTTTTTTGGACTGATTACCTTCATCACCAAAAGTAACAAATATTGAACTGAGATAACCATCTGGATAATAAACAAAAAGACCGTTATTATAGTTGCTATCAACTCTTTGAATTGCAACTGGTTTGTTATTATGAAACCAATACCAAGCCGAACTCACAGATCCATTTTCAGATTTAATAGCTCTTACAATTTGACCATCTTTTTTGCAAATATAATAACTGTAATATTCCAGTTTTTTTGAAGTCGTTTGGCAGCCTTTATCAAAATAATTCAACATATTAGTAACGGTTTCAAGAGATGTCTCGTCAACTACAGGATCTATTTTGAGATTGGCAGTTACGCATTCATCTGGCATCCCATCACCATCGTAATCAACGCGAACATCATTTTCTAATCCGTCACCATCGCAGGTTGCCGAGCCGATAATTCGTCCATTACCTATTTTTTTGCGTACTTCTTCTAAAGTTCCGTATTGGCTAGAAGAATTCTGTGTTGGAGTTGGAGCTTCTATTTTTTCTACTTTTTTAGAGTCAGAATTCTTTCGTTGAGATGGAGTTGGTGCTTCTATTCTTTCTACTTTTTTAGGTGAAGATTTTTTTGTTTGAGATACTTGTGAATCTCAATCGTTTGCAGCGATTTGAGGAGCAGAATTTTCTTCTTGGGGTGTATTTGCTTCTACTATTGTATTATCTATCTCGCTCGTTACAGGAGGTTTATTACATCCGACTAATGTAAATAATACTAAGCTTAAAGACAATAATTTCGCGTACTTCATCCTATTAACAATTTCAATAACTTCTAAAATTATCTACTCATGCTAACCAAGCAATTCTCAAGAGATTACCGAAACAATACTGAAACTTTATATTTTGCGGTAATTACTGAAGAAAATCTTATAGCTGGAATTTCTAAATGTAGTTATAAAACCTAACCCCCCTACCGCCCTTCCCGGAGCAGGGAATGGGGATTTTAAGCTTCTTTCCTTGTAGGAGAGAGGTAACAATTAAAGTTCTTAACTTTCCCGCGCATCCTCTAAGAATTATTCTTGATTATATTTCTTTTTTAATTCTTCCAACTCATCATCTATTTTGCTATTCTTCGCTGATTGCGTATGAGAAGATGAATTAGAGTTTGAATTTGGAGATTTTTTACCTTTCGTGAACATAGTTTTCACCTGCTCCAATTCATCATCTATTTGACTCGGAGACGATGAAACAATAGTCGGTGGAACTGGTTTTGATGGCGTTGGAACTGGTTTTACAGCATTTCCAGTTTGGGCAATTAAAGTAGGTAAAGAATTCACATCTTTCAACACCTCATCCACAGTTTGATAGCGACGTGCGGGGGTTGTCGCCAACATTTTATCCAAAATTCGGCTCAAATCGCGATCGATACTAGCTTGCAGATAATCTCGCCACAGCCAAACATCATTATTAATATCGTACAAATCAAATGGCGATCGCGCTGTTAATAAATGAATGCAGGTAACTCCCAAGCTGTAAATATCGCTGGCAAAAAGCGCCCTACCTCTCATCTGCTCTGGTGCAACATATTCGGGGCTACCAATACTCGTACCCGTTTGATGCATTGAAGTTTGAGTCACAACTTTGGAAGCACCAAAATCCACCAATACAATTTGTCCCCTGGTTTTGGGAGGATTTTGACGACGAATAATATTTTCGGGTTTGATATCGCGGTGAATAACTTGTTTTTGATGGCAAAATTGCAAGATTCTCAACAATTCATGTAGCAACTGCTGAATTTGAGTTTCGCTGTAAACCCCGTTTTGCTGCAATTCCTGCGCTAAATTCAACCCATCGATAAATTCTTGGATCAAATACTGGCGATCGTTTTGAGTAAAATACGCTAAAAGTTCGGGTATTTGTCGATGCTTGCCCAATTCTTCCAAACGCATCGCTTCATGATTAAATAATTCTATCGCCTTAGCTAAAGTTCCAGTACCCTGAGCCTGGGGATAAAACTGCTTAATTACACAAAGAGGTAGAGACGGTTTATCTTCATCTCTAGCCAAAAAAGTCCTGCTAAAACCACCTTGCCCTATAGGTTTCATCGCACGATAACGTTCCTTGAGCAGTAACTTGTAACCACAACTCAAGCAAAACTTTTCACTATTCGTATTTTGCGGATTTGGACAATTTGGATTAAGGCAGTAACTCATTTTACACGGGCATTGAATGCTCTTATATATCTCTATTGTGCCCTGTTTCAGATATATTGTGTTTTGTTAATATTTGTCAAGGATATAGCAATTTTTACAACGGATGCATTTGTTTTGGATTGTCTTGGACAGTTTGTGAATAAATAAATCAATAAAATAAAGCTCACTTGTCCAATACTCTATATTTATCATCCTTTGAGCAAGATAATATGATTTTATTATCTTTAATTTTAGGGCTAATATTAGGCTATTTATTTAGCGGTAAAAAAGGTAGCTTAATTAGCTTTAATTTTTATATAAACGTAAATTTCAGCGACAACTTGAACGGCAACGGTAATAACAACGGTAATAACAACGGTAATGATAATTTAAAGAATAACGAAGATAACGGGAATTGCAATCGAGTCAGAGGTGGAGAGTTGGAAGTTAGGAGTTAGTAGCGATAAATCCGTCTAAGCTGGTTGCAATATATATATAGTTTGTCATTGATTCCCCCTTCTCAGTTTTCTCAGATAACTCTTATTGTTTCCTCAGTTTGCAATCATTAGTTCCTCAGCATCATCCTTCATATTAGTAATTAAGGACAGAGAAACAACGATTTAAACAAGAGGTAACGACAAATGAAATTCAACAAATTAGCTGGTTTCGGAATCGCATCTATCGTATTATTCGGCAGCGTTGGTGAATTAGCAATTAACGTACAGCCAGCCCAAGCTCAAAGTGCAGCACAAGGTATCCGAGTTGCAGCAAAATCCAACTCACTAATTGCATCCGGTAACTTTGTAAAAGCAGAGAAAGCAACTAGCGGTAAAGCTAATATTGTCAGCATCAACGGTAAGCGTTACCTAGAGTTTGATAAAGCATTTAGTACTGGTAATGGTCCCGATGTCAAAATTATTTTACATAAAAATAGCAGCATTCCCCTCAACGTCAAAGAAGGAAACTACATTACACTGGCTCGAATTAAAAGCTTTAAAGGAAAACAGCGCTACGCAATTCCTAACAACGTAAACCTTGCTAATTATAAATCTGTAGGAATTTGGTGCGAAGAATTCAATGCTACTTTTGGTTACGCTAGTTTGCAGAGTGCTTAAGTTTGAAAGTTAGTTTTATATGTACTTTTATATGTAAGCTTTATTTTTTTTATTGCTTTAACACTTCACACACTATTTTATCGGCAGACTCGAATTTTACGGGTGCTGCTGATTTTTTTTTATTGTAAAAATTGAATTTAAACAGGCTTTTCTATCTCAGTTTTCTGGATAGTTCTGAAGGGTAAAAAGGTTTGTAGTAAGGGCAATATCCCTCATATCAATGGGCTTGAGGACGCGCATTCCCAACTACAAACCTATCATAATTAATGCAATAGACTACTAGATTCGGTTGCTCTAATCAAATTTCTAGTTAAAACTATTATTAAAAAAGCGCTTAACCTAAGAGATTGTTTGAAAAGTGGTTAACTGTGATTTTAGCCACTTATCGATCCCCCCTAACCCCCCGTATTATTGGGGGGGAATAGGAATCTAGAACGTTTTGGTACCGACAAGAAGACTGGCAAAACATCCTCTAACCGATCGGATCCATTGTTTTCAATTAGAAAATTGAATTGGTAGGTTCTACAATTGGTTGAGCAATGTTATCTACAACAAAATCACCGATAGCATTACCCGTTGGAAGTGCTTCTCCAACTCCTGAATCAAAAGTATGCACGCCACCAAAAACACGACTCTCGGCATTTTCAATCGCTGCATCTTGGAAGCTGTCGTAAAAACGAACTATACCGGGTAAATCTGGCGAAACAGCCGGAAACTCAAAATCTTCACCGTAGAAACTTGCTAAGACAGGAGCCGCAGCACCTCCGATGGTAGCGTGCCCTGAAATGTAGTCAGGAAAAGGAGGTGTCTCGACAAATGACTCCCACTCTGGATCTACAACCGTATCCTCGCGACCGTCAATAGCATAAAGTCCGGTAATATCAGTTACAGGTCTTGGGTCAAGATAGGTATATTTAGCATCCCATGCAACGATAACCGCATCAGCTACAGCAGTGTTTAATTGCACAAACAATCGAGCGTTTTCTTCGAGACTATTGCCTTCCCTTACAGCAATTTGTTCTGCAATGTGATTCCAGTGCTTGCCCGGTTTGTAAGAGTCTCCCCGGTCATTGAGCCAAAATTCAGCAATCTCCGATTGTTCCGGAGTACGGATAATCTCAGTTAACTCAGTGTCTTTCTTTCCGCCTAAAACTCGAACTTCTTCGAGTTGTCTGGCATATTCGTCGCTACCAAATGGTGGGGGACCATCTGGAAGATATTCGTCAGAGCTGGAAATAGCCCAGGTTTGTGCATCGTTACCATATCCCGCACCAACTGCAATCCCGTCTTCACCAGGTTCCCAAACTGTCTCTGTCTGTGGAGGATTGAAAGGATAGTAATTGTCTGGATCGTCAACATCAAGTTCATCTTCTCGCAAAGCTAATAATTCTCTGGCAACAGCTTTACCGTAGGCATAGCCATAATCTTCAGATATACCATCGCTAATTTCGTCAAGAGACTTCTCCTTTTGCAAATCAAATATGTCTATTTGTTCGGGGAAAAGTTCACTTAGTACGGTATAACCAGCCCCGACAACTGCGGCTTCAGCAGAAGCATTTTCAGGTGCCTCTATATCTACAGCATAAGGCTCGTATCCTCCCTTAATTCCATTTACAGCATCGTAAATAGCTGCGTGTAACATTGCTGCCGCACGAGTTGTTTCTGGAGGTGCCGCGCCAACATTTAGAAATGAGTCGTATTTATATTGAGTCGCGGCTGCATTCGATGCGATCGCGTTCCAATCAATAATTACATCAGTACCTGGGATAGAAACCAACTCAGAAACCGTCGGGTTTGTGGATGTATCCGAATCCGAGTCATTTAGTGCGTCAAGTTGGGCAATTAGAAAGTAAGCACCGGGCATTACATAGGAAGTATTATTGTCATATCCAAGGGTAAAGGTTTGAGATTCACCAGGCTGCAAATCTTGTAATGTCACCTCTTGGTTAGTCAATAGCCCATCATTAACTAGTTGATTGGTATCGGGCAACAATCTTTGGTTAATCACTTTATCCGCAGATACATAGAGCCTAATATCTTTTGCACCTGTAACTATTTCATCACTTTCATTAGTGATAGTTACCTCAACATGACCTCGATCTCCCATTTCAACAGTATCGGGAAGATTGATGTTACTAAATTCAATTTTTAGATTTTCCACTGATAACTCCATCAAGATTTAGATTATAAAGATGACTGCCAATTCTAAAAAGTTATTCTCATCGAAACGAGGAAACTTAATTAGTAAATAGCATCCATTACCAAACATTTGAATTTAGTCAGAGCAATTGAGTAACTGGCGGTATACCAGTAACTTGTTTGTTTATAAGGATTAACAATCCTTACATCCTGACCTAAATTTTTGACTAGCTTTAGCAAAACCAGTTATTTGATTGGCTGCAAAATTTCGTAGGTATCTATAAGTAACTATGGATATTTTCTAAATGGATTATGCAGGTGAATCACAATCATTCCGCGATCGACTACAAATAATTAACCGTTAAATCCTTGTGTGAAGCGAGTTGAAGTACAATTTATTAAAATATCAATTTAAATTTAATTTACATAAATATACGGTTAATCTTAATGCCGTGTATTATCTGCTACGTATTTTTAGGACTACTTGTAATCTAAAATACATTTACTTCTGAAATAATAATTTCTAAATAGCCTTGAAATAAATTCTCAAGACGAGAAGATTGACATTATGCAAAGCAAAATTGAACAAGTAAATGAGAAGATTGAGCAACTTAATAACATCAAAGCTTATTTGAAGACAAAATTAGACAAGGTAAAACAAGGGACATTGTAGGTAATGAAGGCTAATTATCAGATATCTAAGCATATTCCTTCGCCTTTCGCTTCCAAAATTAAATGCGTTTGCACTCTTGAGTAAGCTAGTTATCGTATGATCAAATCAAGCTGTAGAAATAACCTAATATGGATTTTATTAAAGAACAGATTAATGAGAAGCTAGAAAACCTACCTAAAACAGCACTTGAGCAAGTTCTAGAGTATGTTACTTTTTTGGAATGGCGTAAAAGTAATAATAATGAATTATCATCTGTAGCTAGCGAACAGTTACTAGAAGAAGATAAAAACTGGTTGGAAGCAGATTTATCTAATCTAGGTAGTTACGAACCATATGACTGGCAACCTGGAGAAATAGATGAAGGTTTACCCGTTAAGCATTTACCCGGTAAGGGAATAGTGATAGTAGAAGAATGACCACAGCAAAACCCCCAAGGATGCGAGCAAGAAGGCTATCCTAATCGTTTAGCTATCATCAGCAAGGTCTTCATCAGTAGAAACAGGTAAAGGTTGCCCAAAAAACAACAAAGTGCTTTGCGGTAATCTTGCTTCAATTTGTCCTAGAATTGCCTCTAATTCTACTTTTGGACTTGACTGTAAGCCGAGACACATTGCAATTCCATTCGCGTCTGTACTCCACCTTTGTTTAAGCTGAATACGATAACCGGAAGTTTCAGCAAGCAATTCATAGGAATGAAAATGCATGGGATTTCCCAGACGAGCATCTTGAATATGTTCAAAGGAAAATTCTCGTTGCATATATTCAAAAAGACAATCTTGAGCTATCAAAACAAGATGTTTATTAAGATGTTCAAAAGTTTGAATTTTATGATGAAGTTGCATCAAAATTGTCTTTGCTGTCATCTTCCAATTCATGCCAAATCCCTTTTTCGATGCAAGATCCGCATCTCTCACTTCAATACCATGATTCTGAACAAAACGTTGGCGTTCGGGCCACACCGTACCAGTGGTATCGAGAGTTTGCAGTTCCATACCAACAAAGTCGATAACTTTTCCCGATCGCACAGAAGTAAGGCAGTAATCGATACTACCTCCCGGTACTGAGATTTCAGGAACAATCCGAAGTTCGTTACCTGGTTCATGCAGTGTTAATAAATGAATACAGTCCGTAAAGATTTGGCTGTGTTCGAGAAGTCGAAACGGACAAATAATAATATTTCGGGCTTGTTTACCATAAGAAACCGTACATGAACCAATGGTAATATCTGGTTCGCTTTTGCGATTTTTAAGACATTTACGAGATAGAAAAGGACAGTTCTGGTTAGAAATAATCTCATCCCAAGCAAGCGATTGATTTGTAGAATTCCCGTATAGTTCAACAACTTTAGTCATGAAGGTAAACCGCACCTTTGACGAGCAATAGTAATGTACTCTCCTGAAACATCAATTCCAATTGATTTTCGCTTTAGTTGACTAGCAACTAAACTTGTTGTTCCCGTTCCCATAAATGGGTCTAATATCACACCGGATTGAGGACAGGTAGCAAGGATTGGAATTTTACATAAATCTTCAGGATAAGGTGCAAAGTGAAGTTTTCGCTTTTGAGTATCTTCTGGTAAAATATCCCAGACATCGCTGGGTTTACTGCCATTAGGATGATATTTAAGAAAATAGAAGCCACGTTCGGCAAGTTCACGCGCTCGTCCAGAAACTTTTACCGAGTCGGAATGGGTTGTTCGTTGCTGCTTGCAAATAATCATGCGAAAGTCAGATAGTTTACCTTCCCGCACAGTTTCTAATATTTCATCAAGAGCCTTGAGTGCATTATTCTTTTGAGCATCATCAAGTGCTGTGGATAATTCAATTTGTCGTCTATAACGTACACCAGAAACACCAGTTGCAGAAACTACAGAACCATTGACTACCTTAGCTTGTCTAGGTTTCGAGCGAATTGCATCAACATCATAAAAGTAGCGGCTTGATTTTACAAAGTGAAAAAAATGCTCGTGTATATTTCGGAGTTTATCTTTTGTATTGTCAGGTGAGCCTTTTACTTTATTCCAAATAACGCTATTACGAAGAAACCAGCCTTGCTTATCTGTCATTGCCAAAGCAACTCGCCAAGGTATACCAACTAAAGATTTACGCTGATAAGAATCTCCCATATTTAACCAGAAGGAGCCGCTAGGTTTTAATATTCGCTTTATTTCATCAAATATTGCCAGCAGGTTTTTAATATAGTCGGACCATGTAGACTCATTCCCAATTCCCCCATTTGCGTAAGCTCTTTGTCCCCAGTAAGGTGGGGATGTAATTACACAGTCGATAGAATTATCGGGAAATAGCTTTAAAAGTGTATAAGTATCGGCTTCTAAAAATAAAGGCATGGAGTCTAATGAAGCGAGATAGTTTTTGACCTTACCTATATTTTGTAGAAGTTCGCTTTCCACAACCATTGAGATACCGGGAGTAACTATACAATCATAACTTTAGCGGAATTTTGGGGAATTATGGATAAGGAATTAATTATCCCGTCTGATAGTAACATTTTTAACTATTGTCCCATCTAGCTTGCTGCAAACAATCTTTGATATTTAATAAATAACTAATTTGTTCTATTAATCTTCTGGAGCAGGATCTTGTTGCAATTCAAGGGCATTAGCTTCAAATGCATTAATACAGTTCTCCAACACACCCAACATAAACTCTACTTGAAAACCAATTGTAGGAGGTGTACTATATATTCCACTAAGGTAAGTAGGTCTTTTTTCTGACTCATATAACTTAAAACCATGCGTACCTTTTCCGGCTCTTCCCTCATGAATATAGGCAGAACGCATTTCTTTATATGCAATTGCACCATAACGAGATAGAGTAAGCCATTCTTCAAGCTCATTACGATTAGTCTCAGGATATTGTTTTAAAGTCTCGGTAATAATAGTTTTTAAGTTCCAATCAGCCGAAATTTGACGAAGTTGATATTGGTTAATACGTGTAGGAGTTTGACGTTCCCCAATCTTACTTAAAAATGTACATACATCTTCAGGAAGTTTCTGTTTATTTTTTTGATTGTCTATTCGGTTCCAAACATCAGGTAATGAAACAATTTGAAATAACTCACCACCGTAACGAGCAAGAAAAGCATCAAATATAATACGTTTGCCTTTTTTAGCATATTCTTTTTTAGCAATGTTTTGTGCCCATAAACTCGAAAGAGCATCGAAATGTGCCCAAAGTAGAATATTAGCTTCATGATTATGCTTTTTCAGGTCTAAATTTCGGATGAATGTGCATCTTATTCTCCAATAATTGAAAAAAGTAGTAATTCGCCATCGCAATTCTTCGTTCATGCTATTAATTATTTATGTAGTATAATTGCATAAACATGTAACATAAAGAAATAAAAAATCAAAGTTGTTTGTAACAAAGTAAGTCATACGGTTTGCGTTTGCTTTATCTCTCCTCAGCGTTAACCTCGGCACTCCTCTGCGTAAAAAAAATATATTATCCCCATTCCCACCAACCAAACCAAAACCCACGGTACACTGTTGAAATTGTGAAGGACATTCCTTAATAATCAACTGTGTGCTATGGCTAATTTTTTATTGGAAGTCGGAACGGAAGAGTTACCTGCAAGCTTTTTGAGCGGTGCGATCGCGCAATGGAAGCAGCTAATTCCTCAATCTTTAAAAGAAAATTTTCTTGACAATGATGCGGTAGAAATTTACGGTACTCCCCGCAGGTTGGCAGTTTTAATTAAGGGTTTACCGCAACAACAAGCGGATCGGGAGGAGGAGGTAAAGGGACCCCCCGCAAAGGCTGCTTTTAAAGATGGTAGCCCCACCAAAGCGGCGGAAGGTTTCGCTAAGAAGCAGGGTGTTGATGTATCGGCTTTGGAAATTCGTCCTACCGACAAAGGTGATTTTGTTTTTGTTAACAAAAGTATCAAAGGACGTTCTACAACGGATATTCTCGCCGAAGTGATTCCCGATTGGATTTTTAAGTTAGAAGGTAAGCGGTTGATGCGTTGGAGTGATGGGGATTTGAAGTTTTCTCGTCCGATTCGCTGGCTGGTGGCTTTGTTGGATGACAAAGTTTTACCGATTGAAATCGAAAATAATTCGGAAGTTGTTAAAAGCGGTAATACTTCTAGGGGACATCGGGTTTTACATCCGGATAATGTAACCATCTCTCAAGCTACCGATTATCTTAGTACTTTGAATTTAGCTTCCGTGGTTGCTGATACTCAAACCCGAATTAATACGATTACTCAACAGGTACAAGAAGCTGCCAATAAACACAGTGGTTATGCTCAAATTTATCCCGATTTATTAGAGGAAGTTGTTAATTTAGTCGAATATCCCTCGGCAGTTGTGGGTAATTTTGAACCCGATTTTTTAGAGTTACCACCAGAAGTTATTACTACGGTAATGGTTTCTCATCAAAAGTATTTTCCGGTATTTAAAGCTGAGGATAGTAAAGAGTTGCTGCCTCATTTTATTACGGTTTCTAATGGCGATCCAGAAAAAGCCGATATTATTGCTAAAGGTAATGAAAGGGTAATTCGCGCTCGTTTATCCGACGGTAGATATTTTTACGAAAACGATATTAAGCAATCTTTAGAAAGCTTTTTACCGCAGTTGGAAACGGTAACTTTTCAAGAAGATTTGGGTTCTTTACGACAAAAGGTCGATCGCATTTGTAGCGTTGCCGATCGCATTTCCAAACAGTTAAATTTAGCACCCCAACAGCAAGAACATATTCAAAGAGCAGCTTTATTATGTAAAGCCGATTTAGTTAGTTCAATGGTGTATGAATTCCCGGAATTGCAGGGAATTATGGGTCAAAAATACGCTTTGAATAACGAACCGGAAGCTGTAGCCGATGCGATTTTCGAGCATTATTTACCCAGAGGTGCGGATGATATTTTACCGCAAACTGTTACGGGTAGAGTTGTTGCTATTGCAGATAGAGTTGATACCTTAGTAAGTATTTTCGGCTTGGGAATGATTCCTACGGGTTCCTCCGATCCCTTTGCATTACGTAGAGCGGCAACTGCGATTGTTAATATTACTTGGGATGGCGATTTAGCAATTAATTTACAGCAGCTACTCGCAGATACAGCAACGGAATTCGCTAATACCTATAACAAAGATAAAGCTAAATTAGTTGCTGACCTAGAAGACTTTTTCTTACAACGTATCCGCACCTTACTACAAGAAGAAAAGCATATCGACTACGACTTAGTTAATGCCGTATTGGGAGAAAACGACCCAGAGTATACAGAACGGGCATTGCAGGATTTATTAGACGTTCGCGATCGCGCTTTATTCTTACAAGAAATTCGCAACAACGGCACCTTAGATAAAATCTACGAAACCGTAAATCGTTCTACAAGATTAGCAGCGCAAGGTGACTTAGATACCCAACAACTCGATCCGGGCAACTTAGTACAACTCGACTTATTTCAGAAATCCTCCGAAGAATCATTTTATCACGCCGTTGTTGGCTTAGTACCGCAAACCCAAGCAGCACAACAACAGCGAAATTACCAACAACTGATAGCGGGATTAACAGAAATAGCACCAACCGTAAGTACATTCTTCGACGGACCCGAAAGCGTGTTAGTAATGGATGACAATCCGGATATCAAGCGAAATCGTCTGTATTTACTAGGGCTACTACGTAACCACGCCCGTGTTTTAGCGGATTTCGGTGCAATTGTAAAAAATCTGTAGTGAAAATCAACAAAACATGGTGTAAATTATGTCAATAAACGTTAGTATAAAGTTGCTTAACCAGGGTCTGCTTACAGTCTATGCCTAAAGCTCATGTAATTGGATTGGGAAAATCCGGTGTTGCTGCGGCGAGATTGTTGAATCGAGAAGGTTGGGAGGTGGAAATTGGTGATACAAAAACCTCCCCTAGCCTCCTCAAACAACAACAAGAGCTTGCTGTCGAGGGAATCACAGTTAAATTAGAGTATTCCCTAGAATTAAACGATACCGAATTACCGAAATTAATCGTAGTTAGTCCCGGCGTACCCTGGGATATTCCCCCATTAATCGCAGCGCGGGAAAAAGGAATTGAAACCATCGGGGAAATGGAATTTGCATGGCGCAATTTAAGTTCTATTCCCTGGATAGCAGTTACCGGCACTAACGGTAAAACTACCGTTACATCTTTAGTAGGTGCAATATTTCAGACTGCGGGTTTACACGCACCCACTTGCGGTAACATTGGTCACGCTGCTTCTGAGATTGCGCTTGAGCAAGGACAAGTAGACAAGGAAGAAACTTCCCCCCATCTCCCCATCCCCCCATCCCCCCATCTTCCCCTAGATTGGATAATCGCCGAACTCAGCAGTTATCAAATCGAATCTTCCGACTCGATAGCGCCTACAATCGGGATCTGGACGACTTTAACCCCAGACCATTTAGCGCGTCATAAAACTTTAGAAAACTACTACACAATTAAAGCGCAATTACTGCAACGTTCTCAAATGCAGGTTTTCAACGGTGACGATCCATACTTAAGAAAAGTGGGTGAAACCGATTGGCAAGATGCTTATTGGACGAGCATTAAAGGTAAAGATGATTTAATCGGTGGTAAAGGTTTTTACATTCAAGATGGTTGGGTTGTAGAAACGCAACATATAGCATCTTTGTCAGAACAAAAAATTATGCCGGTTTCCGCATTGCGAATGGTAGGAGAACATAATTTGCAAAATCTGCTGTTAGCGATCGCAGCAGCAAGGTTAGCGGGAATTGAAAAATCAGCAATTCACCAAGCCATTAGCGAATTTGCTGGAGTACCGCATCGTTTAGAACATATTCGGACTTGGGAAGGAATTGACTTTATTAATGATAGTAAAGCAACAAATTACGATGCTGCCGAAGTTGGTTTAGCATCGGTAAAAAGTCCGGTAATTTTGATTGCTGGAGGTGCTGCGAAACCTGGAAACGATAAACCTTGGATAAATAAAATCAAAGAAAAAGCCTTCTCTGTATTATTAATTGGCGATGCAGCACCAATATTTGCAAAACGCTTTGAAGAGGAAGGATATTCCAACTACGAAGACATGGGAACGATGGAAAAAGCTGTTGCTCGTGCAGGGGAATTAGCTAAAAAGCATGATGCTTTAGTAGTTTTACTATCACCAGCTTGCGCTAGTTTTGACCAATATGCGAATTTTGAAGTACGCGGTGATGATTTTCGTAAATGGTGTTTGGAATTGTAGATTAGTTAGTTTGTAAACCCGGAATCTTTGTAGGGTGTGTTACGGCTTTAATATATTTCCGGTCTATATTACTATTTAAATAATGCCGTAACGCACCATTTCCGGAGTATACAACCTTACTAGAGCGCAGAGAAAAGTTTTGTAGGGTGTGTTACGGCTTTAATATATTTCCGGTCTATATTACTATTTAAATAATGCCGTAACGCACCATTTCCGGAATTAAAACCTTACTAGAGCGCAGAGTACGCTGAGGTAAGAAGTAAAGAGGTATTGTAGGTTGGGTTAGACGCGAAAACGAATTTTAAAAATACTGATAATTGATAACATCGTGTCGTAACCCAACATTAACATTGTAGATAAATTGAAATATTTAAAATAGCGATAATCAAGATGTTGAGTTACGACACAAACTTGATTTTCGATTAAAAACCATTATTATTCGTGCGTCTAACCCAACCCTTGTCAGTAAGCATTAATTTTATTTTGCTTTCATTCTGTCTCTTAGTCATTTGAATAACAGTAACAAGTGAAGGTATTAATTTCTGTAATTCTGAATCCTGCGCCCATTTAGGAATATTTGTTAATTTATAAGTGTATTTTACTTCCGATACCACAGTACCGGATTCATTTTGTGGTTCTGTAAAATTCACAATTTTATCAACTTCCAAATCTCCAATACAAAATAAATTTATCGTGTTGAAGCTAAATGGTGATAACTTTATCTTACGAATTTTTTTACCTTCTGAGGTTAAATTGTAATAAGTCGATATATGAGTATTCCCAGAGGTTTTTACGCTTTTATCGCTCTTTGAAAGCAAACCTATTTTTACTAGTTTCTCAAACATTCTAGGATTTTCGTTTTTATCTGTGATATGAGGTAATTCTCCGACTCCAAAGCAATTATGACCAGATTTTGGTAGTACTTGATTAATTGCTTTGGTGAAATTACCTTCATTTGCTGTCTTTGGATTATTACAACCGATTACAAATATTGAAGCGTAGGCAGATATGAGAGCTATTTTTGCAAAATGCATAGTCACCTTGATATTTTTTTACTAAACACATATAGAAGAAAGTTTGATATTCTTCTACCCGATCGAAAGATGAATAATTAAGAATTTTGGTAGTCGTCAGCACCACCAATAATTACATTGCTCAAATCAGAAGAAGGCAGCAGAATTTGAGAGGATTGTGCTACTAGTAATTAAGCTCAATCCAAGTAAATGCAAGATTTTCAAACTCATATTTTTATTTAAGTTTTTGTCAAAAATCAGAGAATGCGCGCCAGGAGTTTACTTGTAAGACTCATCAGTAAATTCCCTTATTCTTTGATAAGAGATTAATTATGATAACGTCAATACGGATATGCAAGCTTTATTAAATATTTATACAATTTATGTTTTTAATTCGCATTAAACGACGATTAAAATACTCTTGTATATTTAGCCCGTGTAGGTTGGGTTAAACGCGAAAATAAATTTGCAAAATACCGATAATTGATAATATCGTGTCGTAATTCAACATTAATATTTTAGATAAATTAAGATGTTGGGTTACGACGCAAGATTAATTTTCGATTAAAAAGCATTATTATTCGTGCGTCTAACCCAACCTACGACTAACCCAACCTACAAGCTAGTAGGTTGGGTTAGACGCGAAAACAAATTTGAAAAAAAAACGGAGAATTTATAATATCGTGTCGTAACCCAACATTAACATTGTGGATAAATTAAAATATTTAAAATCACCATTATCAATATCTGTGGTGCGTGACGGTGAAATTAAATTATTTGATTATGTCCGATAATGTATCGCAACCGTCATACAGCCTACAATTCTATCCGAATAGTTTTAACCCCTTCTTCCACACTCATTTCAATAATTTGCGGCTGTTTCTCTTTAGGTAAAACGCTAATATCACCACCACTTTCCAAACGCGCAATTTTGACTTGCGAAGGTTCGGTAAGTTTGGCTTGGGAACGTAAAGATGATTCTAAATCTTTTTCACTAATGTGACTCTTTTGCATATTTTTATAGTTAATTTCACCATCTCTAATTAAGACGCGAGATGAACCTTTAATTAATTGTTCTATAGCGGGAAAATGAAAAGATATTCCAGCAAATAACCAATGCATTCCTACTAACACAAATCCAGCGCCTATAGTCGGAAAAAACGGTGCGGAACCATTAATAGTACGACTTAAAGTAGAACCAAAAATAATACTTAAAATAACATCAAAAGCAGCATATTTACCAAGAAAACGTCTGTCCCCTGCTATCCTTACCATTATCCATCCAGCAACATAAATAACCGCCGCTCTCAACCCCATCTGCCATAAATTTAATTCTTTAGCATCCAATCCTAAAGCATAATTAATTCCGCTCCCAATTCCATCCAACATCAGTCTTTTAACCTTTAACCTAATTAATGCAACATCACATCATCAATCATTGTCTCATCATCCAAACTACTAGCTCTATTAGTAGTCAAACTAGAACAAATAGCATCCCAAGTCCAACCATCATTTTGAGCTAATGCTAAAAGGAATCTTCGACGTTTAGTTATAATCTTAATTCTTTCCCAAAATTCATCATCACTAACTGTGGGAATACCTTTACTTCGCAGCATTTCCAAAGAAGGAAGTTGGGGATTGTAGGAAGCAGGTTCTAAATAAGCTGATTTAAGAGTTTTCAAAAAAGCCGCGCTAGCTCTCCTTGCAGCACCTAAAACCCCAGGCTCAGGTTGATATTTATCTGGAATTGCATATTGCAACAAAGTCAAAGCTTCATCTAATGCAATCAGACTTAAGGGTAAAGACCTAGCTCGTTCTACACTATGGAAATAATGTAAAATTGGATATGCTAAATGTTTTTCTCCTTGGTCAGTTAAAGTTGGTGTCAAAGAGCTTAAATGGGAAGATAAGCCTCCAAAATCTTGACCATTCCAAGCTCGAATCAAGATTTCGTCGGCCGTTCCTCCTAATGAAGAAATATAGGTAGCAAAAGCGCGTTTTTCCGAAGCTGCCGAAACAATTGGTAATAGGTAAGCAATACTTAAAGTTACTAGGAAAAAACCACTCACTGATGATATTGCTGTCGCTATTTGCCAAACTCTTCCTTGAGCTTGATAGTCTCCCATTCCTAAAGTAGATATCGTATAGCCGACAAAATAAATTCTTTCCCAAATATCTGCCGGTATTTTGGAAGAAGCATTAACGACAGCTGAATTTTCAGCACAAAATATCAGTGCCCAACCAATCCAAGTTAATATAAACCAAGCTAAGGCTATTCCGGTTAATAGAACTAAACCTGTAATTGATAATAGTCGGTGACTAGATTTTTTACGATGAATTTGCAATACTAACCACCATATCCCGCTAGAAACTCTACTGGTAATTGGTCCTCCTCCTCCCACGGTTAGAGTAGTTATCAATACATCCAAAGTCGTATAAGTTAGTATTGCTATTCCTAAAATTATTAATAAGATTGACATAATTTTGATTGCATAATTTATTGTTAGATTTTTGCATTCGGGTATTAAAAATATTATTTAAATACCTGCGATCGCAGCATCTTATTTTCCATAAAACGCTTATGATGTAGAATAAATATTGGTTATAGTATGATTAAACTGCAATAATATATTCGCTATTTTTCAATCAAATATGTACGTATTTAATAACTATACACTTGATAACAGTTATATAGCTTGCCGTGCATCTACCTAAAGTTTACTGTTTTCCAAGTATCTGTCAAACGGTAAAAATTATCTATTCAATTTGAAGAAGAATGCGTGGCTAAGTGTGAAGATATTTTAAGCTAGATTAAAAATTATTAGCGAGACGTACAATTTTAAATTCAAATTTTAAATAATAATTCTCAGTGGACGGAATTCTCACCATAATAACGAGCGTAAACATCCATCGGTTATTGGCTTGAAACAGCTACAATACCTATTGATTGCTAATATTGCTCGAATATAGAAATTTTATGACTGCTACGACTGTAAAAACTGATTACGAAGCGATAATTGGTCTAGAAACCCATTGTCAACTCGCTACTAAAACTAAGATTTTTTCTGATAGCTCTACAGAATTTGGTGCCGATCCTAATACTAACATCGACCCGGTTTGCATGGGTTTACCTGGAGTTTTGCCGGTACTCAACGAAAAAGTATTAGAATACGCCGTAAAAGCAGGTTTGGCTCTTAATTGTCAAATTGCTAAATATAGTAAGTTCGATCGCAAGCAGTATTTTTATCCCGATTTACCAAAAAATTACCAAATTTCTCAGTACGATTTACCGATCGCCGAACACGGTTTTATCGAGATTGAGTTAGTTGATAGCGAAGGTAATCCCACTCGTAAAAGGATTGGTATTACTCGCTTGCATATGGAAGAAGATGCTGGAAAATTAGTTCACGCCGGAAGCGATCGCCTAAGTGGATCGAGTTATTCTCTGGTAGACTACAATCGAGCCGGTATCCCGTTAATCGAAATCGTTTCCGAACCCGATATCCGATCCGGACAAGAAGCTGCCGAATACGCTCAAGAATTACGCCGAATTGTCCGCTATCTCGGTGTCAGCGACGGTAATATGCAAGAAGGTTCGCTGCGTTGCGATGTGAACATTTCCGTTCGTCCGGTGGGACAAAAGGAATTTGGCACAAAAGTCGAAATTAAGAATATGAACTCGTTCAGCGCCATTCAAAAAGCGATCGAACACGAAATTGAACGTCAAATCGAAGCCGTTGAATCGGGTGAAAAAATTATTCAAGAAACTCGTCTTTGGGAAGAAGGTTCTCAACGCACTATTAGTATGCGAGTTAAGGAAGGCTCTTCCGATTACCGTTATTTTCCCGAACCCGATTTAGCACCAATTGAGGTAACACAAGAGCAATTAAAGAGTTGGGAAAGCGAGTTACCAGATTTACCCGCGAAAAAACGCCATCATTATGAAACCGAATTGGGACTTTCCGCATACGATGCGCGAGTTTTAACCGAGGAGCGGGCAACTGCCGAATATTTTGAAGCTGTTGTCGAGAAGGGAGCAAATTCCAAAACTGCCGCAAACTGGATTATGGGCGATATTGCGGCTTATCTCAACAAACAAAAGCTGAATATTTCTGAAATTAATTTGACACCAAGCAATTTAGCCGATGTCGTCAAGCTGATTGACAAAGGTGAGATTAGTAATGCCAAAGCCAAAGAGAAATTACCAGATTTACTCAAAGGTGATTCTCCCAAAGATATTTTTGCTGGCGAAAAACTAATTACAGATCCAGCCGTACTCGAACCTTTAATCGATGAAGCTATAGCTGGAAACCCCAAAGAAGTCGAAAAATATCGCAGCGGTAAAACCAATGTTAAAGGCTTTTTTGTCGGACAAGTTCTCAAAAAGACTGGAAAACGCGCCGATCCAAAATTAACCAATCAGTTGGTAGACAAGAAACTCCAAGCTTTACTTGAATAAATCATTGATGTAGAGACGTTGCAGTGCAACGTCTCCGTGTATTTTGGTTCGTATGAAGAATCTATGAACATTAAATTTATATATATAATCTCCCAAAGCCTTGATTTAGCGCCAATACTTTCCTAATTTTTACTTAATAAAAGCGTATTAAAAATAACCTACAGTATTTATACGTAAATTTCTTCACAAAATCTTTATCAAAAATGAATAAAGGGGCGACACCCCCCATCCCTTCAATGCTATATTATGTTAAGTAGATGCACCCTGATGATCTGGAGAGCTACCAAGTGGCTCTCCGTTTTTTTTTGGAAATTTAATTTTATTCGTATAATAGCCCTTTCCAGGCTTTTAATTTAATTCTTCAAAAGAATATTTACAATAAAAAAATTTTACAAAGGGGTATAATCCCTCATGCCACAAATGGTAAAATATGATAATCAGATGCACCCTGATGTTAGAGAGCTATGTAAGTGGCTCTCTTTTTTATTTTTTCATATTAAATCGTTACTTCTTCGTAAAAATTTCATCTAAATCTAAATAAGGGGTCTAGCCCCCTGGGCAGATAGTGATATACTGTGTTAAGTAGATGCACCCTGATGATCCGGAGAGCTACCCAAGTGGCTCTCTTTTTTTTGTCTTTTTATTATTTCTAGATAATAATACTGTGAAGCAATCAATTTCTTTACTAAAACTTAATCTAAATTTAACTGAGGGGTTAAGCCCCCTGGGCAAATAGTGATATACTATGTTAAGTAGATGCACCCTGATGATCCGGAGAGCTACCTAAGTGGCTCTCTCTTTTTTTTGAGTATTTATACGATATCAGGTCAAAGGTTAAAGTTTAAAGGTTAAAGGTTAAAGGTTAAAGGTCAAAGGTTAAAGGTCAAAGGTAATTAAGTAATTAAATTAATAACTGCTAACTCCCCATCTCCCCAAAGGTTACTGAGCAGTTCGACGTAGCTCACTGTAAGACTTGTCGAAGTACTCCCCATCCCCCCATCTCTTAATCTCCCCATCCCCCCATCTCTTAATCTCCCCATCTCCCCATCTCCCCAATCCCGAATACGCATTAATAACTAATAAGTTACCATTAACTGTTAACTAATAATTGATATAATCCCCTACTATTGCGGCGATAAAAAATGCAGGGGAAGAAGAATGAGTGACTGGCGGGAAATAAGTGGCGGTGTGACAGCACCTAGAGGATATAAAGCGGCTGGAATTGCTGCTGGGCTGAAGCCTTCGGGTGCTGCTGATTTAGCATTGATTGTTTCAGATGTAGAGGCGATCGCCGCAGGTGTGTTTACAATGTCGCAGGTAACTGCGGCTTGTGTTGATTATTGTCGTCAGCGATTGTTATCGTCTACCAGTGCCCGTGCAATTCTCTGCAATGCCGGACAGGCTAACGCTTCTACGGGCGATCGAGGCTGGTTGGATGCCCTGGAAACTGCGATGATGTTGGGGCAAGCCCTTAATATTTCTTCAAAGTCGGTGTTGCTGGCTTCAACTGGGGTAATTGGGCAAAGAATGAAGATGGATGCTTTTAAAGCAGGTATCCCTAAATTAGTGGAAGCACTTTCGGAAACTGGTTCCGATGCAGCAGCAAAGGCAATAATTACAACTGATTTAGTTACAAAATCGATCGCGCTAGAAACAACTATACACGATCGACCTGTAAGAATCGGCGGAATCAGCAAAGGATCGGGAATGATACATCCGAACATGGCGACAATGTTGGCGTTTGTGACTTGCGATGCTGCGGTTTCGCCTAAATTGTGGCAAGAAATGCTCAGTCGCGCTGCTGACAAGAGTTTCAATGCAATTACCGTAGATGGGGATACCAGTACCAACGATAGTTTAATCGCTTTAGCTAACGGACAATCGCGCACCCCAGCGATTACTGAAATGACTGCCGAAGCCAAAAAATTGGAAGCAATGTTAACCGCAGTTTGTCAACATTTAGCAAAGGCGATCGCACGCGATGGTGAAGGTGCAACTTGTTTGATAGAAGTGCAAGTCAGCGGCGCAGTGAATGAAAAAGCAGCCGTGCAAATTGCGAAAACCATTGCAGGCTCGTCATTAGTGAAATCTGCAATCTTTGGCAGAGATCCAAATTGGGGAAGAATTGCTGCTGCGGCTGGGCGTGCGGGGGTACCATTTGAGCAAAGCGATTTAAGAATTCAGATGGGAGATTTTTTATTAATGGAAAAAGGACAACCCCTTGAGTTCGATCGAAAATCAGCAAGCGCATATTTAAAGGAAACAGCAGCAGAATCTTCTTTACCAAAAGATTTTGTGGCAACTAATAATAGTAACGATTTGACTGTCGATCGCACTAAGGTAAATACGCAAAGGGTAGATAATCCGGTAATTATTCAAGTAAGTGTTGGAAATGGCGCGGGTGAAGGGAAAGCTTGGGGATGCGACTTGAGTTACGATTACGTGAAAATTAATGCCGAGTATACAACGTAGGTATATAGCATAGCGTGGCGCATCTTCGCCATGCTAACTACCTAATTCATATATGTGCTTTTTTTTATGTAGCTTCAGGCTTTAGCCTGAGAACAGTTGGGATTTTAAAATACCCTAAGCATCTTTTATGTAAACAACTTTAACGTCGCTGTTTTCTACTTTATCGCCTTCGTAATTACCTTGAATGTGCTTTGCTTTGGTTACTTTCTCAATTGCTACAACACTGAATGTACTATCTTTGAGTTCTTTAACTCGTGCTTCACCTTCAATACGTAGCTCATCAGCTGTCTTTGATTCTTTTTGGCTTAGTTTGGGGAAAATAATTCCATCATCAGAACGCATATATAGGACGGGTACACCCCATTCAAATCGTTCGTTTGACTGACGGTACATTTCTAACCGTCCTAGAGATACTGCTTCGTCAATAGACAACCCAGATGCAAGTGCAGTGTAAAATCGCTTGCTGAAGACTATTGCGTCATCATCTCGAACATTATACTGCATTGCGACTACTGCTGGTATACCCTCTTTCATTAAAGCTGGTGCTATCCCAGTCCAAGGAGAAACTCCATCACGACGACCCGATTCACATGCTCCCAAAACAGCAACTTTTACACCAGCCATTTGCAATTGTTTCGCCAAATGATTCGCTGGTAAGTATTCTGGCTGCTTTTGTTTATTGAGCAAGACAAGATTTCCCATACCCTTGAATTCTTCAGTATTTGAGTAATTTTCTTCCTCTTTAAACCCACCATGACCTGCAAAGTGGAAAAGGTCTGCTTTTTTATCCAGTGCAGAATTTAACTCATCAACTGTGGGATTTTTGATGAAAGGTTCCTTATTTAGAGTAACCCCATCCACATTAAATTCATCTAATGCCTTTTCTATAACTTCTTGCTCAACATCCAAATTAAGGTCATTCCAAGGGTTTGCTGTCACTGCAAGTAGGCGTAATGATTCTTGATTATCTTTCTTAATTGGATTTGTAGAAGTAGTAGTTGATTCATATCGCACCATTGAGTATTTTGGGTTCAACACCAGGAAGTTGTCATAACTATCATCTTCATTTTCCTGGGGAAGATAGCAAAACTCCCAAGGTATTTGAGCAAGTTTTATATCCTTTATTACTAAACGAAGGCGAACACCACCTTCTGAACCTGCTCTCTCAATTGCCTTTTGGAATAAATTGCTAATTTCTCCTGGTGGAAGCAATCGAATTGTTAGCTGTTTACCCAATTCAATTAGTTCTTGTGGTGATAAACGTTTGCGTTCGAGTTTGCTAAGTTGGTTTTCCATTCCTTCAACTGAAACTGTTACGGCTTCACGAGTTTCACCAACTTCTGAGAAGGGAACAGATACTTTGAATGTTTGGTTGGATTCAATCATAATCTCGCAATTCGAGATTGAAATTTACGTAGTGGCGATTTTTTACCATGATTGGCTCCTTTTTTAGTCTTAATTTAATCCCTTACCCGTGTAATATTACCTATTTATATCTAGGATTATTCAAGCATTTGCGCTTATTACAATCGGTATTCTTTGGAGGGAAGGGAGTAGGTTAATTATTTAAATACTTCTGATAATAAACTCATTTATTATTTTCAATACCTCTGAGAATAAACTCATCTATTATTTGATTCTTTTCATCCACAATGGTATATATATTCTCTCCTGACTGGACTTGGAATACTTTACTCTGTGAACCTGGAGCTTGGCTTATTCGAGCAACCTCCTCCTGATAGTTCAATAGAATTTTATAAAAAGCATCACTTGTACCGCTATTATTTTTAGAGATAATAACAAAACTTGTTCCTACATTGCCTCCAAATCTTTCTCTTTTCACCTCATCACTATCTCCAACTCCAAATTTCGCTGGTGTTTTCCCATCATTTCTTGCCGGTTCCACCAAAGATAGAGCTTGAACTGGAGGTAATAGCTCTGTCGTGATATTTTCCCGAAAAATAACTCCAGTTAATGTTGTAATAAAGACTAGTGAAAATATCTGAATATTTCTATTGAAACTGACTAATAAACACTTGATGATTTTGCAATCAAATTCCATTTTTAACAACTCCAATTTTCTATCACTTCCCATTGATGTAGCAATAGGGTTTCATTAAGCATTTTTGCCGAACGTATTAAGCAACATCACAACCCAACAAAACTTGATAAATATTGGGTTTTATTTCTTAACCTAACCGACGTCACTGTTGAGACTTAGATTTAACCGAACAGTATTAATTGAACATATTTTAAGACTTTAAGCGAAGATTATCTTTTAACTACTCTTCTTTTTTCGCCCTGAAATGTCGTACAGCTTTAACCGTTGATTATCTTGATATACTCTTTTTCTTGTTCGTTCTGAACAATCTAACAAAGGTTCGGCACCTGTCATATCGCAAAAATGACTAGCAGGTACCCATAACCTTAGATTTGGTTTTGCTAATTGAGTATTGTTCTGTCTCTCATAGTTTTCGAAACCTTTATTCCATGTTCTGTCACCTTTAACAATCTGTTTTAGACTACACCAGCCATCATTCCTACACAAATTCAACAGAACTACTGTGGTTGGAAGCAGATAGTAATTGTCGTCGTGCAATCTTTTGTAGTCAAGCTTACCAACACCATTAATTTGTCTTTCAACTATTGATTTATTGGGGCTATCTTCTATGAATAGTTCTACCTGTTCAAAATATGTTGATAGACTTCTTTCTTTACGAAGAATTAGAATATCCTTAGACTCTAATTCGTTAAGTCTCATAACAGCTGGAAACTCTGCGTAAGCACGGTTATCAAATGTACCTAATATTGGAATTGCTACAAACGATGAAAGTAAACAACTCGCAGCTATTTTCAATGACTTCATATTGAACCTTTTAGATAAAAACATTTTCTTGGTAGGTAGATTGTTGTTAGAATCTTGATTTAATTTAGGGGAATAAGTATAATTATTTTTTTCCATTTTAGTTACTCCTTTTTACTTAGTTAATTTAATTGAGCTTGGCACTGACAATACGAATAATATAGGTTTTGACTTTTTCTTCAAACTGTTTGCTTTGGGGAATATTGCTTGAAAGAATAGTAATAGCTTCCTGAATACAAGCTTCAAGGTGTTCGACTTCTTTAGGAAGAAGAGAAAAGTCATCCCTGCTGTCAGTAAATTTGTCATAGATATTATCCCAATATGGATAAGTCCATCCAAGAATACGTATTGTCTCCTGAAAAATATTTACTAATATTTTCGAGTCTAATTCCTTAAAAGCAGGTGTCCAGCTTGCTAAGTTACCTAAAAATTGATTTGGGGTTTCTTGTAGTCCAAGAGTGTTTAAAGCCTCCTTGAAGCGTTTAACATGAACCCAGTATTTTGCGAGTATACTCAGGGCTATTTCCTCTTGCCAATTTTGTAATACTGTTTCTTGTTCCAAATCCTTGAGAAGGAATGCTCTTAATGCCTCTATTTGTCTTTGTTCTTGAGAACTCTCTTGTACATCATCCTTAATCCCAGATGAAAGTTCGACTTTTTTGCACAAATCATCTAACTCTGTCCCAGTCTCTTTCAATCTCTTGTCCTGCTTGTGCCACTTTGTATTCGTTATTGCAGATTGTAAGCGCTTCCTGGGTAAAGCCTGCCAGATTTAGAACTGCTGCCCATTTACTCAGTACTTTTTCTCGTCGCGACGGTTTTTCAGTGCTTGGTGCAAGTTCCTCTGCTTGAGCAAATACTTCCTGCGCTTTCTCAATCAACCTCGCCTGAGCTAAAACGGATGCCAACTCCTGCAATTCCATTGCCCGTTGCCAGTTATCTTGAATGGTGCTTGTAGATTCTCTTGCATAGGTGAAGAATTCTCTCGCTTCCTCTGTAAATCCAGCTTGGACTAAGGTTTGTGCAAACTCTCGTAATTTTATTGTTAATTCCCAACCTTCTTCAAAGCCATTTTCTGCTTCTATTGCTTGGCGAAAACTCTTTGTTGCTTCTGTGACATCTTGAGCTTGAACTAGGGCTGTTGCCAAATTCGCTAAAGCATCTGCTAACCCCGAACTTTGTTTGGTCTGTACTAGATTTTTAACTTCAATGAAAACTGCTTTTGCTTGCTCATCAAACTTTACTTGCGACAAAGCTATTGCCAACTTTGGCAGCACATCTATCTGCTGCACGGCTCCCATTATGTGCGCGAGTTTTTCTGCTTCATTCAAAATTAAGCTTGCTTCATTGACTTCTTTTGCCTCAGCTAGAGCAACTGCTAAACCAATCAACTCCTCTGTCTTAATCCAATTGTCTGTTATTGCATCCGTAACTTCTTTGGCTTTCGAGAAGAATATACTCGCTTCCCGAACATCCCCAACCGTTGATAATCCGACTGCCAATTCACTTAGTGCTTCTGCTTTAGCCCAGTCTTCTTCAATTGTGTCAATCAACTCTTTCACTTTCTCAAAGACAGCAATCGCATCCTGGGAATATCCTGCTTGATGTAAAGCTACTGCCAATTTTCGTAATACCTTTATTTTCACAAAGGTGTTTTTTATTTCATCTGCAAGTTTTTCAGCTTCGGTGAAGTTGCTAGCTTTCAGTAGGGCTGTTGCAAAATCTAAGAGTGTCTCTGCTTCTAGAGAAACTTTATTAATTAGCTTTGCAACTTCTTTAGCTTCATTGAGAACATCTATTGCATCCAAAACAGTAGAACTGTACTGGCTTTTTTCTTCCAGTGCATTAAAAATAGCTATTAAAGCTGTAAACCTGCTATTAAAATTCTTGCGTAAACGAGCATAAGCAAGAGCTTCTGTTTCACGTCCTAACAATACTAAAGTTTTAAGATCGATATCTTCATAATTGCTCGAACGCTGGTGTACTACTTGCCGCGCTGTGTAAAGCTTGATCAGTGTTAGCAATTGATTTGATTCCAATGGATCGCTGAATTTATTAATCGCTAATTCCAAGTCATTTACATATTCTGTATCTCTAAAGAATAACTTAAACTTGCTCTCCATCCACTTTGGCGAACCAGTTAGCAGCGTGTAGAGTTCTTCTTGCCTTTCAGTAGTATCGAGGTGTTTTGGTAGGTGCAACAACCCATACTTATCTGCATTTGTCCAGTCCACCTCTTCCCAGAATTGAGAATCTTTTTTGTAATAATCAATAATTAACTTATGCTGCGTTTGAGCATCACACCAAAAATCGTTGTTACGTTCTTTGTCTAGCAAATAATCCCGGAGAGATTGGTGAAATATGACGTAAATTTCTTTTCCTTCTTTGTCCTTAACTTCATTTAAGAACTGGCGTACTACCCCCAAGTAATTCCGCAATTGTTCGGGGTTGATACCTGTAAAATTTACCAACTGTTCTTCCGTTAATGGTTCCTGTGTTACCGTTAACCTTCCCAGGATGGGCTGATACTTGTTTTGCCATTGATCTGTCGTGAAACGCTTGAGGAAGTTGTGGTAAATGTCATCAATGTCTTTAGGTAAAGCAGATAAATCATTTATGGATTGTCTTTTTGCTTCAATGTCATTCAGGAGCAACTCCGCGTACAAGAAAATACCGTCTGACGATTGTGCAATCTGACGACTGAGGTTTTCAACTGCGACCTTAGATTCTTGTAAAACATTTTGGAGCTTTGTTTCTCGGACTCGTTTCTTAATATACTGGCGGATATCGGTGTTACTTTCCTCAGATTTTTCATCCAGATTGTAAGGCTTAAGTAGTTTAAACTCTCGCATTACTCGGTTTTCTGGGCGGGAAGTCATGATAAAACGTACCCAGGGGGGTAAATCGGAATTAGACAATCCCGCCAACAGCCTAACCAAGTTTGTATCCCCTGTAGTAGTCACAGCTTCATCGAGGGAATCAATCAAAATAACTGCTTTGTTAGGTCGTTCCTGTTGCTTGTCAGTATACATCTTCTCCAATTCAGCAAAGGGCGCTCGAATGAGGATATCTAGCTCGTTATCCGGGTCGCTTTCTTTGAGGTTTTCAATATAAACTGCTGTAAGCTGACTTCCTTTCATAGACTCAATTTGAACATTGACCTCCACTCGCAAATGAACGGGCTTAATAGTATTCGCCAAAGCTTGTCCGTAGAGTGGTAGGCTTTTTCCTAACTGAGCCGCTAATGACCGAAATATACGACCGGATCTAACGGTTTCCACGTCCCCTGCTCTACAGAAATGGTAGGCTTTTATGTCTTTGCGAATTTTGGTTAATTGAGCAGCAATGGCGCTTTTGCCAGTCCCCGGTCTCCCAGTCAGAAGAAAAAAGCGATCGTTTTGTTTATTTTCTTTATTTAACCATTCATCAATTTTGTCGAATATCCAACGTCGTCCAGTGAAATTTTTGGTTAGTTGTTGAATATCATGCTCAAAGGGAATAGCAGTAAGATTAGTGACTGGTAATGATGTCATAATCATATATTTATAACAGTACTATTGTATTTAAATCGAGGATTAACTCATTGACAGAAGTCAGAATTAAGCTCTACCGCAAGGAGATAAGCGAAGCTCCACCTTAATTGGTTTCCTTCTACATATTTATAGGTTTGAGCGAAATAAACTTATTCACTTTGAATCAGTTTGCTTCTATCCATATATAAATGTCAGCATATAAATGTCAGCGAAAAGAACTAATGCACGTAATCTCCTAGTAGTAATCTGCCAAGAAATAATTGAGGCATAAAGTCGCTCCTTTCCTCGACAATATGCATCTGACAAATCAGCGGTAAGTCCTCAACCAAGGAAACAACATTACTTTTTCCACGGGCTTATTATCAATTTTATAATAAAGTCAGGTAGTTTATTCACTGACTTTTGCTTACTTTATTAAATAGGTGAAATATGAATTTACTTATGCAGTTAGTAGCAGGACTAAAGTCTAAAAGTTAGTATAATAAACAAATATCCTATTGATTTAAAAATAAGTTAAATAGCACATCTATCAAAAGACAGAATTTATATTAATTTACATGGCAACTTTAACTATTCGTTTACCAGACGAAAAACATCATAGATTGAAAAAACTTGCCGTCTTCTAAAGGTATAAGTATTAATAAGCTGATTGAAGAACTTTCTACTTTAGCTTTAGCAGAATTTGATGCTAATACAAGATTTAAAGCAATGGCTGCAACTGGCAATCCAGAAGAAGGTTTAAGAATACTGGCTAAACTTGATGATTTAATAGAATAATTAAATATTTCAATAATATGCCAAAAACAGCAGATATCGGCAGCAAACGTTTAATAAGTTTATCCCCAGATGCTTGGGTAAAGTGGGTAACGCAATCTGCGGAAGTTTCAGCACGAGAAATTCTTGCTTCGGAGTTTCAATGGATTAGCCGGGAAAGCGATGTGGTAGTAAAAGCTCATCATCCACAAGTTGGTAATTTCTTGGTTTTGAACGAACTGCAATTACGTTACGATAATCGTTCACCAAGAAGAATAAGGGCTTATTCAGCGCTTGCAGAAGAAAAATATGATTTACCAGTTTACCCAGTATTAATTAACATCTTGCAACCACCGCAAACTGTAGAAATTGTTAGCGGTTATCGATCGCAAGTTTTAGGATTACAGGCACGTCAAGATTATCAAGTAATTAATTTATGGGAAGTAGATGTACAACTAGTTTTTCAACAATCGCTTTCTTCTTTATTACCTTTTGTACCAATACTCAAAGGTGGAAACGAAGTAGCTGTAGTACAGCAAGCGGTACAGCTATTACGTGCCGATGAAAAGTTAAATGAATTAGAACCACTTTTAGCGTTTTTTGCTAGCTTTGTATTATCAACTCAATTAGTACAGCAAATTATGAGGTGGGATATGACTGTATTGCAGGAATCACCCTGGTATCAGGAGATTTTGAATCAAGGAAGAAAACAAGAATTACTTTCAGGAATTGAATTAGGTTTAGAACTTAAATTTGGTTCGGAAGGTTTACAGTTAATGTCAGAAATATCTCAAATTAAAGATATAGAAGTTTTAACCGCAATTAGGGAAGGTATACGTACAAAAAATAGTTTAGAAGAAATTCGTCAAATTTATCAAGCGGATGAAACCTGAAATTTTGTTCAAAAAACTGCTTTGTATTATCAACTCAATTAGTACAGCAAATTATGAGGTGGGATATGACTGTATTGCAGGAATCACCTTGGTATCAAGATTTGAATCAAGGGGAAATAAAGGGTTTAATTTCAGGAATTGAACTGGGTTTAGAACTTAAATTTGGTTCAGAAGGTTTACATTTAATGTCAGAAATATCTCAGATAAAAGATTTAGAAGTTTTAACCGCAATTAGGGAAGGTATACGCACAAAAAATAGTTTAGAAGAAATTCGTCAAATTTATCAAAGGGATGAAACCTAAAAATTTTGGGAAGCCAAATTTTAAATTTTATTGTTGGTGTTGAAACAGCAGAAATTGAATTTGCAAAGTCTGGTAAAACCCTAACTTGGAATTCGGGAGATGGCACAATATTAGAATTTGCCGAAGCTAACGGAATTAATCCTGCTTTTAGCTGTCGTGTAGGTGTATGTTTAACCTGTAGTTGCAGAATTGAAGAAGGTGAAGTTGCATATCAGGAAGAGCCTACAGGTACTCCCGATGAGGGTGAAGTTTTGATTTGTATTTCTCAACCGAAGACAGAAAAAATTGATCTCAATCTTTAATGTAGAGACGCGATATATTGCGTCTGTGTTATATCGCGTCTGTGTTGGTTTTGTTCGCGAAAATTGTAAAATCCAAAATCTAAAAGACTAAATCCAAAACGACTAACTTTTAGATAAGTTTTGTAATTGAGAATCAACAGCTTTAATATACTCGGAATTATTAATTGTCTCTGAAGATAATCTTCCAGTACTAATTCCATGTTCAACCAAATCTTTTCCACTAATTTCGCCAAATCTAATCGCTTTTAATAACAAATTATAGCTGGGAACACCTTGTTTTTTAAATTTTCCTTGATAAGCAAGAGAAACTAAGTTAAATGGAGTAATATTTTGTTGAACCTGGTTTTGAGCAACCTTAAAATTAACAACATTTCTATTCGCCATCGCAGGTGATGTTGCAGTTGCGATTAAAATTGTTCCAAAAGTAGCTAGTAATAAACGTTCCATGATTTGCTCCAATACTGAGTAAGTGTGTGTAAATCAATTTGTTTTCCTTGATTCTTATCATGCAGCATTTAACTGAGACAGCAATAAATGGTAAATGAGAAGTTTATGAGAAATTTATGAGAAATCTGAATAATACCGCTCTACCGCAACGTATTTGTGTAATCGGTACCAGCGGTGCGGGTAAAACAACTTTCGCTCGTCAAGTTTCGCATTCGCTGATGATTCCGCATTTCGAGTTAGATTCTCTTTACTGGGAAGCGAATTGGATAAGTACACCCTATGATATTTTTCGCGATCGCGTTAAACAATCTTTAGTTGGTAATAGCTGGATTGTTGACGGTAATTACAGCAAAGTGCGCGATATCGTTTGGGGAAATGCCGATACACTTATTTGGTTGGATTATTCTTTCCCCGTGGTAATGAGTCGGGTTTTGTGGCGAACTTTTCGCAGGGTAACGACGCAGCAACAAGTCTGCAATGGCAATTATGAGACTTGGAAAAAAGTGTTCTCGCGAGAATCTATTATTTTATGGGCGCTGCAAACCTACCGCAAACGAAAAAAAGAATATCCGATTTTAATTAACAAACCTGAATATTCGCATCTCAATGTAGTGCGGTTGACTTCTCCACAAGCTACAAAAGATTGGTTATTGACTTTATAAAATTAATTGTAGGGTGTTACGGTAAAAGCTAATATTGTTTTAAAGTTACTATTTAAATAACTAGAGTAACGCTCCATCGAATATTGTGGTTTGTTTATGAATTTGAATCGCCTTTATCTATCGTAGAATAATAATCAAATACTAATAATAAACATGATGGGAGCAGTCATTAAACTTCAATTAAAAAACGCCATTGATGAAGAGTTAGTCAATCGTGGTTTACTAGCACCAAATTTACTCCGGCAATTAGAAATAGAAGGATTAGTTGATACAGGTGCAGTTGGGTTGGTTATTCCTCAAAGACTTGTGGAAGAATTGGGTTTGAAAATTCGCGGAGAAAAGATATTTCAGCGCAAAAATGGAAGTAAAGAAAGTATAGGAACAACTGAAGCAGTAATTATAGAATATCAAAGACGAGAAACCGTAAATGAAGCATTAGTTGTAGGAAATGAGGTGTTAATTGGTAGAGTGATTTTAGCAAAGTTGGATTTATTAGTCGATTGCAAAAATCATCGATTGATTCCTAATCCAGAACACCCGGATTATCCGGTAGCGATGATTAAAGGTTTACGTTTGTTTAGTAAATTGTAGGGTGTGTTACGGTACGAATTAATATTATTTTAAGATTACTAAGTAAGTTGGCGTTAAAAAATCAAGGTATGTCATTGCGAGTGGAACGGAGTGAAACGAAGCAATCCCAGAGGTTTGATGATTGTTTACATCCTGTTACATGATTCGGTTTATTTGTGCCGACTTACTTATTTAAATAATGCCGTAACGCACCATCGAATATTGTGAAAGATTGAGGAGTAAAAAACCGCAGAGACGCAGAGAGCGCTGAGGGAAGAGATGGGGAGAAATGGTTATTTTTTATTCCATTCTTGCAATTTTTTCTGAGCAAATTCTCGTAACTGCTCATCGGGATCATTTTCTGCGCGATCGCGTAGCAAGGGTAATGTTTTAGGATAATTAGGGTAGTTTTCGAGAATTGCTTGTAGTGCTGTTTGACGAGGATTACAATTAGGATTACGGATAAACGAAAAAAATAATTCAAAGGAATTATTGGCAGCAATATCATATATGAAGTTATAAATATCAAGAGTGAGTTGCCAACTTTGAATTAATTCTTGCATCAGCGTCTCTCTAAGGTAATCTTTAATTAAATCATCATTTTCAAGCTGACAACATTCTATAAGTACACTTAAAATATTTTGATCGTCCTTCCAGTTACTAGCTAATTCTTTAATTACTACAGTTTTATCTATATCATTATTATTAAACAGAAGTAGCTTTTTCAGCATTGGTAAAGTATCGGGGTCATTTTTCCAACCCTGCACTAATTCTTGTAATGCTATAGTTTTTAAATGATAATTAGCACCATAATAAACTAGATTTTTCAGCATTGGTAAAGTATCGGGGTCATTTTTCCAACCTTTAACTAATTCTTGTAATGCTATAGTTCTTAAATGATAATTAGCATCAGAAAAAACTAGATTTTTCAGCATTGGTAAAGTATCGGGGTCATTTTTCCAACCTTTAACTAATTCTTGTAATGCTATAGCTCTTAAATGATTATTAGCATCAGAAAAAACTAGATTTTTCAGCATTAGTAAAGTATTGGGGTCATCTTTCCAACCCTGCACTAATTCTTTTAATGCTACTTTCTGTATTGTTTCTATTTGATCAACTCTGACTACATTATCATCATCAAAATAGTCACTATCGTCAGTTAAATTATTTAGCCTATTTACTTCAAATGTAGTAGTATCTATTAGCTTTTTAAGTGAAGGTAAAGTTTTTGGATGTGTTTTAAAATCTGTTGTAATCCATGAAATAAGTTTAATACAAATCTTATCAAAGTCAAATGCAATTCCGTTGTATTCTTGAATTATATCATTAATAGATTCAAAAATAAATTTAAATAGTGAATGTACAATTGAATTGAGATTAGAAGGATTTTTTACTTGTTTAAAGCATTCATTTGCTACTCCCATGTTAATAAAATCATCACCAATTCCGTCTTGCTCAATCAAAAACTCAATAATCTCCCCCACAAACTTCGCGTCTATCATCCCCGCAATCAATGTTAAAATCTCATGCCAGTCTCCATCCCACCAGTGTTTACCAAACACTTCCGACTTCAACCGATCAATACTTAAAGTTTGTGTTTCTTTAAACTGCCAAACAAACTCCCAAGCACAGAAATATTCTAAAAAAGTCCGATGTACAAAAGCATAGTAATCTGCACCCAGATAACACAACATAAAATTGCGCGATCGCAGTTGATTTATCATTAATCTAGCGGCTTCTCTTGGTTTATCAACTTCTATAGTTTTCAAATAATCTTTGAGAATCCGTTCTAAATCGCTTTCTTTAATCAAATTACCATTCTTACCTTTTTCGCTGGTTTGCATAAAGTAAGCAACTTGACGCAACATTGCCTGTTTATCTTTATAATCAATCGTCTTGGGATCTAATCTTTTATCTTCCACTAAAGCCCGCTCTACATCCCATTGATGCAGCAATACTCTTGATGCTTGGTTGTAAAGTTCGGCTCTATCTCTTGGTAATTCTTGGTTGCGGTTGAGAATTGCCATCATTGTTAACAATAAAGGATTTCCAGCTAATTCTCGAATCGCTTTTGAATTCTCAATTCCTTTTTGCAATCGTTCTTTTTTTCTGACTTTATCCGCTTCGTCATTAAAAGTTAATTCATGCCAGCGATCGATGAAATCTTGAATTTGTTCTGTTTCTAAATCTTGCAGCATGAAATGCTTAAATTCAGCATCGCGTAATCTTTGAGCTTTATAACCAATAAGGCGAGAAGTGACAATTACCTGTACGTCTGGATATTCATTTGTAAAGCGATGGATATCTGTAATTACATCTTCTCTTTTCCCAGTGTCGAATACTTCATCTAATCCATCAAACATTACCAATACGTTACCAGTTTTAAGTTGTGTGTGTAGTTGATGTTGATTTAAATGATGTACGGCACCGCTACATTTATGGAAAAATTCGAGAAAATTATTGCATTCTTTGTCATCTCGTCGTCGCATATAGGTACGCAATTCAATTAATAACGGTATTGGTTGAGAAATTGTGTTACTTAAAGGTGATTCTGCCCAATTTAATGCTAAATATTGTAATAATGTAGATTTTCCGGAACCTGGATTGCCTAAAATAACTGTATATTTATAAGTTTGTTTTTCGTTAATAATTTCTAAAACAGAACGTATGGGTTGCTCCTCATAAATTCTTTTAAAACGTGATTTTGCTTGCTGGCTTTGTTGCAATCGTTTTAAATATTCTTTCGGTAACTCGTGAATGGGTAAAACTTCATTTACCTCCCGCACGTTTTGAACGATAAACATTCCCCATAGCTTCAGTTGGTTATAGGCATAACCGCTAGTATCTAAACTTTCTAATTTAAGTTTACCGTATCGCTCTTTAATTCCTTCCTGATATCCTAATAAATCAAAATCTGGGATAATTCCGGCAGTTGCTTGAGTATTATCTTTAATTGCTTCCAAATTTTGCGAATCAAAAATTACTCTAAGTTTATCTGAATCTCGAATAATTGCTTTAACTTTTTTTAGATAGCGTAACCCCAGTTTTTTCCAATCAAACTCATTTGGTAAAGCTGATAAATCTAATTCATACCACTTACTTTCTAATGTCTTAGTATCTAAAGTTTCGCATTCATACTTAAAAGCACTTCCTAAAATCTCTTTAACATCTTTGTTGTGAATAAAGGTTTTGAAAGGCTTAACAAACTGCTTCAATTCTTCATCTTCAATCTCAGCATCTTCCAATTCCTGCTGCACCAACAAGAAAAACTCCTTCAAAGCCTTACCCGCAGCAATATCAATATCTTGCTTCTGCAAACGTTTCAATGCATTACCGGGAATACCCTTAAATAAATCCTTAGTCCAATCCTTCGCTGCATCTTTTGCAACAGCCGCTAAATCTTTGGATAATTCTGCCAAAATCGGCTTGAAAACAAATCCCGCAGCCTGTGCTACTCCCCAAACTACCAACAAATCCATCGCTTACACTTGTTAACTTTTTGCTCAAAGTATAGCGAATTTACTCAGTAATTTTTCTACGTTCAATATCGCAAGTGTCATCATTGCCATAACAAGCCAAGAGTAGTGCATGACGCTACAACGATCGCTACACACCCGCTCAAGAAAGTTCCTCCTGAGTGCGATCGCAATACGCGGTATACTTATTTGAGAATCTTTTGCAATTGTTGGGATTCCATTTCTTGTAAAGCTCCGCTGGTATGCTTATGTCAAACTGATTTTCTGTAAATAAAGGGGAAGTATCCAATCTGTTAAAACGTTGTTTAACCGAAGTGGGAATCTGAGTCAATTGTTAAGCCTAATTAAGCAAAAGTAAGGAAACCGGGATTTACCACCGAAGCTTAAAGATGCGATCGCGCAATATACTTTTGACTAAACTATTGATAGGCATAGCTTAAATCTCGAAGAATTGTACCCACGATATATCTCCCTAGTATTAACTTATGTATTTAATGAAGATATATTGTTAACATTAGTAAAAAAGCTGAAAAATTTGGGGACTAATACTGCTATGGGTCGTGTAGGCGTTTTATTACTTAATCTTGGTGGACCGGATAAACTTGAGGATGTCCAGCCGTTCCTTTACAATCTGTTTTCCGATCCGGAAATAATTCGTCTACCTTTTAGTTGGCTGCAAAAACCTTTAGCCTGGTTTATTTCGACGCGACGAAGCAAAACGTCTCAAGAAAACTACCGTAAAATTGGTGGTGGTTCTCCGTTGCGACAAATTACCGAAGCTCAAGGAGATGCTTTAAAGAAGCAGTTGGCTGAAGTTGGAGAAGAAGCAAAAATTTATGTGGGAATGCGCTACTGGCATCCTTACACCGAGGAGGCGATCGCACAAATAATTAATGATGGTATTGATAAATTAGTAATTTTACCTCTTTATCCTCAGTTTTCTATTAGTACCAGCGGTTCTAGCTATCGGCTTCTTGAACAAATTTGGCGAGAAAATCCTAAACTACAAAAAATTGAATATTCTGTAATTGCTTCTTGGTACAAGCAACCCGGTTATCTGCAAGCTATGGCAGAATTAATCGCCCAGGAGTTAGATCAGTTACCGAATCCCGACGAAGCCCATATCTTCTTTAGCGCACATGGAGTTCCCAAAAGCTATGTAGAAGAAGCTGGAGATCCTTATCAGCAGGAAATTGAGGAATGCACCCATTTAATTATGCAAACTCTCAATCGTTCTAACCCCCATACTTTAGCTTATCAAAGTCGTGTAGGTCCGGTGGAATGGCTGCAACCATATACTGAAGAAGCGATCGAAGATTTAGCACGTAAAGGCGTTAAAAATTTAGTAGTTGTACCTGTCAGTTTCGTTTCCGAGCATATTGAGACGTTAGAAGAAATTGACATTGAGTATCGGGAAATTGCAGAAGAAGCAGGAATTGAGAACTTCCGCAGGGTACCAGCACTTAACGTACATCCAGTATTTATCGAAGCTTTAGCAGATTTGACACTTGATGCATTGAAATCTCCAAGTATTTCATTCGCACGAGTCAACCAGATGAAGAAAAAAGTCAAAATGTATCCTCAAGAAAGTTGGGAATGGGGCATTACCACTTCCGCAGAAATTTGGAACGGAAGAGTAGCCATGCTTGGTTTCCTAGCTTTGATGATTGAAATACTCACCGGGCATGGTTTATTTCACGCCGTAGGGCTTTTGTAATCAGTTATCAATTATCAATTAACAGAAATTAGTGGGGTGGGTATTATTATTTGCTTGCTCTGCTTTTTTTTGCAAAAAAAATCGGTAGAACTTTAGGAAGTCTTACCGATTTGAATAATAAAGAGAAGGTTTTTAAAAGAGAAATCAAGTTAGTTAAATTTGCTGTTTCGTATAGTTTGTGTTTTATCTTTGTTTTCTATATATCAGTGATAACCCATAAATTATCGCAACTGCAAGGGTAAATACGTACTTTAATAAAAGCTTCATTAAAAGTTAAAGAAAGGTCATAGTATAGAGGGGGAAGAGGGGGAAGAGGGGGTAGAGGGGGGAGAGGGGGTAGATAATTTTTTACTAACTCCTCACTCCTAACTCCTAACTCTTAACTATTCCCAATGCCCAATTTATTAAATTCCCAACCGTTGATAAATCTCATCTAAATGCTGTAGATGGTTTTGGGGGTTGAAACAAGCTTCGATTTCTGGGGATGATAATTTTTCTGTGATGCGGGTGTCTTTAGAAATTAAGTTGCGGAAGTCTCCGTTTTCTTTGTTCCATGCTGTATGAGCGCTTTCTTGAACTATTTGATAAGCTTCTTCGCGGTTCATTCCTTTGTCGATTAAGGCTAAGAGTACTTTTTGACTGAATACTACGCCGCCGTAACAGTTCATGTTTTTCGCCATGTTTTCGGGATATACCAACAGGTTTTTTACTAAGTTGGTTGCTTCCCTTAACATAAAATGTGTCAAAATGCAAGAGTCGGGTAAAATTACTCTTTCTACGGAACTGTGAGAAATATCTCTTTCGTGCCACAATGCGACGTTTTCTAAGGCTGCGACGGCGTTTGAGCGTATAATTCGCGCCATTCCGGTTAATCTTTCCGAACGGATGGGGTTGCGTTTGTGGGGCATTGCCGAAGATCCTTTTTGTCCTTTGGAAAAGTATTCTTCTACTTCGAGGACATCTGTTCTTTGTAAGTTGCGGATTTCAACGGCGATACGTTCGAGGGTTGCTGTAAGTAGAGCCAGTTGTTGGAGAAAATCGGCATGGCGATCGCGAGAAATAACTTGAGTGGATGCGGTGTCTGGTTGGAGTCCGAGTTTTTGGCAAGCGAGGGCTTCTATGCGGGGTTCGATGTTGGCGTAAGTTCCTACCGCACCGGATATTTTTCCGACGGCTATGGTTTGGCGCAAGGTTTGCAAGCGCTGCTGGTTGCGTAAAACTTCTGCTAACCATCCAGCAAGTTTGAAACCAAAGGTTATGGGTTCGGCATGAATACCGTGGGAACGTCCGATCATTACGGTGTAGCGATGTTCGCGGGCTTTTTCGCGAATAACTGTAATTAATTCTTCCTGCTTTTGTACGATTAAATCTAAGCTTGCGAGCATTTGCAGCGCTAAAGCGGTATCCAGCACGTCACTACTTGTCATTCCCAAATGGATGTAACGTCCGGAATCGCCTACATACTCGTTAACATTAGTTAGGAAAGCAATTACATCGTGACGGACTTCTGCTTCAATTTCCAGCACCCGCTTAACATCAAAATTTGCCTTGGCTTTAATTTCCCGTACAGCTTCGGCAGGTATATAACCCAAATCGGCTTGTGCTTCGCAAACAGCAATTTCCACTTGCAGCCAGGTTTGAAACCTGTAAGAATCAGTCCAAATATTGCCCATTTCAGGCAGAGTATAACGCTCGATCACTTCCGCCACCGCATACAACTGTCTCATTGTACAAGTTGGTGTTGCGATTTTGGAAATTGGGGTAGAGCGATCGCGGCTATTGCACTGCAACCTCTCGACATTGCTATGATTAATACTGCTATAGTTATCGGTTAAATATTTGTGGTAGAACTACAAGCGTTTGCGGTAGGCAGTATTTTAATTATAATCGCGATGTTTTGCTGGAATATTTATCTGTCAAAACGTCTTCAATATGTTGCTCAAATAAACCATAGCTACTATCACATTTTTAATCACAGTTCTCAAAATATATTTATCATTAAACCCAATGGTAATTTATTAGAAATTAACGATTCGGCGCTGAAATTTTATAATTTCAAAAAAGAAGATATTCGCGGTAAACCTTTGTGGGAAGTGTTTTCGCAAGTTATTAATTTTGGGCATCAACAATTACAAGATGCTGTTACTCAAGCTGCTCTCGGTAAGTCAGTCGAGCTTAATATTGAATTATTACAGGCAAAAGATACGGTTATTACCAGTGAATTCTTATTTACTCCCGTAACTGACCAAAAAGGGAAAATATCGGTGATAGTAGCTGAAATTAATCAAAAAAATCAAGTCGAACTAACGAAATTTGAATTACAAAAGCAATTACTCCAAACTTGTTTTGATGATGCTTCCATTGGTTTAGCCATTGTTGACGATCGATGGCGACACGTAGTAATAAATAAAACTTTAGCGGATATTAACGGGAAGTTACCACAAGAACAAATAGGTAAAAGTATTCGTGAAACTCTACCCGAATTAGCCCCTAGATTAGAATCGATTTATCAACAAGTTACAACTACAGGTGAACCTATACGGGGAATTGAAATTACTGGAGAAACCCCCAAGGAACCAGGTACTATTAGAAACTGGGAAGCTTCTTATTTTCCTTTGCCAATTACTAATGATAGAAATGCCATTGGCTGTATAGTACTAGAAATTACCAAACGTAAAAAAGCTGAAAAATCTCTTACGAATCGACTTAATCAACAAGCGGTTGTTACACAATTAGGACAACTTGCTTTATCCGGAATCGAATTATCAACTTTGTTCGAGCAAACAACTCTTTTAGTCGCTCAAAGTCTTAATGTTGATGCTTGCAAAATTCTCAAATTGCTTCCGGAGGATAATATTTTACTATTAATTTCTGGTGCAGGTTGTGAAGAAGACTCGATCGGAAACGCTACAGTAGAAATCAATTTCCAATCCCAAGCTGGTTTTGCTTTATTATCTGGTGAACCTGTTATATTAGGCAACCTTGAAGAAGAAACTCGTTTTACAGGTTCTTATTTACTACATCAAAATCAATATGTTAGCGGTGTCAGTACGATTATTCCAGGAAAAGAAAACCAACCCTTTGGGGTATTAGAAGCACATTCCATCGTAGAACATCAATTTAGTCAAGATGATGCGAACTTTCTACAATCAGTTGCCAATGTCTTATCAAATGCAATTATTCGCAAACAATCAGAAGATGAAAACCGCGAGCTTAACGCTACCTTAGAAGCACGAGTCAAACAGCGTACCGAACAATTAGAAGAAGTAAACCAGGAATTAGAAGCGTTTTGCTATTCAGTTTCTCACGATTTACGCGCACCGTTACGCGCTATTCAAGGTTTTGCTCAAGTTTTGATGGAAGATTATGAAAGTTTATTCGACGATATCGGACAAGAATATTTGAATCGCATCATAGCAGCAGCAGCGCATTTAGATACTTTAATTTTAGATTTATTAGCATATAGTCGTTTGGGAAGAACTCAAATCCAGTTAAATCAAGTTAATTTAGCAATTGTAATTAAAGGAATACTTAGCGAACTTGAATCTGAATTACAAGAAAACCAAGCAGAAGTTATGATTAAAACAGCGCTTCCTATTGTCAGAAGCCAGCAAACTATTTTAAAATCAGTAATTACCAATTTGATCACTAACGGTATCAAGTTTGTTCATCCCAACGTGCATCCAGTTGTACAAATTTGGACGGAACAACGCGGTGAATATATCAGATTATGGGTAGAAGATAATGGTATTGGTATTGCTCCGGAACACCAAGAACGAATTTTTCAAGTTTTCGAGCGGTTACATGGAATTGAATCCTACTTCGGTACGGGTATTGGTTTAGCAATTGTTAAACGTGGTGTAGAGAGTTTAGGTGGCAAAGTTGGGCTTTCTTCTAGTCTTAACCAAGGTAGCCGTTTTTGGATTGAATTACCGAAGCTTGGTTAACAGTTAAGAATTGAAAGCTGATATACCTATTAATTGCTTTTTAACAACATATGTAAACTTTCAAAACAACTTATTTAAGTCCCGTTAATAAAATATAAAAAAATCAGCCTTTAGTATAGTATGGGTTGGGGGGATGATTGATTTAAGATTGGCAAAACGAAAATATTGAGTAATATGATGGGTCTAAAAGAGTCCGGAATTCTGTTGGTAGAAGACGATTCTAACGATATCCTGTTTATACAGCGGGCTTTTCGTCGCAGTAAGTTAGAGAATCCCATACAGGTTGTGCGCGATGGAGATGAAGCTGTTGCATATCTTGCGGGCAACGGGGATTATGCGGATAGAAATCTTTATCCTTTACCCGGTATGATTCTTTTAGACCTCAAACTTCCGCGTCGTTCGGGTTTAGAAGTTCTGGAATGGCTGAGACAGCAACCTATAATTAAACGCATCCCGGTTGTAATATTAACTTCTTCTAAAGAAAATATAGACGTAGATAGAGCTTACGATATAGGGGTTAATTCATATCTATTAAAACCAGTTAACCATAATGCTTTAAATGAAATGATTGAGGCGCTCAATGCTTTCTGGTTGCGCTTAAATTGCTATCCTTCTATCGCGCCTTCGTAGTATAATTTTATTTAATTATTCATTATAATTTGACTTTTATTTTTTTGTCTTATAGAACACGAAAAAAGAAACTATTTAAAATTTTCAGATATACGATTTAATAATTAGTAATTGGTAATTATTAACTATGAATTATATTTAAATGGTTTTTATTTATTCCGGAAGACGCTATATTGTGTCTGTACATTATCTAAAATAAAACGAGTTTGATGATTAATTTATTACCGAATTGATGCAATCAAGGCTGCATTATTAGTAAGGTAAGTTGTAGAGTTTGTATGGCGTTAATGTATGAGTCAGGCTCGACCATTACAAAATGTTGTAATTATTGATGATAACCCAGACGATCGCCTTTTAGCTATTCGAGAACTTGGAAAAGAGTTTTCTGACTTGCATATAATAGAAATTATTGATGCCTCGGAGTTAGCATCTGTATTAGAAGCAGATAATTACGATTTTGTGATTACAGATTATCAATTGAAGTGGACAAATGGACTTGATATTTTGGGTGCTTTTAAATATCGTCGTCCAGATGTTCCAGTAATCATGTTTACGAATTCCGGTACTCAGGAAGTTGCGGTTACAGCAATGAAAGCGGGATTAGATGATTATGTAATTAAATCACCCAAGCATTTTGTACGTTTAAGTCAATCTGTACGTTTAGCTTGGAATAATGCTCAAACTCGCGCTCGATTAGCTCAGACAAATTTACGTTTGCAATTTTTACTCAATCAACTGAATGTAGGAGTATTTCGGGCTACTTTAGATGGGGAACTGATTGAATGTAGCGATGGTTTTTTGCATCTTTTGGGTTTAAATACTCCGGAAGAAGCACGAATATTTTTTCGCACTTATCCAAAGTTGAATTTAGCTAATTCTCCTGGAAAACCACCTTGGGAGAAAGAAGTTAAATTATTGCTCGATGGAAAGACTACTTGGTTAATGTTGAGCGAGACTCTTACCGAGTTAGATGGTGAAACTGCGATCGATGGTTTGCTGATAGATATTACCGAACGTAAATCCAGTGAAGCTGCAATTCAACAACTTAATCAAACTCTCGAACAACGAGTTTTGCAACGTACCGCTCAATTAGAAGCAACCAACAAAGAGCTAGAAACCTTTGCTTATTCAGTATCTCATGATTTGCGATCGCCAATTCGTCAGGTTTACAGTTTTGCGGAATTATTACAACAGTCGCTGCCGTTTATTAACCTTTCCGAAGAAATTAGTAATTACTTAGGAATGATTCTGAAACTTACCAAACGAGCCGGTAAGATGATCGATGATTTACTCGAATTTTCCAGTACCGGAAGATTTGAAATGTTCTACTCCACCATCGATATGAATAGTTTAGTGCAAGAAGTTAAACAGCAGATAATCTCGCAAACCAAAGGTAGGACAATTATTTGGGATATTGAATCGCTGCCGCAAATAAAAGGCGATCGCACTTTAATCAGAATAGTTTGGCAAAACTTAATTGAAAACGCTGTAAAATACACTGGTAACAAAAATATTGCAGAAATTAATATTGGTAGCATCACTAACTCATCAGAAATAACTTTTTTTATCAAAGATAACGGAGTCGGGTTTGATATGCGCTACGTCGAAAGAATCTTTGGCATTTTTCAAAGATTGCATACCAGCGAAGAGTTTGAAGGAACCGGAATTGGACTTGCTAACGTACAGCGAATCATCCACCGTCATCAAGGAAGAATTTGGGCAGAATCAACAGTAGATGAAGGAACAAAATTTTATTTCTCACTACCTAACAGTTAGTGGTTAGTTTTTAGTGGTAAATAATTATCCCTCCCCATCTCCCCATCTCCCCATCTCCCCATCTCCCCCTCTCCCCATCTTCCCCCCTCTCCCAAACTTATATCTAAAGAAATATAAACAAGTTGTTCTGGAGATAGACGATCAAAAACACATACTTTAGTATTGTTCTGTTGAGGTCTATGTATCTAAATTAGTTACCAACCATTCTTGGAGGTACCGATTCTGCTATTAAACACTTTATCCAACAATCGGCTTTCTCAAACAATGCTGTATATCTTGTTGTTAGAAGATGACTCAGCAGATAGCGAGTTAATTCGCGCTATCCTGAAAAAGGGTGGTATAAATTGCGAGTTTAAGCGCGTTACAACTCGTAAAGATTTTGTGGCAGAATTGCAAAACGATAATTTAGATTTAATTTTATCTGACTATGCACTCCCGCAATTTGATGGAATTTCGGCTTTAAAGATAGCTACACAAACTTGTCCTAATGTACCTTTTATATTAGTTTCTGGAGTATTAGGAGAAGAAAGAGCCATAGAAGCGCTCAAAGAGGGAGCAACGGATTATGTTCTCAAACAACGTTTGGAGCGATTGCTTCCTTCGGTACAGCGAGCGCTGCGCGAAAGTCAGGAACGTAAAGAACTCCATCGTGCGGAAGAATCTTTGCGTCAAACAGATGATATGCTGCGAGCGGTAGTTGACGCTTCTCCGGTGGCAATTATTACTTTGAGCTTGGATTATCAAGTTTTAACTTGGAACAAGACAGCCGAGCAAATTTACGGTTGGCAAAGGTTAGAAATTCTACATCAACCGCTACCAGTTATTCCTGAAGGTTATAAAAATGTCTTTGCAGCTTGTGTAGAAAGAGTATTGCAAAACCAGACTTTAAAAAATTTGGAATTTCGTCATCTGAGAAAAAATGGTTCTGAAGTAGATATAAATGTTTCTTTAGCACCCATACACGATAGTAAGGGAGATAGCAGTTGTTTTATAATGACTGCGGTTGATATTACTTTAAGCAAACAAGTAGAAGCAGAACGTAGGGTTTTACTACAGCGAGAGCAAAAAGCTCGTGCGGAAGCTGAAGAAGCGAGCCGTATCAAAGATGAATTTCTAGCAATAGTTTCTCATGAATTGCGAACTCCACTTAATGCAATTTTGGGATGGACTAAACTGATTAGTAGTGGCAAAATTAAACCAGATAGATTCAAGCAAGCTTTAGAAGTTATCGAGCGCAATGCAACTTTACAAGCGCAATTAATCGAAGATTTGCTTGATATTTCGGGGATAATTCGCGGTAAACTCCATTTAGAATTAAATTCGGTTAATTTAGCTAACGTAATTAGAGAAACTGTAGAAACTTTAGGTTTAGCAGCAGAAGCCAAATCTATTAACGTACAGGTTAACTTAGATAGTAACGTCAAAAATATAGTTGGAGATTCCAATCGTATTTCTCAAATATTGTGGAATTTGCTTTCTAACGCAATTAAATTCACACATAATGGGGGAAGCGTCGAAATCTACTTAGGTGAAATAAATTCAACCGCCCAAATTCAAGTCAGCGATACGGGTATTGGTATAAGTGCGGATTTTCTCCCTTGGGTTTTTGAATATTTTCGTCAAGAAGATGGTTCTAAAACTCGTTGCAAAGGTGGTTTGGGTTTGGGTTTAGCAATTACCCGTCATTTAGTAGAAGCCCACGGTGGTACGATAGTAGCAGAAAGTCTTGGAGAACAACAAGGGGCAACTTTTACAGTAAAATTCCCGATAAAATCTAGTGATGTAAAGTCAGAACCGTTACCAAAATCGGAAGATAGCGACAAGCAACTTTGTGGAATCAAAATATTAATTGTAGATGACGAACCTGATGCTCGTGAATTACTAGCTTTTATTTTAGAAGAGCAAAGTGCTGAAATTAAATTAGTTGCTTCTGCTGCTGAAGCTTTAAATAAATTTGGTTCTTTTCAACCGGATATTATCATCAGCGACATTGGAATGCCCGGTGAAAATGGATATAGTATGTTAAATAAAATACGGCAACTTGCTTCTAATCAAGGTGGTTGCGTTCCTGCGATCGCGCTTACGGCATTCGCAACCCAAGAAGATACTCAAAAAGCAAAAGAAGCTGGTTTTCAAATGCATTTAACAAAGCCTTTTGATGCCGATGAATTGATTAATGCAGTATATGATTTAACAAAAGTAACAGATAATAATTAGTATTTCCGATGAATCTCTATTTCCTATTACTTATAAAACAAAATGCTCGATTGGATAACTAATATAATTACTTCCTTCGGCTACTTGGGAATTGGTTTTTTAATGTTTTTAGAAAACGTCTTTCCACCAATACCTTCTGAATTAATAATGCCCTTAGCGGGATTCACCGCGACTCAAGGAAAGCTAAGTTTGCAATTTGTAATTTTAGCAGGAACCTTGGGTTCACTTTTAGGTGTGTTGCCTTGGTATTATGTCGGTAAAGTTGTGGGTGAAAAACGTTTGCGGGAATGGATAGATAAATATGGGAAATGGTTAACTTTATCGGGTGCGGATATAGATAGATCGAAAAGATGGTTAAATAAATACGGAAAAGCAACAGTATTTTTTGGTCGTCTTGTACCCGGAATTCGTACTTTTATTTCCGTTCCCGCAGGTTTAGATAATATGCCGTTAGTGCCGTTTTTATTATATTCCTTTGCGGGCAGCTTAATATGGACGGCACTGTTAACTTATGCGGGTTTTGTATTAGGAAATAATTATCAACAAGTAGAAAAATATATAGCTCCAATTTCTGTAATTATTATCGCTTCAATTATAATTTATTTAATAATTTCATTTATTCGTCGGAAAACTAAACAGTAATAGGTTCGTAGTAAGGGCTTCAGCCCTCACTCTTACAGCAATAGGTTCGTAGTAAGGGCTTCAGCCCTCACTCTTACCCAAAGCATTCGCAGTAAGCAAAGAAAATTCTTTAAAAAGCGATAAATCGCTTACTACAAACCTAAATTAATCTCGTTTTAAAATCAAATGATTCCGCTCGGTTAACTCAGCTTCCCAATTCGGCTCAACCACAATCGTGCTAATCTTCTCCACAACAATCGCCGCACCTTGAATAACATCCCCCGGTTGTAAATCTTCCCGACGATAAACGGGTGCCCAATACCACTTATCCTTAGTAAACATCTGCACCGTTTCCACAGCAATCGGAAATTCATCCAAACCCCGACTGCGTTTAACCAAAGCTTCCTCCGGAGTATCCATCTTTTGAATAACCTCCACCGAAACCGACTCCACAATCAAATTTTTGTCCGCTTGCACAAAACCATATCTCAACTTATGTTCCCGCTCAAACTCCTCCCGCATCATTTCCACATCTGCAACAAAATCAATCCCCAAAACAGAATTAGTCCCCTCATACTTCAAATTAACTTTTCTTACAACCTCCTCTTCTTGGTTAACCTCCGCGCTCTGCGTTTCCAATTCCCCCCTCCCTTGACTTTCCAACCTTTCCATCAACCCCCGCAATTCCCCCAACAACTCCACATCCAAAACCTTTTCCACACCCGCTTCCCTTATCGCTCTCACATCAGCCAAACCCATACCATAAGCGGAAAGCACCCCCGCATAAGGATGTAGAAAAATCTTTTTCATTCCCAAAGTCTCTGCAATTAAACAAGCAACCTGCGCTCCCGCACCCCCGAAACAGCAAAGCGCGTAATTAGTCACATCATAACCGCGTTGCAGACTTATTTTTTTAACCGCATTCGCCATACTTTCCACAGCGATCGCAATAAATCCAGCAGCAACTTGTTCTGGTGTACGATTGTTTCCGGTAGCTGCTTCTATATCCTGCGCTAACTGTATAAATTTTTTAGTAACAACATCTTTATCTAAAGCTTGATTTCCATCCTTACCAAACACCGCAGGGAAATATTGCGGATGAATTTTACCCAACATTACATTAGCATCAGTCACCGCCAACTTACCCCCGCGACGATAACAAGCGGGGCCAGGATTTGAACCAGCAGATTCCGGCCCCACGCGATAGCTCGAACCATCGAACGTTAAAATCGAACCGCCACCCGCAGCGATTGTATGTATTGCCAGCACCGGAACTCGCATCCTTGCTCCAGCAATTTCCGAATCCAACTGTCGCTCGTATTCACCATTAAAATGGGCAACATCGGTACTAGTTCCCCCCATATCAAAAGTAATTATTGAATTAAAACCACCCCTCAAACTAGTTTGCACAGCACCAACAATACCCCCCGCAGGGCCGCTTAAAATGCTATCTTTACCTTGGAATTGTTGGGCATCAACTAAACCCCCATCTGACTTCATAAACATCAACTTCACACCGGGTAATTGACTAGCTACAGAGTCAACATAGCGACGTAAAATAGGAGTTAAATACGCATCAACAACCGTCGTATCACCCCGGCTAACCAACTTCATCAACGGACTAACTTGATGAGAAATAGATATCTGCGTAAATCCGATATCGCGAGCAATTTTAGATATCTGCTGCTCGTGTTGCGGATAATTGTAACTATGCATCAATACAACAGCACAGCTACGAATTCCCGTATTGAAAGCGGTTTGTAAATCTTGTTTAACTGCTTCAACATCCACCGGGATTAACTCATTACCTTTAGCATCATAGCGCTCGTTAACCTCAATAACTTGCTCGTAAAGCATACTAGGTAAAACGATGTGACGAGCAAAGATATCGGGACGATTTTGATAACCAATTCGCAACGCATCCTTGAATCCCTTAGTGATGGCAAGTAAAACGCGATCGCCCTTTCTTTCCAACAGCGCATTAGTAGCGACAGTAGTACCCATTTTTACCACTTCAATTTCTTGGGTGGGAATGGATTGATTGGTGGAAATTCCGAGAATATCGCGAATACCTTGAATAGCTGCATCTTGATAGCGATCGGGATTTTCGGAAAGTAGCTTATAAACGATTACCCATTGTTGATTCGGAAGAGGAACAATTAAAAAGCGTTGGGGATGGTTTGCGAGTTGGTTTATTGTGGTTTGATTGTCAGTAACGGCGACAATATCGGTAAAAGTTCCACCCCTGTCTGCAAATACTTTTAACATAGTTTTGGATTTTGGAAGTAGGTTTTATCAAAGAATAGATGATGTAGAGACGCAAGGGTATCGCGTCTATATAAGAGTTATCGTTATTTAATAAAGGTTTTTACGGGAAGGAGAATTATTGTATTTTTGTAGGGTGTGTTAGACGCACGACTATATAGTGATTTAACGAGTAATTTGGAATTCGTCTAACGCACCATCTGTTATTGATAATACTCACCCTCAGACTATAAGTCTGGGGCTACACAAACAAAGCCCACCTGCGTGGGCTAAGTTACTAGAAATTTGATGAGATTATAATTAAAAAATATTGTATAGCTTTTTAATAAAAATATGACTGGAATAGAGTGGTTAAGAACACTTCATACGAAACAGCTTATTGAATTGAAAAATGATTGTTATAAATATTTACGTGGTGGGGGTGATATTGATTATGATGGTCATATTTTTAACCTTGAAGAATTAAAGCAGGTTTTGAGTGAAAACCTCATATTCCAAATCGAGCAGAAACTAATCAAATTCGGAAGAAAGCTGCGAAATATAAAAAGCGATTGCATCAATCTAGTAAATAAAAAATAATTCTTTTGTAGGGTGCTGTTAGACGCACGACAATATTATGATTTAACGAGCAATTTGGAATTCGTCTAACGCACCATCTAAGATTAGACAGTAGGTTGGGTTAAAGGCGCAAGATAATTTAATGGTTTACGAGAGATAAAGATGCGCCGTAACCCAACATTTAGATTTTGGTTTTAAAGAAGATTGATAATATTCAAAGTTTGTTAAATTACTTTCACAGCCGATAAACTGCTTATTTATAACCAGTTATCCAATTTTATCGCGCATCCCCTTGAATAGACTTTACGGTTCCCAATACCTCTTCAATTTTACGTGGCAATGTATAAATACCGGAAATATAAATACAATCTTCTTCTGGTTGAATTGTTGAATAAATCACTCTTACTTCATAATCTGTTAAGCGTTCAATACTGACATATCCTACAACTTCAATATCTTCTGGAATTTCATATCTCTCTTGACTCAAAATATATCTTTGCTCTAATCCGTCAGCTATTTTATTAAGTTCATTTTGTTCGAGCAATATATTATTAAAGCAGTAATGATATACACGGCAACATTTATTGTTTTCTAAAATTGTAAGTTGAGGAACATTTTTAAACTTAATCATGCTTGCATCATATTTTTTCATAAAAGCTCACCTTTTTGAAAATTATTTATAGTTCTTTCCAAGCTTTATCTTCCTCGGGTTCCAACCAAATTTTGTTTAGTGATGATTCACTTAATTTGAGAAAGTCTTCTACTAATTTTTGAGTATCATCTGTATCGGTAACTTGTACCTTTTTAGCCGGAATTTTGTCTTTAGCCATGATATTTGATTGTTAATGTTCTGCTTTTATATTAGCTTGAATTAATGGTATAATCTAAAAAATTAGGAAAATTAACAATGATTGGTACTAATATTTACATCAGTCAAGAAACTCAAGAATCTTTAGTTAAAGCAGCAACTTTACAACAAGTTTCTGTTGAAGAATTAGCTTCTTCTATCTTGAGAGAAACTATCCAAGAAAAGTTTGGAAAAATTAGCGATTCTTCAGAAAATCAACGCAACTTTGCCGTTAATCCGCTTACGGAAATGCAACCCTATGCTTATTTAGCAGATCCAAATGAACCTGCTATTTCTCCTGATGATTGGGAAATGAATCAGGATTTTTAGGTTTTTACTTATGATTATTCTTGATACCCATATTTGGGTTTGGTGGAATCATAATGATTTAAAATTGACCTCAAATCATCATGAAGCAATAAATAAAGAAAGACCATTAGGGTTAGGTATTAGCTCCATAAGTCTGATAGAGATTACCAGACTTGTTACTCAAAATAGGTTAATTCTCCCTTGTACGCTTCAAGAATGGTTTAATATTGCTTTGCCCAAGAGGGGGTAATTCTTCTGTCAATAACTCCTCAAATTGCCATTGATTCCTATTCACTTCCAGGAAATTTTCATAAAGATCCAGCCGATAGAATAATCGTTTCAACAGCAAGAATATATGATGTTCCGTTACTGAGTGTAGATGAAAAAATACTTGCTTATTCTTATGTAAAAACAATTCAACCTTAATATAAAATACGATTGTCACACTTGGGGTAATAGTTACGAACATTTGCTGGAGATGTTAGAAGATGCTATCCAAGGTTGGTTGGAAGTTGCGAGCGAGTAGATACATTCTTTTTGATAAATGATGCATATGTTTGAACTTGGTCAATTTTAAAACCCAAGCTGTAATATAGTCGTAAAGCTCGTTTATATGTGCGATTTGTACCAATAAAAAAGTATTTACTTGGCTCTCCAAAGTGATTCTTAAGCTTGTACATACAACGAATTGCTAAAAATCTTCCAAGCCCTTTACCGTAAAAATCGGGTAATATTGCCAATTCTTCGATAGACATTTCGTTACCCCAAATACGTCCGTAACAAGAACCTATTATTCTTCCATCGCATTCTAATCCAACCCAACTTTTCACGGCATCTTTTTTGTCTTGAACATCCGTTAACTGCCATCTTGTGAATTCTCTTCGCTGTTCTATTTTTAGTAAAGGAAATCCATAATAATGTACGGCATAAGCCTTATTGTATAAATCAACGAACTCTGATAAACGATTTTTAGTAAAGGGAATTTCGTGAATATTTTTAGGTAGCTGGGGAAGCTCAAGTGTTTCAGTTATATTTTGGTTAGCAGTCATTGTTAACCTTGGTTCCATATCAAAACCTAGTTCGGGTAAAAGTCCTGCATAGTAAGCGTTATGAGATGGAACTTTTTCATGTATTACCATTACAAGTTCATCAGCAGGACTAACTTGAAGAAATTCAGTTTTAATCTGTTCAATTGCTGTTTTAACAATTTGATATCTATTAGACCACGAAGAAGGGATTATATATTGAATACTTTGTTTCCCATAATTATTGATAAGACAGCGACAAAAAGCAGTTTGATTATTTTCAATTTCAATCAAATAAAGTGTATCATTATGTACAACTGTTTCATCATAGGGTATTTCAGAATAATTTTTAATAAATGCATCAACCTCATGGGGATGAAAACAAAGTATTGGAAATATCTCATAAACTGTTTTTTTTAATTGCTGTAGATGCTCCGAGTATTCGCTTTCTTCTATTCTCTTTAAACTCATAAAAATTATATATACTATTTTACTTTTGCATAATCATATAGCATTTGTTAAAAATGCACAATTTATAATAATTATAGTACTCATTTTTAATATCTATTTCAGATTTTAGTGAGATATCAATAACTAAAAAAATGGTGCGTTACGCTCCGCGATAACACACCCTACAAAATTCACTTATTATTATTTATTCTTCAACAACTTTCCGCTCTGCTAAATACTCATACATTTTCCAACGCTGATTCACTTCTAATTCCGCTTCTTTCATCAATTTTTCTGCAATTTCAGGTTTACTTTTCTTCAACATTTTGAAGCGATTTTCTTTGTACATTGATTCTTCTGGGGAATTTTTCGGCTCTCTCATATCTAGCTGCAAGGGATTTTTACCTTGTTTAACCAAGTCGGGATTGTAACGATAAAGCAACCATCTTCCCGATTCTACTAAGGCTTTTTGATTGCTCATTGCTGTACCCATATCTATTCCGTGAGCGATGCAATGGCTGTAAGCAATTATTAATGATGGTCCCTCAAATGCTTCTGCTTCTAAAAATGCTTTGAGGGTATGTTCGTCTCTGGCTCCTAATGCTACGCTCGCTACGTAAATATTTCCGTATGTCATAGCAATCAATCCTAAGTCTTTTTTCGCTGCGGGCTTACCACTAGCGGCAAATTTGGCTACTGCTGCTTTGGGTGTTGATTTTGATGATTGTCCGCCGGTGTTGGAATACACTTCGGTATCCATGACCAAAACGTTTACATTACGACCGCTGGCAAGTACGTGATCTAATCCTCCAAAGTCGATGTCGTAAGCCCAACCATCTCCGCCAACTATCCAAACGCTCTTTTTAACCAAATAATCAGCAAGTGATTTTAGATTTTGGATTTTGGATTTTGGATTAGTGGAGTTTTCTGACAATTTCTGCTTCAACAACCCAACCCTTTCTCTTTGCTCCCAAATATCAGCTTCAGTTTTCTGAGATGCATTCAAAATTGATTCAGCTAAATCTGTAGAAATCAAACCTTGAGAAGCCAATTCCCGCAACAACTCCGCAGCATATTCCGCTTTCTTATCCACTGACAACCGGAAACCAAAACCGAATTCGGCGTTGTCTTCAAATAAACTATTTGACCAAGCCGGACCTCTTCCTTCAGCGTTTTTCGTCCAAGGAGTTGTCGGGAGGTTGCCACCGAAGATAGATGAGCATCCCGTAGCATTAGCAATGAGAGCGCGATCGCCAAACAACTGACTCAGTAATTTTAAGTATGGTGTTTCGCCACATCCAGCACAAGCACCGGAAAATTCAAATAATGGTTCTTGCAGTTGCTGCTGGCGAATTTGATTTAATTTCAGTTTATTTCTGTCAGGATTCGGTATATTAAGGAAATAATCCCAGTTTTCTGTTTCTTGCTCTCGTAAAGGCAATTGTGGTTCCATATTAATTGCTTTACGTTCGGGATTATTCTTATCTTTCGCCGGACAAATATCAACACAAATAGTACATCCAGTACAGTCGGAAGGCGCTACTTGAATAGTAAATTTCTCTCCTGCAAAGGCTTTATCTCTAGCATCAGTAAATTTAAAAGTTGCCGGAGCATTACTTAATTCACCTTCCTGATAAACCTTAGCGCGAATCGCAGCATGAGGACAAACCATAACGCACTTACCGCACTGAACGCAGACATCCGCTTCCCAAACAGGAATCTCTTGAGCTACGTTGCGTTTTTCTAATTTGGATGTACCAGTAGGGAAAGTACCGTCAGCATTTAATAATGCACTTACGGGTAATTCGTTTCCTCTTCCAGTCATCATTTTTTGCAGCGTAGATTCTGGGAGACGTAGCAGTGCTACGTCTCTACACCCAATTTCGGATTTGTTAATTTCAACTTTATGCAAGTTTTCCAGGGTATTATCTACAGCTTGCAGATTCATTGCAACGATTTTATCGCCTTTTTTACCGTAAGTCTTTTTAATAGAATATTTAATTTTTTCTATGGCTTCATCTTGCGGTAAAACACCATTCTTAGCAAAGAAACAGGTTTGCATTATGGTATTGATTCTTCTACCCATACCGCTGTCACGAGCAACTTTATCGGCATTAATAACGTAAAACTTCAGTTGCTTATCGATAATTTTTTGCTGTATATTCGCGGGAAGTTGTTCCCATACGGTATCCGGATCGTAGGGACTGTTTAATAAGAATGTTGCACCAGTTACGGCACTTTTCAATACATCAACTTTTTCTAAAAACGTCCATTGATGACAACCGATAAAATTCGCTTTGTCTATTAAATATGTAGAGCGAATAAACTGAGAACCAAAACGCAAGTGAGAAACCGTCATCGAACCCGATTTCTTTGAATCATAGACAAAATAGCCTTGAGCGTAATTGTCTGTTTCCTCACCAATAATTTTGATAGAGTTCTTATTTGCTCCGACAGTTCCATCCGAACCCAAACCGTAAAACATCGCTCTGACAACGTTATCGGCTTCTGTAGAAAAGCTCGAATCGTAATCTAAAGAGGTATGAGTTAAGTCATCGTTAATACCAACAGTAAAATTATTCTGCGGTTTTTCCTTAGCTAAATTATCGTAAATAGCCAGCACCATCGCTGGGGTAAATTCTTTAGAAGAAAGTCCGTAACGCCCACCAACTATTTTAGGAAAACTCCCCTTATCCCAAGCTTGATAAATCGCCGTCACAACATCCAAATACAGCGGCTCCCCAGCGCTACCGGGTTCTTTAGTACGATCCAAAACGGCGATCGCACTCACCGTATCAGGCAAAGCTTGGATAAGTTGATGTGCGTCAAAGGGACGGAATAACCTAACTTTGACAACACCTAACTTTTCACCGCGAGCATTGAGATAATCGATAGTTTCGTGTACCGTCTCGCAACCCGAACCCATCAAAACTATTACCCGCTCGGCATCTGGGGCACCGTAATATTCAAAAATCCGATAATGCCTACCAGTGCGATCGCCAAATTTATCCATTACTTCTTGGACAATTCCAGGGCAAGCATCATAATAAGGATTGATCCGTTCGCGGGCTTGGAAATAAACATCGGGATTTTGTGCAGTACCGCGCATAACTGGGTTATCGGGAGTTAATGCGCGGCTTCTGTGGGCAAATACTAATTCATCATCAATTAAAGCCTCCAAATCTTCTTTTTGTAAAAGTTCTACCTTTTGAATTTCATGGGAAGTGCGGAAACCGTCGAAAAAGTGCAGAAATGGAACTCTGGCTTTGAGAGTCGCAGCTTGAGCAATCAGAGCAAAATCGTGTGCCTCCTGTACCGAAGCCGAACACAACATCGCGAAACCCGTAGCGCGAGCCGCCATTACATCACTTTGATCGCCAAAAATCGAGAGAGCATGAGTAGCCAGGGAACGCGCTGCAACATGGATAACGGCGCTGGTGAGTTCCCCGGCAATTTTGTACAGGTTGGGAATCATCAACAGCAAACCTTGAGATGCAGTGAAAGTAGTAGTCAGCGAACCCGTTTGTAAAGCACCGTGTACCGCAGCCGCAGCACCACCTTCGCTTTGCATCTCAACCACGCTGGGAACAGTACCCCACAGATTGCGATTACCAAGCGCAGCCCAAGCATCAGCCCATTCCCCCATTGAGGAAGAAGGAGTAATAGGATAAATCGCAATAACTTCATTTAAAGGGTAAGCAACCCGAGCAACCGCTTCATTTCCATCAATTGTTGCAAATTTGTTCATAATTTTTTCTATAAATAAGATTAAGGGAATTGGGGATTGGGAATAGGGAGTAGTGCGTTAGCCGCACAGTAAGGTGAACGCGTAGCGTGTCCTCTTAGGACAGCATCTTGCTCGCTGGCATACCTGACAAGATGCTATTACTAGCGAGCATCTTGCTCGCACTATTTTATAGATATAAATAAACATAATTTTTTTTACAACTGATTTAGGATTGCTATATATTTAGAAATAATTTTAAAGTCAAAGTTTTAATTACTATCGATAAAATAAACCCTGATGTATTAATATCTCATTCTAAGTAATGGCAATATTCATACTTATTATGTTCTGTACTCAAGATAAAAAAGTTTGATATCAAGGGCTTTCTATTAATTTATGAAAAAAAAATAGGGGTATGGGTTCGGGTATTTTTATAACAATATAAGTATCCAAAATAATAATCTTGAATTGAAAAATGTTATTTCTAAACTCGTTTACAGGCTCAGCCTGGAAACGCATATCAGGAGGCTCTGCCTCCAAGATCGATCGGGAAGCAGAGCCTAAAGACAAGCATTACAGGGTAGAACCTTGCAACGAGAAGTTTTTTGGTCAAAAAAATCATAAAACCTAGAGAATATCAAAAAGTTAATAAATACGAACGTTGTTGTAACAAATACTGGCGAATTTATAATTATTACACTATATTATTGTCACTCCAGTTTTATCATCTGAAATGAAAAGTTATCGGCAACCGCAAAAAAGATTTTTTTATTTTGTTGCGTCTATTATTCTGTATTTTTTACTTACTATTGTTCCCTTTTCGCCAACTCACGCTCAAGTACCTATTCCCACACCGACACCAACCCCCGCTACCACTTCGGTAAATAAAGGGGCACCTGTAGAGCTTGGAGGAGAAGAACTTTTTAACATTCGCGCTGGAGTAGGAGCATTTTCTCCGGAAGAGCGTGCTGAAGCCGTAAGCAATCGTATTCTCAAACTTGCGGACGATCCAACAATTCCAGCAGATAGAATTACAATCGATGACCAACCTTTAACTACTAATTTAACCGTAGATAATCGCGTACTGTTAACTATAACAGATGGAGATGCAAGAGTCGCCGACCAACCCCGACAAGAATTAGCTAGAAACTACCAAGAAAAAATTCAAAACACAATAACACAATATCGCATCGAACGCAGTCCCGATTACATTCGTCAAGCAATATTTAATAGCGCGATCGCAACAGTTCTTCTGATAGGAACTTTAATTTTATTTGCGATAATCTTTCCTTGGCTTTATCGAAAAGTAAACAATTTACAAAGTACGCGATTTCCAACAATCAGAATACAAAACTTTGAGCTATTAACAGCTACCCGAATTCATCGAATATTAATTGGTTTACTCAAATTAATCAGGTTTGTATTAACCTTGGGCGCACTTGTAATCTACGTACCCTTGGTAATGAGTTTCTTCCCTTTGACAAGACAAATTAGTTTAAGGGTATTCAGATATTTTTTGCTAGCAGCAGAAACTTCTTGGGAAGCATTTCTCAGTTATTTACCGAATCTTTTTGCCCTTAGCATTATTCTTTTCATTACTTTCTACTTGATTAAGTTAATGAGGAATTTCTTTACCTCTATAGGTAACGGAACTTTAACTGTTCAAGGATTTTATCCAGAATGGGCGGAACCGACTTTTAAACTATCGGTATTTTTAATTGTAATTCTTGCAGCGGTAATTGCTTTTCCTTATCTACCAGGATTTGGTTCACCAGCATTTCAAGGAATATCGCTGTTTTTGGGTTTACTCTTATCTTTGGGTTCTAGCGTCGTAGTAGCCAACGTTGTCGCCGGAATTATCTTAATTTACACCCGTGCTTTTCAGATTGGAGACAGAATAAAAATTGGTGATGCTATTGGTGACGTTGTAGAAAAAACTTTATTTGTTACCCGTATGCGTACTGTTAAAAACGTAATTATTACCCTTCCTAATACCAGCGTTTTTACCAGTCAAATAGTTAACTATACCGCTGCCGAATTAGATCCCAACCAGGCACCATTAATCTTACATACCACCATAACTTTGGGTTATGACGTACCCTGGCGCAAAGTACATCAAGTATTAGTTGACGCGGCAAAATCTACCACAAATCTTCTTTCCGAACCAGATCCTTTTGTATTGCAAACTAGTTTAGATGACTTTTATGTAAGTTACGAATTGAATGCTTTTACTCGCAATCCGAGTATAATGGCTCGCATTTATTCGGAACTGCATCAAAACATTCAAGATAAATGTAACGAAGCAGGAATTGAAATTCTTTCACCACATTATTCAGCCGTGCGAGATGGAAGTCAAACTACAATTCCAGAAGACTATCTTCCGAAGAATTATACGACACCTGGCTGGGGAATTTTCCCTCAAGGAAGCATACTTGATTTATTGAATAATAATCATAATTCAAATCAAAATCAATCGAAAGAAGGTAAAGAGTAGGTTTTTGTTTGTAGTAAGGACTTTAGTCCTTTTAAGGAGAGGACTGAAGTCCTTACTACGAACCCGAACGATTTATTTTGTTATTGTTTGTAGTAAAGGCATTATTTATTTTTAAAGAGAGGACTGAAGTCCTTACTACGAACCTTAAATGATATTTAATTTGTGTAAATTATAATTAGATTATAAGGTAACACAAAGCTTTTATATTTTTAAATCTAAAATCCAAATTTCTAAATTAACTCTTATTCTTAACTAAATAAAAATGACCAACTCACTTACAAATATTCAAAGCTGGCTATCCGATCCTACTATTAGCAGATTAATTGAAGTTGCCATCGGCATTGTAATTATTGCATTAGTTTTCCGGTTTATTAGCCAATCTTTACCGCGCTACATTCAAGACTCTGATACTCGTTACCGAACCCGTAAAGCTATTAGTTTTATCGGATACGTAACAATGCTGCTGTTTGCAGTTTTTGTATTTAGCGATCGCCCGGGGCAATTTACAGTAATCTTCGGTGTAGTCGGTGCGGGTATCGCTTTTGCACTACAAGAGGTAATCGGTAGTTTTGCTGGTTGGGTGGCAATTTCTTTTGGTCAATTTTATAAGCCAGGAGATAGAGTACAGTTAGGCGGTATCATGGGCGATGTGATTGACATCAGCATTTTGCGAACCACTTTAATGGAATGTGGTGACTGGGTAAAAGCCGATTTATATAATGGACGTATTGTCAGAATTGCTAACAGCTTTGTATTCAAAGAACCCGTATATAACTATTCGGCAGACTTTGCTTTTCTTTGGGATGAAATTACCGTACCTGTAAAGTATGGTAGCGAACATAAATTAGCAAGAGAAATTTTAGAGAAAGTAGCGTTTGAAGTTACTAGTGAATATATTCCTCAAGCCAAACAACAATGGCATCAAATGACGAACAAATACTTAATTGAAGATGCACGAATAGAACCAATAGTTACTTTAATAGCTAACGATAACTGGATGCAGTTTACAATTCGTTATCCTGTAAGTTACAAAAAGCGCCGCATTAAGAAAGACCAACTATTTACTCGGATTCTCGATGAATTTGAAAACACCAACGGACGAGTTACATTTGCTTCCGCAACTTTCGAGCTTGTAGAAGCCCCTACATTTAACGTCAGATTGACAGATAAAGTCATTTAGAAACCTGCCTCTTCAATATAGAAATGCTATGGTTAGAATAAAGATAAAATCCTACACATTCTAATACTAATAGGAGACGATCGTGGATTTAATTCGCATAATTTGTGCTATTTTCCTTCCCCCTTTAGGAGTATTTTTACAGGTTGGTATCGGTACTGACTTTTGGATTAATATTGTTTTAACCTTGTTAGGATATTTTCCTGGAATTATTCACGCAGTTTGGGTAATTGCGAGAAAATGAAAAATTAATAATTATAAAAGATAGAAGAAAGAGTAAAAAATTACTGTTTCCTTCTATTTTTTTATGTAACATTACTTAGCCAAACCCACCACCACCAGGGGTTTCGATCGCAAAAACATCCCCAGCTTTCATTTCTACTGTTGCGGTACTATCTAGTATTTCCTCGCTTCCATCTTTACGTATTACCAAGTTACGCCCAACTTTTCCCGCATTTCCATTATTTAAACCAAAGGGAGATATCAAACGATGACTGCAAAGAATATTCGCTGTCATATTTTCTAAAAATTGGATGCGACGAATCACGCCATTACCACCCGAATGTTTTCCCTTACCACCGCTACCGAGACGCAAACTAAAGTTTTCTAAAAGTACGGGATATCGCGTTTCTAATACTTCGGGATCGGTTAAGCGCGAATTCGTCATGTGAGTTTGCACCGCATCCGTACCGTCAAAGTCTGCACCAGCACCGGAGCCACCACATATTGTTTCATAATATTGATAGTTTTCGTTGCCGAAAGTAAAATTATTCATCGTACCTTGGGAACCAGCCATTACACCCAAAGCACCATACAAAGCATCGACAATAGTTTGGGAAGTTTCCACATTACCCGCGACTACTGCTGCTGGATAAGTTGGGTTGAGCATACAGCCTTGGGGAATGATAATTTCTAAAGGGTTAAGACAACCTGCGTTGAGAGGAATATTATCATTAACTAAGGTGCGGAAGACATATAAAACGGCGGCTTGAGTTACAGCTTTGGGAGCATTAAAGTTACTATTTAGCTGTTTGGATGTGCCGGTAAAATCTATTATTGCACTGCGATTTTCTTTATTGATAGTAACTTTAACTTGAATTTTCGCGCCGCTATCCATTTCATAACTAAACGAACCATCTTTTAAAACATCAATTGCTTTTCGTACCGCTTCTTCGGCATTATCCTGGACAAATCGCATATAATCTTGTACTACTTCCAAGCTATATTGCTCAACCATTTTGAGTAATTCTTGAACGCCGCGATTGTTGGCCGCAATTTGTGCTTTAAAATCAGCTATATTTTGGTCGGGATTTCTGGCTGGATAAGTATGATTTGCAAGTATTTCCCTCACCGCATCTTCTCGAAAATTACCTGATTCAACCAAAAGAAAATTATCAAATAAAATTCCTTCCTCTTCTATAGTCTTACTATGAGGAGGCATGGAGCCGGGTGTAATTCCGCCGATATCCGCTTGATGTCCCCTCGAAGCAACGTAAAAAATGGGAGTGTCGGAAGAAAAAACGGGGGTAATTGCTGTTACATCGGGAAGATGAGTTCCGCCGTTATAAGGGTTATTTGATAAATAGACATTTCCCGGTTTTAAACTGTCGCCTTTATCAACGATCAAACTGCGGACGCTTTCACTCATTGAACCCAAATGTACGGGAATATGAGGAGCATTTGCAACTAACAAACCTGAAGAATCAAAGATTGCACAGGAAAAGTCTAAACGTTCTTTGATATTTACCGATGCTGCGGTATTTTGCAGCACGATTCCCATTTGTTCGGCAATAAATTGATAGAGATTTTTGAAGATTTCTAAGCGAACTGGGTCGGGTTTTGATGTTTTATGCATGGTTAATTGTTTATAACTGTGACTCAAAGTTCGTAGTAAGGGCTTTAGCCCTTAAATCGGAGGGCTTAAGCCCTTACTACAAACCTATATTAACTATCTGTTTTTTTCGCCAAAATTACGAGAATCATCTAAAATTTGATTAAATTGAGAGATTGCTTTCCAAGGATTTTGACCTTTGATTGCAGTTGTAACTATAAATTCATAGGGGTTTCTTTTCATTCGCATAACTGTTGATATGGCTTCTTGGTTGGAAAATCCCCTTTGATAAACTAACCATGCTGCTAAAACCTGTCCCGTGCGTCCAATTCCAGCAGAGCAGTGAACTACTACTTTTTCATTTTGGCGATCGCTTTCTACCAAAAATGGTAATATTTCCTCGATTAATAATTGCTTATCAACTAAATTAAAATCTTCAATCGGTGCCCAGCAAATTTGTTTTAATCCAAATTCTTTTTTATATAAGTCTAGTAAGTTTGAATAATTATTTAATTGACTTTGGGCAAGCAAACAGCAAACGCGCTTTATACTTTGACTTTGCATAAATTCAATCCACTGCAAAACCTGTTTATCCCGATATCCAGGTTTTGCACAACCATATACAATAGTTTCATGTTCGCTTGCTGCTGCAAATCTGTACATACTGTTTTATCAATATTTTTAAATAATATTTTTTTTATCGCACAAAGTTAAAATTATTAATTATTGCCAATCTTCTCTAATAGTATTGAATGTTAGTATAATTTATGCAACCTAAAACGTCTATCAATGACTCAATTCATAGCTTTACTAATTTCCTTAGCTATTGAAATTCCGATTATTTTATTGCTAACACATTTTTCACAAAGATTCTCGTCTTTCGTTGAACTCTTAGCAATGTTTGCTCTGGCTTGCGGTGCAACTCTTTTAACTCATCCTATGGCATGGACGAGCAATCAAATCATTATTTTTTACTTATTTCCCCCACTCACAATAATTATCGTTGAAGCTATTGTTATCTTAATTGAAGGTTTTTTATATTCGCAAGTATTAGATATAGGATGGAAAAAAGGCTTTTGTATATCATTAATTGCTAATATCGCTTCCTATCTTGGTGGAGTAATTATTTTGAAATCTTTTTAGTTATTTTTTTAGCCAGAATTGCTACTGCGATCGAGTATAGTTATGGTTTAATAAAAGTAAATATAATCAAGAATGTATTTTCACGTTATTAGATAACAATACGACGCATTATTTATAACTCAAAAATCATTAAGTTGCATATTTATTCGTAGCTCGTAAAAATAAATCCTTCACTTTGTATTATTGTGTGCTACAGTTGTAGCGAGATAGTAGTAAAGCTTCGCTATAGTTCGGGTTCAGTATACCCGACTGGTGCGCCGAGCAATGCTTTGAGCGTATACCGCGAACAACTTGAAACTATTTCAACAGTTTAATTAGCTCAGTGGTAGAGCAGTAGACTCATAATCTAAAGGTTCGTAGGTTCGATTCCTGCATTAAACACCCGGAAGTTAGCTCACTGGTAGAGCAATAGACTCATAATCTATGATTAGCAGGTTCGATTCCTGTACTTCAACCAACACCCTACCCTGTCACGGTAGACAAACTTTATAACGCTCCTAAGCTCCTTGCTAGAAACAAGGTTCCCTTCGGTTCGATTCGTCGAAACAGGGGAGCGTAATCCTAACAAATGCCTTGAAAAAGGCAAACTCCGCGATGTAGGTGCTTGCAGCCGTTCGTTACTTGTTAACTTTCGGTAGCTATGGTGAAGGAGCCAGAGCGATCGCATCCATCTTTAACTTGAGTATGTGCTTCGTTGCTGCATTCAGTTTTTCTCCGGAAATTCTGGAAAAGCAAAGCGAACCTTGTATTTGAGAATTGTTTGATGATTTGAGATTACCTCCGGGTAATTTAAGGTAAGATAACAGTTCTCTTAATCCAGTTACTGAGAAGCTTTCGCCCGCAACGGAACCGTATCCGCACTTGCATTTGCGGAGTTTTTAATCTTCTTGTAATATGTGTAATACACGAGGTTTTGTGATTAGAGAAAAGAAATGGTAGTGTCCGCATCTTGCTTCCTAATTGATAAAAACCAAAATGATAATTGCAGGCTATCATTTATGGTACTTCCGAGCGACCAAGATGGTCGCACTACAAAATAAAAAATTAATACATTCCCAATTCCCTATTCCCTTTCAAATTATTTATGTTTCTATCTAGATTTTTTTCTTGGTTGCGACTGCCTAAATTATCTATAAAAATACCTATGTGGAAAACTTTCTATATTAAACCCGGTGAAATCGGAATTTTATATAACCGCAGCGATTTTAAGAAGATTCTAACTTCTGGAACCTATACTTATTTTGGTAGATATTGGCGGGTTGAAACTTTCGATTTAAAGCAGCCAGAAGCGAACATCGAAAACCTGGAATTATTATTAAGAGATAATGCTGCGGAACTGCAAGAGCATCTATTAGTGGTACGTACTGACTTTAATCAAGCTGCCTTAGTACGAATAGGGCAACAATGGATAAGTATTTTACCGAATCAATTACGAGCATTTTGGCGCGGTTTTATTGAAGTAGAATCGCATATCTTTAACTTAGAAGAAAGTATAGAATTACCCACACAATTCGTGCAGCAACTGCGTGGATTTGCTTTGAATGGGTTAAAAAAAATCTTAGTTAAAGAATATGAAATCGGTTTATTATACGTACAAAATAACTTTGTTCGTCCTCTCGAACCTGGAGAATACGCTTTTTGGGCAGTAAATAAAGATGTTACTTTTTATGCGATGAGTCGTCTGGTGCATAATCCCGAATTTCCTCTCGAAGAAGTATTGATTGAGAGACATCCGGAGTTTGTTGCTGCTTATTGTGAAACCGTACAAACAGTTGCTCAACAGGTTGCGATTGTTCGGTATCAAGGTAAAGCGATCGCCATATTACCTCCAACTAATCGCAAGTTATTTTGGCAAGGTGTTGATGTCGAAATTATCGATATCGGTAATGATGCGAAGTTGTCACCTAGTTTAGTCGCACAATTAGTTTCGGGCTTACCAGAAACTGTAGTATTGAGTCGCAACGCTTTGCACGTTTGTAAAGTACCCGCTCAACACATCGGTTTGCTGTACGTAAACCAAGAATATCAAACACAATTGCGATCGGGAATTCATGCATGGTGGGTGTTTGGGCGTTCTTTCCAAAGCGAGGTTATAGACTTGCGCTTGCAAAATCTAGAGGTTTCGGGACAAGATATCTTATCGAAAGACAAAGTACCTCTGCGTTTGAACTTAACTGCTGGTTTCCGCATTCAAGATGCACTCAGAGCAAAAAATGGATTGTCAGATTTTTATGGTTATCTATATAAAGAATTACAGTTTGCTTTACGTGCTGCGGTAGGTGAAAAGACATTAGATGAAATGTTGGAAGACAAAGGAGCGATCGATATTAGTATTGCCGAATACATTCGTCCCAAAGCCGCAGAATACGGAATAGAAATTGATTCGGTAGGAGTAAAAGACATCATTCTTCCCGGAGAAATAAAAACTATTTTGAGCAAAGTTGTAGAAGCAGAAAAATCAGCCCAAGCCAATGTAGTACGACGTAGAGAAGAGACTGCTGCAACTCGCAGTATGTTAAATACAGCCAGAGTTATGGAAGATAACCCCGTAGCATTGAGATTGAAAGAGTTAGAAGTATTAGAAAGAATTTCTGAAAAAATCGAGAAAATTCAAGTTAACGGCAGCTTGGATAGTATTTTAACTGACTTGATTCAGATTAATCGGAGTTAGTTGTAAAAAAAATGTAGAGACGTAGCAGTGCTACGTCTCCATCAATTAATAGAGGAATAATAATTATGGGTATACCAAAAAAAGGATCGAGAAAAATAACTGTAGATGGAGAACCTTTCATCTGGTTAATTAGAAGAGATCCTACTTATTATTCTTCTGATGTTGCCTATATAAACGTTGCTGTAGAACATACTGAAGAATCCGGTTCAAAATTAGTTATTATGGCTGATAGACCTATTATGAATCTTGATAAAATTCAAGTCAAACCAGTTACACCTGCGGAAGTAGCGTCATGGATAAATCAAGCAGTTAAAGCTGGATGGGAACCGAAAAAACCGGGTAAACCATTTGAGTTTATAGGTTCGTAGTAAGGACTTTAGTCCTAAATTCAAGGACTAAAGTCCTTACTACAAACTTTAAAAACCTATTTCAACTTGATGAGTTCGTTTTATGCCAAATAGCATTTAGGATGTAGATATTTTTGAATTAATTAGTCATCATTAAAATAAATGGTGCGTTACGGCTTCGCTAAATTGTAATTTATTAAGATATATTATTCGTGCCGTAACACAACGGCAATATTGGGGGAGGAACATCCACACCCGGACACTTGCTACAACGGGGGGAACCCCCGCAACGCAGTGTCCTCCCAATTTGCCTCCCCTACAAAAACATATTTTATTCACAATTTTTCAAAGCTTCAATATCGCCATCAACAATCTTCTCTAAATTACGAGAAATTTTCTCAATATCCCAATTCCACCAAGCAATTTTTAACAAAGTCTCAATAACATCATCCGCAAAGCGTTTTTTTATTTCTTTCGCCGGATTTCCCCCTACTATGGTATATGGTAAAACGTTCTTAGTAACAACTGATTTTGAAGCAATAATTGCTCCATCACCAATCTCAATTCCTGGCATAATTACGGCTTCATAACCTATCCAAACATCGTTACCAATTACAGTATCGCCTTTATTCGGTAGTTCATCTTGCTGCGGAGTTACTTTCTCCCAACCATTACCAAATATTTGAAAAGGATAGCTAGAAAAACCCGAAATTTTATGATTTGCACCATTCATAATAAACTTTACACCTGTTGCTAAAGCGCAAAATTTACCGATAATTAATTTATCGCCAATAAAAGGGAAATGATAAAGAACATTACGCTCGAAATTCTCGGAATCTTCTAAGTCATCGTAATAAGTATAATCTCCGATAATTATATTTGGATTCGATACCGTATTTTTGATAAAGCAGATTTGGGGAAATCCCTTCATCGGATGTTTTTCGTTTGGATTTGCACCGTACATTTATAAAGAGTGAGTCAGGAATATAAAAACAAAAAGGATGAGTTCTCAACCCATCCTAAGATTATAAAACTGATTGTATCGCCGTGACCAAAAATCAAAAAACCAGAAATCTGGGTAGTAGATTGAGTTAAAGACTCACTTGATTATTTAATATAAAAAAGTGTTATTTACGCCTTGAACCCAAACATTGCCACTACTAACTGGTTACTGATTACTGATTACTGGTTACTGTTAATAAACATTCCAAGCTGGTTCATTATCTGGTAAATACTCACCTTCAGCAATGGTACCATCCATCATCCAAATGGCAGTTCCTCCGGTGGTACTATCGCGCCAGAAAATATCGGTTTTACCGTTGCCATTGTAATCTCCGAAGGTGGGTTCCCAACTTAGATCGTTGGAAGGTAAGAAAGCTTTAGTTAAAATATTTCCCCCATTCATTAACCAAGCTGTATTTTCGCCGCTTTGGGTATTGTGCCAGAAAATATCTGTTTTACCATCACCGTTGAAATCCCCAGTATTGGCTTCCCAAGCAGAACTTAATTGATCTAAAGTTTCTTCATTAAAAATGACATCGTTAAACAAAGTACCATTCAAGATCCAAACTTCATTCTCTCCACTAGCTTGATTGCTCCAGAGAATATCAGCCCGTGAATCTCCATCGAAATCACCGAAGGTAGGATTCCAACTAGTATCTATTTGTTGCACGGCATAACCATTTGCATTGGTACCATCCATATACCAAGCAGCGTTTTCACCCGTTACACTATTGCGCCAAAAGATATCGGTTTTACCGTCATTATTGAAATCAGTAACGCTGTAATCCCAAATTAAATCGGTTGTGGGTAGATAAGCAGCATTGGTGACTTCTTTGCCATCCATAATCCAAGCCGCATTTTCACCCGTTTGGGTATTTCGCCAAAAAATATCGCTTTTGCCATCGCCGTTAAATTCAGCAATAGTAAAATCCCAATTGGAATCAATTTTTTGAATTGTCTCTTGGGAACTGATATTAGTGCCATCCATTTGCCAGACGACATTTTCTCCGGTACTTTGATTTCTCCAGAAAATATCAGTTTTGTTATCGTTATTGAAATCGGCGAAACTAAAATCCCAACCTGCATCAACATCTCTAAGAATCTCTGCATTTGGATTAATACCGTCCATTAACCAAATTGCAGTTTCACCAGTTTGGGTATTGCGCCAAAATTTATCATTTTTACCATCACCGTTGAAATCGACATCAACTGCTGCACCGCTAAAAATTTTATTAGGGTTAGAGTTTCTGTTGGCAGTTACAAGCCCATCCTCTTGTAGCGATTGGGAAGAACCTTTTAAAGTTAAATCGCTATCGAAGGAGATATTCTCGTCAAAAGTATTGTTTGAAATGGTGGCATATTCTGTATTCAAAGCGTTTACAGATACACCAGAGTTATTTTCAGTTGAAAACATTGTGTTTAATTATCACTAATATCTCTCAGTTTTAACTGATTTTTACAATATCTTTTGTCAAGGGCTAACATATAATTTATTTTTAACTGTTGTTGATGATAAATGTTTTCAGTATCATTTTTCATAGTTATTTTATAGTTGTTTAAATTTAATTTAATTAGCTATAGCTCTAAATATATTTTAGCTTTATTTCTTTGGATAGAGGTAGTTAAAATTTATTTAATTAAATCTTAAAATTATTAAAACCACTAGATATAGAAATCTATATAGAAAAACCCGGCTTAAAAAAACCGGGTTGATTAATGATGATAAATTGCTTAGATATCAGATAAAAGGAATTTAGGAGTTACTTTCCTGATTACCTATTACCCAAGAACCCATTCTGTAGGTAGTGAAGGCAACTCTTCTTGAGCGACATCCGCACCATTTACCCGAAGAAGCATATTTTCACCAGTTTGGGTATTGCGTCCGAAAACATCTGTATCGCCATCACCATCGTAATCGCCGATACTTACATCCCATTCAGCACCAACTTGTGGGATGTCGATGGGAGTAGCTGTAGCACCATCCATAATCCAAACGGTGTTTTCTCCAGTTGCCTGATCGCGCCATAAGATGTCCATTTTGCCATCAGCATTGAAATCGCCAATATTGGATTCATAGCCTGAACCTAAAGTAGGTAAATCTGCTGGAGTAGCAGTAGAGCCATTCATCAACCAAACTTTAGTTTCGCCGGTGCTGGTATTTTCCCAAAGGATATCGGTAGTAAAGTTACCATCGAAATCACCTTCTTCATATTTCCAACCCGCGCCAAAGGTTTCTAATTGAGTAGATTCTGCACTCAAGCCATTCATAAACCAAATGGCATTTTCACCAGTTTGATCGTTATGCCAAAATATATCGGTACTGAAGTTGGGATTAAATTCACCAACAGTATAACTCCATGATGAATCTAATTGAGGTAGGAAATCAGCACTAATAACAGTATTACCATCCATCAACCAACCGGCATTTTCACCAGTAGTTTCGCTACGCCACATTAAATCGGTTTTACTATCGCCATTGAAATCTGCAATGCTGAAATCCCATTCGGTACCGAGAGTATCTAAAGCAGTTTCAGATACAATTTCAGTACCATCCATCAACCAAAGAAGATTTTCTCCGGTAGTTTCGCTACGCCACATTAAATCGGTTTTACCATCGCCATTGAAGTCACCAATGCTGTAATCCCATTCAGTGCCCATAGTATTGATAGCAGCACCAGTAGGAGTAGCACCATCCATCAACCAAATAGCATTTTCACCTGTTGCGGTATTATGCCAGAATTTATCGTGAATACCATCTCCATTAAAATCAGCAAAAACAGCGGGACTGCTAATATAAGGACTAGGGTTAGGATTCTGTTGAGCATCAAAATCAGAAGTCAACACTTCATTATTTAATGACTGTGAAGAACCACTTAAATTTAGAGTGTTTAAATCGTTTTCTGGAGCAAAACTATTATCTTGAATTGACGCAGATTGTAATGCGCTCTGACTCTTTAAGGGATTTGTAGATTCCAACATTGTGTTTATTAATTACCAGGTTTCCTCTAACTTTTATCTCTATTTTTATAAAGATTCTGTTAATTTGGAACATATACTCTTTTTTAATAATGTTGAAAATTTATATTTTTTTGATAGTTGTAAGCTCTAATTAGTTTTTCAAAAATTGCAACTGTTATTAGTAATATTTAGCTAATTAGTTTGTAGTAAACAATATGCTAAATCTACTCAAGAATATTAGGTTTGTAGTAAGGACTTTAGTCCTCTCAGACAAGGGTTAAAACCGGCACGTAGAACTCTTAGGTTTGTAGTAAGGACTTTAGTCCTCTCAGACAAGGGTTGAAACCGGCACGTAGAACTCTTAGGTTTGTAGTAAGGACTTTAGTCCTCTCAGACAAGGGTTAAAACCCTGACTACGAATTACTATGCATGAAACTTCTTCCATTTTGAGAAGGGTAATTCAACTAAGTAGTAAGTAACTGTTGCTAATACGGTTGATAAAATCAAGGTTGCTGTCAATCTGATATAAAACGCTTCTATGGGAATTTCTGCGTTAAAAATATCGTAAGTTCTGGTGATGATTGGCATATGCCAAATATAAATTCCGTAGGATAAGTTACCTATTATTTCTAATATTCTGACAGGATTTTTTAAAATAGCGTTGAATGATAACTTTTCATGTTTAGTAAATTCGTGATAAATATCTTTTTCAAAAGCAAATATAAAAAATGAGGTGATAATTGCCGTCAACGGTTGCAATATCAATATTGTTGTTAATGTTCTCCAGCCTCCGCTCCGATTCGGTAAATTCCATAACTCTTGGTAATATAAATGATGTGCGGAGAATAGATACAGTAAAATTATCAGTGTTACAGCAAATATTTTAGTAGTTAATGATTTTGTTTGATTAGAAAATCCTTTATAATTCCGAATCAATCCATTGACGAAAAAGCCACACAAAAATAAATCTAAATTGGTAATCAAGGGAGTATACCAATATTTAAATGCATATCCCATTTCTTGTGTAATTTCTTTCTGAAAACTTATCCAAAGTAAACTTCTTAAAATAAAACTTGCAAAAATTATCATAAAAGCAGCAATAAATACTTTTTTTTGATTATTTAAACGATTTTGAATCAAGCTATAAATAAAAGGGACGATTAAATAAAACTGTACTTCTGTTGATAACGACCAAAAAACATCATTGAATTTAACCGCTTCAAAACTAATATATGGATGATAAGTAAACGTAGATATTCTGAATAGATAACCCCAATTAGAAAACTTGAGAACTTCCGGATAAACGAATACTGCTAAAATTAGTACGGCAAAATAATACAGTGGAAATATTCTCAAAGCCCGATTGCGCCAAAACTTGATAACTCCTGCTATATCATTCCTGTAGCGCTTTGTATAGAAAACCTTCCCCATCAAATAACCGGATAAAACAAAGAAAATCCAAACTGCGATCGCGCCGTGACTAAACATCAACCAACTTAAATCAAAACCGTCATAAATAATTGATTTTCTAGGGGGAGCGCAATGAATTGTTACTACCATCAAACAGGCAAAACCGCGTAGAGCCAGTAATGCATCTAAGCGATTATTTTTGATATTATTTGATTGCATTTATATTGCTGAATAGTGATTCCAGTAAAAATTGATAAATGCAAATTTTAGTTAACCCTGTTTTATCGACTTTAATTCAAATGAAATACTAACTTTTAACCGATTTTTTCATAAAAAGGTTGCCATGTTGGCAATGGTACCCAAACTTACTACCATTATTGATATAAAAAACCGCAGAGGAAAGAGGTTTCATAGAGATAGAAGTATTTATTCGAGCAATCAAAAAATAATTCCCACAAATGTAGAGAGCTCCGCACTGCTACGTCTCCATACAATTTCGAGAAAAACGAGTTAAATCCAAAATCTAAAATCCAAAATCTAAAATAGTATTACCTTGGAGAAATATAAACAACACGATATCGGATAACTATGCAAGCAGAGTATCGGCAGCGACGGGATGCATTAATGTCAAAGATTGGTAGCGGTACGGCAATTTTTCGCAGTGCGCCTATGGCTGTGATGCACAATGATGTAGAATACGCTTACCGTCAAGATAGTGATTTCTTCTATTTAACTGGTTTGAACGAAGCCGAAGCTGTAGCGGTTTTAGCGCCTCACCACGACGAACATAAGTTTATATTGTTCGTACAGCCCAAGGATATTACCAAAGAAGTTTGGAGTGGTTATGTCACCGGGGTTGATGCAGCCAAGGAAAAGTACGGTGCTGATGAAGCCTACCCCATCAACGAATTAAACGAAAAATTACCTCAATATTTAATCAACGCAGACAAAATTTATTATCGTTTGGGACGAGATAAGTCTTTTAACGAAACTGTTCTCACCCATTACCAAAGATTATTACGAACTTATCCCAAACGCGGTTTCGGTCCTACAGCAATTCAAGATACCTGCACCATTTTACATGGAATGCGGATGGTTAAAAGCGAATCCGAATTGGAATTAATGCGAAAAGCCGCCGATATCGCCGTGGAAGCGCATAATTTAGCCTTAGAAATGGCGAAACCGGGAGTTTACGAATACGAAATTCAAGCAGAGATGGAGCGCATTTTTAGAAAACACGGTGGGTTAGGACCTGCATATCCTTCTATCGTCGCATCGGGTGCTAATTCCTGCATACTTCACTACATCGAAAACAACCGTCAAATGCAAGACGGAGATTTACTTTTAATTGACGCAGGTTGTTCCTATGAATATTACAACTCCGATATTACCCGCACGTTTCCCGTTGGTGGAAAGTTTACCGACGAACAAAAGACGCTGTATGAATTAGTTTTGGATGCACAGAAACAGGCGATCGCACAAGTAAAGCCGGGAAATGCTTATAATTCAATTCACGATACCGCTTTACGAGTGCTTGTAGAAGGAATGGTTGAACTAGGTATTCTCAAAGGTGAAGTTGATAAATTAATTGAAGAAGAGAAATACAAACCTTATTATATGCACCGCACCGGGCATTGGTTGGGTTTAGATGTTCATGATGTCGGAGTTTACCAACACGGTAAAGATAACCCGTTAATTCTGCAACCCGGACAAATTCTAACAGTAGAACCTGGAATTTATATTGTACCCGAAGCCAAACCCGCAGAAGAACAGCCGCAAGTCGATCGAAAATGGATGGGAATCGGAATTCGTATCGAAGATGATGTTTTAGTCACCGAAAGCGGATGTGAAGTGTTAACGAAGGGAGTTGATAAGGAAGTCGAGGATATGGAGAGGTAAGGGGGAGATGGGGGATGGGGAGATGGGGAGTACTTCGACAAGTCTTACAGTGAGCTACGTCGAACTGCTCAGTAACCTTTGGGGAGATGGGGAGTACTTCGACAAGTCTTACAGTGAGCTACGTCGAACTGCTCAGTAACCTTTGGGGGGATGGGGGGACAAGGGGAGATAATTTTTACTAATTCCTCACTCAATACTCCTCACTCCTAACTCAATACTCCTCACTCCTCACATTTACCAAATTTCTGCTAAATCCAAAACAAACCCAGGTAAAACATCTTCTCCCGAAACAGTTTGTGGAGATTCTAAAATTTCAACTTCTTGTTTGGGACGATAAATTTCTATTTGCTTCTGCTTGCGATTAATTAACCAACCTAAAGAAGCGCCATTTTCCATGTATTCCTTCATTTTGGCTCTGGTTTTTTCCAGAGTGTCGCTGGGGGACATTAATTCAACCACAAAATCGGGACATAAGGGAGCAAATCTTTCTTTTTCTTCTTCTGTCAAAGCATCCCATCTTTCCATTTTCACCCAAGACGCATCCGGGCTGCGCTCTGCACCATTAGGAAGTTTGAAACCACCAGAAGAGTCGAAGGTTTTCCCCAGTTTATTTTTTCGATTCCAATTTCTTAATTGACAAGTTAAATCGGCATTTCTGTCGCTAGTGATACTTCCTGTTGGTGGCATAATAATTAATTCTCCCGAAGCAGTGCGTTCAAATCTTACATCTGGGTTATTCTGACAAAGTTGAAAAAACTGTTCGTCAGTTAGATCGATGTTGTTAATATCTAATTCAAAAGCAGTATTCATATTATTAAATTAGCAGTGCGTGGTTCTTTTATTTTATTAGGGAGTAGGGAGTAGGGAATAGGGAACGGTAAATTTGTTGGATAACCTATGTAGAGACGCGTTCACGAAGTGAGCCGAAGGCATTATTATATCGCGTCTCTACACAATGCCCAATGCCCAAAGCCCAATTACCTATTACTTCGCAACTTACGGGTATTGTCAACTAAACTTTGAGCAAATTCATCTAGACGCTGAGATAATTTTTCGTCTAAAAGTTTACCTTCTTTATCAAAGGCTTTCCATGCTTGCCCGATCGCAATTTGTTCGGGAATTACCCAAGCATGTACCCAACGCATGATGACGCGCATTTGATTGAGGGCATTACTATTGGATTGTCCCCCTAATATACTTATGCTCCCCGTAACTTTATCGGACAATTCTTCAAAACTCATCAAATCTAAAGCGTTTTTCAATACTCCGCTGATACCACCGTGGTATTCTGGTGTTGCTAAAATCAACCCGTCGGCAAGCTTTACTGTTTCTTGCAGTCGCTTCACGTCTGGATATTCCGGATATTCGTCTCCCCCATCGCAAAATGGTAGCTTCATCTGCCTTAAATCCAGTATTTCTACTTCGGCACCCAGGGCTTCTACTCGTTGCACTGCTAAAGCCAAAGCTTGATGAGTGTAAGACTCTGCTCTTAAACTACCGGCGATTCCCACTATCTTTACCATGATTACTTTTAAATACTCTTTTTGCTATAATTAACTTGAAGTCATTACGACTATGAATATTTTAGCGATTAAATTTTAATTGTGTCAAATAGTTGTTTTTATAACCATTCAGTGATAGGTAAGACAGTGGCTTTATGAAAAAAATATGTAAAAATAGTTACTATAGGGAGTGAGAATTTTAAAAGTTTGAAGTATGCGTCCTGAAAAGTTGACTATGACTTGAAAAAAATGGGGAATGTATTTTTTTGTAGAAGCTACACTTTTATTATTGAGAATAAAATTATTTGCATTGTTGAAAATCGCAGCCACTGAAATTAGCCCCACCTTACGGCAACAGACAAAGGGTAACTATCTATGAAAAATTTTGAGAAAAAGGCGTTAACGAAACAATCAGCCCTCAAGCGTAAAGCTTTTGGTGGGTTACTATCAATCACTTTGATGTTGTCAGGGGCTTTTGGGGGAATGCCTGCCTTGGCGCAGCAAAAACAGGAAGACAACCCTCTTACTTATGGCAAATTGATTGAGAAAATTGACCAAGGTGAAGTTAAGCGACTAGAGCTTGATGAAACCCAGCAGATAGCTCGCGTATATCTGGTGGAATCCGATAAACCTGAAGAAGTCAAGCTTTTTGACCAAAACCCGGAATTAATTAAAAGGCTCAAAGATAAGAATGTTGAGTTTGAGGAAGTTTCTTCGGAAAACAGCAGGGTGGCTGTAAGGCTTTTATTGAACTTGATGTGGATTTTGCCTTTGGTTGCTTTGATGCTGCTGTTTTTGCGTCGTACAGCTAATACATCTTCGCAAGCGATGAATTTTGGTAAGTCTAAAGCGCGTTTTCAGATAGAAGCGAAAACCGGGATCAAGTTTGATGATGTCGCGGGGATAGAAGAAGCCAAAGAAGAACTTGGTGAGGTTGTGACTTTCCTCAAACAGCCAGAAAAATTTACTGCTGTAGGCGCACGCATTCCCAAAGGCGTATTATTGGTAGGACCTCCAGGAACGGGTAAAACTTTACTGGCAAAAGCAATTGCAGGGGAAGCGGGAGTTCCTTTCTTTAGTATTTCCGGTTCGGAATTTGTGGAAATGTTCGTGGGTGTAGGTGCTTCCCGCGTTCGCGATTTATTTAAGAAAGCCAAAGAAAACGCTCCTTGTTTGATATTTATCGATGAAATTGACGCTGTGGGAAGACAGCGCGGTGCGGGTATCGGTGGCGGTAATGACGAACGCGAGCAAACCTTGAACCAGCTACTTACGGAGATGGATGGTTTTGAAGGTAACAACGGTATCATTATTATTGCAGCGACAAACCGCCCTGACGTACTGGATGCAGCGCTTTTGCGTCCCGGTCGTTTTGACAGACAGGTGATTGTTGATGCACCCGACCGTAAAGGACGTTTGTCGATTTTAGAAGTCCACGCTCGCAATAAGAAAATAGACCCTTCAGTTTCTTTAGAAGTTATCGCTCGTCGTACTCCGGGTTTTACAGGAGCAGATTTAGCGAATCTTCTTAATGAAGCGGCGATTCTGACTGCAAGAAGACGTAAGGAAGCAACTACCCAGGTAGAGATTGATGATGCGATCGACAGGTTAACTATTGGGTTGACTCTGAATCCTTTGTTAGATAGCAAGAAGAAGCGGTTAATTGCTTATCACGAAGTTGGACATGCTTTACTAGCGACACTTTTAGAAAATGCAGATCCTTTGAATAAAGTCACAATTATTCCTCGTTCCGGTGGAATTGGTGGTTTTTCCCAACAAACGCCCAATGAAGAAATAATTGATAGCGGTCTTTATAGCAAAGCTTGGTTGAAAGATAATATTATCATGACCTTGGGAGGAAGAGCATCAGAAGCCGAAGTGTTTGGGGAGAAAGAAATCACGGGTGGTGCTAGTAACGATTTGAAGCAGGTAACAAGTCTAGCCCGGAAAATGGTAACGATGTACGGGATGTCCGATTTGGGATTAGTAGCCTTAGAAAGTCAGAATCGAGACGTATTTTTGGGTGGAGATTGGGGTAGTAATCGTAAAGAGTATTCCGAAGACATGGCTACCCAAATCGACAAAAAAGTTCGAGAAATTGCTGAGTCCTGCTATCAAGAAGCACGTAAAATCATGAGCAAAAACCGTGCATTATTAGATCGTCTTGTCGATTTATTAATTGAACAGGAAACAATAGAAGGCGAACAGTTTCGGAAAATTGTTGCGGAATATACGGAGTTACCGAAGAATCAATTGGTGATATCTACGTAATATTAAAAACGCTTCGGCATACCCCCAACTTTCTCAAGGTGTGTTGTGGCGATCGCTGCTGCTTACTTTTATTTGTAGTAGCTCCGTAGTTAATCAGAAACCCGGTTTTTCCAAAAAACCGGGTTTCTATAATTATTTACGATGCCCTATTAATAATTCACCGATTAATAAGTTTGAGTTCTTCGATTTTGATTTGAGATTGTTGAGAACCCCAATTAGATGTATTGGTGGATGATTGATTGGAAAACATTGCTTTAAGAACCTGCGCTGGATCGACATAATTGCTGCCGTGTCTGAGTACCCAGTGGAGATGAGGTCCTGTGGTACGTCCGGTCATTCCGATACGTCCAATTCTGGCTCCTGCGGGTATTTCCTGACCTTTAGCTATTTTAATTCCACCGGCGCGGTCAACCATATAAAGTTTACCGTTAGCTTTTTCTACTTTTCCCTGCATATGACAGTAACTGTGTCGCCAGTTACCCGACTTGACGATGATATGCGTACCGCAGGCACCGCCATCGCCAACTTTAATTACCGTACCTCTCCACCAATTACGAATGTAGCTGCCGTTAGGAGCGGCGATATCTAAACCGTTGTGAAATTCCCAACCGCGACGATTCGAGGAACGACGATATCCGAAAGGAGATGTGTAACTTTGAAAACGTTCAACGGGAAAAGAAGCTGAAGACCAAACGCTATTTTTAGCTAATAATGTGGACTTATTTTCTATAGCTTCAACCGTATTTAAACTAGGTAATATAGTTGTTATTGCAACAATAAATCCTACTATTATTAATTTAATTAATTTTGCTTTCATATTTTTATACTTATAAATTTAGTTAGAGAAGAGTTAGCTTAGAGCTATTTTTAAACTGTATTGTCTTTATATACATCACTTCCTTCGCATTATCCTACTTGAGAATATACAAATGTCAAGTATCTGTTTTTATCTTTTTTTGAATGTTTTTTAGATATAATTGACATCAGTAAAATCATCATAAATTATTTAAAAATCATTGATAAAAACAAAGTATATATTGGTATAATACTGAGGATTTATAAGTGTAATTAAGGTTGATTGACTTTAAGATAAATAGCATTTATGTATTTTTGCCTACAAAGCCAACGTAAACAATGAATATCTATCTTTATATATCCAGCCTACGTATTAACAAGTACTAATTACAAGAGATAAGGTTCCCCGTCAGGATACAGAATTTAGCCGTTTCTCACCCCTGACTACAGGTAACAACAGCAAAAGTTTTGCCAACGATCGCAAATGCTGTAAAATTTAACCTTAAAAAGAATATACAATACAGTTTCGATAAAATTAAGCTTAAAAATAACCCAAGAATTTCCCGTATTTTCCCAAACCATGTTAACTGACATTCTGCCTTTCAGGTTCGATTTAGACACAGTAGCCATTGCCGGAGCGACTTTATGGTCTTTGGCATTGTATCTGGGTTTTTCCCCACTTGGTGAATGGGTAACAAAACAGCTAAATCGCTGGTTTAATTTCGCCGAGCGATTTATGTATACCAGTCAATCTGAATTTGACAAAACCCGTGAGGCAAGAGAATCACAAAACGCTTTCTATGCATCGGTATTTAGCGTCATCCCGTTTTTAATATTTGGTGCTTTATCCAACTGGCTTGTAGAAATCAGTCTGGGAGGTAGTTGGGCTATCAGTACGGGCATTCTCGCTTGTATGGCTTGCGGTGTTTATGAATTAGGAAGGCGAGATGGGGAAAATAGTTAGCAGTTACCAGTTACCAGTAAAATAATTTTAGATTTGAAATTTTAACTCTTATTTTGTCTTGGAAGTTAGAAATTAGTAATTAATAATTAGTCGTTATAAATTTTCAACCTTTAACCTTTAACCTTTAACCTATTATTATGACCTCTCCCCGTACTATTTTAGAGACTTTACTTCCGCATTTAAAAGTAGCAGCAGGTTACGCTCGTTTTCTGCAACCGAAAATTGCTGTACTTCCGGAAAAAGATGGAAAAGATAACTTGTTTTCTTCTGCGCTTACTGATGCGGATTTAGCAATTCAGAATTTTGTAGAAGTTGTATTGTTAAGTAAATTTCCAAACATTCGTTTTTATGGGGAAGAATATGAAAGTTCTCCCAATACCAAGTACTTTCGCGCTATAGATTTAGGGGAAAAAGATGATTATTTAATCACTCTTGACCCAATTGATGGTACAAGATACTACATGGATGGACATTCTAATTATCAAATTATTCTTGGTATTTTGAATACTGATGATTATGAAGCGGTAATTGCTATTTCTCCTAGCGAAAACGTTTATTTTTACGCGATCGAAGGTGAAGGTGCTTTTAAGGGTTCTCTGGAAATGAATTTGGACGAATGTACCCAATTTAAGGTAAATTCAACCGCGAAACCCATTATATTCTTGGGTACGGCAATGAGTTCGTTAACATCTACATTAAAAGATAAATACGAAGTTATTAATGCAGCAGACGATTATTCTAGCTCCGTTCAAATGCCCAATTTTAATGCTATTTTTAGCGATGGATTGAGTGGTGCTGTAAAAAGATTTGGTCAGTTTATTGACGGTGGTGCTTTAGCTTTTATTGCCAAAGAAGCAGGTTGTATTGTCACTACATTCGATGGCTCTGCTTTACCTCCACTGCACGCTTGCGAAGATTATAATTTACCGGGATTAGTAATAGCAACTTCAGAATCTATTCATCAAGATTTACTCAAAGCTGTTAGTCATGATTCGGTTTATGGTGTTAAAGCTTAAAATTTTAGTCGAATGCAAGGGTATAAGGTAAACCAGATGTATTTCGTTTGTACGGTAACATCGGAATATGTTTTGTTTAAGATGGTGGGCGTTGGTGAATCGAAATATGGATTGGGAATTTCACATTATATGAGACGTAGCAGTGCTACGTCTCTACACAGATTTTGCATTCACTACAAAATGTACACAAATATAATTCATTACTTAATTTAGCAACGCCAGATGGTGAGTTGTTCAAAGTCGTTTGAAACAGGTTTGCGTAAATTCAAGAAAGAAAGAATTAAAGTTTATCTAATTCTTCACATACCAATTGAGATAACTTAGCAGCAGCACCAGTATCACCCCTCGCGCTCCTCAAATTTGCACGCATATCAGCTAATTTGTGAGGATTTTGCAAATAATCAATCGCAATATCTCCAACTTCTGACGGTTGTAACTTCCCGACTAACTCCGGGACAATTTCCTTTTGTGCCCATATATTAGGCCATGCTAACAAACCTTTGCGTCGAAGAAAAAACCAATTTATCAACTTAGCAAAACCAGAACCCATTAAAGGTAAATTGGCTAACAATCCAGGAATACCATCCCAAGAGCGCATTGCATCCAATTGTTGGGTAGGAAGTAAAACAATCATTGGTACAGCTAAAGAACCAAGCTCGGCAGTATTAGCACCGACAGTAGTTAAGCAGATACTGCATTTAGATAATGTATCGTAAGCAGGATGTTCTAAAGATAGTTCGACTTGCAAACCTGTTGATGTTTGTAAATAAGGCTTTTCTGAATCAACTAAGTAAGCCGATACTCCTCCGAAATACTGTGACATCGGATTTTTTTGTGCATCTGCGAAACTAGCCAAAGTTTGTAAATCTAAAGTTGGAGCAACGGGGATGAAGAACTTTGTTTGTGGTAGCTTATTGTGGATATGTTGCGCGATCGCTAAACTCAAAGGGACACCTTGAGCAAGTTTAGCCGCTTTAGAGCCAGGTAAAATTCCAACCAGTTCAATTTTAGATTTTAGATTTTGGATTTTGGATTCTGAAGTTAAATCTTCCCCCTCTTCCCCCTCTACCCCCTCTCCCCCTCTCTCTTCCCCCCCAGCTTCCGCCATCAGATCGCCGACAACGGTAAATTTGTCAACATACTTAGGGCTAATCTTCGCAGCAACTTCGGGTTTCATCACCCCAAAACGGTTAATTAAAGAATGCCATCTTGCTTCCCATTCAGCGTAAATTACAGTACGATAATTCAATCTTTTACCAATTACCACGGGAAAAAATTGGTCGCCACCCAAGAATAATACAACACCTTTATCTCGCCAATCCCAATTATCGGCAGTTTTTCCAGTTAGTAGAAATGGAAAGAAATTTTGTGCAGCTTGTACTCTATCTACTTCCGGATAAGAAAGAGCAATATCAGCTTCCTTGCCGCTAGCATTAGCACAAGGAGATAAAACAACCGAAATTCTGACTCGATCGCGATCGTTACCCAGCTTTTCGCGTAATGATTTTACTACAGGACGTACCCAAGTTGTGATTTCACCGGGACCATTGGAAAGAATAAGAATATCAAACATCAAATTTCAGTGAGCAGTGAACAGTTAACAGTAATAATATTCTTTTATTTGTAGGGTGTGTGACGCTGCGAGATATGTTGAACGTAGTTACCAATATGAAGATAGCGTCACGCACCAATAATACGATAGTAATAATAATGTAATTTTCTTAAATCATTTATCCTGCAAATACTAAATTAAATAATGCCCTATGATAATTTCTCACTTTCACGAGTAAAACGCGAATTTAGTTTAACCACAGTTGAAAACCAAAGTTTTTTTCCAGATATTTCACCAATCGAACCCAGCTTTTATTTAAAAGAAGCCTTAAGTGAAGGATTACCACTCGCGATCGCAACAGGTTCAGAAAAAGCACGTTCGGAATTAATTATTAGTCCAATTCTTGTAGAAGTTAGATAATACCATTACCGGCGGTTGAAACCGCGTCTACATAGGCAAAGTCCACCTGCGTGGACTAATAATTAAACCCACCTTACGGTGGGTTTCGCTTGTGTAGCCGCGATTGAAATCGCCAGGTTCAACAATATTTAAATTAATTTAATCACGTATGCGTCAACCTACTCCGAATCCCAACCCAATCCCCAGTATCAATCTTACCAACTATATATATATCAATTTCAACATCACCAATCCAATAAATTTTTATATCTTGAAAACGAGTTTTGACAATATGAGATAATCTCTGATTTCTGTTATAAGATTCGGGATAATTAATTTTATCATCTTCATCATTTTCGCCAAAGAAACCTTCTGTTCCAAAATCACCGTCTTCATAATCGGAGTAAAAATGCATCATATAAGAAGATTTTAAGAGATTATGCAGTAAATTATCTTTAGTTTCTGCAATTTCCCAGGCAAAAAGTTCTGCATAATAGTAAAACTTTTCTTGAGAAAAAATGGCTAATGTATCTATGTTTTTTAGAACAGATACTAATGCAGCGTGTTCAGTTTTGTTAGATGCATTATCTTCTATTCTACCGAATGGCTCCCTACCGCCTCTTTCTATATTGACAGTAGGACATATACCAATCCAATCTCCTGTCTGGGTGTTTCCAATCAACATAGGTAAAGGCTCATATTCTAACCATTGCATACAAGCTTTAAAGTAATAATATGTATGCTTGGTAATATAGGATTTTAATTGTTGAAATATAAAGCTGAATTCCTCAACGGGAAATTTATTTTCTAAAAAATCAATTGAATCAACTTCTACAAGAAAACCCGCAGCTTCTAAAAACTTTTCTAAGGTAAAATCACCTCTCGATGCAGTATCCCACATAAACACATCATAAGGATGAGAGCATTCTGTATTATGGTTGTTATGAAGTCCTCGTGTTAATTCTCTAATTTCCGCAACTAATTCTGTATTAGCATTGTTAGATTCATCTACTAAAAGCAAATGGTGACTCGCTACATTAATTGCTGCTTGTATATTTGTACCGATTAAATTAGCACCAATTAATTCAGTAAATTTTAAATTTGTATTAGTTAGAATTGCATTTCTTAAATTCGCTTCTTGTAAATCAGCATGACTTAAATTTGAACCACTTAAATCAGCTTCAGATAAATCAACTCGATAAAAAGAAGCATTACTCAGATTGACATTAACCAATTTAGCTTTATGTAAAATGACATCAGATAAACTAATATTACTTAAATCCGCATCTCGAATTTCAATACCCGAAAAATCTCTTTCCCCATCCTTATATCGTTGTCGAAATTCTTCCACATCCATAAGGTACATCCTAAATTCTCTGTAAAAACGCTACCTTTATAACCTACATAACCAAACTTAAAAATAAAATCTCTTTCTTACCTCCTTACCCCTTTGCGTAAACCTCAGCGTCCCTTTACGTTTAAAAAAATAATATTCATCCACAACCAAATAACCAACCATGAATATTACAAATAATTTACTAAATGTGAGTAAGCACACCAAAAAAACGTAAAGTAATGTAAAGCAAAAATTGTTTAAATTTATCGAATTGTGTCAGTTAGACGACGAAAACGTCCATAACTAGGCAATTTCTGATAAAAAACATTTAGTGCCGAACCAGAGAACACGCATCATAGGAGCGAGGAAACGTATGTTTACTCACGTCAAGTCCACCATTAGACACATCAAGCCTGATAACCTCGAAGGGCGACATTTAATTAAGGTGGTCTATGTCGTGTTAGAGTCCCAGTATCAAAGTGCTTTGTCACAAGCGGTACGGACTATAAACGATAATCACCCCAACATTGCGATTGAAATTAGCGGTTATTTGATTGAGGAACTCCGCTCTCCTGAGAATTACGAGGAGTTTAAAAAAGAGTTAGAGACTACGAATGTTTTTATCGCTTCACTTATTTTTATTGAAGATTTAGCGACTAAGGTAGTTGCAGCAGTGCAACCCCATCGCGATAAGTTTGATGTAGCTGTATGTTTCCCTTCGATGCCGGAAGTTATGCGTCTGAATAAGATGGGTAGTTTTTCCTTGGCGAATTTGGGACAATCCAAAAGTGCGATCGCGCAGTTTATGAAGAAGCGCAAGGAGAAATCCGGTTCTTCTTTCCAAGATGGAATGTTGAAGCTGCTGAATACTTTGCCTTCTGTATTAAAGTATTTGCCGGTGGAAAAGGCTCAAGATGCTCGTAATTTCATGTTGAGTTTTCAGTATTGGTTGGGAGGATCTTCCGAGAATTTGGAAAACTTCTTATTAATGCTGGCTGATAAATATGTTTTAAAAGATGTTGATAAAAGCAATTTTGCATCTGTAGAAGAATATCAACTGCCGGTTGTTTATCCCGACATGGGAATTTGGCATCCTTTGGCGACAACGATGTTTGAGGATGTAAAAGAGTATCTTAACTGGTATAATAGCCGCCCAGATATTTCTCCAGATTTAAAAGATCCCTTAGCCCCTTGTGTGGGTTTAGTATTGCAGCGGACTCACTTGGTAACTGGTGATGATGCTCATTATGTGGCGATCGTCCAGGAATTGGAAGCGATGGGAGCTAAGGTAATTCCCGTTTTTGCTGGCGGTTTGGACTTTTCTAAGCCGGTAGATGCTTATTTTTACGAAACTTCTGCGTTAGCGAAAGGTGATAAGCAAGGAACTACTTTAATTGATGCTGTAGTATCTTTGACAGGATTTGCGCTTGTAGGTGGACCAGCCAGACAAGACCACCCGAAAGCGATTGAGTCGTTGAAGCGGTTGAATCGTCCGTATATGGTTGCCTTACCTTTGGTATTCCAAACTACCGAAGAGTGGATGGAAAGCGATTTGGGATTGCACCCGATTCAGGTGGCTTTGCAAATTGCCATACCGGAATTAGATGGTGCGATCGAGCCGATAATTTTATCTGGTAAAGATGGCGCAACCGGAAAGGCGATCGCTCTCCAAGATCGAGTTGAAACGGTAGCGAAACGGGCGATGAAATGGGCGAATTTGCGCCGCAAGCCCAAGTTAAATAAGAAGGTAGCGATTACTGTATTTAGCTTCCCACCGGATAAAGGTAATGTCGGAACCGCAGCATATTTAGATGTATTCGGTTCGATATTCGAGGTAATGAAGGCTTTAAAAAATAATGGCTACGATTTACCCGAATTACCTGCAAGTGCTAAAGAGTTGATGGAACAAGTGATCCACGATGTACAAGCACAGTATGCAAGTCCGGAATTAAACGTTGCTTATCGGATGTCGGTTCCGGAATACGAGGAATTAACACCATATTCCCACCGTTTGGAAGAAAATTGGGGTCCACCTCCGGGAAATCTCAACAGCGACGGACAGAATTTATTAGTATACGGGAAGCATTTCGGTAACTTATTTATTGGTGTACAGCCAACCTTTGGTTATGAAGGCGATCCGATGCGGTTGTTATTTTCCCGCTCTGCAAGTCCCCACCACGGTTTTGCGGCTTACTATACATACCTGGAAAAAATTTGGGGTGCTGATGCGGTACTTCACTTCGGTACTCACGGCTCCTTGGAATTTATGCCAGGAAAGCAAATGGGAATGTCGGGTGATTGTTATCCCGATAGTTTAATTGGTACGATTCCCAACTTGTATTATTACGCTGCAAATAATCCGAGTGAAGCGACAATTGCCAAACGTCGCAGCTATGCGGAAACGATATCTTATTTAACACCCCCCGCAGAAAACGCCGGTTTATACAAAGGTTTGAAAGAATTAAGCGAACTAATTGGTTCCTACCAAACCCTCAAAGATACCGGAAGGGGAGTTGCGATCGTTGATACCATCATGGATAAAGCCCGGATGGTGAATTTAGATAAAGATATCGACTTCCCCGAAGACAGTTGCAAGGATATGTCCGCAGAAGAGCGCGATAATATCGTTGGTAGCGTCTACCGTCGGTTGATGGAGATAGAATCGCGACTGTTGCCATGTGGATTACACGTAGTTGGGAAGCCGCCCACGGCAGAGGAAGCAATAGCTACTTTGGTTAATATAGCTGAGTTAGATCGAGAAGAGTCAGAACTGATTAGCTTACCAAGGATTATAGCCAACAGTATCGGACGCGACATTGAGGAGATTTACCGCAACAGCGACAAAGGTATTTTAGAAGATGTGGAATTGCTGCAACACATCACTTTAACCACCCGCGAAACTGTTGGAGCATTAGTTCAAGCGCAAATCGACGCAGAAGGTAGAGTTTCCCTAGTTTCCAAGTTGAACTTTTTCAATATGGGTAAAAAGGAACCTTGGGTAGAAGCTTTGCATCAAGCAGGTTATCCCAAAGTTGATAAGGAAGCCTTGAAACCCTTATTTGAATACTTGGAATTCTGCCTGCAACAGGTTTGTGCGGATAACGAATTAGGCGCATTACTCAAAGGATTAGAAGGAGAATACGTCCTACCAGGTCCCGGAGGAGATCCAATTCGTAACCCCGACGTACTCCCCACGGGTAAAAATATTCACGCTCTAGACCCGCAATCAATCCCCACAATGGCAGCGGTGAAATCTGCGAAAGTTGTTGTAGATAGATTGTTAGATAGACAAATGCGCGACAACGGCGGCGAATATCCCGAAACCATCGCCTGTGTATTATGGGGAACCGACAATATTAAAACCTACGGGGAATCACTAGCACAGATAATGTGGATGGTAGGCGTGCGCCCGGTTCCAGATGCTTTGGGAAGAGTGAACAAGTTAGAATTGGTACCTTTAGAAGAGTTGGGCAGACCGAGAATCGACGTAGTAATCAACTGTTCCGGAGTATTCCGCGACTTGTTTATTAACCAAATGAACTTGTTAGATCAAGGGGTGAAAATGGCAGCAGAAGCCGACGAAGCCTTAGAAATGAACTTTGTTCGCAAACACGCACTCAAGCAAGCCGAAGAGATGGGAATTAATTTGCGTCAAGCAGCAACCCGCGTATTTTCCAACGCTTCCGGCTCCTATTCTTCCAACATCAACTTAGCGGTGGAAAATAGTACTTGGGAAAACGAAGGGGAATTGCAGGAAATGTACCTTAAACGTAAATCCTTTGCATTCACCGCAGATAATCCAGGAATGATGGAAAACTCGCGGGAAATCTTTGAAAGTGCCTTGCAAACCGCCGATGTCACCTTCCAAAACTTAGATTCCTCGGAAATTAGTTTAACCGACGTTTCCCACTACTACGATTCCGATCCCACCAAAGTAGTAGCGAGTTTGCGGAAAGATGGTAAAAAGCCAGTAGCCTACATGGCAGATACCACCACAGCAAATGCACAAGTTCGTACTTTGTCGGAAACCGTGCGCTTGGATTCTCGAACTAAATTGTTGAATCCGAAGTGGTATGAAGGAATGTTATCTCACGGTTACGAAGGTGTGAGGGAGTTATCTAAGCGTTTGGTTAATACCGTGGGTTGGAGTGCGACAGCGGATGCGGTAGATAATTGGGTTTATGAAGATACCAATGACACCTTTATGAAAGATAAGGAAATGCAGGAAAGGTTGTTGAACTTGAATCCGCATTCCTTTAGAAAGATGGTGACTTCTTTGTTGGAAGCCAATGGTAGAGGTTATTGGGATACAGATGAAAGTAACTTAGATAAGTTGCGGGAATTGTATCAGCAAGTTGAGGATAAGATTGAAGGGATTGAGTAGTTTATTGCTGATTGAATCAGTTATAAACGTTTAAATATAAACAATGTAGAGACGTAGCAGTGCTACGTCTCTACAATTTTATGGCGAAAACTTATAAATAAATAATTCGCTTTAACTCAAATATCATAGGAATAGGTTATTAGCTTTATTGTTGGTATGATTTTAATTTTTGAAAGAAGTTATTGTGGAAATAGCGCATAGCAAAAACTTCATTACTATCTGCTTTAATCGCTCGACTAGATGAAAAGCCCTCAATAGGCTTAGTTTTAGATAAGAAATCTAAATTATTATCAGATTTCGTTTTAAGCGGAAAAATAACTTCTGCTAATTTTTGTACAGTGAAGCTATAATCATTTTCTTCAGCAATTTTAACAATCAAATTAGGGTCAGTTATATTTTTTATCTTTTCCTGCAAATCTGGATTTACAGGAACTTGTTGAAGAAATTTAGTAATTTTAGACATTTAGATTATAAAAATTTAGTAAAAACTACCTAATCCTACAAGTGCAAGGTAAAAATTGAATATGAGTAATAACCGAATATATCAGTAGTAGTGTTACTACATCCAACTAATTTATTGAGTTATTAGCAGTGCTTTAGCGCTTTGTAATTAATCATAAAGCAGTATTGCTATTTTTTATATACTCAGTAATTTAACCCATAATATATCGGTCATGAATAAGTTAAAAAAGTAACATAAACAAACTCTATTTGTAAAATATCCTTTGAGGAAAATAAATGACTTTGACTATCCCTGGTATGAAGGGACAGATGGGTAATACTGAATTCTACCAAGCAACAATGAAGGTTCGCGAGTTAGTACAAGGAATCCGTCCTGCTAAAGACCTCGACGAATGGGCAAGCATGAGTATAGAGGATAGGTTACAACGCGAACCAGACATAAAGCGAATTGAGGCGGAAATTGCTCCATACATTGCAGAAGCAAAAGACCGTTTTTTCGGTGCAATGATTGTCCTTGTTTATAAAGGTAAAATTGACTTTGAAAGTCTTCAGAACTGGGTATCTAATAAAGCTCCGCGTGTTTACCAATTGCTGACAGATAAGATAGGTGTAATTACCATTGATGGTGGTTCTTTGATTATGCTTGATGGACAGCACCGTCTTCTAGCTCTTGAAAAGGTCGTCAAAAATGAGGTAAAAGGTGAATATCGGGAAGAAGTACCAAACGATGATGTTTGCGTTATTTTTATCGATCATGAGAGCAATGAAAAAACTCGCCGGATTTTTAATAAAGTAAATCGTTACGCTAAACCTACTAGTCGTGGTGATAATATCATCACCAGTGAAGATGACCGAAGCGCTATAATTGCGCGTAAATTGCTCAACGATGGCGCACCACTTGGTTTGAAGGTAAAAGGTAGCAGTGATGTGATTGTTGAATGGAAAAATAATACTATTCCAGCTAAAAGTCCAAAGTTGACAACCATAAGTGTTGTATATGAAACAGTAAAGCTTATTCTTTCTAATGAAGAAATACCACTTGATCCAAATGCTCGACCTTCAGAAGAAGAAATTCAGCAATACTATGAGTTAGTAGAAAAGTTTTGGAATGTTGTTTTAGAGGGATTACAAGCTTATCAAGAAGCACTTGCTAACTGTAGCGAAATCCCACAAATGCGTAAAGATGACCATCCATACTCGCTGCTATTTAAGTCAGCAGCGCAGATTGCTTTGTTTAAAGGGCTAATTTCTGCAACAAGTAAAGACCGCTTAAGTTTAGAAGAAGCAATGCAAAGAGCCAATCAAATTGACTGGGCTATTTCCTCACCAATTTGGAAAAATGTGCTTGTAAATCCTGGTGGAAATATTATGAGAGCGCAAAAAGCACAAAGCTTAGGAGGAAAACTGATTGCTTATCTCATTGCTGCGGATAAGATGACGCAAAAAGAAATTGATGTTATTCAACGAGAATACAATAGCGCACAGGGAACAGATATTGTTGAGTTAATACCTTTACCTAAACCTATAGTAGAACCAGTTTTAGAAACAGTAGAAGCTTCTGCATAATTTTATAAATTACTAGCTTCATATTTTTTAATTGCTTTTGCTGGGAACTGCTATTACTGTAGTTTTCAGCAAAAAAGAAAATGGCGATCGCTCTACAACACAAATTAATCTTTTTCTCGTAAGCTGCTGTGAATCGTAGGTTGGGTTAGACACGAATTGCAAATTAAACTTGAAACGAGAATTTATCTATCGTGTTGTAACCCAACATCACGGTTGTGAATAAACAATATTGTCCTTCCCCAAATGCAAGATATTGTATAACACCAATAATGAAATGTTGGGTTACGGCGCAATTTAATTACTAATAAACAACTATTTTCTCTGTGCGCCTAACCCAACCTACTATCTATACAAGAATAATCTAAGCCCGTGCAGACGGGCTTTGTTCCTGTAGCCCCACTATAAGGAGGGTGAGGGCGTTTTTGTTAATTACGAGAAGTGCAATATTCAGAAAACCTCACCAATGCGATCGCGCTTCTCTTGATATCTTCAGATGATATCATCGACAAAAGCTGGAATCGAACTATGATGACTTACAAAGGCTACTCAGCAATAATCGAAGTAGATACGGAAGCAGAAATACTATTTGGCAGAGTTATCGATATTAATGACGTAATAACATTTAAAGCGAAAACGATTGAAGAAGCGCGTCAAGAGTTTCATAATTCAGTTGATGATTATCTTGCTTATTGTGAAGATTTAGGTGAAAAACCCGATAAACCTTTTTCTGGAAAACTTCCTTTTCGTACAACTCCAGAAAATCACCGTAAAATTTTTATTGCAGCGAAAAAATCTGGTAAGAGTATTAATGCTTGGATGGATGAAGTATTAGCTAATGCCGCTGAAAAGTTTATTAATGCTTAATTGTAGGATGCTGTGACGGTTAAAAGCCATTGCGTCATAATAAAAAGTACTTCTATCCTTATTCATAATCAAAAAATCATGAATATTCAACTCAAACCCGAAGATGAGCAATTTATTCAAGCGCAAATTGCTAGAGGTACATATGAAAATCCAGAAGAAGTTATTAGTAAAGCACTAAAACTACTAGAAGAGTGTGATAAAGACTATCAAAAATGGGTTGAAGAAACTCGTGAAAAAGTAGAAGTCGCTGTTGAGCAATTAGACAGAGGTGAAGGTATTGATGGGGAAGTTGTAGTTGAGCGACTGCGAGAGAAGCTACGTAAAGCGAGAGATAATCAATCATGAAACAACATACTATCTCCCCAGAGGCAAATAAGGATTTAGAAGAAATTATTGATTATTTTGCTACTCATAATATAGAGGCTGGGGAGCGTTTTATTGATGAGTTTAATAAAAAATGTAGATATCTTGCAAATTTTCCTAATATGGGACGTAGTTATTCAGATATTAAAGATTATCTACGGGGTGTATCTCTAAATGGTTACATTATTTTTTACCGAGTTACGGATATTGGAATTGAAATTTTACGTGTAGTTAGTGGTTATAGAGATTATCCGTCTTTATTTTAAGGAGTTATTAACATAGGAGAAGCAGAACAAAATGAAACTCCGCTACAAAATAATCTTCTACTACAGTCAAGAAGACGAAGCATTTATTGCAGAAGTACCAGAATTACCCGGTTGTACTGCTGATGGTGAAACTTATCAAGAAGCGTTGAAAAATGTAGAAGTTATTATGCAAGAGTGGATTGAAACTGCTGAAGATAATGAACGTACTATTCCTCAACCAAAGCGGGGTTTGATGTCGGCTTGATACGATTTTTAATACATTTATTCATTTAAACTCGCAACTTCCAACCAACCTTCGATAGCATCTTCGAGCATTTCTAACAAATGGTTGTAACTATTACCCCAAGTGTGACACCCAGGTAAAGCTGGTACAGAAGCGCACCATACATCATCTTCTTGCCAGATTACCGCTTTAATTTTCATTGTCTAAAAAATCGTTAATTTCTTGTTTTTCCCTCTCTCTAAAATCCTGAATATTCTTTAAAGTGCTTTCCCAAAATTCTCCTTTAAACTTACCAGCAAGCTTTGCCAAAGGATGTCCGGGAATTGGAATATTCTGATTATTTTTTATCGATGACTTGTTAGTTGTCATGAGAGTTGCAATTATTAAGTATTCACTATTAGCGGTGCGCGATCGCTTAATCTGTAACCAACCGCTACACCAAAACAATCTTAGCCCGTGCAGACGGGCTTTGTTCCTGTAGCCCCAGGTTTCTAACCTGCGGGCGTTTTTATTGATTACCAGAAGTGCAAGATTTGGCAAACCTCACCAATGCGATCGCTTAATCTGTAACGCACTTCTATTGATATCGTCACATGATATCATCTGAAAAAGCATAAATCGAACCATGATGACTTACAAAGGCTATACAGCAATCATTGAAGTAGATACAGAAGCATCGATTTTATTTGGCAGAGTTATCGATATTAATGACGTAATAACTTTTAAAGCGAAAACTGTTGAAGAAGCGCGTCAAGAGTTCCATAATTCAGTTAATGATTATCTTGCTTATTGCGAAGATGTAGGTGAAGAACCCGAAAAACCTTTTTCTGGTAAACTTCCTTTCCGCACAACTCCAGAAAATCACCGTAAGATTTTTATTGCAGCGAAAAAATCCGGTAAAAGTATTAATGCTTGGATGGATGAAGTATTAGCGAATGCTGCTGAAAAGTTTATTAATGCTTAGGATTAGGTTGGGTTGGACACCGTAAAGCCAACCTACAATCTAAAAGCCATTAATCAAAAAAATTCAGCAATTCTATCTGGTTATGATACCCTATCTGCAATTAGTTATTATATCTAAGTATTCAAAATGACAAAATTGCGAGTAGGCTTACTTTTTGGTGGTCGTTCTGGAGAACATGAAGTTTCTATTGTTTCTGCCATTGCGATCGCAGGAGCTTTAAGCGCGGAGGAAAACGCCAATAAGTACGAAGTATTGCCTTTTTATATTAAAAAAGATGGTAGTTGGCAAGGTTCCGATGTCGCACGTCAGGTTTTATCTTCCGGAGTTGCATTGTCTTGTGATTCTAAGTCTAATCTTTGGCAATTTCCAGCAGAAGCGGAAACAGTAGATGTGTGGTTTCCCATTTTGCACGGACCAAACGGTGAAGATGGTACTATTCAAGGATTGTTGAGCTTAATGCAAGTTCCTTTTGTTGGTTCTGGGGTACTTGGTTCGGCTGCGGGTATGGATAAAATTGGTATGAAATCCATATTTGCTCAAGCCGGATTGCCGCAAGTTAAGTATATGGCGCTAACTAGAGAGGAAATTTCGTCAAAGTCAAGTATTTCTCCCAAATGCGATGACATTGAGCAAACTTTGGGTTATCCTTGTTTCGTCAAACCTGCTAACTTAGGTTCGTCCGTTGGTATTGCCAAAGTGCGATCGCGCTCGGAATTAGAAGCCGCTTTGGATAGTGCGGCGAGTTATGACCGGAGAATTATTGTTGAAGCTGGAGTTATTGCTAGAGAAGTTGAATGCGCTGTTTTAGGGAATGATAGTCCCAAAGCTTCTGTCGTCGGTGAAATCACTTACGAAAGTGAATTTTATGATTACGAAACTAAATATACTGACGGTAAAGCAGATTTACTGATACCCGCACCAATCCCCGATGCCGTAATTCAGCAAATTCAAGAGAAAGCAATACAGGCATTTACTACTCTTGACTGCGCCGGATTAGCACGAGTAGACTTCTTCTATGTTGAAGCGACAGGAGAAGTTTTAATCAATGAAATCAATACTTTACCCGGTTTTACCGCAACGAGTATGTATCCCCAACTTTGGGCTTCGAGTGGTGTTTCTTTCCCAGAATTAGTCGATAAACTTATTCAATTCGCTTTAGAAAGAAATTCCGCTCCTACTAAAAGCGAGGTGGCATTAAGCACTTAAATTTTAGCAATTATTAACAAAATAAGTAGTCTAAGTTTCTTATAAACACTACTTAAATCTTCAAATTGATTACGGATACGCCAAACCCCTTTACTCCAGTACAATCAGTATCTTGAGAAGTACAAATCTGAAAAAAGTTATGGAAAGCACTCAAAGCACTCAGAGTGTACAGCAGGAGTCGCCTGAAGTGAAAGAGTCCGCACCCATTTCAGAAGGCAGTAAACCGACAAACAAAGTAAATAGCTTTAAAAATGCAACGATATATTTATTCATGCATTATCCCTGGCTATTTTTGGCTGGTTTGTTATTAATGTTTTTGGGAGGCGGTGCCTTATCGATATACAGTTTGGGTTATGTGGATGAAACGATAAAACGTAAAGATTCGGAAACATTGCAGGCTGAGGTAGTATCGCCAAAGGTAGCTGCTGAAACTGTAGAAAACAATGAAAATCCCATACCTTTATGGATGGTAGCCGCTATAGCTCTTAGCTGTGCTAGTGGATGCTTAGTAATTTTACGACTCATTAATCGTCCAAAGCAAAAGCAAAAAATTAAAAGACGTATTGTTAATCGCGATGAAATACGTTTAGCACAGCAGCGTTACCAAACATTGGAAGCACGTCTACCAAAGAAAAGCCCCGTTCGCGTACCTCAACGGCGCAGAACTCCTATAATGGCTATGCCTCCGCAAAAACCAAGACCAAAACCTGTTGTAACGGTTTTACCTCCGGAGCAAAGTTTTGAGCAAAATCAAAAAAATCAAGATTCTTTGGCTGATATATTGGATATTCGCAAGCAAACTTCTTTGTCTTCAATGTTACGTAAGTAGTAATTAGTTAAATTCGACTAACATCAAAGCATCGCTTCGTTCTTAATTAGGCATTAAGGGTTAAAAATAAAAGATTCTTGTACCACGCTTCCGATTTACTATCGAAATGCGTGTTTTTTGTATGCGGGGGGGCAGGTTGTTATATTATTTCACCCCATTCTCGATATATATAAGAGATTTCTACCAGAATTTGATTAATAAGCTGTAGGGTGCGTTGTCGCAAAGCATAACGTACCATAATGGCTGCTATACAAATCAAAATAATTCGATATCTATTTTGCAACCTGTCTATATGAATGGTTTTTAATCCAAAATAGATTAAGCAATTAACCGTTTTCTTGCTTGCTCTTTGAAATAATTTTTAAAACCTGCCAAAATGGCAACCTACTTGCAATTTACTCAGTTATCTTTAATCAAGATAAACGACTTCAAGGGTGTTGTTATCGGGGTGTATCACTTTAATAAACGACTGTGATACACTTTTTACCGCTAAATTATCTATTTCTGAATGGGATATATATCCTACCAAATAAAATAGATAATTGTCAATCCAAAATATTAAAAAAATTAGGTTTCGTTTGCCGCATTAGGAATACCAACCGCGTACAAATGTTGCGTTGACCCAAAAACAGCCCCCAAAATCAAGGCGATGTTTGTACGTATTCCGAAACGCTTCAGCGGCAAATGTAAGAATGGGAGTGAATGCTTGTGGTATGCATCCTCCCATTCTTATTTTTTAGGGTAATAGGTAATAGGTAATAGGTAAAAGTTAACTTTTTTCTGTTCCCTACTTCCTATTCCCTTTCTATAAAAAGTTTGTATTTCTTAAAAAATCAATTGTTGCTATTTTGATAGCATCTGCTGCACCGCTTGAGGCATCGTGATGGCAGTTAGGAATAATTTTAAATTGAGATGATGAAAGAAGTTGATGCAGCTTTTTTCCATGTTCAAGAGGAAACCAACTATCTTGTTCTCCCCACATAATTAATGTAGGACATTCAATATTAATTAAATTATCCTGAATTTTACTCAACCAATTAGGTTGATTTTTTTGAGAATTATCAATTTCTCGTGCAGCAATTTGTAATTCTTGAGCAACTTTAAAAAAAGTACCGGGGAACTCAATATACGGGTAAGTTATCCAGAATACATCTTCCTTTGTCAAAATTGAAGGGTCAAATAGTACGTTACGCCTTTCTATTGCCATGATTTCTCTGATCGATGGTGCGAAAAGATAGCTTAAACGTAACTTGTCAATTACTTCGATTAATTCTAGAGGAGTTTGAGCCAGTACAGACATTCCCCAATGAGGAAGTTTTTTTGCGAATACTGGAACATTGATAACCATTAATCGAGAAACCAATTGAGGATATTCTTCGGCAAAAGCCAGAGCAACTAAGGCTCCTAAAGATTCTGCTAAAATTGCAACTGGTCGATCGCATAATGCTGTAATAACTCGCTGCAATTCAACTACCTGATGAGCCGTAGTTTCTTCGCGATGTAAAGGTTTTTCTGAAAACCCAAACCCTTTAGCATCAAAACAAATGACTCTAAAATATTTAGATAACGGTTCGATCAGATGTCGCCAATTATAGCTCCAGCTACCAATACCATGTAGTAAAAATAAAGGATTACCCGTACCTTTTTCACCATAAGCAATTTGTACGGGATAACCTTGACTATCAGTAATTGTTATTTTCTGTTTTCCTTGAGGAAAAGTATTTTGCCACCAGTCTTTCATATCAGTTATCAGTTATCAGTTACCAGTTACCAGTTACCAGTTACCAGTTATAAATTATCAATAGGGAATTAGGCATCGGAAGATGGGGAGATGATAGTGAATTCATAGCTCCTAACAACTAACCACTAACAACTAACCACTAACAACTAACTACCAGTAATAATTCCCCAAATAAATCTTGTCACAATTACAGAAAATGTGACTAAACTAATAGCAAGTAATAATAATACCGCTAAAAGTAAAAATACAAACCAAGTATCTGCTCTTTTCTTTTGACTGGGAAACTTCAAATGTTCTTCTAATAACTTAATATTATGCTCGTTAGATTTCCAAGCAAAATCAAAGAAATCTCCTAAAACAGGTATTATGCCAATCAAGGCATCAATAATAATATTTAAAGTCATTCTGCCTAAAGTTGCTTGAGAGGCACCCAATCGTGCGGCTTCTAAAACAATATATGCCGAAAGCAGAACACCTAAAAAATCACCGCCTGCTGGTAGCAATCCTAATATTGGATCTAAACCTACACCGATTCCGGTTCCGGGAATAGTAATAGCTTTATCTAATATGCGACTAAAAGTACGCAAACGCTTTAAAGTTGGTGCTTTAGTATCGGGATTTAGAGAATAAAACTGAGAGGGTGGCAAAGACATGGGTGGGATGACTTTTATATGATGAAATCGCTGGTTCTCTTACTGTTATAGTTGAATATTGTGCAATGTTGCAGCGGATATGTAGTTTGAAACACTATTCAATTTCTTTAACCGAATTTGGAGACATACTTTCCCCTACCGTAACATTTAATTGATTGCCTATTAATATTACAGCAGCAGTCATATAAAGCCATAACATAAGCACGATCACAGTACCAATAGCGCCATATGCTTTATTATAATTGCCGAAATTTGCTACATAAGTTCCGAATAAATTTGATACAAATGCCCAGCAAAAAGCGGAGAGTATTGCTCCGGGCATAATCGGCGTTCCTTTTTTCCAACTACTCGGACCATAACGATAAATAAAACCGAAAGTAAAAGCTACAATTACTAATGCTAAAGGGTAACGCATCAAATTCCATAGGTAGGATAGAAAATTTAAATAACCAGCAGTATTATCGGTTACAAACTTCAAAACTTCTCCACTAATAAATACTAAAACGCAAGCTATTAGTAGAAGGATAATAGTACCAATTGTTAATCCTAAAGATACGAGTTTCGCTTTCCAAAATGGGCGTATCTTATCTGGAGGTGTTTGTTGAATTTGGTCTAAAGCAGCCATTGCGGTACTAATTGCACCGGAAGAAGTCCAAAGTGCAGCGACAAAACTTAAAGAAAACAAACCGCCATTTTTTGATTTAGCAATTTCATTTCTGGCAAATTCAGTAATTAAATCTAAAGCATCTTTAGGTGCGACTTGGCTAAGCTCTTGCGCTATTTCCTTAAATATGTTTTGCAAACCTTCTTCTAATAAACCAATTGCTGTCAAAATAGCAAGAATCGCTGGAAATAGAGATAACATCGCGTTATAAGCAATTTCGGAAGCTAACCCTAAGAGTCGCCGTTTTCCTACATTCACAACAATTTGTTTAAGAGACTTAAAACTCAGGTGACGAAAAAATCTCAAAAAGCGAGGTTTAATCATGGTAGGGTATCAAGTATCAATTTTCAATTATCAATTAATACAGGGCAATTACCAATTAACGCAAGGTGCTAACGGTAAAGTAAGACATCGGACAACAGATACATTTTTTCACATCCTCATCACCTCATCCCCTGATTTCTCCATCCCTTTGCTGCCAAGTATGATTAAATGTGGATGTATTGATTTTTATTAAGCAAAAATGATGAAATTTTGGCAAGTACTAGCTAGCTTTGTCTTAGCTGCTGTTGTGCTTTTTTACCCTTTGTCGGCTGAAGCTGCAAGTTCTTCTAGTATTTCACGTGCGGCGGGGAATGAATTATCTGGGAAAGATTTATCCGGGCAAAGTTTGGTAGGAGAGGAATATACCACTCTAAGTTTAGAAGATACTAATTTTAGTAACGCCGATATGCGCGGTGCTGTTTTTAACGGCTCATTATTACAAAACTCAAATTTGCATGGTGTTGATTTCAGCAATGGTATAGCTTACTTAACAACCTTTACTGATGACGATTTCAGTGATGGAGTTTTTACCAATGCAATGATGTTACGTTCGATTTTTCGTAACGTTGATGTTACCGGCGCTGACTTTAGCGGTGCAATTTTAGACCGTGTAGAAGTTAAAAAACTTTGCGAAACAGCGAGTGGCGTTAATTCAAAAACCGGCGTGTCTACTCGTGCTTCTCTCGAATGTAGCTAGTTGAAAGAATGGGGGGATAGGGTAGAGGGGGTAGAGGGGGTAGAGGGGGTAGAAATTCTACTTACTCAATACTCAATACTCAATACTCAATACTCCTCACTCCTCCCTCCTAACTGCTCGCTGGTTGTTTACTGAGTTTTTTGAACTTCCGGTTTTTGATACTTACCGGGATACTTTCGTCCGAAGTATTCTTCCATGACTTTTTTTACCATTGGTGCGGCGACGCTACCCCCACCACCTCCGGAGTGTTCGGCGAATCCTAATATGACGACTTCGGGTTTGTCTACGGGCGCATATCCGCCATACCAAGCATGATTTGCTTTGACGCGACTTGGCAACCATGCTTCTGCGGTTCCCGTTTTACCCGCATTTGGAGGAAGTGTTGGCGAGTTCATTAATTTAGCCGTACCATCTGTGATTACTTCCCGCAATCCTCTTTGAATCATTTTTGTGGTTGAAGGTTTCATTCCGATGTTTTCCCGCCACTTCTTTTTCTCTTCGTTTGTTTTGAGAACGTGGGGCTTGACTAAATAGCCGCCGTTTGCTGGGATGGCAAACATTCTTGCTACTTGTAAAGGTGTAGCTAGTAAAGCACCTTGCCCGATTGACATATTGACTGAATCGCCTACCGTCCAATCGCGTTTCCACAATTTTCGTTGATAAGCGTTATCGGGTACAAAGCCTTTCGATTCGCTGAAGGAAAATTCTGAACCTGTTTGTGAGCCGAATCCAAAATTACGAGTCCATTTGATTAATTGCTCACCCCCGACTCTCGCGCCTACTTGATAAAAGAATGTATCGCTACTCCAAGCTAAAGCACCTGAAAAATTCAACGGACCAAATCCAGCATGGTTCCATTCATTAAAACGGTGTCCGCCAAAGATTCGATAACCATAGGTTTGCAGCACTGTATTTGGAGAAAACTTACCCGATTCTAAACCCGCTGCTATAGTCACAACTTTAAAAGTACTTGCTGGAGGGTAAGCTCTGAAGGCACGATTGAGCATTGGATGCTTTTTACCCAAGAGTATTGCCTGTAACTCTTTTTGTGAGGGATTTTGCTTAGAAAATATGTTGGGATCGAATGCAGGATAGGACACCATTGCCAAAATTCCACCGTTGTTGGGATCTAAGGCGATAATTGTTCCGGTACGTCCTTGCAAAGCTTTATAGGCAGCTTTTTGTAAATCCAAATCTATAGTTAATTCAATATCTTGACCGGGTTTTGCCTGTTTTACGCCTAATACTTTGATCGGACGACCTTTTCCGTCAACTTCCACTTGTTGACCGCCCCATTCTCCCCGTAAGGTAGTTTCAAATGCTCTTTCTACACCCATCTGTCCGATGACATCTCCGAGACGGTAGCCATCTTTCTTTTTCTTAGCCAATTGTTCTGCGGTAAGTTCGCGGGTGTAACCGAGTACGTGAGCTAATTCTGCGCCATGAGGATAGTAGCGTACTGCTTCTCGGTTAATTTCTACACCCGGTAGTTCGCTTTCATACTCTTTTAAAGCCGTAATTTGCTGGAGATTGATATCGCGAGCAATCCTGACTAAAGAAGAAGAGTTCTCACCAGCTTTTTCTAGTTCCTTTTGAATTTCTTCTTGGGGTATGCCCAGAATTTGAGATAAACGCGGACCTACTGTTTTCCATGACTCATCTTTTTTATGAGCCATAGGCCACAAATATACTGAGTGAGGATAGCGAGTTGTAGCTAACAGTTTTCCGTTTCGATCGAAAACATTACCTCGTTCTGGCTGTCGGAGAATCAAGCGAATGCGATTTTCCTCCGCTCGCTTACTAAAGCTTTCTCCTTTAACTACTTGTAAATATGCTAACCGACTAAGAATTCCGCTTGTCAGAAACAAAGTCAATACTAGTAAGAATATGGATTGGTATCCTTTGCCTACAGTACGCGCATCTTTTTTCTTGCCGATTGATGGTAATTGCAATAAAGTCATAAGAAAAAAATTATAAAGAAAATAGCATTATCTGTATACGATTGTGTCTCCATAGCAACCGGGAGACGACTGTTAAATAATTGAATAATTTTATTATGTTTTCGTGTATGTTTAGCTACTTTGTGCTAAATAATAAAAGCCCCAACCGATTTTGGATTTTGGATTTTGGATTTTAGTTTTAAGTTTAAACCAAGATGGTTTTAGTTATGGAAATTTTAAATAATCGTAATTCGCTATACTACGCGGTCAGACTAAAATTCGTAAGCCCGATCGATGAATTCAAGTGTCAATTTGAGATGACGGCGAATACAAGTAGCAAGTAATTTGTTTTTGACGTATACAATAAATCATCATTGCCTATAATAGTTAGCTGTCGAGACTACATTTATTGGCACAAATACGTACAAACACGCGGATTATAAAAGGATTATGTCTCAAACTATAACGCAGCAGCAAGAGGATATGACGACTTTTGAGTCGCTTGATGTAGAACTGTCTGGAGTGTTCAAGTTTTTTAACAAAGAACCTGCTTTACAGGGGATAGATTTAGATGTCAGACAAGGAGAATTTTTTAGTATTCTCGGTCCATCGGGTTGTGGAAAGACAACTATCTTACGTTTAATTGCTGGTTTTGAGAGAACTGACGTAGGTAAGGTCTTTATTCAAGGTCGTCCAATGGCTAAAGTTCCTCCTCACCGCATACCTGTCAATACCGTTTTTCAAAGTTATGCTTTGTTTGACCATCTCAATGTATGGGATAACATCGCCTTTGGCTTGAAATTAAAAAGATTAAGGAAACCTGAAATCGCTTCTAGAGTTAAAGAAGCTTTAGAACTCGTAAAAATGGAAAGTTTGCGATCGCGTTTTCCCCATCAACTTTCTGGCGGTCAACAGCAACGAGTCGCATTAGCGCGGGCTTTAGTCAATCGTCCGGCGGTGGTATTGTTAGACGAACCTCTAGGAGCGTTAGATTTAAAACTACGCAAGGAGATGCAGGTTGAGTTATTAAATTTACATCAAAACTTGGGGTTAACTTTTATCATGGTAACTCATGACCAAGAGGAAGCGCTGTCGTTATCTCAACGTATTGCGGTAATGAATCAAGGTCAAATCGAGCAAATCGGCACTCCAAACGATATCTACGAGCAACCACTGACACCGTTTGTAGCTAATTTTATTGGCGATACTAATTTGCTCTCAGGGGAAATAGCAGATGTAGACGCAACAAATATTAAAGTTATTACCAAAGCCGGATTCTTCGTGATTGTTAAACGCGATTTACACACGCCTACTGGGGTATCCCAAAATGTAGTATTAAGCGTGCGTCCAGAAAAAATTCAGCTTTCACTATACAAACCTAGCGTTCAAAACAACTGTTTTGAAGGGCGCTTAATTAACATCATGTATTTAGGAACTCACGTTAATTATGTAGTTGAGCTAACGCCTTCTTTACGTATTACCGTCATGCAGCCGAGTACGTTTGGGATGTTACCAGATCCCGAAACACCAATTTATGCTTGGTGGGCAGAGAATGATTGTTTGGCTTTGCTCGATCGTCAATAGTTGAGTGTTTGAACGTCTAAATTTTTGATAAAAAACAGATAAAAAACAGATAAAAAACAATAATTTATAAATGATTAGAAGAAGAGAATTTATTACAGGGTTAGCTGCACTTTCTGGATTAATAACTGCAAGCTGCGGTTGGAGATTGGGCAATGTGAGAGCGTCTTCTCCCATAGCTGGTGCGCTTGATGAATTGCATCTTTTTACTTGGACTCAATATACTGATAGTCAATTATTAAAAACCTTTAGTACTCAAACTGGTGTCAAAGTACTTGCAGATGTATATGATGCCAATGAGGTAATGTTGGCTAAGTTACAAGCGAGTGGTGGCGGTACTTATAGCTTAATTTATCCATCCGACTACATGGTAGAGAAGATGGTAAAAAAAGAATTATTAAAACAACTCAATCAAAAGCGTTTAATCGGGTTAGATAATTTATTTCCTCGGTTTCAAAATGCGGAATACGATCCAAATAATACTTATAGCGTCCCCGTAAGTTGGGGTACTACCGGCTTTATTTATAATTCCGAAAAACTAAACACAGCACCTGAAGACTGGGATTATCTTTGGCAAAATCAAGAAAAACTTTCCAAGCGAATCACCCTACTTAATGATGCGCGGGAAGTGATTGGTGGAGTTTTAAAAATGTTGGGTTATTCTTACAATTCTCAGAATGAGAAGCACATCGAACAAGCTTATGAAAAACTGCAAGCTTTGAAACCTGATTTAGCTGCCTTTAGTACCGATGCATGGCGCAATCAAATCATGTCAGGGGATTTAATTTTAGCAATGTGTTATTCATCAGATGCTTTTCAGATAACAAGAGAAAACCCCAAGCTCAAATATATAACACCTAAAAGCGGTTCATCTTTATGGACAGATACAATTGCGATTCCTACAACAACCAGTAATATAGATGGTGCTTATGAATGGATAAACTTCATGTTAAAACCAGAAGTAGCAGCACGCATGAGTAAACGTTTAGGTATTGCTACCCCAAATCGCGCCGGTTTTGAATTATTACCGCCCGAAATTCAAAATAATCCCACTTTATTTCCATCAGAAGATGTTTTACAAAAATGCGAGCGTCTTAGTCCGATTGGAAATTTGGAAGAGGTTTACGAGCGTTATTGGACTAAATTAACAAGCGGTTAGGAGTTAGGACCACCGGAGTTAGGAGTTAAAAGTTAGGAGTTAAGAGTTATGTGAAAAGTACAATAGTTTCTTCTCGATAGAAGATTACCGAGAAAAAAAGCGCAGAGGTAAGAAATAAGAGGGATAGGTAATTTTATCGCAGAATAGGAGTAGTCCTATTTATAGGACTTCTGCTATTAGCTTGAGGTTTGCAACCTCAAGTGGGCTTGAATGCCTTCTTGGGTAATTTTAAATTCTATAAAATTTTATAGTTTAGGATTCAAACCCGCCTGGGAATCAATTCCCAGCCTAATAGCTCAAGTCCATTAAAATGGACTAAATTATTAAATCATACTTTCTTTGGGCTTCGACTATTTATTTTTTTAATTTAATAACTCCCAATTCCGGTGGTCCTAATTCCTAACTCCGGTGGTTCTAATTCCCAATTCCTAATTCCTAATTCCTAACTCCTAACTTTTAAATTCCATGACTACCGAAATCCAATCTTCCCAACCGCTTGATTATCAAAAAATAAAATCCCGAAATTCAGGACAAAACTGGTTTCAAGCTTTAGCATTATTAGCCCCTGCTGGTATCTGGCTGTTACTGTTATTAGTATTACCAACACTGATAATCATTGAATTAAGCTTTGTACCGGGAATTAGACCTGGAGATATTGTAAATCCTTCCAGTTTTGAAAACTATCTGCGTATAATTGACCCTCTTTATTTACAGGTAATTAAACGTTCTTTACTGTTAGCATTAGCTACCACAGTTATTTGTTTAGTTTTAGGTTTTCCCGTTGCATTTTGGATTGCACGGATGGCACCGAAAAGATGGCGAAATCTGTTACTTCTTGCCTTTATTTTACCTTTATGGACTTCTTCTTTGCTTCGTTCTTATGCATGGATTACAATTTTACGTCCTACAGGTTTGCTCAATACTGCATTAACTTATTTCAACTTACCAACTTTAGATTTACTCAATAGCACGAAAGCTGTATTAATTGGCATGAGCTACAATTTGCTGCCTTACATGGTTTTAATTCTGTACGCTTCCTTAGAAAAACTTGACAAACGCTTGCTCGAAGCGGCATCCGATTTAGGAGCAAATTCCATACAGGTATTTTTCAAAGTAACCGTACCTCAAATTTTTCCCGGTATTGCTGCTGCTTCGATGCTGGTATTTATCACGGGTTTGGGAGATTACGTTAACCCTGAATTGCTTGGTGGTGCAGCTAGTATGACTTTCTCAAGATTAATTTATAATCAGTTTCTTGGAGCGGCTCAAAACTGGGGATTTGGTTCCGCTTTGAGTACGGTATTAATTTTGCTCGTAAGTTTGGCGATCGCGTTTTTAATCAAGTTTGGCGATACTACATCCGAAAGGTAACTTTTTACACCGATCTGGGATGGGCTTCTAACCCGTCCTAAATTCTCAAAATCTGTTAATCAACGCAACAACTAAGTATCTACAGAATAAATAAAAATTGCGATCGCTTGATTTTTTTAGCAGTCAAATAATAAAAAAATATTAAGTAAAAGCTAATTTTAAATTTAATTTTAAATCTAATTATATTTTTAATTTATAAAAGATAATCTATTCTAAATAACGGATAATTAACCGTTTTTTGGCTTGCAACAAGTACAAATACTTGATAAATAGTTAGTTTCATTTATAAAATAAATATTAAATTATGGTGTTAAAAGCTGCATAACTCAACGCAAATAGTAGGATAGTGTTTGAAAATAAACAAGTACATATGCAGTCTCAAAATATAATCTTTTGGGAAATGGTCAGAACTAGCATCAACCAAAAACCTAACTTATAGAAATATTTTAGTAAGTACAGCAAACTCTAACTATACTGTTTTTGTTAAAAAAAAATCCTAAAAATTGATGTAATACCGTCCAATTTATACCAAATAATTGCAGAGTTGTAGATATGGCAGCATGATGAAGTAATTGCCTCAAAAAAGACTATTCTGTATATTATTAATAACTGCTCGGTGATATTAGACGCTAAAAAGATAAAGTTTGTACGTCTTTAGTTAGAGTGCAAAAAAAAAATAATCCGCTATGTCTAAAAAAGTGAAGGGTATATTGCAGATTGATAGCTTTACCTTTTACCAATTTATGATGCAAAAATCTGTTAAAAGCAATCAAAATTCATCCTATCGGAGTTACAATGTCAGAATTAATTCAATCAATTTTAGACAGTGAAGAAAAAAGCGATTTCCGGTCTTTACTGAGCGAACTACGTCAAGGTGAAAAGAGCTATTTGCTACGTAACGACATACTTAACGCTTATAGCGAATACTGTTCTAAGCATAAAAAAACAGACGAATTTTATACAGGTTCAAATTTAAGTAAATTAATTTATTATACTCAAGAAATTATTAGAGAAGAATCAAGCTTCTGTTTTATAATTCGTCCGAAAATTGCTTCTCAAGAAGTCTATCGCTTAACGGCAGACTTAAAAATTGAGAATATGACAACTCCTGAACTGCTAAATGTACGCGATCGCTTCGTAAATAAATATAATCCTCAAGAAGGCGATCTATTAGAGCTTGATTTTGCTCCTTTTTACGACTATTCTCCTCAAATTCGCGACCCAAAAAATATCGGCAACGGATTACAGTTTCTCAACCGCTATCTCTCCAGCAAGCTATTTGCAGACTCCGAACAATGGCTGAAAAGTTTGTTTGACTTCCTTCAATTGCACCAATACAACGGCGTTCAACTGTTAATTAATAGTAGTATAAAATCTCAGCAGCATCTTTCTGAACAACTCAAAAAAGCTATAGATTTAGTAGGCGATCGTCCCCAGGAACAACCTTACGAAGAATTTCGCTTTGAGTTGCAAGCGATGGGTTTTGAACCCGGTTGGGGTAACACCGCCGCTCGCGTTTTAGAAACTCTAAATATTCTCGATGATTTAATGGATTCTCCAGATCCTCAAACCTTGGAAGCGTTTATTTCGCGCATTCCGATGATTTTCAAAATCGTCTTGGTGTCTACCCACGGTTGGTTTGCTCAAGAGGGAGTTTTAGGTCGTCCCGATACTGGAGGTCAGGTAGTTTATGTTCTCGACCAAGCTAAGGGTTTAGAAACACAACTGCAAGAAGACGCACAACTTGCAGGTTTAGAAAAATTAAACGTGCAGCCAAAAGTTATTATTTTAACTCGTTTAATTCCTAATAGCGATGGTACTTTGTGTAACCAACGTTTAGAGAAAGTCCACGGTACGCAAAACGCCTGGATTTTACGAGTTCCGTTACGAGAATTCAATCCTAATATGACTCAAAATTGGATTTCTCGATTTGAATTTTGGCCTTATTTAGAAACTTTTGCTATTGATGCCCAGAAAGAATTATTAGCAGAGTTTCAAGGCAGACCCGATTTAATTGTTGGTAACTATACCGACGGTAACTTAATTGCATTTTTATTATCGCGTCGTCTGAAGGTAACTCAATGTAACGTTGCCCACGCTTTGGAAAAATCGAAATATTTATTTAGTAACCTATACTGGCAAGATTTAGAAGATAAATATCATTTTTCCCTGCAATTTACTGCCGATTTAATTGCCATGAATTCTGCTAACTTTATTATCAGCAGCACCTATCAAGAAATTGTGGGAACGCCCGATAGTATAGGACAGTATGAATCCTATAAATGCTTTACCATGCCAGATTTGTATCATGTGGTAAATGGAATTGAACTGTCTAGCCCCAAGTTTAATGTAGTACCGCCAGGAGTTAATGAAAATTGCTTCTTTCCCTATTCGCGAAAAGAAGAACGTGTGGAAAGCGATCGCCAAAGACTAGAAGAATTGCTGTTTACTTTAGAAGATGAGACTCAGGTTTTTGGTAAACTTGACAACCCAAACAAACGCCCTTTATTTTCAATGGCGCGTTTAGATAGAATTAAAAATCTTACAGGTTTAGCAGAATGTTTCGGTCAAAGCAATGAATTACAAGAGCATTGTAATTTAATTTTGGTAGCCGGAAAATTGCGCGTTGAGGAATCGGGAGATAACGAAGAACGGGATCAAATTATCAAACTTTATGATGTGATTGAAAAATATAACCTTTATGGTAAAGTTCGCTGGCTGGGCGTGCGTTTGTCCAAAGCCGATTCTGGTGAAGTTTACCGAGTAATAGCCGATCGCAAAGGATTTTTTGTTCAACCTGCTTTGTTTGAAGCTTTCGGTTTAACAATTTTAGAATCGATGATTTCTGGATTACCAACTTTTGGAACCCAATTCGGCGGACCTTTGGAAATTATTCAAGATAAAGTAAATGGGTTTTATATTAATCCGACCAACTTAGAAGAAACAGCCAGCAAAATATTGGATTTTATTACCGAGTGCGAACAAAATCCTAACTATTGGAATGAAATTTCTCAAGCTGGTATTGACAGAGTTTACAGTACTTATACTTGGAAAATTCACGTGAATAAGTTGTTAACTTTAGCGCGAATTTATGGCTTTTGGAATTTTACTTCTCAAGAACAACGAGAAGATTTGTTGCGCTATCTCGAATCATTATTTTACTTAATGTATAAGCCCAGAGCGCAACAACTACTCAAACAGCATCAATATCGTTAAATATAAGCTCTTATATAGAGTTTAAATACTTACGGTAGACTCGCCGAAATTCACGACAAAGCTTCTTTGCCAAGGATCGAGTGGCTGGTTGCCAAACATCGGAATTTCCATCGGGTCTTTTTTTGCATGGAATGCAGCGTATCTTGTTAATTCTCGCCAAGTCCGAGATCCAACTATCCCATCTGCCGTCAATCGTCGATTAGCTTGAAAGGCTTTTACCGCTGTCTCTGTAAGTACATCAAATCTTCCATTTACCCCTACGCCGTAACGATTGTGCGTTAGAAGCGTTTGCAAGACTCGAACAGCATTACCAGTATTACCGTAACGTAAAACTGGTAGTGCTTGACCTTGATAATATTGCGCCAGTAAACGTTCTTCTGCATCATATAAGGGCGTTTGCGGCATATCCCACTCTTTTCCAGGAGCAAGTCTGAGGCTTTCTGGAAAAGTGAAAGACGAAGCATTCATAGACGCTGTTTTTAATACAGGATTAAAAGCAACTCTTCTCTGATGCGAGGAAACTTTGTCTGGAACAATACTTAGTATTTTATGATACGTTTTTTGAGCGGACAATCTGGGTTGATGACTGGTCTGAGCGATAGAAATCAATCGTTGCTGGACTTTATCCGGTTGGATTCTAACTAGAGTTGAGAATGTAGGCAGAAACGGTTGCCCCTGCGTTATAAAGCTTGCCACTAGCAAAGCCAGTACGGTCATCTATTTGACCTCCTAATACCTACACTACTTATGACAGCCCCCTAAGTGTACATCCGGAAAAACTCTAGCGGCAAATGTATCATATGCTACCTATAAAATTATTAGTTTTAGAGTATGATTCAAAGTATTTTCTTCTACATTGTTATTACCTTGTCAATTCTCCCCAAGTCTGTTGTCCAACTACACCATCTGTAATTAAATTCCGGTTACTTTGGAAAGCTTTGACAGCAGCTTCTGTAAGAGCGCCAAAATTTCCATCAACTCTAACTCGATAGCCATTAGCTAATAACAGTCGCTGCAATACTCTAACCGACACATTAGAAGTGCCAAAACTCAAAATTGGCAAGCTTTGAGTATAGCTGCCAACAAACTTTCGTGAATTAATTTGTTTTGATTGGTTAGAGCCTCCTGCAATATCTTGTAATCGAGAAGGAAGTCGAGGAGTATTTTCTATTGCGTCTGTCAAACTAGATGGAGTTGAAGGCAATATGATTCTACTTGTTGTTAAAGGCGCGGTATCTTTTGGGGAACTTTTTAAAATAATTGGTTTTGTTGCAGTTAGAGAACGCCGAGCCAAGCGACAACAATCAAGGGATTCAATTTTATTTCTGATTTTTCTAAGTACATTTTCATTCTTTGGTGAAAAAACTGTTGAAGCTAGTTGAATTCCATTCGGTTGAATAAATTCTGGTGGTGTAATGCGAGCAGGAGTAATTAAGCCAGTCGATTGAATAAGATTTGATTGTTTAACACCTATATCAATCTCTACTGCTATTTCATTAAATAAATAGGGCACAGATGGATGTCCAGTTGCAAGGGCACTCGTTATCAGCAAGCCAATATCATTCATGGTATTTCATTTTACTAATACCCATATTTTCTTTACACAGAGTTTCCTACTGTTCTTCCGGAAAACTGCGTACTTATACCTAAAAAAACAGTTTATTTTTGCCGAAAAATTGGAATAGTCGCCTGGTGCCCTTGTGAAGGTAAGTAGATGCAAGCGTGAATAGAAATCAAACATTTTTCTCTATATTAAGAACGCAAAATACTAAAAATTCAAAAACAAATGACCGTGATAAGCTATCTTTTTACTTTATGTTTCCTTCCTTGCTTTAAATTCAACCTCTGAATTTTATTAGTATTTGTGCAATTGTAATCTGCAATCAACTTATAGAACTGTAATTCCTGTTACCCACTACAAAATCTGTCACAATATATCTTGAATTTAAAAAAAAATAGTGTTTAATAATATCTTTTATACTTGCATTTAACTTTCGTTCGGAACATAATTTACAATATAATCCGAAAGTATTAGGCAAAAAAACCTACTACGAAGTATAAAGATGTAGCTAACATTAATTAGCCCCTGAAATTAATATATACATCTTTAGCAAATATCATATTTAATTGCAATCAAGCACATTTGAACTTAAATAAATGCGAATCTATAACATTTATTTGCTTTTAACTTGTATTTCATTTAACCGTAAATACCTACAAATTAAGTGCAAACACTAATTAGTAAAAGTAAAAAAAAATCAAATGATTTAGAAAATCGGTTTTAACAGTCTCAAGTTTGGTTAATTACTTTGAATAACCGTGTTATTAACATTAAAAATTGGCATACGCTCGCGCCTGACAGCGAATGGGCATTGGAGGCAAGCCTCATGCAACATTTCTGCTTTTTTGAACCAATGTCAACAAAACTTTGGATGTAAAGGGGGAATCGTGGCATAGTATTTTGATTAAATAGAGAATTTGGTGAAATTGCTGCATTTGTCCGCGATCGCGAAAGTATTCAGCAGCTTGAAGAAAATCTTCCCTCCATTCCTGTTGCTTACCATTTTTGTAAAGAGCGAAACCTCTACCAATGTAGGCTGCACCTTGATTGCGGTTAAGTCGAATTGATTCGCTAAAGTCAGTAATCGCGTGCCTATATTTTTTTAACTCGCGAAAAGCATAACCGCGATTGCAGTAAAAACTTGCATCTTCGACATCTGTTGAAATTGCTTGAGAAAAATCTTTAATAGCCAAGTCAAAGTCTTTTAATTGCAGATACGTTATGCCTCTATCGTTGAGTATTGCTGCAATATAATGAGTCTCTTTCACAGGTGTCAGTTCCAATGCTTTTTTATAATCGGCGATCGCTTCTTGATAGCTTTTTTCGTCAAAATGGGCTAAGCCGCGATCGTAGTAGGCTCGGAAGTCAGAAGGAAAAATCGCCAGAAAATAATTAAAATCGGCGATCGCAGCTGTGGGTAGTTGTAATTTGTAATACGCTAAACCCCGATTTAGATAAGCTTCAAAAAATTCTGGGTTTTGTTCGACTGCTGTATTACAATCTGCTATAGCGTGTTGATAATCTGAAGAATGTAGGTAAGCCAAACAGCGATTGTAATAAGCCTTTGTATAATCGGCATTAATCTCAATTACTTGAGTAAACTTATCAATAGCTGCGGTATATTCACTACTTTCAAGTTGAGTAATGCCTGATTTAAACAATTCTAATTCTTTTGAGCTACCCTGGTTTAACGCCAAAGCCTCAGTTTGCAATGAAAAGAGGATTAGTACAACCGCAACCAAACTGAGAAAGATTTGGTAAAACCGCATGAGTATTAATAAAAATATAATGGATTGGGAGAAGACTAATACATAATTAGTGGTTAATAGTTATTTTTCCGTATAGATAACTACGGTAAAAAAAATACTAACCACTAAATATAAGCTCTTATTATTCTAGATTTTCCCTTCCTACTTTTACCAACCTTTATCAGCCTGAGCTAAAACATATTCTGCAAGCTGTTCAATTTGTTCGGAAGATAAGCGGTTTCCGAAAGCAGGCATTGCATTTTTACCATTAACTACTTGGTAAACAATTGCATCTTTAGAATACATATCGTACTTTTCAAGAACATCTTTTTTCAATGTTTTCTGTGCATTAACCAGGTTTCCTCCACCTACATGACAAGCCGCACAATTTTGTTTAAACAACTTAGCACCTTCTTCATAAGAAGCAGCTATAGCCACAGGTTTAACTACATTTGCAGCTACTACAGGTTCAACTACCGATTCAATTGCAGCCTCAACAGGTTTTACAACTGTCTTAGTTTTCTCAACAACTGTTACTTCCATAGGAGCAACTTGTTCGACATTAGGAGCAACTGTTGCTTGAGTTTCCTCGCCACAAGCATAGGTGAAAAACAATAAAGGTATCACCAGAAATACAATAGATAGTATTTTTTTCATAGGTATTTTTCCCTTAATTAACCGGGAGCATTATTTACGATTTGCACGCTTAAGCTTATCGTTAAACATACTGGTTATTAAATGATAGGAATATACAAATACGAAAAAAGTCTGCATATTAAAGGTTATTAATTAAAAGTTAGGAATTAGTAATTAAGAATTAGGAATTAAGAATTAGGAATTAGAACCACCGGAGTTAGGAATTCTCTACCCCCTCTACCCCCATCTCCCCCTCTATTGAAATCTGCTTGACAAACATACTCATAACGACTACGCTTAATAGTTGTATTTATCGTCATAGTTTTATTTATGTTGCCTAACAAAGAAGGACAAAAAGTACCTAACGTCAAATTTCGGGTTCGCGAGAATAATGATTGGAAGGATATCACTACAGATGACTTATTCAAAGGTAAAACTGTAGCTGTCTTTTCTTTACCTGGAGCGTTTACCCCGACTTGTTCTTCAACGCACTTACCAGGATATAACGAACTTGCCCCCGCTTTTAAACAAAATGGCGTGGACGATATTATTTGTATTTCGGTAAACGATTCCTTCGTAATGAACGAATGGGCAAAAAATCAAGAAGCGGAGAATGTAACATTAATTCCCGACGGGAACGGTGAATTTTCGGAAGGAATGGGAATGCTAGTTGATAAAACCGATTTAGGTTTTGGTAAGCGTTCCTGGCGCTATTCCATGCTTGTGAAGGATGGCGTAATTGACAAAATGTTTATCGAGCCAGAGGAACCAGGGGACCCCTTCAAGGTATCCGATGCAGAGACAATGCTTAAGTATATTAATCCCGACGCTGCAAAACCCAAAAGCCTTTTCATGTTTTCTAAAGAAGGTTGTCCTTTCTGCGCTCGTGCTAAAGAAATACTCAAACAACAAGGTTTAAATTACGAAGAAATTACCTTAAACAAAGATTTCACCACTCGTGGTTTAAGAGCAGCTACAGGTTCAACCACAGTTCCTCAATTGTTTATCGATGGTAAATTAATCGGGAATTCCGAAGCGATCGCCGCACACTTTGGCGCTAAGTAAACGTTTCCACATCTAACTTTCTTTGTATCTTAGTATCTTCGTGGTTCATTAAGCTTGATTTTTGAACTACGAAGACAATAAAAACCGAAGATAATAGACTATAAACCGTGTATTTTCAAGCTTAGTTAGCTATTTGAACGGTTAAATGGTGAATCGATGGCATTAATTACAAATAAGGCTCTGTTCTATGCCCGATGCCCAATAATGAATACCCTATGCCTATGTTTATCTAATCTTAATTTTTTCTTAATTAAATTAAAAATATGTATTTAAGCACATTTAGTTTTTTCACATATGTGTTAGATAGATGATAGCAAGTGGAAAATATTAACAAAAATTGATGCTTGATATTAACACAATCACAGAGTTTTCTCGCAACCACTGTGTAACTATTTGTGCCTTCCTAGTTCCAGCGAATTTAATTCCTACATTATCAACAATGGTTCTGGCTGCACTTCATCGTCCATTGTCTCAAGTTTGCCAATCGGCAGCGGTTGCGGCTTTTTTTGCAGTAGTGATGATCCTGCACGTTTACACCTGGTTTACGATCAACGTCGTACAGCTTCCTACTTATATTTTGTTGTGGTTAGCCATTACCTGCTTATGTACCAATTTAGGGGCAATTATATTTCAAAGGCGTTACGTTCGGACTTATTACTTTATTGAGAATAGGTAATTGGGAATAGGGCATTGGGCATAGGAAGATGTGAGAGGGGGGAGATGGGGTTCGGGGGAGTACTTCGACAAGTCTTACAGTGAGCTACGTCGAACTGCTCAGTAACCTTTGGGGTTCGGGGGAGTACTTCGACAAGTCTTACAGTGAGCTACGTCGAACTGCTCAGTAACCTTTGGGGTTCGGGGGAGTACTTCGACAAGTCTTACAGTGAGCTACGTCGAACTGCTCAGTAACCTTTGGGGTTCGGGGGACAAGGAGCTAAATAATTAACTACTCACTACTCACTACTCACTACTCACTACTAACTCAATACTCAATACTCAATACCTTTAACCTTTATTTATATTGCACAAATCGTCGCGTAATTGAGCTACGACTTTATCGAGTCCGACTGAATGCGCTGCTTTGAATAAAATGCGATCGCCGTCTTGGAGGTACTGTTTTAAGCCGGTTGTTAGTTCGTTGTGGGTGGCATAACATTCGATGGGAATGCCTTTGGCGCTTTTGGCTATGGCTTGTGCGTCTTCACAGTTAACTAATACCATCAAGGCATCTAAGTTGAGGGAGCGTACTGTTTCTCCAACGAGTTGATGCAGTTTTTCGGATTTGTCTCCGAGTTCTTTCATCGCACCTAGTACCGCAATACGTCGCTTGCCTGGGGTTTCGGCTAATAAGTTCAACGCTGCTACCATTGCTTCTGGTGCTGCATTATAAGTTTCATCTAAGATTACCACGTCGTTGAGCAAGGTAAATTGCACGGAACGTCCTTCTGGCATATCTACTACGACACCATTTTTAAAGCAATTCCAGTCGATACCCAAAACTTGCGCGACTGCTAAAGCTGCCATGTAGTTAGCAGCAATGTGTCTTCCCGGCATCGGTAAGGGTAAGCGTAAACCCGCGATTTCTAAAGTATAGTTATCAATCAATTTGCCGTGGATATCACCGCCAGTAAACCCGAAGGCGATCGCTTTACCTTGCCAAACTTTCGCTGCCATTTCCATCAATAGAGGATTATCGTAGTTGAGGATTGCTATCCCATCCGGAGGCATTTCTGCTAATAGTTCGCATTTTGCTTGGGCTATGGCTGATTCAGAACCGAGTAGCTCGATATGCGCGGTTCCTACATTAGTAATTACGGCAATTGTTGGACGGGCTATCTGTGTAAGTTCGGCAATTTGTCCCAACCCCCGCATCGCCATTTCGATGACGGCGTAATCATGTTCCGCTTCCAATTCTAAAAGAGTTTTTGGTACCCCGATTTCATTGTTGAAATTGGCATAAGTTTTGTGAACTCTTCCTTGAGTACTTAAAACCCCGGCAATTAACTCTTTAGTTGTGGTTTTACCAACCGAACCCGTAACCCCAATTATCGGTATTGAAAATTGATTGCGCCACCATTGACCAATTTTTTGATAAGCTTCGAGGGTATTTGTTACTTGCAATACCGGAAATTGCGGATTCTTGTATTCAAAATCAACAATTGCTACACTAGCACCTTTGGCGATCGCTGTAGCCACAAACTTATGTCCATCATACTTTTCACCGCGAAAAGCGACAAATACTTCTCCAGGCTTAATAATCCTACTGTCTGTTTGTATACCAACAAATGATTGTGCAAGTGCTGTTTCTGAGAGATTTACACAAGTAGCACCAAGCAATTCAACTAACTGTTTGAGAGTGGCAGAACAAGGCATAATACCTTCCGGTTTGGGATTACGAAAGTAAATTTATTAACAAAGAATCATCGAACCGTTCGCAAGTAATACTCGCAAACAAAAGTCCTCTAATCCTATAGTTCTTTTAGGGAAAATATAAAGTACCAGATTTAACATTTTTACATATAGTTGTTGTATTCGTTAAAAATCGTCTCCAGCAAAATGTACCATCACAAGTTGATACTCATGATGGCACATTCAAAAATGGTTATTCAATTGGATTTATCAAGTTTTGGATTGGCAAGCAATAGTCAAGTCAGGAATACAAGCCTCGCGACTGAGATCGCAAATTTTCACTTCCATACATTGCTTCTACTAACCCACTTGTTAATAAAAATATTAAATTTTAACTATCTTGTAGCTACTATCCCCGATTTTTAATAAACATCACTTCGATGATTTTTCGACCTATATCGCCCTGAATACCCAAAGCTTGATACAACTCGCTTAAAAAGTCTTGCTCTTCGGCGAGGATGCCATCAGTCAAAACCAAGTCTGTAGCTACTGCAAAAGCTGCTTCTCTTAATTCTTCACTCATAGAATCTTTTGCAGAATCAAATAAATTATTTACACCTTCGTGTCGAATAATACCTGAGAGTATATCGAGCATCGATTGCATTTCATCCTCGGAGTAGCTGTTAAACAGCTTTAAATGAGATAGCGCAAAAGAAATATTACGCGCTTGGTTCTGTGAAAGATTACCATCTGAAGCAATTGAAATCAAAGCGATCGCAGTCAAAGCTTCTGCTGGACTGAGTGCATTTTGTACTCTGCTTTGAGAACCGGATGCCCTATCAAATAGACTCATTACAACTTATTCCTTAAATAGGGTCTTTGTGATAGTGTATCTACTTAGATAATTTAAAAGTAAGTAAACAATACCACCAAGACTGGATAAGTATAGTGTTCCCAAGATTAGCTCTAAGCGAACACTTGCACCCAGCTTTTTTGACAGAAAATTATTCTTTTTGCGTAGTTTTATGGAAAATCCTTTTAATACGGATGGCGGAGGTCATTTTTTTCAAATGTTTCGACTACCGCTAAACCAATTCCAGATATAGTAAGTAGCAACATTACTGAGGCTAGGAAGGCTTTTACAAGGATATATAGAGCTTCATCGAAGAAAATGTAGGTGGTCATGGCTTACATATTTGAACTAAAAGAGTAACTAGTGCTATTGAATTCTCCAACCTTTAGCGTTCTATTTCCACTGAGAAAACACTAGTATTTGTATCTTAACAAAACTTTAGCTTTGTTCTGGTACCGTTATAACATTTTGTTTTTAAAGATTAGATGAGTTTTTATGAAAATATTAATTAACTTTGTTCGATAAAAATTTGATTGCTTAATAATATTGCGATTATTTTCTATTAAGTATGGAAAATTTTAGTAATAAAGATTACATTGTCATCCTATTCTTTGATTTTTAGTTTTATATTTAGTTTAAGCTTATTAAACGCTGTATTCCATATATAGCGAGGTTTTGAGGCTTACTATTTTATTGGAAATCAATTAATATTGCCCGCCGCAGTGATTTATTTATGTCTATATTTATATTACAAATTAACTGACAAACAAACTTATAAATCAATTTACAAATTAATTCACAAATAACTATATATTCTTGGAGTGAAAAAAAATGAAGTTAGCCAAAGACTTAATTAGTTTAATATTTCGAGAAAAAGTGCAACCGAACCATATTTTATTAAATATAGAAATAATTAGCGATTGCCTTTTACTAAAATCGATATCGTTAGCGTATAAAAAACAGATTTTTGAGACATTTACTGAGGATATTACAACTTATATGTATCCTAAAGCAGCCAAGAATATTGCCCAAACAGCATCATTTATCAAAAGCTCTCTAGAAGGGATGAAAAACGAACATGAATTAATAATGGTAATTTTGAAAAAAGATACCCAAGAATTTTTAGGCTGTACTGGAATACATCGCATCAACAGCGAACACCCAGAATTTGGTATTTGGCTGAAAAAAACAGCCCACGGTAACGGTTATGGCTTAGAAACAATCGTCGCGATCAAAAACTGGTGCGAAGAAAACTTAGATTGCGAATATTTTACTTACCCAGTAGATGAAGAGAATTATCCCAGCCGCAGAATACCAGAAAAACTGGGTGGAGAAATTATCAGAACTTATCAAAAGAGAAACTTAAGCGGTAGAATTTTAAATCTAGTTGAATACAGAATCCCGAAAGGTTGAAAAAGGTCAAAGGTCTGCATGTTAAAGGTCAAAGGTTAAACTCATAACTTATTCTCCCCATCCCCTTGTCTCCCCATCTCCCCATCCCCCCATCTCCCCATCCCCCTTGTCCCCTCATCTCCCCATTTCCTTGTCCCCAATTACCATTCACGCGGCTAGCGAAGCGTACCGTAGGTATTGCGTGCGGGCGTATACCAATTACCTAAGAGCCCATAGAAAACATATTAATAGCAAGCCAAATATCATTAATAAACCTTGGTTGCGTCTTATCCAACTACTAATACTTGCATTCAAGCTGGGTTTCTGATTTTTCTGCTGTAATTCTAAATTGCGTTTTTCTTCATTTTGATAAAGAGTACATTCTTTAGCGTAGGGACGTTTGGGATAATTACAAGTATCGTCAGCATGGTAGGTACAGGTGTCACAAAGATATTCATCTCCCGCAGCGCGATGTAAAGGTATACCGGGATGTCCGTAAGCCTTAAGCTGGGTACGACAAAAAGGGCAGGTAAGTGCCTGTGAGTTTATGGTTTGTTTGCAGCGAGGGCAAGTTGCAGTGTCCACAGCCGATACTAAATTTAGTGTTTGAACATCTTGATTTTAACTGAAAGCTGAGAAGGGTTAAGGGTTAAGAGTTAAGAGTTAGGAGTTAGGAGTTAGGAGTTAGGAGTTAAGAAAGCGGAGGAAGCGGAGGAAGCGGAGGAAGCGGAGGGAGAAAATAAATAAATCAATAATTAGCAAGTAAAAAAATTAATTGCTTCCCCTGCCTCCTCCGCCTCAAGAGCCTCCCCTGCTCTCCCCATCCCCCCATCCCCCCATCCCCCCATTTTTCTCTCGAATCTCCGCCCTCAATGCTTTAATTTCTTCGTGTAAGGCAATAATGGATTTAGAACTGGCTACTGATGCTTCTTCGTCTTCCGCGTCTCTACCTATGAAAAATGTGGCTATTGCTGCTGTAAAGTAGCCGAATACGGTGAAGGCATAGAGAGCTAAGATAAAGCATAATACTCTACCCTGGGCGGTTTGCGGGGAGTAGTCGCCTCCGTAAGTTATCATCAACATTGCCGTCCACCATAGGGCATTGCTGTAACTTTTAATTCCTCCGTCGGGAAGATCGCTTTCAAATGCATACATTCCCGCTGCACCGACGAAAGTCACAATTAAAGTTAGTCCTAAAACATAACCAAAGTTGCGCCGATTCATGGTAATTCTTAAAGCTCGCATTCCGCGATTCAGGGAGCCGACTATCCGCAATAAACGCAAGGAACGTGTAGCACGAGCAACTCTTGCTAAACGTAAGACTCGCACAAATCGAAAAACTCGTAATGCTGGAACCAGCAGGGAAATACCTATAAGCCAGTTATTTTTTAGATAATTAAGCTTGCGGGGAGATATGCTAAATCGTAATATAAAATCGAAAATAAATATAATCCAGATAGTTGTCGAAATAGCATCGAGTAAGGGAATCATCCCCCAAATTAATTCGACGACTAATAGCGCCAGCCATACGAAGCCCAGCACTACCATCGGCATTTCTAACCAGTCATCGAGTTGTTGAACAAAATCGGTTAATTCTCTTTCTAACTCAAATTTTTCTGTTGGATTCATTTGTGACATAAATCGACGCTGTAAATAAAGTGACAATTCTTCCTCAAGGAAGCGATATAAACACCTTTGGGAAGATGCCTTTAGATAGATATTTTTAGTATGAATGAGTGATAATAAAAGTCACATCCCGCCACAAGGAGAATTTTGATGAGTTTAAAGCAGATTTGGAGGTTATTAAAAGAAACTTTTAAAGAATGGAATGATGATAACGCTTCTCGATTGGCTGCTGCTTTGTCGTATTACACGATTTTTTCTTTAGCGCCTTTATTGATTATTGCGATCGCGATCGCGGGTGCTGTATTTGGAGATGAAGCGGCTAGCGGTGAGATTGTTAAACAAATACAGGGTTTGGTGGGTAAAGCTGGTGCGGAAGTAATTCAAACGGCGCTGCAAAATGCTCAAAAGCCAGATACGCGCAATTTCGCTTCAATTATCAGTATTGTGGTTTTGTTATTTGGTGCGAGTAACGTTTTTGCTCAAATTCAAGACGCACTTAACACGATTTGGGAAGTAGAGCCGAAGCCAGGGCGTAGTTTTCTGCTAACGCTTCGCAAACGTTTTGTATCTTTTGCAATGGTAGCGGGTGTAGGCTTTTTATTATTGGTATCGCTGATTGTCAATACTGCTTTAGAAGCGATGCTTAAATACTTTAACAATTTATTGCCGGGATTTGATTGGTTATGGCAAGTCGGTAACTTTGCAATTTCTTTTGCAGTTATCACCCTACTGTTTGCCTTTATTTACAAATTTATTCCAGATGCCAAAATTGCTTGGAATGATGTCTGGATTGGTTCGGCTATGACTTCATTATTATTTGTAATTGGTAAATATCTTCTAGGTTTATATTTAGGAAACAGCAGTTTTGGTTCGGCTTACGGTGCTGCGGGTTCGTTGATAGTTCTTTTGGCTTGGATTAACTACGCCGCCCAAATTATCTTTTTTGGTGCCGAATTTACCCAAGTTTATGCAAGTAAATATGGTTCTCGTATTGAACCAGATGAAAACTCAAGGAAAGTACCTGAAGCAGATAGGGCATCTCAAGGAATGAAGCGGAGAAATTCGCGTCGAAAAGAAGGTTCGTAGTTAGCGAGGATTAACTCAAATAAGGACGAGCTAACATAAAGCTGGAAATCGATTTAGAATCAACTGGCTCGCCTGCTAAAATCGCTTTCTCTAATTCTGCGGGAGTGAAAAATAAAACTTCTATATCTTCATCATCATCTAATTTTGGCGGTAATTCTAATTTTTCTAAATCCTCTGCCAGATATGCGTAGATAATCTCATCGGAATATCCCGGTGCAAGGAAAAATTCTCCCAATTTCTGCCATTTTGCGGCACTATAACCAGTTTCTTCCTGTATTTCCCGTTGAATTGTATCGAAGGGACTTTCGTTTTCTTCCACCGTACCTGCGGGAAATTCTAACAACCTTCCAGCAACTGCAAAACGATACTGACGTAAAAGTATTAATTTACCTTCTTCGGTTACGGGTATAGCTAAAGCTCCACCGGGATGACGAACGCATTCCCAATCACCTTCCGCTTTATTAGGTAGGCGCAAGCGATTTACTTCAAAGTCAAACTTTCGCCCTTTATAAAAAAAGCGCTGCTTTAATAATTGCGGTAATTCTCTGCCTTTAGCCATATTTCAAAGTTTTAATTGAAATTTCAATCGTTGATTTTTTATCAACTTTGTTGTAACTTATGACGATAAAATCAATTGCCTGTTAATAGGCGTACATCAGCACAGTTTACATCTTTAACTAGTTCTTTAATTACACGTCCGGTAACTGGCTCTACCCAATTTGGAGCAATTTCTGCTAAAGGTACTAGCACGAAAGCCCGCTGTATCATTCGCGGATGGGGAATTTGTAGAGTTGGGGTATGTAATATTAAGTCATCGTATAGTAACAAATCCAAATCTAAGGTACGCGCTCCCCAACGTTCTGTTCGTTCGCGTCCAAATTGATTTTCTATTTCCAGTAAAGTTTCTAATAGCTTCAGGGGTTGCATATCTACATATACGCTGATACAACCGTTTATATAATCTGGTTGTGGCGGACCTACAGCTTTGGTTTTATACCAACTCGATCGCGATCGCGCTTTAATACCCGGCACTTTATGTAGAGTTTTTACGGCTGCTTCTAAAATTGCCCGTGAATCCCCTATATTACTACCAAAGGCAATAGCGCTATCATGCAAGCTATATATCTCCTAAAGTACGAACAAATATCGAGTCTTGTGATAAGTTAGTTAATATTACTAGTTAATTGTATTGTTTAATACATATTTGTGCAACAAAAATATAAAGAAAAGCTGGCAAAAGAGCGAATCTATTTAAATATTTATAGGATATTATACTAACACGAGTATGGGGCAACAATCTGAAACGCTTTTCGTGGTGGTTAGGCTGCAATTAGTCGAAGCGAGGAACTGACGTGGCGAAGTTTACCTCTTGGTTCAAGCAAAGAGCAAATAGCTTGAGTAACGGACTTAAGAATAAAGATTCAAAATCCGATAACGTTGATAATAACTCAGAATCGATGACAAAAGAAGCGTCCCCAACAGAGTTAGTAGGGGCAGGGCGCGATCGCGAAGATTCGCAAGATTCACAGTTAATTGCTAAAAAATTGTCGCCTCCTCCTCATTGGGTTGATGAGCGCGATTCGGAATCAACCGAAGAATCACCACCAACAACTATAGGAGGAAAGGCAAAGCAATTTTTAGGAAAAACAAAGAGTTTTTTGGGTGAAGCGAAACAAGTTTCAGTCAAGGTGCTTGACAAACTTCCCGGTAAGGGAAAACCGCTTTATCGTCGCTACTGGTTTTGGACGACAATAGGTGTTAGCAGTGGGATAATGGCTGTTAGCTATGGCGTATGGTCGATAGATAAAACTTTACCTTCTCGCGACCAATTAAACGCTGCTTCCAGAGAGCGAACTTTAACCATTAAAGCGGGCAACGGTACGATTTTATATCAGCAAGGGGAAGCGACAAGAGAAAAGCTGAAGATAAATCAGATACCCGATCGCCTACAACAAGCATTTATCGCTTCCGAAGATCAAAATTTTGCCAAGCATGGCGGCATCGACATTAAAGGTATTTTGCGGGCTGCTACAAGTAACTTGCGATCGCAAGACGTGGTGCAAGGTGGAAGTACGATCACGCAACAGTTAGCGCGAATTCTGTTTCTAAATCGCAATAAAACTGTAACGCGCAAATTACAAGAAGTCCGTTTGGCGCAAAAATTAGAAGACGAATTAACTAAAAACGAGATTTTAGAACGGTATTTGAATCTAATATATTTAGGTTCGGGTGCTTATGGTGTGGCGGATGCGGCGTGGGTTTATTTCTCCAAGCCAGTAGATAAACTGACTTTAAGTGAAACGGCAACAATTGCTGGTTTAGCGCCCGCTCCCAATGTTTTTTCACCCGTGGAAAATCCCGAAGCTGCCAAACGGCGGCGCAATCTAGTATTACAACGGATGCTAGAAGATGGATTTATTACAGCCGCCGAAAAAGAAAAAGCAGTATCAGAACCTTTAACGGTTAAAGCAAATTTACCCAAGCGACTGAACATAGAAGCACCGTATTTTATTACTTATATTCAGAAAGAACTGCCAAAACATCTGGATAAAGATGTATTAGAAGCGGGCGGATTGGTAGTAGAAACTACCCTAAATCCCACTTGGCAGCAGAAAGCAGAAGCAGCAGTAGATAAAACCTTACAAAATCAAGGGCGCTGGCAGCGATTTAAACAAGCAGCAATGGTTGCCATAGATCCTCGTAACGGTGAAATTAAAGCAATGGTTGGCGGAAAGGACTTTGGTAAAAACAAGTTTAATCGCGTTACCCAAGCCCAAAGGCAACCCGGTTCAACATTTAAAGGATTTGTTTACGCAGCAGCAGTAGCAGCCGGAAAAAATCCTATGGATGGTTACTTGGATGCACCAATAGTAGTTGATGGTTACGAACCAAAAAACTACGATGAAAGCTTCCGGGGTTGGATAAACATGAGAGATGCCCTCACCAAATCAATTAATATTGTTGCGGTGAGAGTGTTGATGAAAGTAGGGTACCAGCCAACCATCGACTTAGCCCACAAGATGGGGATTGAATCGGAAATCAAACCCGTTATTTCGATGGCACTCGGTTCCAACGAAGTAAATTTACTTGAATTAACCAGCGCTTACGGTACTTTTGCGAACAAAGGAATGCACGTAAAACCTCATGGTATTACCCGCGTTCTTAATCGTAACGGTGAAGTACTTTGGTCAGCCGATTTTAAAGGAGAACGAGGATTAGATGCCGATAGCTCCGCCATCACAACCTGGATGTTGCGAAACGTAGTCACATCAGGAACGGGTACCCGCGCTCAAATTGGTCGTCCCGCAGCAGGTAAAACCGGCACTACCGATGAAGCTAAGGATTTATGGTTTATCGGCTTTATTCCTCAATTAGCAACGGGTGTATGGCTGGGTAACGACGACAACAAACCCACCAACGGCGACAGCACCACCGCCGCTTACACTTGGCGCGAGTTTATGAAAGAAGCTACCGATGGAATGCCCGTCGAGAAGTTTCCCGAACGACCAAAGTTAACCGGAAGAAAAGCCAGTATCAAAGTACAGCCAATTAAACCCAGAAGATTTATTACCAAGGCGGCTCCTAAAAAATCAGACAATTCCGACGACGATTCAGAAACCACCACTAACAGAAATTCTTCACGGCGTAGAAGTACAAGAAGAAGAAGTACTACTAATAGTAGTTCTGGAAGTAGTAGCAATCGTCGAACCAGGAGTACAAGAACCCGTCGTACAAGAAGTACTACCCCAACCCGTCGTAGAAGTACTACCCCAACCCAGCGAAAATCCACTACTCCCACGCGCCGTCGTCGGAGTAATGTCAGAAGTTCGGGTTCATCGGGTTCGTCTTCCCAGCGGCGAAGAAGTAGAAGCAATACCAAACCAGCTTCTACGAGAAGGCGTTCATCATCACCTCCGGTAAGGAAGCGATCGTCTCCTCCAGTAAGGAGAAAGCGTTCATCATCACCATCCAAACCAAAGCAACGTTCGGCACCACCAAAGCAAAAATCCGCTCCAAGTTCATCAACACCTTCATGGCGCGAGAGACTCAAACCTGGTACGTAGATAATTGGGCATTGGTAATTGGTAATTGGGCATGGGGCATTGGGCATTGGGCATGGAAGAGAGCGGAGGGAGCAATTTAATTTTTCTTAGTCTTTTCTTCCTCTGCCTCAAGAGCCGACTGAGCCTCAAGAGCTTTTTCTTCCCCTTGTCCCCTTGTCCCCCCATCTCCCCATCTCCTTGTCTCCCCATCCCCCCATCCCATCTTCTTCTCCCAACCGATAGATGTAGATGGTACGCTGGATTTAATACATTCTTAAGTAATGTTGCCTATCTTAGGAGAAGATTTTAATGGCTACTTTAATGCAAACAGCTGCACAAGCAGCGGCTGAACCTCATTTCCCTTGGGCTTTTACGGCTGTTTATGTAGTTGGCTTTATAGCCGCTGTAACTATCGGTTCGATCGCTTGGTACAATTCTAAGCGTCCTGTTGGTTGGGAAAATAAGCAACGTCCTGATTTTGTACCCGACGTTGATAAAGAAGAAAATCCCGGTGTATAAGCGGTAATTGGATTTAGATTAATTCAAAATTAATCAAAAAAATAAGCCGGAGAGTTATTCCTCCGACTTAATTAAAATAACGACTACGGTTTTTTAGCGAAATCAAGCAGAAAAATTAATCCCTCACTTCTTGGGTGGGTTATTAACGGGAACGGGTTGGTTATTATTCGTTCTCTCAACAGCGGGTTTAGTAACGGGAGCGGTAATAGTTTTACTAGGTTTATTATTATCTGTTCTTTTACAAGAACTAACTGAATGTGGTCTAACTGAACCTGGTTTACAAATTACCATACCTCTTTTAAGACTTATTACCTTCGTTCCTTCTGTTTGCGATTGGGTAAAAGATGAATTTCCAGTTACGGCTTCAGAATTTAAAATATCTAAAGTTGCAGCTTGTGCTGAATTAGCCATAAAGCTTCCAGTCATGGCAATACTTGTTAAAGTTGTAATTCCAAGTAAAGTTGCTTTTTGAAAGAAATTTGAAAACATATTTATTATTCCTTGAAAATTGTTACTAAGCTGTACTGATATAGCCTACAGTTTAACAACAAGGATTTCCAAGGTTTTCGGCAATTGGATTATTTCTTTGTTTAAGCAATAAATATGTCTTTATAATTAGTGATTTTACTTAGAACTAGATATGTAAATTGGACATCCGCTTGAGGTTGCAAACCCCAAGCTAATAGCACAAGTCCTATGAATAGGACTGAGAAATTACCTGTTACAACTGGTGGGAAGAAAAGTTAATGATTGATTTGATTAATTTTGAGTGCTTTATTTTATCTGCAATCGTTTAGAGACTTAGCAGTACTATATATCTATAATTCAATTTTTATGGGACAGACCTTCTTCGGGGTCAAACATATTAATTCTGATGATTTTTAGTCCTATTTATAGGACTTGTGGTATTAGACCGGGATTTGCAACCCCGGTCGGGTGTAAGAGGAAAACCGTTAAATTATTAGACGTAGCATTGCTACATCTGGGACAATTCAATTCTGCACTTTAACCCAACGACGGTACATTTTCTGCACCTGTTTGAGCATGGTATTTAACTTTCCTTGATTTGATTCGCTTTTTTCTGACAAATCCTGTATTGTCGCTAATAACTTAGCTTCTTCAATCGCTACCTCACCATCGCTATAAATTAAACCACCAATCTCTTGAATTAAGTTCTGATAATCTTCAGTGGTGGGAGAATTGCCTAAATATTCCTTAATCCATTCGTAACACTCTGCTGGTTTTACGGGAACTAATTCGTACAGCCAAGGCTTAATTTCTGGATCTGTGGCGATATTTTTTTCTTTAGCTATTTGTTGAAGATACTGCCTTTCTTCGGGTTGAATTTTACCATCAAGCCAAGCTGCTGCAATTAAAATTTTTAACAATTGTTTGACATCAGGGTTCTTTATCATGTTCACCTCCTATAAGGAATTTTCCCTTAACAAAATCTTACAATTTTAATTATGCTTTTTTCTCAAACGCACCATAAAAAAACCATCCATATTGTGTTTGTGGGGCAATACTTTAATCCAACCTTCGTTCGTTTCATATTCACGGATGGGTGAATCAGTATCGCCTGGTTCGATTTCCCAATTGGGATGCGACTCTAAAAAAGATTTGATAACACCTTCATTTTCTGCTGGATGCAGCGTGCAAGTAGAATAAACTAACGAGCCGCCATGTTTGACAAAAGTTGAAGTATGTAACAATAGTTCTTTTTGAAGTACGGAAAGTTCCCCTATATTTTCCGGAGTTTGTCGCCAACGTGCATCGGCGTGACGGTGGAGGGTTCCCAAACCAGAGCAAGGCACATCAAGCAATACCTTATCGGCATTTTGGAATTGAGTTAAATTGCGACTGTCACCCACGCAAACTTGAATTGACTTTAAATTGAGACGTTGAGTATTTTGTTGCAGCTTACGCAGACGCGAATCAGTGCGATCGCAAGCCCAAATTTTCCCTGCATCTCCCATCAATTCGGCGATATGGGTTGTTTTACCTCCAGGAGCAGCACAAGCATCAATTATTACTTCGTTTTTTTGCGGATTAAGTAAATAACTCACCAATTGAGCGCTGCTATCTTGTACAGTCCACCACCCTTGATTAAAACCGGGTAAATTCTTAATTGCCCCAGGAGAGCTTAATAATCGTAAAGCGTGCGGTAAATTAGGAATCCGTTGAGATAAAACACCTCGATCTTGTAACGCTGCTTCTACTTGCTCTACAGAAGAACAAAGTTGGTTAACTCGCAAATCAATACTTGGGGTTCGATTCATCCATTCACATAATTTCTCCGTCTCCGCAAAACCGAACTGTTCTATCCATACATTTACAATCCAGTCGGGAAAACTATGCAAAATACCCAATCTTTCAACAGGGTTACTAGGTAACTCGATCGGAATATTATAAAATTGTTTTTTTTCTTCCCCCTCTTCCCCCTCTTCCCCCTCTCCCCCCTCTCTCTTCTCTTCCCCAAGCCGAATATACTGTCTTAACAAACCATTAACGAAACCAGAAAGACCGGAAAAACCGTTATCCTTAGCTAATTGAACGGTAGTATTAACAGCCGCGCTAGGAGGAATTCGTTCTTGAAATTGCAGTTGATATAAACCCAAATGTAAAATGCAGCGAAGTAATAAAGGCTGCTGATGAGATTTTTTTTTCGCTAACCCATCAATAATATAGTCAAGAGTTCGCTGTCTTCTGACGCTACCGTAAACTAATTCTGTCACCAAACGGCGCTCGTTATCGGGTAAATCAACTTTTCGCAGCACTCTATCTAACGCTACATCAGCATAAGCCCCCTTATGAACATCTCGCAGGGCTATTATTGCTTGTTGACGGGAAGAAGTCATAGGGAGAGGGGGAGATGGGGGGATGGGGGGATGGTAAGCCCAAAACGTGCGGAGGAACACGACCGTTGAGAGAAGTGGCGCAACCCGTTACTCTAACGAGTCGTGCCGCGCTGAACACGCGGAGCGTGCGGCGAGCGGGGGAGATGGGGGGATGGGGAGATGGGGGGAGTTAGGAGTTAGGAGTTAGGAGTTAGGAGTTAGGAGTTAAGAGTTATAAATTTAACTATTAATTATTTATTAATTCGTAATGCCCCATGCCCAATTCCCAAAAAATAACCCCTCTCACTTTACCTTACATTTGCGAGAGGGATTATTACCAAAAATATTAAAGTGAATTAAGCGTCAAAGCTGTCAATTTCAAATTCGCAAGCCCTTGAATCGGATTCTGTACTAGGTGGATCGAAACTCAACAATGATAAATGAGATGGTTCTTTAATCATGTCTTTTGCTAATAGTAATCCGGCAATTGTCCAAGTTTGGTATTTTCTACTTTGCTTACCAATTAATCTTCCTCGCTTACCATCATAATACTCGGGCCATTCATCTTCTTGAAGACGTAGTTGAGCAACATGAATTGCTTTTTCGGCAATACATATTCTATTAGTTTTAATTGCTGCTGCCGCTAACATCCACATTAAAACAGGCCAGTTTCCACCATTATGATAAGACCAAGGAATATTTTTCGGATCGCATCCAGTTATGATTCTATACTCATCATCTTCTAATGCTGGGAAAGTGATTTTCATTGGCATATCTCCTACCAAATCTTCCCATCTCTTTTCAATAAGAGTCATGATGGCTTGAGACTGTTCTTCAGTTGCTAAATCACAAATGATTGCCATCAAATTGCCTAAAGAAAAGAAACGAGTATCCATTTGTGATGGACCAACATTACCTGCTAAATAACCACCTTTTCTGGGCAGCCACTTAGCTAATTCATTGTAAGGCAGCGAATCTACATACACATTAAATTCATTTACCGCTTCTTTTCCGTATTCTTCACCTTTATAACGATAAATAGCATTAAGACGTTTAATATCTATCCAATAATGCTTGCGAATATGGGCACGCAAAATAGGCAAACGATTGTCGATCGCAATCACCCAATCTTGATTGCCATGACAAATTAACATTTCTCGTGCCGCACGCAATGCAGCATAAAATAAAGATTGAATTTCTAAAGGATGTCCGTAAATTCCCAAACGTCGATCGATCATGCAAGCGCCATCGGGAACCAATAGCGTTGGGTACATATCGAAACGAGTTGCTAAACAAAGTTCTAATATTAGTCCAATACCTGTTTGAAATTCCGGTTGATATACCAGTGAAAAATCTTTCGTCGCGACGACATAAGCACGTAATATAATCAGCCACCACAAACAAGAATCAATTGGTGTAACTCGTGCGATCGCGTGTTCGCCAAAATCCGCTTCTAAAAATTCTTCTCCGTTATGAGATACTACTTTGAAACTAGCTGGCATTAAACCTTGCCCTGGTTTATAAGCATCCAACTGATTATCTTTAGGCTGTAATTTCAATGTTTCTGTTAAAAAGTTACGAACTATATCCGTTTGTCCTTTAGTCAGAAAAAGTAGGGCAGAGGAAGCGAAATCTCGCACAAAACATTGGTCGTAATTTAATGAATCTACCGTTCCATCTAAAGCCGCTACCGTACCTACGGGACGACCTTGATAGTAGAGAATTGACCTTTGAAGTGCTTCCCATGCATCTTTTTCTACTTCCTCAATTGCTGCTAAGTCTTCTAATTGCATATCTAGAACCTCTCCTTTGAATATGTGGTTAATGTAGTTAATACCGACTATTTATAAATAGCCCTATCGTTATTTTAAAGATAGGGTTATCGATTCAAAAATATCAAGCTATATAACGCCTTTTAGCGGCTTAAATATTCTTACTCAATCAGCTTATCGTTGCTTTTTCTCGATTATTTACAGAAATTTGCCAATAAATTTTACACCAAGCAAAAACATACGCGATCGCTGTTGTTTACTTGGATATAGCGAAAATATTTTTAAGCAGAGACACTTAAACTGATTGAGAAGACTAATAATAATTTATTTATTTGCCTGCATAATTAAAAATTATAACAAATTTTTATCCCATGCAACAAGTTTTGAATAATTAGTTGTAAGTCGCAATAAGCAATAATTTTTATTTATAACATTTTTGTTAAAATAATTATTTTCTAATAACATAAAAAGCAAATATATAAATGTTTTACAAGTATTTATTTAGAAAATAAAATCTAAAAATCATCGATGTTTTTTTGCATGAAATTTTACCAATATATTACGCAATATTGTTTATAAAGCAACGATATTAGTTACTCTTTTAAAACTAAATTATGCTTATTATTACTATTTATTTTTGAGAATAGATGATATTGTTCGCTTTTATTAATTTACTAATAATTGCAACTTTAAAAAAAACTTGAGTTTATAGCTGTATATAAAACTACAAAACTAGCTACTAACCCTATAGTTTAGATAAAAAGTAGTTGCAGATGCATATACATATGTATCCTAATAACCTATAAATATAAATCATTTACATATAAGTAAGTTAAGACCTCAAAAATTAAAATAAGGTACGGTAAACTATTTAACACTCTACGCTGGAGTTAAATCATAAAATTACGGTATTCTGTAACTAATTTTACAGAAATTATATCAAATGCGATAGAAGATAAAAAGTTTTAAATTATCAACTATACAAAGAATTAATGAAGTACGACGAAAGTTTGATAAAGTTTTTATAAATTAGCTATTTTAAGCATCATTGTTAACTAGATCGCAATTTGACTATACTTTAGTCAGCATTTATAGGCTTCAGTATTTATACAGTTATATAGGGCTTAAATATTTTTTGAGTGTAAAAATACACAGTTTTTATTGCAGCATAAACCAAGTACATCTATACGTATATACTTAAAGAAGCAGTCTTGAGAAAATAGAAAACTAGTTATAGAAGATATATTTATCAAAATAAGATAAAAAATTCATCTATTTGTCTCGTATTATACTTAAACTAGATTTAATATCAATTTTGTACGGTACATAAGAATCTGAATAACTTGCTTCATCGTTATTTGTTAATTGCATAAAATACAGAGGAAAATATGTTAAAAGCCACTGAAATAGTGAAAACGTCTTCAACTGAACGGTTGCTTAATCTTTGGGCACGTCGTTATACACCAGGGATATCTTCTTTATTGGTTCATTATTCATCCTGTGATGAATTATTGAAAGCAGCAACACCATCCGGTAGAGTTGCAACGGCTAACAAGTTAAGAGAGAAAATGCTTGATGTTAATTGTCAAATGGGATGGATACAAACCAAAAATCTTTACAACTATATTCCTAATGTTTTAGATTTAACCGAGGCTAGACGCATTACAAAATTTGCCTTTCGCGTTTATAAAAAGTTAATAGAAATTTATCAACAGCAATCACCGAAAATCGAAGTAGAAAATAATACACTTTCTCAGTGGGTTATACCAGCAGTTGAAGAACTTGCGTATGCTTTAGAACCAATATTAATTGTATTTCAGGAACAGCACGTAGCATCTAAAGATTGGCGCAGCCTTGGTTTTATGACTTCGCAACTAAATTTTACCAATAAATTAATGCTCAAAAGGTTATCACCTGTCGAACAAGCATTATTCGCTCCTTATCTGAGCTTTGTCGAAGAACAAGTCGCCATGCCTTGGCAAAGAGTTTGTGCTAATGCTGCTAACTATCAAGTAGATTCGCCGCAATTGAAGCTTGTAGAACAATTGATGCCAGCAACACCGGATATTGCTCAATCAGTTTATCATCAGCTAAATGATTTGTTACCTGATAATCGCAGCCGCAGGGGTAAATTAAGCGATCGCGGTATATCTCATTCTTGTCTGCGCGACTTAAATATGTTTCAAGCTTATATATTATTATGTTTTTTAGAACAGAGTATGACACCAATCGAACAAGAATTAATTCCTTTGTGTGCGATGGTTGTAGAAGGAGTTGATATCAAATGGGAATTAACTCAAAAATGGTGTGAAGTTTTGGCGATTGAAATGGAAAGCCGTTTAGATTCAGAACAAAAAGATTTGTTTAAAGTTTATACTCAAGGGATGAAGCAGGCGTTTTTTAAAGAGCGTAGAAGTTTGGGTTGTAAGCAAGAAATGACAGCGGAGATTGTTTGATATCCTCAACTTTTTTTAATAGATTAATAATTTAATTTTGAAAACCGTGATTGCAATTAATAAAAAGCCTTACGGGTTCATTCAAACTAGATTGAAGCATAGCTTGCTGACAAAACTTGATGGAGTTTTGTTTGTCTAGCCCCAATCCTGGTATAGGAAAAAGTAGCATAGTCAGCGATAATAGTTAATATGCGTCTAATCGCAAAAAAAGTACTCTGCGCGGAATTTTGACTAATTGAAGTCCAGAGCGCAAAAAATCTAAACAAGTTTTGTGTCAAGAATCTAACACCAATACTGTACATTGGTTGTAGAGAATATTGATTTTAAAAACTGACTGTCTAAGAGAAAAGAAAAATGACCATCATATTCCAAATCGCTTTATTAGCTCTAGTTGCTTTGTCATTCGTTATGATCGTTGGCGTACCCGTTGCTTACGCGACTCCTCAAACTTGGGTTGAATCTAAAAGATTCCTTTGGATTGGCTCTGGGGTTTGGTTTGCGTTGGTAGTAGTAGTTGGAATTTTAAACTTTTTCGTAGTTTAAGCGACTGCTTAAACCATACGCTGACGAACGAGCATAGGGGCAGAGGAATACTCCACGGATAAGAAAGCTGAGATTGTTTTATCTCTCTGTTTCTTGTACGAGCAGGTAATCCTCTGCTTCTGCTATTTGGAGAAGGCGAGTTAACAGTGAGCATTGAACAGTAAACAGTTAGCAGTGAGATTTAAATTAACTAACAGACCATTGTATTATCTTTTAACTTCTTAACTTATTCTGTAAAAGTTGTTATTAATACGAATAATCGCGGAAATGTCTATTAAAACTAAGACATACAAATCATCAAGGAAAATTATAAGCTACTGTTTACTGGTAACTGATAACTGATAACTAGTCACTGATTAAAGAAGTATATTTATATTAAAGAGGCAACTATGGCAGTTTTCGAGGGAAGTTTTACTCAAACAGAACCCCTACGTTTTGCATTAGTAATTGGTAGATTTAATGATTTAGTAACCACCAAGCTGGTGGAAGGGTGCCAAGATTGTTTAAAGCGCCACGGTATTGATACTAATCCCCACGGCTCTCAAGTAGATTACGTTTGGGTACCTGGAAGCTTTGAAGTTCCCTTAGTAGCGCGACAATTAGCACTTACAGGCAATTACGATGCGATAATCTGCTTGGGTGCAGTAATTAAAGGGCAAACACCCCATTTTGATTACGTATCGGCAGAAGTCGCCAAAGGAATTTCCGCAGCAGCTTTTCAGACGGGAGTACCAGTAATATTTGGTGTTTTGACAGCCGACACCATGCAGCAAGCTTTAGAAAGAGCCGGAATAAAAAGCAATCATGGTTGGGATTACGCAATGAATGCCTTAGAAATGGCTAGTCTCATGCGCCAATTACGTCCCAACATTGGGCAAAAGCAATATGGAGCAAACGGCGGCACCTTAACAGGTTCCCTCAAAAGCGCAAGCTTAAACAACCTACCCGCACAATCGGAAGAAAAAGCTTAAGGATTGGGGATTGGGAATGGGTAATGGGGAATAGTTAGGAGTAATTAAGGTTAAAGGTCTGCATGTTAAAATTCTTTTTATCTCCTTGTCCCCTCTTCCCCCTCTCCCCATCTTCCAAAAAAGGGGTTGACAAACTTGAATCAATGTGGGATATTGATATTTAGCAATAAAATGCGGGTGTAGCTCAGTGGTAGAGCGTCACCTTGCCAAGGTGAATGTCGCGCGTTCGAATCGCGTCACCCGCTTAAAAAAAATTAATAGTTTTAATCAATGCAGGAAATTAATTCTTCTGCATTTTTTAATTTGTTTTTGAAGGTTTTCGTGGTTCAGATATAAGAAATGTACGATCCTCTTTAAATCGGATGCACTACATTATATGGTGGTAAAAGCAAAACGCGAATGCGAGGGCAACATTGCTTGTAGGTAAAATGTTTAAATTTAATTGTTAATTAATCAAAAATATGTATATAGAAAGAGTAATGCAAACGAGGGTTGATGATATAAAGAAATTTTAGTGGATAAACTGTTTATCCTTTTAAATTATTTATGATGGGATAATTCTGTATCACACAGTGTCCTCTGAATTGTAAATTAAAGGGAATATATAAAAAGATTCCTATTAATAAAGCTTAACTCTAAAAGAGCCGTTGTTGTGCAACCACAAAAGCCTGAAAAAATCGACTTTAATAACGAATACCCGTGTCCCTGTCGCCGTCGGGGACGCTTAATTCCGATTACTCTGACAGAAGCCTTCGGTTGCGATCGCTGTCAACAAATATTCGTGGTGGAAGAAAATGCTCGCGTTTTAGAGCAACTTTCTACTACTTATCCTTACAAACGAGCTTGGCGCTGGACGGGTTCTGGCTGGAAAGTTGTCCATCCGCGTCTGGGAGAAAGTTATTTACCAGTAGCGCTAGGTATTATTTTCGTGCTAGTGATTATATGGTTGCCATTAGCATTGCGTTTGGCTAGTGGTTCTGGCATTATTGCCTGGGCACTGGTAGCAGTACTATTGGCTATACTGCCAGCACTTATGGTTTGGCTCACCTACAGACGTTAATGCGCTGATTATTTACTGTGGATGCTTTTACTGAGAACCCCCAACCAATTGCGATCGCTAAACGCGCCCACGGTGCTGCTCTAAAATTGGGCATCACTAAAGGAGCGGAGCGCAGTCGCGCTTTAATGGCGATGGCTGAGGCATTAGAACGCTCGTTTGACGATATTTTAGAAGCAAATACCCTGGATCTGGAAGCTTGTCGGGAAATGGCGGTACCAGATTTAGTTTTGGATTGGCTAAAGTTAACTCCGGAACGTTTAGATTCAGCGGTGAAAATTCTGCACCGATTAGAGGAGTTATCAGATCCACTGCGGCGAATGAGAACTGCTGATTACCAAATAGGTGAAGAACAAAGTTATTCTCAATCAACGCCTTTGGGGGTAATTGCCTTTATTTATGAAGCGTTGCCAGAACTAGGAGCTATTGCGGCGGGTTTATGTATCAAAAGCGGTAACAGTATTATTCTTAAAGGAAGTACGGAAGCAAGCCATTCTAATGCGGCAATTGCGGAAGTATTACAAATTGCTGTTGCAGAAGCTGGATTACCTTTAGGCTCTATAGAATTAGTTACGGCAGAGCAAGGTACGACAATTCGCGATTTGGTTATTCAAGAGCAGTATTTAAATTTAGTGATTCCCTACGGACGTACTAGTTTAATACAGCAGGTAGTACGGCAATCTACAGCACCAGTCTTGAAATCGGCTATGGGTAATTGTTATCTATATTGGTCGCCGAATGGTAACTTAGTAGATATGGTGCGCTGGATGATTATTGAGAGCCATGCAAGTTCCCCAGACCCGGTAAATGCGATTGAAAAGGTATTAATTAATCGGCAGACTTTATCTTCTTCGTTGGGTACTTTGTTAAAAAGCTTGCAGGAAAAAGGCTTTATGTTAAGGGGAGATGCCGAACTCAGAGAATCATTTCCTCAATTGGAACCAGTCCAAAATACGGAATGGGAAAGCGCTTATTTTACGAAGACAGTTACGTTTAAACTCGTAGATAATTTGGATACGGCAATTATTTGGATTAATCGATATAGTAGCGGGCACGCTGACTGCATTGTTACTGAGTCTTACCAAGAAAGTAGGCAGTTCGCTCTGGGTGTAAACAGCGCTTCTACATATATTAATGCTTCCCCGCGTTTTAGCCGGAATCCATTATGGGGAGATGCGGTATTTTTAGGAATGTCCAATCAAAAAGGGCATCGTAGGGGATTAATTGGTTTAGAAAGTTTGACTACACTCAAGCATATTGTTCAAGGGAACGGAAGGTTTTGAGATTAAAATTTGAAACCCCCATTCCCTGTTGCGGGTAGGGGGTTTCGGTTTCCGAGAGTTTGAAAACATAATATTCAAACATCCTTCCACAGAAGCATGGAAGGTTTATTAGTCATGCTTGTTAACGGTTAAGATAAAGCAATCCTCTGAGGTTTCGTTCCCATTGTTTTCAACCAACGATAGTTAGCAGCTAATGCTCCTCCGAAGGTTTGATAAACTTTATATTCCACACCAAATTCTGCACATACTTCTGCTAGTATTGGTGCTATTTTTGGATAGTGGATATGACAAGTTTGGGGAAATAAATGGTGAACGGCTTGATAGTTCAATCCACCTAAATACCAGTTTAAAATTGGATTCTGAGGTGCAAAGTCAACACTAGTTTTGACTTGATGGATTGCCCATTCATCCTCAATATTATTTGATTCGGGATTTGGTTCTGGAAATTCTTGTTCCTCCCCTACATGAGCAAGAATGAAAACTACTCCAGCTACCAAACCAGCAGTCATGTAACTAATCAAGACTCCTAAAATTGTCTGTAAGGGTGTATATCCTAATATAATTGGTACTGCTAAAAATAACATAATCCAAACAAGTTTAAATCCAAACAAAACAAACAAGTCAGAGGCTTTTGTTTTTGGAAGGTTATACTCGTGGCATTGGCGCTTTCTTAGAATCATATCTACATCTGATACAGACCAGTATAGGGGCATCATGGCATGCAAAAACCAAATATATAAATGTTGGAATTTGTGATGGGATTGATGCTCTATTGGCGTACATAAACGAACTAATCCATCCCAATTTAGATCGTAGTCATGCCCTACAATGTTTGTATGAGTATGATGTAGAAAATTATGGCGAAATTTCCATAAATAACTTGAGATTCCGACAACCAAGTCGTAACTCAAACCCAAGATATTATTAACATTTCGATTGCTAGAATAACCTCCATGATTGGCATCATGCCCGACATTAAATGCACAAGCTGCTATTGCTAAACCTAAAACAAAACAACTCAGTACTTTCATCCACATTATTGGTGGACCAAAAAGAGTAAATATGTAGGCGGAAATAACCCATCCTAAGATAATTGCTGTCTTAAAGTACATTGCCGGATTATCGCGGGGGGAAATATTTACAGATTTGAAATAAGCATCAACACGTTTATTCAACTCTTTTCTAAAACCAATGTTTTGAGCAAAAGTAACTTTTGTTTGTGTCTTGAGCATGAAAGATGTTAATTATAGAATGTGAATCTTGAATATCATTTACCAATACATATTAATTATGTGGTAAGTAATTTATTAGGCTTGCATATAATCCATCTATATGCAGTGTGAATATACAATTTAGTTATACATAATTAAAATGCAGACTCATTGTACTTCATTACCGAAGCTAATGAAAACATTTATGGGAATTTTTGTTTTTCCTAATATTATATTACTTTCAACCCGATCGCCTTATTAAAACCCGATCAAATTTTTGCAACACAGAAGTTTTAAGTTAAAACGATAATTACATTCATCGGTTTATAAAATCAAATTACAAACTCAGTGCTAATTTAAGATTTCAAATCGGAAAACGCGATTTGGGAAAGCAGCCCAAACTATCTTAATAATGATTTTGATCGATCGCAAGTTAAGTCTCTTTTTTTTACTTGACAATAATAAAATAAACCTTGTCTCAAACAACCTGCTTGATTATTAACTAAATTAACTAAATTAACTAATAAAAATTGGAGATTTTGAGAAATAGAGAAACCTGGTCAAAAAACCAGGCTTCTTCCCAGTCATGCATCAATTGACTAATGATGAATAGACTTATTACTTATTTCAGATGAGATGTGTAATAAACCTTTCTGCCTTCATTTGGAACAAAATGACATTTTCTGTAAGAGTTCCAAAGCGAAGTTAAAATTGGCTCTTCAGTTTTATGGAAATATTCACCTAAAACTGGTTTAATCGCTTCAGTTGCTTTCTTCAAATTGTAGTGAGGAATGTTTAAGAAAATGTGGTGAGCAACATGAGTACCGATGTCGTGGTGGATATGATTAATAAAACCATAATCGCGATCGACACTAGAAAGAGCGCCTTTAAGAAAAGTCCATTCGTCACCGCGATACCAAGGAATATCTGGCTCGGTGTGATGTAAAAATGTGACCAAATCCAACCAAATCACAAATACAATGTAAGGTCCGGCATAGTATTTAATAAACCACATGAAACCCCATTCATAGGTTAAGAAAGCCAGTAAACCAACCATTGAAATCCAAAGTACGGTGCTGGTAATTACATCCCATTTTTCCGAAGGTTTAAATAAGGGGCTGCTAGGTGAAAAGTGAGAACCAGTTTTACCGGGAGAACGCTGAAATAAATATACCGGATAAGCCAGTAAAAACAGGTAGTGTCTGCCGATTTTTTGTACCAAAGGCATTTCGTTGTAAGCTGATTCCGATATCGGATACCAACTTTCATCATTTTCCAAACTACCAGTATTTTTATGGTGTGTTCGGTGACTAATCCGCCATCCGTGATAGGGAACAAGTATCGGTGTATGAGATAAATGTCCGATTAAATCATTCAACCATTTGTGGCGAGAAAATGATTGATGTCCGCAGTCATGTCCAACTACAAATAAAGCCCAGAACATAGTTCCTTGCATTACCCAGAAAATGGGAAAGAATAACCATGAATCTAGCTTGTAAGCTAAAGCATAAAGTCCAGCAATGATTAGAATGTCGCGAACAAAGAAAAACAGAGATTTTCCTACTTGAGGCTGAAAACATTCTGCTGGAATTGCTGCTTTGACATCGCCAAGAGTAAAAGGTAGCTGGGTTGTTTCCTCTGACGATCCATCATGAGGATTATTACCTGTGTTAACTGTAGAAGTTTGCACGCTTGTTACGTTACCAGATATAAAGTGAATGTTGAGTAAATGAAAGTCAGTAAAATCAGGCATGACGAAACTTTAGCCATGCGCTAAAAAATAGTCTTTTACCTTTATCACGACTAATTGAGTTATTTCTAACCCCCAATCAAAATTATTTTGGGGGGTTAAAGATGTAAGTAAACGAATCAGAATTTATTATCGTTGTGCGTAATATTCCTTGAAGGAAATATACTTGTTTTCTGAAGTATATAAATGACATCTGTCGGTAATATACTTCATCAAAGATACAGAGAACGTACATTCATCGCGTACATAACTTCCCCAATTTTCTTGCAAGCTTTTATAAGCAAAACGCAAATTGTAAGAAGGAATCGCAGTAGAAATGTGATGCGGTACGTGTACGTTGATATCGTGACACAGGAATTCTACCCAGCGGGGGTAATTGCAGTGAACTGTACCGGATAGCTGTGCTGTAACTGCATTCCATTCGTCTTCTGGTACAAAAGAAATATCGGGAGCAGTGTGGTGGATATAAGTAAAAGTACTCATCCAGAAATGGTACACCATCCAAGGAATAAACCAGAACTTGATAAATCCCCAAATACCAGTTGTAGCAATCAGCGTGGGGAAGCATACAGCCGCAAAACCCACTACTACAGCTACAGAAAGCTTAATCGCAGGTTGGTCTTTTTTACGATACTCAGACCAATTAAAATGATGCATTGCCCAATGTACGATTGAGCCTATCCACCATAAACGGTTGAATAAAAATCTTTTAAAAGCCCACTTCAACGCTATTCCACTATTCTCATAAATATCTATACCTACGGGCTGCCAAGCATTATCTACTTTTAGCTTATTAGTATGAGTGTGGTGATAATTGTGCTTTATCCGCCAACCGTGGAAAGGGTAAATTAACGGCATCATAAATAAATGTCCCACTAGATCGTTCACCCAAATGCGTTTGGCAAATGAACGATGAGCGCAATCATGTCCAATCACAAAAAATCCTGTAGCAGCAGTACCCGTGTATATCCACGCTAAGGGTAAAAGATACCAAGGTGCGATCGCCAAAAAAAAGTAGCCTAAGATAACTGCTAAAACACTGCTAATTGCACTAAACCAAGCTTTTCGAGCATCTTGTTCAAAACACTCTTGAGGAAGGCTTTTTACCACGTCTGTCAGCTTTAGTTCGGAGTCAGAGAGCGGTTTCGGCTGTGAATTATTCTGTGTGTTTACTGCTGATGTTGTCATGGATGAATTTTATAAATAAAAAAATTCCGCATACAAGCAACTAGCATAGTCGCTTTTTGCGAAGTTTCGTAACGTTCGCGCTTAGGATTATATCAAGTAATTAGCACCATGTAATTAGAGAAAAATCTATTTTTTCGGTAAAACAAGCGATACCCCCACTTATTTCTTGAGTAAGAATCCGTAAGCGGGGGTAAATAACATTTATTTAATTTAGCTGTGGGAAAGGCACTCTTGGTAATTACACTTGATACCTTTGACCCTTGACCTATATTACTGCTCCACGGGCGCAAGTTTGACATTTGTAGCCAAACCCAAGAATTGCAGTACTCGAATAGTCATCCAGGTAAAGTCTATTTCCCACCATTTCAACCCGTGACGGGCAGAGTATTGAAAAGCGTGGTGATTATTGTGCCAGCCTTCACCATATGTGAGCAAAGCTACCCACCAGCAATTTGTAGAGCGATCGCCTGCATCGTAGGTTTGATAGCCAAATTTATGAGTTGCACTATTGACAAACCAGGTACAGTGCCATACAAAAATAAGACGAACAAAAACACCCCAAACGACAAAAGACCAGCCACCCCAAAGTAATAGCAGTCCACCCAGAGCGAACTGGATTGGTAGCATATACTTTTCTAAAAACTGATAAAATGGGTCATCTTTGATGTCTTTAGTAAAGCGGGGAACATCAGCAAAAGCTGGAGAATGGTAAAACATCCAACGTAAATGACTCCAGAAAAAACCTTTATTGGAATCATGTGGATCTAACTCTTGATCGGAATGTAAATGGTGTATGCGATGCATTCCAACCCATGCAATTGGTCCTCCCTGACAAGCAAGAGTCCCGCAAAATGCTAAGAAATACTCCAGCCACTTAGGGGTTTGAAAACTGCGATGAGTTATGAGACGGTGAAATCCTAGAGTAATACCCAAGCCTCCAGTCACCCAGTACAAAAGTAAGGCTACGCCGACAGCTTTCCAGCTAAAAAAAGCGGGGAATAGGGCAAGTAAAATTCCAAAATGTAAACCGACGAAAAATGTAATGTGCAGCCAATTTAATGGACCTCTAGTTGTTGATGTAGCAATTGTCATGCGGTAACCTGAATAGAATTGTTTAGCCTTATCTGCGCGTCCGTTGTGCCCGATCGAGGGCTTTTGCGTAGTTGTCACGCAAAGCGTAGCGCCAATAGCGCCACAAATCCGCATAGTTTTTGGAAAACGGTCTTAGTAATGAACAGCTTGCAACAGCTGCGAGAAGCAGAACAAGCACTATTAAAGATTTTTTCTGGAATTGACCACAAGGTCAAGCAAAATCTTCAAAAAGTGCTGCACGCCTTTCGCCATCATAGTGTAGGGGCACACCATTTTACAGGTGTAACGGGATACGGTCATGATGATTTAGGCAGAGACACTTTAGATAGGGTTTTTGCAGAAATCGTGGGGGCACAAGCCGCTGCTGTTAGGGTACAGTTTGTTTCGGGGACTCACGCCATAGCTTGTGCTTTGTTTGGCGTTCTCCGTCCCGGCGATGAAATGTTAGCAGTAGCAGGGGCACCCTACGATACTCTTGAAGAAGTCATTGGTTTAAGGGGTAAAAATCAAGGCTCCCTAATTGATTTTGGCATAAGCTATCGCCAATTAAATCTCACTCCAGAAGGAAGGGTAGATTGGCAAGCTTTAAGCCATGCGGTAGAGAATAAGACTCGTTTGGTGTTAATTCAGCGCTCTTGCGGCTATTCCTGGCGCAAAGGTCTTTCAATTGCCGATATAGAGAAAATTGTCCGTTTAGTCAAGCAGCAAAATCCGAACACAGTTTGTTTTGTCGATAACTGTTATGGCGAATTTATCGAAACTCAAGAACCTACTGATGTCGGTGCGGATTTAATCGCCGGTTCTTTAATTAAAAATCCAGGAGGAACCATAGTCAACGCTGGAGGCTACATTGCCGGACGGGAAGACTTAGTAGAAGCAGCCGCTTGTCGCTTGACAGCACCGGGAATTGGTAGAGAAGGAGGTGCGACATTTGACCAACTCCGCCTGTTATTCCAAGGGTTATTTTTAGCACCGCAAATGGTGGGAGAAGCAATGAAAGGCACTCACCTTACTGGCTATGTTTTTGACAAGTTAGGTTATCCAGTAAACCCCGCACCCTTTGAACCTCGCTTCGATGTAATCCAATCGATTAAACTAGGTTCCGCCGAAAAATTAATTGCATTCTGTAAAGCCATACAGCAGAATTCTCCCATCGGTTCCTATCTAGACCCCATCCCCGACCAAATGCCGGGATACGAAAGTCAAGTAGTCATGGCTGGGGGAACATTTATCGAAGGCAGCACCTCAGAATTTTCCGCCGACGGACCATTAAGAGAACCCTACATAGTTTACTGTCAGGGGGGAACTCATTGGACTCATGTAGCGATCGCCTTAGAAGCCGCGATTGAAGCAATTGGGAATAGGGAATAGTGAACAGTTAACAGTTAACAGTTAACAGTTAACAGTGAACAGTTACCAGTTGGGGATTGGGCATGGGGCATAGGGCATTGGGCATTGGGCATTGGGAATAGTTAGGAGTTCGGAGTTAGCAGTTAGCAGTTAGCAGTTCGGAGTTCGGAGTTCGGAGTTAGCAGTTAGCAGTTAGGAATTTTCTACCCCCTCTACCCCCTCTACCCCCTCTACCCCCTCCACCCCCTCCACCCCCGAACCCCCGAACCCCCGAACCCCATCTCCATCTCCCCCGAACCCCATCCCTTCCTACTCCGGCAACTCGTACTGTTCGACAATCCGCTTGGCAAATTCGGGTACGTGCTTTTCTAATTTCTCTGGATAATTCCGCTTTGTATACAAATAATTGCGGGTAAAGTGGGAATCTATGGAAAACCGAGCATATTCTAAACCTTTGGGACCAATTTTTTCAATTACTACGCCCATTAATTTCGCCGCCCACATGGGAAGTGTTACGCCTTTATCGTAGGCGGGAATGCTCTGCTGTACGGCGGCTTGGCGATTTCCTTGGGACATTACTGCTTGGGTGTCGATTTGGTCTTTGACTAAATCGAGCATTTCTTTACCGCGATCGTTTCTAACTACAATCCACTGCCAGCCAAATGGTGCGCCCATATACCCAACTACGATGTCTGCTAGTGAATTTACGTAGTCAAAACAACTCATGCAAGAAGGAGCAAATACGTCTTTGAGTTTATTTGTTTTTAAACCAAAGAAAGGTACGGTTTCAGTAGAACCATCTTCATGTTTGAAATGAACCCGAAAATCCTGCATAAATTCGTAATGCACTACCGTATCGGGGGATTTACTTGTAGTGTCGAGAAATTTTTGCAATCCCGCACGGGTGACGTTATCGACGCAAGGGGTACCCAATACATAAAGCTTTTCCAATCCAAGCTGTTTTTCTACGGCGCGTAATGCTTGGATTTGACAACCAACACCAATTACCAATAGCCGTTTCATTCCCGATTTTTCAATTTGTTCTAATACGGAAAGATTTGGTGAAAGTGTTGGTTTATTTACCTTAGCTGCCAGTATTTCTTCTGCCGTGCGAGCAATAACCGGCATTGGTTGAAAGCGATCCTCCTGGGTATTTTGCACGCAAACAACGCCTTCCACAACGCCGCTTTCGAGCATTTGAATCGCGATCGCGCTCACAATTCCCGTCCATTGGGCACCCGGAATTGGTTCTTTTTTCCGCGCCGCCATCATCTCTTGCTGTACCCCGAAATAAAGTTCGTCGGAGTTATCAAGATTGCGCGATCGCGAGTGACTTTGTTCTTCGAGTTCCGCTATTTGTTGATTAAGAAAAGCACAAGCTTCCTTGACATAGTGAACGTAATATGTATCGCAAAGTCCGCAATCGCTGCATAATTCTTTTGCAGGGCGAGGGCTTCCGGGTTTGAGAGCTTTGGCTTTTTTGTGAGGAGCAAGCGAAGTCATAATTAAATCGATATAAAACTCTGATTACTTATTTCTTAATATGCCAGAAATAAGTACTTAATTATTTCTTCAAATTAATACATAATATTAATTCTTTATAGAATGCTTCGGAAATTATCTATATCGTCACTTAGAAATTCGTAAACTTCACGGCAACTTAAAATACAAGTTCAGTAATAGCACAATTAGAGTTTTAAAAAAGTTTCTGTTACTTTTTTTATAGAAGTTAATAAATCGGGGTTAAAAAACAATGTCTAAAAAAGATGATGATTTTGTAGAAGCTGCGGGCTTCGCAGCAGGTGGAGCAGCAGCAGGTGCTGGAGTTGCTGCAACAGTAGGAGGTATGGGGTTAGCTGTTGGTGGAACTGCTGTTGCTATTGGTGCGGCTCCAGTTGTAGCAGCAGGTACAGTTGTAGGACTTGCTGCTTATGGTTTGAAAAAAGTTTTTGGTTAAATATAAATGGCAAAGAAGTCTCCCAACCCATTACAAAAACTTGTACGTGGTGTAATTAGGGACTTAATTAACCAAGCTAACAATCAAAAGCCTGATAAATCAGAAAAGTCAGCGACTAAAAAACCAGCTATAACTAAGCCTCAAAATAAACGTTCGCGCTACATTCCTCCTTCAATTCGCGTTTCAGTTTTACACAGAGACAAATATAAATGCGTTTTCTGCGGTAGAAATGCAAAGCAAGTTGAGCTAGAAGTTGACCATATTATCCCTTTTTCCAAAGGTGGTAATAATGACCTTAACAATTTGCAAACTTTGTGTATACACTGCAACCGAGGAAAGAGCGCCGTTTGTTAACTAAGAACTATATATAGCATTCAAAACCCTTCAGTAAATTAGCTGAAGGGTTTTTACTGTTTTCTAGAGCTTAAAAACTGATGTTGGGTTACGACACGATTAACAAATATTCTTCTTATCATCCTTATTTATTTTCGTGTCTAACCCAACCTACGTACTTTGCATATTACCCTTGAAATTAATTTCAACGCACCAATGCGAGACTTCAAATAAACTTTAAGAATAGATTGTAATATTTCATTGATTTCTACGAGGTTGTAGCAAGTTTCGTCGGCTTAGACTTTGGTTAACAAGCTTACTTTGGCAAAATATTAGAGTACGAGAACATGAATTCTTTACAACAGGATGCATTAGAAAAACTACGTAAAGCAACAATTGACGCTAGCGTAGCTCAAAAAATGGCTCAAAGAAATTTTGAAGAAGCTCAAATAGAACTATATAAATGGACGAAGCGACACAAATTAGCTATTGATGCAAATCGAGAGGACTTGATTGCTCATGCAAGATATGAGAAAGAGCGCTGCAAAGAAACTGTTAGCAGATTAAAAAATCTTGTTGACGGGCAAACATTACAATTAAATAAAATTAAGAGAAACTATAATTTTTGGGAACAAACACATTCTGAAGAACAAACTACAGTTTTGCTTCCAGAACCTAACAATAATACTTTCAGTGACTTCAAGAGTATAGAAAATAAATTGCTAGAGAGTCAAACCGATGTAAAAGAAGTTTCACAGTCACACAATACTATCGATGAAAGCGAATTAGTTAATTTTGAAAGCATGGATGATGAATTAGCACGGTTAAAAGGTAAGTCGCTTAATAAATCTCAATATAAAACTCCAGATTACCAAGACTTCGAGAAGACTCTAAATGAAGCTATCGAACAAACAGAAGAAACTTTACAAATAACTGTTAGCAATCAAAAAGGGATGCAAAAACAATATAAACAAGCGCAGAAAGAAGCTAAAGAATTGCATACGAAGGCTCAAGTAGCTTTGCAAAACGATGATGATAATCAAGCTTTGAATGCTCTCATCTCTAAAACTGTTCAAAAAAAATGTGTGAATGTAATAGAAAATCAATTAAAAGAACAGCAAGCAACACTAACTCTAATAAAAAATAACTTATCTGTTTTAGAAAAGGTAAAGCGAATATTTGAGAGTGAGGGAGAATTAGCTCAAATGATTAGTTCTGGGGAATTTGAGAATAGCTCTTTATTGTCTAGTGAATCTCCATTAGATCAAACTGTTGATTCTGAATTGGAATCCTTGAGAAAGGAATTGGATGAAATGTAATTATTGTAGTTTCGTATTCTATTTTTTCACTCAATACAATACTTCAAACAAACTTTAAAAATAGATTTAAATATTTCCTGAATTCTTCCGAGGTTGTAGCAAATTATATCAGCTTAGGCTTGGATGAATAAATTAAGAATAGCAAAATCATGGAATACAACCAAATGGAAGTACAGCAAGATAAATTAGAAAAACTACGCTCTGCTCAAAAAGATTTTGAAAAAGCTCAAGCTAAAGCCTCGGAATGGGCTAAGGTATACCAACTTACTCTTGCTTCAAATCGAGATGATTTAATTTCTCGTGCTAAATATAAAAAACAGCGCTGCGAAGAAATTGCCAGCAGATTAAAAAATATTATTGACGAGCAAACATCGCAATTAAGTAAAATAAAAACAGACTTTAGCTATCACCAAAATCAAATTTCTCAAACACGAAAAAATATTGTTACGGGAGCCGCTTTTATTGCTACTGGAACTATTGCGGGTGCTAATCTTTCTCCGATAATTGGCGGAATGGGTTTAGCTGGAAGTTTCGGAGCCGTTGGAATTGGAGCAGCCCCTGTAATTTGTGCTGGTGCTGTTACTGGTGCAGCAGCTTATGGTGCTGTGCAAGCAATTCAAGGAGATACAGTTGCAATGAGCGCGATCGCCATTGGTAGTATAGGCGGTGCAGGTGCTTCTAGCTTAATCGGAACTATGGGATTAGTTGCGCCAAAAATAGGGTTGGCAGTTGGTATTGGTACGATACCTATGGCAGCTATTGGTGGAGTTGTTGGGCTTGCTGCTTATGGTGTTGCAAAAATGTTGGATAAAACAGCAATAAATAAAACTTCAGCAACAAGCGAAACTGCAATACAAGCTTTTGAGCGAATGGAAGAAAAGATTTTAGAGATGGATTTCTATTACGCTGCAAAACAGGAGTTACAAACGTTTTTATCTGGTGATGATTTGAATCCACAATTTGCAGCTATTGAAATTGAAGACGAATTACAGAAGCTCAAAAAACAACTTTTGACTGATAAATACTAAACAATTAAGTTGATAAATTTGACTACTAATTAATCTAAAAATTAAAATTACCAAATCATCTGTAAATCTAATACGACACCGGGTAAAACATCCTCTCCTGACAAATTATCTGGATTATCTAAAATTTCTACAACATTTCCAATTCGATAAATTTCAACTTGCCGATTTTTACGATTAATTAACCAACCCAAACGCACACCATTACTTTTATATTCTTCCATCTTTTTCTGAGTCACTTTCAAACTATCGCTCGGTGAAAGTAACTCAATAACAAAATCGGGAGAAAGCGGTAAAAATTTCGTTTTTTGTTCGGGGGTTAATTCATTCCACCGTTCTAATTTTACCCAAGAAGCCCTACTGAGAGCGATCGGCACCATTGGGAAGTTTAAAACCACCAGAAGAATCAAAGACAATTCCCAGGTTGTTTTTTTGATTCCATACCCACAATTGAGCAGTTAATCCTGCATTACGGTTGCTGCTTTCTCCCCCGACTGGTGGCATAATTATTAATTCCCCGGTAGCGTTGCGTTCAAATCTTAAGTTTTGATTTGCTTGACATAGCTTAAAGAATTGCTCGTCTGTTAAATCAATAATTGAATTAAAATCTACTGTTAAGGCTTGCATGATATTAAACTTAAACTAAATTAATTTTTCGTGTTTAACCCAAACTAAAAATAAAATTACCAAATCATCTGTAAATCCAATACGAAACCGGGTAAAACATCCTCACCTGACAAACTATCTAGATTATCTAAAATTTCTACAACATTTCCAATTCGATAAATTTCAACTTGGCGATTTTTACGATTAATCAACCAACCCAAACGCACACCATTACTTTTATATTCTTCCATCTTTTTCTGAGTTGTTTTCAAACTATCGCTTGGTGAAAGTAACTCGATGACAAAATCAGGACAAAGCGGTAAAAATTTGGTTTTTTGTTCTGGTGTTAATGCATTCCACCGTTCTAATTTTACCCAAAAAGCCCTACTGAGAGCGATCGGCACCATTAGGAAGTTTGAAACCACCAGAAGAATCAAAGACAATTCCCAACTTATTTTTTTGATTCCATACCCATAAGCAGTTAATCCTGCATTGCGGTTGCTGCTCTCTCCTCCAACTGGTGCCATAACAATTAATGCCCCGGTAGCGTTGCAGGTAGGTATTTATAAGACTTGTAGCGTCACGCACCATCCGAGATTTGTAATTGTTCTAAGTCTAATTTAAACAACAAAAACCCAGCCATAAAGACCGGGTTTTTGCAGGTTTCATATAAGATAGGGGTCATAGTTCCCCAGTTAAATATAGTAAGTAAGCGATATTTTGCTTATCTAAGATAGGATACCGATAGTGGAATGTCAATTCCGGAAAGTTTGAAATTTTTTTTATAAGATTTTTTTAAAATCGCAACGCTTCTGAATGTACTATTATCTTTTCTAATAAACAACATCAGTATTTTATGTATTGTCTTTGGGGGCTACTGTCCAATCTTCAAACTGTAAATCAGGTATGCGAGAAAAATCTCGTTGATTCCGGGTTACTAAAATACCATTATGAGAAATGACAATTGACGCTATTCGTAAATCTTGCGTACCAATACGAATTTTTTGCTGTTTTAATTCTGTGTAAATATTTATAGCTTTTTCATCAAAATCAAGTATTCTAATGATGTTAAAAAATTCTACTCCCTGTCGCAATCCTAAATAACCCCATTTTAGTCTTTTCGCTTCCGAAGACTGACGAATAACATCCAGCCAACCACGCATTTGTTCTTCAACAGTAATTACAGTAACAGCGATATCCTCAGATTTTACCCGATCTATACGTTGTTTAATCAAAGGATTCTGGGTTTGAAAAAGTGTGATAATATCTGTATCTAGTATCCACAAACTCATCAAACTTCATCCTCTTCTATATTCATTTCTGCGTCTAATTCCTGTCGGTAAGCTGCGATGTTTGACACCACTTCATCAAATAAAGGATTATCTTTATACATCCCCGCAAATTTCATCCAAGGATGTTCAGTTGTTGGTGATTCTATCTCTTGGGTAACTATTTCTACATTTTTTAATCGATTTTCCATCAATTCATGCAAACTATCGATCGCTTCTTGTTTCGTTGTGGCAAATACTTGGCAATCTGGTAAACCCCAAACTGTTGCTTGATATCCACTTTCTTTGGCTTCAATTAATATTGAATAATTTAGTTTATCAGTTTGGGCAGTATTTTTGATTAAGTTAGTAGTCATATTTTAGTAGTAGTTTGGTCGGTGAAGGTAAAGTTCGTAGGTTGGGTTAGACGCACCATAATATATGACCATTAAACGATAAATTCAAATTGCGTCGTAACCCAACATCAGCCTTGTCATATTCCGCATCTTCAGGATTATCCCAAATTTTTTGCAGCGTTGGTTCGGAAAGCTTTGTAGCAGCTAGGGTAAGGTTATAATCTTCATTCTGCCCAGATAAGGAATCAATATAATTTTCAACTAGCACCACTTGTTCGGGAACTAGCTGACGTAATTTTTCAATTAATCTTTGTTCGGGTATTTTATTAACTTGCATTGTTTTATATCCTCAAATTGTAGAAAGACGTAGCAGTGCTACGTCTCTACATTATTGATTAAACACCAACAGGTTCGCGTACTTCTACTACTTCCCCTGTCAAACTAAACGGACGCACTACGTTAATTTTCACTTTCACTATCTTCCCTTTTAGCTCGTTAATATCACCCGTGAAGAAGGTAAGACGATTGCCTCTTGTACGCCCCATCACCTGATTCTTATCTTTAGGATTCTCATCTTCTACCAAAACCTCTTCAATACGTCCCATATATCTTTCCGATCGCTCGGCTGCTTTGACATTTACAAGATGATTCAATCGCTGCAATCGATCGCTTTTAACTTCTTCGCTCAATTGTTCTTCCCACTCCGCAGCTGGTGTATTTGGACGCGGTGAATATGCAGCGGTGTTCAACAAGTCAAAACCGATATCTTCCGTCAGCTGCATCGTCTTCTGAAACTGTTCTTCTGTCTCTCCAGGAAAAGCAACGATCGCATCGGCACTAATTGAAGCATCTGGCATATACTCGCGAACTTTATCGATGATTCTACGATACTTTTCATGGGTATAACCCCTTGCCATCCGCTTTAAAACTTCGTTATCTCCCGATTGAAAAGGTATATGAAAATGTTCGCAAACCTTGGGTAACTCAGCACAAGCTTTAATTAATCTTTCAGTAAAATAACGGGGATGAGAAGTAGCAAATCTGATTCTTTCAATCCCCGGTACATCGTGGACGTAATACAATAAATCCGTCAAAGTATTCTCACGGCGACCTTCTGGAGTAATTCCCGGTAAATCTCTTCCGTAAGCGTCAATATTTTGACCGAGTAAAGTAACTTCCTTATAACCCTGTCTTCCTAACTCTTCCATTTCGGCGCGAATCGCTTCCGGTGTCCGCGATTGCTCCACACCGCGCACCCCAGGAACCACACAATAAGTACAGCGTTCGTTGCAACCGTAAATTACATTCACCCAAGCCGAAACCTGACTATCGCGACGCGGTTTGGTGATATCTTCCATAATATGTACCGGCTCGGTTGCCACAACTTGAGAGCCACCGTACACTTCATGCAGCAAATCTTTTAAGCGGTTAGCGTGTTGGGGTCCCATAACCAAATCTAATTCTGGAACCCTTCTTAATAACGTTTCTCCTTCCTGCTGCGCCACACAGCCAGCTACAACCAAAGTTAAATCGGGTTTTTGACGCTTCCGTCTTACTTGTCTGCCCAGATAAGAATATACCTTTTGTTCTGCATTATCCCGGATAGAACAAGTATTACAAATAACTATATCTGCATCGTATTGGTCTTCGGACCACTCAAAGCCCATGTCTTCTAAGATGCCAGCCATGCGTTCCGAGTCGGCTTTATTCATCTGGCAACCCAAGGTCATAATATGGTATTGGCGTTTGGCGATCATTGGTAATTCGTTTGAGTATGTAGGATTTACAGATTTCACGATCAATTTTAATAAAGTAATTTAGGTAAATAAAACTATCTATACTTATTTGTATCCTAGTTATATTAGCAGGGCTATTTTCAGCCAGCGGCTCCAGCATCTTTAACTGGGACTGGTATTTTAACAATTATCGCGCTCGCTTTCTGGTTAAAATAATTGGTCGTCGGGGCGCACGAATATTTTACATGGTTTTCGGGTTGTTTCTCGTTGGCTTGGGAACTGCTCTTAGGAACGCTAATACGTAAAGTTATTTCATGCATGCTACAACAAATTACAAAACTTGTTCGTAGTCAGCGATTTATCGCTCAAATCATGGAATATATAGCTGATGAAAAGATACCCGAAAATATCAATCAATGGAATTGCACGGAATCCGATTACCGCAATTTTAAGAAAACCGATTGGGTGCTGACAGAAAAGATTCACGGTGCTAATTTTGGGATTGTAACGGATGGCTTGGAAGTTAGATTTGCCAAAAGAAAGCAATATCTAGATTCCTCTTAAGATTTTTTTGACTATAAGTTGTTGCAGGATGAATTAATTTTACAAGCTTGGGAAATCGCTACCATCAAGCGCAAAATGGATTTATCAAAATCAAAATTAAGAATTGAGCTTTGAAGATGAATTATCTCAAGAAATGCTTGTTTTGGTAACTGTGACGAGATTAAATAATGTAATTTCTAAATTCGGTAGAGTTACAAATCAAGATATAGAGAAACAACAGCAACTCGTAGATTTATTAGTAAAAGATGTTATAGAAAGCTTTAACGAAGAGTATGCAAGTATTCTTAATGCTTTATTGCCCTCAATTGTGAATAATATAATGGTAGAGTTACATCAAGCGTCGCGAAAGTTAATGAATGATTATTTTAGATAACCATTATTCAACGATTAGTTTCGACATGATATTTTTGGCTTTACCACCGCAGTTCACATGAGTAAGTTAGTCGTCATCCATCTGGGACACGGTGACTTAGAAAAAGGATTCGAGCAAGTAACCGCTCAATTATGGGAAGTTGGTGATTCTATAAGGGAACAATTTATCGGTTCGTTACCTCCTGCACCTGATTTAGCTGAGATTTATCAAAAATGGCAACTTAGTTATCTGAGTTTGTGTACTCGTTTGCGTTCTGATGTCGATGATGACTACTTGGAAATTGATGCTGCTGGGATTACCAATGTTTCCGACATCAGCTTTAATGAGTTAGGTCAAGAATTACGACAATATTTGAATAATTGGTTTAAATCTGTAGAGTTTCTTAATATTGATCGTAAACTGCGCTCGGCATTAAACCCTACAGAAGAAATACAAGTAATTATTGAGACTAATAATATATTTGTGCGGCGATTGCCTTTGTATTGCTGGGATTTTTTTGATGATTATCCTAAAGCCGCAATGGCTCTTTCTCAACTTGAATATCAACACATTGCAAGCTCAAGATTGCCAAAATTTCCCCGACAAAAGGTGAAAATTTTGGCTGTTCTAGGCAACAGTCAAAATATTGATTTGGAAGCGGAAGCTAAATTTCTCGAAAACTTGCAAGATGCACAAGTTGAGTTTCTTATCAAACCTTCACGGGCTACATTCAATAACTACCTTTGGGATTCAGAAGGTTGGGATATTCTGTTTTTTGCAGGTCATAGTAAAACCGAAGGGGAAACGGGTCGAATTTATATTAATGAAAATAATATAGATAATAGCTTAACTATTGAACAGTTAAAAGAAGCTCTCAAGCAAGCAATTGGCAAAGGTTTAAAGTTAGCAATTTTTAATTCCTGTGATGGTTTGGGATTGGCTGATGAATTGCAAAGACTGCATATTCCTACAGTTATTGTCATGCGGGAACCTGTGCCAAATCTGGTTGCTCAAGACTTCTTTCAATATTTTTTACAATATTTTGCGATCGAGCAACAATATTTATATTTATCAGTAAAACAAGCACGCAAAAAATTACAAGGATTAGAGAATAAATTTCCTGGTGCTTCCTGGTTGCCAGTAATTTGTCAAAATCCGGGTGTAGCTCCACCAAGTTGGTTGGATTTGGGTCGTCGTCCCACTAAAATCAGTCCCTATCGCGGTTTATTTGCTTTCCGGGAAGAAGATGCACGGTTCTTTTTCGGACGAGAAACTTTTACTCAGATGTTGGTGAATGCGGTGCAAAATCAACCATTTGTTGCGGTGGTTGGTTCTAGTGGTAGTGGTAAATCTAGCGTTGTGTTCGCTGGTTTGGTAAAGCAACTGCGAGATACTCGAAATTGGCATATTGTTAACTTTCGTCCGGGTTCCCGACCTTTATTTAATCTTGCAACTGCTCTTGTTTCCCAGCAAGAAGCCCACCTCAGCCGCACCGAACGTTTGCGGGAGATTAGAAATCTTGCCACCGATTTACAAGATTGCGAGAATGGGTTACGGGATTTTATAGATAATATCCTTTCGGAAAACCCCAATCGTCATTTTTTGCTAGTTGCTGACCAATTTGAAGAACTTTACACTCTTTGTAGAGACTCACAAGAACGTAAAGCTTTTTTAGATAGATTACTAGAAGCAATAAATAATTCTTCTAATTTTACTTTAGTCATCACTCTGAGGGCAGACTTTTTGGGACAGGCGTTATCTTACCGTCCCTTTGCTGATGCTTTGCAGTATGCAGACTTAAAACTTGGTCCGATGACCGACTCCGAACTACAAGCTACAGTGTCCAAGCCTGCGGAGTTACTAGGAGTAACAATTGAGGAGAAGCTGACCGAACGCATTCTTTCACAGCTAAGTCCGGAAAATTTACCTTTATTGGAGTTTGCTTTAACTCAGTTATGGGCAAAACAGCAAGATGCTCAGTTAACCCATGCTGCTTACAATGAAATTGGCGGAGTAGAAGCAGCATTAGCTCATTATGCCTCGGAAGCATATAACCAGCTTAACTTTGAGGAAAAAGAAAGAGCGCAGCGGATTTTTATCCAACTCGTGCATCCGGGGCTAGGAACAGAAGATACCCGTCGTGTAGCTACCCGAAAGGAAGTGGGTGAAGAAAATTGGGATTTGGTGACTCGTTTGGCTGATGCTCGTTTGGTAGTTACGGGATACGACGAGAAAACGAATTTAGAAACCGTGGAAATAGTTCATGAAGCGCTGATTCGCAGTTGGGGACAACTACGAGAGTGGATGCATCAGGACAGAGACTTTCGCTACTGGCAAGAGCAGTTAAGGGTAGCGATGCTTACTTGGGAAAGTAGCGGTTGTGATGAAGGAGCGCTGTTGCGAGGAAAGCCACTTACAGATGCCCAAGATTGGCAGAATCAACGTTTTTTGGAATTGAGTTCAGTGGAAAGGAGTTTTATTCGGTTGAGTGTAAAATTTCGAGAGCGCGAGAGCAAAAACAAAAAGCGCAGAAGACGATTTACTATTTATGGACTTTCTATTGGCTTGGTTTTAGCCTTGAGTTTGGCGGGGTTGGCTTGGTGGCAATGGCGAAATTCGGAAAAGAATGAGATTAAAGCTCTTAGTGCATCCTCGGAAGCGTATTTAAGCTCAAATCGTGGACTAGATGCGCTTATAGCAGCAATAAGAACAAAGGAAAATGGCAAAATTTAAAATCACTTGGATTAGAACAGATATTAAGGATGAAGGCAACAAAATGTGATTTAAAAATTTAGAACGGGCAGTTTATCGGGATAGTGTAGTTACCACAGTTGCTTTTAGCCCCAAGGGTGAGATTATTGTCACAGCAGATGGGGAAGGGAAGGTGAAACTTTGGCAGCAAAATGGGGAATTCAAAACAGATTGTCAGGACATAAAGAAAGTCATTTGTGCGGTTGTTTTTAGTCCAGATGGTAAAACTATTGCTTCAGCCAGTGCAGATGACACTATTAAACTCTGGAATCGCAATGGTAAAGAGTTAAACACGTTTAAAGGTCACAATAATGAAATTTGGCAGTTGCTTTCAGTCCAGATAGTAAAACTATTGCTTCTGCGAGGGTAGCTGGCACTATTAAACTCTGGAATCAAAATGGTAAAGAGTTAAACACGATTACCAAGGTCACAGTGACAAAGTTTACTCAGTGCAGGATTTAGCCCAGATGGCAAAACTATTGCTTCAGCCAGTGCAGATGGCACCATTAAACTCTGGAATCAAAATGGTAAAGAGTTAAACACGTTTAAAGGATTCACAATGATGAAATTTGGGCATTGCTTTTAGTCCCGATGGTAAAATGATTGCTTCAGCATGAAGATGACACCATTAAACTCTGGAATCACGCAATGGTAAAAAAATAAATACTCTCAAAGGTCACGACGACAAAGTTTACTCAGTGCAATTTAGTCCAGATGGTCAACAAAATTGCTTCGGCAAGTGGAGATAAAACCGTAAAAATTTGGAATGTGTACGGTGGAGAATTAAATACTTTCCGAGGTCATAGCGATAAAGTTTGGCAAGTAGCATTCAGTCCAGATGGCACAAAAATTGCTTCAGCTTCTGAAGATAAGACTATCAAAATCTGGGAACCAGGTGGTACACCTTTGAAAGCCCTTACGGGATATAGCAGTTCAGTTTATGCAGTTGCTTTCAGTGGTGATGGTAAGGCGATCGCCACAGGTGATGGGACAACACTGTAAAACTTTGGAACCAGGATGGTAAGTTACATAAAATGCTCGCTAGCGATAATGATGATAAACGTCATTATGATAGGGTTTAGGGAGTGTCTTTTAGCCCCGATAGCAAAACTATAGCTTCAGCGAGCGAGGACAAAACCGTTAAACTGTGGAAACGTTGACAACGTTTGTTTCAAGTTCTTAAAAATCAAAACAAACAGCAGTTATCGGAGTGCCTTTTAGTCCAGATGGCAAAACAATTGCTTCGGCTTCAGACGATACAACTATTAAAATTTGGAATCAAGATGACAGTTTGCTTTAACGACCTTAGAAGGACATGATGCTGGCGTTTTGGGGTTAGATTTCAGCCCAGATGGTAAGATAATTGCTTCAGCTTCGGATGATAAAACTATTAAACTTTGGAAATCGAGGATGGCACTTGGTTACGAACTTAAAGGACATAATCAAGGAGTTAGGGGAGTAGCTTTCAGCCCAGATGGAAAAAAAATTGCTTACAGCTATGGATAATACCATCAAAATCTGGGATACAAACGGGAAATTACTAAACACACTCCGAGAACATAGTAATGAAGTTAGAACAGTTATTTTTAATCCCAATGGTAAAACGATTGCTTCAGCGAGTTTGGATAAGACTGTTAAATTATGGAAATTAGATGGTACTTTGCTGCATACTTTACCCGTCATGCGCAGACTTCGTGCTTTCAGTTTCCTTTAGTCCAGATGGTAAAACGATTGCTTCTGCTTCTGACGATAAGTCTGTAATCTTATGGAATTGGGAAGAAGCTAAGGACTTAGATAAACTACTTAAATATGCTTGTAATTGGGGACGTGAATATTTTGAAACTAATCCCAACCTGACTCAAAGTGACAAAAAATTGTGCGATAAAATTCAACATTAAGCTTAAGAAATAAAAGCTGGATAAAGCTAAGAATGGTCGCGATTGTCACAATACCGAGTTGGTGCGTGACGCTACAAGTTTTATTGTTCTGTAAATATTTTTCAAGTTAGCAGAAAACATTGTCTGGAATATTGTAATGCAATCTTTCAGACAATTGTTTTCATATTTGAATTCAAAAACGCTAACAAACAAGTTATTTCTTAAGTTCTAAATGGCACTTCTCTGCAACTTCCTTGTTCTTTAGTGTAGAAGAAAGGTCTGCGGTCAACAGGTTTATTATTGGGGGGATTAATTATAACATCCCATTTTTTCATATCGAAACCTGTGTGTGTCCAGGACTTTTGGCAATCCATTACTTTGTCTATATTGTTTTGGGGTGTAGTATACATCCATACATCAATCATAGTCCTTTTTCCTTTACACTTATCTGGAGGGCATTCATCTGCTACAATCAAGTACTTTTTTAGGTGAGGTGCATATATGCGAGTACCAGGAAATAAGCATTTATTGTTTTGCCAGTTATAGCGCGTCGGGATTGCTACTATAATTGGCTTTTCGTAGCTTCCATCTCCACCCTTTTTGTCCTTTGCATCTTTGTAGATTAAGCGCTTGTAGTTAGGCAAGTTACTGTAATCGGAAGAATAAGCAATGTCATAATTGGGGTTTGGATTCCCTATATAGTCGTTATCGTGATAACTATAATATGTCATGTGAACCTTACTTAAATCCTCGCCATCACACGAAGGAGCAGTAGCAACTTGTGTTACTTCAAATTGTTTCATTTTTGAGGAGGTTTGAACTGCGTTTACTCCCTGTTTTTGAAATGCTGTAGATACACCAGCACTCACTATCATTAATGTTGTAGCAGCAGAAATCATAGCCAGCTTTTTTTTCATGAGATTACTCCTTAATAAACTTAAGTTACTCTTGTCTAAAATTTGATTGGAATTGCTTCTTACAGGAAGAGAACAATTGGAAATCGCTATCATTCAGATATCGAAATATAACGAAAGATATCTAAAGCTATCCAAGTTAAGTAATAGGTAATTTTATTCTCTCCTTGAGACTGTACTGCTTGACTCTAAGAATACAAATCTTCCATCCTGCTTCTATTTGTCTGGGGTCGCGAATTAAATCTTTATTAGCTTCGTAAATTTTTCTCCATGATTGTTCGCTTCCATCCAGGTAAAATTTTTCGGCTATTTTAGATAAATCGTCACCAATTTGGACTTCGTAAACTTGAGAATTCGGCGGACATTTTCGCTCAGAAGGTTGTGGTGTGGAAAATGTCATTTCATTAAGAGTAACTAAACTAAAACCTTGCTGTTTTAGTCGGGGAATAGCAATATCAACCGCTTTAATTGTATCTTCCCCCCGTGCTTGATTCCCCTGTTTGGGTAAATCGTGACACAAAATAATTGACCCATTTTCAGTAGACAGCAAAGTATTGACAATGGATTCCACTCCAAGAGCTCTCCAATCGTTCGTATCAGTTGACCAGTGAATATGGCTAAGTCCAAGATTTTCTGCTAATTCAGTTACCCTAAATTTATTATTCTTATCAATAGCCTGGTTGTTTTCAAAAGGAGGTTCACCCATTGGGGGACGAAAATAATTGGGAGTATACCCGGTTGCTCGCTGAATTTCTTCGTTGCATCCGCAGTTTAGTGAGGACAAGATAGTCATTTAACGTCCGAAGACTTGGATTATCATAAGCAGATTGGCAATAAGATGCCATCTGATACGGCTGTTTAACAATGTGCGGAAATTTATTAACACGATTATCAATGAAAAATAGTGCTTCAGTCGTGTTATGCCAAGTATCGCAAGCAGCTTTGTGTAATGTCGTAAGGACCGTCGTCGAATGTGAGAGCAATGTAAGGTTGGTTTCGGGCACCCGATTCAATTATTTCTGACATGATAGTTCCTCTGCAAACTCCAGACTAGGCTATAGTGTGACTGTTTTAAGCTTATTCATATTATCAAAAATCTACCTTGCAATTAATTCTACTTTCTTTCCAAGTACCGTGAAAACCCGGAGGAATTACACTCGGTAAACTCAATTTACAAACGGGTTCTTTATCTAATTGTTCGGCATCAAATATCCATACTTCGCTACTATCTAAATTACCGTTGTAGACAACCGTTAAAATAAAACCTTGAGCGTAAATCGGTTCGGAAGGATAAAGATTTTCACCAAAGTTTGCTTCGGTAATAGTATCAGTTTTACTATCAAAGCAAGCAATACTATTCAATATCTCTTTACTAATATCCGTACCTTCCTTAACTGTGGAAAGATAAGTATATCGAGAAGATTTTCCGACATTTTGCTGCGGTACGATCGGAAATTCGCAATGTCGATCAAATAATGTTTCTATATTACTTACTTTACCAGTTTGCGGATTCAGAATTACTCGCGTTAACTTACTTTGTGAAGCAGTATGAGTTTCACCTGTAGCTACTTCTTTAAGATATTGATTAGTTTTAAAATCTTCATAACTAGCAATATCAACAATGACAGCACCGCTATCATCTATATAACCATTAGAAAAATGCCATTGAAACCAGGGTTCCGTCTCGCTACGGCTGATAATATCTAAAGTATCGCGATCGCAAACTAAAATTTGGGTTCCTTTGCTAGGTTGCCATTCCAAAGAATCGCTAAAGCAACTCAATCCAACTGCTGGCATTAATAAATTTAACCGCACCGGAGGAATAAAAAATATTAAATATCCTCCCGCTAAAACAAAATCATGTATTAAAGGTACACCATCTAATTGATGTGCAGCTTTCTTGATAATTTTTCCCGTAGCATCGCTTTTGTAAATATTAAGCGTTGAATTTAAACCAGGTGAGGTACCAAAATTAAAAATTTCTCCCGTCTGAGAATCAACCTTCGGATGTGCAGAATATCCCATTCCATCATCCAATTGCTCTAAATTCTCTTTCCCCAAAGTATCCAGATTTTGTAAATCGAGTTTGTGAGGGTTTCCACCTTCCCACAAAGCCAAAAGTTTATCGGGTAAAGCCAAAACCGAAGTATTTGCAGCATTTTTAATTGGTTTAAACCATTGATTCCAAACTGCTCCCGGTGCTGTCATGCCATAATTACCGTAAAGCAACTTCTCTGCACTTTCTTCTTCTTTAAATCCTTCAGTTTGCACGTAGCGATAAACAGCAGATGCATTACCATTACCCCCCTTAGTCCCCCCTTGTAAAGGGGGGAAACTGGAATTGAAATGTACGGCAAGAATGGCACCATCTCCATCAAACCAGTGTCCTACAGAAATACCACCACGTTCCAATCTTGCCGGACCGTTGCGGTAAAGGGTACCATTTAAACTTGCGGGAATTTCACCTTCAATTATTGAAAGTGGAGTTAAGGGAAATTCCGACGCGGGTTTTTGAAAAGCCTTAGCCCAAGCTTTTGTTGCGGACTTTTGAACTGTTTGCATATTAAATCAACTTGAAGCAGTTATACAATAATTTTAGTATGGATAATAAGCCCCTAGAACTTCAAGCAGAAAAATTAACTGAACACAATTTAATAAAATACGGTTTTCTTGTTACTAAACCAGCGTTTGACAAGGAAGGAACCGATTTACTGATAGTTAAAGATATTTCTCAGAAAATCACGCCTTTCATCAAAGTTCAATGTAAAGGTAGAACTATTAAAAAATATTCTAATGTAACAATACCCAAAAAATATGTAGAAGAAAATTTTGTAGTTGTTCTGTATGTTGAAAAAGAAATTACTAAAGAAGATTTTCTTTATGTTTTTTTCTATGATGATATTAAGCTGTGGCGAACTGAAGGAATAAATTTTAACTTAACTATTCCGAACGATTTTCAAAACAAGGAAGAGTTTAAAGCGCGGCTGTTCAACACAGAAGCTATAACTAAAATAGAAAATATTCTTTTAAGACAAGCAGTCAATCAGTTAATAAAAACAAACCAGTCTATAATTATAGATGGAATATTTCTGCAAAACGCAGTCTTATATACGCAAAACATTTATAAAGAAGTATATCCAGGAAAGACTTTTACAAAACTTAATATTGATTATATTGTAGAGCAGCTTCTGAAATACAGTCGTCTTAAGTCCGAAAACGAAGTTAACTGTTATCTAATTTATTCAACTCAATTTAATTTGGAGTATTTAGTAGATATAGGCGATATAACAAAAGATGATTTATTTACAGGAAAGGAGTCAAATTATGTTGGACGTAATTACAACTTGTTCAAGTTAAAGACGCAGGATATTGTGTTGTTTAAAGTGGTAGAACAACTCGATCGTATTATCAACGTAGAAAACGTAATGCTAGTAGCTGATGATTTTGGTTATGTTCCATATCTTCAAGCTTTAGAAGACAAAGGAGTGCAAGTAGTACTATTTCATCATTCGGAAAATTCAGGTTCAAGAATGTCTCACGAATTTAAGTGGGCTAATATAGTATATCCGTTGGCTTTGGCTATGGGCTTACAGGAACACGAATTATAAACAAGAATCACTGTTTAACTTGTTCTCAGTTTCAGTTAAGAATACACTCAAGAGTCTTTCTCAAGTTCCATCTATTAGTGACAAGTTAAGCCTTTTCTGCTCTAAAATTAGCTATCTCTCTTGTCTTAAAAAATTGCTGATAAGGGAATTTACTTAACTCCCTATCCTCTTCTTCTGGACTTGATTTAGCTTATATTTATTAAAAAATAACAAGCTAAATCATAGTGATATTATTACTGCCTAAATCTCGAAATCAATTCCTCACGGGACAATTGTATTAACAACGGAGAAAATTCCTCTGGAGTTAATGCTAATAGTGGTTGAATAATTGAATTTAATTCGTCATCTAAAGAACCAAATCTGGCTCGTAATAAATTTTCTATAACGGTACGATGTCCTTCTTGTATTCCTTCGTTTCGTCCTTCTTGTATCCCTTCGTTACGTCCTTCTTGTTTAGCTTCGGCTAATCTTTCTAGATAAATCGGTGATAAATTCATCAGTAACTCCCTATCCTCTTCGTCTGGGTTTTGTCTAATTTCTATTTGAGTCTTTAAACTCAATAATAAATCAATTGCTTTATCCCGTAGGGGATTATTCTGGGGAAGTGCTTCTAATTCTTCGATGGCTCGTTGTTGTACTCTACCTTTACCTAAAAGCCTTAACCACAAGGTTTCTGGTGTACGAGGTAACTGATGAATGGCGATAATTACGGTTTTTAGATAGTCTCCTAAAAAATGAACCCCTGCACCCCAATTCTCTTCGTCGAGACTGGCTTTAAATCCATCTAATATTGTTGTAGATGCTGTAGGAGATAAAATCCACAGTTTGGGTAAATCGTCTTCTTGCGTGGGGATATTATCGCGTTTGTTTTGGCGTTCTATATCGGCAATAATATAGAACAACTTGTTCATACAGCTACGAATTTCTGAGATTTTTACCGCATTTCTAAATGGTTCTATAAGTGCGGCTTTCTCGGCTAATTGCCCTAACAATCCCAATTGTATTGTATCTGTGGTAGGTTGAGACGAAGGCGCAAAGTAAACATCAATTTCCCGAATCTCCGCCGGTACTGTCTTACTGGTTTCTATTTTTCCTAATGGTTGTAATAATTCTTCAAGATAATACGAGGGCAAACTGGTCGTAGGGGAACCTAGTCATTAGATAATGTTTATTAGCTGCCGTCCAATTTTATGATGTATTTCAAATATATAAAGCTTTATGTCTAAAGTAGAATATTTTTTATTAACTCGCGTTTTACTCGAATTCGATCTCAGAAGTGAAGATATTGTCAGCGATATTTCTGCTGCTACTTTTAGCGATGATGGTAGTTTGTGGATTGGTTCGGATGAAATGGTTGGGGTTGAACGTCTTTCTCCCGTAGGTTGTCATAGTTTCGGCAAGCATCAACGCTTTTTATTAAAAGATTATATCGAGCTATTTGACGACGATGAAATTGATATTGAAGGTATGGATTTTCGTGGTGGCTATCTTTGGTTGACTGGTTCTCACAGTACTAAAAGAAAGAAACCCAAAGGCAAAGATTTGGAAACAGATTTATCTCGACTTGCTACTATTACTACCGACTTAAATCGTTTTATTTTGGCAAGAATTCCTGTTGTTAATGGTGAATTAATTAAATCTTGCGTTCCCGTTGAAGGTGAAACTTTAAGCGCAGCTTGTTTGCAAACAATTGGCGATCGCAATGTATTATTTGAAGCTTTAAAAGAAGACGTACATTTAAAGCCATTTATTACTAGTGGAATACCTTCTAAAGATAATGGTTTGGATATCGAAGGTTTAGCAATAGCAAGTAATAACCGCCTTTTTCTCGGTTTGCGCGGACCTGTATTGCGGGGATGGTCTTTAATTATAGAAGTACAATTAACAGAATCCGAACCGGGTGTTTTGGTGCTGCAAGAAATTACCGATGGAGGCGCAAAATACAAAAAGCATTTTCTCGATTTGAACGGTTTGGGAATACGAGAATTATGTTTGCAAGAATCAGATTTAATTATTTTAGCAGGACCGACTATGGCTGTAGAAGGAGAAATGGAGGTTTTTCGCTGGAAAGATGCTTTAAATGATTCGAGTGACAACGATAATATCCATCAGCAGGATGAGGATAACTTGTTTCCCTTGTTTGACTTACCTTTTACCATTGGTTCCGACCATGCTGAAGGTTTGGCGCTATATTCATGCTGGGGAGAACAAAATAGCTTGATGGTATTTTACGATTCTCCAGATAATCGCCGTTTGCGACCAGATAAACAAATATTAGTTGATGTTTTTCAAATTTAGACAAAAAAACCTCGGGTCTCAATCCGAGGTCTATTAAAGAAAACCAAATGTCTAAAGTTTATAAAGATATTGAAAATTTCAAATCTTAATTCACATCACAGCCATACAAGCTGAACTTTTGTGAACTTATGTAAATAATCTTAATGAAATCATTACAAAATGTCAATCAGGCTTGACACGGATATTGGTTGTATACATATCAAACCAATTCTCAGTAGATTGCGGGAGAGGGGGAAGAGGGGGAAGAGGGGGTAGAGGGGGTAGAGGGGGTAGAAAAAAATATTTATTATTATTAATTCCTAACTTTTAACTTTTAACTCCTAACTCCTAACTCCTAACTCCTAACTCCTAACTCCTAACTCCTAACTGGTAACTGTTTCTATGGCTTTTGCAGCTTCGGGGGTAATTTCTGTAACTAAACGGAAAGGAAATTCTTCTGTAGAAGCAAGTTGAGCGTAATCTGCTGTAAGAAACACTTTATATATATCAGCTTCTGGAGTCATTTGAGCAGCAAAAGCTAAAACGATCGCTTTCACAAATTTGCGAATGTCAGCAGCTTGTTCTCCGATTACTTCGCCACCAGTTAAAGGGGTATTGGGTTTTCCTTTTTGACTGACGGTAGCGCTGGGATCTTTGACGCTCAAATGCGTACCTCCAACTACACCAACTAGCCATTTAGGTGAGGGAATTTTGCGAAAGCCGATTATTTGTTCGGTTAAAGCGGGGTTGGTTTTATCAGCAGAACTTGCTAAAACAAGGGTGGGAACCTGTACGGATTCTAATCCTGTTTCACCAAACATCAACGAACTTGTGGGATTGAGAGCAACTATCCGCTTTACTCTTTCGTCGCGCAACTGATAGCTTTTTTCTGGTAATTCCTGCGCTACGCACTGAAAACCTTGCCCAAAGCTCAAAATTGCCAAGTTTTCTTTACAGCGTTGTTTGAGACTTTCTGGTTGCAAAGGCGCTCCAGCTATTGATAAAGCCGTACCACCACCGAAGGAATAACCCACCACCATTACTTTATTAGTTGCGAGTTTACCTTTGAATGAATTATCCCCTGTTTGATTTAGCTTTTCTAATTCATCTATTACAAAACTGATATCTTGAGGACGTTCTAAAAACTCTTGCGGTTTTAAAAGTCTGCTTTTACCTGCGATCGCGGCGTTGGTATTCGCTTCATTACTACCGGGATGCTCTACAGATGCAACTACAAAACCATAAGATGCTAGGTGTCTTGCTAAATACTGTAACTCGGTGCGAACCGAACCCATACCGTGACTAAATACAATAACCGGCTTTTCTACAGTCGCAGTATCTGACCAATATATATCAACGTCAAGGTTTCTATTACGTTTATCGTCGTTCAAATTTAATGTAAATTCTTCACACTTACCGCTCCCTGCTTGAGTCGCATCAATTGGTAATGAAAGCTGGGGATCTCTACTCGCCAGTTGAGGCGCGATCGCACTCATAAACTGCTGAGTTTGCCAAAATGCTGTATTTAAACTTTTGAATACTCTAAATGCTTGATTTAAATCAATTTCTAAACGTTTGCTCGGATAAGCAGCAATAGAAGAAAGCACAGAAATTCCTTTAGCTTCAGTAGTGCCTAAAACTAAACTTTCTCTGAGGGCTTTTGCTGCCGCGTCGTCTTCTGGGTGTATTAATGTAGCTAAATCTTTCAAAACTTTCGCACCAATTTGAGTATTCAGAAAATTACTCATAGTCACAACATTAATCGGAATTTTCGTCCTCAACGCTGCCACGATCGTACTGCGTTGTTCTTCAGATAAACGATCGGTGTAAGATTTGAAACTGTCGGGAAACTCACCTGTTTTCGCGACATTTTCTAATTCAGAAATCGAGATAGACGCAGCAAACGAACCGTAACGTACTACTACGGTTTCCACTGTCTGTAATGGTAAAGTTTCCAATTGTGCAATCATTAACGTACAAAATAAACTTACAAATATCTTCAAACTTCTCCCACTCTATTTCATTTATATTTGTAGCTTTATTAATAGCTGCTTAAGTGAAAATACTGGGAGAATACCTAATTAATATCTAGTTAGAGTTTAGTTTTAGCTTATTAATTCTATGGGTGACAACAAATCAAAATCAATTAATCTAGTTCCATGCCTACAAACGAAGATTCAGGAAAAAATTCATATTTTTAATTGACATTTAAGCGAATGCTTAATTAATATATTTAAGTAATCGCTTAAATATATGAGTAGTTCCCTCTCTCAATTGATATGAGCAGACAATCCGCGAGTGCAGACGTTTTTCAAGTAATTGCAGATCCAACGCGAAGGGCAATATTGGATTTATTACTCAGAGGCGAACAACCCGTTAAACAGCTAGCGGAACCCTTTGCGATCAGCTTACCGGCGATTTCTCAGCATTTACAGATATTGTGCGAAGCTGACTTAGTAGAAATGCGTAGATCGGGTCGCCAGCGTTTGTATAAGCTGAAGCCAGAAAAATTAAAACAAGTATCGAATTGGATTGCGAATTACGAGCAATTTTGGCAAGACAAACTTGATGCCCTTGGCGATTATTTGGAGGAATCATGTTCGGATTAAACAAAGAAGTATTTTACCCCCATCCACCCGAACGAGTTTGGCTTTTATTAACTAACAGTCGTGCTTTAGCTGCATGGTTAATGGAAAACGATTTTGAGCCGCGAGTTGGGTGTAAATTTTGTTTTTACAGTCCATCTTTACCGGGAATAGATACGAATATTAAATGCGAAGTAATCGAAGTTGATCAACCAAAACGGCTTGTTTACACCTGGCAAGACTGCATGATGAGTCAGGCTTCTATCGTTACTTGGACTTTGAAAGCTGTTGAAGGCGGTACGCGGTTACGTTTGCAGCATCGAGTTAGAGAAACTGCTTTGACTGGTGCGATGTCAGTGTATTCTCAAGTGCAACCTGGATACACCAAAACATCCGATAGCTTTATTCTTGCATCTTATTTAAATGGTGGATGGGAAGAAAAACTTTGCAACAAGCTGCCGGAAGTATTGATTGACTAAACCTCTTATAAAAAGCCCCCCTTTTTTAAGGGGGGTTGGGGGGATCTAAACGCTTGAAATAACAAAACCAGAGATTTATAAATGTCCCAACAAAATTTCATCAACACTAATAACCAGCAGTGGGAAAAACTCCCCTCTATTCCGGGTACACAAATACTTTCCTTAGCGCAACCAGTTCCCCAAGGTTCAATTCACAAACTACGCATTCTGGCTGGTACGGTAATTCCGGTTCATTATCATCCTTGTGACGAGTATGTTTATGTTCTCGAAGGAACTATTGAAACGGGAGGAAAAGAGTGTCAAGCCGGAACATTTTGGTTTACTCCTGCTAATACTAAAAACGGTTCCCACAAAGCGATTACGGATGTAGAAATTATGACTATTCGACAGGCGCGAAATGGGTGTATTTGAAAAGGATTAATTATAAAGACAGCAAAACAAAAAGTAAACATGGTGATAATTATGAGAGATAATCAAGAATTTCTGCAAAATTTATACGATGCCTTTAATAACCGTGAAATTGAAACAATTATCTCGTTTATGCGCCCGGATGTGAAATGGGCGAACGGAGTGGAAGGCGGTTTTGTTTACGGATGCGACGCAGTGCGCGAATACTGGATCGATCAATTTAAGGATATTCAAGTGGAGCTTGAGACGCTAAAATTCGAGACGGACGAAAATAATCGAAACGTTGTTACCGCTCATCAAGTCATCAAAGATTTACAAGGCAATTTACTTGCGGATGCAACAATTCAGCAAATCTTTACCATTGAGGATGGTTTGATTAGTCTTTACGAAATTGGGGAAACTGAAACAATCCAAGAAATGATTCAAAAGGCGACAACCTCCGATCAACAATAGTAATCTTTCATCAGGATAGGAGTATACATTTTCTATTCCCTGTTCCCAATTCCCATATGTCTAACAAAGAATTTTTAGAATTAGCTGGCGTACCTGCGATCGTGCATCCACCTGCGAATCCCAGCTTACCTGCTCCGCTTATTGTGCTTTGGCATGGTTTCGGAATACCTAATAGTGAAGAATTGCTTGCGGAAGTTTTGCCTTTGGAAGAATTTGAATTGTTCGTAGTAAGGACTTCAGTCCTTTAAAAACTTAAACTAAAGGAATTCCTGAATGAAAATTCTCATCATCGGTGGAACTAATTTTATTGGTCCTTCTGTTGTACGTCAGCTTGTAACTATGGGACACGATGTTACCTTATTTCATCGCGGAAAGACGAAAGCAGAATTGCCCGACAACGTAAATCATATATATGGCAATCGCTCTCAACTTAACGATTATAAAAGCGAATTTGAGAGACTTTCACCCGATGTTGTAGTAGATATGATTTGCTACACGGAATCAGATGCACGGATGCTGATAAACGTATTTAAAGGCATTACGCAGCGCGTCGTTGCAATTAGCAGTATGGATGTATACCGCGCTTATGGAATTATTTTAGGTAAGGAATCTGGTACAGAAGAAGTTCCGCTTACAGAGGATTCAGCTTTACGTTCTTCGCTTTATCTTCTCAAAGATATGCCCAAAAGACCTTTGAATGCACCACCTGATTACGAAAAGATTGTAGTTGAAATTGTCATGTCAGACTCGGATTTACCTGGAACAATTGTCAGATTACCGATGGTTTACGGAAAAAATGACCCTTTGAATCGTTTATTTCCCTATTTACAACGTATGGACGATCGCCGCGATGCGATTGTGTTGTTAGATATTATTGCCAAATGGCGAAGTTCTTACGGTTATGTTGAGAATATCGGGTATGCGATCGCTCTAGCTGTTACCAACGAAAAAGCAAAAGGTAGAATTTATCATGTTGCTGAACCAGAGATACTTTCTGAAGGGGAGCGAGTTACTAAAATTGGAAAACTTGTAGGATGGAAAGGTAAAGTTGTAAGTTTACCTAAAGAAAAGTTTCCCGTAGATTGGAATTTACCACTCAACTCAGAACAAGATTGGTTTCTAGATTCCACTCGCATTCGTGAAGAGTTGGGATACAGGGAAATTGTACCCATAGAAGAATCGTTGAAGAGAACTATCGAATGGGAAAGAAATCATCCATCCACCCAAATGCAGCAATTAGTAGCACCCTGGTTGTTAGATTACGCGATCGAAGATGCCGTTTTAAAACAATGAATGATGTAGAGACGTAGCACTGCTACGTCTCCATATCTGTGTTATCCAACGAATAAATTTGAATAGTTCCCAAATGTATATTGAGTAAAAAATAACCCTAAAGAGTACTTTAAATAAAGATTTATTTCTTGTAGCATTCAAGACATACAATCTATATTGATAACAATCTCATGTCAGAAACTTACATCTCAAAAGTCAACGTTGACTTATGGAAACAAGAAGTAACGCTTGAATGGACGGGATCGAATGCAGCATCACAAAAAAAAGGTCCTTTTCACTGTACTCCTGGAAAAGGTATCTCTGGTGTTAATTGCGATAATATTGCAACCAGTCAAAAAGCTGGAACGGATTGCACTCCTAAAGGTGAATTCCCAGTGCTTTGGCACGATCGTAAATTTAGCGAGTATCCAGAAGCAGAATGGGTAACACGTTTTCAAGATGCTTCACGGGGAATAGCGCTGCATTACTATCCACGGGTTCCCGAATTTCCTAGTTCTCACGGATGCGTTCGTATCAAAAGTTTAGAAGCAGCAAAGCTAATTCATGACAATACGAAACTTCAAAAATCAATTGTCAAAGTACATGGAGAATTGCGACCGAATTTCAATAACACTTTAAGACTTGGTGCTAAAGGTGAAGATGTGAAAAAGATGCAGCTTCAGCTAAAGAACAAAGGATATGGACTTTCAGTTGATGGCGATTTTGGTCCGGCAACAGAAGCAAAAGTCAAACAGTTTCAAAAGGATAAAAGGCTCGTATATGACGGAATATGCGGTCGTCAAACCTATACAGCGCTTTTTGCGTAGTCGATTGCAATAAACTAATTTCTGTATTTGAATCGCGACGATCGCTATTTTTCCCGATAAAATTATGCTTACCGTCAGCCATTATCGGGGAAAATATGATTATGAAGAATTTACCATTGGGATGTATTCTTCGCAAAGCCACATCCAAAGACGCTTCATCTATTCGCTGGCTGGTATTCACAGCAAAACTCGACCCCACACAATTAAAATGGCAGCAGTTTTGGGTAATTGAATGCGATCGCAAAATAGCAGCTTGCGGACAGTTACGCAATTTTACACAAGCTCAAGAACTTGGTAGCTTAGTTGTTACTAAAAAGTGGAGAAATCGCGGTTTAGGAAGTTTTCTTACTCAACATTTAATCGAACAAGCAACTCAACCGCTTTATTTAGAATGTTTGGGTAAAAAATTAATAGATTACTATCAAAAATTTGGTTTTAAAATAATTGATTTTCAAGATTTACCTGTATCTCTCAAAAGTAAATTTAAAATATCTCAATTAGGTAAACAATTAATCGGAGTTCCCGTAACTTTTATGAAACATGGAATCAGTTAACAGTTAGCAGTTAGCAGAATTGTAGGGTGTGTTGTCGCGTTACGCAACGCACCATGATAGCTGGCGGTTTAAACCGCGCCTACACCGCTCGTTGTCCACCTGCGTGGACTATGGATTATAACCCGTGTAGACGGGTTTTGCCTGTGTAGCCGTGACTTCCAGTCGCCAGGTACTATTTTTAAGGTTGAAACCGATCGAATCCCTAACTAGGCGTTTCAAAACTGCCACTACCTGACAACAAAGTATTAGTAACATTAACAACCAACTGTGCTGCACCAGCAAAAAAATCACGTTCAATATTTGCAGTAGTATCGCTTGGTTGATGATAGAAAGAACTGCGTAAATTTGCTGTATCGGTAACTAATAAAGCTCCGATTCCTTGCAGCCAAAATGGTGCGTGATCGCTACGTAAAACGTCGGGTGTTAAAACGCCTTTGAGGGGAACTGGTAAAGTAAATACTGGTGGTAATTGAGATGATTTTTCTACAGTTTTAAAAGTATTAATTAATGGTAAATGTTCCGTGTCACCTACCACGGCTAAAAAATCACCTTTGTCACTGATGGGAGTTATGGGAAAACCAGAGGGAGATTTTTGACAACCTGCTGTATAGCAAGCGTAACCCACCATATCCATGACGATTACACCGCGCAAATTTTGCAAACGTGCTGTATTGGTAACAAAAGCCCGACTACCTAACAAACCAGCTTCTTCTTTGTCGAAAAAAGCTAATTGCAAAGTGCGTGGAGTCGGAGAATTAAACAGTCGAGCAATTTCGAGCAATACAGCCACACCGCTAGCATTATCATCAGCACCGGGAGAATTTAAAACAGTATCGTAGTGGGCTGCGATTAAAATTGCTCCAGCATTGCGATCGCTTCCCGGTTTTTCAGCAAAGACATTAACACCTTGTTGAAACTGTTCTGTAGAAGATTCCCAGCCCAGCTTTTTTAATTCATTGATAATATAATTGCGGGTACGTCTGCGTTCGGCAACTGTAAAACGTTGAAAACTCAACTTTTGCACGTCAGCAAACAATCTTTCTGAATCAACTAGAGGAATATTAGTTTGTTGAGTTTGTTTTAATTGGGTTTGTATTTTCGCTGCTGTAGATTCTTCTTGAGGTAGTGGAGTTTCTATTTGAATATTGTTGATAACTACAGGTTCTTCAGATTTACTAAAAAAGTTATTCCCAAATAATACCGCAACAGTAACACCGGCTAATATCAACAGCACAAACCCAATATTTTTTTTCATAAATAGAAATTGTTAATAGTTAGTTGTTAGTAGTTAGTGCTTAGTAGTTAGTTATTAACTGTTCACTGCTCACTGTTCACTGCTCACTGGTTACTGCTCACTGGTCACTGTCAAAACCTTCTTTGATATTCAACCACAGCGCGACTATCATCTTCAAAATTAGTCGAACCGCGAAGACGAATTTTGTCCTTTAAACGATAATTAATACCCCATTGAAATGGGTCATCTGCGGTTAAAATCTTTAAAGCCGAAACAGAAATTCGGTTAGTTATATCTACTCCAGCTTCTGCTGCTAATTCCACACTTGAACTGCTTTTTCCTGCTTCTGGATTGTCGGAAATAATGGTGGGAAATACTCGCAGTTCGTCTAAACCGAAAGCAGTACCAATTTGGTTAAAAGTCGTTTGTAAATTACCTAAAACAGCGGAACCCGCTATATTAAGCAATCCTATTGTAGAATTTCCTCCTTCGCTATCAAATCCACCTCCTAATAATGCCACAATTTCGTTTTCCTCTCTAGCGGGACTGCTTTTTAATTCTAGATTTTCATTCAGTTTACTTGCAGGGCCATTTACATTTGCTTCTACACGAACTGTTTCTAATGCTGCTAAACCTGTAGCATTTGGTTTGCTAAAATCCGAACTTTGAATTACATCTAATACTTTCGCAAATAAACTGATATCTAAAATCGGATCGCGGGGCTGATTTACTCTAAATGTAGCTGTGTTTTTTTCACCACGAGCAAGATTAAACTGGGTAGTAAATAAGTTGACTCCCCCTTTGTTTAATTTCAAAGTTCCGACTGGGATAGGATTGCTGAATGTCCCGTTGACGTTTAAGTTACCACTAGCTTGAATGCTAATAATCGGTGGACGTTCAATTTTGACTTTTTTGCCTAATGTTAATTGTAAATTATCAAATTTTCCTCTAGTATTCTCATCTGGATCGGTTTGCTTAATTGCTTTTATACGTTTAATTCCGCTACTGTTATCAGCCGCATTACTAACATCACCTTCTGGTAGCAATACTAAACCGTTATTTAAATTCACATTACCGCTAACAATCGGATTTAAAGCAGAACCTTTAAGAACTACGTTACCACCAACACCACCTTGATAAATACCTTTAAGATTTATCGCTAATTTATTTAAGGTAACTGAAAGTGGATTATTAATTTGAATCAATTTGTCATCATATATAGGAATTTCTCCTCGTGCGACGACTTTACCCCGGCTAAAGTCTCCTTGAAGATTTTCTACAAGTATCGTGTCAAAATCAAACTGCACTTTTCCCGTTACATTTGTCAGATTTTCTGGTAAAGCAAGTGCTGAGAATGTGGCGTTATTAAGAATGGCATTTCCATTTACTACTGGTTCTTGTAGCGTTCCACGTACTGTTAATTTGACTTCGCCTTCACCTGTTTCAAAGCTTACTTGATCGGTAAACAAATTTAATACAGCTAATCCCTCATTTTTGACATTCACATCTAAATTAATTTGATTGCTGTCGGAAGTTACCGAAGCAAAAGGTAATTTATATGGAATGCTTCCATTAATATCAACGGGTTCGGAATCGTTAACCATGACGTTACTAGCAAACCGCAAGCGTCCGTTGCTATAACCGAAACTTGCTGCGGCGGATTCTATTCCTTTTTGGTTTAAAGTTCCATTGGTAATTGTCAATTCTCCTTTAGTTAAAGGATTTTCAATACTTCCGGCTATTGCTGCTCTACCGTTGAGATTACCAGTTAACCCAATCGGTAAATTAACGAAGTTATTAATTACATCTAAAGGAAAATTATTGACTTGTAAAGTACCGTATTGCTCTTTACCACCGATCGCACCGCTAAAGCTAAGAAGCCTATTTGTTGACTCTATTCGCAAAGGAGTTAATCTTAAAATTCCGTTTTCAAAACTACCTTGAGCAATAACTTTTTTTGCACTATAGCGTTCTGGATCTTCTTCGGTTCCCCAACTAAAGTCTTCACCTTGAAGATTAAATTGCGTATTTATTCCTTTCGCTTCAGTTGTGTCTAGGCTAACTTCTGCATTGAAGGTTCCTTTTAAATCTGCTAATTCCGGAAAAGGAGAAGCATCGCGTCGCTGTTGTTTTTGCAATGCTAATAATCTTTTAATTTCTGAATAGCGGCGCAATTGAGTTAATAAAGTTCGATTTGGTAAACCTACCGCAGTGGTTTCCAGTTGATTGGCTTTACCATAAGTCGGTTCTTCTAAACCGCGCTGGATATCTTGTAATTCGTATATTTGTAATGCAGTTAGAACATCTTGGACTTTACCTTGTTTGATGTTCAATTTACCTTGAATTTGCGGTGCGGTAGATGTTTGTGTGACGCTTCCTGCAACGATATAGCTGCTCTCACCTTTGAAAAATTCACCTCTATTGATAATAAGTTTTTTGCCGTTGTAGTTAAAATTAGCAACTAAACGATCGCCTTTTAAACGCCCAATTTCTGGATTTTGAACGGCAATATTTCCCGAAGCTGTGGCAAATGTTTTTTGATTAACTCGGACATTTCCGTCGAAGGTTCCGGCAATTTTACCAGAGCCAAGATAGCGATTAACTGGTAAAGGTAATTTTAATAATTGTAATGGAAATGCCTTGACATTCAGTGCTAAAATATCTCCTTGAGATTGACCGGATGCGAATGCTTCACCGCGTTTAACTAGAAAAGATTCGGGTCGATTATTCGCATTTAAATTGACTGCAATTTGGTCTTGTTTACCCGCAACGTTCAACTGTAAACCGCTTCCTTGCTGCGATTTAACATTTCCAGCTAAAACTGGTTCAAAAGCCACATCGTTAACTACAAAATCTTTTAACGCTAGTTGTCCTACTACATTTGGTAAAGGCAGTTTACCAGTAATTCTGCCGTTAAAATCAACTTTCCCAGCTACATTTACAGCATTGGACTCTACTGGTAACTGTTGTAAATCAAAATTACTAGCTTGAACGTTCAAATTTAATTGCGTAATTTCCGGTATTCCCGTACCTTTGGCATTGGCTAAAATATCACCGCTAACATTCAAACCCGGTGCCGTTGCTCGTTCAATTGTTAGTTTATTTCCAGTCCATGCGATCGCCGCATTAATTGGTTTCTCAAATCCCGGAATTCCCTGTGAAAACTGCACGTTACCCGCTGCCCGCACGTCAGCTAAACTAGGATTTAAGTTTCCTGCAACTTGTAAATTACCAGCAAATTTACCCCGCAAGCGTCGATCTAATTTGTTTAATTCAATACCCGCAGCATTTACTAAAGCTTGATAGCGTCCGTTTGTAAGTTGAATATTTGACGCTGTTATATTACCGCTTGCTGTATTTATCGCAGCTTTCCCCGATGCAGTTAAATCCGACAAAGAATTTACCGAACCTGCAACGTTAAATTGTCCGGTTAAACTTCCAGCTAAACTCGGAAGTATTTGTGGTGCGAATTGACGTATTCGTACTTGATTCGCTGCTATTTGTGCTTGATATTTGCCGTTATTAACTAAAATATTCGACGCTGTAATCTTACCAGTTGCGGCATTTATGGAAGCATTTCCAGATACAGTTAATTCTTCAAAAGATTTCGTTGAACCTGCAATGTCAAAATTTCCTGTTAATCTTCCTTGAAACGACTTGGGAATTTGTGGTGATAGCTGCTGCACAAGCACATTATTCGCTGCAACTTTAGCTTGATACTTGCCGTTATTAACCAAAATATTCGATGCTGCAATTCTTCCACCAGCAGTATTTATCAAAGCATTCCCCGATGCAGTTAAATCGGACAAGGAATTTACCGAACCTGCAACGTCAAAATTCCCGGTTAACTTTCCTTGAAAAGATTTAGGAATTTGCGGTGACAACTGCTGCACCTCTACCTGATTTGCAGCAACTTTAGCTTGATATTTTCCGTTATTAACTACAATATTCGACGCTGCAATCTTGCCACCTGCGGTATTTATAGCAGCATTTCCAGATACGGTTAATTCTTCAAAGGATTTCGTTGAACCTGCAACGTTAAAATTCCCAGTTAATCTTCCTTGAAACGACTTGGGAATTTGCGGTGATAGCTGTTGCACAAGCACATTATTCGCTGCAACTTTAGCTTGATATCTTCCCCTCGCAAACTGGATATCCGAAGCTGTAATTTTACCAGCAGCAGTATTTAGATTTGCTTTCCCCGACACAATTAAGTTTTCTGGATCGAAAGATGATACGGAACCCGCAACGTTAAATTGTCCGGTTAATCTTCCTTGAAACGACTTTGGTATTTGCGGCGACAATTCTTGAACTCTGACATTATTTGTCGCAACTTGAGCTAAATAAACCCCATCTTTTACTTGAATATTATTCGCGGTAACAATACCACCTGCGGTATTTATTTTCGCCTTACCCGTTGCGACTATACTTTCGGGTTGAAAAGAATCCACGGAGCCAGCAACGTCAAATTCTCCCGTTAATTTTCCTTGAAAAGATTTCGGTATTTGCTGCGACAACTGCTGCAACTGTAAGTTATTTGCCCGGATTTGTGCTAAATAAACACCGTCTTTAACTACGATTTTATTCGCCGTAATCCTTCCCCCAGCGGCAGCAAAACTAGCATCGCCTCGAACGTTCAAAGTTTTGGCATCAAAATTGTCTGTATTACCCGATACTTGAAACTTGCCACTCAAAGGAGCATCAAAAGGTAAATTAGAATTTTTCAATAAACGCCCTACTTGAACCCCAGAAGCTACCAACTCAGCAGAAAACCTTTGCTCGTCAAACTTGACAGAATTAACAGCAACCGTACCCCCACCAACTCTGATATTGGCGTTTTCGGTACGAATTTGAGCAATTTTAAACGGCGTTGAACTTCCCGAAACAATAACTTTACCGTTAAAATTAGCGCGATCGAGATTAACTTTTTGCAGCTGTTCCTTATTTAAAAACTGGTTGACTTGTATACCCTTAGTATTTGCTACAGCCTGCCAGCGCTGTTGATTCCAACTACCGTTCGCTAAAGCCGTACCGCCAGCCACAGCCAAAGCGACATTACGGAATGACAAACTGCGATCGCGATTAACTATTACTTCACCCGTGGCGGGATAAGTTGCTCTTGGAGCGTTAAATTTAACTAAGGTACGAATAGTTTCAGGATTTCCACTCAAATTAGCTGTTGCTGCGACGGTACCAACTTGAAATGAAGGCGTAGGAATATTGTAAATCTGGGCTAAACGATCTCCGGGTGCATTACTTGTGCGAAAATTAAAATCAACTTGGGTTTTTCTGCCTATATTATCGTCGCCAATTAAAACTTTACCCGCACCTCGAACTTCACCACCGACAGCAGCAGTACCGCGAATATCTGTAAAAGTAACCGTTGAATCGGCTGTGATAAAAGCAAATTTACCGCTAGCAGTTTTTAATTGAACTTTATCGACAATTCCAGGTTTAACAGTGGCAACGGTACCGGAAATAATTGGTTTGGTAATATCCCCCGTCATCGATAAATCACCTTTTACAACTCCACCGACGGGTAAAGGCGATTGAATATCGAGAGTTTGTAAACTATCGTTGACGCTGACTGCATTGACGCGAGCAGTCAAATCGTAACCCTTTTGAAAATCAATGGTGCCGCCACCACTCAAAGGAATTTTACCGTAACTGGTAACTACATCATTTAGTTTTACTTTCGTGCCATCAAACTGCAAATTTCCTTGAGAATTAACCAGCGGTTTCGGCATTCGGGCTACTTGGAAATCTAATCCTTCGACGCGAGCGTTGCCGTATAATAAAGGCTGTTTTTCTTCTCCAGCCGGTAATTTTACCTGCAAATTCCCATTAATTTTTCCCCCTTTCAACTTAACTGGTAGCTTGACAAGAGGCGTAACTTCTGAAGCTAATAAATCTTGTGCCTGTATCTGTAAATCACCCGTTTTAGTTTTAATCCCAACGTTTCCCTTCACGGAAAGATTACCAGTACGTCCCGGTTTCCCCCCGACTTCAAACCGAACCACTTGATAATTATCAATAAATTTCGCGTAACCATTGAGTTCTGAAAAAACCACCTTTGGGGAAGAAACGGGAAGCGGGGATGGAGGAATTGTTTTTTTCTTATTGTCCCCGTCCACAAACGGGATTAATGCTACATTCCCATTACGCAGACGAACTTGGTCTATATCTATTGCAATTGGTCCGGGTTCTTCGGGTAGCACGATATTAGTAGTAATCCAGCGCCCTTGTTTGTCTTCTTCGACATAACCAACCGGGTTGACTAAAGTTACATCTAGCTTTAATCTACGATCGAAGAGTAATTTTAGCGGGTCAAATCCCACTTCTATCGCATCAGCTTTAACTCGATCGGGATCGGATGCTGTCGCCGGAACCGTTGAAGCTCCAAACCTGACTCCAGTAAGCGAAAATCCTTCGACTTTCCCCAATTTAAGCGGGCGATCGATAATCGATGTGAGATTTTTTTCTACTAAAGGTGCTAAATCTTTTTGAATAAAACTCTGTAGTTGCCAGACACCTCCGACGATTCCGACAAGGGACAATCCGCCCAAAGCCAATCCACCGCGACTAAGTAGCAACCCAAGACGCTTGCGATTTACGGATTTAGTTTTATTACAGGAAAGATTGGTCATTTGATGTTATTTCTGACTGTAGAGTACAGCAACCAACACGGCGGTATAACGTTCCTAGCACTCAAGAAGGCTGTAAACTTTTCTAGGATAACTCTCACGGCGAGAACACCAAGAATCAAGAATATTGATAAAAGAATATGTAATTGCTCTATTAGGATGCGCCTTGTAGTAATTTGTTCTAAGACGCGCAATCAACGTCAGAATTTTGAAGTAAACTTCTTGACTTTCTCGCGCAACCTATAAGTTTAAGAGTTTTTTCTAGGAACGAAATTGGTCTAACCCAGTTGTAGCAATAATTTTAAACAATTAAAAACCTATAACTAAAATTGAAACGGTACCGGGGCTAAAGCAATACAGTTATTCCCTGAGAAAAAGATTGGTATGCCTGCTGATATTATCGTCAAAATAAAAGTATATTCAGGAAAATGTTAAGAAAGCAGGAATTATTACCTCGACTTTCCCCCAAGTGCATCCTAGAACTTTAATATGGATAGAAGCCAAACAAAAGGACAGGTGATTACAGATGGGGCGCGTTTTTGTGTTACTCTTTAATGCCCGTACAGAGAATGAGGGAATTCATACAGTTCGGATTGGCGATCGCAATAAAGTGCTGATGTTTGAATCCGAAGATGACGCTACGCGCTTTGCGTTGATGCTGGAAGCGCAAGATTTTCCTTCTCCCGCAGTTGAACCGATGGATCTTGAAGAAATCAAGCATTTTTGTGAAAGTGCTGATTATGACTACGAAGTCGTTCCTACTGACGGGGATTTAGTAGTTCCTCCAGAACAAAACGTTGATGAAATGGATTGGCGTCAAGAAGGTTCGACTGAAACCAAACCAGAACAAGAGCAAGGAGAAATGTCAAATTCGGAACTAGATAGTATCCGTCGCAAATTGGAAGGATTGTTGTAAAAAGTTATTATTCACTTGTCATTTGTCCTCGGATGAAGGGCAAATGACAAATGACATAAAGCAAGGATAAATAAAACACATGACATTGCAAGAGCGCGGACATTTACTAACCGAACAAGTTAATCCCGATAGTCTTAATTTAGACAAATTAAGTAGCATCGAATTTGTTGAACTATTTAATCGTGAAGACGCAAAAGCAGTTGCTGCTGTTTCTGCTGCTAAAGAGGATTTAGCTAAAGCAATTGATTTGACAGCCCAAAGCCTTAAAAAAGGTGGACGCTTATTTTACGTCGGTGCGGGAACTTCCGGTAGATTGGGAGTCTTAGATGCTGCTGAATGTCCGCCGACTTTTTGCACTCCTCCCGAACTAGTCCAAGGTATAATCGCTGGCGGTGCGGGAGCATTAGTACGCAGTTCCGAAGACTTAGAAGATCGCTCCCAAGACGGTGAAGCTGCGATCGCTCAACGAGAAGTTACTCAGCTTGATGTGGTAGTAGGCATTACCGCAGGTGGAACTACTCCTTTTGTCCACGGCGCTATTAATGCAGCTAACAGCCGAGGCGCTACTACTATATTTATTGCTTGCGTTCCCTCCGAGCAAGTCAGCGTACAAGCAGATGTTGATATTCGCTTGCTCACCGGACCCGAAATATTAGCCGGTTCCACTCGCCTCAAAGCCGGTACCGCCACGAAATTAACTTTAAATATTCTTTCTACCGGCGTTATGGTCAAACTTGGCAAAGTTTACGGTAATCGCATGGTAGATGTCGCAGTTACCAATCAAAAGTTACGCGATCGCGCTTTACGAATTTTGCAAGATTTAACAAGTTTGACTCGCGAAACTGCTGACGTTTTACTCGAACGTAGCGGTAAATGGGTCAAGTTAGCAATTTTGATGCACGAAACGGGTTTAGATAAAGAACAAGGCGATAAACTCATCAAGCAACACCAGGGAAATCTCAGAGAAGCAATTGAAGCAAACAAGCTTTAATCAAGTTGTTGTGGGATGGGCTTCAAGCCCGTCCTCTTCTGCTGCGTAGAAGCCCGCGCCTTGAGTATCCGTTACACAAATACAGCTTGTCAAACTGTGTGAACATATGTTACACAGGAAATATATTTAAGATTTTCTTTACAAACAGTCTTTTGAACTAAAAATCATTGCTTATAAATCTTTCTCACGTACAAGAAATGAATTGTAAGCCTTGAAATCCCTTGAATCTATCAAAAATAAGCGGGTTTGCGTCCTATTAAATGCAAAGCAAATAACTTGTTAATATAGTTTTTATTCGCAACGCTATCGTAGCAGCATTTTTGACTCTAAAATTATTTACTGTCAGTACTTTTACTTATAAAAAATTGGGATACGCAAGGCAACCAATGCGTAAAAACTCTGTTGGCGTTTCAAAATTGCCCAAAGATAATCAGAAGTGCAGTTATCCAAAGAACTAATAAATTATGTCACGTCCAGAACTTGGGGAATTTTCCAGTATTGTTTGCTTTAAAGCAGCCATTACTGGCATGGAAGAAGCATTAGGAGAAAAAGCAACTGCGATCGCACTAATCGCAGCAGGGCGCAGTCGCGGTAAAAACCTTGCTAAAGAGTTAGGTTTGACAGGAGCTAGTATTGAGTGGGATGTAATTGCAGATAAAATAGGTTTCGCATTAGGTGTGAATGGAACCAAACTCTGCATAATCGAAAGTATTGTTGAAGAAGGCGATCTAATTAAAGTTGCTACCTCTGAAACCTTATGTTCTGCTGGCGAACCTGAAGGTTCACCTCGTAAATGCACATTTACTTTAGGTGCAGTTTGGGGAGCTTTGGAAGAAATTACTGGTAAGCGCTTGAGAGGTACTCATACCGAATGCGTGCTTCGTGGTGGAAATAACGACGTTTTTGAGTTTGCACCTTTGGTATAAGTAAGGCTTTTAAATTTTCAATTAATTAACTCAATAAAAATAATAAGGACAAAAAAAATGCCTATTAATGCAGGTAAGATTGAAAGTATCTTGCAAAATTTTGTAAGTGGTACTAATGACATTCAAGGAGCAACACTTGTTTCTCCCGATGGTTTATCTTTGGCTACAGTATTGCCAAGTGCGATGGATGATGAGAAAGTATCAGCCATGTCTGCGGCGATGCTCTCTTTGGGCGAACGTATAGGTAGTGAATTATCTAGAGGTAGTATAGACCGTATTTTCGTTGAAGGCGATAAAGGCTACGGTGTATTAACTAACTGCGGTGATGATGCTGTATTGCTAGTATTAGCAAGCCAATCAGCTAAACAAGGTTTGTTAATGCTAGAAATCAAACGTCTTACAGAAGAATTAAAGTTAGTCTTGATGTAATTTTGGTAGTTAAATTACCCAAAATATATATACCAATTTTAACAATTGAGATGGCAGATAGATTTTAGGAAACAATTATAATCCAAAACCCAAAATCTAAATTCCAAAATCTAAAATGGTATTAATTTCGCTTATTTTCAATCCGATCGTGTCCGCGTTTGTTGCTTATAATCGGGAAGAATAAAAAGTTAATTGAACTCTGAATACGACTAATTATAAACTTCCCCGTCAGCAAAAATACAAGTAATTAACCGGACATGATATAAGTTATCAGTTACGCCTTGAAGCAAGGTACATTGAACCGTGAATTTTGTCTTAAATAATTATAAGAGAAAGGAAAGTTCAATAAATATTATTGATAACTGGTTAAATCATCCTGTTGTCTATTTTTTTTAGCAAGTTCTATGGAAATCATGCGTATGGTTGTTACTGGTCCTGTAGGGGCTGGTAAATCTACATTTATTCGTTCAGTTAGCGAAATTGAAACTGTAGATACAGACCGCAGAGCAACAGACGAAACTTCATTGCTCAAGCAGAAAACTACTGTTGCTTTTGATTTTGGTAGATTGCAGTTTAATCCAGATATGGCGCTGCATCTTTACGGTACACCAGGTCAAGAACGATTTAATTTTATCTGGGATATGTTAATTCGTAAGGCTCATGCTTATATAATATTAGTAGCGGCTCACAGACCGGGAGAATTTCGCTACGCTCGCCGAGTAATCTCTTACATGAATCAAAGAGCGCAAATTCCGATGGTTATTGGCTTAACTCATACGGATTGTCCCGGCGCATGGTCCCAAGAAAATGTCATCGCAGCTTTGGGTTATTACGACCATAATGCACAGCCTCCTATTGTATTAGTCAATCCTAATGAAATGTCTTCTGTTGCTAATGCTGTAATTAGTTTAGTGCAATATTATGTACAACATTCTGCTTCAAAAGCAATGGTTGCATAATTCTATGTCTACCGTCTTAAGATATGAAAGTATTCTATGTGTATCATTAAATATTAATTAATTTTAGTAAAGAATATTATTTTCTCTAAGTCATTCCAGATTCATAAATTTCAATTAAATAGTGATTTTGAGTCTGACTTATATAAATTTTTTTCTTTACTTCTCTTAATTTTTAGGAGAATATTTGATAGTTTACCTAAATATTTTTATTTAATGAGAAGTAGCGTTTAATTTGCATGAATAGTAAAATATTTTGACTCAATTCGTGAACATTCATAATTGAAAGCATAAATTATGTTTAATCCAACTTTAACGAGCAAAATCAACGCTTAATATTACATAAAAAAACTATTTAACAAAGGAAGATATGGCATTTACTGGTTACTTATCTAAATTTTCTTTACCAGAAATTTTTGAATTTTTAGAACAAGGTTACAAAACTGGCTTGCTTAGCATTCGTGCTTTAAAAGATAATCAAAATCAACAAGCTGAGAATCATTATATATGGCTGCGTCAAGGTCGTATTGTAGCCGCAGCAAATCGCTTAGATAATCAAGGTTTAATTTCGATGATTGCCCGGAGAGGCTGGGTGAGCGAGAGCTTAGCAACAGAAAAGTTCCAAGCCAGTGGCTCAAGAATGGCAATGGGCTTGTGCCTTAAGTCTCAAGGTTTGCTTACGGCAGAACAATTAACGCTATTATTTCGTTCTCAAATAATGGGGCAAGTTTCTCCTCTATTTGAACTCGAAAATGGTAAGTTTGATTTTGATTTTCAGGCTGCCATGCCAACGGCAGAAATGACTGGCTTGAGTATGTTAACAAATGAAGCCACAATTAAAGGGTTACGGAGCCTGCGAAAATGGTCAGCATTAACAGCAAAGCTACCCAATCCTACTTCAGGTATTTCAAGGAAGATGGGGATTTTGCCTTCGTTACAATTGGATTCGCAAGAATCAAGAGTTTGGGAATACGCTAACGGTCAGACTTCTTTGGATGGAATAGCCTCGGAGCTAGTAATTCCTTTAGAAAAAGTACAGCAGATTGCTTTTAGATTAATTGTGAGCAATTTAGCAGAAGAAGCTTTTATCGTAGAGACTGTTAAAACGCCTATTATTAGAGATACTCAAGAATTTGCCGATCTAGATTCTACAAATGGATTTGGCGAATTCACATCTGATGCATTTACAACAAATTTACCTACTTTTAATAGTCACAGTCAGGAACCTGCTTACGCTTTCAACGATAGCGAACGGGAAGTACAAGTTGAAACTAAGGGAGCAACACAAGCTGAGAATCAAATATTAGATCAAATACCCGATCCTTCTAGTCAAATTAATGTAAGTCAGTCATTTTTACAAAATCTAGTTGGTTTTCTTAAAACAAAGGTTGAAACTTAAGACAACAATTTATATCTAGTTTGAATCATTATTTACAATCAAATTATAAAAAATAAGTTGGTTCGTTCCTTTTGGTAGGCTAACTTCTAGAATAGAGAAACTCAATATATAATTTGGGAGGATCTATTCTATTTTTATAGATATTTATTCTTTCTGCTCAAATTATCATGTTCATGCTAATTAAATAGTAGTTCAAAAGCGTTGGGAACTGGGAAGTAGTGAATAAGAAAAAAAGACGTTCCCCGTTGATGAATGTTAATAATGGAGCGGAATAATCCTTATCTAATCTTTATTTTAGCGTACCTTCATCCTGAATAATATTAATTTGAATAATTTCATTCTTCATAGGTATTATCAGCAAAGAAGTAAAAGATTTTTTTATATTTTTACGCCTAGTTATTTTGATAATACTACCCATTTTCAATACATAATATAAGAATACAATTAAGAATATTTGATGAATTATTTGATTAGCGATGTTAGCTCTAATCCGTACAAACAACCAACTTGTGAAAAACGAAAAATCAGAATATACACGGATTTAGTTATAGTGACAATCCTTTTAAGATGATATATAACCGGCTCGGTGCATCCGCTTATTAGGCTATAGCAATTATCTTAATGATTCGTAGAATGCCCACAGATATATAAAGTTAAATAATTATTTTTCTTTCTGTAGATGTTCTCGAACTCAAACAAGAAATGTTATGACCAGTATTTCAAACTAGGGTAGCTATCCGGATTTGTTTGCTTGTTGAATTTTATTCAATAAAGTATCTCCTGACTGCTGTATAGCTAGTCTGGACAGTAAAAAGGAAGACCTATTAATAAAGGGAACAAAGTATGAGCCATCCGGAAATGATGGTATCGAGTGAATTACTCGATGAATTTAGAACTTGCACTCAAATACAATATAGTGGCAAATTAAATATTAAAAGTTCCAAAGGGCATAAGTGGATTTTCTACTATCGATTGGGACGTATAGTTTGGGCAACTGGGGGTACTCATCCCTTCCGACGTTGGCGCAGACACATGACTCAACATTGCCCTGATATTGATATTGACGAAATGCAGTTTAATTCTAGAGAATTATCAATCTCAAAAGATTACTGGGATTATAAACTGCTGGAAGTCTTGCATGAAAAACAGAAAATTAAACGCGAGCATATTAACTCTGTTGTAGAAAGGACTATCGCAGAACTAATGTTTGATTTAGCTCAACAGGCGCATTTCAATCAAATTCAGTCCGATCGCAGTGCTGATGTGGTATTGGAAGCGCCTATGAGCTTTACAAGTGCAGATATGTCTTTGAAGTTCATGCAAGACACGTGGAAGAATTGGTCAGAAGCGGGATTAGCGAATTTTTCTCCCGATTTGGCACCAATTTTACGCAGACCAGAACAGTTACAGCAGATGGTCAGTCCGGCTGTCTACAAAAACTTTGTGAATTTGATGAACGGTAAATATACTCTGCGAGATTTAGCCGTCAAAATGAAGCAAAGTCCGTTACCTATAGCTCGTTCTTTATTGCCTTACGTACTCAAGGGGATTATCGAACTGATCAAAGTTCCGGATTTGCCTTTCAAGATAGGTGATGGTCAAAATATATCGAGTATAGAACCAGAGCCAGAAGCACCTCATGGTCCTTTAATCGCTTGTGTTGATGATAGCCCGCAAGTCTGTCAGATGCTCGAACAAATTCTTGTTCCTCAAGGATTTAGGTTTATTAAAATTCAAGATCCCGTACAGGCTTTACCAATTTTGATTGAGAATAAACCAGATTTAATTTTTTTAGATTTGGTGATGCCAGTTGCTAGTGGTTACGAAATTTGCGCTCAATTACGCCGAATTTCAGTTTTCGCCAATACACCAGTGATTATACTTACGGGAAGTGATGGTTTATTTGATAGAGTTCGTGCCAAGGTAGTGGGTTCTACGGATTTTATTACCAAGCCTGTGGTTGCCGATAAAGTAATAGGAGTAATACGCAAGTATATCCAAACTCCATCACCTGCTAAAGGTGGCTCAAATCCACAAATGTCATTCGGACATTCTTAATTACTTTTATAAGCAATATAAGTGTGGCGGGTCTGCAACATTCGAGCTTAGACAAAGCCCAAGTGTTTTTACTGAAGCTTAATTTACAACGGATGCATGACAATTAGACAAAGTTCAAGCTTAAAAATGTCTAATTTGATTGCTCAATTTCCGTTTTTTTCATTGTTAAATAAATTTGATAGGTAATTGCTATGAATACTATTTTGGTCGTTGAAGACGGTTTAACTGATATGCAAATGATTAGCCGTTATTTAGAGCAAGCAGGCTATAGTGTAATGGGAGCGAAAAGTAGTGAAGAAGCTCAAGAAAAAATTACTCAGAATAAGCCAGATGTCATATTTCTTGACGTAATATTGCCTGGAAAAAGCGGTTTTGAAATTTGTCGAGAATTAAAAGATAATCCCAATACGAGTACCATACCAGTAGTTTTCTGCTCTACAAAAAATACTGATGTAGATAAAATGTGGGGTGATATGTTAGGTGCGGATGCTTTTCTTTCTAAGCCTGTAAAAAAGGAAGAACTCGAAGGAGTATTGCAAAAATTGAAAAAATAGCTATTAGCATCGAATTCATACATTATAAATGTTAATAATTACTTATAAGGAATAATAACCTTGGATACGACGGAAGAAAAGTTTTTAAGTTTTAACTTAGGTGTAAAAGATACAGCAATCATTTCCTTGCAAAACGTTACAGAAATTTTACCTGTATCTTTAAATGAAGTCTGCTGCGTTCCTCAGATGCCGCCCTGTGTATTTGGTATTTATAATTGGCGCGGTGAAATGCTTTGGTTAATTGATTTAGAAGAAATGTTAGGCTACTTACCTTACTCATATGGTAGTAGTTTTGTTTCAAAAATGATGGCAATTATATTGCAGAAAGAAGGTAAATCTTTGGGATTGTTGGTGCGACAGATTATGGATATTGAAGAATTTAATTTAAATCAAATGAAGCCACCATCACCAGAATTGGTTTCTCAAGAAATTGCTCCTTTATTACAAGGATATTTTATTAATTCTTCAGAAGAAATGATTGTTAGTTTAGATGCTTCTGCAATTCTTCAATCTCCTTTATGGTCAATTCATAATTAATCTATAAAAATCTTTCCCGTAATTTAAAATACTTTAAGGTACTTTCAATGACTAACGCATATCAAGAAAATACTGAAAACGGACATCACATCGCACAAGTAGAGCAATCCGATAGACTCAGCGAATTAAATCAACAAGTCTCAACTTCTCCAAGTGTTGAGCAGCAATTTAAGAATTGGCGATCGCAGTTATCGTCAATTCTTAATCAAGTTCGCCAAGTAAAAGACAAAGATGAATTAATCCAAGTTACCAGCGCAGTAGTAAGTAAAAAAATCAAAGCCGAGCGAGTGCTTGTTTATCGCTTTGAGAATTCATCATCTGGTGTCGTTGTAGGAGAATCAGTTAATCAGGGTTTGACACCCTCACGGGGGGAAACTCTCCCAGCGATGATTTTTGGGTTAGACACAAGAGAAGAATATTTAGAAGCTGTCGGTATTAACGATATTAAGGAAGTTGAACTGACGGCTTACAAAGCTCAACTGTTAGATAAATTCCAAATTAAAGCTAGTTTAAGCATTCCGATTTTATTTGCAGGTGAAGTTTGGGGATTGCTAGGGATACAAAGTTGTGCAAAAGCGCGTCAGTGGGAAGAATCGGAAATTAGCTTGTTAACTCAAGTCACCGCAGAATTTTCTCACAAATTGCACAGCTTTGAATTGCAAAGAAAACTGGAGCAGCAAGCACAAGAGTTTAAATCGATATCAAAAGTTATTGATAAAATTCAGCTAGCTTCAAGTCTGGATAAAGTTTTCCGCACTACTACCCAGGAAGTTCGCGAAATAATTAAATGCGATCGTTTAGCGGTTTATCGCTTTGATGCTGATTGGAGTGGCGAATTCGTTGCTGAATCTGTTGCAAACGGTTGGGTACCGTTAGTTGGTCCTGGGATCAAAACTGTCTGGGAAGATACTCACTTGCAGGAAACTAAAGGAGGGCGTTATCGCCAGCACGAATCTTTAGTCGCGAATGATATCTATAAGATGAATCATGCTCCCTGCCATGTTGAGATTTTGGAACAGTTTCAAGTCAGAGCGTATGTAATTGTTCCAGTATTTTCAGGACAGAAACTATGGGGTTTGCTAGGTGCTTATCAAAATAGTGGTACCTATGAATGGCGAGAAGAACAAGTTAAACTATTGCGCCAAATTGCGATTAACTTAGGCGTAGCTGTATCTCAGGCAGAATTCGTACAGCAAACCGAAGAGCAATCACAACAATTAGCGAAGACGGCGGAACGTCAGCAAAGTTTAATTAGCCTGACTCGTAAAATTGGAGAAGGGCTTACACAAAAAGTTGCAGATTCCTCGCAATTTAGTCTAATTCTGCAAACAACTGCTTATGAAGTCCGTCGCTTATTGCAAACTGACCACACCGCTATTTATCGTTTTAATCAGGATTGGAGCGGTGAATTTATTGCAGAATCTATCGGCAAAAACTGGAAAGCTTTTGTAGACAAAGAAATTGACCAAGCTTTATTAAAAGAGAACGGTCATTGCGACTCCATTCGCAGCCTTGAGTCAATTTACAAAGAAAAAGATACTCATCTTCAAGATACTCAAGGAGGTCGTTATAAACAAAAAGCTAGTTTCGTTGTTGATGATGTGGAAAAAGCAGGGTTTCCTCCTTGCTATAAAGAGCTTTTAGATCAATTTGAAGCCAAAGCTTATCTGACCGTTCCTATTTTTCAAGGCGATAAACTTTGGGGATTGTTAGCGAGCTATCAACATTCTGGAAGCCGCCACTGGGAAGAATTTGAAGTCACTGCAATGGAACAGATTGCCGTGCTGTTAGGAGTAGCCATTCAACAGACACAAACGTTAGATAAATATCAGCAGCAATCTCAGAAAATGGCTAAAGCCGTACAACGCGATCGCGCTGTAGCCAAAGTGATCGATAAAATCAGGCAAACTCTCGACATGGAGAGTATCTTTTTAACTACTACTCAAGAAATGCGGGCGCTCCTGAATACCGATCGTGTAGCAGTATATCGCCTCAATCCAGACTATAGTGGAGAATTTGTCTCTGAATCCATAAGTCATGGCTGGCTTCCTTTAGTAGAAAGACAACATCAAATTCGCCGTTTACAAGACAGTATAAATAGCTGTACTAGAATGCGAACTTTGTTCAAAAATAGCGAAGCAAGTACAGCTAATACAGACCCCTATTTACAGAATGCTTTAGGTAACATGGGTGAGAAACAATCCTATGTGGTTTCTGATATATACGCTAAGGGATTTAACGAATGCTATCTTCAGGTGTTAGAGCAATACCAATGTAAAGCTTACGCTATTGTCCCCATTTATCAAGGACAAAAACTCTGGGGAATGCTTGCAGCTTATCAGAATGACGGTCCGCGCGAATGGGAAGATGCAGAAGTTAACCTGTTGACGCAAATTGCAACTCAATTAAGCGTAGCCCTACAACAGGCTGAATTCCTCCAACAATTACAAACACAGTCTTCACAAGTTGCAGAAGCAGCAGCACGAGAGAAGCAAGCCAGAGAACAATTGCAAAAAGGAGCAATGCAGCTCTTAGCAGCAGTTAGACCGGCTTTAAACGGCGATTTAACAGTACGTGCGCCAATTACCGAAGATGAGCTAGGTACGATCGCCGACGCTTACAACAACACTTTACAAGCATTGCGGCAAATCGTTCTTCAAGTACAAGCAGCCGCTCAACAAGTTGCAGAAACTTCCGCTAAAAGCAACGTGTCACTGAATGGATTGACTGATTTGGCGCAACAACAGTCAAGAGAAATCAGCGGTTCTTTAACCGAGATTCAACAAATGGTTGATTCCACGCAAGAGGTGGTAGCAAACGCTGAATCAGTACAAATTGCAGTCCAAAAAGCCAATCAAACCGTAGATTCCGGCGATGCAGCCATGAATATGACTGTAGAAGCAATTCAAGGCATCCGCGAAACAGTTTCTCAAACCAGTAAAAAGATTAAGCGTCTGAGTGAATCCTCGCAGAAGATTTCTAAAGTCGTAAATTTGATTAGTAACTTCGCGACTCAAACCAACGTACTAGCACTGAATGCAGCAATTGAAGCGACTCGTGCTGGCGAATACGGTAAAGGCTTTGCTGTAGTAGCCGATGAAGTACGTTCATTGTCCCGTCAGTCAGCAGCAGCAACCATCGAAATTGAAAAACTAGTCCAAGAAATTCAAGAAGAAACGGGTGAAGTTGCAGTAGCAATGGAAACAGGTATTCAGCAGGTAGTAGAAGGTACCAATCTGGTAAATGAAACCAGACAGAACCTCAACGACATTGTTGATGCAACTGCTGAAATCAGCGAATTACTCCAAAGAATTACCGATGCAACCCAAACTCAGATGCTGCAATCGGTATCAGCCACAGCATCCATGAAAGATGTAGCCCAAATTTCCCAAAAGACTTCCACCGAAGCTAACAGCATTGCCTCAGTATTCCAACAGTTATCTGAAATGGGACAAGAGTTGTTAGCGAGTGTAAGTAAATTCAAAGTCAACTAGATTTTGGATTTTAGATTTTAGATTTTGGATTTTGGATTATGAATGAAAGGGAATTTAAAAAGAGAACAAAGCACTTAGCACTGCGAGTAATCCGTTTAATCGAAGCGCTAGAAGCACTCCCTTACAACTTGACTGCGACTATTATTAGCAAGCAGTTAATTCGTTCCGCAACTTCTGTAGGTGCTAATTATCGTTCAGCTTGTCGGGCCAAATCAACTGCCGATATTATTGCCAAACTAAGTTTAGTTGAAGAAGAAGCAGATGAAACCCTTTATTGGATGGAACTCATTGTTGAGTCTGGTTTAATGCCACAAGAAAAATTAACTAATTTGATGTTGGAAACTAACGAGATTTTAGCAATGACTGTAGCATCCATCAAAACTTTACGTATCAAATCTCAGCATCCAAAGTCCAAAATTTGAAATCTGGCATTACTAATTAAATGTATGAATTTCGATCGTGCAATAAATAGTTATTCGGTTGTGCTGAAAACGTAGATTCATACTCTTATTGAGTAATACCTAAAATCACTGACACTTGTCGTATTCGGAGCGCAACTTTGCTGCATATCGGCTCTTACTACCCACCACGAAGTGTCTTCAAAATCTAAAATCCAAAATCCAAAATCCAAAATTTAAATCATGATTACTGATTCTTCCATCCGCGAACAAGGGTATATTTATTTTCTCAGTGAAGCTCCTGAATTACTGCAAACTATTGAACAAGAACTTTTTGGTTTGATTGAAGACCGAAGTACTAATAGGGTGCATAATTTAATGCGAGCTACTCATACGCTTAAAGGCGGGGCTGCAAACGTTGAATTAGAATCAATTACTAAAATAGCTCATTCTTTAGAGGATGTTTTTAAGGCTTTATATAATCCTGAAGTCGAAATTGATTCTCAACTGCATTCTTTATTGTTACAAGCTTTTGAGTGTTTACAATTATGTTTAACATCGGAAATCACGGCTACTAATATTGATGATGATGAACTGATGCAGCGAGCGGCTTCGGTGTTTGCACAGTTACAGGAAAGACTCGGTGATGCATTCGGGGCTGAGGCTCATATTCCTACTTCTGAGGAATTGGGTTTTGATATTGTATTATCAATTTTTGAAACAGGTGTAACTCAACGTATAGATAGTATTGAAGAGTTACTCAAAAATCCTCCCGAAACTACTGAACTTGCTAATTTTTTACGCACTCAAGCTGAAGTATTTACGGGATTGTCTGAGTCTTTAAATTTACCTGGTTTTGGTAAAATAACTCAAGCTATTCTTGCTGCATTAGAGGCGAATTCTTCTCAAGCTTCGGAAATCGCTAAAATAGCTTTAACCGATCTACAGCAAGCTCGAAAAGCTGTTTTAGCTGGCGATAGAGAACGTGGTGGGGAAGCTTCACAGGCTTTACTTGCTTTTTCCCAGCCTTTAGCAATTGATTCTCTCGATGATAGAGATAGTTTGGAAGATATATCTGTAAGTACAACAACTGAATCAATTACTACTAAATCTTTAAGAAATGAAATAGAGCAATTATACGAATTTTTAACAGCAGGAAATATTGATAATGAACCTCTCAAACCAAAATCCGCAAAGTTTCATTTAAAAGTTATTCGGTATATTTTAGGTTGGTTTAATCATGAATTAGATATTCCCGAACAAAAACTCGGTTTAAATTTACTTCTTCCTAAAAAGGATATAGAAAATGCTGTTGAATATATAGAAAACTGGCTCCAAGAATTTTTGGAATTCGTTCAAGATGATTCGGATAGTCCAAGTCTTTGCCTTTACCGCCTCGGTGGTATTTTAACAGTACTTTTATCTGTCGCTAAATTTAAGTGTCATCAAGAGAATCTATGTAACTTTTCGGTAATTGACACTTTACAGAATAAAGTTTCTGATATTGCCAAAGAATATAAAAATTATTCTCCTGTTGCTGTTGAAGAAAAACAATGGCTTGATAGTTCAAAATTACAAAAACTGTTAGAAATTAAAAACATATCTGATGGTGAAATTGCTACAAATCCAACCGAAAATATGGTAGAAGCAATCTGGGGAGAAGAAATAGATTCTACTTTAGCGTCGAATATTATTGAGGAAAAAACAACAGAATTTCAATCCAATAATAATATAGATAATACATCGACTACATCTGAATTATTAGATATAAGCAATGATGAAGATTCTCCGGAGACAATTATTCAATTTGCGGCTAATTCTGTTACGCCAACTGAAAATCATATAGATAAGAAACCGGCTGCTCCAGCTAGAACTTCTAAATTACCTTCTTTTGTACGTGTAGATGTAGAAAGTTTACAGCGTCTCAATTATTTAGCTGGAGAATTATTAATTTATCAAAAGCGCCGCACTTCCCACGATGAACAGCTTAAACAAACAATTAAGCAATTAGCCGAAAAACTTCAAAAACATCAACTATCTTTAGAACGATTGCGGGAATTACCCGTACATCATCAAAAAGTAGGATCGCGAAATACGCTAAATTTTGCTTCTGTAGACTTTGATTCTTTAGAAATGGATGACTACACGGAGTTTCATTTAGGGTTACACGAAGTTAGCGAACAAGCAACACAATTACAGGAAATTTTAGAATCAGCGGATGTAATTATTCAGCAATCTGCTCAAGTTCACGATAAGAAACAGCGATTAGCACTTGGTATTATTGATAATTTAGTCGAAGCAAGAATGTTGCCTCTGGGTAATATTCTCAATCGCTTCCCTCAAATGGTACAAAACCTTACCAATATTCACGGTAAAAATGTTGAATTGCGGTTGAGTGGCGGCTCCGTTTTAGTAGATAAAGCAATTGCTGAAAAGCTTTACGACCCATTATTACATTTAGTGCGTAACGCCTACGATCATGGTATTGAATCGCCAGAAATTCGTCGCGATCGCGGTAAATCAGAACAAGGCTCAATCGAAATTTGTGCTTACAATCGAGGTTCTCAAACTGTCATCGAAGTTCGAGATGATGGTGGAGGGTTGAATTTTGAGAAAATTCGCAATAAAGCCATCGAATTAGGACTTTTACGTCAAGATAAAGAATTTGGCAGACACGATTCGGGCTTGATGGAAGAAGAATTATTAGATTGTTTATTTTCGCCAGGATTTTCGACTGCTGGTAAAGTAACTGATATTTCTGGGCGCGGTATTGGGTTGGATATTGTTCGCACTCAATTGGAAGCACTCAACGGTTCGATTGCAGTTTACTCGCAACCCCAGCAAGGAACAACTTTTGTATTAAAAATTCCTTTTTCTATGACTACTGAAAAATTAATGATAGTTCAAACGGGAGGTGCTGCTTATGCACTGCTATTAGACAGCATTGCGAAAATATTGCTTCCATCTCCCGATCAAATTAAACATTTTGAAACTAAAAAAGTTCTTTACTGGAATACGGGTAAAGAAAAACGCATGGTAAATCTGCTCAATCTTTCAGATTTAATGCAATATCATCGCCCCTTCAAGAGTGAGAATTCTTTAAATATTCAACCTACGATTAACAATACAAATGAAACCGTAAATCCTATACTGTTACTACGCAACAACGACCAAATTTTAGGTTTAGAAATTGACCAAATAATCGGCGAGCAGGAACTAGTAGTTAGACCTTTAGGTCAAGCAATTGCTCCACCAAAATATGTTTACGGTTGTAGCAGTTTAGCTAATGGTAATTTAATTCTAGTAATTGACGGTAATTTGCTCCCATCCATTGGCGAAATGCAAGCATCAATTGATTATATGGCGTTACCCTCAGCGGCTTCAAGTAAGAAAGCTTTGCAAATGTCGGGAGAAATTATTACATCCAAAGCGCTACTTGCTGCTTCTAAATCTACAAATAATCCTCAAATCTCTTCCGGAAATCAAGTTAAATCATCAGTCAACACTTCAAAAGTAGTTTTAGTAGTAGATGATGCAATTAGTCTGCGGCAAACTATTTCTTTAACTTTGCAAAAATATGGCTATCATGTAGTACAAGCTCAAAATGGTATAGAAGCTTTAGAAAAATTACAGCATCATCCAGAAGTCAAGTTAGTGATTTCAGATTTAGAAATGCCTCGGATGAATGGTTTTGAATTGTTAAGTAATTTGCGCCAAAGCACTAATTTAGCTAATTTACCTGTAGTTGTTCTTACTTCTCGTAGTGCAGAAAAACATCGTCAGCTTGCGGAGGCATTAGGTGCAAATGCTTATTTAACTAAGCCTTATTTAGAACATGAATTTCTTTCTAAGGTTGAACAATTAGTAACCAGTAATTCGTAATTGCAGAAATTATAAAACATTTATAATAATTTACAAACCCGGTTTAAAAAAACCTGGTTTTTTAATATCTATAATTTTTATGTTTGTAGAGAGATATTAAGTAAATATCACCTGACAAACATCCTCTAAAAAAATTTTGCTAACATATTTTTAACACATTAAGTAACATAAACTCATACTTAGATAACTTTTTACTGTCCGCAATCGGGAAACTGATGCTACCGTAGTGAAACTAGATATATACTTACACTTCGTTCTCATGGGTTTATGAAGTTGTTGATACGTCGCATACTTTATTGGGTAGCCCCCTTTAGCCTACTTGCTGGGTGTTCTGCTGTCGAAATTATTAAACCAATACCACCAACACCACCAACACCACAATTGTCGGAAACTCCTTTAAAAACACCTGAATCGGTAACGCAGAATAATCTTTCGGTTTTAGAACAACGAGTAATTGCCGAAATGAATCTGGCTCGGACAAATCCTCAAGCCTATGCTGCTATATTGGAAGATTATAGAAAAAACTTTGAAGGTAAACGAGTCAAAATTTCTAAAAATGTTTATTTAATAACTCAAGAAGGTGTCAGAGCGGTTGATGAAGCTATTCTCTATCTGAAAACGGTTTCCCCCGTACCTCCGGTAACTGCTTCAAAAGGAATGTCGAGAGCTGCTAGGGATCATGTTAAAGACCAAGGACCAAAAGGTATAGTCGGTCACAACGGTAGCGATGGTAGCGACCCTTTTAAACGTTTAAGTCGTTACGGAAAATGGCAAGTTACTGCCGGTGAAAATATCAGCTACGGTTCCCACACGGCAAGGGATATTGTTATGCAGCTAATTATCGATGATGGAGTTCGCGATCGCGGTCATCGAATAAATATGTTTAACCCTGATTTCAAAGTATCGGGTGTTGCTTTCGGAATTCACACTACCTACAGACAGATGTGCGTTATCACCTACGCTGGTGGATATAAAGATAAGTCAGTTAACAGTTACCAGTGACCAGTTAACAGTTACCAGTTACCAGTTACCAGCGAACAACTAGAAGTTTAACTACTTAACTCCTAACTCAATATTCCTAACTCAATATTCCTAACTCTCTAATGCACCTCAACGTTTATACTCAAGGACAAGGTTTCCCCATTCTCTGCCTGCACGGACATCCCGGTTCTGGTTCGAGTCTTTCTGTATTTACCAATCATTTATCATCATCGTTTCAAACCATCGCTCCAGATTTACGCGGATACGGTCAAAGCCGTTTTAATGAAAATTTTGCGATGACCGACCATTTAAACGACTTAGAAGCTCTTCTAGACCGCTTGCAAATTGAAAAATGTCTGGTATTAGGATGGTCGCTTGGTGGCATTTTGGCGATGGAGTTGGCGCTACGACTTCCACAACGGATAAGCGGGTTAATTTTAGTGGCGACAGCTGCAAGACCTCGCGGCAATCATCCACCTATTTCATGGCAAGATAATCTTTACACGGGTATTGCTGCTCTTTTAAGTGTTGTAAATCCTAATTGGCAGTGGAATATCGATACATTTGGAAAGCATTCTCTTTTTCGCTACTTAATTCAGCAACATACTCCCACTGCTTACGGTTATATTTCCAAGGAAGCGATACCAGCTTATTTACAAACTTCCGATAAAGCAACTCGCGCCCTTTATTCGGCGATCGGGGCTGGATATAACAAAGTTGGCGACTTAAACCAAATTCAATGTCCTTCTTTAGTACTTGCGGGTACCGAAGATAGACATATCACGGTTGAATGCAGCTTAGAAACTTCCCAACATTTGCAAAACTGTAAATCCCATTGTTACCCAAATACCGCTCATCTCTTCCCGTGGGAAATTCCCCATCAAGTATTAAGCGATATTGACTGCTGGTTAAAGGATAATCCCCAAACTATACAATTTTAGATTTTGGATTTTGGATTTTGGACTAACGAGGGCGACTACAAAATTCTTCTCCGATTCCAATATCTAACCATTTGTTTTTTTGTTCCCAACCGAAGTGAAAACAAAATAAAGCATAAAGTATGAAAAAAGTCAATTATAAACTTCCTTTTTCATACCTTATACTTCATTTTCAGCACAAAGAGCCTGATAGAGAAAGCTTTTATCTGAAAGCTTTTGATTACATTTGACCGCTAAAGACAGGCTTTACTTTGCGGTCAAACCATTCCCCCAAGTCTTCAGAAATAGTTAAAACTTTTGGTTTACAACGCTTAACATTAACATTAATACCTTGCGCTCCTTCGAGTTCAAGGTCTTCTACATAGCCTTTTACAGACGCTTTCGCTTCTGTACCGTTGAGAAAAGGTCCGAAATAATAAGTACACTTGGGATTTTGAGTGGCAATCTCTACCCACCAAGCTAAGCCAAAGTTATCAAAGATGTTGGTAAAGAATTCTTTGAAGGTATTTCCAATTGTGTTCATGGTTTTTGCTAATTACTAAAGTTGATGGTAGTTGTTAAATAACTATATTCTCGGTTTTTTACCTTTACACTTCTTTATACTCTTTTACATACGGTTTTAGGAAGTGGTTTTTTGCAAATTTTCTAAATAAAGCGTGTTCTTCCAGCGCTGACGATAAATTTCATACAGTGCCATGCCCGTTGCTACTGAAGCATTGAGGCTGGGAGTCTTTCCTTGCAAGGGAATTGACACTAGAACATCGCAACATTTTTGTGTCAGCATACTTAGACCTTCGCCTTCAGATCCAACTACTAAAACAATTGGTGGACCGTTAAAATTTACCGTATGTATCGGTTCGCCAACAGAACTAGCAGTTCCGTAAATCCAGAAACCGGCGGTTTTCAATTCTTCTAAAGCACGGCTGAGATTAACGACTCTAGCCACAGAAAAATTATCTAAAGCCCCAGTCGCTACTTTCATGACTGTAGAAGTAATCCCAACTGCCCTGCGCTGAGGGATCACCAAACCTTGGGCACCGATTGACTCAGCTGTGCGAATAATTGCTCCTAAATTATGGGGATCGGTAATACTATCAGCAACAACTATTACTGGCGTATCAGTAACAGATTTTGCCTTTTCTATGAGATCCTTTAAATCAAAATAATCGTAAGGAGCAATTTGTGCGGCTACTCCTTGATGATTAGCATTTTTAGTAATTTGATCTAAACGACTCGGTTCCACTTCGTCTATAACTGTGCCATTTCCTTTAGCTTGCACAAGCAAATCATGAAAACGGTGATCGTAGCGTAAACGAGAAGTAATCCAAACGCGGTTGAGGCGACCTTGATTTTCCAAAGTACTCAAAACTGGATGACGACCGTAAATTAAGTCGCTATTTTCTGAATCTTCTGTAGATGATGGATTTTCAAAATTATCACGATTTTGACGGGGTTTATCAATTATAGAGTTATGATTTCTATCCCTATATTTGCCATTAGATGGAGATGAAAAGCGTTTACCTTTGATTTTTACAGGTTTTCGGCTTTCGTCGTTACTAATAATCTTTTTTGGTTTGTTTGTCATATGGTTATTTGGTAGAGCTAAGATGTAGAGCATTTTTCTCTCACCTTGTTTTAACGGAAGATTTCAGATATTCTGCTACTACTCCATTGTGAGTTTTTGCAGAAGTTCGGCTAATCGTTCGATATTGGTGAGATATAAATAGCCAATCAAAGTTTCGAGGCTTGTAGCCTGTCGGTATGTTTGGGGATCTACACGTTTGGGACGACCTGTGGCGGCGTTACGACCCCTACGGACAATTTCTAGTTCATTGCTATTCAGATCCGGGCTGAGCAAGTTTAACATTTTCGCCTGCTTTTCGGCTCTTACTTGTGCCACTACCAAACGATGATAATTTTTTACTCGTTGGGGTGGTAACAAATAATATCTCCTGATATACAGTTCGTAAACTGCGTCGCCTAAATAAGCAAGAGCGGTAGGAGAAAGTTGCTGGAGTTGCGACACGGAAAGTTTTGGGAACAATTGTTCTACATTTAGTCTTAATTCATGAAAATCATTCTGTACCTTGGGCACATCAGAACTTGCATTTAAAAGATCCTCCTCCTTTGATTTCACAACTTAATCCCAAATATAATGGTTAATAATTATCGGGAGGTAATGATTTTGAGGAGTTGGGCTAGTACCTGCTCGTTTTTATGTTGATTCACGCTTATTGCCGTTATTTACTACAAAAGTTGCTTGATAATTTTAGCTTGTTATTTCAAGTTAATTGCATTGATTTTAACTTTTATTTACGCTAATAAAAGCGAACCAAAAAAGACATTATCTATAATAAATTAATTTTGCTAAACGAAAAAATATGGAGAAAAAAATTTTTGTGGAACAGTTATTACTCAAAAATCAAATACTCACTTTAATATTACCAGAATTAAGAAAGAAAAAAATCTACCGGCATTCCCTACTATATAAAAATTAAGCTATCCAGATTTGAATATTGGATAGCTTATTTTTTGTCCGTCAAGACGACTTGATGTTTTCTAAAGCCTTATCAACTGAAGTTTGCAAGGCAAGAAACTTTTCCAAGCGCACGAGCTTGACTGTCTGAGTAACGCGGGCATTAGTAACGATTTGAAAGGTACCTTTAGCGGTTTGAGACTGTTTGGCTAATTGTACTAAAGCTCCTAAACCGGAACTATCTACAAAGTCAATTTGCGAAAGATCCAGAATCACGTGTTTTGGACCTTCATCGATTTTACTACTAAGTACCTTACGAAATGTCGGCTCGGAAAATGCGTCTAACAAACCTGTGAGGCGGAATAGCTGATAGTTATCCCGGACTTCACGAGTACCTCGCAGGCTAACGGTTAGATTTAATGGCTCAGCAATAATTCCCTCCTCATGGTGAAAGCAAACGCTCAAGTATAGATGTTTTTTGTGTCTGTTGTCTACTTTAACCGCTACTCAATAAAAAGAGAACGGATTTTGATAGTGGAACTTTAATTTTTAATAAAATAATTAATGCTCCAATTTCAAAATTTTCCTATTTTTACCTTAGTTGAGCAGTAATTGCTTGACGAGCTGTTCGCATTGCTTGCACAAAATGCTCAAATAGGTAATCCGCATCGTGAGGACCTGGAGAAGCTTCTGGATGATATTGTACCGAGAAAACTGGTAGGGATTTATGTTTCACTCCAGCAACGGTGCTGTCATTTAAGTTGAAGTGGCTAATATCTACGTCGTTATGAGGTAAAGAATCCGGATCGATCGCAAAGCTATGGTTTTGAGAAGTGATTTCGATTCGTTCCTTCAAGCCTGCTGGCTGATTTAAACCGCGATGACCAAATTTAAGTTTATAGGTTTGCGCTCCCAAGGCTTGACCCAAAATTTGGTGTCCCATGCAAATACCAAATATGGGCTTATCAGATTTGAGTAATGCTTTGGCTGTTTCAACTCCTTCGGTAACGGCGCTGGGATCTCCAGGTCCGTTAGAAAGAAAAATTCCGTCTGGGTTATGTTTAAGTATCTCTGGGGTTGGAGTATCTGCTGGAACGACAATTACCCGACAACCATGACTGGCTAAACGCCGTAATATATTGCGTTTAACGCCAAAATCTAAAGCTACAACGGTAAATTTTTCTTCTGAATCGGTTAAATTAGAGTCCGTATTAAATTCCCATACTTTAATAGTCGGTTCGGACCATTCGTAGGTTTGTGAAGTTGTTACCTCATTCACTAGGTTTAATCCGCTCATCGATGGAGCTGCATTTACCTGTTCTAACAATTCATTTGGGTCTAATATTTCAGTAGAAACACCGGCGTTCATGGCTCCCAGGTTACGGATTCTACGAGTTAAAGCGCGAGTATCAATACCATAAATTCCCGGTATCTGATGCTCTTTTAAATAGTCGGGTAAAGATTGAGTTGCTCGCCAGTTGCTCGGACGATAACAAATATTGCGGGCTATACAAGCTCTTAAATGGGGTTTATCTGACTCGGCATCCTCTGGGTTGACACCAGTATTTCCTAGTTCCGGATAGGTAAACACGATGATTTGACCGCAATAACTGGGGTCGGTCATCACTTCTTGATATCCTGTCATGCCGGTATTAAAAACTACTTCTCCTATAGCGGTGCCGGTAGCACCGAAAGACCAGCCGTGATAGCTGGTTCCATCTGCTAGGACAAGTAGAGCTGGTGTTTCGTCAAACAGATGCATAAGCAATAAAACGATAAAGCAACGATAAAATAATTAAATTAGCTATTAGGCGCGAGAAACAATTATCCCACGAGTTAATTCAAAACGGATTTTTTATTTTTTATACTTATGATTAATAAAGGAGAAACCCGAACGAAGGTTATTTATACTCAACAAATAAATTAAATTGACCCTTTTGGAGTTGCCCAGCCTCAGCTGCTTACTCTGGTGCGGATTAAAATAGTTATATATAGAGTGCATCTAGTACCAGCGATGAGAAATCAAACTTTTAACTTTAAAGATACTTCCCGCGACTGGTAAAATCGGGCAGATAGTAGTGCTTGTTGAATGTTAAATAAATAAAACTTAAAAGTAGATTTTTGCCCCCAAGGGCTTGGTAAAATCAAAATTATGATGCTTGAGCCTTTGTTTTCCCGTGCAGCGTTGATTCTACTATGGAGCGCACTAGCTGTAGTTGGTGTTTCCTGTAGCAAAGAACAAAAAACTGCTAAAATTTCCCAGAACCCCACGCAGCAATCATCGCTGATTGCTTCTCCCGTAGTCGATCCATCATCTGCATTAACATCCACAAAAAAACCGCTTTCCATTGAAAACGATAAAAAAGCTGTGGAACCAACTTCCTTTGAAATGGGATTGGACAAAGCAGCAGGTGGTTTTAGTATAAGTCAATCTGCTCGATCGCCAGAGGATTGGGAATTAGTGGCTGATTATTATCAAGATGCGATTAACTTGATGAAATCCGTTCAGCCCCAAAGCCGCTATTACCCGATCGCCAAAGTAAAAGTCAAGGAATATCAGCGCCATTTTGATTATGCTTCAGAAAAATCTGTTGCTCTTGGACAACCCCAACCCGAACCGGAACCGCAAAGAGTAGTGGTAACGGTACCTCCGCTCAAAGAATCGATCGCACGCAGTCAAAAAATCCAGGTTCCTGACTCAGTACAAAAAATATTACAGCAAAATTTACAATCTCAACAAGCTGCCGTACCGCAGGAATTACCGCCGCCGCAACCACCACAACCAACTCCAGCGCCACGTCAAGCCATACCGATACCCATTCAGCCAAAACCCATTGAGCCAAAAGAAGTATACGCTGCCGTACCCATAAGGGATAGTCGTCAAGCTATGGTATTTAGCGTCCCTATCAAACGACGGATTGGGGGTACACCAATTATCAATGTTACTTTTAATGACAAACGGCAATTTGAGATGATTGTCGATACAGGCGCTAGCGGTACCGTAATTACCCAGCAAATGGCTAGCCTACTTAATGTTTCTACCGTCGGCAAAGCAAAAGCAAATACTGCTTCCGCTCAATCCGTAGAATTTCCCATCGGTTATGTTGATTCCATTGAAGCCGGTGGTGTCAAAGTCAAGAAAGTCCCCGTCGCGATCGCTGGTTCGGAATTAGAAAATGGACTGTTAGGACACGACTTTTTCGGCAACTACGACATTACTATTAAAAGCAACGTTGTAGAATTTCGTCCCCGCTCTAATACCGAATCTCAACAAAAAAGCAAGAGTATTCCGATTTATCCTACGAAGCTTTTTGAGGAATAGTAGGGAGTAGGGAGATGGGGGAGATGGGGGGATGGGGAGACAAGGGGACAAGGGGACAAGGGGAAGGAGTTATTACACCTTTGACATGCAGACCTTTTTAACCTTTAACCTTTAACCTTTTTACCATGCCCCCAATGCCTAACTCCGGCGATCCATTTTTACCATCTGCAAGATTAAAAGTCTTTCTAGAAAGAAAATAAGGGGTGAAGACCCCGATCTAAATCAGATCGTTAAAGTGTAAGATTTGAAAACATGAAGCTTAAGTTGGTGAACTAACCAATGGCAGATGCCTTTCTTAAGCATATTTTTATATTGCGCGATATACGGCTACAGCAAAAGGAAATTCTCTTTGCTGCGTAATTTTCCTGTTGTCTTAAACTAAATTTAACCTCTTCTTAGCTGAAAGTTAAGCTATAGGGTGTTAACTTAAATAATAATTCACTTTTTGCTGCAACATTTGAACTTCCCCCGAACTTTGGAGTATATAGGGTTCGGGGGATTCTCTATTTCAGTAACCAGTAAGCAGTAAGCAGTAACCAGTTAATAATTATCTTCCCCCGAACCCTATCTCCCCTTCTCTTCGGACGGTGTAAAATTTAGGTTAATATAGTTAAACTACGGCGCTATACATTCTTTTACAAAAGTGTCTTTACAGAATATTCCTGATTTTTTAAATACGGCTAAATCTTATTTGGTAGAAATTGCATCAAAGGCTAACGAGATAGATGAATCGCCGGATGCTTTGTTTGAGGCTTTGTTAGGTTTGGGAAATTTGAATTTGCTGGCGTTGAAGGTTCCCGTCAGGTTGGGTGGTAAGGATGTTAGCGAAGTTGATTATGGTAATTTTCAAGAATTAGTAGCTAGATATTCCGGTGCTTTAGCTTTTTTACAAACACAACATCAAAGTGCTGCGGGGATGTTGGTTGCTGGGAATAATACGCTTCAACAAGAATATCTACCGCGTATGGGTAGTGGGGAAGTTTTATTAGGTATTGGTTTTTCTCATTTACGCCGTGGAGGTGAGCCGATAATTACGGCTGAATCGGTAGCTGGAGGCTATCAGTTTAATGGTGTTGTACCTTGGGTAACGGGATTTGGATTTTTTCAAGAGTTTGTTGTTGCGGCGACTTTACCTGATGGGAGTGCTGTTTTTGGAATTGCGCCTTTTCAAAATACGCAATCTTCAAGTGGAGGTGAAATAACTTTTACTCCCCCCGCAAAATTGGCGGCGATGAATTCAACAAATACTGTTTCTGCGACTTTAAACCGCTGGTTTCTACCTGAAGAATTTGTAGTTTTTATTAAACCACCGGGCTGGATACATGAAAACGATCGCAAGAATCTTCTCAAGGCAACTTTTCTGGTTTTTGGATGCGCTGAGGCAGGTTTAGATGTTATTCAAGCAGCATTTAAGAAAAAGTCACTATCTTTTATTGACGATGCTTTCAAATCTCTCCAAGCAGAATTAAATAGCTGTCGTAGTGCGATCGCTCAGACAAGGCAGCAACAGGTAGAATTTACGCAAAAGCTGCAATTGAGAGCTTGGGCAATTGATTTAACAACAAGAATAGCTCATGCGGCGGTGACTGTTTCTAGTGGGGCTGCTAATTACAGTCATCATGCAGCACAACGGGTTTATCGTGAAGCTTTGGTGTTTACTGTTAGCGGGCAAAGTAGTGCAATTATGGAAGCTACTTTAGAAAGGTTAACGCGGATTACCTCTACAGAAGAGTTAACCTGGATGCCTAGCCTACAAGAAAAAAATTTAAAATATAAACCAAAATATAAACAACATCGAATTTCTTATTCTCGCGTTGTTCATTTAAGTCATGTTATCGATCCAAATATTCCTCAGTGGCAAGGCGATCCAAATATAAAATTTGAAACGGTGGCTGAGTTACAAAAAGATGGTTATTATTTACGTCAGTTGTCAATGGGCGAACATAGTGCTACCCATATTAACGCGCCGATAAGTTTTCATAAAGATGGTGCGGCAATAGAGGAATATCCCGCCGATTCTTTGGTTGTACCTGCGGTGGTAATAGACATTCAACCGAATGTAACGGTAAATCCAGATTATGTTCTGAGTATTGCTGATATCGAAGCTTGGGAAAATCAATACGGAGAAATCAAAAGTGGGTGTGTGGTGTTGTTAAGAACTGGTTGGCAAGAAAAGTGGAGCGATCGCAAAGCATTTTTTAATCAAGATATTCGAGAAACAATGCATTTCCCAGGTTTCGGTGTTGACGCAACTGAGTTATTAATTCAAAAAAGAAATATTGCGGGAATTGGAATCGATACGGGAGGTGTAGATGCAGGTAAAGATACAAATTTTACTATAAATCGCTTAGTGTTGGAAAAACCACGCATCGTATTGGAGAATTTAACTAATTTGGAACAGTTACCTCCGATTGGAATCACTCTTGTTATCGGAGTTTTGAGATTGCGCTTCGGTTCGGGTTCTCCTGTAGGTGTGGTAGCTTTAATATAGGCTTTATTGCTTTTTATCAATGAATTACGGCAATTTTGAAGAATATTTTTAAATAAGTAATTCTATCTAAATATAGTTAAATGCTATCGCACAGATAGTTAGATCGCAAACATTCAGATTTTTTCTCCTAAGCAAAATAAGTTTAAATACCCTAAAAGTAATATCGCAGCCGATAAATAACTCGATATACCACTTTAGGAGTATATATTTAAAGCTTATTTTCGGTACTATTAGTCTTATTAGATTTGTAGCTAAATAAAGATGATAAGTCTCTTTGAAAGTACACTATTTACATATTGAAGTTATCCAGATCGATTGGATCGGGTTTTATTAATTGACTAATGCTCGTATAACGTTTTATAGGTGAAGGCATTGAAAGTTGTCTTTACAATTTTGGTTTATTATTCCAAACAAAAGTCTGTATCTAGATAGCGTAAAAGCTTGTAACTTTACCGCCATTGCGACGGCATATGCGATTTTTAAGCTTTCAGCGCCAGTTGATGATTTTCTCGGTTAATTCTTAGTCTATGATGCGGACGATTACATTCAATTCACGTAACTGTCTATTACGGCTTTCACTATATTATCTCTACAGACCTTCATTGGTTGAATCAAGTTTGATTAGATATATCTATTTTACTAAGGGGACAATGCTTTCTCCAGAGAATAATTACAAACATTGTTTTGCGATCGCAGCCTTTAATTGATGACTAAAGTTTATCCGATACCTAAAAACCACTAATTAAGCAGATAACCCAAAGCTTTCATTCCCGTTACCTGCTTATCGATCCCTGCCAATATAAAGTCCAAAACCATTGGAATGACTTATATCGAGTTGACGTTATACATGACATCAGATTAAAACAGGAATAATTTGAATAAATGTTAAGTAAGGTATTGAAAGAAGTTTTTTGTATTTATTAAATATTTTAGAGATTGATATTTAGAATTGTAAAACAATTGTCATATAACCCTAAAAGAATTGTTATTCTAGTAGAGCGATAGATGATTATAAATTTTAAATTTAGGAGATAAAAATGCTTGCAATTTACCTGGTGCTATTTATTCTTGCGTTAGCTACTATCTGGCTGGGGTTAAAAATAGCCGAGGAAGTCTATCGTATTGCAGTACTTTTTACCGGAGCAATACTTTTAATAATGGGGTTTGTATTGGCTCCATCAGTGATACAAATAGTTAGTGTATTGCTGATATTGTCCGTTTACCAACTTTATGTTTCTCAACCTAAATTTAATCTGTTTGTCAGAAATGAGGTTGAAGCTGTGAAGTCAGTTAAATGTGTAGGACCTGGTTGTGAATAAAGTTAATATAGATTTGAAGTAATTAGCCTTTGTCGGATTTTTGATTAAAATTACATAGACTACGTAAGTCAGAATTTAGAGATTCATTTTTCTAGCTTCTGACTTTAGTTTTTTTTATTTGAAAATTGAGAAAATTATTTTATTAAATTTGCCACCCGAATACTACATTCGACTTAACTAGTACCACACGGCTTAAATAGCGCACCCCTAATTTTTAGGCTCAGAAGTCGGGTTTTTAGAATACGTATCTATAGATAGCGTCATCGATAAATTAGATGCTTCGGGACAAGCGCAGGTTAAAAGTATTGTAAGTGAGTTATGCGGTAATAAAACTCAGATAATTGTCGAGCAAGATATTGATATCCTGGTGAAATGTGCCGATCGCATATTGGTTTTGATTGACGGTGAAATTGTTGCAGACGGTAAACCTCAAGAAATTTTACATGATGAAGAGGTTCTATCCCTTGCCGATATCGATATTCCCGTAAGCTTGCGCGTTGCTAAGGCTCTGGGTTTATCGGAAATGACCAGCGAGCAAGATGCTCGCACTACTTAATCTTGTTTCCCGATGACTAATGCCCCATGCCCCATGCCCAATTCCTAACTCCTTTAATCCAAAATCTAAAACAAACGCATCCGTTGTTAAAATCTAAAATCCAAAATCAGAAATAAAAGAATGCGTGGTATTGCTAGGGATGTATGGATTATTTGTAGTATGGATGGTGTTAGAAACTATGGAGATTACGAATGTGATTTGAGTTTAAAAAAAGTTATGTTGTAATTGCAAAAGTTAATATGGATTGAAGCGATCGTATTGTATTAGATAGTAGTCACCGTTGCGCGATACTATATAACGCCGGTTTCAGCATCACCTACTTTGGTTGAATATCAGCTGGTAAATTGTTTGAAATTGTTAATTTATATTTGTAGATTTTACGGAATAAACTTTTTTACCCATGTATTAAAAGGGTGATGCTTTTTCGTATTTCATGAAAACGAGTAAAAATATTTTTAAGTCCTTGCAAATTAAGGTACTTTTAGTGCTACTTATAAGCGTTATTAGTATCCCTGTTCTCTACCAGTTTAATTGGAGTGGTTTTGGAGAAGATTCAAATAAATCAAAAAGTATAGAAACAACAATAAAAGACGGAAAAATTATTAGTATTAAGAAAACTGAAACTGAATATTTTCAATCAGGTAAGACACTGTGGGATTGGTTAGGGTTAGCTGGTACCTTGGCAATTCCAATCGTTTTATTTCAGTTTCAAACTAGCGAACAACGACGATCGGAAAAACAAGCGTCTGTTGAAAAAGAACAAGCTGAAAAACGAACGTCTGTTGAAAAAGAACAAGCTGAAAAACGAGCGTCTGTTGAAAAAGAACAAGCTGAAAAACGAGCGTCTGTTGAAAAAGATATTGCCGAAGCTAATTTACGTGAAGAGGCTTTTCAGGCTTATATTGACAGTATGGCAGTAATTTTAGTTAATAAGAGAAGTCGGTCTGAATTATTTTATAGTGAAAACGGAAACAATTATGAAGATAATTCTGTACGAGACATAGCACGTATAAGAACAGTAACAATATTACGAAGGCTAGAAAATGATATAAAACGTCAAAATAGAATTTTACATTTTCTACATGATGCTGAGCTTTTACAAATTTTATTAAAAACTGCCAACCTTAGTGGTATTGATCTCAATGGCGTTAATCTCAATGGCGTTAACCTTAATGGTGCTAATTTTACAAATGCCAATCTCTGCGGGGCTAATTTTAGTGAAGCTAGCCTCAATGGCGCTAATTTTACCAATGCCAATCTCTGCGGGGCTAATCTTGAAAAGTCATATATACAAAATACAAACTTTATAAATACTGACTTAAGTAATGCAATACTTGTAAATGCAAAAACATGGTACGAAGAAGAAATTGATTTGAATTTTAAAACAGAAGTAGTTGATGATGAGTTAAGCCCTGCTTATCAACGCGAAATATGGTATACTACAGATTTTTCTGAAGCAAAACTAACTAATGCTAATTTGCTATTAACTAATTTGAAAGCTGCGGAGAATTTGACAGTAGAGCAGCTAAAAGAAGCAAAAAATTGGGATGAAGCTATATATAATACTAAATTATTCAAGAAGTTAGGACTGCCGAAACCATTAGAATCAATCATAGATGATATGTATAAAGATGCATTTCTCCTAGATAAGGATGAAGATATTGATTTTGAAAAACTTATTGGCTACCAAGTTGAAGTAAGAAATTACGTTGAGAATGAAACAAAAACAATAACTAAAGGGGAAATAACTGGGTTTAGCAAATTAAATCGACGTGTAAATGTCAAAACTTCAAATGGAGAAAAGTTAGACAAACTCTACCTACATCAAGTTTATGTTTATATAACTGAGTAAAATAAAAAAGTTGCTTCCTCAACTATTGATAAAACATTCTCGGAATCTGTGGTGTTTGTAACCCGATATTGATAAATAGAATTCTTGAACAATTACCAGTTACCTATTGAGTTCTCTCCCATCTCCCCATTTTCTTTACGTATGTTGATAATCGCGTTCTTTTTTAAAGTTGGAGGACAAGGTTAATCTATAGCATCTAGCTTCTTGACTTAATTGCATTGAGGATTTCATCGTTTCCCTCGCATCCGCAGCAGTACTAGCATGCCCGTTTAATTCAGCCTCAAGATACAAGATAGGGCATTGGGATAGAATTTAACTGGTTAGTGGTAACTCCTAACCTTTAACCTCTAATAATTGTTCTCGTAAAGTTAAAGGTTTATAACCTAATTCAAACGCTTTAGAACTATCTAAAGATACATCACTAGGTCTTGGTGCTGCCATTTTGACATCTTGTTGTTGGCTTTTTTTTATTTTTGCAGCAGGAATTTCAAATATTTCTACTAATAAACGACCGAAATCATAACGCGAAATTCTTTCTTTTCCACCTAAATGAATGATTCCCGAAACTTTCTCTACAGCTAACAATAATCCTTGGGCAGCGGTTTTTCCATTTACTGGGGTGCGGAATTCGTCTACAAATAACTTTAATTCTTTTCCTTCTTGAAGCGTTTTAAGAAATGATTGTAGAAAACTAGTTGCTGTAGGCGTTGCATTACCAAACATTAAAGGCATTCGGCAAATGGCAGCTTGGGGATAACGTTCCAATATGCCAATTTCTGCCATAACTTTGTGTTCGCCGTAAATATTTACCGGATTTACGCTGTCTGTTTCTTTGTAAAAACGGGAGCTACCATCAAACACTAAATCGGTTGAAGTAAAAACGTAAGGAATTGAATTTACAGCACATAATTCCGCAATATTCAATGAGGCTGTAACGTTAATTAACAGCGATTCTTCTACATGAGTTTGACAATAATTCGGTTGAGATAGCGCTGCGGTGTGAATAACTGCTGATGGCTGTATTTCTTGAAATATTCTTTTAAGTTCCGTAAAATCAGTTAAATCAAGTTTTATAAGTTTGATTCCCGGAATTTCCAAGCTATGAGAAAAATAAGTTCCATATACATCCCATTCAATTGCTAATTGACACAAATGCCATCCTAGAAACCCGCTTGCGCCGGTTATTAAAAGTTTTTTCATAATCAGTTTAAACAGTTACCAGTTACCAGTTACTAGTTACCAGTTATCACCTGAAGTCAGTAGGTTGGGTTAGACACGAAAACTAAATTTGATTGTTACCAGAATCTTTAACTATCGTGTCGTAACCCAACATCACCATTTTGGATAGATAAAAACGCGATCGGAACTTATATCCACGATCGCGGAATTTCCTATGTTTTGGGATTGCTTCCTCGCCATGATTATAATTACGTTGTTCGCCAGTAAGTCCTAATTATTGATAATTGATAATTGATAATTGATAATTGATAATTGTCTCACTAAAATTCTACGTCTTCATAGATTTCTGCCATTGTAATTTCCACGTTAACCGATTGTAGCTTCAAAGTACTATCTTGAGTTAAAGTTTCTAGTAACCAGTTATTTCGATAAACTTTATGATAAATTTCTACTTTTATTTCTGATTGATGAACTAAAATATATTCTTGTAAACTTGGTAATTGTCGATAATTCAATAACTTTTCGTTACGATCGATACGCTCTGTAATTGGTGAAATTACTTCGGCAATTAAACAAGGAGAAGTTTTAAAATATACTTCTCTATCTTGGGTATCGCGAACTACCGATACTTCTGGATAATAAAAAGCATTTGTCGGTTCAATTCTTATTTTCATATCAGATGCAAAAACATGACAATCAGTACCGTATAAATGAGTACGCAACCTTGCAAATAAATTTTCAGCAATAATTTTTAAATTATGAGAATCTCCCAGTACGGGATAAATCTGCCCTGCAAGATATTCATGACGAACTATACTTTCTAAATCAAATTGCAGATATTCATCGATAGTTGAATCTGTATATTTAGCTTGAGAATACATACTTTTAAAAATTACGGTTTATTAACCGATCGTAACCATAAATAAAAGTAATTTTATATATTATTTATTCACAAATTTAAACTATCTTTTCCTCTTTTTTATACACAGTGGGAGAGGGGATGAGGAGAGGGGGAGATGGGGGGATGGGCAGAAGGAGTTAGGAGTTATAAGTTAACAATGCCCTATGCCCAATTCTCAATTATTTAATAAAGTAAATCTTGAAACTGTTTGGTGTTGCGAACTTTGGCAAAATCTGGATCGGTTTTTGCTAGTTTTTCGTACTTACCTGGAACTAGTTTCATGGCTTTTTGCAGATTGCTAATTGCCTCGGAAGTATTTTTCTGTAAAGCATAGGTACAGGCTTTGTTGTAATATGCTTGATGCTTGTTGGGTTCGATGGCGATCGCTTTGTCGTAAGATGCTAAAGCTTGGGAATAACGCTGCAAATCGGTTAAGGCAATGCCTCGATTAATCCAAGCTTCGTATTTGTCGGGTTCGATCGCAATGGCTTTGTCGTAAGATATTACTGCTTCTTGGTAAAGCCGCATCGCTGATAGAGCATTTCCTCGGTTGTACCATGCTTCATCTCTTTTCGGCTGTATGGCGATCGCTCTATCGTAAGATGACAAAGCTTGCCCGTATTGCTGCATTGCTGATAAAGCATTTCCCCTGTTAATCCAAGCTTCGACGTTATTAGGCGCAGCTATAACCACTTTATCGTAAGCAGCAACGGCATCTTCATAACGATTTGCTTCTAAAAATTTATTTGCTTGAACAAAAAATTCTGCCTGGTTTATTTCAGAGGCTTGTGTCAGTAACCGAGCAACATTGGTTTCTTGCACCATTTTGCTATCCTGTCTCATTGATTCTGCCGAGTTACTACAACCAAATATCACGAAAGTAGTTAACCCGCTTGCAACAAAACGGCTCCAAAATGCCATATCGCATCCATAGAAATCATAGATTTTACAATACAGTTTTTTCTTTTTTTTAACAAGTATCTAGAAAAACGAATTGATTTATTAATTTATTTTTATCAAATGTTTTTTTATTTTTAAATCCAGCGAGATTATATCATATAATGTAGCTGCAATATATTAGTTTGATATTTTATTAATGATAATACTGTATTGTTATAGACTGCAAAAACCTTAATAATCCGATTTCAAGTAATTATAGTCACATCGGAATAACTAATTATTTAAAGTAGATTAAAATTTGACTAAGTGTAACAGAATGACTAAAAATCATCCAATTTTAATTAATTTGATATTAAAGTCAAGTAAGACAATAATTTTAAAAATGATTTTAATTAGTAACAAGTAAATTGGATTACAGTCTCACAATAAATTATTAACATCGAAAAATTGAAAAATTATTTGATATAAATGTAAATAATATTACTTTATGATGTTGATGATAAAACTACTTTTTTTGCATTCACAACGTACCATTTAGAACTGCTGATGCCGAAATATAATCATGTCAATTGAATCAAACTCCCACTCATCGCAGTCTCAGAGCCAGCAAACTGCATCCGAAAACAAATGGCAACCGGATGAATTTGATAATGTCGGCGGTACAAGCAGTTTACCCAACGGGCTTACCGCTCAGCAAGTCAACTCCGCGATCGCCGCAGTGCAGTCGCAGCAAAACACGAGTGCTTTACAACAAGCCCGTTCCTCGTTTTCGGAGGACAATTCTACCACCGTGCCTGTCAAACCACGGGCATTATTGATTACTTTATTATCAATTTTAGTTACAGTTCTCGGAATAGCCATAAATCAACCACTGATTGGGATTGCTGGAACCGCAGTTACTTTATTGTTATCAGCAATAATACTATTGCCTTGGTTAAAAGTTACAATAACAGAACTGTTGACACCCAAACAGCGAGCGTTGATTATTGGATTTTTGGGTATAGTCGTCGCAATTGCTGGCTTAATCAAATTCATTCCGGGCAAAATTGATTGGGATGTTTCGGGAACCTTAGCCGATTGGTTTGGCGCTTTGGGACAAATTCTGATCGCCGTAATCGCGGTTTATATTGCTTGGCGACAGTATGTAATCTCCAAAGATTTAACAATTCAGCAAAACCTACTGACAATTCAGCAAAATAATATTACCCAACAGCAGACAATCGACACATATTTTCAAGGCATTTCCGATTTAGTATTAGATGAAGAAGGTTTATTAGAAGATTGGCCTCAAGAAAGATTGCTTGCAGAAGGGCGTACCGCAGCTATTTTAAGCAGCGTTGATTCAGTTGGTAAAGCCAAAATTATTCGCTTTTTATCGCGTTCCAAATTATTAACACCATTAAAACGTGACGGACATTTAGGTAGAGCTATTTTTGATGGTAATGGAGGCTACGAAGAAGATTTAGTTTTAGGAGTGCGCGTAATTGACTTAGGTGTGATGCTCGCAAGTGCGAACCTTTCCGGTACAGATTTACGGTGGACGGATTTGAGTGAAGCTAATTTAGTACGCGCTAACTTAAGTAATTGCGACTTAGTAAAAGCCAACCTTTGTCGCGCCATATTATACGAATCCAACTTATCAGAAGCCGACTTAAACGCAACTAAACTCTTTTACGGTTCCTTAGCAGCAGCATCACCCCGCAATCGTTTGCATAGACCTGATTATAGAACAGGAGAGCGCACGGGTGCAGTAGTAGAAAACGCTAACTTTTCTAATGTTAAAAGAATGTCAGAACCCAACCGTTATTATTGTTGTTCTTGGTGCGGTGAAGAAAGTAGAAAAACAATTCCCGGTGGTTGTGAAGGAATTGAGAATAGATTGGGGAGGTGATTGGTATACGCCCGCACGCTCCGCGTGAATGGTAATTGGTAATTTGTAGGTTGGGTTGAGGAACGAAACCCAACATCAACCCAACATAATCTGGAAAGCTAAACCAATTAATTCAATATAAAACAATATTTAATACCCAACAAACAATATGCTTTATTCCAAAATCGATCTTAGATGATGTTGTATAAAACGGTGTTGCATTAATGTTGGGTTACGGCGCATTTATACTTTTCGTACACCACAAATATTCGTGCGCCTTTAACCCAACCTACCACTTTTTTCAAAGATACTATGATGCCCGATGGAAGTATTCGGAACGCTTTGTAGAACGAATTAGCAACATATCGTTAAATTCAGAACAATAAAACGGTGCCGTATTGCTAACTAGTAGGGTGTGTTGTCGCGAACGCGCAACGCACCATTCAATTTAGAGCCATACAGAAAATGGTGCGTTAGCCGCGAAACAAATATATTTCGTCACAATCAAAATTAGCGATCGCGCCATAACACACCCTACCATTCAACCCCTGCCACAGTGGGTTTCGCCTGTGTAGCCGCGTTCACCGCGCTTGTGCGACATATTCAATTGCCAGGTATTTTCCCAATTACCCATCCCCAATTCCCAATTCTTAAGATAAATGAAGCGGATACATCTATGCGAAACTACTCATTGCCAATTAGAATCTACCAAAGTCGGGTTATAAACTAAACAACCCGAAACCAAAAACCACTAATTACTAAATCGCTGTGAAATTGAAATTAAGCCGTCTGATTCCATTTCTTGATGAAACTGTATCCAGTTGGGCATTAGAAGCCCGCTTGTTACGCTGGTTGACGTTGGTTTGGCTATTCGTAGGTTTAGCGGTGTTGTTTTCGGCTTCTTACCCGGTGGCTGACGTTAAGCATGGTGATGGGCTTTACTTTTTCAAGCGTCAACTGATAACTGTATTTCTGGGTTTGATTCTCTTCAATATCATTGTAAATTTACCCTTTCGCAAAGTAATTAACGTATCCCATTGGTTGTTAATGTTGTTTTTGGGGTTAATCATTCTGACTTTAATTCCAGGTTTGGGAACTAGGGGGGTTTACGGTACGAGTCGCTGGCTATCTATTGCAGGATTTCCAATCCAACCTTCGGAATTTATCAAACCCTTTTTAGTATTGCAAAGTGCGCGAGTTTTTGGAAATTGGGAAAGACTCAGTTGGGGAATTCGCATTGCTTGGTTGGTGGTTTTTGGTTTTGTATTGTTAGGAATTCTCGCGCAACCTAATTTGAGTACCACTGCACTTTGCGGTATGACTGTCTGGTTAATTGCTTTGGCTAGTGGTTTACCTTACAAATATTTGGGAGGTAGCGCTGCTGCGGGTGTGATATTAGCGTTGATGAGCGTTACTGTTAATAAATATCAACGTTTGCGGATTATTTCTTTTTTGAATCCTTGGGACGATCCTCAAAATACAGGTTATCAGTTAATTCAAAGTTTATTGGCAATAGGTTCTGGTAATACTTGGGGTTCTGGATTTGGACTTTCGCAACAAAAGCTTTCTTGGCTACCAATTCAAGATAGTGACTTTATTTTTGCAGTATTTGCTGAAGAATTCGGTTTTGTTGGCAGCGTGACGCTGTTGGTAATGTTAGGTGTATTCGCAACTTTAGGATTAATTGTAGCTCTCAAAGCTAAAAGTGTTATATACAGGTTGTCGGCAATTGGTATTACCACTTTACTTACAGGACAATCATTTATAAATATTGGTGTTGCCAGTGGAGTTTTACCAACCACGGGTTTACCTTTACCATTTTTTAGCTATGGCGGAAGTTCGATAATTGCTACATTGATTGCAACATCTTTATTAATTCGAGTTGCACGGGAAAGTAACGAAGCCGAAGTGGTTCCATTGCGGAGACAGCCGAAAAATAGACGCGAGCAACGGTTTTTACACAGGAATAAATTTTAAGTTAATATTCTTTTTCTCAAGTAAGCAAACATATATTAAATTTGCTTGAATTATTTCCGAAAAGGTTAGTAAGGTGATCTGTAAGTAGAATCATATAAAAATCAGTTTACCAACCGTTTTTATATAGCCCGCATCAGCGGGCTTTATTTATGGGTAATAGGTAAGTGTAATAATAAATTATCAAGGTGAAAGGTATTAAGTTACTTCGCAACTAATAAAGCTAAGACATTTTTATTAAAAATCCTAAATTCTTGCCAGATAAAAGTTTTGAAATGTGTAAGTTAAAAGACTAATTGATTTGTAAAGCACAAACCTCTATTACCCATTACCTAATTCCAATATGTCAATTTATTTGAGTCGTCGTACCTTGATTTAAGAGAGCGATAAATCGCTTACTACGAACAATAAATTACGAATTATTCTATTTCTTCTGCTTGTTGATGAATCGTTTCTAATTCTTCGGGGGACATTTTATCAAGATTCTTCAATATAAAGTTCATTCTTCCTTGAAATTTCAATTTGTCTCGATGTCGGTTGAGAAAATCCCAATATAAGAAGTTGAAGGGACAAGCTTTTTCTCCGGTGCGTTTTGAATGCTGGTAATAACAACTTTTACAATAATCGCTCATCTTATTAATATAGTTAGCGGATGCTGCATAGGGTTTTGATGCGAGTAAACCACCATCTGCATATTGTCCCATACCGATGACGTTGGTTTGCATTACCCAGTCGTAAGCGTCGATGAATGCTGAGTGAAACCAGTTTTCTAATTCTTGCGGTGATATTCCAGCAATTAATCCAAAGTTATTTAATACCATCAATCTTTGAATATGATGAGCGTAACCCATATCCATTACTTGGGTTAATATTTGATGCAAACAGTTCATTTTGGTTTCACCTGTCCAAAAAAATTCGGGTAGTGATTTGTTGTGTTCAAACCAATTCTGCTGGGGATAATCTGCATCAACATGATGATAAATTCCGTGCATATATTCTCTCCATCCCAACACCTGACGGATGAAACCTTCGACGCTATTTAATGCAAGTTTATTTTCGTGATACGCTGCTTCTGCTGCTTGAATGATTTCTAAAGGTTGCAATAAACCAAGATTTAAATAAGGAGAAAGCATTGCGTGCCACATTGTTTCTTCTCCCGTTACCATCGCATCTTGATATGGACCAAAATCTGGTAAACGAATATCTATGAAATATTTTAATACTTCTAATGCTTGGGAACGAGTTACTCCCCAACGAAATTCTTTTATGTATCCGTAAGTTGGTATATCAAGGGAATCAATTTGTTTAATGACTTGTTGTGTAATTTCATCTGCTTCAAACCATAAAGGTTCGGGAGTATTTAATTTAGCTTTGGGTGGTTTGCGATTTTCTTTATCAAGATTCCATTTTCCCCCAACTGGTTTATCATCTTCCATTAATATATCGAAGCGTCTTCTTCCTTCCCTATAAAAGTCTTCCATTAACAAACGCTTGCGATTTTTAGCCCAGTTATGGAATTCTTCTGCACTCCATAAAAAATGATTGTTGGGAACTAAGTTGATATCGCAAGCTAATTTTAAATTTTCGATTATTTGTAGAAAAGGTTTGTCGTTGGGAGACATTATTCGTAATTCGGAGATTTGATTTTCTTTTACCCATGTAAGAAGAGGAGTTTGAAAATCTTCAGCTATTTTATAAGTTACCGAATAACCTTGTTGACGCAATTGTTCCGCAAAATGCCGCATCGATGACCAGATTAAAACCAGTTTTTGCTTGTGATATCTAAGTTGTTTGATGTGGGAGTAGGATTCAATAAGGATAATTGGTATTTGTGAGGGGTTGTTGCAATTTTGTAAAGCTGCTTGTGTTGAATATAGTTGATCGCCTAATATCCAGATTCCTGTTGTCATGATTTGTAATTGTAGGTTGGTTTTTAAATTATAGGTAGGAAAGTTACTGAATTTACTTTCACATTACTGATTATAAATAACCTTACTAGACGCTGAGAGCGCTGAGGTAAGAGATGGAGAGAATTATTAAAGTTGCTGGAGTTAGAATAATGGTAGGAATTAGATAAAGGTAGAAAAGATGAATATTCAACTCAAACCGGAACACGAACAATTTATTCAAGCACAAATGGCTACAGGGAAATATAAAAATCCCGAAGAGGTAGTTGATATCGCATTTCGACTATTACAAAAATTTAATGCAGAGTCAGAAATTGCCGCAGAAATTGAAGCCGATCGTCAAGAAATAAATCATAGTAATTTTTTAAAAGCAGCTAATAAAGCTTATGAAAGTTTACGAAATAATCCAAAAGCTTGGCTAGAAGAATTAGAAGAAAGAGAATTATGGGAGCAAACTTTATCTGATGGATTGGAGGAAGCTTGACTATAATATCGCGAGGGGAAGTATGGTTAATAGATTTAAACCCTGTACGGGGACACGAACAAGCTGGAAAACGTCCTTGTTTAGTTATATCAGTGAATTTGTTTAATCAAGGCTCATCTGGGTTAGCAATTGTATTACCAATTACTTCTAAAAATAAGGGAATTCCTTTTCATGTTGAAGTCAATCCACCGCAAGCTGGGTTGAAAATGCAAAGTTTTATCAAATGCGAAGATGTCCGTTCCATTTCTATAGAAAGATTTGATAAAAAATTCGGTGCTGTTTCTGAAGAAATACTTGTTGCTGTTGAGGAAAGATTGCGAATTTTGATGAATCTTTAATTTAGGAAGCGCTTATAAATAAGAATACTCTCTAGAATAAATAGCTGGTAATAATCTACTGAAGTTGCTGGAGTTAGAATAATGGTATTAATTATATAAAGGTAGAAAATATGAATATTCAACTCAAACCGGAACACGAGCAATTTATTCAAGCACAAATGGCTACAGGGAAATATAAAAATCCCGAAGAAGTTGTTGACATAGCATTTCGACTGTTAGAAAAATTAAATACTGAATATTCTCAATGGATAGAAGAAACCCGTCAAAAAGTTGATGTTGCTATTGCAGAATTAGAACGTGGTGAAGGTTTGGATGGTGAAACTGTAGTGATGGAAATATTAGAAAGATTTCAAAAAGCACGGGAATACAGGAATGAGTAATTATATCATTTCACCTTCTGCAACTAGAGATTTAAATCAAATTGCTGATTATTTTCTTGTACGAAATCTTGAAGCAGGAGAAAAATTATTTAAAGAGTTTAATAGAAAGTGCCATAATTTAGCGAATTTCCCTGAAATGGGACGCAGTTATGCTTATATAAAACCTTCATTGCGTGGATTACCGTTAGATGGATATATCATTATTTACCAAGTGATTGAGGATGGAGTGGAAATCTTGCGAGTAGTTAGTGGTCGTCAAGATTTAGAATCTTTATTCACATAATACAATTGTTATCGCTTTCAAAATTACGAAGTAGACAGCAAAATTATCGCACTTTCCCACTCAACTACCCGATTAACTAATTTTCCATAAAACAGGTTTTCACGATTTTAATTTCATCCGAGGTCAATTCTTTAGCAAAATGATTTACATAACTTGGATGTGTTTTACTTCAAGCGAATAGATCCAATGTAGGAGAGAGGGGGAGAGGGGGAAAATAATTAATTTTTTAACGCAGAGGAAAGCAAAGGTAAGCGCGGAGGTACGCGGAGTTTTGGATTTTTAGCAATATCCCAACATACTGCTTAATTGCATAATTAGGAAGGCGCTGGAAATATATGTTTATAGGTATAGAAAAGTTACTTAAAGTAAAATCATCATTTATGAATCACAAACATCGCGCTTTTGCTGTATTTTTAACTGTATTTTTGATTTCGGATGTGGGAACTGCATATGCTGGGCGAGATTTGGAAGTCATTGCTCAACAGGGAGAAACGCGATCGGATGCAACCGAGGCTGAAGCAAAAAAGTTAACACAAGAAGCATTGCAATTATTTAAGCAAGGAAGTAAGGAATCATTGCTAGCAGCGAGAAAGAAATTTGAAGCAGCGCTGGTTTTGTGGGAGAAATTGGAGGATAAGCAATCGCAAGCTGGTACTCTTTCTGGTATTGGTCGAATCTACTCGGATTTAGGAGAAAAGCAAAAAGCGCTGCAATACTACAACCAAGCTTTACCTATATTTCGTGCGGTAGAAAAAAGAAATGGAGAAGCCACTACCCTTAATAATATTGGTAAAGTTTACTCGGATTTAGGAGAAAAGCAGAAGGCACTACAATACTATAACCAAGCTTTACCATTGAGACGTGCGGTGGAAGACAGGGGTGGAGAAGCCACTACTCTTAATAATATTGGTAAAGTTTACTCGGATTTAGGAGAAAAGCAGAAGGCACTACAATACTATAACCAAGCTTTACCTTTATACCGTGAGGTTGGAGACAGGGATGGAGAAGCCACTACCCTCGGTAATATTGGTGGAGTCTACGACGATTTAGGAGAAAATCAGAAGGCACTACAATACTACAACCAAGCTTTACCTTTATTTCGTGCGGTAGAAAACAGAAATGGAGAAGCCACTACCCTCGGTAATATTGGTGGAGTCTACGACGATTTAGGAGAAAATCAGAAGGCACTACAATACTACAACCAAGCTTTACCTTTATTTAGTGCGGTAGGAAACAGAAATGGAGAAGCCATTACCCTCAATAATATTGGTTTTGCCTACGACTTTTTAGGAGAAAACCAAAAAGCACTGCAATACTACAACCAAGCTTTAGCTATATTACGTGCAGTAGGCGACAGGGGTAAAGAAGCTGAAAGCCTAGGAAATCTTGCAAAACTTGAACACGAACAAGGCAATTTACAAGCATCGCTCAAACATATCGAAAGCGCGATCGCAATTATCGAAGAGTTACGCGGTACCTACACTAACCAAGACTTAAAAACCACCTACTTCTCTACAGTCCAAGGCTACTACAAATTTTACATCGACCTGTTGATGGAACAACACAAGAAAAACCCATCACAAGGATACGATGCTTTAGCAATAAACATCTCAGAACGTTCCCGCGCTCGTGGTTTAATCGAATTATTAGCTCAAGCTAACGCTAAACTCAGCAAAAATGTTGACCCCAAATTCATTGCACAAGAAAAAGAATTACAGCTTAAGCGTCAAGCTCAAGAAAAAATTCTGGTTCAATTAATTAATCAAGATCAACCACCCAAAGATAGTATTCAAAAAACCGAAACCGAAATTCAAAATATCATCAACCAGCAAAAACAACTTAAAGCTTTAATCCGCGCTCAAAATCCAGAACGAGATAAATTAACTAATCCCGAACCGCTAAAATTACCTGAAATTCAACAGCAGTTAGATAAAGATACCGTATTACTGCAATATTCCCTGGGTAATGAACGCAGTTATTTATGGTTAGTCACACCAACTTCTCTTACTAGCTACGAACTACCCAAAGGTGAAGAAATTGAAAAAATCGCCAGTAGATTCCACAGTGGATTAGCAACAAATACTTTACCGATTGATTCAGCCCAAAAACTGAGCGAAGTTATTCTTAAACCCGTAAAAGATAAGTTGGCTGGAAAAAGATTAGTCATCGTTGCTGATGGTGTGTTGCAACAGATTCCTTTTGCTGCATTACATGACCTAACCTACCAACCCCAAAGTAATAAAAAATATTCAAAACAAAATCAAAAAGATTCTTCTTGTACAAACAGTGGTGGTCTTCGTATTTGTCAAGATAATAACACCCCAAACGAAAAAAATGATTATCAACCACTATTCGTTAATCATGAAATTGTTAATTTACCTTCAGCATCAACGATTGCAATCCAGCGGGAAAAAATTGCCGATCGCAAAATTGCACCAAAAAAAATCGCTATCCTCGCAGATCCGGTATACAATTCCGACGACGAACGAGTTACGAGTAAAGCACAAACTCTTTCTCCCGAACTTGAATTAGAACGTTCCGCTCTCAAACGTTCCGCGAAAAGTCTTAACCGTAATGGTTGGATACCTTTACCAAATACAAAAATAGAAGCCCAAGAAATCCTAAAACTTGTTCCCTCTACCGACACTCTACAAGCATTTAGCTTTGATGCTAACTATAACTGGGCAACAAGTAAAAATCTCAATCAATACCAAATTTTACACTTTGCTACCCACGGTTTCGTTAATCCCGACCAACCGGAATTATCAGGAATTGTTTTATCATTAGTCAATAAAGATGGTCAACAAATACCGGGTTATTTACGTTTAGCAGATTTATTTGAACAAGATTATCCAGCAGAATTAATTGTTTTAAGTGCTTGCGAAACTGGGCTTGGTAAAGATGTCAGTGGTGAAGGTATAGTCGGCTTGACAAGAGGCTTGATGTATGCAGGTGCGGCAAGAGTCGCTTTGTCGTTGTGGCAGGTTGACGATAAAGGTACATCGGTATTGATGCAAGAGTTTTACAAACAAATGTTGCAGGAAAATCTAACTCCCACCCAAGCATTACGAGCTGCACAGCGCAAATTATGGTCTAATCCAGAATGGAGAAGTCCTTACTATTGGGCTGCTTTTACTTTACAAGGTGAGTGGAAATAGGACATTGTTTTCGCGATTTATTTTGTAGCCCTATTTAAATGTCGGGAGACGTAAAATTTTACGTCTCTACAACTACTCAGCAATAACTTCTTGATTAAAAATCGTTTTTAGCCGATCGTTAGACATCTGGACATTTAGACAATTTATTTTTTAACCGTCTGTCTACAATTCCCCATCCCCTAAACCTCTTGCTTATCCTTTGTCGTCAACTGCTTAATAACCAACTGTACCGCTAAAGCTAACAAACCAACTCCAACTATTCCAAAAATTCCGGTACCTAAAGCAACTACCCCTACAACCAATGTTCTCACCGCTGAGGAAATACTTACCACCATCGGATTATCCGAGGTAACTGGTTTATTTGCAAAAGTCGTTGCGATCGAAACCATTAACTTGTACATCGCAAACCCCAATCCTCCACACATTGTTGCTCCGATTATGCAACGTAAGGGAGTTGGTTGATTTTCTTCTTGCTCGGTTGTTTCGGTTTGTTTAGTTAAGTTTTCTTCTGTCATGATTTTTTTAGTTTCTTGAGTAAGGATTTAATAGTTTGAATAAATAAAAATTTGCCGTAATCCACTAATAACAGATGGTGCGTTAGACGTATTCAAATTTTATATTTTGTTCCCTATATATTCATGCGTCTAACACACCCTACAATAAACTACTATTTGAACACCCCTCTCCTTGATAAGGTGAGGTTTCTTATGATATTACCTGAATCCCATTTGTGATCAATCGGGTAACGAATAATTCTAAATCTGGATCTGGAATCTCTTTTCTCAAATTCAACTTTACTTCTTCTGCTTTCTCTTTAGATTCGCATAAAGCAAATACACTTGGGCCACTTCCCGACATCATGGTTCCTAAAATGTCATATTTCGCAAAGCTTTCTTTCAACTGCAATACTTGGGGATATTCTGGTAATACTACCTTTTCTAGATCGTTACGCATTTTCTGGGCGATTTCTTTCACATCTTGACGCAAAATTGCTTTAACTATTTCTCCCGAATGTACCGTACTCGCACGCGCTGCTAAACTTTCTGTATCTTTAACATAACTATCGCCAAATTCGGAGCGATAGGCATTGTAAGCCCAAGGTGTGGAAACTGATAAACTACGATGCTTCGCCAATACTATATATATGTCTCCTAAATCCGATAAAGAGGAAACTACTTCACCTCGACGAGTTGCGATCGCGGTTCCTCCTCCAATACAAAATGCTATATCAGAACCAATTTTCGCTGCTAATTCTTCTAATTCTAATTTAGTTAATCCTAATTTCCATAATAAATCCATACCTACTAATACTGCTGCTGCGTCTGTTGAGCCTCCTGCTAAACCGGCTGCTACAGGAATGCGTTTGTGAAGGGTTATATCTACACCCCCATAAGTCGCAAAACTATCGGGAAATTCGCTAACCATCAAATCTGCTGCACGATAAGCTAAGTTACTTTTATCTACGGGAACCTGCTTATTATCGCATCGTAACCGAATCAATTCTATACCGTTTGCTTCTAAGTCGATTTGGTCTGCAAGCTCTATACTTTGCAGTATCATTGCTAACTCATGATACCCATCAGCGCGATCGCCAATGATTTCCAAATATAAGTTAATTTTGGCTGGAGCAATTAAGGTGTAGCTACGCATCTTGATTTTCTAATTCATTGGCTAAGTTTACCCACTGCTGTACGCTCAATTCTTCGGCGCGAGCTTGGGGGTTGACGCTTAACTTTTCCAATAATTGTGTCAGATTCTCGCGCTCTACTAGCGATTGCAAATTATTTCGTAACATTTTACGTTTTGCGCTAAATCCCAATTTAACTAAGTTTTCCAATCTTCGGGGATTCTTCGCTACTACTTCCCTCTCTGGCGGTATTAACCTGATGACAGCAGAATCAACTTTTGGTGGGGGATAAAATGCCTTTGCTGGTACGTTACAAATCATCTCGCAATCTGCTAGATATTGTACTCTTACCGATAAGGCTCCAAATGCTGTTCTTCCGGGTTTGGCAACAATCCTTTCTGCGACTTCTTTCTGTACTAATAATACGATTGAATCATAAGGCTGGGGGTTTGGATTACCAATCTTACCTAACAGCTTTTCGATAATAGGTCCCGTTATATTATAAGGAATATTCGCTACTACTTTATTTTGATTTTGGAATTGAGGAAAATCTTTAACTAAAGCTGGTAAATCCACACTCAAAAAGTCTTCATTCAACAATAAAAAATTTTCCTTCTCACCCAACTTCTGAACTAATAACTTACATAAATCGCTGTCAATTTCCACAGCTAATAAAGATTGTACTTTCTCTAAAATCTGCCTTGTTAATACTCCTTTTCCCGGACCAATTTCTAAAACTTTGTCTGTATCTTTTAATTCTGCTGCTGCAATAATGCTATTCAAAGCCTTGTCACTCTGTAACCAATGCTGAGCAAGGGACTTGCGCGGTTTCATTCTCTATATCTCCCTTTCTTCATGGATTTATTGATATCGTTTAAAACCCTTTTCTTACTTTTATCTTACTTTTCATAGTTACTTTTATAGTAATTCAGTACTAATGAAGTCATGATTCGACATATTACTCTTGTTTGACGAGCAATAAACTAATCGCAAAAGTAAAACTAATGTACTATCGAGTTAGTTGAGAAAAAGCGTTTAATTACAGCGATTATTATTAGTTTGATTAACGGGAATTTCAATGATAAATTCAGTTCCTTCTCCTGGGGTAGAAAACAATGATAAATTGCCACCATGTTTATTTACCACAATTTGATAGCTAATAGATAGACCTAATCCGGTACCTTTTCCAACTTCTTTTGTGGTGAAGAAGGGGTCAAATAGTTTAGATTGAATATGGAGAGGTATTCCGGAACCGTTATCGGAAAGATGAATTGCGACTCGGTTATTTTCGAGGAGTTTGGTGTGAATTTGGATTTGAGGGGTAGTAAGAGATTTTTGTGATTCTAAGGCATCGATCGCATTAGCAAGAATGTTCATCAGCACCTGATTTAGCTGACTGGGGAAACAATCAACTGGGGGGAGAGGAGCGTAATTTTTAACGATTTCGATTTCGGGGAAGTTGGGTTTTGCTTTGAGACGATTTTGGAGAATCATCAAGGTAGAATCAATGCCTTCGTGGATATCTACGGGTTTAAATTCAGCTTCATCAAGACGGGAAAAGTTGCGTAAAGATAAAACAATTTCTCGGATGCGTTGGGTACCTTGTTTCATGGAATTGAGCATCTTAATGAAATCTTCTTTGAGGAATTCTAATTCAACAGCTTCTATTTCCTCTTGGATATTTTCGGGGGGATTGGGGTAATGCTGTTGGTAAAGTTCGAGTAATCCAAGTACATCTTGAGCGTATTGAGTTGCGGGAGTTATATTACCGTGGATAAAGTTGACGGGATTATTGATTTCGTGAGCAACACCCGCTACCATTTGCCCCAAAGAAGACATTTTTTCACTTTGAATAAGTTGAGCTTGGGTAGTTTTGAGCTCGTGTAGGATTCACCGTAATTCGATTTCAGCTAATTTACGTTCGGTGATATCTGTAGCAACACCAAGAAATTGCGTTACTTTACCATTTTGATTGCGAGTGAAGACGGTATCTCGACTATAAAGCCAGCGATATTTACCATCAACTTGTTTGACTCGATATTCCGACTCATTAATTTCACCATCTTCAGAAGCAGCAATTTTTTGGAAACCAGATGCTACTTTTTCTAAATCTTCTGGATGAATAATTTTTTGAAACAGATTGTTTCCCATCTCTTGAATTTCTTGGGAAGAATAACCGAGAATTGCAGCGATTTCGTGATTAGCGTAAATATTTTGTTGTTTTTCTAAATCGTAAATATAGATAGTGTTGGGGGAGGAATCGGTAATTCGTTGAATAAAATGCTGTGTCGCTTGAATTTCCGCTTCAGCTTTTTTGCGTTCGGTGATATCGCGGACGTTCGCCAAAATGATATCTTGAGAATTAAGCGTAACTTTGCGTAAAAAGACTTCTACATCAAATATATAATTGTCATGTGGTCGTTTTGCTTTCCACTCGAATAACTGGCGATTACCTTCGGTAGAGCTTCGCTTAACGCCATTAACAACCTTTTCCCAGATTAATGGTAATTCCTCAACGGGGTTATCGGGACTAGAAAAATCAACCGGAATCGACATTTGAGTAACTTCGTCACGATTTACTCCATACATTAGGAGCATTTGCTCGTTGACATCTATAATATTTCCATCAAGGTCGTGAATAATTATCGCATCGCACACGCTATCTAATAGAGTTCTCAGGTTTTTTTCCGAAGAGCGAACAACTTCTTCTACTTGTTTTCGTTCGGTAATCTCAAAAGTCGTTCCTACCAAGCGGTAAATTCTACCATCAACATTTTTGAGAGGATTTAAAGTTGTTAACCACCAGGTTGGGGTACCATCAAAATTTAAGCACTCTTCGTAAGTAATTATTGTTTTTAGTTCTACACACTCGATGAACTTTTGCTGTACTTGTTCTCCTAAAATATTTCCAAACACTTCAAATGGTTTTTTACCCGTTACTTTCTGACTCAAAAAACCAATAGCACGTTCGCAAGCAGGATTACAACCAGCGAAACGAAGAACACCATCTTCTAGAACATCAACAACAAAGATAGCATGTTCCGAACCATCGTAAACGCTGCGTAAAAATTGTTCTTGTTCTCGCGATTGAGCTTCTACTAACTTACGTTCGGTAATATCAATTGTGCAACCGTCTGAGAAAATCGTACCATCAGCTTGTTGCTGTAATCGAGAAAATCCTTGCAACCATTTTTCTTTCCCCGAAGGAGTAATTATGCGCCATTCGTATTCCCAATTTTTTAAAGTTGGAATACAATCAGCCATCGATTGATAAAAACCAACAACATCCGAAGTGTGTGTCATATTTGTGAGAATATTTGGGTTTCGACGAATTTGTTCGGCTTCCACCTCAAAAAGTTCGCGACAACCATCAGAAACATAAGAAAAGCGGACATCACCATGCGGGTTAAGTTGGTATTGATAGAGCATACCCGGAACATTCGCAGCAAGACGCTTTAGCCTTGTTTCAGTTTCCGCTAAAGTATTAGTTCTTTCCTTAACTCGAAGTTCTAAATCTCGATTTAATTGTTTCAACTCACATTCAGATTCATGTGTGGCGATCGCACCACCCAAATTGATCGCAAAAGCTTGTAAAATAGATTTTTGAGCCTCCGACCATTGACGTAAAGTTGTATAATCTTCAAAGCCAATAAAACCCCACCATTTACCTTTTACTTGAATGGGGATAACAAATATCGAACGACTACCTTGAATTTGAGATTGATCTTCTATCGTAATAATAGATTCACCTTCAGAAAGACGTTCGTACCATAAAGGTGAAAAGTCGTTATAAGAAAGATTTTGTAACAAAGGATAATCTAGTTCGGAATTTATTCCATCTTTTACCCATTCCCAGCGTTGACTCAAAAATAATTCTTGGGTTAACTTGTCAGAAGAATTTTCAAAAATATATATCCGATCCGATTCTGTAGCTTTACCCAACTCAGCTAAAGCAGCATTAATAGAAGTATCGTAATCTTGAGTAGTCAACAAGCAACTGGTAGCATTCTTCATCCCATCAAGCAAAGCTTCCCGTCGCTGCAAATCCTCCATCGCTAAAACACGCTGACTAATATCAATTACACAACCATCCCAAACAACATTACCACCTGGTTGAACTACAGGTTGAGAAACCCCATACACCCACTTTTGCTTACCACTTGGAGTAATAATTCGCCATTCCGACTCCCATTTTTGCAAAGTTTGAGCCGATATATTAATAGTTTCCTGTAACCGGGGAAAATCATCATCGTGAATCAACTCAAACAGCAACTGAGGATTTTGCTTCACCTCTTCCGGCTCCAACTCGTAGAATTCCCAACATCTAGAAGAAACGTAAGGGAAAGACATAGTACCATCCTTACCGAGTTGGAACTTGTAAATCATCCCCGGAACATTATCAGCAGCATAGCGAAACTCAATCTCCTGCTGACATAGCTTCTCCTCCAAATCGGAAACCCTTTCCCGAAGCTTCACCAACTCATCTTTCAAAGACTCATAAATACGAGTATCAATAGTAATGAGATTGTTTCCCATAGTCTCATCAACCGTCACAGCGGCTTATTTTATATAAAATTCATACTTATAGTTCCCAAAAAACACCTCCTTTACAACATCTTCTTTGTCTAAATTTTAGGGAGTAGGGAGTGGAGAATAGGGAACAGGGAACAGAAAAAATAATATAAAAGAAATATTATTTCAAAATAGCTCTTAAAAGATTATTTAACGTCTCCTAGTCTCAAATTCCTCATACGTATTTCTCCTCTTCCTTATTACCTCCGCTTACTCCGCGTCTCTGCCATTTATAAATTCAAAAAATAAGCAAAAACTGTAGGGTGTGTGACGCTTTGAGAAATATTGTACGTAGCGATAAGACTTGTAGCCTCACGCACCATCGTGATTTTAATAAAATTAGAATAATTAAAATTAGCTCTTTTTGCATTTGACAAGATTATAAAAACTGTAGGGTATGTGACGCTTTTAGAAATATTGTACGTAGCGATAAGACTTGTAGCGTCACGCACCATCGTGATTTTAATAAAATTAGAATGATTAAAATTAGCTCTTTTTCCATCAAGATAATTGGTGCGTTAGACCAATTAAAATTATTTATTTTCTTATGATAAAGTCGTGCGTCTAACACACCCTACAAAAATTTTATTTATTTTAACTCCTAATACCGTTTCTGTATAAAGATGCGCCGAATTTAGCCTACGCAGGTAGGCTTTGTTTGGGTAGCCCCACTCTTCTAGAGTGAGGGCGATTTAGCGCAGCCTCATACTTTTCTCAATTCAACAATTCCCCTAACCGATGCTTAACTAAAATCCCCTTCAAAGACTCATTTTCTGCCTTCAAACTTAAATTTTCTGCTTCCAACTCCTTAATCCTTTCCCTTAAAGCTTCCTTACTAGTTCCATTTCGATGAATAACCACCTCTTGATAAATCTGTAAATTAGTATCCTCACTCATCCATCGCTGATAAGTCTTCGTATGCTCCTGTACCGTATGTCCCATATAATCAGCCATTGTCTTAATTGGCACTTGCAACCGATGTCCCCGAATTGCAAAAGCATGACGTAAATCGTAAGGCTTAAAACCGATACCAATATTCCTAAACTTAATATGAATTAACGCCGTTTTGTTACTCAAACTTCCCCCAGCTTGCGGAAATTTAATATTCTTTAAATCAAATAATTCTATCCAGTGAGGATACAAAGGAGGAATCCCACAACTTCTTTCACCAGTCTTTGTTCCTTCAGTCAAACTGGGATTTAAATAAACTAGATGAAACTTATTATTTGCATCGGTAAAAGCTTCTAAATCAATAGCAAACAACTCATGAGGTCTTAAACCATAAGTAGCCAACATACCATATAACCATTGCCACTGTTCCGGTTTAGTTACATCCTTACTAGCATGACTTGATAACGCTTCTCCAACAGTAGAAAAACCATTTACAACCTCTTCATCGGTAGGGATTTTACGTAGAGTAGGTTGCGGTAAAGGAGTTGCATAAGAATCAATAACCTTACTACCATCAAACTCGCAAAATTGACAAAACTTCTTTAACTGCCAAGCCAAATAAAATCTAGAATTACTAAATGGTCTAGTATTCTTCAAAGCAGATTCCAAAGCATCCTCAGTTAAATGTTTATCTTGAGGTAACTTTTTTAAATGTCGTAAATAATGACTTTCCCAAGTTTTGATACCCTGCCTATTCTTCTCGTGAGTCTTCCAAAACTCCTCTTTATAATCTTCAATTAATTCCCCAATTGTTTGTACCGGACTTTCATCTCTATTAGGTATTAACTTCTGAGCTTGTTTACCTAATAACGATTGAGTCCATTGAAACTGCTTCGTCATCAACAACAAATCCAAATTCCTAGCTTTTGCGATCGCAGCTTTTAAACCCACATCGTTAGCCGCAAAACCTAACGAAATGGTATACTGTTTATTAGAACCGTTATTCTTACCAATATCTCCAGATTTACAGGGAAAAGTACCTTGCAAAGCAATAGTTTTGCCATTAGTTAATTTAAGTTTAACTTTTACTCTATCTAAACTTAAAGCCAAATTAGCTTGTATAACGCTATATTTTATTCGCAAATACTCGCGCTCAAACTTAACAAACTCATCCTTCGCTGACAGTTTAGCTTTCCACAGCTTCCATTGAGAAGGTTCCCATTTATCTATAGGTGTACCTTCCCATTCAGCTTGACGTAGATTGTAAGTACCAGATTGGTTATTAGACATCGCTATTAAACTATCTCTTACTCAAGACAACGAAATAAAAGTTGAAAACTCTTGATAAATCTAAATAAAACAGACATTTTTAATTTATATATTAAGCAAATAAAGCGAGATTAAAATTGCTACTTATAAATATTTAAAAAACTTGCCATATCAGTTATAAATTGATACGGAACAAACATAAGCAATACTGAAGTTAGTAAAAAAGTGAGGGGCTATAGCACTATGAACAAATTTATGCATCAAAACAAAAGATATATTCTCCCTTTGATGTTATCAGCAATGGTAATTGGCGCAAGCAGTTGCAGTTCCAATCCAAGCCTTGACAGCGTAGAAAAAGCACCATCCAACGAATCCCCAGTTGCTAGCAGTCCATCATTTACCGCCCCTAGCAGCGAAATCCCAACCCCAATCCTCAAATTACAACTCCACCATCATCCGCGACTGCACCCCCTACGTCACTTGGAGCAAGAACACCCGAACCATCCGAAACCCCCAATCAAAACAAAACAGGGAATTTAAAAAATACAGATGTCACCTTATACATGAGCGACTCGCAATGTCAAAAATTAGTACCTGAAAAAGTATCCGTATCAGGAAATGAACCAGTAGAAGATGCTGTAGGTAAAATACTTAAATCGAAAAACACTGCTGACATAAACATTTCCAACTATCGAGTTAACGTCAACAACGGAGTTGCGACAGTAGACTTCCGCATCCCTCCCGATTCTCCCAGACAATTAGTCTCCCTTTCAAGTTGCGAACAATTCACCTTATTCAAAAGCATTCAAAAAACTTTAACTAGCAACCCCAAATGGAACATCAAAGACGTTCGTTTTACCCAATCTGGGGAAGAAATTTATTTGTAAGTAGTTAGTAGTTAGTAGTTAATTATTCAAAAGTCCGGTTTTTTATTAAACTCGGGCTTTTTATTTTGGTAATATTGTAGGGTGTATGACGCTTTTAGCAACATAGTGATTAATTACAATGCTTATAGCGTCACGCACCATCATTTTTTTAATTATTAAGACCGTATCAAGGAATTTTAAATCAAAGAAAATAAGCCGTATAGCATTAATATAATCGGTACGTTAGACGGATTTAAATTATTTGTAAAATCAGTATATAGTCGTGCGTCTAACACAACGGCAATAAAGCGGGAGGAATATCCACACCACTTTTTGCCTCCCCTACAAGAATTATCTTTAACTCCTAACTCCTTTGGGAAATCCACTTTTCCAACAATTCAGTCATAATATCGCTCATTTGACGATCGTCAGCAGCAGCAGCTAACTTCAAACTTCGATGCAGTTTCTTTGGTAAATAAACAGTAGTACGAACATAATTTGGGTCGGTACTTTTGCTTTTAAAAGTAACTTTTTCCTCATCTAACTCAATAGACTTATCCCTATTTTGACGAGAACGAGCAGCATCAATTAATTCGTCAAAACGGCTAGTTTCCTTCTTACTCAAGATAAAATCTCCTTGCCAACTTCAGCATAACATCGCCATGCAACTTGCGCTTTCACGTCATTTACAGCATTAACTGGTACTCCTTCTAAAGCTGCTCTTTGAAACACCGTAAGTCGTTTGATTCCTGTTTTAAAAATAGGTAGTTTAGCATTTTTTAAAGCTAATTTAGCATCATTTCCCGATTTATTTGGACTTGGAGGAATAATAGTCAGCAAAATTCGATAATTAGCCTTTAATTTATTAAGTAATCCAACCATTTGCATCGTAGCAGCTAATGCAATAGCATCCGGAGTTGTCGGTATAATTACCAAGTCACATCCGTAAGCAATGCTTTTTAACTCCTTAAAACTAGGTTTCGTAGGAGTATCAATTACTATATGTTCGTACAAAGCAGCCAAAGCAACCCCATCATCCTCCGAGGCGACTTTAAACGGCAAACTACCCCTATTAGACCAGTCTAAGGCGCTACGGTTAAGATCCCCGTCTATCAACAGCGTATCAGCATTTGTTTGTAAGTAAGTAGCAAGGTGTAATGCAGTTATAGACTTACCTACGCCTCCCTTGAAAGCCGCTACAGTAATTATCATTTTCTCAGCATAGAAACTTATACCGTAAAAATTTTACAGCAAATATCTAGACGTTGAGACATCTGAATGTTTAAATATTTGAACATTCAGGTGTTTCGTAATACAACTGAAAGAACACGAAATATAAGTAGTTAAAATGTATGTACACAATTTATATGTAGATAAAAAATTGATGTGCGAAGCAAATTTAAAAAAATTTACCCCTTAAAACTCAATACATCATATTGAAATAAAGGGTGAAGCATAAAAAAGAATAAGACTAAGAAGCAAAAATTCTTGTAAAGATGTAGCAAGAGTAGATAGACACCTAACCCTTGATGTTTTACAATCTGACTGATTGGAGTAAGTTTACTCATTGCACGATCGATCTTTATATGTTAGATAAAACTTTCTCTGTTATCTACTTGATAGCGGAAGTATCCTATATAGATAGGAACATATAAAAGTAAAAGGTAAAGAATATGGATGTAAAGCTAATTCTAGTAGCACTAACAATCGTGTTTAGCGTGTCATGCTTGATTTTTGGTACCAAAAATGGTTTTTATGATTCGGAAAACTATCACGGCAATGGTTCCGCCCATTAAAATATCAAAAAATATGCCCAGGTAGCCGAAAATCAACATTTTAAGGGTTTTTCCACTTAATACTTCTTTAAATAGTAGATGGAGAGGAGTGCGATCGCCGGATTTTGCTGCTCGGATGCTTCCTCTCCTGTTTTTAGAATATAAATAAAACCCTTGTAGTTAAGAATTTGATTAAATCCACTTTGTGGGGGGAATATATGAGCGAAGGCTATTCAATAGCCTCTCTTGATGAAGGGGAAAGCCAAAGCGAATTAGAATGCTTTACTTATGGCGTTCATCAAGATGGTGAAGGTATGTGTCTATTGGTGCGAATGGGACCCTACCGCATCATGTTAGACTGCGGCTTAGCAGATATTTCGCCCTTAACCAAAGGGTTGAAAAAGTCGGCACGTCCTGATAGTACTCCTTTACCAGCAGACATTGTACTAGTAACTCACGCTCATCCAGATCATGCTCGCGGATTGCTAGCCCTGCACGAAACATTTCCTCTTTTGCCAATTTACGGCAGTGAAGTTACCTGTAAACTGCTACCGTTAAATTGGTTAGACAAAAATAGTTTTGAAACGGACTCACTCTTCCAAGCACTTGAACTACGCACAGCTATAGAACTTAAAGAAAATCTAACAGTACAACTTTTTCCCTGCGGACATTTACCCGGCGCAGTAGCAATTTTACTTACCTACACAACAAACGATCGCTCTTATAAATTGCTTTATACGGGAGACTTTTTCTTATCCAACTCGCGGTTAGTAGAGGGTTTTCGCTTAGAAGAATTGCGCGGAATCGAATTAGATATCTTAATAGTAGAAGGTAGCTACGGTACCGCTCGTCATCCCCATCGCCGCAATCAAGAAAATCAGCTGGCAGAAAGAATAAATCGCGCCATTGCAGAAGGCTCTTCAGTATTAATGCCTAGCCCAGCATTAGGTTTAGGTCAAGAATTACTCATGCTTCTCCGCAGCCACCATCATTTCACTGGCAGAGATATAGATATTTGGGTTGATGGAAATGTTGCCGCCGGATGCGATGCTTATCTAGAACTACTGCCCCATCTTCCCCCATCAGTACAGAACTTTGCTCGCCATCAACCGTTATTTTGGGATGAACGAGTGCGTCCCCGCGTGCGTCGCTTAGAAGATTCTCAACGAAGTAGCGTTGGCAATAGTCCCTGTATAATTCTTACTGACTCCACAACGGATTTAAATAAATATTGTCAAACGCAAACGGGTTCCTGGCTAATATTACAGTCAGAAAAAACTGAAATAATAGCAGAAAATTTTTCTCAACTGGGTACTATAGAAAACTATCTGCTCGCACAGCATAGCGATGGTCCGGGTACCACCCAATTAATTCACAATTTACGACCCCAGCACGTTGTTTTCGTTCACGGTTCACCCGCCTATTTAGCAGATTTAACAGGATTGGAAGAACTGCAAAACCGCTATCACGTCCATTCTCCACAGATTCAAACTTTAGTTCAACTTCCAATTGGCGACACATTCTTACAACCAGCCGCACCAGATACGAATTACGAAGGCGAACTTACTCAACTTGATACAGCAATCCTAATTACACTATCAGGCAACATTAATAAAGATCCCCGGTGGCAACAATTCGCCGACACCGGCTTAATTGAAGCACGTTGGCAGGGAGAAGAACTTGTATTACGCGGATTATCTCAAAGAGAATTGCTCCTACATAATGGCGATCGCAAGCAAGGATCGTTGTTAGATTGCTGCGGAACCTGCAAACATCAAAGGGGACAACGGTGTTGGAATCCCGCGTCCCCTCTGTATAACTTCAAAGTAACCTTAGAAGGTTACTGTCCAGCCTTTTCTCGTGAAGAATAAAAAAAACAGCCTTTAGTAAGGACTAAAAACGCCTTATTCGGGATTGGAATCATTAGACGGATTATGAATACGCTCCTCTTCCGGACAATCTTCCGTTAACAAAGGCTCAACATTACCTCGTGGAACTGAAGCAAGTTTTTGAGTTACAGCACCAATACTTTCGAGGCGAACCATTTCCTCCCAAGAACAAACTTCATCTTCTTCTTCGGTTTCATAGCGCAGGGTGACTAAATCTCCCTCAATGTCTATAATGCGGGCGCGTTCAATCCAGCGTTGCTGATCCCGCAAGAAAATACATATTTCCCGCGCATCACAACATAGTTGATAAATCTTACGGTGTAGCATTCGCGTGCATAACCTTTTTCTCAACGTACTAAAATCTGTAAAAACTTGGGATTAACCCGACTGAGATAACACCCATAAGTTAAGTATAGTGCGGCGATCGACCCAAACCGACATAATTGACTGATAAGTATTCAGTTTTATGTAAAATTTGGGTTTAATAAAATTATATTGTTTACCGCACTACAAAAACTAAACTCCGAACTAATTAATTATTCAAGGAATATTTGCTTCATAGAAGTGAAATAACTTAGAACTCTTGCCGACCAGATAAAATATCGCTGGTAAATCATCTCTATCATTATGAATTAAATGATACTCCATCTTCAAGTGAATATCGCGATTGCTTAATTTACCTACTGATAATTATAGGCATTACTGGGAGTGTGAGGTGCGGACTGCGATTAATCCACCTGTATGTTATCGATCTTAACTCAAACTCTTGCCAAGCTTCACCTTAAATTAAACAATAATCTCAATATTTATTTATTTATTAACATTTTAGACCAATCGGACACACTTAGCATCATTTAACTATAACTATATTTTTTGCCCTAGAAACCCAACAGAAATATTTGAAGATGCCTCACGCTTAACTTGACCCGCACGAACAGCGTCGCACAATCGGGTTAATGCAGCAACATCTTCCGCTCGATATATCCTGTTCGCTAGCATCTGATGCAGCAGACCTTCGGACTCAACGCTTAAATATCCAGTTTGAAAAGCAGATTCAACAAGTGCGCGAATCATCATTAGTTAAAACTTTGTTAGCATCTCATCACCTTTTATTTTGAAACAGTTACGCCCATTTTTAAACGATCGCATTCACAGGTTATGAGTGATTTAAATCACAGACAGCAACTAACAGCCTATTAGCATAACAAAATCTCAAACTTAGTTACTGCAATATAAATATTACAGCAATGATTTATATTTTGTCAAATAAATACTGAATTACGAGGTTAATAATATTACTGATATAAATTAAGTACGATTCGTCTATATTATTTTTATACTGTAATTTATTTATGCACGTAGAAAAAATATTCTTCAGTGTCGGTAAGCGATGATTGACTTGCTCTGCCGCATGATTGTCAAGTTCCACTTCCAAATTCCCTATTCCCTACTCCCTACTCCCTACCTAAACGGAATGTCTAATTAATGGAGGCACAAGTACTTAAAGAAAAAATTGACGGAAATCCTCATCAGTATTGCTCAACCTTACAAAAGCCAGATTAAAAGAAGCGAACTTCAACGCTAAAGCTTCACAAGCAGGGCGTTCGGTAGCGTAATGTCCGGCATCAACTAAAATAATTCCAGCATCGCGGCTTTCCTGAAATTGGTGAAACTTGCAATCAGAAGTTAAATATACCGTCGCACCAGTTTTAGTTACCTCACTGATAAAACTAGCCCCAGAACCTCCTAAAACTGCTACCTTATCAACAATCATCTCCAAATCCGCATTTGGGGAAAAAATTAAATTGGGTGGCTTGAGTGAAGATTGAATTTGTGTAAGTAACTCCCGCAAAGTTAAACTTCGGTGAAGAACACCAACACGCCCGTACCCCAAACCGAGCTGCGTATTTACGATGGGGGATACTGAGTGCAATTTTAAAATTTGCGCTAAAACATCCGCAGTACCATCATTTACTTGGTCAAAATTAGTGTGAGCGCTGTATATCCCAATATTATGGATAAACGCCAAACGTACCATTTCCCCAATGAAGTCACCAGTACGCAGCGACTTGATTTTATTAAAAATTAAAGGATGATGAGCAAAAATTAAATTAACCGGATTACCTGCATTTTTCAAATCGATAGCTTCTTGCATAACCGCCAAAGTAGGCGTTAGACACACCAAAATTCCTGCATCTTCATTTAACACCCCCGGTTCCACCTGCCAACCACAATTATCCCATTTTTCTTGCCATGCCGGATTCGCCCATTCTTCAAACCAGGTAATTAAATCGGTAATTTTCATCTAATTAACTTTTAGGGATTGGTGATTTATTGTATAGGACTTAGGGAATAGAAGAAAATCGAACAAACACTATTTTAATTTTAGATTTTGGATTTTGGATTCTTAGATTTTAAATTATTAAAATTTCCCCGTTCCCTACTCCCTACTCCCTACTCCCCTACTTAGCAATATTTAACTTCAACGAAGCCTGTTCGCGAAGTTGGTAAAAAGGTTTATTCCATACCCCAACAGTATCCCATTCCCATGCGGCAACAGGTATACAGGAGCGATCGGCAAGATAAGTTAACAAACGGCATTCATCTTCCGGCTCTCGCGAAAAACAGAAAGGGTTGCGATAACGCTTCTCAGAAATTTGGGGATATTTTTCATCATCTTCCTTGATACTTTGTAAAATTTCTTCACCTCTACAAAGTAAATCGTCCAAAAAATGAAGGCAGAAAGGTTCTAAACTTGCCCGACTTTTGGGTTTTTTATTTACCCACCTTGCCCAATCAAATCCATACATGAAATCATGGACGTATCGAAAGCGAATTTCTGATTCTCTACCGAACATATCCATCAGCAAAACTATTTTATTGCCGAAATCTTCTAATATATCTACAGCAGCATCAGATGATAAAGCTTGTTTGAGCATACTGCTAACTATAAAATCAAAATCCCAAAATATATTTTCTGGGAAATTATGCAGCAAGGCATCGAGTATTCTTTGTAAAGTATCCCCAAGCATTGCAATCAAGTAAACATCGGATGATTGTTGAATAATCTTAGCTTCCAAATCCGTGAAACTAGTTATTAAAGATTTATTTGGATTTAGAGACAAAGGTTTTGCAACTTGCTGCGTGAGTATTTTATCCAAAACTTGAAAAGAATTAGTCGGTGTAAAATTTGGCTTCATATAATAATAACCCGATCGGCAGCCAATCTTTAAAAGTAACAATTACATTTATATTTCACTTTAATTTAAAAAATCATCATCAATTCAAAAAATATTAATAAACTTAATAAATAACTTGATTTTGCATCAAATCAAACATTTTAAAAATTAAAAAAAACGCCGAGATATCATGCTTAATGTATAAGATTGTAGGTTATATGACAATAAACTTGTATCAAAAATTAACCGGAAATCAGAAAATTATCCGGAAATATGAACAACCAACTCTCGATTATGATTGCGCCCTCGATGTTCCCAAATATAAATTCCTTGCCAAGTTCCTAACACCAAGTGTCCTCGATTAATCGGAATATGTTCGGAAGTATGAGTAATAGCAGTACGGATATGAGCGGGCATATCATCAGCACCTTCATCATCATGTATATAGTTCGCTCCTTCGGGTACAAGCTTAGCCATAAAATTAGCCAAATCCGTTAACACGTTAGGATCGGCATTTTCTTGAATTAATAAACTAGCTGAAGTATGACGTAGAAACAAAGTACAAAGTCCCGTTTCAACTCCCGAATCGGCAACGATCGCTTCAATTTTAGGAGTGATATTGTATAAAGACTTACCAACTGTAGAAACTCGGAGTAATTTTTGATAGTGAGACATTTAGGTTATGGATTTACTAGTACAGTGCTTTCTTGATAATTTTAAATTGTCCTATGAAAATTAGCTAGATGTACGTAGAGATAGATTAAGAGAGTAAGATTACCTAGTGGAAATTGCTGTTGTTTAGTCTTATATCAGTAGTTAGACTAAGTAGCAACTGTAAGAGTTGTTTTGCACAGTTTTGGAATTTCCAAGGTCATTAGGGACATCTGTTTTCTCAATAATTTTAATAAAATATTTCAGGGTGCGATCGGTTTCTTTATATAAAAAAATACAATAATATAATAAGCAATCCTTAGATATTACTTAATTAGATAAAATACTAGCTACAAAATAATTTATCACAAATATTATTAAAATTTAAAAGCATAATTTTTTGTAATAGAAACGGATAAATTACCCATATAAAATATTTTTTTACTTAAATGAATTGTGTCTAAGCTGAATGCATAATTCTTAACAAGACTTAATGCATAGGATTCATAATTTAAAAATAAAGAACTATCAAAGTTTGAAAGTAACCTATAGAATTTGGTACTTTTGCAATACGATGGTGGTTAAAAACTGGGAATGTTAAATATCAAGCGCCGCGATCGGTATCAGGTCTGCATGTTAAAGGTTAAAGGTCTGCATGTCAAAGGTGAAAATTTGTAACTCCTAACTTTTCCCCCCATCTCCCCCTCTCCCCATCTCCCCCTCTCCCCCTCTCCCCCTCTCCCCAAAGGTTACTGAGCAGTTCGACGTAGCTCACTGTAAGACTTGTCGAAGTACTCCCCATCTCCCCATCCCCCCATCCCTCTCCCAAAAGACGGAAAACCAACCTTCCCCAGGTCGGGCTTTACGGCGCGGCATTGAGGACGAAATGATACTATTAGTTTAGATAAATATAAGTTCTTTGTTAAAACCAATTGTTTAGTAAGCTCACTTGCTCGTATTTCTACTGTTTTTGAGTTAATTCTCTTGGAATGCGTTTTTGTGGAGCTAAAAAAAAAGCTCATCAAAGGTAACAGTACTTATAATCATTGCCATCATCTATAATTCTTTCTTCCAAGCGATCCGTTAATTTAAAGAAGCCATGCTAAAAACCTTGTTGGGCGACCCCAACGCTCGTAAGCTAAAAAAATACCAACCATCAATTACTGAAATTACTCTCTTAGAGGAAGACATTAAAGTTCTTTCCGATCAAGAGCTTAAGGCTAAAACACCAGAGTTTAAACAACGTCTTGCTAAAGGCGAATCCCTTGATGATATCCTTCCCGAAGCTTTTGCCGTAACTAGGGAAGCTGCAAGGCGAGTTTTAGCAATGCGTCACTTTGACGTGCAGCTATTGGGTGGGATGATTCTGCACAAGGGACAAATTACTGAAATGAAAACCGGGGAAGGTAAAACCCTGGTTGCGACATTACCTAGCTATGTAAATGCTTTAACTGGTAAAGGCGTACACGTAATTACCGTTAACGATTACTTAGCCCGTCGTGATGCTGAGTGGATGGGACAAGTACACCGTTTCTTAGGATTGACTGTAGGACTAATTCAGTCCAGCATGACACCCGTGGAACGAAAGAAAAATTATGAATGCGATATTACCTATGTTACCAACAGTGAAATAGGTTTCGACTACCTGCGGGATAACATGGCAACGTCGATGGCGGATGTAGTACAGCGTCCGTTTAATTATTGCGTAATTGACGAAGTAGATTCGATTTTAATTGATGAAGCTAGAACTCCGTTGATTATTTCCGGTCAGGTAGAAAGACCAACCGAGAAATACGTCAAAGCTGCTCAAATTGCCAATGCATTGCTTAAAGGAGAACAGGAAGATTACGAAGTAGACGAAAAAGCTCGTAACGTACTGTTGACCGACGAAGGCTTCCAGAAGGCAGAAGAACTTTTAGAAGTAACCGATTTATTCGACCCCGAAGATCCTTGGGCGCACTTTATATTTAACGCCATTAAAGCCAAGGAACTGTTTTTACCAGACGTAAACTACATTCTTCGTAATGGGGAAGTAGTAATTGTAGATGAATCTACTGGTAGGGTATTACCGGGAAGACGTTGGAGTGACGGTTTACACCAAGCCATTGAAGCAAAAGAACGTGTAGAGATTCAGCCAGAAACTCAAACCCTAGCTTCGATTACCTATCAAAACTTGTTTTTGCTGTATCCCAAATTAGGTGGAATGACAGGAACCGCAAAAACAGAAGAAGTAGAATTTGAAAAAATTTACAAATTAGAAGTAAGTATAATTCCTACCAACCGAATCAGGCAGCGTAAAGACTTGCCAGATATGGTATTTAAGACAGAAGTTGGTAAATGGAAGGCGATCGCTAAAGAATGTGCCGAAATGCACGAAACCGGCAGACCTGTTTTGGTAGGAACTACAAGCGTAGAAAAATCGGAATATCTCAGCAAATTATTGAAAGAGATTGGCATTCCTCACGAATTGCTCAACGCCAGACCGGAAAACGTCGAACGGGAAGCCGAAATTGTCGCTCAAGCCGGACGCGGGGCAATGGTAACGATCGCCACCAACATGGCTGGTAGAGGAACGGACATTATTTTGGGTGGTAACGCCGAATATATGGCGCGTTTAAAAGTTCGGGAATTCTTAATGCCTCGAATTGTCCAGCCAGAAGACGAGGATGTATTTTCGCCTCGTAGAGCAACTTTACCGAATGATACTGGTGGCGGACATGGTTTCGTTCCCGGTAAAAAAGTCAAAACCTGGAAAGCTTCGCCCAAAGTATTCCCCACACAGATAAGTAAAGAAGCCGAAAATATTCTCAAAGAAGCAGTAGAAGTTGCTGTCAAAGAATTTGGCGAACGTAGCTTATCCGAACTCGAAGCCGAAGACAAAATAGCGGTTGCAGCCGAGAAAGCGCCAACTGAAAACCCCGTAATTCAGAAAATACGCCAAGCCTACAACCGCGTCAAAGAAGAATACGAAGCATTTACCGACGCAGAACACGATAAAATTATTTCCTTGGGCGGTTTACACGTAATTGGTACCGAACGCCACGAATCGCGGCGGATTGATAACCAATTGCGGGGACGTGCTGGAAGACAAGGGGACCCCGGTTCCACCAGATTTTTCTTAAGTTTAGAAGACAACTTAATGAGAATATTCGGTGGCGATCGCGTTGCCGGTTTAATGAATATGTTCCGTGTAGAGGAAGATATGCCCATCGAATCGGGTATGTTAACTCGCAGTTTAGAAGGTGCCCAGAAAAAAGTCGAAACCTACTATTACGACATTCGTAAACAGGTATTCGAGTACGACGAAGTAATGAACAACCAGCGTAGAGCAATTTACGCCGAACGTCGTCGAGTATTAGAAGGGCAAGACTTGAAAGAACAGGTAATTAAATATGCCGAGAAAACGATGGATGACATCGTTGATTATTACGTCAACCCAGACTTACCATCGGAAGAATGGGAATTAGAAAAATTAACTGAAAAGGTCAAAGAATTTGTTTATCTGCTATCGGACTTACAAGCTTCTCATTTAGAAGATATGTCCATGAGCGAGATGAAAGCCTTTTTACACGAACAAGTTCGCATCGCTTACGACATGAAAGAAGCCGAAGTTGACCAAATTCAACCCGGATTAATGCGTCAAGCAGAGCGATTCTTTATCCTACAGCGAATTGACACCTTATGGCGCGAACATTTGCAGCAAATGGAAGCCTTAAGAGAGTCCGTAGGATTGCGCGGTTACGGTCAAAAAGACCCCTTAATTGAATATAAGAGCGAAGGTTACGAACTATTCCTGGATATGATGACAAACATCCGCCGCGATGTAGTTTACTCCTTGTTTATGTTCCAACCACAGCCACAGCCTACAGTGGAAACATCACAAATGGTTTAACGATTTTAGATTGTAGGAATATTAAGCAGCCGGGTTTTAAACACCCGGTTTTATTATGTTCGTAGTAAGGACTTCAGTCCTAAAACCGAGGACTAAAGTCCTTACTACAAACCCTTAATAATTATTTTTGATTTTTCTTCCATGAAACTATTATTCCTATGCAGTCAAAATAAATTACGCAGTCCAACGGCAGAAGCTATTTTTTCCGAATACGAAAGTAATAAAGTATAATCTGCCGGTTTAAATAAAGATGCAGAAATACCATTGTCAGCAGAAATGATTGAACGAGCTGATATTATTTTTGTAATGGAAAAGTCACATAGAAATAAATTATCGAAAAAATATAAATCATTTCTCAAGGATAAACGAGTAGTATGTTTAGATATTCCCGACGAATATGATTATATGGACTCAGATTTGATTAAAATACTAAAGAATAAAGTCTTACCATTGTTAGGAACGTTTTAAAATTAATGATTAAGGGAGTAGGGAGTAGGGAGTAGAAAGTAGGGAATAGAAAAATCCAAACATCATTAAAAGAATTAAACTACTTTATTAATAGATATAAAAAAATAGTTTATTTTACCAATACCCAATGCCCAATTCGCAACGCCCAATTCCCTAACAATTATTATGAACGCATCAGGAATAAAAATCATCTTAGTAGAACCAGCAGGACCATTAAATGTCGGTTCTGTAGCGCGAGTGATGAAAAACTTTGCACTTCATAAACTGGTTTTAGTTAACCCCCAATGCGATTATTTAGGGGAAGAAGCCACGCTCATGGCAGTTCATGCTAAAGACGTTTTAGAAACAGCAGTGTCGGTAGCGACATTACCCGAAGCGTTGCAGGGTTGCAAAAGAGCGATCGCCACAACAGCAAGAACCCGAGACTTTAATATTCCTTTGCAAAATCCCCGCGAAGTATTACCTTGGTTATTAGAAGCAGGATCTCAACCAGCAGCATTAATTTTCGGTAGGGAAGACAGAGGTTTGAGCAACGAAGAATTAAACTACGCTCAAAAATTTATGCGTATTCCTACTGATTCCGGATATGCATCCTTGAATTTAGCTTCCGCCGTAGCAATTAGCTGTTATGAATTAGCGCAAACTCAACAGCTTTCAAGGGAATATACAGATAAAACTGATGCTTCAGATAACGAACTCGCATCATTAGAGGTTGTGGAAGGATACTACAAACAGTTAGAATCACTACTGCTGTCTATTGAGTATCTTTATCCCCATACCGCTAGCAGTCGTATGGAAAAATTTCGGCAATTGTATAATCGCGCTGGGCTGCAAACCCAAGAAGTTGCTATGCTAAGAGGTATTTTACGGCAGATGCAGTGGGCGCTGACACAATCCGGATTATAAGAATCGATCGATGAATAATGAATATCGATCGCGTGGGCGTATTACCCCCCACCCAAAATTTTTAATAATAGCTTAAACTAAACACAAAAATGCTATATAGGGTGATTTGAGAAGAGGCGTGAAGTTCGTTCGTACAGTATTTACAGAGTAAGTGGGTTAGAAGGAGTAGCGGTGTCAGAACCAAGTTACAAATTTACAGCATCTGGGCGGCGACAACCCACAAAGCGCCGTCAAAAAGTGCGTAAAGTTCAAAAACCAGTAGGAAAGCAGCGTCCGCCTCAACAAGGGGGAATTTCGCGTGTAGTAATTAGTCCTTCCTCAAGTAGTGCGAAAAAACCCCGAAAGCGACAAAGGGTAGAAGCGCCAGCCGAGACTTGGTTGAGAAAAAAAGCATCTCAAACAGCACCTAGTGGAATGAAATCGGCTGCTACAAATGGTAAGATTCCACCCTTAAGGTTCAACAAACGAGTAACTAAAAGGGTAAAACTATCTAACAAAACTCGCCTCAAGCCAATGGCGAGAACCATGCTGTATATATTGCGTTTATTAATTGTAGGAGTCGGTATTGGCGCAATTGTCGGTACCGTATTATCAGTATTAGATCCAGCTACTCAAGTAACGAAGGCTAACCCATCAAATTTAGAACAAAATCAACCGCAAGCCGCTTCTAATAGTCAAGGATTCTATTTAACCCAAGAAATAATTCCTCTCAAAAGTGCCGTCCAAAATCTTGCAACTGCTAACCCAAAATTGACACCTGGAGTTTTCATAGCAGATTTAGATACTGGTACTTATGTAGATTTAAACTCCAGCAACTCATTTTCAGCCGCTAGCACAATTAAATTACCCATACTTGTTGCCTTTTTCCAAGATGTAGATGCAGGAAAAATTCAACTAAATGAAACGCTAGTCATGGAACAGAACATGGTTGCAGGAGGTTCTGGCGATATGAAAAGCCAACCAGTAGGAAGCAAATTCACGGCTTTAGATGTCGCAAGCAAAATGATGATAACTAGCGACAACACCGCCACAAATATGATCATTGCTCGTATGGGTGGAATAGAAGCCTTAAATCAAAGATTTCGCAGTTGGGGATTAACAGCTACAGTACTCCGCAATCAACTACCCGATATCCAAGGAACTAATACCACCAGCCCTAAAGAATTGGGTAACGTAATGGCAATGCTGAGTAAAGGGAACTTAGTTACAAATCCAGTATCCCGCAACAGCATACTTGAAATCATGCGTCGCAACCAAAGACGGCATCTATTACCCAAAGGTTTGGGTGCGGGGGCAAATATTGCTAATAAAACGGGTTATATTGGCGCAATGTTGGGTGATGTTGGATTAATTGAATTACCCACAGGTAAGCGCTACGTTGTAGCCGTCATGGTACAGCGTCCTAGAAATGACCCAAGTGCCGAAACTTTAATTACCTCAGTGTCCAGTTTAGCGTACCAATACTTTAGTCAAGCCGCCGCGATTCCAGGAATAAATGGAACTAATCTTCCACCAAGCATTAATTCTCCTTATTTAAATAATCCATCCACGGGAACTAACCTTTATCAACCTCCGCTTCCGAATCCCGTTCCCAACGGTGTAAATAATACAATGCCCATAACAACTTATCCGCAAAACGGGTACAATTCGCAGTATTATTATCCTTATCAAAGATAAATTAAATAGAGTTTGGGTAATTACCAATTACCAATTACCAATTACCATGTCCACTCCTTCAATTCAATTTTTTGCTGGCATTAACGAGAAATTAGGAAACGTCAGCTTGCGTCGCAATCCTAATACTGGGAAACGCATAGTTTTAATGACATTTGACCAGTTACAAGCTTTAGAAAAATTCAATAGCTTTACCAAAAAATCCTTAAATACAATGCTTTTAACCGACGAAGAAGGCGAAATTAGCGTAACTCCTTCTTCGACTAAATTTATCTTTGTTGGCGATGAAGGAGATGAATTAAAACGAGTTGATTGCCAATTTGAAATCGAACAAGATGACCATTGGGAAAGGTTTATGCGCTTTATGCATCGTTACGCCGATGCTAACGGTATGGCTTATGCGGACTCTTAAGGAGTTAGGAGTTAGGAATTAGGAGTTAGGAGTTAGGAGTTAGGAATTAGGAGTTAGAAGGAAGAAAATAAATAATTATAATTAGTTTTCTCGTAAAAAAAAATTAATTGCTTCCCTTGCCCTCTCCCCATCTCCTTGTCTCCTTGTCCCCTTGTCCCCCATGCCAAATGCCCAATCAAGTCCAATATAGAATTTTGGCTGACACAAAACGTTCTGCGATCGCACTTTCAAAAAATGCCCGCAATTCTTTCATGGTGTCTTTATCGTAAACATATTTGACACCTCCGAATTTATTGCGTTTAACGCTGCGGGTTGACTCATCTAGATCGAGTTTGCTGTTAGGATACCATTGCTGCAATACTCCTTTTGAACCGGGGGTGAAGCGATGGGAAATCAATTCAAAAGTTAGATCGCACTCGAAATTAAGAGTAGCTTTCGCAGCGTCAAGAAGTTGCGTATATTCTTCACGCCAATTTTCAATCGGCATAATCGGCGCGATAACAAAGCCGATTTTATAACCCGCAAGCGCTAACTTACGAATTGACTGCAATCGCTGCATTACAGAAGCCGTACCACCTTCCAACGTCCGCGAAATTGAAGCCGCATTAACGCTAAAACGACAGCGAGTATTACCGTTATGAGGTAGCGCTAATAAATCATCTACATTGTCAAACTTCGTTACCCAGCGCAACGTTGCGCGATCGCGAGTACCAAAGTAGCGAATACATTCAGCTAAACTTCCAGTTAAATGTTCAATACCTAAAGGATCTGTGTAGCAGCTAACTTCATAACTAGTTGATTTTTCTGAGTCTTCATAATTTTTGAGATTATCTAAAATTTGAGGTAAATTTGCGTAAGCCCGAATTACTGGCGGTCCTTGCAAACTACCCGCTAAGTAACAATACTGACAATGAGCCGGACATCCTTGAGCAAGATGAAACTGCCAATCGGCTGAAGGTGGAATTGGACTAAGTTTAAACTGGCTCGCTGGTGCCGTGACAACTGCTAAAGTACGCTTGGATGTAGCGTAGGTTTCCCGTTCCGTTTCTCCCCGCAAACCCGCAATCCGATTTTGTTTCAGCTTTTGAACCGGAAGTCCTAAAGATTCGACACGTGCCAAAATTTGCCGTCCCCAATCCTCATCTAAAGCCGCCGGGGTAAACAACACCTGTTCCGGCATCCACAAACGGTGGCGATCGTCTGTATTAATAGGCAGTGACTGAGGAAGATTGGCAACCATAAAAATCTATTATTTAAGGATTTAAACTACTGTCTCTAATTTGACAATTTAAGCTGCATAAAAAATCCTCTTAGAAGTATATTTTTATCAACTGTAAGTAGTATATAGGTACTGTTTAGAATCATCCAGATGATAGACAGTTTTTACAACTTATTGTAGATTACCCTTCTATAGTACGATTTACCGATTTATCGATGAAGACTGAGTTAAAAAGCGGCGTTGAAGCCCATAGATACAAGTAAATATAGAATTCAAAAACAATAATTTATAATTCGATCCAGATTAACAGTTGCCAATGTACCTTGCATTTCGCTAGAATCTTTAGGCTTTAGGCAAGTATTTTAGGATTAATGATGGCTGTTCCGCGTGTGCCATCACGAAAACCCACACTGCTTGATTTTACAGAAAATAGAGAAAGAAAAAGATGGCGAAACGCATACAGTTAGTTTTAAATGAAGATGTTAACAAATTAGGGAAATTAGGCGACTTAATAGACGTAGCCCCTGGTTATGCTCGTAATTACTTACTTCCTAAAAATTTGGCAACTTTCGTAACTCCTGGTATTCTTAAACAAGTTGAACGTCGTAAAGAATTAGAACGTCAGCGTCAAGAAGAATTGAAGCAAAAAGCTGTTGAACAAAAAACAGCTTTGGAAAATGTTGGTAGCTTCAAAATTGCCAAACAAGTTGGTGAAAACAACTCGATTTTTGGTACAGTCACCACCCAAGATGTGGCTGATATCATTCAAGGTACTACTGAAATGGAAGTAGATAGACGCGGTATTACCATCCCCGATATTGGTAGCTTGGGTACTTATCAAGCTGAAATCAAACTATATTCTGACGTGACTGCAAAAGTTAATTTTGAAGTTGTTGCCAGCGAGTAATTTTAATTACCTATTGCTGAAAATTTGATACTACGGTTAATCACGAAAAACCATAGATAAATTAGATACATTTGTATTTATTTCTAAAATCTATGGTTTAATTATTTCAAAATTATTCATTATGTGTAGAGATGTTGCACCGCAATGTCTCTACATATTATTTGAGGACTATTCGCACTTTGATGGGCAATAGTTCAATTGTTTTGTATTATAAAATTTACTATCCGATTTATGTCTGACGCTCTTAATTTTCAAGGTAATGCAGATCGCCTCCCACCACAAAATATCGAGGCGGAAGAAGCTATATTAGGCGGAATTTTACTAGATCCCGAAGCGATCGCCAGAATCAGCGACACTCTCAAACCAGAAGCTTTTTATATCGGCGCTCACAAAGATATCTATTCGGGAATGCTACAGCTTCAGACTACTGGTAAGCCTACCGATTTACTCGCGGTTATCAACTGGCTTAGCGATCGCGAACTACTTGAGAAGGTTGGCGGTAGAAATAAATTAGCTTCGTTGATAGATAGAACTGTTTCAGCAGTTAATATCGACGCTTTAGCCGCTTTAGTGGTGGAAAAGTATCGACGGCGACAGTTAATTAGAGCCGGTAACGAAATAGTTACATTGGGTTACGAAACCGAAACCGAGTTTCGCACTGTTATCGACAAAGCAGAGCAAAAGGTTTTCGGTATCGCTCAAGCCCGTGCAACCAGCGGTTTAACTCATGTTTCCAACACCCTGATTAATACTTTCACAGACATCGAAGAACGCCATGAAGGAGTGGCATTACCCGGTATACCCTGCGGATTTTACGATTTGGACGCAATGACTAGTGGTTTTGGACGTTCAGACTTAATCATCGTTGCCGGTCGCCCGTCAATGGGAAAATGTTTACAAGAAGATACAGAATTATTATTGAGTGACGGTAGTATTGCCACGATAAAAGAGATATATAACCGTGGTGAGGCAGAATTGTTAACGCTCCAAGATAATTTTAAATTTCGCCTTACTAAGCCTGTATCTTTTATTGATGATGGAATAAAGCCGGTATTTGGCGTTAAAACTCGTTTGGGAAAGTATATTGAAACAACTATTACTCATCCTTATTTAACTATTAATGGATGGCGGCAGCTTTCCGAATTGAAAGCAGGTGATAAAATTGCCGTACCTCGCAAAATCAAAGTATTTGGTACCCATAAGATTCCCGAATATGAAGTCAAATTGTTAGCCTATTTGATCGGGGATGGTTGTTTAACAGACACAGCACCAAAATTTAGCAACATTAATCCTTTAATTCAGCAAGACTTTAGTCAAGCAGTTACTGAATTTTCACCTCAACTCAAAGTTACCGAGAAAAAACGCTCCAAGCGATCGCCAATGCTTCATGTTGAGATGTCTAATGAAGAAGATAATCTCATGGTGTTGTGGCTGCAAGAATTAGAATTATGGGGTAAAACGAGTACGGAAAAAACACTACCTGGTTTTATCTTCCAATTAGAGCGTCAGCAAATTGCATTATTCCTAAATCGCTTATTTGCGATCGATGGTTGGGCAAGCGTACTTAAAAGCGGACAAGTACAGCTAGGTTATTACAGCGTTAGCGAAAAACTAGCACAGCAAATACAGCATTTATTACTAAGATTTGGCATTATCGCAGCTTTAAAGACGCGGTTGGTTAAGTATAAAGATACCAAGCGTGAAGCTTGGCAACTAGATATTACCAATGCTCGTGCAATCAAAAACTTCATGTCAGAAATTAGTATTTTTGGCAAACAAGAAGTATTAACTAAAATTGAAGCGGCATTACTTCATAAAAGATACCAAACAAATCGCGATCTCGTACCTATAGAGGTTTGGAAGCAGCTAGCAGTAGCAAAAGAACAAGAAACTTGGACTGGTTTAGCCAAACGTGCTGGAATTAAAGGATATTCAAATATTCACGTTGGGAAACGTGCTTTATCGCGAGACAGACTGTTCTTATTAGCAACAGCATTAGAAAATTTACGGCTTCAGCACTTAGCAACCAGCGATATTTATTGGGATGAAATTGTTTCTATCGAACCGATGGGAAACAAACAAGTTTATGATTTAACAATCCCAGATACGCATAATTTTGTTGCTAATGATATTTGCGTTCACAACACCGCCTTTTGTCTCAATCTTGCTCACAATGTCGCATCATTATATAAACTACCAGTTGCTGTTTTTAGTTTAGAAATGTCAAAAGAGCAATTAGTACAGCGACTATTATCAAGTGAAGCGGAAATTGAAAGTACTTATTTACGAACTGGGCGCATCAGTCAAACTCAGTGGGAACCTTTAAGTCGCGCAATTAGCGTACTTTCAGAAATGCCAATTTTTATAGACGACACGCCAAATATTACCGTCACAGAAATGCGTAGTCAGGCGCGGCGTTTGCAAGCAGAAGCCGGTACGGACATCGGTTTAATAATTATCGATTACCTGCAATTAATGGAAGGTGCTGGCGATAATCGCGTCCAAGAATTATCGAAAATTACCAGGAGTATTAAAGGATTAGCAAGAGAATTAGGCGCTCCAGTAATAGCATTATCTCAATTAAGTAGAGGCGTAGAAGCTCGGACAAATAAGCGTCCAATGCTGTCAGACTTGAGAGAAAGCGGAAGTATCGAACAAGATGCCGACTTAGTAATAATGTTATATCGCGACGAATATTACAACACCGATAGTCCCGATCGAGGAATTGCCGAAGTAATAATTTCTAAACATAGAAACGGTCCAACAGGTGTCGTCAAACTATTATTCGATCCTCAATTTACCAAATTTAAAAACTTAGCAAAACCGAGTCATTATTCGTAAATAGTTAGGAGTAGGGAGTAGGGAGTTAGGAGTTAAGAGTTAAGAGTTAGGAGTTAGGAGTTAGGAGTTATTATTTTTTACTTCAACTTTCGACGTATTAAAAACCCGGTTGTTTTGAAACCGGGTTTCTTAACTAACTCAAAAGAAAGGTAAAGTTAAAAGTTAAAGTTGAATTTATAATTCCTAACTCCTAACTAAGTGGGTATGCAAAACTATTTGTGTCATTGCGAGCGAAGTGAAGCAATCCCAAACGCCTGCGATTGCTTCGTTTCACTCCGTTCCACTCGCAATGACAAATATAATTTTGTCTAGGTACTTAACTCCTAACTCCTCACTCTTAACTCCTAACTACTAATTAACTCCCAATAATTCCACATCAAAATTCAGAGTTGCGTTGGGGGGAATAACACCACCCGCACCGCGAGAACCATAACCTAACTCTGGGGGGATGATTAAATTACGACGACCACCAACTTTCATCGTGCTAAGTCCTTCATCCCAACCCTTAATTACTTGTCCTTGACCGATTTTAAACTGGAAAGGTTGACCGCGATCGCGAGAACTATCGAACTTGGTTCCATCTTCCAAAGTACCCGTATAGTGAACGGTTACAGTTTGTCCGGATTTAGGAGTTTCTCCAGTTCCTTCCTTTAAAACCTCATACTTTAATCCCGAAGGAGTAGTAACGATTCCGTCAGACATCTTATTATCGCTCGCTTTTGTAGTTGTACTATCAGCTACTGTAGTAGAAGCTGGTGATTCTTGAATAGTATTTTGTGAAGCATCACTCTGGGGTGCTTCAGTCGAAATTTGAGCGCAGCCCAAAAATACAACACAAAGCAGCACGAAACCCACACGCTTCAAAATTGCCTTCAATTTAGGTATCCTCCCTATTGTTTTATGTTCTAAAAATAGGATTACCAGTAGAACAAAACTTAGTTTAAATCACAACAGCGATCGATGAACAATTATTAAGGTCAAAGGTCAAAGGTGGAAGTAATAAGGTTAATAATAAAAAGTTAGGAACTCTTCCCCCTCCCCTTGTCCCCTTTCCGCTAAAACTCAGCGCCAAAGCTTATTTTCCAAATCGCGTACTTGACGCTCTAAACGGTCGATTCTACCGCGCAATTCGTCAACTTCCGATTGACGCGCCACTCCCAAATCTTGCAGCATATTCTTCATTTGTCGCTGCATATTTTTGTCCCAGTTACCTTGCTCGGACTTCAATTCCTGTACCACATCATCCATGACAGCTTTGGCTTGTTCGGGATCGAGTTTGCCGTCTTTAACTAACTGCTCGCTTGCTTCCTTGATTTTGTCTGCCACTACCGAAGTTGTACCGATACCGAGCATTAATAATTGCTGCATCCAATTGTTGTTATCCATACCACGTTCCTAATAGTTCTCCCTTCTTTATCCCGGCTCACTCTGTTGTAAACAATAAAGCTATGCTAGGAATTAAACTTTAGCAAATATGCTAATTCTATTGTGGCAAAGTAGCACGGGGAATGAAATAGGGTGGTAATTGAGTTACTTAAGTTTAGAATAGCGCCCAAACAGCGGGAAAAATACATCCACAGAGACGCACAAATCTGGACGGCAGCGCTGGCTAATTATCCCGGATTCATAGGTAAAGAATTGTGGATTAACCCCAATGACCCCACAGAGCTTGTTATGGTAATTCGTTGGGAAACGCGAGAACAGTGGAAATCGATTCTCCAAGAAGAAGTAGACGCGATTACAGAAAGGTTTGATAAAGATTTGGGATTTACTTATGAGATGGTAGAGTCATCCGAATATCAGGTACGGAAATTTCCCCATAGCGATTAGTTAAAGAGTTAGGAGTTAAGAGTGAGGAGTTAGGAGTTAGGAGTTATAAATATAAAACTGGTTACTGGTTAGTGATTAGTGATGATATGCCTAAAAAAATTCGAGAATTGAAAAGTTTGTTACGTAAAGCAGGATTTACTTATCAACCCGCAAAAGGTAGTCATACAAAATGGAAGCATTCTAAATTATCAAAAGCTATCATTATTCCAGGGAAGGATGGTGATGATGCGAAAACATATTTAGAAAAACAAGTTAATGAATCGCTTGAAGAATTAAATAGATTGCAAGAAGAGGAAAGAGAGGAAACAGAAGAATGAAATACACGATAATTGTTCAATGGTCAAACGAAGACCAATGTTATGTAGTTTCACTACCTGAATTTGAAAATGTATTTCAACCTTGTACCCACGGCGATACTTATGAAGAAGCAATAAAAAATGCTCAAGAGGTGTTAGAAATGCTCGTTGAATCTGCCTTAGAAGACGGCGAACCTTTACCAGAACCCAAAACATGGGGACAATCATTTAAAGTTGCATAGATGTCTAATGTTATGCCAAAAAAATTCGAGAATTAAAAAAATTATTACTGAAAGCAGGATTTACCAGTCGTTCTGGAAAAGGTAGTCATACAAATTGGTATCACCCTTTATTATCTGGGAAAGTAACTTTATCGGGTAAAGACGGTTCTGATGCCAAAGCTTATCAAGAGAAAGATGTTAATAATGCAATTGCAAAAATAGAAGAAATAGGAAACTCTATAGAAGAAGAGGAAGAATTATGAATCAATACACAATAATTATTCAATGGTCAAAGGAAGATAATTGTTATATTGTGAGTCTTCCTGAATGGGGAGAGTTTTGTCATACCCACGGCGATACTTACGAGGAAGCAATAAAAAATGCTCAAGAAGTGTTAGAAATGCTCGTTGAATCTGCCTTAGAAGACGGCGAACGCAATACCCGAACCCAAAACATGGGGACAATCATTTAAAGTTGCATAGAGATAAAATAGATTAATATATAGACCCTGACAACCAAATCCAACTATGAATACTATTGAAATTCGCGAGCAAATTAACAAATATCTTGATGGTTTATCTTCCGAAAGCTTAGAGGTAGTTGTCAACTTTTTAGCTTATGTGAAAGGAAGAGAAAGTGAAGCGGCTACCCAAGAATTAATAGATATTCCCGGTTTTATTGAATCTTTTGAAAAAGGTAAAAAAGATATTGCTCAAGGACGTGTAAAAAACTGGAGAAATATTAGGTCTGATGTATGAAGTTATGTTATCCGCTGAAGCAGAATAAATTTATGCTTCAGCAGATCAAGCACTTGCTAAAAAAGTTGCTAGATGTTTTGATAAATTAGAACAAAATCCCTATTTTCATCCTAATATTAAATCTTTAAAAGGTAATTTCGCTGGATATTCTCGCTATCGTATTGGTGACTATCGAGTAATTTACCAAATTGATGATGAAAATAAGCAAGTAATTATTATTACTATTGTTCATCGCTCGGAAGCTTATGAATAAAGATGAAATAGTTACTTAATTTTTTTTCTCACAGGTGCTAAAACAACTAAGAAATCAAATTGTTCTCGTTCGACATTAGAAGAACTTGTAGCGCTAACACTATAATTAAGAATTTATAAATCAAATTAACAGTATTTGTAAAATAATCGTAAAGCTATTTTAAAAAAGGAACGCGATCGCAAACAACTCCGGCGATTTTAATTGCTAAAGCGCGATCGTAATTCCCATACTTGCGGCTCGTCTTGCAGCATCAGCAACTTTGAGAGCATAGAAACTTTCTTCGGGAGTAACGTACAAAGGAGTTCCATCGAAAAGATAATCTAAAACCATAGCAGTATCTTTAGCGAATAAACCACGACTGCTACCAACTTCTATAGGAGTTGTTTCTTGTGCATTAATAAAAGCACCCTCCGCAGAATTGAAAATTAATCCGCCATTTTCACCATGTACTTCAAATTTTCGTTCTGCTTCCCACATCATTTCGCCTTTCGCGTATACAACTTCAGCTAAAAGTCCACTAGTAAAGTTAAGTTGAGTTGTACAAAAACAAGATTGGTAAAATTCTGCAACAGTACCCCCAAATCGATTATGAGAATTAACCGCCATCACTTCACCAAATAAATTTGTCAAACGATGTACTCTGGAGAGCGCACCCATCAAAGGGAAACCAAAAAGTTGATGGGTGTAAGTCCACTTACGGGGCGCTGGATGTTCGGGCTTAATCGTGCTGTAGCGTACATAAAACACTTCACCCACTCGATCTAAATACTGTTTTAAAGCTTGATGCAAACCGCCTAAAAGTTCAATATGCTCTACATGAAGTAGTTTTTTTTTCGACTTCGCCAAACCGATCAATTCGGATGCGGATGCTAAATCCAAACTCATAGGATATTCCACAACAACGTGTTTATCAGCCTCTAATGCCGCACGCGCGATCGCACCATGTTCTGAATTAACATTGCTAATTACCACTAAATCAATATCGGATTCTATCAACACAGCAGGAGAGCTTACCGCCTTACACGAAAAATCCCTAGCAAAAGCTTCTGTTTGAGACGAATCATTTCCGACAACCGCAGCTAAATCAGTCCTATTATCGCTTAAAAACGTTTGTGCCCTTAACTTAGCCGCATACCCAGTACCAACTAACCCTACCCGCACTTTAATAAAATCCCTGGCTTCGCCCAAACAGTCCAAGAATTATACATTATTACCAATGGCTTAAGTAGGTTGGCTTTGAAAATTGTAATTATGAAGAGGAAGTAGCAAGTGGGGTTGGGGGCAGTAGGGGCTACATTCTGTAAAATAGTTGGCTTTATTTGTGCCGACTTACTTGTTGCAAAACTTATCATTCTTCGCAAAGTAAAACTATTCAGATATAGCATGAACCTTCTAAATTCATTTGATAATCTATTTACAAAATCACTTTTTTTTAAATCTATATAATTTTTTCTAATAGTCTCGATAAAACCAGTCGAATTGCATAAGTTTCACTTATGTTTAATGACAGTCCTTATTTCATTCCTAATCGAGACAAAAAACTAGTAACAAAGTCCGATTTTTCTCGTAGTATCAGAATTGAAGCAAATTTAAAAAAAACGGCTATTCCTTTAGGAGCAGCCGCATGGTTTGCTTTAGGATAACTTATACTGCCGTTTGCAAAAAAGAGAGGATTTACAAAATGGCAACTTTCAAAGTGACACTCGTCAGCGAAGCCGAAGGTTTAAACCAAACTATCGACTGTGATGACGATACTTATATTTTAGACGCAGCTGAAGAAGCTGGTTTAGACTTGCCTTACTCTTGCCGTGCTGGTGCTTGCTCCACCTGCGCTGGTAAGATTACATCCGGTTCCGTTGACCAATCCGACCAATCTTTCTTAGATGACGATCAGATGGAGGGTGGATATGTATTGACTTGCGTCGCTTACCCAACTTCTGACTGCACCATCGAAACTCACAAAGAAGAAGAACTTTACTAAGAACGGAATACAACTCAAAGCAGAAATCACTGTCTTTTAGTTGAGAAATTAATGATTTGAGTAAAAGCAGCACCGTATCGGGAATTATTTTCCCCTTGCAGTAGCTGCTTTTTTGTCAAGAAAGCCGAGGGGGGAGAGGGGGAGAGGGGGAAGAGAGCCGCCGTAGGCTCTTGATGCCGCCGTAGGCTCTTGATGCAATTAATTATTTATTTTCTTCCTCCGCTTCCTCCGCTCCCGGAGCTCCCGGAGCAATATCATCTCCTAACTCCGTGAGCTATCCCAATACCCCATGCCCTATTTCCCAGCCTTCACCGCATTACTAAGCATCTGAACCTGAGTGCCGGGATAGTAGAATTTAAGGATTTCTCCATTTGTCCAACCTAGATTAGCTAGATTTCGAGCGCCAATTTGACTCAAACCCACTCCATGTCCCAATCCACCGCCAACGAAGGCATATCCCCAAATTCCGGGTTTTCCTTTGTTCAATGCTTGCAGGTAAAATAGGGTGCTTCTGGGTGCGAAGAAAGCGCTACGAACTTCGTCTTTATGTAGATAAAAAGTGCCGATATCAGTGTTTACCGCTAACTTAAGGATTCTTCCGCCTTGACTGCGTTCGACTACTTCAATATTCTTAACGGTTTTAAACTTAGCAAAGGGACTATTTTTGACTTTTAAGAATTTCTGCAATCCCTTGGTGATATTTTCTAAACTACTTTCCCTACGCCAGCGAAACCATTTTTCATCGCTTTCGTTAAATCCTTTATTCAAACTCATGAACAAACGAAAATTCTTTTCCGAAGCCAAACTTTGTCGAGACAAATTCCAAACATCTGTCGGCGTATCTATTACAGGTTTCAAATAAGGACGATTCTCCCCATTCCACACGCTGCTAAAAGCTGCGGTTACACCACCAGCTGTTGAAGAGTACAGAGCATCTACTAACTCGTTTTTATAAGTTAATACCATACCCTTAGTTGCTGCGATCGCCTTATCTGTTTTATCCGTCGCTCCCCTGAGTCCGTAATAAACTTGGCAGTGAGTATCGGCACATAATTCATAATTATCTACTTCAAATCTACGTAAATTTCGCAGCACGTAGGTACGAGCAATAATTGACTGTGCTTCCATCGCTGCTTCAGGAGATTGCGCACCAATTTCATAAGGCACTACTCCGCGCAAATAGGTTTCTAAGGATACATTATTAACTAAAGAATACGTACCGTAAGCATTCGGCTGTAATTGCAGCTTTCCAGCATAAAGACGTTTAGTTTTGGATTTTCCGCTTTTACTTACTTCAATTAAGTTTTTATCGCTAGTAATTTTCAGATAGTTTCGATTGTAGCGGTATCCATTTACTACCCAACTTGCTTGAGGTACCCGACGCAAAACTTTACTATCAACATATGCCGTTTTTTTACCAGACTCTTTCACGCTTTTCAACAACAAGCGTCGCAATAAAGGTGTATTATAGACCTCTCTTTTCGCCCACACCTGCCAACGTTCCGGTTGAGCAATTTCTACTTCTATACCCTTCTTACGCCACATATTAGCACTGTCTTCCGCAGTTTCAAAAGTGCGAAAGGTTCCTAAAACCAGCCGCTCATCCAAAACTGGCTGTGTTAACGGTTGCATAGCCGTTTGTATCTTTACAGGTTTTGAAGTTAAAACGGTTTGCTGCCTTTTATTATCTGTAAAAGTCAACTTTAATTTATCGCCTTTCGTCGGCTCCAGTATCAATTCATCATCGGGGTTTGACGCAAAACGCTGCACGATCCCAATTTTGAGTTCAGTATCAGAAACCTTGGTTGCAGGAACCGATGCTCCTGTTAGTCCTAATAAACACGAGGCTGTCAGTACGGTACAAGATAAACGCTCTAAGGAAATTTTCATAGAAATTAATAATCAAGGGTGCCGCCCGTGCTATATGGGAGTCTTCCTAAAAAAGCAGATGCAGCTTAATACTATTGTGTATAAATTGCCTAATAATACCATTAGCAATTTTTTTTTCAATCGTCTAGTTGCAACTTGAACTCATAATGAGTATGATTAAGCTATAGATATAAAACAATATTAATCATTGGAGAGGGCGATCGCGATTATGAAAATTGAAGAAATTCCCCTAAACCAAATAAAGCGACCACTTCCGCGTCAAAATGACCCGAAAAAAGTAGAAGCCTTGATGAAATCCATAGCAGAAATTGGGTTGCAAGAGCCGATAGATGTATTAGAAGTCGATGGGCAGTATTACGGGTTTTCCGGGTGTCATCGCTTCGAGGCTTGTCAGCGCTTAGGTAAATATTACATCAAAGCTAGAGTACGTAAAGCGCCCAAAAGTGTTTTGAAAATGCATTTAGCGTAATTAGTTGTTGGTTGTTATTGGTTTTACTAACTTTTAACTTACATTTTGCACCAGTGTCAGAAACCCGGTTTCTGTTGGTGAAACTATCATTATTACGTTGTGCGACGATCGAGAAACCGGGTTTCTTTGGGCTTAACGAGAATGGTGCAAGATGTGAGTTAACTCCGGTGGTCCGGTAGTCCTAACTATTAACTATTAACTATTAACTATTAAATTAACCATGAAAACAACAAAAAGATTGCAGGAAAAATACATCTTAATTACAGGCGCTTCCCAAGGTTTAGGAAGGCAGCTAGCAATTGATTTTGCTCTATGTGGTAGTGCGGGAATTGCGATCGTAGCGCGTAACAGTGAAGCACTAGAAACTGTGCGTCAACACATTTATGAAATTGCACCGCAAACCCAGATTTTGGTAATCAATGCCGACTTAACCAAACATGAAGACATCGAGCGTGTAATAGCTACAACATTGAACGAATTCAACGGTAAATTAGACGTATTGGTGAATAATGCATCAAGTATCGGACCATCACCAATGCCGTATTTACTCGACTATCCTTTAGAGGATTTTCGTAACGTTATCAACACCAATTTAATTGCTCCATTCCTATTAATTAAAAAAGCATTGCCAGCAATGATTGAAAGCGGTGGTTCCATCATCAACGTTAGCAGCGATGCGGGTGTAAATGGTTATCCCGGTTGGGGTGCTTACGGTATTTCCAAATTCGGTATTGAAGGAATGTCGCAGACATGGGCGGCTGAATTAGAAGACAGTGGAGTTCGCGTTAATTGGGTAGATCCAGGAGACATGAACACCGCCATGCACCGCGCAGCAGAACCCGAAGAAAACCCCTTGCAGTGGGCGAATCCCGCAGACGTGACGGAAGTCTTTATTTATCTAGCCTCCGAAGAATCGCGTCAAATTAACGGACAGAGATTTGAAGCCCAAGAAGAAAATTGGGGACAAGAGACAAAACAGCTAACAGTTGTTAGTTAAGGTGTAGAGACGCGATACCCTTGCGTCTCTACAAACCGTGGGTAAAAGAAGAATTACAAACTGTAGTCAAATACACCATTAATCAAAAACAATTGAGATATTATGTCAACACCCTTTACTTTTTTACTTCCGGCGGAACTCTCCGCCAAAGAGCCACCAGAGCGTAGGGGAATAGCCCGCGATGAAGTACGGTTGATGACCATTAATCGTGATTCTGGCGAGGTTCAACACTCCCGTTTTAACGGTATAAGTGAATTTCTGCGCCCTGGTGATTTACTAATTTTTAATACAAGTCGCACCCTTCCGGCTTCTCTTGAAGGCTGCGATCGCAATATAGACAAATGTGTCGAAATCCGCTTAGCGCAACATCTCCCGGATGATTCTTGGCTGGCTTTACTTTTGTGTCAGCAGGGAAATCCTTTTGCTTGCGGTTTGCAACAAGGTATGAATTTAGATTTTGGCTTTGGTTTAACTGCAAAGGTAGAGAAACAGGATATTCATATTCCTCGTTTATGGAAAATTCGGTTTTCTTTTGCGGGTACCGAGTTAATGGATTTGATTTATCGTTTGGGGAATCCCATACGTTACGAATACATATCTAAACCTTGGGATTTAGACTATTATCAAACTGTTTATGCCAAAGAACCAGGTTCGGCAGAAATGCCATCAGCGGGAAGGGCATTTACTTGGAAGCTGTTATTTGACTTGAAACGTCATGGTATAGACATAGCGCAAATTGTTTTGCATACAGGCTTATCTTCCTACATGGATGACGAACTCGATGCCCTCCATCCAGCATCAGAAGAAGAGTACTTTATAAGCGAAACAGCGGCGCAGAAGATTAATCGAACTCGCAAACGAGGAAGAATAATAGCCGTTGGAACAACCGTAGTTAGGGCATTAGAATCAGCCGTAGATGTTGAAGGTGTAGTGCGATCGCAGCATAGTTATACTCGGTTGCATATTACAGCCGAACATCAATTAAAGGTAGTAGATGGTTTATTGACAGGAATGCACGAACCAGAAGCCAGTCATTTAGACTTATTGACAGCATTTTTACCAGCAGAAGAGATTCGTGTAGCTTACGAAGATGCAGTAAAACGCGGTTATCTGTGGCATGAATTCGGCGACTTGAATTTGATTGTGTAAATCACCAATGTAGAGACGTAGCACTGCTACGTCTTCTTCTTTTTAGGTTGTCACTCCTGCTATTTAACTTTCAGAAATATTTTCGCGGGATTTTAAATCATTAACAGAGCGCGATACTTTTTAATTTAGAGAAGTAGATATTTTTGCCCCAGGGTTTTGTGTTGATTTTCATCTTTTATATCAAGCTGACTTAATTTAAAAGAACCGATTTATAATATCTAGAGAAATTTTAATTAATGGGTTTAGCAATAATATTCCCTGACTCAATTTTTTGTTTAATTTCCTCACTAAAAAGGATTTGACTTGTATTACCAGAGATAATCTTGGCGAGACTCGACTTATTGTCCACATCAATCAGTTCTACCCAAGCAATAGGTAATGTAAATGTGCGAATAGTTTCTTTTGTATGGGGGTCTACAAATGTTTTTGTTATTTCCTCAATCCTTAACCTCATTCCTTCTTTGTAACCGGATAATTTCCCGCGATTGAGAACAACAAAATCTCCAAAAGTACCAATAACAACACTATCTTGATTACCAAACTGTCTTAATACAGATACAAACTTATTAGAATTAGCATTTAACTTTGCCGCAATATTGTCAATAGCTTTTTTTGTCGCCAAAGTCATTAAACTCCCTTCATTTTGTGTTGAAGAATGGCTAATTCTTTGTCGCTGGTTGGTATTTATTGATAATCTGAATTCAGTACCGTTTTTAGAATAAATATTGTCTAAATAGTTATTGCTACTAGTTACTGTATTTGTATAATTATCATTATTAATAAGTCCTATATTAATACTAGGTACTTCGACATTACTTTCCGAAAAATTACTACTACCATGCTCTGTAAAAGTATCGATTATTTCACCCGTAGCAGTATTAATAATTCTGATATTTAATGCAACATCAGCGTTTTTATTAGTAGTAGTTTTACCAAAACCAAGAAATCCACCTCCAGATGTCTGCTTATTAATATCGAATTGAGTTAAAGAACCTATTAGTATCGCTTCTATACCAAATTGCTGCCGAATTTTACACAATTCTATATTTTTTCGATTGATAGTCCCAATTTGCGTTCGCTCAATTACTATAAAATTACTATTCTTCGCTAACTTACTTGCTATAATGTCGGCAATTCTCTTGACTTCTTCCACATTGCTAGATATCGATCTACTATTTAAACTGGTAGCAACAACTGTGAAATCAGCAACAGCAATTCTAATTTTTTCTGTAGCCCCCGATGGAAGATGCGAGCAATCTTTGTTCTGAGTATTTGAAGAAACTTTTTTGTCTTCAGCATTTACAGTTTTTACAGTACTAATTCCTAAGAAAGACGCAAATATACAAATAATAATCAGCGAGGCAATGCGACGAACAAAATAATGATTCATCATTTTCCTCTTAATAAGTGAATTTTGGGTAAGCAGAAAATTTGGTCGCCCAAACTTCAAATTAGGATATATCTTTTAACTAATAAATACTACAACTATTTAAGTAAATTACCGGAATACGACTAATATGTCTTGGTATTAAAAATATTTGTACCTCAAGATAACGGTTTTATTATTACTAACAAAAGTATTATAGATTGCAACATACTTCCCTTTTTACAATAATTAAGTCCTAATTACTTATCTGTAATAAACTAAAAAATTCCGAATGTTAGGAAAATAATAAGTAAAAAGCGGTACATAGACCTAATAAACAACAAAGCCGTATATTACATTTGTAGTACGGCAACATAAGCAAGATTTCAGAAAGCTGGATTTTGGGCATCTAAAATTCTTTGTTGAAAGATAAATCAATTAATAATTATCTCTATTGCTAATTCCCGAATAAAATAGAAAACTGTATATTACTTTATAATTTTAAAAATTATTAACGTGCTAACTTCTGAACTACCAACCATCAACATTCTCAAGCAGCCTACCAATCCAGCTTGGGTAGAATTAGCAATATCAAACTTAGATGCAATATTATTAGATCATTCTCAATGCGAGCGTAAAGCAGCATCAGCAGCAATAAACTTTATGTTTCGCTACCCTTCCAATGCGAAGATGGTAAAGGAGTTGACAAAAATTGCCAAAGAAGAATTAGAACACTTCGAGCAAGTTAATGAGTGGTTAGAAAAGCGGGATATTGCTTTACGTCCAGTTACTCCACCTCCTTACGGTGCGAAATTGAAAGCTCAAATTCGTCCTACCGAACCCCATAGATTTTTAGATTCCCTACTTGTTAGTGCTTTAATTGAAGCTCGCAGCCACGAACGTTTGGGATTATTAGCTAAACATTGTCCCGAATCAGATTTAGCTAAATTTTATCAGGGTTTAATGGCATCAGAAGCGCGGCATTATGGTATTTACTGGGTACTTGCAAATACCTACTACGATCGCGAAATTGTCACGCAGAGATTGGATGAATTATCAATTGCAGAAAGCGAAATACTTTCAACCCTTTATTATGAGCCAAGGATTCACAGTTAATTTGGGCATTGGGGAGATGGGGAGATGGGGAGAGGGGGAGTACTTCGACAAGTCTTACAGTGAGCTACGTCGAACTGCTCAGTAACCTTTGGGGAGATGGGGAGAGGGGGAGTACTTCGACAAGTCTTACAGTGAGCTACGTCGAACTGCTCAGTAACCTTTGGGGAGATGGGGAGATGGGGAGATTGGGAGAGGGGGAGTACTTCGACAAGTCTTACAGTGAGCTACGTCGAACTGCTCAGTAACCTTTGGGGAGATGGGGAGACAAGGAGAAAAAGATTAAAATAGATATCTCCTCACTCTTAACTCCTAACTTTCATCTTCCCAATCTAAAATCTAAAATCCAAAATTTAAAATTCTGTAACTCCTAACTCCTAACTCTTATGGTTAGTCTTTATTTTCGAGATTTTTTGATTCGTGAATGGAAATCTTGCGATCGCGATTTTGCTGCTGCTGTAATTCGTTCTGTATTGTCGGAGTATGGTTTGGGTTGGGAACCCGATGGAGCGGATAAAGATGTATTGGAAGTGGAGGATTATTACTTAGACAAGGGTGGTTTTTGGGTAATAGAATACCAGGGTGAAGTAGTAGGTACGGGCGCTTACTATCCCATCGAACGCGGTGAAAAGGCTGTAGAGATACGCAAAATGTATTTATTACCCAAAGCTAGAGGTTTGGGATTGGGGAAATTTTTGTTACAACAGTTAGAAGCGGAAATTAGCTGCCGTGGTTTTAAAGAAATTTGGATTGAAACCGCCAGTGTTTTAAAAGAAGCTGTCAAGCTTTATGAAAACAACGGTTATAAACCTGCAACGGGTGTGGAAACAGAACGTTGCGATCGAGTTTATGTCAAAGAGTTATGAGTTATTTACTCTCCTTGTCTCCCCCCTCTCCCATCCGAAGAACATTAATATGCAAATTTGGAAAAGTCTTCTTAATCTTTTTACAGAATCAAATTGTCCCTTATGTCAGCGTCCAACTCCGCAAGAGTTTTGTGAATATTGTCATAAACAGTTACAAAAATGCCGTTTACCCGACTCGAAACGCAGTAAAGAAAATTTATTATCTCCACCAGTGATTGCTTGGGGTGCGTATGGAGGAGCTATCAAACGCGCGATCGCCACAATGAAATACAACAATCATCCAGAAATTGCTCGTCCCCTTGGTGAATGGTTGGGAGAAACATGGCTGCAAAATTACGGTTTGGAACCTTTTGTAGTGGTTCCGATTCCGATGCATCCCGAAAAACAAAAAGAACGAGGTTTTAACCAAGCGGCGTTGATTGCAAAAAGCTTTTGTCAAACAACTGGGCTAAAATTAAAGCTAAACGGATTACAAAGGATAAAAGCAACTGAAGCACTGTTTGGACTATCACCAACCGAGCGAAAAGAAACCTTGATTCAAGCTTTTGAGTTAGGAAAAGACTTTCGCAAACCTCCAAATGTGCCAGTAGTTTTAGTTGATGATATCTACACAACAGGTGCTACCGTCAATTCTGCAATAGAAATTTTAAGTAAATCTGGAATAATTGTTTCTGGAGTTGCAGCAGTCGCAGTTCCCTCGAAGGTTAAGTATACAAAGAATTCATAGGCAAGATTCCCTAATAAAAATTATAATTAACCAAAAATAAGATTATTTTTACAGGAAAACTACATACAATCATGAGTAAGTCTAAAGCGCTAGGTTTGGGACAATTTGGATTGATTCCTGCTACGTTACTGGCATTTGGTATAAGTACTACAGCTTTTGCTCAAGAAAATAAACAAGCTAATAAATTTTATAATCCCATACCTTTACCCGCCACTTACGAAATTTCTGATGCTCTGTCCGATAAAGATATTCCTACAGGGCAAGGTGGCTTTGCTCGCGATTATATGGTGAAGTTGACAAAAGGCGATAATTTAGCGATCGACCTCTCTTCAGATAGTTTTGACAGTATTATTACACTGCTTGCTCCCGATGGTTCAACGATCGCAGAAAACGATGATGGTCCCGATGGCAGCAGTAATTCCCTACTTTTTACCCGCGTCACCGAAGCTGGGACTTACATCGTTCGCGTTCGTTCCTTCGGAGAAACCGGAATCGGCAGTTTTAAATTAAAAGTAACCCGATTGAAGCCAGTTAAGTAAAGATGGGGAGTACTTCGACAAGTCTTACAGTGAGCTACGTCGAACTGCTCAGTAACCTTTGGGGAGATGGGGAGTACTTCGACAAGTCTTACAGTGAGCTACGTCGAACTGCTCAGTAACCTTTGGGGAGATGGGGAGACAAGGGGATATTAACTCCTAACTGCTAACTGCTCACTGCTCACTGCTCACTGCTCACTGCTAACTGCTAACTGCTCACTGCTAACTGGTAACTGGTAACTGCTCACTGTATCGTCATCGCACAAAGGAAAAGCGCTTCAGTCCATTCTACGACTGCGCCGTATGTATCCCCCGTATGTCCGCCTAATTTGTGGTTGAACCAAGCACCTGTGAGAAATGCAAAGGCGATTCCGGTAAGTGTCATGGTTATTGGTAGGAGTAAATCGTGTTGATTAAACAGTAACTTTACACAACTTAAAATTACTAATAACAAAACTGGAATTAAAACGTCTTTGTAAGAACGAATGGCTTGCTTGTGAAATGCACCTTTCCCAGTTGGTTTGAGGTAATCATATCTAGCGATCGCCAATATTTGTCCCCAACGTCCCCATGCACAAGCAGCTGTTAGTATCAACCATCGATTTTCTTGTATTTCTGTTAAAGCTACTGTTTTAAGCAAGATTAAAATAATGGCTGCCATCGCTCCGAAAGCTCCTGTAGCACTATCGCTCATTACTTCCAAACGCCGCTCTTTATCCATGACTGCTAACCCATCAAATGTATCCATTGCTCCATCCATATGCAGTCCTCCCGTAATGGCAATCCAGCTAGCTACCACTAATGCACTGCGAGTTAATACTGGTATCCCTAACCAATTGGTTACAATGTCAACTAATCCCAATATCACCCCAATTATGACTCCAATCGCCGGAGCGTAACGGGCTACCTCGGCAAAATCTAATTTTTCTATATATGGCATTGGGATAGAGGTATAAAATATGATAGTCCCAATTGCATTTAAAACTTGCTTTTTCCACCACGGATACTGAGTATTCATACTTGTTAAATTAATTACTTAAGTAGCGCCAAAACAATGACACTCATGATTACCGCACAAATAACAGTATCAAATTTTAAAAGTTGAAATAAGATTTACTTGTATGAGAAACTGAGCCAAAAAATTTGTTATGCTTATCTAAGTAGGGAAAAATAAGTTAGTAATATTTATAACAAGAACATGAATTATAAAGGATTGTATTTTAATTGGTGGTAGTGTTTTTTGTACTTTGGAAAAAAAAAGCTCATAATTAATGTCAGCGAGTTTAAGCAATGCCTATCATTATCTGATATTTATATATTGCAAGGCATAAATTACCGCTGAGTGATTGGTTATGCAGGCTATAACGTTGTACTTCACCTTTGCTCATAAAGCTATTTGATTATGAATCACCATCTACCTTCTGCCAAAATACTAGCTCCGTGCATCGTCAATACAGGTGTCATCGTAAATAAACTTGATATACGACGATTACTGGCGGATTTAGGTCGTGTCCGCTATGCTTACACCCAAGATGGTGAGGTGTGCGGTTCCGGTGAAGGGGATGTAATGGAAGTTTTCGCAAATCCCCGACGCTCTACATTAGTTGCCAATCACGCTCTTTATTTAAATGTTTATAGTTTCGATTATTTAGAACTTCATCAGTTGTCCGAAAATGTTACTTGTTTTGATTTAGTTCAGGAAGGGATGCGTTTGCGGTTAACTCCCCTTTCTACCCCAATGCAGGAACGACAAGAGCGTTGTTGGAATACGAGCGCGATCGAAGCAATGATGGAACAGGTATTATCGGCAAAATGGGATGCAGAAATTGATGATGATAGTTCCGATTTGTTCTAAATTTGATTTAATGAGTTAAATCAGTAAAAGAACAGTCTCGGTATTCTTCATTTTGAGCGCAAATTTTTCATTTCAACGTCTTGCTAACTGTAGCAACACTTCAGCGCGTGCTGGGATATTTTCTACGCCTCATGGTGTAGTAGAAACTCCGCGTTTTATGCCGGTGGGAACCCTGGCAAACGTCAAAACCATAACTCCAGCCCAATTACGGGATACTGGGGCGCAGATGGTGTTATCAAATACCTATCATCTCCATTTACAACCGGGCGAGGCGATTGTAGCAGGAGGAGGTGGACTGCATAAGTTTATGGGTTGGGATAAACCGATGCTTACCGATTCTGGTGGGTTTCAGGTTTTTAGCTTAAGCGAAATGCGGAAAATTACTGAAGAAGGAGTAAGTTTTCGCTCGCCTCATGATGGAAGAATTATAAATTTAACGCCAGAAAAATCAATAGAAATTCAAAATACTTTGGGTGCGGATGTGATTATGGCATTTGATGAATGTCCCCCCGCAACAGCCAATCGTGAAGAAGTGCAAGCTGCAACGGAGCGTACTTATCGCTGGCTAGTTCGATGTGTAGAAGCGCATAAAAGAGGCGAGCAAGCCTTATTTGGGATTGTGCAGGGGGGTATTTATGCCGATTTACGTTCCCAAGCCGCAAATGCTTTAACTAAATTGGATTTACCAGGATACGCTATTGGTGGTGTCAGCGTCGGGGAAGAGCCAGAATTGATTCATCAAATTGTTCGACAAACCGCACCTTTATTACCTGTAGAAAAGCCGCGTTATTTAATGGGAGTTGGTACCCATCAAGAAATGGTAGTAGCGATCGCATCTGGGGTAGATTTATTTGATTGCGTAATTCCCACCCGCTGGGCTAGACATGGTACGGCAATGGTAAAAGGGGAAAGATGGAACGTCAAAAATGCAAAGTTTCGTGAAGATTTTACCCCCCTTGATGAAACTTGTCCTTGCTACACTTGTCAAAACTTTACTCGCGCTTATTTATCGCATCTGATACGCGCACAAGAGATTTTGGCTTATACATTATTGAGCATTCACAATATTACCGAATTAATTAGGTTTACCCAGAAGATTCGGCAAAGCATATTGAACGATACTTTTACTACAGATTTTGGGCATTGGTTGAAGTGACGGCGAGCAGTAATTCACACAAACTTTAATTTTTGCTCGGTTTTAGGGAATCATAAATTTATCACACAGAACATCACCTGCTTCTAAAAATTTAGTAGCGGATATTCTCTATAACCCTAAAAATCAAATCGAAGTAATGCAACAAGGTTTAGATAAGAAAAAAAATAGAGAGATATATATATCGAAGCATAGAATACTTATAGCATCATTAGTGATTCCTGCAATTCACTTGTGTTTGTGCAAGATATGTTTATCGCTATCTTTCCAAAATGGTTCATCAGCAATTTGGCTTTCGGCAGGACTTTATTTAGCAAGTTTTCTGCTATTAGGATATCGGATATTACCTGCTTTGTTCGTAGGTGCGTTGATTGCTAATAGTATATTTTTCTATAAAAACGACTTTTTAACAAGTAGCCTTATAGCTATCTACAATGTTGCCGATCCGTTCATCGCTAGTATTTTAATAAAACGCTTTATTAAAAATAATAAAATACTAAATTACTCTCAGAATATTTTTAAGTTTTTTATCTTAATTATTCCTACTCCAATAGTAATTACTACCCTTGCAACTGCTACTTTATGTATGCGCGGCATAATACCTTGGTCTATTTATAAAGAAGTATGGCAAGGTTGGTTTGCATCAGTTATTGCTGGCATCTTGATTGTAACACCAGCAATGCTGGAATGGTTCCAAAAAGTAGAATTACGAAAATCATTTAGCAAACAAAAAATTAGCGAATTAGGATTGTTGATAATATCATTTATTCTTATTAGCTGGATAGCTTTTTGGCAGGGATATCCTTTGGAATATATGATGATTCCACTGTTAATTTGGTCGGCGTTTCGCTTCGGAGATAAAGAGTCAACAATACTTGTTATGATAGTTTCAGGAATTGCAGTTTTTGGTACTGTACGAGGTTTTGGTTCGTTCGCTAAATTAGGATCGGTAAATCAATCTTTGCTGTTGTTGCAATCTTTTATTTGTGTCATAGCGGCAACTACTTATGTACTTTGTGCGGTAATTAATGAGAATCAACAAGCACAAATAAAGCTGAAAAAAGTAAATGAAGAATTAGAATTTCGGGTAAAAGAACGTACTTTTCAATTAGGAGAAGCATTAACGGTAGCCGATAAAGCAAAAATTGCTGCTGATAATGCTAATAAAGCCAAAAGCGAATTTCTTGCCAACATGAGCCACGAATTAAGAACTCCACTTAACGGTATTCTCGGTTACGCTCAAATTCTCCAACGTTCGGAATCGATGACAGATAAAGGAAGTAAGGGAGTTGATATCATTTATCAGTGTGCTTCCCATTTATTAACTTTAATTAATGACGTTTTAGATTTATCAAAAATAGAAGCTCGCAAAATGGAACTTTATCCCGTGAAGTTTCATTTTCCATCTTTTTTACAAGGAGTTGTAGAAATCTGCCGCATTCGTGCCGAACAAAAAGGTATTTCGTTTAATTTTCAAGCTGATGCGGAATTACCATTAAGCGTAAATGCTGATGAGAAACGATTGCGTCAAGTTTTAATTAATTTACTGGGTAATGCTATCAAGTTTACCGATAAAGGTAGCGTGACTTTGAAAGTTGATGTCATAAGTAAAGATGAAAATTCAAATTGTAAAATTAATTTTGAAATTATAGATACGGGGATGGGAATGACTCCCGAACAATTAAACAAGATTTTTCAACCTTTCGAGCAGGTAGGAGATATCAAAAAACAGGCTGAAGGTACGGGGTTGGGATTAGCAATTAGCTTAAAAATTATCTCTTTGATGAATAGTGAAATTAAGGTAGAAAGCGAGATTGAGAAAGGTAGTAATTTCTGGTTTGAATTAGATTTACCATACTATGATGAATTAGCAGAAGTTTCTAGTATTAGCTTGCAAGAAAAAATCATCGGATATCAAGGAAGAAAACAAAAAATCTTAGTTGTTGATGATAGATGGGAAAATCGTTCGGTTGCTGGAAATTTACTCGCACCGATTGGTTTTGAAGTCGAAGAAGCAAGTAATGGTAAAGAAGGTTTAGAGAAAGCTACATATTGGCAGCCAGATGTGGTAATTACCGATTTAGTAATGCCAGAAATGGATGGTTTTGAGTTAATAAATAATTTGCGAGAGTTACTTCAAAAAGATATAGTAATTATTGCTTCTTCTGCCAGCGTATTTGAAGCAGAGCAACAAAGAAGTTTGGATACTGGTGCCAATAGTTTTTTACCCAAACCAGTGCAGGTAGAAAGTTTATTAGAATTACTTAGCAGGCATTTAAAGCTTGAATGGGTTTACGAAGAGAAATCTCAAACAGCAAGTAATACATCATCATCAGAAATTATTCCACCATCAGATGAAATATTGCGTCATCTGCATTTAGTAGCGAAAAAAGGTGATGTTTACGCAATTATCGACGAAGTAAAGAAATTACAAGAAATTGACGACAATTTAACACCCTTTGCTCAAAAAATAATTCATTTAGCAGAGAATTTTCAACTCAAACCACTGCGACAGCTTATTAAAGAATACCTTAATTAATTTTATTTAGATTATAAAAATTAAATTATGTCTACTTTTACTCAAAATCCCGGCTTTATTCTCCTTGTTGATGATAACCCTACCAACCTTGCGGTATTAGCTCAAACTTTGAAAAATGAAGGTTTTTCTATCCGTATTGAGACTGATGGCGAAAGTGCTATAGAACAACTTGAAGATGAAACCGAGCAACCAGAATTGATTTTATTAGACGTACAAATGCCCGGTATTGATGGATTTGAAACCTGCCGTCGTATCAAAGCAAATCCGCAAACCCAGGAAATTCCAATTATTTTTATGACTGCTTTAGCTGATACAAATAGTAAAGTTAAAGGATTATCTTTAGGGGCTGTTGATTATATTACCAAGCCCTTTGAAGGAGAAGAAGTTTTAGCAAGAGTGCGCGTACATTTACAACTGCGACATTTAACTAAAAAACTCGAAAATTGGAACGAGCAATTAGAAAAAAATGTAGTAGAAAGAACAGCTGCATTGCAACAAGCGCAAGTACAATTAGTTCAACAAGAAAAATTCGCCACCATAGGACAATTAGTAGCAGGAGTTGCTCACGAAATCAATAATCCCATCGGCTGTATTTCTAGCAATATTCCCCCAGCTTCGGAATATCTAAGAGACATCACACAAGTTATCCATCTTTATCAACAGCACTACCCGCAACCAGTCGCAGAAATCGAAGCAGCCTTAGAAGAGTTAGATATTGAATTTGCGTTAAAAGATTTTCCCAACTTACTCGAATCGATGAAAGTAAGTTCTCAACGTATCGAAGAGATTTCGGTGTCAATGCGAAACTTCTCCAGAAACGATACAAATAAATTAGTTAGCGCTGATATACATACCGGAATAAATAGCACATTAATGATTTTACGTCATCGCCTCAAAGCAGTAGGTTGTCATCCAGAAATTAAAGTAATAAAACAATACAGTAATTTACCAGAGATACAGTGCTATCCCGGCTTACTCAATCAAGTATTTACCAATTTACTCGCAAATGCTATTGATGCCTTAGAGGATGTCGCCGCACCAACTATTCATATTTATACAGAGAAAACGATTGCCGATAAAATAACCGTTCGCATCGCTGACAACGGTACGGGAATGAGCCAAGAAGTACGGCAAAAACTGTTTGAGCCATTATTTACTACCAAACCCCTCGGTAAAGGTACTGGTTTGGGAATGGCGATCGCCCGCGCAATTATCGAAGAAACTCATCAGGGTAAGTTAAGCGTATCATCGGAATTAGGAAAAGGAACTGAATTTACAATTGAAATTCCTCTTCTAACTTAAAAAATTAATTTAATTAAACTTAACACCACTTTATTAACTAAATTACTCCCTACTTGCTATTACCCAATCGTGTTAAGATATTTCTCAAATATGAAAACTATGTTGGATACTTGGATTTAAACAAACATGGAAGTAACAATATTATTAGCAAAATTGCCGGAAGCTTATCAAGTTTTTGACCCTTTGGTAGATGTTCTCCCAATCATTCCCGTTTTCTTCTTGTTACTAGCTTTTGTTTGGCAAGCTGCTGTAGGTTTCAAGTAAGTTAACCCCGAAATATTTTTGAAAGACAGGCTCCGCAAGTCTGTCTTATTTTTTTGTAGATTTATTCACTAAATTTGATATTTCTTAACTTTTTGTAATAAGTTAGAAAATGTCAGCGGTAATAATTAACAGGGTATTAACTATGGGTAACATCAATTTTGTTAAAGAAGAGAAAGAAATAGTAGCGGCTGATGGTGCGAATTTGCGATTGAAAGCCATGCAAAACAATATTGATATCTATAAAGTATGGGGAAAAATGGTGAACTGTGGAGGTGCAGGTCAGTGTGGAACCTGTATTGTAGAGATAACTGAAGGAATGGAAAATCTCTCACCTCGCACGGATGCAGAAACCAAAATGTTGAAAAAAAAGCCGGATAATTACCGCCTTGCTTGTCAGACTTTGGTTAATGGATCTGTAAGTGTAGCAACGAAGCCTTGAGAATTATATCCTTTGAGATTGTAGTATTTTCTCTGCTTTAACTTGTCTTTTTTGTGATCGATCGCCGAAGCATCAGTAATGTTATCCTAAAACTAGTGGCTGCAAATCGATCTTAGAGGCAATATAACCATGCAAACTAATGATTTGGGATTCATAGCGAGCATTTTGTTCGTATTAGTTCCCACAGTTTTTTTAATAGGACTTTACACCCTAACCATTAGCCGTCAAGGCGGAAGAAACGATTCTTAATTAAGACTTGATTAATTACTCAATTTTTTGAAAGGAAAAACCCCGACACTATGTATAAGTGTGGGGGTTTTATCTATCAACCGCGAAATCTATAATTAAATGAATTGAATGTAAAATTGCATCTAAGCTGCCTCGGTGCGTGCTAGTAAAACCGGACAGGTAGCATTAATCCTGACATAATCAGATAGCGAAGTACCTAAAAGCTTGTCTAAATCTACAAAACTCTTAGCTATTGAGGGGCGACGATCTGGAGAACCGACTAATAATAAGTCTACGTTCATCTCCGAAGCCAAGCTACAAATTTTTTCACCCGGTTTGCCAATACTGAGTATACAGCGAGATTTAACGCCTTGTTTTTGAGCTTTATTCGCTGCTTCTGCTAAAATAGGATGCTTTTCGGGATTAACTTGGGCAGTTTCGGCTGATGGACTCTTTAAGTCAGTCATCACGTGAGTTAAAATCAACTCGCCGCCTTTGATATCTTTTAGTAGGAATAAAGCCAAGTCTAAACAGTATTTTGACGCATCAGATTTATCAATTGCCACCATAACCCGGTTAATTCTTTTGACATAAATGTCATCTTTAACCAAGAGCATGGGACGAGAAGACAATTGAAAAACATACTGACTGACTGAATTCGCCAAAATTGATTCTAAGCGCTTAAGTCCTCTCGAACCCATAATAATCAAATCGGCATCGATTTCATTCGCCACTTGACAAACGACATCTTTAGGTTCGCCTTGACGCAGCACCGAATTAACCTGATTGGGATTTAGCTGCAACTTTTGAATAGCGCTCGCTAAAATTTTACCGCCTTCTTCCCACTTCGCACTCATTGATTCGGCGGTGGTTTGTGGAGGAACAACGTGCAAAATGGTAATTTTCGCTCGTTGGATTGATGGTATTTCCTCCATCAGTTTGAGCATTTCTTCCGCGTGTCCCAATCCTGAGACAGCTAGCAAAATGTTTTGCATCATAGGGACACCTTTTTATTACTTAGCTTAGGTTTTTACCGCGTTGCTCCATTTTTTCCTGTTGTTTGTCCCAAACCTAATTAGACAAATGACAAAGGACAAAAAAGAGTTATGTATAAATGAACCGTTATATTTGAAGTTGAAAATAAAGGTTCCATATCATTTAAGCCTACTTCACATTTTGCACTATATTCTTAACGAATAATTATGAAATTTATCAGTTTTAATCTATGTTTAATAAAGTTAACTATAACTAAGTAAACTATTGTAAAGACAATGGATACAAAAATTAAATATATAAAATTAAGTAAAGTAATCTTGGCATATTTTCTATTATATGTATCTACAGATTGTATAAATTTATGTAAAGTATAAAAAACTGAATTTGCTATTATAGACTTGTTTGATTTCCCTGATTATTTTTAGACGTAGCAATACAAATTATCTACATTGGCGTTAGTTATTTAACAACGCCTTTTTTTTATTATTAAAAGCATTATTTGGGCGATCGCAGCAAAATTACGATTAAATTCAAAAGCTATTTACTTTAATTAAGAGAAAATTCGGTAGCGGATCTACTTTGGCGCTGGTTATATTAAGTGACATTCTCTTGAAATGATTGTCAGTATAATTACACAAGCGGTTATCAACGTATCTACCAGTTATTCACTATATGCATCCGCACCTAAACTCAGAAAATAATTCCCAGTTGTTCCAAGTATTTTTGGAGCATACACCTATAGCTGTGGCAATGTTCGATCCTCAGATGTGCCTGATGGCAGCAAGTCGTAAATGGTTGACAGATTACGGCTTGGATGGTGAATTGATAGTAGGTCGTTGTTATTACGAAATATTTCCCGAAACTTTAGATAAATGGAAGGTAATTCACCAACGTTGTTTGGCTGGTGCGATCGCCAGTTGTGAAGCTGAAAAAATCGTAGGTGTTGATGGTGAATTCGAGTGGATTAAATGGGAATGTCGTCCCTGGAATCAAAGCAACGGTGAAATTGGTGGAGTTATCTTCTCCTCAGAGAAAGTTACCGAACAAATGCTTTGCCAAGAAGCATTAACAAATAGTGAAAAACGCTTCCGAAAGCTAGCCGCAAATCTACCGGGAGTAATTTATCAGTTTCAACTGAGTGCAAATGGCGAAATGTCATTTCCTTACATAAGTTCCGGTTGTCGCAGGTTTCTGGAAATAGAGCCGATAAAAATAGAGCAAAATTCTCAACTTGTTTTAGATTTGATTCATCCGGAGGATCGAGAGTCTTATCTAGAGTCAATGAAGCTTTCGGCGGATACATTATTACCGTGGCTGTGGGAAGGGAGAATAATTACGCCTAGCGGTAAATGTAGGTGGGTTCGCTGCGTATTACGACCGGAACAAGCTGGTGGTAATATTCTCTGGGGTGGGTTGATGATTGATATCAGCGATCGAATCAAAGTTGAGGAACAGTTACGATCGTATCAGCAAGATTTAGAAACGAAAGTACAGTATCGCACCAATGAACTAATCGCCCAAATTTCCCGCAGACAACAGGCGGAAGCGCGGTTTGAAAAACTAGCCGCTAACGTTCCGGGAATGATTTATCAATACATATTGCGTCCGGATGGTAGCAGTTATTTCTCTTATGTAAGTCCCGGTTATCGTGACATTTTTGAATTAGAAGCAGAACAAATTCAGCAAGATGTCAACAGCATTTTTGACCAAACCCATCCCGATGACTTGCTAATTTTACAGGAGTCAATAGTAGCTTCCGCCCAAAGTTTACAGCATTGGAAGCAAGAATGGAGAATTACGACTACCCAGGGATTGAAGTGGTTGCAAGGACACTCTAAACCATCCAAGCAAACTAACGGTGATATTGTCTGGGATGGCATGGTGATGGATATTACCGAGCTTAAGCAAGCAGAAGATGCACTAAAACAAAGCGAAGAAAAATTCCGTACTTTGTTTGAAAAATCGGCAGATGGAATTCTTTTGTACAATGGCGAAGTTTTCTTTGACTGCAATCAAGCAGCAGTCGAGATGATGGGCTGTAGTAGTAAAACGCAATTAATGCGTATGGCACCATCAGCAATTTCTCCCGAATTTCAACCCGATGGGACATCTTCTGTTGATAAACAAAGAGAGTTTACAAAAACTGCCTATGAATCAGGTAGTCATCGCTTTGAATGGGTGATTCAGCGTATAGATGGTGAAGATATGCCGCTTGAAGTTCAATTGACAGCTATTCCCTTAAACGGGGAACAAGTTTTTTATACAGTTTGGCAAGATATTACAAACCGCAAACAAGCCGAAGCAGCAGTAAAACGATCGAAAGCAAGGTATCGAGAACTAGCCAGTCGGGAAAAATTACTCAACAGTCTTGCCAGTCAAATTCGTAATACGCTTGACGTAGATACAGTCATAGAAACAGCTATTAATGAGATTAAGCGATTATTAAATATTGATAATTGCAGCTTCTCTTGGTTTCAACCCAACGCCGAACCTCCCATTTGGGAAACCATAAAAGAATCGAAAAACAACAGTTTTCCCAGTTTAATCGGTCGCCATTCTATAGTTAAAGTCGGCTCGGTGACAGAAATGTTCTTAAAGCAAGAAGTATTGCAGATAGACGATGTAAGCAACTGCCAAGAACCAATACATCGGCAATTCTTAGAATCATTAGGAATCAAATCGGAAATAGTGCTACCAATTCAGACTCGTGACGGTCAAATTGGTGTAATTGCTTGCGTTCATAGAGCGGAAACTCGCCCTTGGACTGATAGTGAAGTAGAATTGCTCCAAGCAGTAATAGATCAACTTGCGATCGCCATTAATCAAGCCGCACTCTACAGCATTACCGAGCAAAGGGCATTGAACGCTCAAAAACAAGCGCAACAGATAGAACAAACGCTGCAACAACTCCAAAAAGCTCAATCTCAATTAGTGCAAAGCGAAAAAATGTCTAGTTTAGGTCAGCTAGTCGCTGGAGTCGCTCACGAAATCAATAACCCGGTTAATTTTATCTACGGTAATTTAATTCACGCTAATAATTATACTGAAGATATAATCAGTTTACTCAAACTGTACGAGCAAGAATATCCTCAACCGACTCCGGAAATGCAAGAGGAAATAGAAACTTTAGATTTAGATTTCTTAATTTCCGACTTACCCAAAATAATGAAATCAATGATGGTAGGGGCGCAGAGAATTCGAGAAATCGTGCAATCGTTGAGAACTTTTTCCCGACTTGACGAAGCTGAAATGAAAACGGTAGATATTCATGAAGGCATTGAAAGTACCTTAATGATTTTGCAGCATCGCCTCAAACCCAAGCAGAAAAATCAAGGGATTGAAATAATAAAAGAATATGGCAACTTAGCTAAAATAGTTTGCTTTCCAGGACAGCTAAACCAAGTATTTATGAATTTAATTGCTAATGCTATTGATGCTTTAGAAGAAGGAGTAACTAAAGCTCAAGTATCCACTCCCACAATTACAATTACCACAAAAACGATCCAGAGCGATCGCGTTGCAATCCACATCGCCGATAATGGTACGGGAATATCTGCTTGCGTGCGGCAACGTTTATTTGACCCATTTTTTACTACCAAGCCCATCGGAGTTGGAACTGGTTTGGGGTTATCAATCAGTTATCAAATAGTAGTTGATAGACATGGTGGTAACATAAACTGCTTTAGCGAACCAGGGCAAGGTACAGAATTTGTAATTGAAATTCCCGTAACTCAACCAGGTAATACTTGATTGATTTCATAGCGTTTCGATCCCCCCTAACCCCCCTTGGCAAGGGGGGAATTGGAATTAAAGTCCCCCAAAGAGGGCGGGGGATTTAAGGGGATCTTACAAGATGTGTGTACGCGGTTCCCCAATTCACTTAAGCAGCACTTTTTAAACCGTTATGCTTGAGTAAAGGTTCGGTACTCGGTTCCCTACCCCGGAAAGCTTGAAATACTTCCATCGGGTGTTTGCTACCACCAAGAGCAAGTACGGTGTCGCGGTAACGTATGCCTGTCTCTTTAATTGCTTCTTCGTCTTCTAATCCAGCTTCTTCAAAAGCAGCAAAAGCATCCGCACTCAACACTTCAGCCCACTTATAGCTGTAATAACCTGCGGCATATCCCCCAGCAAAAATGTGTCCGAACGCACAGAGAAAATTATCTTCGGGGATTGGTGGTAATATAGTTGTATTCTTGGCAATGCGACGGCGAACATCATCGGGTGTCTCATCACCATCGGGACGATAGCGGTAATGTAATTCGATATCGAGCAAGCTAAAGTTCAACTGACGCAACATATAGCCACCACTCATATAGTTGCGTGCGGCTACAAGTTTTTGATAATAATGTTCTGGTAGAGATTCCCCGGTTTCGTAATGTTTTGCCATTCCCATTAAAGTCGGACGTTCGTAACACCAGTTTTCCATAAACTGACTAGGTAATTCTACGGCATCCCATTCGACGTTATTAATACCAGCAGCACTAGGATAATCTATCTTAGTTAGCATATGCTGCAAACCGTGACCGAATTCATGGAACAAGGTTTCTACTTCCGTGAAGGTCATTAAACTCGGCTTATCATCTACCGGGGGGGTTTGGTTGCAGATCAAGTATGCGACTGGTAGCTGAGTCTGTATTTTACCATTTTCTTCGATTTTACGACGATTTAGACAGGTATCCATCCATGCACCGCCACGTTTCTCAACTGGACGGCTATAGGGGTCTAAATAAAAGTAAGCTATAGGATTACCAGTTTCATCAGTTATTTGGAAATAACGGACATCTTCATGCCATACGGGGGCTTGTCCGTCGGCAGGAGTGACGCTAACGTTAAATAAACGTTTTACCAATCCAAATAAGCCATCGAGAACTTGGGGAAGCGGAAAATAAGGACGCAACTCTTCTTGTGTAAAATCAAACTTCTCTTCCCGTTGACGTTCCGACCAAAAGCTGATATCCCAGTTTTTTAAATCCTTAGCTTCTGGGGCATTTTTAGAAGCTGCAAATTGTTTGAGTTCTTCTAATTCTTTTTGTGCGGCATCGTAACTGGTAAGGCGTAATTCTTCTAAGAGTTTATCTACCGCTTCCACATTAGGAGCCATTTTACTCGCTAAACTCACCTCTGCATAGTTGTTATATCCGAGTAATTCAGCTAATTCCTGTCTTAGCTCCAAAATACGCTTAATTATCGGTCTATTATCCAACTCACCCGAAGATGCGCGAGAGACAAAAGCTTTATATAATGTTTCGCGTAAATCCCGTCGCTTGCTATGCTGCATAAAAGGATAATAGCTGGGAAAATCCAAAGTGACGCGCCAGGGACCATTTTCCGGAGTCGCGTTTTCCTCACCCGCATCTCGTGCGGTTTGGGCTGCCAAACTCAGCCAGCTTGGGGGTAAACCTTCGACTTCTTCAGGTGTTATTAACGTCAAACTAAAAGCTTTAGTTGCATCCAAAACGTGATTTGAGAACTTCGTAGAAATTTCCGCCATTTCCATCTGGATTGCATTAAAACGTTCTTGCGCTTCACCTTCCAAACCGATACCAGCAAGTTCGGCATCGCGGATAGATGATTCAACAATGCGTTGTTGTGCAGAATCCAAAGTATTCCAAATAGAGGCGGTCCGCAGCGCTTTAAAAGCATTATAAATCGGTTTACTTTGGCTTAGTCTGTTAGAAAACTGGACTATTTCCGGCTGTGAAGTTTCGTAAGCTTGACGTAATTCCGGGCTATTTTTCACACCCATCAAATGGCTAACTATACCCCAACTCCAAGTTAAACGTTCGGTTAACCGTTCTAAAGGTTCTACCAAACCGCTCCAAGTAGGTAAAACGTTTGTTTCTAATTGAGTAAGTTCTTCATTTAATTCCGAAAGCAATTGATTTAAAGCAGGCTCTACGTGTTCCGGTTTGATTTGTGTAAAAGCAGGTAAACCCGAACATTTGAGCAAGGGATTATCTGAAATAGCAACTTTTGTAGTCATAAATATGTGTGAGAGACAAATATTCTATTATATAGTTCTAATTTAATGAATATTCGTAAAAAGGGCGTTTGTGGAATTCCGTACCGAGGAGGTTGGGGGATGGGGAGATGGGGAGTACTTCGACAAGTCTTACAGTGAGCTACGTCGAACTGCTCAGTAACCTTTGGGGAGATGGGGAGTACTTCGACAAGTCTTACAGTGAGCTACGTCGAACTGCTCAGTAACCTTTGGGGAGATGGGGGGACACAAATAATTTTAACCTTTAACCTTTAACATGCAGACCTTTAACCTTTTTACCCATTCGCTAAAATCTTCCTCGTCAATTTAACGTAAGTCTTCACCGTTTCATAAGGTATTTCTAAATCGGTGGCAATATCTTGTAGTGATTCGCCGGTTTCTCGTCGTGCCATGATTAAGGCGCGTTTTTCACAGACAGCGATCGCTCTTTCTCCACCCGTGCGCTTTTGTTTTGACATCAGTATCTCGGTAATTTGCGCGATTCTCTGGGCTAGTAGCTCTTGTGGTGATACTATTTCTACTTTCTCCGATTCAATTAACCATCCCAACCTTGTTTGTCCCAAACCAAAAGTAGTTTTATGTCCTGTACCACAATAAGGTGCAAGTTGTGCCAGCGCTTTGAATAAATTTACATATTCGGAATTATCTAATGCGTCTTTACTCAAACCTAATTCCACCGCACCCGTAAATCCAGTCACTAAACCTCTTTTACCACCAGCAACCTTAGTAGTAGAAATTTGATGGCGTTGAATAATTACGTTTTCGTCTACCCATTCTAAAAAGGCATCTTGTTCGACAGGTAAATTAGAAAAATTATTCCAGCGTCGTAAATAGCTATGAAAAATATTGAAAGGTAGCGGTAAAGGAAAATGATGTTTTTTGCGACGAAAGCTGGTAGGGCTGATATAGCTTAACGAAAGAGTGTTTTTAGCTTTATTTTGTAATAATTGTTTGTAAGTTGTGGGCTGATGGGCAACTTCCACCGAGTTGATTTGTAAAGGTGCGTTGCGAAGTTCAATAGTGTTGGGTAAATTTTGCAACCAATCCGCCATCCATTCCACCAACCGCGATGATAGTGCAGTCACGTACCATTGATAATTGGAATTTGCTAAAAGCTGTAATTTTGTGCCATTACTAAAAAAATCTCCTTGCAAACGAGAGATAGTAAACGGCTTTTCCGATTCCCCATCATGCAGATGAGCCGATAAATCGGGATTTGTTTGTCGTACTCGATCTAAAAACCAAGCGTGGAGTCCCTTCGTATATTCGGGGAAGATAGTGTAATTGCCTAGTGGAACTGCATTAAAAACTATCCCTACCAACTCCGTGTCGGTGGGTAGAGTAATTTTCGCCGAGGATTTTTTGCGAGTTGTAGGCATAGTGAGATTTTACATGATTTTATTCACCCCGCACTAGGGACGTAAGGTTTGTAGTAAGAGTTTTAATCGTATTTGAGGTAACAAATCCTCACTACTAACCCCGCAAAACTTATGTCGTTAATGCGTTTGATTAATTCTGATAGGTTCGTAGTAAGGGCTTAAGCCCTCCAGATTTAGTACTAAAATCGGCACGTCGAACCAATCAAATTTAATGCAATCAACTACTACTACTCCTTTTCATTAATTTTGACGGGTTCGTAGTAAGGGCATTGGTTCCCTAAATCCGGAGGCGCTGAAGCGCTTACTACGAACCTTTTTACCCAGCAAAACTTTTGAAAGAGACTAGGTAAGGTTTTAAGTGCGTTTTAACCTATTTACCCCACATCGATCGATTAAACGTTAAATTCCTGAAGAATCCGCTCCAATTCAACCGTCATAAAATTAATATTACCTTGTTGATAAATCTTCAGCAATTCCCCATAAAACCATAATTTATCTTCCTTACTACCGCTGAAATAATTCCATAATTCATCACCTTTATTCCGATATCCGATCGACAGACTTCTGGCATTATGTAACTTATCCGCAAGAGATACCAACTTTACAGAATCCGAAGCATTGCGGATGTTTTCTATATAATTAACTTTGCGTTCCTTCCAAGGTGGCTTCGGCGTAATATCCGATTCCGTGCAGCCATCAACAATTTCGACAACCGTTTCACCGAATTTCTGACGGATTTCTTCGCGTGTTGCTTTACCTCCTTGGTCTTCTACGGCATCATGTAATAAGCCCGCGATCGCTTCATCTTCCGATCCTCCGGCTTCTAATATTAAGGAAGAAACCGACATTAAATGAGAAATATAAGGGATTTTGTCTACCTTTCGGGTTTGATTCGCGTGTAATTGGGTAGCGTAAACTAAAGCTCGTGCAAATTTTTCTGTTAATTCAGTCATTCGATTTTGGATTTTAGATTTTGGATTACCTATCTCTCCTTATTTCTTCTTTCTACGCCTTTGCGGTTTTTTAATCGGTAATCTTTTGGCGGAATAGGATTAATCTCATAACTCTAGTACCACACGGCTTAAATCGCGCACCCCTAATTTTAATGCTCAGAAGTCGGGTTTTTATAAAATTTGTAAGTGTATTACAGATACGTATTCTAAAAACCCGACTTCTCAACCGTAGTCGAGCCGTGTCAAATTGTGATCCTTCCCCGTTAGGGGCAAGTGGTTTGTAAAGTATAAAAACCTATATTGACGACTTTAGGGGATTGAAAGAGTTTCCATCCCCGTTAGAGGCAAGTGGTTTGTAAAGTAATGCAATGAAAGGCGACGTTAGGGAAGGAATGAAGGTTTCTATCCCCGTTAGGGGCAAGTGGTTTGTAAAGTTCTCCAATCAAATTTACTATGGATAGATTGTTGAAAGTTTCCATCCCCGTTAGGGGCAAGTGGTTTGTAAAGTCTTGCAAAAAAGGGGAATTTTGTCCACCAGATAATGTTTCCATCCCCGTTAGGGGCAAGTGGTTTGTAAAGGAAGAGAGTTGAAACAGATCAATCTTTTTCTAAGAAGTTTCCATCCCCGTTAGGGGCAAGTGGTTTGTAAAGAACAGCTTGTCCAAAGCCAAAGAAAGGCTACCTTTTGTTTCCATCCCCGTTAGGGGCAAGTGGTTTGTAAAGAGTTCACTTCTAGAACCCTTACACAGAGAAGCTTTGAGATACCCCAATCGACGCATCTCGAAAAAATGCAAAAATATTTCGAGAAAACAACCATTTTCGTCGTCTGAAAACCTTACTGGGTAAGGCATCGACGCATCTCAACGAAGTTATAGGGTTTTCAAGGTTCTGGCGAGATGCGTCGATTTAAAGTTTAACGCTATCTTCGTAGTCAGATTATATTGATTGATGGCGATTATCAAGTTAATTATAAAAAAATTTACATGGCATCGAGTTTATTTTGTATTTATAACTTAAAGCTATGTTATGTAGCGCGATCGCCATTCATCTACTTATCTATCAAAAACCTCACCGATAATAAGTACTTAGACAAAATTAATTGTATATTTGTCATTGCGAGTGGAACGGAGTGAAACGACGCATTCACCCGTAGGGTGCGGTTCATCGCAACACTTTGAGATTGCTTCGCTGTCGCTCGCAATGACATAAATATTTTTGTCTACTTACTTAAGATAAATTTAAAATCGGATTGAGCAATTTCAAAATGAAAGCATCCGTTGCGAAACCCAATGCATCCGTTGTTAAAAATCCTTTCACCAATAATTGCGATCGCATCGGCTTTACTTGTCGGTGCAAGCGCTTTTTCAAGAGTCGCTATTTGACTACTTTGGTTTTTTCTTCATACCAGCCCTGGTTTAACATTGCCTGCTGTGGGAGAATATCCCCAGGCTGCCGATACTGCCGGATTTTCTGGATCGAAGGTACGTTATTTTGCTGTAATCACGAGTGGTTGTCTTGCTATGGGAGGAGCTTATTTGAGTTTAGTACAGGTGAGTGCTGGAAAAAAAATTATTGCGATCGCGGCTTTAATTTTTGGTAAATGGCATCCTCTAGGTAGTGTTGCAAGTTTATTATTTGGTGCAACGGAAGCTTTGGGAGTGAATATACCCGATCGATTTTTAATTATGCTCCCCTATGCAATTGCATTATTAGCCCTAATTGGTTTAGTAAGAAAATCCTCATCGCCCCAACAGCGAACAGTTATATTTATAAATTTTGAAAGTCTTTTCATAGAGCAACATGATAGTTCATACCAATATAACCGGATTCTTAACTATTAAAATTACTTATTTTCCCTGTCTACTGTTCACTGCTCACTGCTCACTGATATGACTTGGTTTTTCTTCGCAATTTCTACAGCTTTTCTGGAATCAGTCAGGGATATTTTTAATAAAAAGACAGTTTCCCAAGTTGATGAATACGTTATTACTTTTTCTTTAAATTTATTAACCGCACTATTTGGATTTCCGCTATTATTTTTTAACGATATTCCCAGTTTGGGAAATAACTTTTGGTACGCTGTAATTGCGATCGGTATTTTAAACACCATTGCATTTTTACTTTTTTTCAAAGCCATCAAAGCATCAGATTTATCAATAGTTGCTCCCATAACTACATTAAGTCCGATATTACTTTTAATTACATCTCCATTTCTTGTCGGTGAATTTCCCAACGCGATCGGTATTTTAGGAATATTTATAATTGTAATTGGCGCTTATGTATTGAAATTCCAAGATAAAACCAGCGGATATTTAGCTCCTTTTAAATCGTTATTTAAAGAAACCGGGTCAAGATTAATGTTTGGGGTAGTATTAGTATGGAGTATTACCGCCAATGTTGATAAAATCGGCGTACAAAATTCCTCTGCAATTATGTGGACGATCGCCGGACATTTGAGCGTCGCTGTATTTACTTTGCCAATATTATTATTAAAATCAAAACCAAATATTCAAAAGATTAAATCTAATTCGCGAAACTTAATTTTAATCGGTTTAATAAATACGTTATCAATCTTAAGTCAAATGACTGCCTTAAAACTCGCTCTCGTATCTTATGTAATTGCAGTTAAACGTACCAGCGCCTTATTTAACGTTTTATGGGGTTGGTTGATTTTTAAGGAACAAGGTATCAAAGAAAGAATTACCGGATCGATAATTATGATTTTGGGAGTTGTAGTTATAACCTTATCGAAGATGGTTTAGTCTTCTCGTTTCTCGTTACAAGGAACCCATCCTTGTAATGCATATCAGGAGGCTCTGCCTCCGTTACAATATGAAGGCAGGGTTCCTTTAAATATAAGTTCCCAGTCAGAGACTAGTATTCCACCACATTGATTTTGATGGGTAAGAAATTCGTAGTGCGTTCGCGTAGATGTATCATCAGATGTGGAAGTGATAAAGCACTACGCAAACCCCGCAAAACCTATGTTGCTCCGTACTAGAAACCAGTTACTAATAATTGTTTATTGATAATTGCTCACTGCTCACTGCTCACTGCTCACTGTTAACTGTACTCCCTCATGCTGGAAACCCTGGAAACTCAACTTTATCACTTAGAACAATTTGCTAACACGCTTGTTTCTAACCAATTAACTCACCTCAGTTTATTCAGCATCGGCATCATTTTTCTGGCTGGGTTGCTTACCAGTCTTACTCCCTGTATGCTTTCGATGCTGCCTATTACTATTGGTTATATCGGCGGTTATGAAGCCAAAAGCCGGGTACAAGCAGCCGCACAATCGACTTGGTTTGCTTTGGGATTGGCTACAACTTTGGCAGGGCTTGGTATTATAGCAGCAACGGTAGGAAGAGTTTACGGTCAAATTGGTATTGGTTTACCGATTATTGTCAGCATCATTGCAATTTTGATGGGATTAAATCTACTCGAAGCTTTACCTTTACAGCTTCCTGATTGGGGTGGTACAGAGTGGATATCTCAAGAATTACCCCAGAGCGTGAGAGCATATTGTATTGGTTTAAGTTTCGGTTTGGTGGCTTCTCCTTGCAGTACCCCGGTTTTAGCAAGTTTATTAGGATGGGTTGCCACTACCAAAGATTTAGTATTAGGTGCGGCTTTACTGCTTTCCTACACCGCAGGTTATGTGACACCGTTGATTTTAGCGGGTACTTTTACTGCTTCAATTAAAAAGATAATCGAAATACGTCGCTTTTCTGGCTGGGTGAATCCCGTCAGCGGTGCGTTATTAGTTGGCTTTGGCGTATTTTCATTGATTTCTCGCATTCCCTTGGGAAGCTTATAAAAAATGACTTTAGAAGAATCTTCAAAATCCCCGTTAACAGCAATTACAAACTTTATCCGCAAAGAGTTTTTACCAGTACTTACAGATTTACGGTTAGCGATAATTTTACTGTTAGCGATCGCCTTTTTTAGTATCGGTGGTACGGTGATCGAGCAAGGACAATCGATCGCCTTTTATCAAGAGAATTATCCCGAAAAACCGGCTTTATTCGGCTTTTTGACCTGGAAAGTAGTGATAATTCTGGGTTTAGACCACATTTATCGTACTTGGTGGTTTCTAGCTTTACTTATCTTCTTTGGTTTAAGCTTAACTGCCTGCACCTTTACCCGGCAACTTCCAGCCCTCAAAGCTGCACGTCGTTGGAAGTTTTTCGACAAACCCCAACGATTTCAAAAGTTAGCGTTAAGTGCGGAATTCGATGTTGACGAAAACAATTTTACATCTATCCAAAATCTTACCGAAATTCTGCAACAGCGCCGCTACAAAGTTTTTCAAGAAGATGCAGATAAACTTTATGCTCGTAAGGGAATTATTGGTAAAATTGGTCCGATTGTAGTTCACATCGGTATCGTAGTTATTTTACTTGGCTCAATTTTGGGCGCAATGACGGGGTTTATGGCTCAGGAAATGGTTCCCAGTGGCGAAACTTTCCAAATTAAAAATATCATAGATGCCGGACTTTGGGCATCACCGCAAGTTACCAACGATTGGGCTGTGAAGGTAAATCGCTTCTGGATTGACTACAGCTCCAGCGGCGGAATCGACCAATTTTACTCGGATATGTCGGTATTAGATAAAGAAGGCAAAGAAATAGACAAAGACACAATTTACGTTAACCATCCCTTGCGACACAAAGGAGTTACCCTTTATCAAACAGATTGGGGAATTGCAGCAGTAAAAGTTCGAGTTAACAAAAGTCCGATTTTTCGACTTCCGATGGCGCAGCTTGACACCGGAGGAAAAGCACGGATTTGGGGAACTTGGATTCCTACCAAACCAGATTTAAGTGAAGGAGTTTCCTTACTAGCTACAGATTTACAAGGAACCGTAATCATTTACGATGCTCAAGGTAAGTTAATAAATACCGTCCGCGAAGGAATGTCGGCGGAGGTAAACGGCGTTACCTTGAAAGTGTTGCAAGTAGTTGGTTCTACGGGGTTGCAAATTAAAGCAGACCCAGGTATACCAGTAGTTTACGCCGGATTTGCCTTATTAATGTTGGGAGTAGTAATGAGTTACTTTTCTCACTCGCAGGTATGGGTATTGCAGAAAGAAGGTAATTTGTACGTTGGTGGTAAAACCAATCGTGCCCAAGTGGCTTTTGAAGGGGAAATGGTAGAGATATTTGAGCAAGTAAATTCTCAATCAAAGGGTGAAGCTACTAAGTCTTTGGTTTCTAGTTTATAAGTTGGGGATTAGGGGATTGGGGATTAGGTAAACTATTTTTAAGGAACTATAGCTTATGGCATTATCTATTCAGCCTTCAGTATTCACCCTAGAAGAGTTTTTAGAATTACCAGAAACAAAACCAGCAAGTGAATATATTGATGGGAAAATCTACCAAAAACCTATGCCACAGGGAAAACATAGCACTTTACAAATTGAGTTAGCTTCTGCTATTAACCAAGTAGGAAAAGCGAAAAAATTAGCTTATGCGTTTACTGAGTTACGCTGTACTTTTGCAGGTAAATCCATTGTTCCAGATATAGCTGTGTTTGAATGGCAAAGAATTCCTTTAGATGAAAATGGTCAGATTGCTAATCAATTTGAAATAGCTCCCGTAGTGGTAATTGAAATTCTCTCCCCAAAACAATCTGCGAGCAAGGTGATTCGTAAAATTACATTTTGCATAAAAAATGGGACTAAATTAGGCTATTTTGTTGATGCTGAGGATGAATCAATTACAGTTTTTCAACCAAATCAATTACCGGAAGTTAAAGAAAAACAAGATATTCTACCCGTGTTAAATGTTTTGGAAAATTGGCAACTGACTGTTGAAGATGTATTTAACTGGTTGAGCTTTTCTAAATAAAAGTTCGGCAATTATTAGCAGAAGTTTTCAGCAATCGATTTGGTGGGTAAATAAAGTTTTAAGGGATACTGCTTGAACTGCCGAAAACCATATCTCTGGTAAAAGCTAACGGCATTTTCATCTATTGCTTCTACTACTACGGCTAAAGATGCAATCTGTGTGGTAGCTTCTAATACTCTTTGTAAAGCGTCAACCAAAATTAATTCGCCTATACCTTTACCCTGATATGCTTTAGTAACGGCAAGACGACCTAGTAAAGTTGCAGGTAGTAGTGGATAGCGAGGTACAGTTTTGGCAAAGTCTTCATTTAAACTAGTGACATCTACTGTATACGAGGAAAGTGTATAGTAAGCAATAACATCAACATTTAGAGAATCAATTAGCACAAAAACAGTTTTATTCTTTTTTTTTGACTTCTTGAGATGCCTGTTTTTGTATATAATTATTCAAGCTTTCGTTTCCGCAAACAAATGTTGAACGATTATGCTTTTTTTTATCGAGCAACTCAATCGTTAATGGCATTATTCTTTATTACTTGCTGATAACGTAAAGTTGCTTCTTTCAAAGCATCCGATGGCTGGGGTGGGTTTAAAATTGCTTCAATAAAAGCTTCTGCATCTTGTGTACTTAACTTTAATGTTTGTTGCTGTTCAATAACTTTGCAAGCAGCAGCTTGAGCGCTAGCAATAACAAAATCGGTTAAAGTTACTCCCTGTAAATCTGCGGCTTTTTGCCATAGAGCTTTTATTTCTGGATTAACGCGAGCTTCTAAGCGAGCCATCGATTTTGGAACGTTAGTGCTACTCATAGAATATCTAGACAGGAGTTGACTTTATTATTATATACGGCAAAATGCCGTATTAGTTATATATTGTTTGTTTTTTAGTACTAATAGGTAATATATTCGTAGTGCGAGCGTCTCGCGAGCTGGTCTTAATCGCGAGACGCTTGCACTACCCAAACCCCTCATAACTTATGTGGTGAAGTACTAGGGAAGGAGATGCGAACACTATTAACTACGGTAAAATCTCTGTTAATACTGTGCCAGTGAATCTATACAACCTTAAATAAAAGAAATAAAAGAAATAAAAGAAGACGTTGCAGTGTGCACGCCGTCTCTACATTAGTTAAAAGCATTCTTTTAAGTTAAAATTTACATCCAAAATCCAAAATCAAATAACTCAATACCTTTAACCTTTAACCTACTTTTGATGAGTAACTTCAACTACGGTATGTACGTTACCGCGTGGTGTAAAGTCAGCTTTTACGGTAATTTCTAAAGGATCGCAGGCTGCAACGATATCATCTAAAATTTGATTGGCTGATTCTTCGTGGGAAATATATCTATCCCTATAGCTATTAATGTAAAGCTTGATTGCCTTTAACTCGACAACTTTTTCGTCGGGGACGTAAGTTACATAAATTGTGGCAAAATCGGGATAGCCAGAAAACGGACATTTACAGGTAAATTCTGGCAACGTAATACTAATATTGTATCTTCTTCCCACACGCGGATTCGGAAATGTAATTAAATTTCCTTCGTCAATCTCGCGCTCGCCATACTTAACTTCTGTATTTATCTGAGCCATTTATAATCAACAATAATTAATCACTAAATTGGGCATGGGCAATAGGGCATTGGGTGTTGATTCACAAAGTTTCACCCTTAACCTTATATACCTTGTTTTTTAATTTTTAACTCCTAACTCCGCGAGCTAACTATTCCTCTTCCCAATCGGGACAATTTTCATCTTCATATCCTGAAGGATGCATACCGCAAACTAGTAAGTTACCACTGTAAACTTGTCCGTGGTAGTTACGACAACCCATACAGGCGGGGTTCTTTTCTGCTGTCGGTTCTACGGGATAAGGAAAATGACCATTCATATCATCTCCTAAAACATCCTCAAAATCCCAATAAACTTCTAAAAACGGTTCGGCTAAATCTTGTAAATATTGATCTACTTCAGAAAGTAACGAACTTTGAACTTGTTCGCTAAGCTCTTCAGTCATTTCAATAAAACTATCCACTACCTCTGTCATACCCACGAAGAAGCGTTCCACTTCATCAGATACGGATTTAACAACGTCCGAAAAATCTTTTTGCCACTCATCCATAAAAAATAGTCCTCACTTACAACAATAATAGGACATTTATTTCAACGCTTCGATCGCGTCTTCCGGAGGGTGGCAATTAACGATCGCAACATTTTAGCGCTACACCAAGCATTTTGGTCAATACTTGATATTAAAAGTACACCCCACCAATGGATATTTTATAACAATCATTTTGGAATGGCTGTTATAAATTTAAATCGTTGCTCCCGGCGCGGACGTACTTTGAGTTAATTAATTATTTATCGCGCTGCAACCGACGCAATTCGTCTTGCATCCGCTTAACTTGATCGCGTAATCGATCGACATCTTCAGGGGGGGAATCTTTGGCAGTTGGTTCCTCATCATCGCTTAAAATTTCTATGCGACGGGGTTCGGTGCGAGATGTGGTTTCACCGCTTGCGTCACTGGCTCCGGATTGGGCTTGCTTCATCATGTCTTCCACAAAGCGACGGGCTTCTTCGGCGTTCATTTCGCCCTTCGCAACCATTTCATCTGCCAGTTTTTGGGCTTGCGATCGCAATTCTGCTAAAGTTCCACCAGCTTTCTCGCCAGCGTAAGCAGCTAGCCCAACACCAAGATAAAAAGCTCTTTTAGCGATATCTCCAAAACCAGGCATTATATGAAAATTCTCTCTAAAAATAGGGCGACCCGGAGTCTACGCCTACTGTAAGCATCCCGTATTGCTGCTACCTTCCGGTCCTGACAAGATTTGGGCGTTGCAGTTGCATAGGTCCAGGTCTAGAAACAATATAGCATTAAACTGTTTAAATGTGTAACGGATAGTTGGGGATTTTTAGCTATTCAACTAGAAGCCGCCATTCATATAACTTATAGGTAACGCAATCATTTTTAATTAAAGGATCGCCCGCTACAATCGCTTCTGCTTCATCCATCGAAGCGGCTTCAAAAAGCAACATTCCGCCACCATATTGCGCCCAATAACCCGTTTTTGCTTGATGTCCTTTCTGCTTCAACTCTTCCACATAAGCTTTATGCGCGGGGACATATCGATCGAAAATCGATTTATCAACTTTACCTTCTTCTATTTTCACAAACCACGGCATTTTCTTCTAATTCCTCCTTTGACGGGATTCATCTTAGTTTAATATCTGCTGGAGTTGGCGTTAGTTTTTCCTTGTTGAAAGTAATATCAAGTTTGGTATGTGGCGATCGCGATCGAATTAGAGTAATGCAATTTTTACAAGAGCGATCGATATAATCCCGGCTTTTTCTCGATGAAAATACGGTTTTATGATTTTTTTAGTGATATTAAATACTATTTTTGGTTAAGTGGAAAAAATCTACGGTTGGGTTAAACACCAAAAAAATTGATTGTAACGAAAATTTAAATCTGGTGTCGTAACCCAACATCATCGCTGTGGATAAGTACTTAGGCAAAATTAATTGTGCATTTGTCCGAAGCGAGTGGAACGTTCACGCGGAGCGTGCGGCGAGGGCGAAACGAAGCATTCACCCGTAGGGTGCGGTTCATCGCAAAACCTGAGAAAGATCCGCTGTCGCATGTCCTATCGGACACGCTGCGCTAACGCTTCGGACACAAATAATGAAGGCACACCCACTTATAAGTTCGTAGGTTGGGTTAGACACCAAAAAAATTGATTGTAACGAAAATTTAAATCTGGTGTCGTAACTCAACATCAATATTGGGGATAAATAAAAATATCACTCAGTTACGACGCTATATAAATTCGGCAATTAAAACCCTATATCATAGATGCGTTTAACCCAACCTACAACTATTCCCTAATTAATACAAGTAATCGCTTCCCTGGATGAATTAATATCGGGAGAAACTCTTAAAAAATGGATAAATCCGGTATTTGGACAAGGCATTTTTAGGCTCTGAATAATTTTATTGATTCGGCTAAGTTGCAAATCGCAACTTAACCGTAATCGAGCCAAAGAATCTATTGTGTCATCCCGAAAATTTTGGCTCTTCATTACATAGTATGCTAAATCATGGGTAATGAATAGCTGTAACATATACTGAACAAGGGCTTTGATTCTTGTTTACTTCATTTGTTACTAATATCTTCCTTTTTTCCCTTCTGCCTACTGCCTACTGCCTTCTGCCTTTTTACGACTATTTAATTAGCATAACAAGTGCTGAAGAACCATTAAAACCTATATCAAAGATGCGTCTAACCCAACCTACAATTGTTCACTGTTCGCTGCTTTCCCCAACTTCACCGTTAACCATTCATCTTTATCTCGTAGTAAAAATAAAGCAATCAATCCACCTAAAGCGGGAACCGCAGCCCAAAATAATGTATTTGGACTTTCATAGGGATTGAATAGCTTTTGGTATGTAGAGAGTACCGATACAATATGCATTCCTAAAATTGCTCCATAAGTCCAGGTTTTAAATAAACCCACCATGAATGCAATAATGATTAAAGTTTGGATAGCGCCAACGACGTAAGAAAATATAGGAGATACTTCCATAAAATAAAAGCTGGAAAATATCTTTTGCGTTGATTCTGGCTGAATTATTTTCCGCAACGACCAAACAAGGAAGAATATTGCTGTGGAAATGCGGATTATTGCTAAACTAATTTGTAACTTTCTTTCGTCTGTCATGATTTTTTACCTATTACCTATTACCTATTACTTCCGTAATGGTGGCATTCTCCCGCCATTTTGGTAGAGAGCAGTATTGCAAACAAATATGACATAGAAATGACTTGAATTGAGCATTGAGCATGGTAAATAGTTATTCGTAGGTTGGGTTAGACACTAAAAAAAAATTGGTTGTAACGAAAATTTAAATCTGGTGTCGTAACCCAACATCATCGTTGTAGATGTAATAAAAGATAAGGGGTTACGACGCTATATCAATTCTTAATTAAAACCCTATATCACAGATGCGTCTAACCCAACCTACAACTACAACTGCTAACTGAAAATGAGCCTTTATTTCATCGCTTTATTACCACCGCAATCAATCCAAGATTACGCTACTGAAGTTAAGCAATATTTTGCCGATCGCTACGACAGCAAGCACGCTTTCAAATCACCACCCCATATTACGTTACAACCTCCTTTTGAATGGAATACGCATAAAATAACCGATTTGGAGGAATGTTTGCAGAAGTTTGTTATGGGAAGAAATTCAATCCCAGTCACTCTTAATGGTTATAATGCCTTTGTTCCTCGCGTTATCTATATTGATGTAGTTAAAACCATTAAGTTGATGAATTTGCAAGCCGATTTAATGGTTTATTTAGAAAACCATCTGGAGATAGTTGACAAGGTTGCTAAATCTCGCGGTTTTACTCCTCACATGACAGTTGCTTTTAAAGATTTGAAGCGAAATCATTTTCAAGCTGCTTGGATGGAATTTGAAAATAAAGAATTGCATTTTGAGTTTAATGCGAGGAAGTTGACGCTGTTGAAGCATGAAGATAAAAAATGGAATATTGTTTCATTGTTTGAATTTGTATAATCTTCAGGTATAACTTTGAAGTAAATCACCTTGTTTGTATAAACAGGCTTTTTTTTTTTGATTTTTTTGGAAACAGCTAAGTATATTTCCGGAAACTTAAAAAGAGCAATGAAGCCCGGTTTCTCGATCTTCTATTTAACCTTAAAAGTATGTTTTGTCCTGCGTATATTTCCGGAAAATTTCAGGGAGGTATGTAGTTAAAAGAAGGAAATACAATAGTGGAAGGTACTATGACTACTAGCTTTATTGTTCTTGAAGCAGGCACAACTGGATTAAAAGTATCAAAATTACAAGAAGGTTTAAAACAGCTTAACTTTTATTTTGGTGCGATCGATGGCGTTTTTGGTGCGAAAACCTCTTCAGCATTAATTAAGTTTCAACAGCCTTACAATCATCTGCCGTCGAATGGAATTGTAGATGCAGAAACGATTTTACAACTGGATGAAGATGTATGGTTATCGCGAAAAGAGGTTTTGCGGGAAGGTTGTACGGGTGAAGAAGTCAAAGCACTTCAAGAGATGTTTACTAATTACGATTTACAAAGCTTGAAAATAGATGGATATTTTGGCAGAAAAACCAAAGAAGCTGTAATTTGGTTTCAGCAAAATTGGGGTTTGCAAGCAGATGGGATTGTAGGAAAACAAACTTGGGCTGCTTTATATCGCCATCAAGTTCATGATGTACCTTATGGAGACAGAGTTAGTTATTTCTTTGGGGAGTTGGATATAGAATTAATTAAGTTACCACTTAAAAAAGGTGATGGAAGTCACGATGTTTTAATTTTGCAAAAATTCCTGAATTACGTTTCTGGAAGTACTAGCTCCATTTTAGAAGATGGTGATTTTGGGCAAGCAACCGAACAAGCTGTAAAAAACTTTCAGCAACGTCAGGGTTTAATTGCTGATGGAGTTGTGGGAATGCAAACTTATCAAGCCATGATTTCTGAAGGATTAAATCAGCAGGTGATAGATCAACTTTTAAGTTACCGTTACGGAAAATTATTAGACTTTACTCAAGGAAAAGAGATTGAGATTGTAGAAGATGCAGCGGTAAGAGGTGAATCTGTTATTTACAGACTTGAGGTAGCACCCGAACAAAGTTTTCTTATTGTAATTACTTCTTTGGAAAATAACGCCGTATTTGATTTAGTTAGAGTTGGCGATGGTGAAGTTTATGTCCAAGAATCAACTAATTGTCAGGTTTTTCTAAAAGCGGGTAAATATTCTATTAATGTAGGTGGAACTCGCGGTAATGCTAGCTATACTTTAAAGGTTGAGTCCATAGTTGGTTGTTAGTTGTTTGCAATATTTAGCTGTATTCTCAACAAAAATAGAGTGTTTGAATGAGAAAGTTATAACGGGTAATGGATTCTGGATAGGTTATAAATTTTAAGTATTTTTGATAATTAAGAAACCTGATTTTACTAAAAATCGGGTTTTTTAACGTTAAAATCGCGATCGTTATTTAATCCCTGTTATCTTCTTAAAATGTTCCAAAACCCAGAAATTTTATCTTTATCCTTCTCTTTTTGATTTTGTTCTAATTTCTCTCTCTCTTTTTCTTCTAATTTCTCTTTTATTTTCTTACTAGCTCTAATTGCTTCTTGATAATCTGGCTTATATTTAATTGCGGTATCGTAAGCTAAGATCGCTTCTTTCTCTTTTCCTAAATTAATTAACGCATTACCTTTGCTATACCAGCTTTCGGAATGGTCTTTTTTGTAGCGAATTGCGCGATTGTAAGCCGATATTGCTTCTTGATATTTTTGCAAATTATAAAGCGAATTGCCGCGATTGTACCATACTTTGTAATCGTTTCGCCGGACTGCGATCGCTTTGTCGTAAGATGCAACTGCTTCTTCATAACGTTGAATTTGATGCAGCGCCCAACCTATGGAGTATAAGGCATCAAAGTTTTTGGGATTATATTTTAATACTTCTTGAAAAGATTCGATCGCGTCGGGATAGCGTCGCAAACTTATCAGTACGTTACCTCTCGATAACCAAGCTTGGTAAAAATTAGGTTTGTACTGTACTGCTTTAGAGTAAGCTTTAAATGCATCGTTCTTGCGATCTAAATTAATTAGAGCATTACCGCTATTGTACCAAGCAAGTGAATTATTTGGCTTTAAATCGATAACTTGTTCGTAAGTAGAAAGCGCATCTTTATAGCGTTTCAAATTAAATAACGCCCAAGCTTTGTTATACCAAGCCCGTTCGTACTCTGGCTGTAATTCTACTGCGCGATCGTAAGATTTTATTGCTTCGTCATATCTTTTTAAATTGCTTAAAGCCTCTCCTTTAGCATTCAAAACGTCGGGAGATTCTGGCTGTAATTTCAAAGATTTATCAAAAGAGTAAATAGCCTCTTGATATCGCTGTAGTTTACTTAATGCAAAACCTCTTCCACTCCAAGCATCTTGATAACTTGGTTCAATTTGAATTGCTTTATCGTATGCCCAGAGTGCTTCTTGGTGTGAGTTTAACTCATATAGTGCTTTGGCTTGTCCGTTCCATGCTTGAGCGTATTCTGGTTTAATTTCTAATGCTTTTTTATAACTAGAAAGTGCGTCTTGATAGCGCTGCAATTCATAAAATGTATTAGCTTTTTTATATAGATCGCCAGCGTTAGCAGAATTAATACTGTTAATAATAAATATAGATGCCGTTGCCCCAATTCCGGTTAACAACATCGCCATAAAAGCTTTGATAAATAATTTTTTTACTTTTATCTTTTTACGAGGCTTGGGAGTTGGAGGGTAAGGCGCAATATTCAATACCATCGTGCCATTCGATTGCTGATTTAGATTTTTTAAAGCTTCTAATGTTTGAGTCGCCGAAGCATAACGCACTCTAAAATCATAACGCACCATTTTATCTAAAATTTCAGCAAACTCAGGACTGACTTTAGCGTGTTTTTGCCAAACAATTTCGTTAGTATCATCATCCTTTTCCAATTCCTCTGGAGACAACCCGGTAAGGGCGCTAATACTCATTATCCCCAAAGCATAAATATCGCTACTAAATCTTGGCTCTCCCTGTGCTTGTTCGCTGGGAATGTATCCGGGAGTACCAATAGCTACAGTAATTTGTGTTTGATTTTTCGGAGAAACTATTTGAGTAGTAATTTGTTTAACCGCACCAAAATCAATTAAAACTAATTTACCATTCTCGTGTCTGAGGATATTTCGGGGATTAATATCGCGATGAATTACCTTTTGCTGATGGACAAATTCTAAGATTTCTAGTATCTCTTGTAAAAGGGAAATAACTTTATCTTGACTTATAGGTTCAGAGGGCTTTATTTCTTCGTTTAAATCATGCCCGTTAATATATTCCTGTACCAGATAAAATTCTTGATTTTCCTCGAAATAAGCTAAAAGTTGGGGAATATGTTCGTGTATTCCTAACTTATACAAAACCTGAGCTTCGGTATCGAATAAGCGTCTTGCCGTTTGTAATGTAACGGGATCGGTTGCTTGCGGCTTCAGCTTTTTCACAACACATTTAGGAGAACCCGGTAAATGCGTATCGTAAGCTACAAAGGTTTCACCAAATCCCCCACCTCCCAAATTGCTAATTATTTCGTATCTTCCAACAAGTGTATTTCCCAACATTTTTATACAGTTAACAGTGAGCAGTAACCAGTGAGCAGTTATCAGTGAGCAGTTATCATTATTAGATTATTTTCTACTTTCTAATTCCGAAGTTCTAACTCCTAACTTCTAACTTAACAACAGACGTAGCAGTGCGGAGCTCTCTACAATTTTTAATCCAAAATCTAAAACTTGTGCTGAGCAGTTCGACGTAGCTCACTGTAAGACTTGCCGAAGTATCTAAAATCTAAAATTATATGATTCCTATTGGCGATAAAATTTTTCTTTCAAGTAATAAAAAACCGTTAGTTGTTTGGTTTTTGATTGGTATAAATATTGCTTTATTTTTATGGGAAGTAAAATTAGAAATTAATGGCGAGCTAGCTACTTTTTTCAATAATTGGGGTGTGATTCCGGAACAATTTGGTACGGCTTTCGGTAGTGCCATAAATGGAAATCCGGCGGCTTGGTTAATTGTTTTTTGGCGTTCGTTGTCAATCTTTTCAGGGATGTTTATTCATGGAAGTTACAGTCAAATTATCGGGAATTTGATATTTTTGTGGGTTTTTGGCAATACTTTAGAGAAGATTATTGGTAGCGGACGTTTTTTATTATTTTATCTATTTTGCGGCTTTTTGACTGGAATAGTACAAATATTCGCCGAGCCGAGTTTATCGGTACCTTTGATTGGTGCGAATGGTGCGATCGCATCTGTTTTAGGAGCATATATTTATAAGTTTCCTAAAGTAAAAATTGACTCTATTTTACCTTTGGTAATTTTATATATCCCCGTCGAACTACCCGCTTTTTTCTATTGTTTCTGGTGGTTTGTGCAACAATTGTCTTACGGTATTGGCAGTTTAAATATTCAGGGTGGTGTCAATCCCATCGGTACAGGTTATTTAGCGCAGGGTGCTGGTTTATTTATTGGTGTCGCTTGGATGGTAATTATGAGATTATGATCGTATTTATTTTGCGATCGCTCCACTTTCTTCAACGCGATCGCCATTTTTTCAAATACTACTCGAAAAAAAACTTTTAATGGCAACCCTTATCTGATAAGATTATTTATATAAAGACACGTTCTAATAATGGGAATATTCGCGGTTTTTTTTAACTAGGCACAAATTTCCATTATAAAAAAAACCATTTCTTATCTATTACTAATTATCTCACATCGCGGACATTTTTTTCTCCCTAATTAAATTTATATTTTTTTTTAAAATTACTCCCGTCTCGGTCCTGGGGATTATCTATAAAATTTCTACCCCCTCTACCCCCTCTACCCCCTCTCCCCAACATAAAGAACCTCTACCCCCTCTCCCCCTCGCTAATCATAAAGCCGGGGAGGAAAAAGCAAGATTCTAGCAACGCTCGCTTTCTTCTATGAAACAATAGAATAAAGGTGTTATAGATTAGCTTCGTTGCTTGCAGCCATGTCAGAAATTACAGTATCTGAGGAAAGTACACCACCCCCAACACAATACGAACTTCCTTGTGATGATGGTGTACCAATGGAAACTCAACGGCATAAACTTCAGATGGATATGCTCATAGATACTCTATCACCTTGGTTGGCGATGCGAAATGATGGGTATGTGGGCGGTAATATGTTTGTGTATTTTAGTTTGGCACAAATTAGAACCCAAGATTTCCGGGGACCCGATTTTTTTGCGGTGTTAGGAGTACCTAAAAAAGAACGACTTTCTTGGGTGGTTTGGGAAGAAGGAAAAGCTCCTGATGTGGTGATTGAGTTGTTATCGGAAAGTACTGCCGCACGGGATAAAAATGAGAAGAAGTTGATTTATCAAAACCAAATGCGGGTACCCGAATATTTCTGGTTCGATCCTTTTAACCCGGATGATTGGGCTGGTTTTTCCATGCAACATGGAGTATATCAAACTATAGCTGTAAATACTCAAAATCAACTGGTAAGTCAATCTTTGGGTTTAGCTTTAACACGTTGGCAAGGTATTTATAAAGGTATTGAAGCAGTTTGGTTGCGTTGGGTGACAATCGAAGGTGAGTTATTACCAACTTCTGATGATATAGCCGAGCAAGAAAAACGACGTGCCGAACTTGAAAGACGACGCGCAGAACAACAAAGACAGCTTGCCGAACAACAAAGACAGCGTGCGGAACTTGCAGAATCTCAATTAAAACAAGTTGCTGTTAATTTATTGCAGCAAGGAATGGCGGTAGAAGAGGTAGCGAGATTAACAAATTTATCAGTTTCTCAAGTTGAAGAATTTGGTAGAGGGGGATAAATATGGGTAAACTAATACTGCCAAATCTTCAGGGAAAACAGATGGGGCAAGTAATTGCTACTCTTACCGTTACGAATAGAATTGACCAAGTTTTGGCTGAACGAGGTTTTATTACGCCAGAAGAAGTACGAACAAGTATTTTGACTGATGTTTTAGTTGATACGGGGGCTACTTTATTGTGTTTGCCTTCTGCTGTAATTAGTCAATTAGGTTTAGTTGAAGGGGGAGAAGCAAGAGTAGATAGCGTTGGAGTTCAAAAGGGACGGATTTTTCGTGATGTTGATTTATGTATAGAAAATCGTCAAGGTACTTTTGATTGTTTGGAGCTTACAGAAGTTTCCTTTGCTTTATTAGGTGTAACTCCAATGGAAGTTTTAGGTTTAGAACCCGATTTAAGAAATCGTAAGTTAAGAGTTTTACCAATGAATTCGGAGCAAACTTATCTTAGTCTGTTTCCTTCGCAAGTCGTACAGAGGATGTAAACTATGATACGTTCAAGCAAATAATAGACTGCTAGAATACAACTGTATAATCTCTTACTTGTATTTTTATTTATGGAACCTTTAAGTACTGCTGCGATCGCTATCGGTTCTGTAGTTGCTACCAAAGCTTTAGAAAAAACGGGCGAAAAAGTAGGCGAAGCATTATGGGATAAAACTGGTAAGTTTCTCGTCACGCTTAAAAAACATTCTCCCCATACCATTACTGCAATTGAAAAAGCACCCGTTCAACCAATTGATTACGGTAAAGCTGTAGTAGAAGTAGAATCTGCTGCTCAAGAGAATCCCGAAGTAAATCAAGCAATGGAAGAAGTAGCAGCAGCAGCCAAGGCTGATCCAAAAGTAGCTCCCATAATAAATAACATTAACTCTGAATCACCAACCGTTGTAAATAACACGAAGTTAGCTGAGTATATTAAAAACGTATTTCAAGGAAATACTATAATTGGTGGTAATTTTTGAATCGAGTCGTCCGAACGGGAACGGGCAAAGTTAAATCCCCCAAAATACATTCCATACAAAGGCGTTAACAACTTTGTTGGTAGAGAAGAAGAAATGAAACTGCTGCATGAGAAGCTACAACAATCAAATGCAGTGGCAATTTCTGCGATCGCTGGTATGGGGGGAGTAGGTAAAACGGAATTAGCAACACAGTATGCACGGCAACATGAAACTGATTATCCAGGAGGAATTTGCTGGTTAAATGCTAGAGATACAAATCTAGCAGCCGAGATAATCCAGTTTTATCAGTTTTATGTAAATAATCAGCGAGAGATTCCCCAAGAGTTAGGGGGAAGACAGTTAACAATATCCGAACAAGCTATTTGGTGTTGGGAAAATTGGCAGCCTTCGGAAGGACTTATATTAGTTGTTTGGGATGATGTTACGGATTTAGGTAGTTGCCAGAAACTACTACCAAAAAACAATCGTTTTCGTCTGCTGATTACTACAAGATTACGGAATCTCGACCCCAATATTGTTGAAGAAATTCCCCTAAATGTATTATCTCCAGAAAAATCTATAGAATTACTGACAGCATTGGTAGGGAAAAAGCGAGTAGAGAAGGAATTAGAAACAGCAACAGAATTATGTAAATGGTTGGGATATCTTCCATTGGGGTTAGATTTAGTCGGACGATATGTAGCAGATGACCCTGACTTATCATTGCAAGAAATGTTACAAAGCCTGAAAAAACAGCGATTGGATGACGAGGCTCTAGAACATGGTTCGGAGAGTTGGACAACAGCACAGCGAGGGGTATTAGCAGCTTTTGAATTAAGCTGGCAGAAGCTGGATGTCATGACGAAGCAGGTAGCAGAGTTATTAAGTTTATTTGCACCAGATGTGATTCCTTGGGGTTTAGTTAAATCTTCTTGTGAAAGATTGGATTGGAGCAAGCCCGATATTAATAAAGCCAAAAAACAACTTTACAAGCATTATTTAGTACAACGTTTAGAAGATAGAGAAAGTGGCTATACAATTCATCCCCTAATCCGTCAATTCTTGCAAGTAAAGTTAAATTTAACATCATCAGCTTCGGAGTTGAGGCAGGCTTTCGTTACAGAAATGCTGTCAGTTGCAAAAACAATTCCCAGTATTCCTATCCTTTCAGATATTGAGTCAGTAAGTGATGCTATACCCCACCTAAAAGAAGTTGCAGAAAACTTGATTGCTGTGGTGGAAGATGAAGAGTTAATCTCAGCTTTTATAGGAATCGCTAGGTTTTATAAAGGACAAGGGTTATATGCATTGGAAGAGCCTTGGAGGAAGCAGTGTATATCAACGTTACAAGCTCACTTGGGAGAAGAACATCTTGATGTGGCTACCAGTTACAACAATCTGGCTCTCCTCTACGATTCCCAAGGAAGGTACGCAGAAGCGGAACCTCTATATCAAAAAGCATTAGAACTATACCAACGGCTGCTGGGAGATGAACATCCCTTGGCGGCAACCAGTTACAACAATCTGGCAGGACTCTATCGTAGCCAAGGAAGGTACGCAGAAGCGGAACCCCTATATCAAAAAGCATTAGAACTATACCAACGGCTGCTGGGAGATGAACATCTTGATGTGGCAACCAGTTACAACAATCTGGCAGGACTCTATCGTAGCCAAGGAAGGTACGCAGAAGCGGAACCCCTATATCAAAAAGCATTAGAACTATACCAACGGCTGCTGGGAGAAGAACATCCCAATGTGGCTACCAGTTACAACAATCTGGCTCTCCTCTACGATTCCCAAGGAAGGTACGCAGAAGCGGAACCTCTATATCAAAAAGCATTAGAACTATACCAACGGCTGCTGGGAGAAGAACATCCCAATGTGGCTACCAGTTACAACAATCTGGCAGAACTCTACCGTAGCCAAGGAAGGTACACCGAAGCAGAACTGCTGTATCAAAAAGCATTATCACTAAGCCAACGGATACTGGGAGAAGGCCATCCCGATGTTGCACAAAGTTTGATCAACTTGGCAGGACTCTACGAGTCCCAAGGAAGGTACACCGAAGCAGAACCGCTATATCAAAAAGCATTATCACTAAGCCAACGGCTACTGGGAGAAGAACATCCCGAGGTGGCAAGGGGTTACAACAATCTGGCAGTACTCTATCATAGCCAAGGAAGGTACACCGAAGCAGAACTGCTGTATCAAAAAGCATTATCACTAAGCCAACGGCTGTTGGGAGAAGATCATCCCTCAGTCGCAACCAGTTACAACAATCTGGCAGGACTCTATCGTAGCCAAGGAAGGTACACCGAAGCAGAACCGCTGTATCAAAAAGCATTATCACTAAAGCAACGGCTGCTAGGAGTTGAACATCCCTCGGTGGCAACCAGTTACAACAATCTGGCTCTTCTTTACGAATCTCAAGGACGTTACACGGAGGCCGAAACCTTGTACAAACAAGCATTAGAACTATACCAACGGCTGCTCGGTGAAGAACATCCCTCGGTGGCAACCAGTTACAACAATCTGGCAGCACTCTACCGTAGCCAAGAGCGGTACACGGAAGCGGAACCGCTGTATCAAAAAGCTTTAGCTATTTTTGAGCAACAACTAGGAACGGAGCATCCCAATACTATTACTGTCCGAAACAATCTTGAATACCTTCACGATAATATGAGCTAATTGTAAGTGCTTATTTGGAGGAAAAAAAAGCGATGTGATGAATTAATGTAGTATGATTTGCGTCCATCACTGTTCGTGACTTCTCCACAGCATCTGTTCTAGATTGTCAATTCTTGTGTCTATATATGAAAGATTACCAATCAAAACGGGGTAAATGTATCCAAAAGTTTCAATAGAACAACACCCCCCCAAGAAAGAAACTGCTAACTGCAAAAAAAAACCTCTCATTGTGAGAGGCTTAATAATTTAGCGAAGACAATTTGAATTGATTTAAATTAATCCAAAGGTACATTACTTGCTACAGCTAAGGCTCCTGCGATCGCAGAGAATAAACCGGAGACAACTGCTGTTCCAAATAACCACCAAGCTGCTGATGCTGCTGCTTTACGGGTTTCTTCGGCTTGTTTTTGGGCTTGGTGTTTAACTTCTTCTAAGCGTCGCTGTGCTTCTTCTTGAATTCTTTCGGCTCTTCTTAATACGGTATTACGCGCATTCTCGATTTGATCGATGACTTTGTTCGCATCATGTTCGGAAATATCATCGCGAGAACTCATCAGTGCTACATAGGTTTCCCGATTGAAAGATGATAACCTACCGCGTAATGCATCAAATCCGGCTTGGGGATCGTGAAACAGTTCGCGAACATCGCGCTTGATGCCATCGTAGTTGAGTTCGGGACGTTCCAGCCCGTTTAAATAATTGCGGATATTGTCGAATACTCCATCTATTGTATCTTGAATCCGCCGCTCAATACCTCTTACTTGAGCCACAAATTGCTCGCGTACTGACATGATGCTATCGGCAATTTGCTCTGCTTCCTGGTTGCTCATATCTCCGCGAATTTTCAGTAAAGCGGCGATTGTAGAACGATCGAAGTGAGAAAGGCGATCGCCTAAGCTATCGATTCCGACTCGCGGATCGTTTAACAACAGATTTAGGTCGCGCTTGATACCTTCTGGATTGAGTTCTTGTTTGCCAGTTCCCCGGAGGTATTCTTCTAAATATGTTTGGAAGCCTTGCGCTCTTTCTTGAGTACGTGTAATCATGCGTCGGGGCGCACGGATGACTTGACGAATTGAAGATTGTACCGAGTCGATGACTTGGTTAACTTCATCTTCGCTCATGTCTCGTCGCTGGCTCAGTAGTTTTACTAAGGTGTCTCTATCAACTTGCGACAATCTGCGACGTAATGCAACGGCACCTTCTTGGGGATTCTCAAACAGTTTATTAATGTCGCGTTGAATACCATCGGGATTAAGTTCCGATTTACCAGTATTCCGTAAATAATCTGCAATTGTGGTGGTTACGTTATCGTACTCGGCTTGAGCTTTATCTACAATCTTGCCCGGTGCGTGACGAACGCTATTCCAAGAATGTTCTACGCTATCAACGGTTTCATTAATTTGGTCTTCACTCAAATCTTGGCGTTGATTGAGCAACTGTACCAAAGTATCCCGGTCAAAACGCGACAACCGCGACCGAATTGCTGACATTCCGGCTTGGGGATCTTGTAATAAAGTTTTCAACTCACCGCGAATTGCATCGGGGTTGAGTTCGCCTTTACCCGTGTTACGCAGATATGATTCTAAATTCAACCACAGGCTTTCTGCTTGATACTTGGCTTGATCTGCAAGTCCTTTGGACTCAACTAAAGCTTCGTCGCGCTGCTTTTCTAATTCATCGAGAATCGGGTCAATTTCTCCGGAGGAAATATCGTTGCGCTGTGCCAGTATCGAACGCATTTGTCCCCGTTCAAATCGAGACAAGCGCATGGCTAAGGTTTCGTAATCTGCATCTCCATCTTCCACAATCGGTTTGAAATCTTGCTTGATTCCTTCAGCATTCAAGCTTGACTTGGGAGTTACTAACAGATAACTTTCTACCCGACGCTGCAAATCTTCAACTATTTCTTTTTCTTCATCAGCCCTTGCCTGTACCAAGACAGCTTTACGAACCATTTCCAAGCGATCGGCGATTTGCTTGATCTCCGTTTGAGTTAGTAAACCCCGCTGTTTGAGAATGCTGACAAAATCGCTGCGATCGAGCTTTTCTAACTCACGACGTACCGTACCGGGATCTGCTGCGGGATCGTAAATTACGTCGCGAAATTCCTGCTCAACTTTCTCGTTGCTAAGCTGCCAAGCATAGGTATTATGCAGATAATTTTCCACATCGGCGCGAATCGTACTAAAAGACTGCGATGCTGTGGGAAGTCCTATCTTATCTGCTTGTTCGGTGGCTTTATCTTTAGCGCTGGTAATGGTGCTAAGAATTTTTTCCACATCCAAGTCGGAAAGATCGGCCCTTCCCATGACTACACCACCCAGAGTTGTCAAAGCTTGCTGTATCGTTTCCTGAACTGGACCACCGGCTGATTGTTGTGATGATTGTCCTGCATTCCCACTTTGCTTTTGGGAACGCATTTCGCTCATAGCTCGATCTAACTTAGCTTCGAGTTCATCAGTTTTGCTTTGTCCCGGTGCAACTGATTTGAGATAGCTAACCAACTCACCCAAACCGTTTCCACCGCCACCCGAACTACCTTGAGATGAGCCTACCGTCTGCTTCCAAACATCATATAAAGTATCGGCAATGCGTTTAACTTCTTTTTTGGAAAGGTCAGTACGACTGCTAACTAATTCTACAAACTTTTGTTTATCAATATTACGCAGTTCTGCCGCACCTGCAACCGACTGAAGTGATGCATCTGAAAGTAGATTTTCAAATTCTTTACGTATAGACTGCACGTCCAATTCTTTAGGACGTACCGTATCCAAGTAATCTTCTAAATTTTCCTTGATGCTTTCGGGATCGATCGCATTACCGATTTCGTTACGTACAGCCGAGGCTGCGGCTTCTGCTGTGGCTACAACTTGTCTGTTGACGGCTTTTGCTCCTAAAGCAGCGGTAGCCGTTCCCATAATTGTCTGCAATCCAGAAGTTGCCGCGTTAACAACATTACCAATTAAAGAACCTACCGTTGTCGAACTTACCCACACCAGCAGACAAAAGTACGCTGCCCAAATTACCAAACCTAAAATCGCGCCCACGCCTAAATCTAAAGACAGCAAGCTGAGTTTTACCGCTAGGAAACAAGCAACAAAAAGGGAAAGTGTGACTGAAATCAGCGTACCTAAGCCGACAGCAGTACCAATTTTACTAATCGTACTACCTAAACTTTCACTATCGTCATTATTATGACTTGAACTTGAACCCGAATCCGAATTGGATGAGCTACCCAAAAAAGAGATACCCGCAGCCACCGCAAGATTTGTTAATACCAACTGAATGGCAAAAGCTAGGATAATACCGGAAATCAAAGCGATAAAAAACTTCGGTCCGGAAAAAGCAACGGAAGCATCTGCTGGCGTTATGGGTTGCGGTGGTTCTACTAAAATCGGAGCCTGAGCTATCCAAGTCATAGACTTAGATAGCAAAAGCGTTATGTACGTACTTTCAATCATCCTAATAACTTCCTCTAGGTTAACTTTTGGTGTGGGGAGAACAAAAACTTAAAATAATGCAAAAAGCAAAAATTGACTTTGTTTATTCATGCAATACCCGTCTCTTGAGCTTAGAATCCAGCAATATAGTCCTTCAAAGCATCCCTCTCAAGTGAGAAAAATCCCTTCAACTGCCTCCAGCGTTAGATAGAAGTTTTTCGATAATGCTTTATTACCTGTAATTAAATAAGCAGCAAACTTTCTAGGTTCTACTTAAATACTTACTATTTTAAACTTGCGAAAGCTATGGTACGACTTGTTTGCATTTTATTTTTAACAATATTTAAGTGGCAATATTAATATCATTTGTTAAGCATCAAGTCACATTTTCTTAACATATGTTCATAATTAAACTTTTTATCACCCTCTTTAGGTAGATTTATCAGGGTAAAGAAATGTAACGAGTTTGTGCCTTTAGGAAGAAACAGGTTTTTCTGTGAATCGTTACATTAGAAACAAGAAACAAATACAACCGCAATTATTAATTATGCAATCTCCAACAAAAACCGATTTACCACCAGTAGCACCTGCATACAACGGCAAAGACCGCAACGCTTTTCTTTTTGGCTTCAATCCTCAAGCTGAACTATGGAACGGACGTTTAGCAATGATTGGTTTTGTAGCTTACCTAGCATGGGATTTGGCTGGATATAGTGTAGTTCGCGATATCCTCCACCTTGTTAAATACTAATATTTAATTTATAGCAAGAGATAAGAATAAATAAATGTAGAGACTTTGCGATCGCGAAGTCTCTTTTAATTTGTGTACTTAATAGACATCTCCGGTTAGGAAAAAGACCTCTCTCCAAACCTCTGTGGGCATCGGAGTTGCGGCTTAATTTTCCCCCTTCCCGCTTTTAGGAAGGGGGGTAGGGGGGTTAGGTTTCTTTGTAAATACAAATACAAAAAATTTATTGGCTGTAGTTTTATTAACAGTTATCTGAGAAAATATAGAAAATGGTTTTCAATCCCCTACCGCAACTGTAGGTATATCAGCTTCAGCAGGATTTTTAGCCAACTTACCATCTTCCATATATATAATGCGATCGGCTATATCCAAAATCCGATTATCATGCGTTACCAACAAAATCGTACAGCCTTGTTCCTTCGCCAAGCCTTGCATTAAATTCACCACATCTCGACCAGATTTTTTATCAAGCGCCGCAGTTGGTTCATCTGCCAATACAATCTTGGGATGATCCACCAAAGCTCTGGCGATCGCTACTCTTTGTTTTTGCCCACCAGATAAATCATCTGGGTAATAACCGATCCGATTTCCCAAACCAACTAAATCGAGCATATCAACCGAACGGGTATGCATTTCTTTAGGTGAAATATTTCCATGTACTTCCAAACCCATTCGGACATTCTGTACTGCCGTCAAACTTTCATGTAAATTATGTGCCTGAAAAATATAACCGTTATTGCGTCGCGCTCGTACTAATTGTTTAGGTTTAGCACCACAAAGTTCTTTTCCCAACACCTGCAAACTCCCCTCCTGAGCCGATCGCAACCCACCAATCAAAGTAAGCAGCGTAGTTTTACCAGAACCAGAAGGACCAGTCATAATAATAATATCACCAGCATTTATTTCTAAACTAATATCAAATAATACCTGTTTACGAAGTTGACCTTTTCCGAAAAAATGATTGAGATTGCGGACAGAAATAACGGAATTCATTTATTAGTTGTTAGTTGATAGTTGTTAGTTGTTAGTTGCTAATAATTAACTGATTACTGCTCACTGTTCACTGTTCACTGTTAAAACATATCTGCTGGATCTGCGGATTGAACTTTGCGAGTAGCTACAGCACCGGAAATAACACACATAATAATAGTCATTACCTGTACTTGAATTACTCGCGCTACGGTCATGTAAAGCGGTAAGTTGGTTGCATTGCGGGTAAGTGCGTAAAGTCCGGTTGAAATTGCAGCCCCAGGAATAAAACCTAATATAGCTAGAATTATCGCTTCTTCAAAAACTACGCTTAATAAAAAGAAGTTTTTATATCCCATCGCTTTAAAAGTAGCGTATTCTTTTATATGAGCGTTAACATCGGTGGAAAGTACTTGATAAACAATAATTATTCCCACGATGAAACCCATCATTGCACCTAAACTGAAAATAAATCCGATGGGAGTATTGGTTTGCCAGTAAGCTTTTTCAAACTCAATAAATTCTTCTTTAGTTAATACTTTAATATCGTCAGCATTTCTTAAATGATATTTTAATTGCTCTGCAACTTTTTCGGGTTCGTAACCTGGTTTTAAACGAATTAAACCTAAATTTGTGCTTCCCGAATCTTGTCCGGGAAATAGTCTTAAAAAGTTTTGATCGCTGGTCATTAAAGTACCATCGGCGGCAAAAGAAGCTCCGACTTTAAACACATCAGCAATAGTCATTGTTCGTCCTTTGACTTCTGTTGTGACAGTTTGACCTTGCTTAATTTGAGCAATTACTTTGTCATATGTTCCTCTAGTTGCTTCGTCAAATAAAATGGTATCTGGTAACTTAATTGCATCAATCTTTTGATTAACTTCTGGTAAATCAAACGCTGGTTTATCGGGATTAAATCCGATAATCATTACTTGTGTCTTCAGACGAGTTTGGGGATTTCTCCAAGTCACAAGACTGTTATACATTGGTTCTGCCGTTGCGACTCCGGGTACATCCATTGCTTGATATAGTCGCCGTCGAGTAAAGGTAGACAAATCTTGTAAGTTAAGTGCTTGCGGACTCATCAGTACTAAATCTGCCCTCAAACTATCATGCAAACGAGTAGCGCTATTAAATAATGCACTTTGAAAACCAAGCTGCATCAACATCAATAAATCTGCAAAAGCAACACCCGATAGCGCTACTAATAAACGTCCTTTTTGACGAGTTAATTGTAACCAACCTAAAGGAGTTCGTCGTTGTAATTGTTGGATAAATCCAATCATAATAATTTTAGATTTTAGATTTTAGATTTTGGATTCAAATATTTATTAACAAATGGGAATAGGGCATTATAAAGAGTTAGGACCACCGGAGTTAGGACTACCGGAGTTTTAACCTTTAACCTTTAACCTTTAACCTTTAACCTTTAACCTTTAACCTTTAACCTTTAACCTTTAACTTTTAACCTTTAACCTTTAACCTTTAACCTTATATTTCAACAACTGCTCTTACTTGTAAATTAGTAAATCTCGCTGCTTTTTCGCTGGATTCATCGTCTAATCGCACGTGAACTTCTATGACTCTTGAATCTATATTTGTTGATGGATCGCTATTAACTACATTTTGCCGCAATACCTGCAAGCCAATTCGATCCACAATACCCTTCAATTTACCCGGTACTGCATCAGCTAAAAGTTCTACTTCTTGTCCCAAACGTATTTTGTTAACGTCGCTTTGGTAAACTTCTACTACTGCGTACATAGTGCTAGTTTGACCAATCTCGACTATTCCTTTGTTGGAAACTTTTTCCCCAGGACGAGTATTAATGTCAAATATTTGACCGCTTTGAGGGGAACGCACGTAAGCTTGTTTTAAGTTTGCTTCTGCCCGATTCATTGCTGCTACAGCACGGTTGACTTCTGCTTGAGCAACTAATACATCTACGGGACGAACTTCTGTAACGCTTTCTAATGTTGCTTTACCTTGATTTATCTGTTGTTCTAAAGATGATTGAATCCGCTCTAAATTAGCTTTTGCTTCTGCTACTTGCTGCTCTTTAGATGATTGAATGCGTTCTAAATTCGCTTGTGCTTCTGCTACTTGCTGTTCTTTAGAAGCTTTAATCAGCTGTAGATTTGCTCTAGCTTCCGTTAACTGCTCTTTTGCTGTTTGTAAAACTAGATTCTTGGTATCCTTTAAAGATGCTGAAATAGCTCCTGCTTTATACAATCCTTGATAACGCTGATTTTCTAAGCGAGCATTTTCTAACTGTGCCTCTAAACGAGCAATAGTTGCTCTTTGCGCTTCTATTTCTCTAGCTCTTTCAGCTTGCAAACGAGCCACTGCTGCAAGTTGAGCTTTAGTTTCAGTACTTTTTTCAACTTGTAATCGATTGACGGCTGCTTGTTGAGCTTTAATTTCGGTGGTTTTTTCCGCCTGTAAACGAGCAACACCAGCTTTTTGTGCGTCGATGTCTCCTGTTTTTGCGCCTGCTTTTACCTTCTTCAGATTTGCCTGAGCGACTCTTACGTTTTCTTTCGCTTCTTTCAAAGCAGCCATCAAGCGATCGCGACTATCTAAAATCGCTATTACCTGATCTGTTTGTACTTTGTCTCCTTCCCTTACCAGCAGCTGCTCAACTCGACTTCCTTCTGCTCCCATCGCCGGAGCAGATAGCTGAATTACTTCTCCTTTGGGTTCGAGTCTTCCCAGTGCTGTCACCGTTTCTATCTGTGGAATTGCTGGAATTGGTGTTTGCGGTTTTTGTGCTACCTCTCCACCTTTAAACTTTTGCAGCGTGTAAATACTGGCTCCACCCATCGCAAAAGCCGCTACCGTCACTATTAACCGCGACGAGCGAGAAACTTCTGGAGACTGTGAGTTGTCTAATCGAAGGTCATCTAACATGGCATCCCAAGAAATACTGAATTTTTATTATTTCTTATTTATAATACAATTAAACTAAACCGACTAGTTTAGTTTAGTTTTGCTTCTGATAGGTTTCACGGATGCACGAACAGGTAAGTATAAACTTAGTCTATTTTTGACAGCAAATCTATAACGGTTTTATGCGGAAAATATACATATTTTTAGTAAATAGAGAAACTATAGAAAATAATATTTTATGTTAGGTATGTATGCCTACTTTGTATAATTTTCCGTTCCGTTTGTTTTTACTTTATCCCCATGCGATCGCTCAACTAAAAATAAGTCAAAAATGAAACTATTGAAACTTAGCGAAACTCACACCGAAAATTCAAAAGACAAAGTAGAGCAAATCCTACAAGGAGCGATGCAGGAATTTTTGGTGCATGGCTACGCTGGTACGAGCATGGATAAAGTAGCAGCGTCGGGAGGTGTTTCAAAAGCAACTGTCTACAGCTACTTTCAAGATAAACAAGGACTTTTTAAAGCGCTGGTAGAAAGATTAGCAAAAGAAAGATTTCAATCAGTTTTTGGAACTGAGGATTTAGTTGGAGAACCAAAAGTTGTACTGCACGAGCTAGTAGTTAAAGCATTAAATGAGATGCTCCTCGATGACGAGTATATGGCATTTATGCGGGTATTAATTGGAGAATCGGGGCGTTTTCCAGAAATGGCTCAATTTTGTGTTGCCAGCTTAGTAAAACCTGCTATAGATACTCTTCACCATTATTTATCATCTCATCCCGAACTAAATATATCCGATCCAGAAGCTACAGCAAGAATTATCATAGGTTCGCTAGTTCACTTTGTAATGACTCAGAAAATGATGCACGGTGCGGATATTTTACCAATGGAAAGTCATCGTTTAACAGATAGTTTGACAGATTTATTGTTAGGAATTAGGAGTTAGGAATTAGGAGTTAAGAGTTAAGAGTTAGGAGTAATTTAACCTTTAACCTTTAAACTTGTTTCTATTTCTGTTCTTAGATTATTTCGTGCAATTTTCTCTTTTGTCTGCTGCATTAATGGAGTAAAGTAAATATTTTCCCGTTGTAAGAAATTTTGTAATATTCGTGTTCTAGCTGCAAAGTATTCTGCTTCCGGTACCCAGATGTATTCTTGACGAATTGCCTGAGTATATTTACTGTATTTATCGGGATTGCTGCCTAGTATTGCTAAATCTGCATCTAATAATACTTGAGCGTTGCGATAAGCCGGAGGCTTGACGCTCCGCGTAACGCTAGTTTTAACTTGATGATTTTTGGTTGTTAGAATCAAGCGTTTAACGTTTTTAATCACATCAGACGGAATTGATAACGACGAAAGAACGGATACAGCGTATTCAGCGCTTTTTTCTTCGTTATCTTTTGAAGAGGTATCGTAAACTATGTCATGAAACCAAGCAGCAAGTTTAACAGTTTTGGGTTCAGAATTTTGAGTTTGAGATTCTAATATTTGAATTACTTCTAAAACGCGATCGATGTGTTCTAAAGTATGATAGTAGCGATTTGGACTTGAGTAACTTTCAACTATTTGAGTAAAAGTTTTTTCCGCCGCAGCTTGGTTAATATCAAAACTTTGCAGTAATTGCCGCCAATCCTGGAATAATTTATCTGTAATTTCATAGGAATTGGGCATAACATATAAGAATCTAGATGATTTGCATAGCTTTACGAAGCATTACGACATTCTTAATAATTAACTTTAACATGCAGACCTTTAACATGCAGACCTTTAACCTGATTTAATTAGGTTGAAACATAAACCAGTTTTTGACGTTTTCTAATTCTACTGTATTAGAAACACCATAACCAAAACGTTGATAATAGGCGACATTTTCTTGTGTTTGAGTATCAAGAGCAACACCGTGAGAATCGGGATTTTGTTCTGACATTTGATGTACTTGTGAAAGAATTGCGCTACCAATCCCTTTTCTTTGACTTTGCGGATGTACACCGAGAGCGTTGATGTAGAAATGAGGAGAAGAGGGTTTATTTGCCTTTTTTAAATTAGAATACGCTTCGATTCGCATCAGAGCTTCTTCTCCAATTGCCATTGCAAATTCTTCTTCTGAAGATGTTGGTGTACTTTCAACATCGTTATTCTTTTGTTTTTGCGGGGGAGTTATAAAAGCAACTCCTTGCAATTTTCCTTCAATAAAAGCACCTAGAAGCAAATTATCAACAATAGATTCTTCATCGCACATTGATTTTAACAAGTGTTTCATCGATTGATTATATGCATTGCCAAAGAAGTATTGCATGAGTGGATAGTTTTCAAAGGTATTGAAAAATATTTCAATAATATTTTCTGTATGTTTTGTATTTAAACGAGCGATTTGGATGTTAGACATTTTTTTGAGTAATGATATTAGATTAGATTAAATACTTGTTATTAATAGGACTTAGCAAAAAGGCACATTTTTATTGTAGGGTGTGTGACGCCGCCTCGAAAATTTGAACGTAGCAATAAGGTTTGTAGCGTCACGCACCATCAACCATTTGTGACGATATCGTAAGTCTTATAAATATTAGATTTTATAGTAGTTCCAATTATTTTTGGTAGTGCGAGCATCTTGCTCGCTAGTTATAACGTAATCAGCAAGATGCAATGTAATCAGCAAGATGCAATGTAATCAGCAAGATGCAACGTAAAAAGAAACCCGGTAAAAGTCGTGAAAACGTGAATATCTCGTTGTGAAATCACAAAGAAACCGGGTTTCTGAAACTGGTGCAAGATTTGCGTTACGGCATGATTAAATCAGTAATGTTAAAGAATATATAGTCGTGCCGCAGGACACCCTACAATAGACATCTCCAGAAATGAAAAAGACCTCTCTCCAAACCTCTCTCCTACGACGAGAGAGGCTTAAGTTTCCCCCTTCCCATGACCTAAGAGGTCACGCTACGCCCTCCGTAGGGAAGGGGGGTAGGGGGTTAGGTTTTTGCGTAAAGAAGGAAACCACATAAATTTTTTCCGGAGATGTCTAATTGAAAAAACTACTGGGTCCAACTTTTATCTAACGCAACAGCTATTTAACAAAGAAATGCTAAACAACTTTTGTATCAAGACAAAAATTAAACCCAGTAAAAAAGTGTTATTTATTTCTTGAAATTAAGAACTTAGAAGCGGTTGCCGCCTCCACGAGAAGGTACTAAGTTTAAGTAATCTAAGCTGGAAGCCTTGATGGTTTGAGCGTAGTTACCTTTATTGCTAACAGAAGCAGCCATGTCCGCATATTTACGGGGGTCGCCTTCAGAAAGTCGCTGGTTTTTAGCTTTTTCGGAGTAGAATTTATCCAAGGTAAAGCGCCAGTCGGTTTTGACGGTTCCGGCGGTTTCTCGGAAGTCTTCGTTGTAACGAGGAGTTACCAAGTTAAAAGGACGACCTTCCATGCGTTTGCGCTGGTAAGGTACGGTGTTATCGCCGAAGCTGTTGGTATACTCTTCGCTATCCACAAGGGCATTAACAAAGCCGTCGAAACCTAAAGTCGCAATTTTGATTGACCAAGCAATTTCTTCTTCTTTATTGTAAGCCGCACGTCCTAATAAACGTCTGAGACAGATATCTACTAAGCGATAGTTGTTGTTAACTTCAACTACTACGCGGTAAAAAGCTTCAGACTGGGCTAAACCACGAATAAAGTCGCGTGTTGTAATAGAACCGTTTTTCAACTGAGATTCTAAATTCTTTTGGCGGTTAAAATTTAGAATTTCATGTTCGCTGAAAAGTTGACGATATCCTGCCCAAATGATGTTTTGAATATCGGTGTAGTCACCTACGTCTTCTAAACGATAGATATATGGTGTATCTTCGTTTCTGTCAGCTTTACCAAAGCTTTTGACTCTTTGATTTTGAGTGGTGGGTTTGTATTGAAGTAATGGCAATACCATTTGCAATTATCCTCTGATTTTATTAAGTGTTTCAATCCTTTTACTTATTTTCCCTTATGACGGTCAAAGTAAATAATTATCGCAAGGGGAAACTTGCCGTTGTACTTATAGAAACCGGAATTCCTTCGGGTTTGCTTTCTTTTGTCATGTCGGGAATTTCGATGTTAGCGGTGCTAACTGGCTTATGCTCGACTATTCTTATTGAAGCCGAATTCGCCATATCCAAGAAATTATTGATATCACCCCATTTGTAGCGACTAACTTCTTGCTTATCGCGCCAATAGTCGGCGTAACGAGGAGTTACTAAGTTAAATGGTCTACCTTTGTAACGGCGACGTTGGTAGGGAACCGTATTTTCTCCAAAGTTAGTTTGATATTCTTCCGAATCAATCAAAGCATCAACGAAGTTACCCCAACCCAAGGTAGCAATCTTAATTGACCAAGCAATTTCTTCTTCTTTATTGTAAGGCGCACGTCCTAAAAGACGTTTGAGACAAATTTCAATCACGCGATAGTTGGAGTTTGTCTCAACTACCAAACGTCGAAATGATTCTGACTTCGCCAAACCCCGGATAAAATCGCGCACGGTAATTGCCCGATTCTTCAACTGAGATTCTAGATTCGATTGACGGTAAAACTTGAGAATTTCGTGTTCGCTGAATACTTGGCGATATCCAGCCCAAATTAATTCCTGAATCTCGTCATAGTTAGGAGAATCTTCCAAGCGATAAATTCTAGGTGTATCTTCGCTGGGAACTTCATAACCCTCAACCCGCTGGTTTTGAGAACTGGGTTTGTATTCTAATAGTGGAATTGACATGGTTTTCTTAGGTTAAAGGTTAAAGGTCCAAAGGTTGGGAGCTAGGAGTGAGGAGTGAGGAGTTGTGTAATTTTGGATTTTGGATTTTGGATTTTGGATTTTGGATTTTGGATTGGGAATGAGGAGTTATTAATAATTATTTTCCCCTTGTCCCCTTGTCCCCTTGTCCCCTTGTCCCCCCATCTCCCCATCCCCCCATCTCCCCATCTCTTTAAGTAGTCTTCCTACCGGGTACGTAGCGGTAGGGTAAAGCAACTTCTGTAGGCTTGATGCTAACTTGAGGTGTGGTAGATTCGCGTGTCATATCCGGAATCTCCATGTTTCTAACTTGAGAAGTTACTGTAGCAATGGTTCTTTGGTAGTTCCGCTCTTCGGTTTTGATACCGCTAGCCATTGACATAAAGTTGCTGGGAATAACTTTGCGAATTTCTTCTCCGGTTGCGTAACCTCCCGATGTCCGAGCGGTGTAGTAAGAACCACCTCCATAATTCCGCATGGACAGACGGTTACGGAAGTCTGCACCGTAGCGGGGATTTACTAAGTTAAATGGTCTGCCTTCGTAACGGCGACGCTGGTAGGGTACGATGTCGTTACCGAAGTTCTGGCGGTACTCGTCGCTGTCTACTAAAGCATCGATAAATCCATGCAAACCTTTGGTGGCAATAATAATTGACCAAGCTATTTGCTCTTTTTTGTTGTAGGTTGCACGCCCCAAAAACCGTTTGAAGCTGATATCAACTAAGCGGTAGTTGGAGTTGGTTTCTGCTACTTCTTCCCGGTAAACGTCTGTCTTTCCTAAACCTCGGATGAAATCGCGCACGTCGATCGCCCGATTCCGCATTTGCGATTCTAGATAGGGTTGGCGATATGTCTGTAATATCAAGTGTTCGCTGAAAATTTGACGATAACCAGCCCAGATGATTTCATCAATATCTTGATCTGAGGTGGCATCTGTCAATCTATACATAAGGGGCGTGTCTTCGCTAGGCACTTCATAGCCTTCGACACGCTGATTTTGAGAACTGGGTTTATAATCAAGTACTGGGATTGACATAAGTATTATTTTATGTAATTGGACATCTGTAAAAATCCCCCCAACCCTCCCAATTTGCCGCTAATTTGAGGGGCTTTTTATTAACTGGCGACTTGCTGTGTCGCTAAAACTACGCGGGCGCGAACGGCTGCTTCAGCATCGCTTGCACGCATTTGAGAAAACTTTGCTGCAATTTCCTGGTGTAAACTCGGAATTTTTGCTAACTCCTGCAAACCAACAACAGCAGCATAGCGAATTGCCCAGTCTGCATCTTGAGTAATTGAAAGCAGGGTGGAAAGTGCTTTTTTTTGCGCGATCGCCCGACAATTTTCATCGAGAAGGTGCCACTGTAAGCAACCCAGCCCTTTGGCAGCAGCCCGACGCACGCTAGGAGCAAAGTCTGTTTGGGCGGCTTCTAATAATAAGTCTAAGGCATCGGGGTGAGCGATCGCTGCTAAGGTGCGAATTGAATAAGCTCGTGCGCCATAGTTATAATCATCAATTTGTTCGAGCAGTTGCGGTACGGCTATTTCCCCAAACTCTGTTAACCCAATAACCGCTATTACTGCGGCGGCGGGATTGTTATATCCAAATACGGCAATCAAAGTGGGAATTGCTGCCGTGTCTTTTACTGCTACTAAGTTGTTTACTGCCGACACCATTCCGACAGACGAATCAGCCTCGGTGACGGCGCGAATTAAGTTTGGGGTGTCGGCGATCATGAATTTTAGATTTTAGATACTTCGGCAAGCTCAGCACAAGTTTTGGATTTTGGATTAAAAATATTTTGCTAAGATTTCGGATTTGGGAATTAGGGGTTAGGAGTTACGAGTTAGTTGTAAATAAAATATTACCGTTTGAATTAGGTTTTTGCGTCGTTTCGTGATTCTAATAAATGTGGATAAGACGTAGCAGTGCGGAACTCTCTACAAAGTGACTTGTAGGCAATCAAAATCAACTAACAACTAACTATAAAAGCGAATCCATTAGTTGCATTAACTTGATGGCGTTATCGTTGAGGGTAAATGGTTCTCCTTGAAGCTGATTTTCCAGCAAACCCTTGAGGGCTATTAGTTTGAAGCTGTTTTCAACGGAGGCAGTTTTAATTGTGTCTGCTGCTTCCATATATCCCACGGCACCCAAATCACTTAATGCCATGCGACGCAGTTTCAAATCGCTGTTTTGCAATACTTGTACCAACCGCTCTCCATATTCTGGTTTTCTTGTTAATTGGTACATTGCTCTAGCGGCAGCACACTGCACCCGGATTACCGGATGTTCGAGAAATGGCTGAATAATATCTATAGTTTCAACTGCACCAATTGCACCTAAAGCTTCTAATACTGCTTCGTAAGGCTGGGTTAAGTGAGGTCTTCCGGGTACTTTTACGGCTGCCTCTACACCTCCATCTAATAGCTGTAACAGTGCAGGAGTAGCGCTTGCATCGCCCAGCATTTCTAAAGATTGGGCTGCGGCTTCACGCACGTAAAAATCCGAGCATTCCAAGCATTTAATTAAACCTGGTACCGCTCGGTTATCGCTTAATTTACCTAAAGCTCTTGCAGCATTACGTCGTAGAGGATAGCCCCCTAATTCCGTGCGATCGGCAACGTCAGCTAAAGCTGCAATTAAGGCATCAACGACTTCCGGATTATTGACGCGAAACTTACCCAGCCACCAAGCAGCATAATAGCGGAGACTTAAGTCTTCAGATTGCAGATTAACAATTGCTTGCTGTGGGGTGAGTTGTGGTGCGTTTTCTGTAGTATCTTCCGCACTCGGTTCAATCATCGCCCTCAAAATATACTATTTTTTCTTTTCCGATTTAGATTTTTTTCCTTCAGATTCGCTATCAGGCTTAAGTGCAGATTCAGCGGTAACTTGCTCAATATTCAGAATCTTACCGCCCATGCGGGTAATCCGCTGCATTTCTTCGTTCATGCGGTTGTATGGTACCGTCATGAATACGCTACCGCTACGACGAATTTGATAGTTATTCTTATCAGTTTCCTCGTTCTGACGTAAACCTACAACTTCATAACGAAACATCCGGCTTTTTGCACTAGAAATTCCGTTAGTACCAACTGTTGTTTGTCCGTACATTAAATTACTCCCCCGTTACGATTTTAGATTTTAGATTTTAGATTTTAGATTTTGGATTTTGGATTGAGAGTTAGGAGTGAGGAGTGAGGATCACCGGAGTTAGGACCACCGGAGTTAGGAGTTTTCTACCCCCTCTACCCCCTCTCCCCTTGTCTCCTTGTCTCCCCATCCCCCAATCTCCCCATCCCCCCCTCTCTCCCTAAGCTGGCGTTACGCTAACAATCTTCCCGCCTTGACGCACAATTTGCTGCATCTTATCTGAAAGGCGTTCGTAAGGTACGACGATCGCGTAGCTGCTGCGTCTGACTTTGGGATATTTTGGAAAAAGCTGACCTGTTACTTCGATGCGATACGAGCGATCGCCTGTTCCGACTGCATTTCCAATATTTTTTCTTGGTGATACATCGTTAGTTGCACGGTAGTTCCAGTTACTGTTACTACCCGATGGTCCCACAATCGAAGACGCGCTGTTGGTTCCTAATTCTCTGGCTAAACGAGACTTGCTGCCTTCTACCTGAGCGCGATCGCTATTTGCATAACCCCGGTATAAACGGAACATCCGGTTAAAACCGACAGTTTTCTGTCCCGGTTGGGTTGAAAATCCGCGATAGTAAGGTACTATGTTATCTCCGAAATTTTCCGTATACTCCATCGAGTCTATGTATGAGTCTATGTCAACGTCGTACCCTTTGTTATGGTACACATCGTTGTGATAGCTTACTTCCGACTCATCGTAAGGAGCGCGTCCTAATAAATGTTTGTAGTTTAATTCGATAAACCGAGTCTGGAAACTGTTGTAGAAAAACTTATTCTTATACAATTCAGATTTTGCTACCGCACGCACAAACTCGCGCACTGTCATATTTCCATCACACAAAAGTGACTCTGCACTTTTGAGTCTTTCCGCAGCCATTAAATAATCATTACCTAAAAGCTGCAAATATACCGCACGAATTACGCCTTGTACATCTTCCTTTGTGGCGTTCGGACGTAATTCGACTCTTGGTAACTCATCAAAGGCTTCCGTTCCCAGCCTGGATGCTGCTGATGTAATCGCCATTGTTAATATCCCCTTTATTTTCCCGCTTGCAGTTGAAGCGATTTTTGATAAAATTTTTTATCTAACTAACTGTCAAAAACAATGCCCGGAAACCGATACAACTGCTAGGTGATAAACCCCATCCAGCAGCACCACTCTCCGGGCAGAACGCTCTACTAACTTAAAGCGTTGATTGCGTAATCGATGTAGGTGTTGGCTTCGTTAGCAGCTTGACCGCTTAAACCGTGACTGTTTTTGATGTTCTTCAAAGCTTCTACGTACCAGCTAGGAGACAATTCAAAAGAACGGTTGATTTCATCCAAACCTGCAATCAAGTACTCATCCATAGGACCTGTACCACCAGCTACCAAGCAGTAAGTTACCATGCGTAGGTAGTGACCTACGTCACGAGCGCACTTGGACTTACCACGAGAATCAGCAGCGTACTGAGGTCCCTGCATCTGAGTGGTGTAAGGATATTTCTGATACACAGCTTGAGCCGCGCCATCAATCAACTGCTGAGCTTTGGAAGTCAAAGCGCGAGCAGCTTCCATGCTAGCAGCAGCGCGATCGAAACGACCGTTAACAGCTTGCAATTCGGTGTTGCTTAAGAAGCGACCTTGGGTATCAGCAGATGCAATTGCTTCAGTAATTGGTGTTTTCATGTCTTACAATCTCCTTTAATGTCTTGTTCTTTTTTTTGCCTGAATACCGATTTCTCGGTTCCGGGTTTCTTTACTCGTGAGATAACAGTATTTCGCTATTACGCAACCGCAGCAGCAGCACGGTCAAAGTAACCACCCAATTCAGACATCAATTGGCTGCAATCACCCTTGGTGATACCGTTGGGATCGTTAGCCATCTTGATAGCAGTATCCTTCATTTTCTGAACGCCAACTGCTACGGAAGAACCGGGAGTACCCAAAGCTTGGTAAGTTTCGCGCAAACCATTCAAGCAGCGATCGTCTAATACACTTGCGTCACCAGCCAACATAGCGTAGGTAACATAGCGCAAGATGATTTCCATATCGCGCAAGCAAGCAGCCATACGACGGTTGGTGTAAGCGTTACCACCAGGAGCAATTAACTGGGGCTGCTCTTCAAACAATGAACGAGCCGCATCGGTAACGATTTGAGAAGCATTGCTGGTGATGCGGTTTACGGTATCCAAACGAGAATTCTTATCCTTAATCATGTTGCTTAGAGCATCTAGTTGCTCTGAGCTTAAGAATTCACCTCTGGAGTCAGCTTGGGAAACTACCTTAGCGAATGCGTCTAACATCGACTTTTCTCCTGATTGCTTAGTTTTTAAGTATTGCCTTGATTAAAAATGGCAGCGTTTTATCAACGGACGGGATATAACAGATGTTGTTTAAACTGCCTTTTTATTTTTCTCAATTTCTTCATTCGGGAAAATCGAATTAGAAATATGAGAATCTTGGCTTATTTTATGAGAAACTGACAACCTTTACAAACTGATTGTCTTTTTTAACTTTTGCCTGTTATTTACCCCTCCAAATTATGTTTATACACTGCTATCAGTGCAGAATTTATTACAAAATGTTAATAAATGCGATCCTGCAATAAGAAATACCGCAAATCCTTTACATATAAGAACTTTGCCTTAAAAAATGGTTTTTTTTCTGTTACAAAACTTTGCCTATTACCCAAAAAACACGAAATAGTTACGTTTTAAGCTTTTCTTAACTATCTTAGAACCCCATATTTCACAGGTATTTGAGTACCATGATACAATCCAAGCCAACAAATCATCCTTAATAGTTGTTAACAAAATCTGGGCATTTGCCAAATGTAAATTTTTGAAAACTTTTTGATGGCAATGAAGTAAAGAAAATCCCGAAAAGCCTGTAAATAAAGGAAATTAGGAAAAAGTTCCCAGCGAACAGTTCCTGGAGGCGGGGATGGGGAGATGGGGAGAGGGGGAGATGGGGAGATGGGGAGAGGGGGAGAGGGGGAGATGGGGAGATGGGGAGATGGGGAGATGGGGAGAGGGGGAGATGGGGAGATGGGGAGATGGGGAGAGGGGGAGATGGGGAGATGGGGAGATGGGGAGATGGGGAAGAGAGGGAAGAAATAAAAGCTGGTAACTGGTAACTGGTAACTGGTAACTGGTAACTGGTAACTGGTAACTGTTAACTGGTAACTGATAACTGGTAACTGTTAACTGTCTACCGCTGCTGAAATTCGAGATCGTACAACTTTGTCAGATTCTTGTTTTAGTGCTTGGTGTAAAGCGATATTGGCATCAGGGGTAGCAATTTCTTGTAAAGCAACCGCAGCGGCATAACGTAAACCCCAATCTTCGGGGTTGAGTAGCGCCCAAATCAGTTTTTGCTCCGCGTGGTGGATAATTTGCGGGTTATTTGAAGTGCTGCCAATGCGCCCAAGTCCCCTTGCTGCGATGCGACGGACGTTTCCTTGGCAATGATTGGCAACTTCGGTACCTACAACTTCAGCTAATAAATCAAGAGCTTCTGGATTTCCAATTCGAGCCAATGTCTGAACAATATAAGCCTGTATGTTTTGGTCGGTAGAATCATAAAAAGCATCAATCAAAGGTTGTACCGTTTTAGGTGCAGACTCAACCAAAGCCTCAACCGCAGCAGCACTGACACGAGGATTGTAATGTTTTAAAGAATCAATGAAAGCATTTATTGCAAAAACCATAGGAATTTTAGATTTTAGATTTTGGATTTTAACAACGGATGTTTTTAACAACGGATGCGTTTGTTTTGTTTTAGATTAAAATTTTTTATGGAGCTAGAGTTATGAGTAATTAAGGTCTGCATGTTAAAGGTTAAAGGTCTGCATGTTAAAATTCCCCTTGTCTCCCCATCCCCCCCGCTCGCCGCACGCTCCGCGTGTTCAGCGCGGCACGACTCGTTAGAGTAACGGGTTGCGCCACTTCTCTCAACGGTCGTGTTCCTCCGCACGTTTTGGGCTTACCATCTCCCCATCTCCCCCCTCTACCCCCTCTCCCCCCTCTACCCCCATCCCCCATTCAAAGCTGCATTAATAAATCATCAATTGCTTGAAAAATTAATTGAGATGTTTCTTTTTCTGGGGTATCGTTATCTAATACAGTTTCTAAAATTCGCTTCAAATTTAACAGCTTCAAACTCGACGGAACTGTAGCTGTGAGGATGGCTTCTACTGCTTGACGATGTGCAACCGCGCCTAAATCGAAAACGGCTGCCCAACGCACGTACATATTTTCATGGTTGAGATATTTTAGAATGCGATCGAGGTATTGCGGTTGTTGAGTTAAAACATAAAAATATCGGGCTGCGGCACATTGAATTCTTTCGTTCGTATGATTTAAATAAGGTTCAACTAAATAACGGGCTGCATCAACTTTTAAAGTTGCAAATGCTTCAATCAAAGCTTCGTATGGCTGCTGGCGATCGCATTGCATCATCTTCAATAAAGGATCGATAGCTTTGCGATCGCCAATAGCAGCTAAAGCTTGAATTGCTGCTTCTCGCAAACGAAAATCTTCGCATTCGCAAGCTTTAATTAATGCTTCAACAGCAGATCGATTCTTTAATTCTCCTAATGCGCGTGCAGCTTGACGGCGTAGAGGATATCCACCCGACGGAATGCGATAGGCTTCATCAAACAAAGCTTCACATAACGCCGCACAACTTTCTTGCACTCGATGCTTTCCCAACCACCAAGCAGCATAATAGCGGATTTGATTATCTTCACTTTGCAAAGCTGCTTCCGCCGCCGGAGCAGAAAAAATTTGTTCGTTCATCAAGGAATTTTGGATTTTAGATTTTAGATTTTGGATTGCGAAAGTGAGGAGTGAGGAGTGAGGAGTGAGGAGTGAGGAGTTAATAAAGTTAAAGTTTCACTTTGTCCCCTTGTCACCTTGTCTCCCCATCTCCCCATCTCCCCATCCCCCCATCCCCCCATCTCCCCCATCCCCCCATCCCCCCATCTCCCCATCCCTTCTAAGCTGGTGTAATTTTCGTAATCTTACCGCCGCGTTTGTGAATTTCTTGGTATGTGTCTGAGAGACGGCTGTAAGGTACGGTGTAAACTTGTCTGGTGCGACGCACGGCTACGTTGGTATTACGGGTACCTGCGATCGCTTCAATCAAAAACATTCGATTATCTCCTCGTGGTGCGGAACTAATTAATGTTGGTGCTGTTGATGTAAAGCTTGAGGCAGGGGAGGTTGGCGGTATAATCATGTTTGCTTGGTTTTTGGAAATTTGTCCCCGCAAACGCGAATTTTTACCGCCGTATTGAGCGTTATCGCTGTTACCAAAGCCTCTGTGTAATGCAAATATCCGGTTATACCCTACGGTTTTCATGCCGGGGATTGAGCTAAATCCACGCAAATAAGGAACGGTATAGCTACCGAAGGCGCTTTCGTATTCGGAACTATAAAGGTAGGATTCAATTTCTGCATCATAACCACTAGCAGCGTAGAGGTCTGTATGATAGGCTATTTCTGATTGCTCGTAAGGCGCACGTCCGAGTAAGTGCTTGTAATTTAATTCAATAAACCGGATTTGGGAGTTACTTTGAAAAAAGCTTTCTTTGTAGAAATCAGATTTTGCTAAGGTTTCTACAAATTGCCGCACGTCAATTTTACCGTTACGTAATAAAGACTCGGCGCTAGTAAATTTTTCGCTGGCATATATTCCTTGACGACCAAAAATGTGGTTGTAAGCTGCTCTAAATACCAACTGTAAATCGTCTTCGCTCCAATTTTGACGCAGTTCTACTTTATTACCAACTACGTCTCTAATTGCTAATCTTTCAGAAACTGAACTAGTCATATGTACAATTTTTCCTTTGATTACAGGTTTGTTAATTCAAAATGCAAATAAACCCGGAATATCGGGAATAATCAAGCAATATTCGCTTTTTTACTCTCGAATCAACCGGGTTTTTAACGCTTCACGAACAAGGTTTAGGGATAAATAAGCAGGGCTGTCTTAACTTAATGCATTGATTGCATAGTTGAGATAAATGTTGGCTTCTCCGGCTACATCTCCGCTCAAGCCATGATTGTCGCGGACAAATTCTAAGGCTGCTACATACCAGCTAGGAGATAAACCTAGAGCGGCATTGAGTTCGCTTAATCCAGCAACAACATATTCATCTAAAGGACCTGTACCGCCAACTACACAGCAATAGCTGATAGTGCGTAAGTAATGGTCAATATCGCGCACGCATTTAGTTTTACCTTCGTTGGTAGAAGCATATTGCGGTCCCTGCATTTGAGTGGTGTAGGGAAATTTTTGATATACGTGATTTGCTGCTGCTTCTGACCATTTTTGACCATTTTGGGAAAATGCTTTTGCTGCTTCTAAACCTGCTTTAGCGCGGTTGAAGCGTCCGAAAACAGCCTGCATTTCGGTGTTGCTTAAGTAAGAACCGCGCACGTCTGCGGTTGATATTGCTTCGGTCAAAGGTGTTTTCATTATTCTCGATTTTCCTTTATTTGCTTACAGTTTGTTAAATAATCCGGCGTGCCTTCTTGGTTACACGCTGCTGTCATTTGCAGTTACAAATGATAAAAAACTACTCTCACTTCAAGGGCGATTCAGAGTGTTGAATTAAACTACAGCAGAAGCAGCACGGTCAAAGTAGCTTCCTACTTCAGACATTAATTGACTGCAATCACCTTTGGTAATCTTGTTGGAATCGTTCGCAATTTGCATCGCAGCATCTTTCATTTTTTGAATTCCAGAAGCTACAGCATCGCCGGGAGTACCTAAAGCCTGATAGGTTTCTCTCAAACCGTTTAAACAGCGATCGTCCATTGCGCTTGTATCTCCGGAAAGTACGGAATAGGTAACGTACCGTAGGATAAATCCCATGTCGCGGATGCAAGCGGCTTGATTGCGGTTGTGGAAGCAAGCACCACCAGCGTTAAACACTTGCGGACGTTCTGCAACTAAACCGCGATAAGCGTTGGCAACAATCGAAGAAGCGTTGCTGCTAAGTCTATTTACTACATCTAAACGCTTATTGCTATCAGCAACCATTGCTGATAATCCATTGATTTCGTCGTCGCCGAGGTATGCACCTTTTTTATCAGCTTGTTCAACAACTTTAGAAAAAGCATCAAGCATTTTTTATTCTCTCCTTAATTTTATTTAGCTTTAAATTGGTTTGAAGCAGTTCAATCTTTCAACATAAATTAAGCCAGTTTCTAGTAACTTTTGCACGAGAAATAATATATAGGCGATCGCGTTGCCTGGTGCAAATAAGTAGTCTTATTGACTTTATTTTTTGCTTGATTTGTAATTGCTTTTAAAACCTTGTCTGTATTGTATATATCGGTTGAGCTTTTTTATTGTTAAGTTTTTTTACGAAAAAAATATATCCATCTAATTGCTTCAAGCCTTCTATCTATAAGCTTTTCAACCGCTTATTTTCAATTATTGCTTTACATTCAGTTACTTTTCTTAATCCAGAGTTACATTTTGTATTTTCCGAGCTTCTACAAGTAAAAACAAATATTGCAAAGTTGTTTAATTACGTAAATATAGCTATAAACACCCGTATATATGAGGTTATTTGCTTAGCTATATGTATTTTAACGAACATATGCGTTAGGCAACTTCAGTGAAATTATATGGTTAACGCTTCTCTATGCAAATATCCCGCGAAATTGTTGCTATCACCGGAATTATTGCTTCAAATTTAAATCAATACAATGTTTCAACATTAATTTATTTGTGTAAAGATGAATGACAAAATTTATAAATAGGATTTGTAATTTCTATTTTTAAGAAAACTGCTTAACGTCTTCTTAAAACTTGTAATAAAGTTGAAAATACTTGCGGAAGAGGTGCAACAACTTCAACTAATTCGTGTTTTACAGGATGCTGTAACTGAAGTTTCCAAGCGTGTAAAGCTTGTCCGGGTAAATTCACTCCTACCGAACGACCGGAACTATAAACAGAATCTCCGACAATTGGATGACCAATTTCAGCACTGTGGACGCGAATTTGATGGGTACGTCCGGTTTCTAACTGAAAGTGCATTAATGTATAGTTTCCCAAACGTTCTTTAATTTGCCAATGAGTGACGGCTTCTCTTCCACCATTTTCTACAGCAACAACCGCCATTTTTTTACGTTCTTTAGGATGACGACCTATAGGTAAATTTATGGTACCGTTGGCTTGTTTAGTAGTGCCGTAGACTACACCAAGGTATTCTCGTCGTGCGGTTTTAGCTTTGAGTTGGGCTTGTAAACTGTGATGGGCTACTTCAGTTTTAGCAATCGCGATCGCACCCGTGGTATCTTTATCGAGTCTGTGAACGATTCCGGGACGTTGAACGCCACCAATTCCCGGTAAATTGGGACAATGGGCTAAGAGTGCATTAACTAAAGTACCATTGGGATGACCTGGTGCGGGATGAACGACTAAACCTGCTGGTTTATTCAAAATAAGTATTTGCTCGTCTTCGTACAAAATATCTAAAGGAATATCTTCCGGCTGCAAATCTAAAGGTTCGGGTTGCGGTATTTCTAAAACAATAAAATCCCCTTGTTTAATAGTTACTTTTTTCGATTTACAAACTTCGCCATTAAGCTGAACGTTTCCTTGTTCGATCAACTGTTGAATTCGCGATCGCGATAAATCTGGTATCTCTTGAGAAAGATAACTATCCAAACGCGAACTGTTTTTTTCTACTTCTAAAGATATTGATTGAGTTGATATCATGTTTGGCAATTGGTAAAGCATTCTTAATTATGAATAAAAAATCTATAACTATCTCAAGCTTTTTGGGCATCTCTACTATTTATTCCCCAGCTTGGTAACAACTAGCAACTTAAATTTCGATGAAAAAGTTAGTATTGATACATCCTCCGATAAATCAATCGTAGTTGATTAGATAGCAGTATAATTCTCTTTTCAGTTAAAATTCGGCTAAATTAGCTGATTTTATTTTTTTCTAACTAATATGTTAGTAGCTGTATGGGTAAGGCGAAACCATCTATAATGTTGTTATCAAATTACAGGAGCTAGGACAAAAATATCATGTATTATATGTAACAGCTTAGCCTGAAAAGTAAATAGGAAAACACTGAGTTTACGTGGTTTCATTTTTTTATTAAAAAATTATTTTTTTGTATGTAAATTTTTTAACCTTAGTGATAACATTAAATAACTAACGATGAATTCTAACTGCATTGCTTCAGAATTTAACGATAATTCTGTTTCTATTAAAGATTCCCTATGCGACTCGGCTAAAAGTACCTTAAAAGTGTTCTAATATTTAAGTTAGTGAGGCTATAAGGAAGGCGTAGTTTGTGCTAGCAACTATCTAAAGAATTAAGTTGATTGTTTCTTAGACATTTTTGGCTTTTTTTTATTTAGTGAAAGTACTTTAGATATTAACTTGAAACCGAGTCCATTAGATATGCAAAGTAATCAATCATTTTCACAGCAATATTTATTGTTTGATTTTTACAACGAATATCAAACAGAAGATTATAGCGATACGGAAGAGGTAGACATTATTGAAGATTTGAACGATGACGATGATTGTTTTAATCAAAATTATGCCGAATTTAACAGTCAAAATCAAAGTTTAGATGATTCTATAAATGCATCCGAACCTTATGTTAATCCAAATTTTGACGATAATGGAGATAGCTTCCTAAGCACAACCATTAATTACGCGGATTATGATGAAGAGGATAAATATTCAACGGTTGAAGATAACGAAATCCACTATCTCAATTTGATCAGGAAATCTGAAATAGCAGTGTCTCAACGGAATGCCGTCTTAAATCAAAGTCAAAGTCAAAATCAAAATCAAAATTTAAGTCATCGTTACAGCGATTACGATCGAGAAGAGAACGTAAAAACCTACACGATAGTTTGTATCGATGATAGTAAAGCGGTAGTAAAGGCGATCGAGATGTATTTGGATGATAAGATATTTTCTGTAATTGGCATTAACGATCCATTAAAAGCCTTGATGCAAGTTGTAAGATTAAAGCCAGATTTAATTTTATTAGACATAACGATGCCAACATTAGATGGATATGAATTATGTTCTTTATTGCGGAAACATTCTTCTTTAAAAAATACCCCAGTAGTTATGGTGACGGGGAAAAAAGGAATCATCGATAGAGTAAAAGCCAAAATGGTGAAAGCATCGGATTATCTGACAAAACCTTTTAAACAAAAGGATTTACTAAAGATAGTTTTTAAATACATTGATTAACGATCGCGATTCGGGGATGCATTTATGTTGAATCCCAAAGCAATCTTGAATACGTAAAAAGGAATTCAGTAATTTTACTCAGGTGCGATCGCTTGATTGTTAAGTGTATAACAGTACTGATAATGTTATACAAATTTATGAAAAGCATTTACTCGAATTTCTCTGTCAAAGCTGTAGCAAAAATTGTTAATTACAGACTTGCTTCTACCATTTCTCTGACGTTGTGCTTATCCTCACCATTAGCTAATATCGCCACAGCCGAGTCACAGATAGCGGATAATACCAATCAACAAGCAGCACAGAGCATCTCGAATGCAGTATCTACCTTAATTCAAGTATTGCGGAGTGAAAATATTGAAGCCAGAGTTAATGCTGCGCGTGCATTAGGTGGAATGGGTACGATCGCCAAAATAGCCGAACCTGCTTTGACAGTAGCGTTGTACGATAAAGAGGCACGGGTACGTTACACTGCTGCAACCGCGATCGCAAATCTCGGTGGAGATACCTCCTCTGCTTTACCTCTATTGCACGAAGCCTTACAAAATGAATCGAAGTGGATTCGTAGCGATGCTGCTTTTGCTTTGAGTAGCCTTGCGCTGAATATGCAAACAAAGGCGCGTCAGCTATCAGAAAAAGAATTGGATCGAGCTATTACCGATTTAGAGAAGACGGTGAAAGTTATGGAAGATTCGGAATTTGAAATTTCCTCGCAAGTGGTTAAATCGATTAATGATTCGGTGGATTCTTTGAAGAGAGAAAGAGAAAGGAAAGCGATGGGATTTTAACAACGGATGCTTTTGTTTTGGATTTTGGATTAATTAGCCCTCACCCTCGATGGGTGGGGAACTACAATTACGAAGCCCACGAAGGTGGGCTAATTTGAGCATATTTTGTTTGGAAAAGGTATATTTGATAAATTATTTTTTGCGCTGTAGAAAGCGAATAAAACGAATAATTGCCCAGACAAAGATACTAGCAATTATACCGGCGAACAAACTGGATTTGAATGCTGTTGTTTGATAAAAGGGAATGTTTTCCTCTGGAGGTTTTTGAGCAAGAATTACGGCAGATGCTAGCTGACTAGTTGCCAATCCTACCCCTAAAATAGCTACGGTATTGTTGAGGTTACGGTCTTTTTTTTGCTTGCTCTATCTCTACCATACCGCGAATGGTAGAGGTAACGTTTTCTAAGATTGCCAATCCAGGATTTAAACCCAAATAATCTTTTTCTAACTGTATCTGGTATTTATTTTTGACTATATGACTGACTGTAAAGCTGTAGTTAGTGATTTTTGTGTAACTGTTTGAATTTCTAATTTGTTACAGCTTGGATACAGTGTATTAAGGATAATAGATTCAATGGTATTAAAAACTAAATCATCATTTGTGACATTCAGTATTTGAGAAACTGGCTGTTTGACAACTGGGGATTGTACAAGTAGTTTTAAACCGATTTGAAAACTAGGCAAATATGTAATATTGAAGCGCTGGGGAAATAGATAATCTAAAGGCAGTAAATGTAATTCTCGATGAGGAATCAAAATTACTTGTTCAATGTCTCCAAGTTGTTCCGTAATCCGGTTGATTTCTAAAATGTTATATAACCTGCTAAGCAAGGCTGTCATTTTTTTTCGCCAAGGAGCCGCTTTTTTAGTTGTATCTGTATAATTCTGTTGGCGGTAATTTTGATAATCTTGCTTCCACTCGTTTATCCAACTTTGAAAGCTTTGTAATTGTTCTAAATATGCTGTATATGGTTTTGATTCCTCTGGCTGCTGCGAATTGCTAAAAAAGTTATTGAATGAAAATATATTCTGCTTTTTATTTTTGCTAGGTTGAGGAGATAAAACGATCGGCTGCTCATTGTGCTTAACAATAAAAGTAGTAATAGCATTGGGGCTGATGTGCCAGAAAATCGCCGCTGTTTCAGGATTAAACAGTTTTTGCATATCTTGGTAAGTGAAATTCGGCGGTTGATAATCCCACTTTTCTTGCAACCAACCAAGACAGGTGTTTTTGCGTTTTTCCGCTAATTCTAAAGCCGCGATTTCCTTATTTGCATCCTGAGATTGAAGTTTAATATCTACTCGTAACTGATTGAAAGCAGCATATCTCCGCTCTAAGGTAATTTTCTTTCCTTGAGTGTCGCATTCTGCCACCATTTGTTCTAATTTTTGAGCTGCTGCTTCGATGTATTTTCGAGATGCGCTTTTGTCACCTAAAGCAGAACACACTTGCAGCAATTCTTGCAATATTTCTAAGTGTCGCTGAGGGAATTTATCAAAAGTTAGAAATTTTAAAGCATTCTCGTAGCTATCTTTTGCTTTTAACCAGTAGCTGAAAGGTTCGGATTCTTTTGTAGCGTACTCGTACAAAGTTTTGCCTTTTCTGTGATGCAACTCGCCGTAGCCTTCTTTATAGTCAAGATTTTCGGGTTTCAGTGCCTTGATGCCATCATCCCAGGTTTTGATTGCGGCTTTGTAGTCTTGTAAGTTGAGGAGTGCGATACCCCGGTTAATCCAAGCTAGCCAAGATTGGTTTTCTGTTAAGCGTAAGGCTTCATCAAAAGATGCGATCGCGTCTTTATATAGTCGTATGTCGCACAGGATAATACCCCGGTTAATCCAAGCATCAGAATCATCAGGTTTGATTTCTATGGCTTTGTCATAAGAAGCGATCGCATCTTCATACTTTTCTAATTTATCCAGCACATAACCCCGGTAATTCCAAGCATGGTAATAATCAGATTTGATTTCTATAGCTTTGTCAAAAGACGCGATCGCATCTTCATACTTTTTCAAATTATTCAGCGCAATACCCCGGCTATACCAAGCATGGTAATCATCAGGTTTGATTTCTATAGCTTTGTCAAAAGAGGCGATCGCATCTTCATATCTTCCCAACTTATCTAACGCAATCCCCCTACCCCGCCAATCTTCCGCACCTCCAGGTGTCAATGCAATAGCTTGCTGAAAATCAGCTTCTGCTGGCTGCGTTTCTTTCAATTCCTTATAAGCCATACCTCGTCGCGCTAATGCCAAAATATAATTCGGCTTAACTTCCAAAGCTTGATTGAGATACTCCACCGCTTCCTGATATCTTTCCAAGCGATAGCAAGCCAAACCCAAACCATACAATACCTCGTGATTTTGCGGTGCTTCTGCGGCTGCTTGTTGAAAAGTTTCTAAAGCGGCTGCGTTATCTCCCTTATCAAGTTGTTCGTGTGCTTGCTCAATTAATACTTTTATACTAAGGTTTGGCGACATTTTCCCACATTGCTAACTGCTTGTTTGTAATTTTACTTAGATACAAGACTTTGCGTGAGTTTTACGAGTATTTTAGAATACAAATTTAGGAAAAATCTATTTTTACCGGGCTAAATGTATATTGCACCTCGACGAGAAACCGGGTTTAAGTAGGTTGGCGTAATTAAATGTAAGATGTCATTGCGTTCACGCAGTGTTCCCAATACGGGAAGGAGGAACGACGAAGCAATCACCTTTATGTGCGGTTCATCGCAACGACTGGGATTGCTTCGTTCCTCGCAATGACGGAGCATATTATATTTATTTGTACCCACCTACTTACTGCAAATCACTCAACGAAATAGCTATGCTTTCAGTTTGGAGAAACCCGGTTTCTTTGTGCAAGTTGCTCATGGTGCAAGATGTGTGTCTAAGTATATATTGTCGGGTTTTACTATGTTCTACGGAGACGCTTAACGTCAAATCCAACTAAAACCCACGCAGGTGGGTTTCGTTTGTGTAGATGCGGTTTCAACCGCCAGATGAATCAATAACTAATAACTTAACAATTTTCGTCGCAATGACTATTATTACGTTACCCGTACCTAAGTTCTAATAATATTAATTTCAGTTCAATAGCTAACAAATTTATTAATATATAAATATCCGGAAAAAAAATAATTAATCTTACCTAAAATATTTTTTTCAAAGATACAAACAAACTGTAATCGCTTCTACAGACAGCATTTGCTAAATATAATAACTAAAACAAATAATTAATAATTTCTCAAAAAACATTTGCCATTCACAATATTTGGTTTTAATATTAGCTTTACTTGTCGATAAAAACTTTCATACATCTTTTACTTTTTCTGTTACATTAGAGAATAAGAAAGTAAGGTAAGTTAATTGCTTGTCATCTACCACCTAACTGACGTGTATACTGGTTATGCTGTCAGTATATGGTTATTTTAATTTATCAATATCCAGGGTGACGATAAATCGCAATACAATGCTAAGTTTAGGCTTGTTGACGCTGAGAAGAAAATTGCGTTTTTGTGAAGTCACCGCTAATCCCTACATAGTATTGCTGCAAGAAAAATCATTTTTGTTTGCTTGCGCTTATGTAAACTTCTACTTACATATGCCCCGATTAGCGAAAGATACAAACAATACGTTTGAATGTTCTTTTTGCGAACAATTTTGAAAAAACATTACCTGTAAATTGGTATGCGGCTTATTTTCGGTATCTCTGTTGTAAATTAAAAGCCACTTCAATGAAAATACTTCCTATTAATAGATACAGATTTTTTCAGAGAATACAGCCTATTACGCTGCTTAAAAATATCACCAGTAAACCTGTGACTGGGTGTTTGCAGATTTTTAGTACATCGGATTCTTGGTCATTTTATTTCGAGGAAAGCAAGTTAGTTTATGCTTCTTGTACGGATAAAATGTTTAATTTGCTTTATACAAAATTGCAACAATATAGTAAGCAAATTCCCGCACTTGCTCAAAAAAAAGTATATCAGCAGTTACGAGTAATTTTTCAAAAAGCTATTGATAATCAAGCGATACTTAATCCGGATTATTTAGCTATTTGCTGGTTAGTTAATCAGAAGCTGATTACTGCTGCACAAGCTAAAATCCTGATCAAAGAGTTAACTTTTGAAGTTATAAGTTCATTTCTGGGTGTAAAAGAAGGAAGTTATGAGTTTACTACGGAAAGTTTTATGGGTGATATGCCTAAATTTTGCAAGCTAAATATAAATGTATTAATCGAAAGTTGTCAACAAAAGTTACAGGAACGAGAAAATAGTCGATCGCAAGTTATTATCAATCCACCTTCCCAAAATTTACATCAGACACCATCAAAAAATAAGATACCAACTCAGCAACCGTTACCAAAACCCGGTTTTAATCAAACAAATAATCTAGCAACTAATCAAGTAGCTAATACAGGCACAAATTATTCCCACAATCGCCAGCGTTTTTATAAAAAAAATGCTCCTAGAAAACTTTACACCATAGCTTGTATTGACGATAGCCCTTTGGTATTAAATGCTATTCAATCTTTTTTGGATGAGCAAATTTTCAACGTTATTAGTTTTAGCGAACCTTTAAAGGCTTTGATGCAAATTCTTTGTACAAATCCAGATTTAATTTTATTAGATGTGGAAATGCCCGATTTGGATGGTTACGAATTATGCTCGCTGCTGCGTAAACATTCCTATTTCAGAGATATACCCGTAATTATGGTAACTGGAAGAAAAGGTTTTATTGATAGGGCTAAGGCAAAAATGGTTAAAGCTAGTGGTTATTTAACTAAGCCTTTTAGCCAAGCAGAGTTGTTAAAGATGATTTTTCAACATTTGATGTAATCTTAATTCCCCATGCCCCATGCCCAATTATTTAGGAGAATTAAACTTGAGTATTTGTTCGCTAACGGTATTAATTGTTGAAGATTCTCTAAGTGAATTAGAGTTAATGAGTCATTATTTGAATAATGGCGATTACAAAATTATTAAATCTACCGATAGGAAAGCTTATGATATAGCATTGAAAGACAATATAGATGCGATCGCGACTGATGTAGTAATGCCGAAAAATAATGGGTTTGAGTTGTGCGGGCTGCTGAAAAAAGCTTATTTAACAAAACCCTATACTCGCGAATCAGTTTTTGTATAAATTGACAACATTGGAAATTACATTTTATTAAATATGAATACATCTCAGATCGACTTACTAACCCAACATAAAGCAACTTTGGGTGATGGCTATCTTCAATTTAAGCTAAATCAAAGTACTACTGCTGTTTTACAGGTAAAATTTACTCAAGAAGTAATTGTATTACCAATTGAGGCAATAACTCCAATACCAAATACATCTGTATTTATTATAGGATTGATGAATTGGCGCAATAAAATCATTTGGGTTGTTGATTTACCAAAAATGTTCGGTTTAGAGTCGCACATTTCTCGGATACAGCAGTGCAATATTATTACAATTCATCATCAAACGGAAACTATCGGTTTGATGGTTCCATTGGTTAAAGGTACGGTAAGATTTGATTCCAATTCTATTCAATCCGCTCAAAATCAAGTTGAAACTAGTTTGCTTCCTTATTTAAAAGGATGCATTTGGTGCGGGGACGAATCAAATTTAGTATTAAATATACAGGCTATCTTAAAATCTTTGCTTTTTGACGCTAAGTAATTCTAATTTTTTTACTTTTGTACTAAGTAATAATTACCATCGCTTTATCAATATTTACAACTGAATAAGCTACAAGCAATATTTTAAATATTTGAGAATGGCTGAGTGATGAATAAACTGAAAAAAAATCCAAACCCTAAGTCTGAGTTTTCCAATTTTCCTAAGTACGTAAATTATCAACCAAGACGATCGCAGAATTCTTTTTTCAAACAAATGAATTTGCGGTTTGGTAAGACAAGTCTAAACGGTAAAGCTGTGATGCTATCTCTTGCTATTTGCAGTTTACCCACATTTGGAATTACAGCATTGTCTTATCATTTAGGCAATCAAATTATTACCAACTATGTTACAAACGACACAAACGTAAATACTGTAAAGCAGTTAGAAGCATCTCAGAAACAATTATTATTAATGTTGCTAATTGGAACCGCATCGGCTGCATTACTTGCGGGTATCAGTGCTGCAACTCTTGCTTGTCGTTTGCTGTTACCGATTCATGCTGCTAATGAAGCCGTGAAAAAGTTAGCTAATGGTAATCTGAATAGCCGCATTCCCATCAAAGGTAAAGATGAGTTTGCTATTTTAAGCAACAATATTAACTTGATTGTAGAACAGTTACAGGATTTACTATTCCAACAACGAGTTGAAAGCGAACAATCCAAGTTACTCTCAGATGCGATTATTGCAGTTAGTCAGTCTCTAAATAATGAAGATTTATTTAATAAAACAGTTAGAGAGATTAGGCAAGTATTAGGAGCGCACCGAGTAATTATTTATCAATGTAACTCCGATGGTGAAGGGCAAGTTATCGCTGAAGAAATTGCTCCGGGTTTACCAATTGCTTTTGGAGAGGCTATCGAAGATATTTCTATTGTCAAAGAACTTATAGAAGTTTATACTCAAGCTGAAGTTTTAGCTATTAATAATGTTGATGAAGCCGGATTGAGCGCCGAACATTTGCAGTTAATGAGAAGCTTGAAAGTTAAAGCTGTTTTACTCACGCCTATTTTTAAAGATAATAAAATCTTCGGCTTTTTGATAGCACATCATTGCTGGAAACCTCATTTTTGGCAGGCATTTGAAATTAATTTATTAAAAAAGTTAGCAATTCAAGTTGGATTAACTTTAGAAGGGTTAAGTTTACTAAAAACAAACCAAGTCATTCAAGAGCAATTTCAAACAAAAGAAGTATTGCAACAGCAAATTGTGCAGTTGATTGACAATATTGAAGCGGTAAGTAGCGGTGATTTAACAGTGCGTGCTGAAGTTACTTCCGGGGAAATTGGTACAGTCGCCGAGTTTTTCAACTCCATCATCGAAAATTTACGCGAAATCGTCATTCAAGTAAATCTTACAGCCACCGAAGTTAATAGCGCGATCGCCCCGGATGAAACTGCAATTAATCAATTAGTAATAAATACTAATAAGCAAGCCGTAGAAATCAACCGTACTTCAGATGCCCTACGGGAAATGAGGTCTTCTATTAAGTCTATAGCAAAAGGGGCTAGAAAGGCTGCAACTGTCGCAAGTAAAGCTTTTCATACCGCCCAAGCGGGTGGTGCGGCAATGGATTTAACGGTAGAAAACATTCATTCTCTGCGCGAAACAATCGGCGATACTGCGAAAAAAGTTAAATTACTTGGGGAATCTTCCCAGAAAATTTCTCATGTAGTGACATCGATCGATCAAATCGCCATGCGAACAAACTTACTCGCCATCAACGCCGGAATCGAAGCCACACGTGCGGGGGAGCAGGGGCAAGGTTTTGCTATAGTTGCCGAAGAAATCGCCGTTTTAGCAACTCGCAGCAGCGACGCAACCGCAGAGATTGAAGAAATAGTTACTAATATCCAGCGAGAAACCAGCGAAGTTGTCAAAGCGATGGAATTAGGAATCACCCAGGTAGTTGAAGAAACTCATTTAATTGAAGATACCAAACAAAACTTAAACGAGATTCTTGATGTCAGCCATCAAATTGATGGTTTAGTCGAATCAATTTCCGCCGCGACAGTTATCCAAGTCAAAACTTCCAAACAAGTAACCAATTTAATGAAAGAAATTACCCAAATATCTGAAAGCACCAGCAATTGCTCTACATCCGTTTCCTTATCATTACAAAAAACTCTAGATATTTCTAATAAATTAGCCGCAAGCGTTGATGGTTTTAAAGTTAGTTAGTTGTTAGTTGTTAGTTGTTAGTTGTTAGTGGATAGTGGTTAGTGGATAGTTGTTAGTGGTTAGTCAAAAATAAATCTACCCCCTCTACCCCCTCTTCCCCATCTCCCCCATCCCCCCATCCCCCTATCCCCCCCATCTCCCCCATCTTCCCCAATCCCCTTGATATTATGTCTTTACAAAAAGAATTAGAAATAAAAATGCAGTTTCTAGAGGAAGCAACCGAGCATCTTAATGTTCTAGAAAATGCGATCGCAGAAGCTAAAAATACTCGTAAAATTGACTTTAAAAAAATTAATGCTGCATTAAGAGCCGCTCATTCAATGAAGGGTGGTGCGGCAATTATGGGGTTTCATCCTTTAAGCGATTTATCTCATCTGCTGGAAGATTCTTTCAAGGTTTTAAAAACTAAGAGAAATACTTTAGAGCTTGATGATTCATTACAAAGTTTACTGCTATCTGCAATTGATTGGTTGCGTCAAATAGTAGAATCAATTTCAGTAGGTCATGATGTAGATGAACAATGGATAACTATTTTTTGCTATCCGGTATTTACAGAATTACGCGAGGTTTTGGGAGAACCTACTCCTGAAGACGCGATGACTATTCTTTCTCCGGAAGATAATCCTCAAGAAATTATATCTTTATTATTTAAAACTGAAGTCGAAGGTTATTTACAAAGATTAGAATCGTTATTAAAGCAAAAAGAATCTTCTTTACGATCCGAAATGGTGATGATGTCTACTCAGTTGGGTGGATTGGGGGAAATGCTGCAAATTCCTGCTTTTATCCAGGTTTGCGAGTCAATAATCCAACGTTTATCTACTGCGGTTTCCGATGCGGAAGTTGAAGAAATTGCTCGCTTGGGGTTGCAATCGTGGCGAAAGACACAAGCTTTAATGCTTGCGGGTAAATTAGATGATTTACCTACGACAATTGATGAAAATAAATACCAACAATCAAATTTAGTAGAAAATACTGCTCCAAACATAGAAGAAATTATAGAAAAATTACCAGAATTTACTCCAATACTCACAAGAGATAAAGAACCATACGTTAGGGTACCTAACAGAGAATTAGAGCAAATTAACGATTTATTTGGCGAATTAAGCATCGGACGCAATACTATTAAATTGCAGTTAGAACGAATAAGTAAATTAATTCGCAATCTTTCCATCCGCGTCAAAACTCTCGAACGCGAAAACCACGAATTACGTTTGGCTTACGATAAATTTTCCCTACAATTATCTACTTTAAAACCTAAATATTATCAACTTCAAAAAGATTATCAATGGCATCATAGCGAAAATATTTACAGTCTTAATAATAAATTTGATGCGCTACAATTAGAACGCTATAGCGATTTACATACACTGTCTCAAGCAGTGATGGAAAATATAGTTAAAATTCAAGAAATTACCGGCGATATTAATCTTAGTTTAGAAGATACAGACCAAGTTAATCATCTGCTTAATAGAACATCTCGAAAACTGCAACATTCCTTAACCAAAGTTCGGATGCGCCCGCTTTCCGATATTATGGAGCGTTTACCTCGCGCTTTGCACAATTTAAAGACAGAATACGGCAAAAACGTTGATTTACGCATCGAAGATACAAATATCTTAATGGAACGCGGTATTCTAGAAGCCTTAAACGAACCCTTGATGCATCTGCTCAGAAACGCTTTCGATCACGGCATCGAAAACTCTCAAACGAGAATTGCCGCAGGAAAACCCCTTCAAGGATTAATTGAAATCAAAACAGTTAATCAAGGCGATCGCACTCTCATCACCATCCGCGACGACGGTGGCGGCATACCTTTAGAAAAAATTCGCACTCGCGCTGAAAAGATGGGCTTGGATGCCCAAATGTTAGCGACTGCTAGCGATGATGATTTATTAACGCTAATTTTTGAACCTGGATTTAGTACATCCGATTCAGTTACCACATTATCCGGGCGCGGTGTAGGTATGGATGTTGTGCGTAATAATCTCAAATTAATCGATGGAGAAATTGCAGTCGATTCTGTACCGGGAAAAGGAACAACTTTTACCCTGTCGGTACCTTTTACCCTCAGTGTAGCGCGAATCGTCTTGGTAGAAAGCAACGGCATACCCCTAGCCTTCCCCACCGATGCAATACAAGAAATCTGCTTGCTAGAAAATCTCCAAATTCTACCAACTCAAAATGGTGAAGCAATCAATTGGCAAGATTCTCTAGTTGAGTTAATTGATATCAGTAACTATCTCCAATTCGATCGCATTCGTTCCACATCATCCGTCCTAGAAATTACACCGAGGCTAGAAGATAAGCTTGTATTAATTATTAAAAATGAAAATAAATTAATCGCAATCCAGGCAGACCGCTGTTGGGACGAACAAGAAGTGGTTCTGCGTCGCGTAGAAGGCAGCATTCCTTTACCTGAAGGCTTTAACAACTGTACGATTTTAGGTAACAATCGGATAGTTCCCTTAGTAAATCCAGCACAACTCTTAAATTTGATTGCTAAAAAAGATACATTTAACGTCAATACTAAAACCTTATCTTCCACTTCTTATTTATTACCTAAAAACCGTCAAAATTGCATATTAATCGTAGATGACTCAGTAAACGTGCGGCGCTTTTTAGCTCTTACCCTCGAAAAAGCCGGATACATTGTAGAGCAAGCAAAAGACGGACAAGACGCACTTTTCCAACTGCAAAGCGGCTTACAAGTACAAAGCATAATTTGCGACATCGAAATGCCTCGTCTTGACGGATATAACTTTCTCATCCGTCTGAAATCCTACAATAATCTGCAACAAATACCCGTTATTATGCTGAGTTCGCGCAACAGCGAAAAATATCGTCAACTGGCGATCGGGTTAGGTGCAAACGTGTATCTAACTAAACCTTATAACGAACACGAATTATTGCAGACATTAGAGCAAGTAGTTAAGTAAGTTACTGGGAGTAGGGGGAATAATAGTAAAAAAACAATATTAGGCTACCGCGTACACACATATCGTAAGATCCCCCTAAATCCCCCGCTAAGGGGACTTTAACTCCGCGTAAAATTTCCCAACCAAATGAATAACTCCTCTACCTCGAAAATATTACCGTACTGAAAAAGCTTCACTCAAACGTTTTGCAACTGGTTCAATGAGGAATGAAAGCACCGATTTTTTGCGGGTGACAATTTCTCCAGTTGCTACCATACCTGGTGTTAAATCAACTTCTTCACCGCGTACTTTTAATGAATGTTTATTCAGTTTTACTGTAACTGGGAATACTAAACCTAACTTTTCATCTGCAATCGCATCAGCACTTATATCTAATACTTTGCCATCAACAGTACCAAATTCTTGGAAGGGGAAAGTCGCAATCTTGACTTTAACATCCATTCCTTTAGAAATAAAACCAATATCCTGATTCATGACATTAGCTTCTAAGGTAATTTCTTCTCCTTCAGGCAAAATTGATAATAGTTCTTCACCACCCTGCACTGGTCCAAGGGTAGCTTTAATATTGTAAACTTTACCGGAGATTGGAGCTTTAATAGTTTCCTGTTCTAATCGCTTTTTAGCTTCTGCAATTTTACCTTCTAAACTAGTTAATTCTTCCTGGCGTTGGTTGAGCCGCGCTAAAATTGCCGTTTGCCGCTCAGAGGCTAATCTTTTGGCTTGAGTTAGTGCAGCTTGATAAGTTTGTTGAGCCTGACGAACTACCTGTGCTTGAGTTGTAAATTCGTTTTCCAAGGAAATTACCTTATCTTGAGCTTCCGTAATACCTTTATTGACACGAGTCATTTCGTCTTTTATGCGGGTAAGTTCTACTTCAGCTTTAACTACCGTATTTTGGGAGTCTAAATACTGCAATCTGGGAATTGCACCGGGAGCCACAAGAGATTTCAACGCTTTACTTTGTTGTTGAGCAATTTTGAGACTAGTTTGAGCTTTGCTAAATAAAGTTTGAGCATTAACTCGTTGAGACTCGGTTTGAGTTAGATTTGTTTTGGCATTATTCAGATTTTCCAGTAGAGTTTTCCGGCGAATTTTTGCTTGTTCAATAGCAGCTAAAGCACCTTTTGCTTCGGCGATCGCCGCAGTACGACGGGCTTGAAAATCTTGCAATCTGGAGGCTAGAAGCTGGTCTTGTAGAGATACTCCAGCCTCAACATTATTCCCGCTTCTTTCTGCTTCTAATCGCGCCAAATCTTCCCGAATAAGTTTAGCAGATGCCAACAATTGGTCAATTTCAGTTTCCGTCATCGTCGAATCGCGCTGAATGAGAATGTCCCCTTTCTTGACGCGATCGCCAGCTTCAATATTCACCACTTCAATACTTCCCGCATTCAAACTACGCACCGGACGCATTTGTTTAGATGGAGTTAATTTACCTTGAGCCACAGCTACTTCATCAACTCTACTAAAATACGCCCAAGTTAAGGTTCCAAATAACAACATACTCATTCCTGCTGCTAAAAAACGAGTATACAAAGGGGGTAGTTTCTTAATAGCTTGTCCTAATTCATAGTCAAGATAATCTTCATTGCTAACAAATCTTTGGCGATTTTGACGTGCTTGGAGAGAGGAGGTTTTCATAATTCAAAGCTTAAAATTCAAAATTGGGAATATTTGGGGAGAATAGAAACTTTTTTTTATCAGTATTAGGAATACCGGAAGAATACAAAATTCAAAGTTCAAAATATGATTTTTCAGTATCTAGTATTTTTTTCACTAACATTATTTACTAATTACGACTATTTAATGAGTACAGAAGAACCATATTTTTGAATTTTGAATTAATCACTGTTTTTGATAAAGCGAGTAATACAATCCTTGTTGCTCTATCAATTCTTGATGGCTTCCTTGCTCGACTAAAACGCCTTTATCCATTACTAAAATTAAATCGGCTCGTTTTAAAGGTTCAAAGCGATGGGTAATCATAAAAACGCTACGATTTTGCGCTACAGCTTGGACGTTTTCTAATACGTGCTGTTCCGTTTCACTATCTAATGCACTAGTGGCTTCATCTAATATCAAAATCGGTGCTTGGGAGAGGAATAATCGCGATAAAGCAACTCGCTGTCTTTGACCTCCAGAAAGTGCCGTACCTCTTTCTCCGACGTTAGTATCATAGCCGTGAGGTAAGTTAGAAATAAACTCATGCGCCCCCGCTCGCTTGGCTGCTTGTACAACTTGTTCGGCGTTAAATTCCGGATTATTGAGAGTGATGTTTTCAAAAACGGAACTGTTAAATAGAAAGTCATCTTGTAAGACTACTGCTATCTGTTGACGTAAGGAATTCAAATCAGCTAACTTGACATCAAAACCATCGATTGAAATCTTTCCTGATTCCGGTTGATAAAGTCCCTGCAATAACTTAGAAAGCGTACTTTTACCCGAACCACTACGTCCGACAACTCCAACAAACATTCCCGGTTTTATAGTAACGGAAACTCCTCTTAAAATTGGTTTTTGGTCGGGATTGTAGCGAAAAACTACGTTGTCAAAATTAACTTGTCCTGACAAAGTTGGTAAAGCTAAACCACTTCCTGAATCTGATTCTGGCGTAAAGTTGAGAATGTCACCAAGCCGTTGCACAGAAAGTAATACTTGTTGGAAATTCTGCCATAATTGCACCATTCTTAGAAGTGGTTGAGTTACCCTACCGGAAAGCATTTGAAATGCAACTAATTCTCCTACCGTTAGCTTTTGTTCAATCGCTAAATGAGCGCCAACACCCAAAATTAAGAGATAAGAAATACTATTAAGAAAAGTACTAATATGACCGCTTATATTTGATGCTGTTGATGCTTTAAAATCACTACGAACATAGCGAGCTAATAAACCTTCCCAGCGTTCTCTTGCTGCTGTTTCGGCAGAATGAGCTTTGACTGCATGGATACCCGTTACAGTTTCTACTAGGAATGATTGGCGATCGGCATTACGGTTGAAGGTTTCGTTCAGCCAATTGCGAATTATGGGTGTAGAAACTAAAATCAGAATGCTAAATAAAGGTATAACTGCTAACGCAACTGCGGTGAGAGTAACGTTGTAGTAAAACATTAACAGCAGGTAAACCACCACAAAAATCGAATCTAGAATCACCGTGAGAGCGGTTCCCGTAAGAAACTCTCGAATATTCCCTAATTCCTGCACCCGTGCCACTACATCGCCTACCCGCCGCGCTTCAAAGTATGATAAGGGCAACTGCATTAGATGGCGAAAGACTTGAGATGAGAGGCTCAAATCAATTCTTCTGGCAGTATGTGAAAAAGTAAATATACGCAGCATTCCGAGTAAACCTTCAAACACTGCTACAGCGACTAAACCAAATAGCATCACATCTAAAGTAGAGACGCTTTGCTGTACCATCGCTTTATCGATGATTGTTTGAGTTAACACTGGAGTTCCCAAACCCAATACTTGCAAAGTTAAGGAAGCGATTAAAACCTCACCCAGCAAACGACGGTGACGCATAATAGCAGGTAAAAACCAACTCAAGCCAAATTCTTCTTGTTTTTGAATTGGTTCAATCTGCCACAGCCTACCGTTCCAAACTTCTGCAATCATTGACTGAGAAACCGAAACGCAAGTTTGAGCCGGGTTGTGAGGATCTGCAAGAATTAGACGATTACCCTGTAGAGCATAAACTATCACCCAATGTTTTGCTCCCCACTCCAACAAAGCAGGGAAAGATAAATCTTTCAAATCACGCCAAGTTACTCGCAAGCGACGTAACCTTAAGCCCATTTTTTCGGCTGTTGCGCTTAACTCTCTTGCACCTGTTCCCTCAATTGACGCTGTACTAAATCTAATTTGGCTGGACTTTGAAAATATTGTGCTGCCATTGTCAGACAAGCAGCACCAGTATTAAGACTGCAAATAAAAGGATAACCGGAAATTGGTTTTGATTTAACCGCAGTTTGAGATTGATATTCAGAACTCTCTTTTTCCCAATACTGCTGTAATTCCGGTGAATTTGCTTTGGTAAATAATTGAATATCCCAGCGAACAACCACTACCTCTTTACTAGCAGCGACGGCTTTAAACTCACCAGAAAGTTGTAATAAATCGCCAAACCATTCGCCTGCTTTGAAAGTAGCCAGAGATTTACTTGCGCCAACTTCTTTTAAACGAACCTTACCTTTAATTATAATAAACTGGCTACCTGAATTGTCCGTTGACCAAATTTTTTCTCCCAATTTGTAGGAAATAGATTCCGCTTGGTGATCGAATTTTACCTGTTCGGCTGGAGTTAGTAAATTTAATGGTGCTTCTTCCCAAGGTAGTTTTGGTAAGTCTTTGGAAATAACTTTCAGATTCGAGGTTGAATGTTCTTGGGTAATCATGGGAAATTAAAAATTAAAAATTCAAAGTTCAAAGTTCAAAATACATTTATTACAACATTGAGGGAGTCAGGTTATATAATCCTCAACATCTGCGACTAAGATGAATTTAATTAATAATCGAGAAGAAATAGAGAAGAGTTTTTGAATAAAAATTTTTTTATTCAAAATTCAAAAATAAAAAATAGGGGTGAGAAAAGATGTAAAAATCAACTCTCAACCCCGTGTAGTTAGTTTTTCAATGTAGCGCTAGTACGAATCAACTTAAGCTAAATTAATTAATTTAGGCATTAGGAGTCGCACCCGCAAAGATGTCGTAATCAACCCGACCAAATTGACCGGAACGTGGCGCAACGCGCAGTAAATAGCTTCCGCTTACTAGGTTATCCCTAGTAATGAAACCGCTATCACTACTGCTGCCTTGAAACCGATCGCCATCGGCACCATTAATACGACCATCACCGTTCTTATCGAACCATAGCTGCATAAATGCTTTGCGTTTGGAACCCAAAGCGGCAGTAAACTCGCTGTCGCTCGCACTGTTTACCTGGAATTTATACAAGTCCTCGGTGTCACCAGTAGAATTGTTTACAGAACCCTTGAAAAAGCGGGAAGCGTTGATGTTACCCAAGTCGGTGACTGGTTCAGTTTCTTGTCCCAATCCAGAGGTGGTTTTCAACTTTAAGTTGTAGCTAGTTGAGCCAGAACCAAATTTATTAACTTGGACAAAGTATTGTCCGGAAACTAACCCTTTAGCAGTAATTGAGTCAGTTGCTGCACCACCACGAAAAGAACCGACAATAGTATCACCTGCATCTACGTTACCATTACCGTTTCCATCTTTAATTAGACGTAAATCAGCATCTGAGCTAAGACCAGAAAGAGTAGCACTGAAAGTCGAGGTAGTTCCAACTTGAAAACGAAAGAAATCGTTTATACTTTTACTGCTAACAGAGCCAGTAATATCACTGTTAGAAGATACAGATTGAGCTTGAGAAAGACTATTATTGGGTTCGCGTTCAAAAACCATGATTATTTGACTCCTTAATTTAAGTAAATTGAACTGTTATCAGCTACTAAGCTAATTAATATATAGATAATGTCGCCGTTTGCTTTTTTGTTCTTAAGTTAAAGATAATCATTAATCGAGAATAACTAGAGAATATTTATTACCTTATGACTTTTTTTTCAGATTTTAATAAATATGACAAAATACTAAAAAACTCTCCTAAATCATTTAGGAGAGCTAATAAAAAATAACATACAAATACAACATCATTGAGGTTATTGTTGAAGCTATTAAATTAAATATAATGATGAATCGAAAATAATTACAATTCAAAATTTAATTTATCAAGTTCATCTCAATTTCTAGCTTTTGCATTTTTATATTCAGCCAATCCTCAAAAATTTCGTCTCTGAGGGTTTGCTGGAGTTGCTCCGAAGCTAAGGAAGCAGGAAGCTTTTTTTCTAAGCGAAATAGATACCAATTATCTGCTAACTGTAATGGTCCGATTAATTCACCAACTTTTGCAGAATCAATATTAGACCGAATTTGGTCTGGTAGTTTTCCGCGACTAACAGTACCCATCATCCCATTGAATATACTGTCTTCAGCAATTGAATATTCTTGAACTAATTCTTCAAATCTAGCTTCTTCTTCGTCTACTTGACTTTTAATTTCTTCGGCTAATTCTGATTCTTTTACTACTAATCGAGAAAGTACCACTTGGTCTAGAAATAATTTTTTATTGATAAAATATTCTTGCAACCTGGGTTCGGTTATTTCTGAAATAAGCTTCTCTAACTTTATACTTTTTGTAACTTGTCGAGTAAATTCCTCCTGATTTACTTCTTGTTGAGCAAGCCATCGTTCAAATTCTTTTTGTTCTTTCAGTTGATTTTCTCGGCGAAAGTTATTGACTGTTTCTTCAATGATATTTGAACTAACTACAGTTTTTTCAAGTTCTTGCTCTAGTATGTATTGGCGGATAATTTCACTAACAACAGAGCTTAATTGTCCTGATGTTTGCAAATAGCTCATTGCTTTAGTGAAAGTAATTGGCTGCTCACCAACTTTTAGAAACGATTCAGTCTTCATGATAATTTTTCCTGCTTGATATTTATAAATATGGTAAATTAACCTTGCGTAAAAGCAAGTATAGAAAATAATAGATAAGAAGTAGCGAATCAAGTAGATATTTTAAATTGAAAATGAAAAAAATTACATGACAATAACAAAGGTTGTTGTAACTCTATTGATTCTCGCTACATATTTATTTTCTAGCAGAAATTCACTGTAATCAGCCAAATCATCAATTCCAATCAAATTGAGGATAATTTCAGCTATCAGCCAGATACTACTTTCGACCAATAGTTTTTTCCACCGGACTTTCTTCATGATTACTCTCCCAAACGTTAATGCAACTTTTAACTTAACTACTTTATACTAGTAAGAAATCGAGAAAAACTAGGGTAAGTTTAACAAGTAAGTTGAAGTTGTTTTTGTAAATATCCTTCCTCATCACATTGTTTTATAAGCTTTTTGTTTTCAACTATTGGCGTAAAAGTTATTACACTTATTGTTGGTTCTTTAAATGTGCCATTCCATAAGTTTATAGCCAGCACAAATAGAAACATTATAGATACTTTTTCAACCATTGTTTTATCTTGCATTATTTTATATTCTTTGTTTACTGAATTTAAATTAAGATGTAATCGAGAATAAATAGGGAAGAAAAAGAATAACAGGAAGTAAGAAAAGATAGTTCTTCAGTACTTAGTATGCACTCAGTGTAAGCAAAAATCTTTAGAAGACTTGTTATGTAAGGATTGTTGCACTCCACAAATAACAACGATAACCAGTATCGTCTTTTTTTCCCGACTCCCTTCTTTCCCGACCCTCTTGTACGATTATTTAGGGTGTGTTGTCCGGGAGCGCAACGCAGTGTCCTCGCAATTTGCCTCTTTTACAAATACCTAATTTTATTCAAAAATCAAACCGGATTCCTATATGTTTGCCCATTACTTTCACCTAAGTGCTTTAATCGGCAATTCAATCGCAAATTCCGTACCTTGCCCAACCTCGGAAGAACATTGAATTTGACCGTGATGTTTTTCAACTACAATTTGATAGCAAATCAGCAATCCTAACCCGGTACCTTTACCTACATCTTTCGTAGTAAAAAATGGGTCGTAAATCTTATTTATTATTTCTTCTGTAATACCACAACCGTTATCGGCAATTTTAATTATAGCTTTACCATCGATCGCTGCGGTGCTAATTTCAATATTCAAAGCAACTTTTGCAGATTTATCTGAGGTATAAAACTTTTGTTCTAATGCATCAATGCTATTACTGAGAATATTCATAAATACTTGATTCAGTTGAGCGGGATAGCATTCTAATAATGGCAGTTCATCATATTTTTTGATAATTTCAATTCCCGGATATTCGCCATTTGCTTTTAATCGGTGTGCCAAGATAAGTAAAGTGCTATCCAATCCTTCATGAATGTTTGCTGCTTTCAAATCGGCTTCATCTTTACGGGAAAAGTTTCGCAACGAAAGCACAATTTCACGAATACGCTCTGCTCCTATTTTCATTGAGTCGAGTGTTTTCGGTAAGTCGGAAATAATAAAATCAAGGTCAATCTCTTCAATTTCTGTTTGAATATCTGCTGGTAATTTATCAATATTTTGGTGATAAAGATTAACTATTTTTAGCAAATCTTGAGTGTATTGGGTTACATAAGTAAGATTGCCAAAAATAAAGCTGGCAGGATTATTTATTTCATGGGCAACTCCAGCTATTAACTGTCCCAAACCAGCCATTTTTTCACCTTGAATCAATTGGGCTTGAGTCTGCTTCAATTCTTGTAAAGCTTGAGCAAGTTTTGTGGCTTGAGTTTTAGTTTTTTCTAATAATTCTGCTTGCTGAATTGCAATTCCTAATTGGGTGCCAACTTGTGCAAGTAAATCAACTTCTTCGTCTTTCCAATAGCGGGGTTGGGAGTTTTGATAAGCTACTAATAATCCCCACAATTTCTCACCTTGGGAAATAGGAACAAAAGTTTCGTTACGGGGTAAATTATCGTCGTCATCATCATCATCAGAAAATTCCAGTTGCACAATTGGTTTTGTATTAATTACAGGTTCCCAATCGTCTTTAAAGGAATCTGCTACAAATTTACCCCTCCAATCGGAATTAAAGCGATAGATTGCGACTCGTTCGACTTCTAATAATTCTCTTACCGCTTGAGTAGTAGTTTTAAAAATAGTTTTAATATCAAGAGACTGGCGGATTTTATCAATAGTTGCAGCTAGAAGCTTTTGCCGCTCCATTGCTTTTTCTCGTTCGGTGGCTTCTGCTAGCTGTACCGCTTGACTTTGAACTTGTTTTAAATACAAATCTTGCTTTAAAGCAATACTAAGTTGTTCGGCAATTTGGCTGATAAATTCAACTTCGGAAGATTGCCAGTTGCGAGTATTGCTGCATTGATGAATACATAATAAACCCCATAATTCACCTTCTTTTAATAAGGGTGCAACAACATTAGCGCGTACCTCAAACTTTTCTAAAATTTCTAGGTAGCAGTGTTTAAACTCTTCTTGATAAATATCCGCGATCGCATTGACTCTACCTTGCTGATAAAGTGGGGCAAATTTTTCGCTAAAGCAATGATCGTAAATTTTTGTAGCCATAGCAGAAGTCCAACCATCAGCGACATTTTCGTAAATAAATTCTCCTTGCCAATCATTTGCAGCGTTAAAACGAAAAACTCCGACTCGATCGACTTTAAGAAGTTGACGTACTTCGGTAACGGTAGTTTTGAAAATCGTTTCTAAATCTAATGATTCGCGAATTCGGGTAATGACACCAGTTAATGCTTTTTGCTGTTTTGCTTGATAACGAGCTTTTGATAAAGTTTCATTATGCTGGAGAGCAACTCCTAAATTGTCGGCAATTTGACGGATAAACTCAATTTCTTCTTGTTCCCAATTCCGAGCCTCACCGCATTGATGTACGCACAATAAACCCCATAATTTTTCACCTTTGAGTAAAGGCACAACCAAATTAGCGCGAACTTGAAATTGACCTAAGATTTGCTGGTGACAATCGCTCAACTCTGCTGCGTAAATATCTGCAACTGCTTGTACTCTACCTTGTTGATAATCAACCGCAAATTTGTCCCCAAAAGAATGATCGTGAACTTTGGCTGAAACAACAGAATCCCATTCCGAAGCAACACTTTCCCAAACAAATTCTCCTTCCCAATCTTGTTGAGGATCGAATTGAAAAACTGCTACTCTATCGGCTTTCAACATTTGCTGAACTTCGGTAACAGTTGTTTGAAAAATAGTGTCTAAATCCAAAGATTCCCGAATCCGGGTAATTACCCCAGTTAATGTTTTTTGTCGTGAGGCTTGACTTCGAGCTTTAGATAATAATTCGTACTGTCTTAAAGCTATGCCGATTTGCGTCGCCATTTGGATAATTATTTCTACTTCATCTTCAAGCCAGATTCTTGATGCATTTTGATAAGCAACAATGATTCCCCAAAGCTTTTCTCCTTGCAAAATCGGAGCAGTCGCAAAACTTTTCGCTTCAATTTTTTCTAATAAGTTTATCTGAGGCTGTGTTAATTCAGCTTGATAAATATCATTAACAGTAAACGTTTCATTAGAGGTGTATTGTCTACCTTGAGTTTGTTGCAAATAAGTATTAGTAATTATCGGTTGAACGTCAACTAAAGGAGTCCATCCTTCTGCAAAAGATTCAGCAACAAAATTGCCGCTCCAATCTGAATTAAAACGAAAAATAGCAATGCGATCGGCTTTGATTAATTCTCGTAATTCTTGAGTTGTTGTTTGAAATATAGTTTCAATATCAAGTGTTCTACGAATTTTATTAACAATTTGAGTAATTATCTTGTCACGTTGAGCCGCTTGAGCTAATCTTAAAGCCTGTAATTCTAACTTTCTAAAGTATTCGGCTTGTTGAATAGCAACAGTAAAGTGTTCGCCAATTAACCGGACAAATTCAATTTCTGATTCTTTCCAATTACGAGTATTACCGCATTGATGCACGCAAAGCAAACCCCACAAAATATTTTCTTGCAGTAGGGGAACAACAAGATTCGCACGCACCTGAAATTGAGCCAAAATTTCAGCATGACAATCGCTCAAACCTGCGTCATAAATATCAGCAACCGCTTGTACCCTACCTTGTTGGTAACGAGCCGCAAACTGTTCCCCAAAACAATAATCGTGGACTTTCTTGGCAATTACCGAATCCCAACCTTCAGCAACATCTTCTGAAACAAATTCCCCTTCCCAATCGTTTGTAATATCAAACTTAAATACAGCTACTCTGTCAGCTTTAAGTAACTCACGTACCTGAGTTGCGGTAGTTTGAAAAATAGTTTGTAAATCTAACGGTTGTTGAATTCTCTTAATTACACCTGCGAGTGCTTTTTGCTGTTCTAATTGTTCTTGAATTTGAGCATTTAAAATATTTGACTGTTTCTCTGATTCTATTTTTTTCGATATCATATTTTTTACGATTAATAATTTGATATATATAGATACAGTATTGACAACCAAACTTCGTAAAGTAGAAGTTTATATATTATGTACTATATATAACATAACCCTAATATAGAGTTTAGTACAAATAGAAGATTTTTAATTAAATTTGACAGCTATCAACATCATTTAATCGAAACTGCTTGATACTTCGTTATTTAGTTCGATGGAAATCAAAAGTATGTTAAGTTACTTTTGTTGGATTTCCATTAGATAAAATACTTAATTGTCATCAGGTTATGACAGCCGTCAGTCCATTTATCCTGCATATTGCATAGCTGTTTCAAACTAAGTGTTTTGAGAGATACATTTGTGCAACTTGTATTCATACTTTATTGTTAACAAAGGTACTCACGCACAACAAAATGAACAATTATTCTACCGAACAAATTTGGCAAATACCACCGCAACCGATCGACCAAATTTTGTCAGCAGCACCCCCACCACAAATTCGTATATCTCCCGATCGCCGGTGGATGGTAGAGTTGGAACAGTCGCAGTTAGTGCCCATCGCTTTACTTTCAGAGCCGGAAGTTGCTGTAGCAGGTTTTCGGTTGAATCCGCAAACTAATGGTCCGGCGCGTCATAATACTTACTACAGTATGAAGATTAAGCCGGTATCTACGGAAAATGTCAAAATAATAGAACTACCGGAAAATCCCCGCGTTGGCTTTATAAAATGGTCTACCGATAGTCAAAAGCTCGCATTTACCCTTACCCAAGCAACGGGTTTAGAACTTTGGATTTTGTACGTAGCCGATGGAACTATCCAACGTTTAACCGCACCCGTACTTAATGCTGCTTATGGAACTCCCTACCGCTGGCTTGATGATGAAACTTTAATTTGTAAGTTTGTTGCCCAGAGCGGTGAAGTTCCGACTTTACCTAACGTTCCTCGGGGACCTTTAATTCAAGAAAATTTGGGTAGTAAAAAACCAACTCGTACCTATACAAATTTACTTAAAAATGCTCATGACGAGGCATTATTTGAATATTATTTAACTTCAACTTTAGAAAAAATTACTCTCGACGGCAACCGCACTCAACTAATTTCACCTTGTCTAATTAACGAAGCTATTGCTTCTCCCGATAGCAATTTTATTTTAATTTCTACTATACATAAACCATTTTCTTATCAAGTTCCCGCCGCTCGTTTTCCCAAACAAATATATGTAATTGATAATAACGGCAAGGAAATTTATCAAGTTGCAAATTTACCCCTTGATGAAGAACGTTCGATTAAATTTGATGCAGTACGTAAAGGTAGAAGACGCACATCGTGGCGCAGCGATGCAAAAGCGACATTAACTTGGGTAGAAGCATTAGACGAAGGCGATCCCGCTATAGAAGTTCCCTATCGCGATACTTTATTTACTTTAGAAGCACCCTTTACCGGCACACCAACCCAATTGTGGAAGTCGGAATATCGCTTTAACTCTGTAGTTTGGGGGAAAGAAGATGCAGCGCTGGTTTATGAAAAATGGTACGATACTCGTCGTTACAGAACTTGGCGGATTTACCCAAATTATTCGGAATCACCAAAATTACTATTCGATCGCAGCTTTGAAGATAAATATAATGCTCCAGGAACACCTTTAACAAAGTTGGGAGACTACGGTTCTCAAGTCCTACGTTTTGCACCCGACGGTCAAAGTATATACCTTAGCGGACGCGGTGCATCTGCCGATGGCGTGTATCCGTTTTTAGATAGTTTGAATTTAGAAACTCAGGAAACTCAACGACTGTGGCAGTGTCAAGATCCTTATTACGAAGACATTATCGCGGTAATTGACGACGAAGCGCAAAACTTAATTACCGTGCGTCAGTCGCAAACCGAACCACCCAACCTGATGTTATTTTCTCGGAACGATAATTATACAAAGATACTTACAAACTACCAAGATCCCGCACCGCAATTAGCAGGAATTCATAAAGAATTAGTCCAGTATCAGCGAGCCGATGGAGTGCAGCTATCAGCTAAACTGTATCTACCTTCCGGCTATAACCTCGAACGCGATGGTACCTTACCGACGATATTTTGGGTTTATCCTGAAGAATTCAAAGACAAAGAATTCGCCGGACAAATAACCACACCCGAAAACACCTTCATCCGTCCCACCCGTGCTTCTGTATTATTTCTGCTCACCCAAGGATACGCAGTACTTTCCGGTGCCACCTTACCAATAATCGGTGAAGGAGACAACGAACCCAACGATACCTATGTAGAGCAATTGATTGCCGGAGCGCAAGCCGCAGTAGATTATGTAGTACGCATAGGAATTGCCGATCGCGATCGTATTGGTATCGGCGGGCACTCTTACGGCGCATTCACTACAGCAAATTTATTAGCCCACACCGAATTATTTTGTATGGGAATTGCCAGAAGTGGAGCTTACAACCGCACCCTCACACCATTTGGTTTTCAAGGAGAACAGCGTAACTTTTGGGAAGCGCAACAAACCTATATAGATATGTCACCCTTTACTCGTGCATCCCAAATAAAAGCACCATTATTATTAATTCACGGTGCAAACGATAGCAACGCCGGAACATACCCCTTACAAACTAAACGCTTATACGAAGCACTCCTCGGATTGGGGGCAACCGTGCGATGGGTTGAATTACCAACAGAAGCCCACGGTTATCGTTCCCGCGAAGCAGTTAGTCACGTACTTTGGGAAATGGTTAACTGGTGCAATAAATATTTGAAAACTGTATAAATTTAAAAGATGAGCGGTTTGAGATTTCGGATTTGGGAAAATCAAAAATCTCAAATCCTTACAAGATTTAGGATTCCCCGTTGCCCATTTTTTCGAGAGTTGGCACTCATTTTAGGTTCCGTTAGCAGTTTCCACAGCTAAGCTAGGCTCTGGCTCTTTATATTTCTCGCTCAATTCAAGTAGAGCTTCCGGTTTAAATCTAATTGTTCCAGAGCTTGAATGCCGATAACGTTCGCCAACGAATACTGATAGTGTGATGTTAGTTTGATCGGGATTAGTCACATACTTCACCGTACAAACCTGCATTTTATTATTGAAGTAGGCAATAATGCGATCGCCAGGTCGAATATCTAATGCTTGTATTTTCATACATACTATGGTAACACTTTAACGGATAGAAACAGAAATTATTATTCCTCGTCTAATTCAACTTCATGGTCTAGAAGCTCTTCAAGTTCATTTGCAGCCTTATTATCGTGGCATTTATCATCGGGTTCATGGGATTTGAATCGACCACTGCTTACTATCCATTTAAAAACAGATTCACTGTCTCTGGGAGCAATAATCAATGCTGGTTCCCCTATTGGTGCTTGATGAAGTGCGGGGTTTTTGTATTTCTTATTCATTTTTTTTACTTAAATGTACGATCGTCGTCCAGAAATCTAGAAAAAATCTGTTCGCGAAGTGATATTTGTAATTAAACTGAAAACTCTTTATTTTACTTAGATACCGCCGTCTTGTTTTATTTTGATACTTAGCCTTGAACCAAGCAGTTGTTTTGATAACCAGCTTGCGCGACTAGGATCGCAGTCTGTTCATCAGTCTGTAGGTAGCTAAGGACTTTATTAAAAAGCTGTGCCTGAATCTAGATTCCATTCATGCATCAAAAGATTTCGGTACGTTGTTTCCTGAATCATCATTTGCTGATGCAACGCGATTAAGAGCTTTTGAGCTTGTTCGCGAGACATATGCTGTACTTGCGAGGCAAAGCTTTTGAGTCTCCATTCTTGTTCTAAAGATAATTCGATTGGTTCATTCATCAATTTCTCCTGTACCAATAATCGGACTAAAGAAAACTAAAGTATCAATATCAGTACTTCACTACATTAATTTTGCTGGATAAAAGATTCCTACGGCAGTCTTCTGTGCCTGTCCGAAACAACAAGCTTCTAACTCGCTATTTACAACCAGCGAGCGAGATCGCGCTTCGCACTACCTTAACTCCTCAGAACTAATGGAAAGATTAGATATCTTTTTTAATTCATACTAAAAGTATAACATTTTTTTATAAACATTGCCAATTATCAAAATATTTGGTATTATTAAATATTTTATTAAAAAAACAGCGTTTATTATCCTATTCGCTCTCTTCGAGTTATTTGTGAGGAAAAAATAAGGCAGCTTCAATCTCTTGACGCACTGCAAGTGTGACTTCACAGTTGCTATTAAGGCAATCAATCAGCAACTGATTGGCATAATAATATTGTTCCAAAACTTTCTGCTGCTCGGGGCTAAAGTCCCAGTGAGACTGTATGTTGTAATTCGGATTGGTTTGGGTAAGACCGAGATAAAAATCACCAGTTACAGCTAAAGTGGCTTGCGGTATAACTATTTGGGTCGTCCAAATTAAAAACTCTTGAAGATAAATATCTGGGGCGATTAGAGCATCAATTTTTTGCTTCATCAACTGTACCAAAAAGTCTGCGCTCCGCAACATAGCAGCCGTCAGCAAAAAAATTTCGCGCCACCGTGGTTCGGTAAGATGACTAACCAAATGGGACAAGGCTTGTAATGACTGTAAATCAGGACTGGCAACAATTTTTCGAGCCGTGAAGTATTCTTGAAACGTTAAAGAAGAAAAAGAAAAAACTCCTCGCACCCGTTCCGTCAAGATTCCGTGTTGCAATTCAATCGCTTTGAGCACCACTTCGCTATCGAGTTGTAATTCTTCTGCTTCTGTGGGTGCATTTGGTAAGTTACTTATAAAATCGCCAATATACTGTTCTACAACTCGTTGTCCAAAAAAGTAATTACCACGTTCAAATGTCGAGAAAGCAATCTGACTCATTAGCTTGAGTTTTTGTGGCAATAAAAACCCCTGATAAACTTCATCTCGCTCAATACCTCTAATGTCATCCCATTTGCCTAAAAGAAGCTCTAAACATTGCTTATAGAATTCGGCTTTCTGAGTGGGAAATTTCTTTTGGCAATGAAACACCCAACAAGCAAGATGTAGAAAAAGGGGCGTAATTACAAGTCTTCGGAATGGCAAGTTTTCAGGTAAATCCAGTTTTTCAATAAACTGAACTGCCATATCCATCTGATTTCGACTGGTGTTTTTAGTAAATACTGCAAACCACTTTTGAGCAAAGTCGATAATTTGCGATCGCGTAAAGGCTGCGATTTCGATATCGGTAAAGCCTTTGAGGTGAAATGCTTTAGCAGCCGATCGGCAGGTGACGACGAACAAATTCTGGGGATATTTCTCGGAGAATCGGCGAATTTCCTTTAAAACTGCGTTATTGTCTTGATGGGGTACTTCATCGAGTCCATCGAGCAACAGTAACATTCTGCCTTCACGCAGTAAACTTTCGCTATTCTGTTCATCCTCAATTCCATTAGCGAACAATTCAGAATTGATGTAGTTTAATAAACTGAACGCCCCTGCATTTGAATCGTCAGCAAAATCCCTTAAAGTGATAAAAATGGGAACTAGATTCGCAGCAAAGTGACCTCGGTTGCATTGTATAGCCAAATGTTGCAAAAAAGTAGTTTTACCACATCCTGGTTTACCAAATAACCTCAGCTTAGAGTTAGTTTCCACCGCCCTCATGGCTGGTATTTGTTTCTCAGATCCCAACTCAAAACGGTCAAATTCTTCGGCAGTAGGATTTTGCCCCTTGGAAATGTCTAACCACTGTTGACTGGCAATTTCCGGCAATATATTGATATCAATGTAAATCTTTTCAATTTCAACAGGACGGTTAGTGTCTAATAACTGTAAAGTACCGCACTGGTGTTGAATTTTGTTTCCATGCTGCGATCGCACTTTCTTTACCAGCGCATCAATATTTATAGATACCTCTCCGAATTCAGAAAGTTCGGCTGGGGGTGAGCTAGCAGTTTCACGCCAATTTAGCTCCAAAACAGAGCAAATTTCCATAAAGGTATAGCGTTCTACGGGACGACCTGTAAAAAACCTCCAAACTGGCTGGCGAGTTTTGAGGTTAACTTCTCCTGCCAAATTTTCTTGAGTCCAACCTTTATTGGTAAAAGCTCTTTTCGCTTGCTTGATACCAATTGGCGATGCCTGGAGTGAGCGTTTTGCCACGAGGAAATACCATAACCAAGTTTTTTTGTCAAGATGCTGTAAAAGTTAAAAATGTTATTTGTGAACTTTTACTGTTTCATCGTAACGTTTTCTTAGCAATTAAGATACTCGATATCAAGTTAATTGCATGATAATTACAGGGATAAGCCAGTGTAGATAAGAACTTTAGATATATTTCTATAGAAGGCAAATCTATATAATAATAAATTTTTAAATTTTAATGTTGACTTTGCGATCGCATTGGTGGAGTAATATCAAAGTCCGGTTACTACTCCACGAATGCTATCTATTTATAATGCCTAGCGGTTGCTTAAGAAGGCATCAATACTGTATCAATAACGTGAATTACACCGTTATCAGCGCTAACATCAGCTTTTGAAACTGTAGCATCATTAATTTTGACACCATTACTAGCGTCAATTTTTAGTTCTGAACCTTCAACTGTTTTAGCTGATTTTAGTTTAGCTGCGTCAGCTGCCATAACCTTGCCTGAAACAACGTGATAGGTCAAGATTTTCTTGAGCTTGGGAACATCCTTAAGCAATGCATCTACTGTGCCATCGGGAAGCTTAGCAAATGCGTCATCGCTGGGTGCGAAAACGGTGAATGGACCTTTGCCTTTGAGAGTATCTACTAAACCAGCAGCTTTAACAGCAGCAACTAAAGTATTAAAAGAACCAGCGCCAACTGCGGTATCTACGATATCAGCCATTTTTTTCACCCTTTATGTAATTTTCTAACAGTTATCAACATGACATCCTGCTGTTAGAAATCATGTTTGAGCAAGGGTTTGAACAGTGTATAGTTTGTATAAATTGTCTGATAACGATACAAAAATTTACAATAGACATCTCTGGAAATGAAAAAGACCTCTCTCCTGCAAGAAGTTCCGGCTTCATTTTCCCCCTTCTCTATAAGGGAAGGGGGGTTAGGTCGAGGTAAAGATATGAAAGCTTTAAATTACCCTACTGAATATCAAAACCGAACACAGCATCGTTAAAGTCATTATCGCTAACACCAAGATTGCTGGGAAGGTCTTCAAAGCCGAAAATATTATTTCCACGAGATTGTAAGTGTTGAGTTCCATCGGGATTCGCTTCAGTAATGCCGAAGTAAGCTACTACATCATCGATAAATTCAGCAGCGTTGTTAAACTCACTATTTTCTTGATTCTCATTACTGATAAATCCTTCAAAACCTAAATTACCACCATTGGCAATTACAAAAGGTACATACGAACGACCTCCGTTGAGAATAACATCTCCAAATTCTTCGGCTGAAGTGTTTTTACTTTCATCTCCTGATGAACCAGCTCGCAACACAAAATCATCAATGCGATTTTCAATTGCAGCTTGTGCGTAACCTTCTTGTCCGGGAAGGAAATCGGCTACAGCATCGCCATCAATATCTATTCCGCCGTTTGCATCAACTACTTCGTATAAACCGATAAGATTGTCAAAGGCTGCATCTGTTCCTAAATCCAACACATCATCAGCAAGTTGAGTAACGATATTAGTCCCATCATCGATTGAGGTGGCATCAAAAATTAAATTGCTCATTGCATCGCTTTCGTTAAAAGCAATCTGGACAATTTGATTATCTTCTGAGGCACCTTCAACTTCGGGTGTTGGTTCGGGTGTTGGTTCGGGTGTTGGTTCGGGCGTTGATTGAAGTGTTAGTTCGGGTGTTAGTTCGGGTGTTGGTTCGGGTGTTGGTTCGGGTGTTGGTTCGGGGGTTGGTTCGGGGGTTGGTTCAACGCTTATCTCTACTGTTGTTGCTTCTTGGGAATTAACCTTACCATCGCTGAGAGTATAGGTAAAGCTATCGGTTCCACTAAAGCGATCGTTCGGCGTATATGTAAACGAGCCATCATTATTAAAATTGAGACTACCGTTATCTGGAGCATCCGCGATCGAAGCACTTAATCGATCGCCAACATCAGCATCGCTGTCATTTGCTAATACTCCTTTATCTGTATCCACATTAAATATTTGACCCGCCACCGCAGTGTAGCTATCCTCTTGACCAACTGGAGGGGTGTTTGTTGGTTCGGGTTCTGGTTCGGGTTCTGGTTCGGGTTCTGGTTGAGGTTCTGGTTCAGGTTCAGGTTCCGGTTCAAGCTCTGGTTCTGGTTGAGGCTCTGGTTGAGGTTCAGGCTGAGGTTCGGGTTCGGGTTCTGGCTCTGGTGTTTGACTTTCCGCATCTTCTATAACTAGAGTTGCCGAACTAGCATTTGGATCGACTGTATACCTCTGACTCGGTAGCACTGTAAAAGTAAAATCCTCGACTCTATCAGGAACATCATCATCCAAAATCGGTAGAGTTAAAGTTGCTGTTTGTTCGAGAAGTCGAATATCTAAAATTCCACCATTAAAACCTGCTAACGAAGCATTTTCAAATGCAGTACCGAATATGACTCCGGTTATGTCGAATTGATTTTGGATATTTTCAAGGTTGCTACTTAGACTAACAACCAAACCCCCTTCTGGTATTGGTTCGCTTGAAGTGAGTGTAACAGTAAGTGTAGTTCGCTCTTCTTCTATAAGAACATCAGGAGTTGCACTAATTCCAATTGCCATAATTCGATTGCTATAACTTGCAAATAATATTTATACGTAAGTATTATACTTCTCAAGCAATTAGATAAAAGTCACTAATCTGTGGTACCTCATATTTGGTACCACAACCAGTGTTGTCGCTTAGTCTTGATATATTTTCAGCTATAGCTTATGCTGAAAAATTATCTAAAAACTGGTGGTTATTTTCATTAATTACTCCCCGCTCTCCCCCCTCTCATTCATTCGGTAATCATAAAGCCGGGATAGGAGTATGAGACGCGATATATCGCGTCTCATACTACAATCTGTGCGGTTTCAACCCTGAAGGTAAATGGTATTTTCTATTCCCTATTTCCTATGCAGCGATAAATCCATCAAATTCGCTAATTTCAAAACTACCCGCGCACCAACATTACCATCCCATTGGGCATCACCGACTTCACAAACATCAAAACCAATAATTTTTTTACCGCTGTTTACTACTTCTCGAATCAAACAATAAGCTTGTTCTAACTCCAAACCTCCAGGAACCGGAGTTCCTGTATTTGAGCAAAGTTTGGGGTCTAAACCATCGGCATCAAAGCTAACATAAACGTATTCGGGTAAATGACTAACAATTTGCTTACATAAATCGATCCAAGTAGTTCCAGAATAAAGCTTTTGCTTGGTTATTGAGTCGTAATAAGCAACTATTCTATTGTTAGATTGGTTTATCATTTCTACTTCATCATGGCAAATATCCCGCAAACCTACCTGTACTAACTTTGATATCTGCGGTAGTTTCATTGCGTTGTACATAATTGAAGCATGAGAAAACTCAAAACCTTCATAAGCGTTACGTAAATCTGCATGAGCATCTACGTGTAAAATCCCATAGTTCGAGTAATTTTCTGCTAACACTTGCATATAGCCCAAAGGTGAACTGTGATCCCCTCCGATAACTGCAACCTGCTTACCATCGGCGATCGCTTGCTGAGATTTATTAAACAACCACTTGTTTACATTTTCGCAAGCTTGGTTAATTTCCGTTAGTAGTGGCGTTAAATTTGGTGCATCTGTTAAAGATTTACCTTGTTCCAATCGTTCAATAATTGTTGCAGCTAGCTGTCGGTAATATTTATTTTTATCTAACATATCTTGAGGAATTCCCATCATAAAAATTCCCTGCTTCCACCCATCGGGATTATCAAAATCAAATAAATCTAACTGTGGTGAAGCATCGAGAATTTGTTGCGGTGCGTTAGCGGTACCCGCACCATAGGAAACAGTCACTTCCCAAGGTACGGGAATAATAATTAAGTTTGCAGAATCGTAATCGAAGGGTAAACCGAAGATATTACCGTTGATTTGTCCGACATCGCTGGGGTTGTAATTTTGGTAGTGGTTGTTCATGGTAAGTGGTAATAAAAATAGGAATACAAACTATGTTAAACGCTGATTACAAAATGTAACCTATTAAAATTTTGGCGTTACTGATTAAAAGTGGTTAGCTGTGATTTGAGGCACTTATCGATCCCCCCTAACCCCCCGCTGATTTGGGGGGAATTGGAATCAAAGTCCCCCTTAAAAAGGGGGATTTAGGGGGATATAAAACGTTTTGCTACCAATAAGAAGACTTTTAAAACATCCTTTAAAGGCGCACAAATTAATATGATTTATAATGAAAAATATTTATCGCGCCGTAACCCAACATCTCATATTATTGTTAATTTAGGGATTTGAGTTCCCAAATGTAATACGCAATAAAGATATTTTAACAATTAAACTTCAAAAAAATAAACTATAAAATATAAGCTCCTATGTTACCTCTTCACCCACTTTCAGATTTTATCAATATCAATTCTACGATCGCTTATTCATCTCCTACTTATTATTATCAAGGATATTCTCATGGCGAATTGCTACAGCTTCCGCGCACTCCTCAAGCAGAAGCGATCGCTTGTGGTTTGATGCGACAGCTAGCCACTGATAAAGTATATTCCCATGAAGGTAAAATGTACGGAATATTATTAGTAGAATTGCCAGATGGCGAAAAACGAGTACTTAAAGCTTTTTCGGGGTTGCTCAATAGTAATAGTGTAGTTGTAGGTTGGGTTCCACCAATTCCCGGTAGAGAAGAAGTAGTATTAGAAGAAAGCCGCACTTTAGCCGAATTGTCAGCTATTAAACAAGAAATTATTCAACTCAAACAACTTTCTGAAAAAAAAGAATATGAAATTATAGCGTTAGATTTTGAACAACGTTTGCAAGAAATGGGTAAACATCATCAAATTAGCAAACAAAAACGCGATGAAAAACGCCAGCTATTTTATAAAACTCTGAAGGAAGAACAATTAAATATAGAGTTAGAAAAACTAAAAGAAGCAAGTCGTCAGCAAGGAATTGAGCGGAAGTTACTCAAACGACAGCGCGATCAAGTTTTAGAACCGATAGAGCAAGTTATTAATAATGCAGATATGCGGATCCGAGAATTAAAACAACAGCGCAAGGAAATATCTCGCAAGCTACAAAAACAAATGCACGCTGCTTATTCTGTAATGAATTTTTTGGGTAATTCGTCTACTTTGCAGCAAATAATGCCGCACTTACCTACAGGTACGGGTGATTGTTGTGCGCCGAAATTACTTCATTATGCTGCAACTAATAAGTTAAAACCGTTAGCGATGGCTGAATTTTGGTGGGGAGAATCCGATCGAGATAAAATTCAAGGGAAATTTTATGGTGCTTGTGTCGATCGCTGTCAGCCGTTAATGGGTTTTTTGTTATCGGGTTTGACTAATTCTTCAAAAGTTTTAAGCTCTCTGGGGGAAGAAATTCCGATTATCTACGAAGACAAATGGTTAATTGCTGTAAATAAACCCGCTGGTTTACTATCAGTTCCCGGAAGGTATCATCACAATCAAGATAGCGTTGTCAGTCGCTTAAATAATTTATTAATATTGCCCGACGGCGAAAGTATTGCGGCGGTACATCGGTTGGATATGGATACTTCTGGTATTTTACTATTAGCAAAAGATAAAAAAACTTACCGTTTATTCAGCAAGCAGTTTGAACAAAGACTGGTTAATAAAGTTTATGAAGCTAAAATTTGCGGTAATTTAGCGATCGATAAAGGTGCGATCGAATTACCGTTGTGGGGAGATCCCGAAAATCGTCCGTATCAACAAGTAAATTACGATCGTGGGAAACCTTGTATAACTAAGTTTCAAGTTTTAGTATTAAATAAAGAAGCAAATTACACTCGTATAGAATTTATTCCTTTAACGGGAAGAACCCATCAATTAAGAGTTCATGCTGCCGATCGCAAGGGTTTGGGTATGCCTATTTTAGGGGATAAGCTTTACGGATGTGACATCGAGGCAAATCGGTTACATCTACACGCAAGGGAACTGACATTTGAACATCCGCATACGGGAGAAAAGATAGATTTGAAAGCGGAAACGCCCTTTTAAATTACGAATTATTCGATCGCAGGATTTCCCAAAAATAGTAAATTACACTACAATATATCTTTTACCTGTGTTGGTAAAAAGTTTATTACGATTTCGTCTAAATATACAGATATTCGGGAGTTAAGCTGTGAGCATTGAGACTCTTGTTCAACAAGCCAACCAGTCATCTACCCCTTTTAATAAAGAAAGCTTTGATGAAGTTGTCATGTCCACTTACGGGCGTTTTCCTATAGCCTTGGAAAAAGGTGATGGATGCCGTTTGTGGGATACCGAAGGCAAGGAATATCTCGACTTTGTTGCGGGAATTGCTACTTGTACTTTGGGACACGCCCATCCCGCATTGATAGAAGCGGTAACGCAGCAAATTCAAAAAATACACCACGTTTCAAATTTATACTACATTCCCGAACAGGGGGAACTAGCACGTTGGATAGTCGATCATTCCTGTGCCGATAAAGTATTCTTCTGTAACTCCGGTGCGGAAGCAAACGAAGCGGCGATTAAATTGGCGCGGAAATACGCTCATACCGTTTTAGATATTGATAAACCAATTATTTTAACGGCAAACGCCAGTTTCCACGGACGCACTTTAGCAACAATTACCGCTACCGGGCAACCCAAGTATCACAAAAACTTTAATCCTTTGGTGCCGGGATTTCATTACGTACCCTACAACGATATTGATGCGATCGAAGCAGCAATTAGCGAGTTAGATGAAGGTGATTATGGTGTCTGTGCGATCTTGTTAGAACCGTTACAGGGAGAAGGCGGCGTTCGTCCTGGAGATGTAAAATATTTTCAAAAGCTGCGATCGATCTGCGATGAAACTGGCATCTTACTAATGTTTGATGAAGTACAAGTCGGAATGGGGCGTAGTGGTAACTTGTGGGGTTACGAACACCTGGGAGTCGAACCAGACGTTTTCACCAGCGCCAAAGGTTTGGGGGGCGGTATCCCCATTGGTGCGATGATGGCGAAAAAATTCTGCGCTGTATTTGAATCGGGAGAACACGCTAGCACCTTCGGCGGTAATCCATTCGTTTGTGCGATCGCCCTCGCCGTTTGCCATACTTTGGAAAAAGAGAATATTTTACAAAACGTCTGCGATCGAGGCGAACAACTGCGGCAGGGTTTGCAGGATATAGCCGCAAAATATCGCGATCGCATTGCCGAAGTACGCGGTTGGGGTTTAATTAACGGAATGGAACTACAAGCAGACATTGAGTTAAGTGCCATTGATGTAGTGAAAGCTGCAATGAACGAAGGTTTATTGTTAGTACCCGCAGGTACCAAAGTTGTGCGTTTTGTACCACCGTTGATTGTCACCGAAGCACAAGTTGATACGGCGTTGCAGATTGTCGATCGAATTATCAAGGGTTAAAGGTTAAAGGTTTTGGATTATCCTCGTCAAGATTGAGTCGGGGTTCAATCCAAAATCTAAAATCTAAAATCTAATTTAAGTATTGTTTGTTTATTAATATTTAGTATTTTCTTCAGTAAAATGATATTTTTGCGTTCGAGTGCGGATGCCGAAAGGTTTATATAGAAGCAACATAGGCATCTTATTTATGCTATTCTATAAGTCAGATGATTGAGTTCGGTTGTTCAGTTTGTTCGATTATGTGTTGCAGACTTCTCCGGATGTAAATCTCATCACAATGTTAGTTCTGGAGACGATGTATGTCGATTTACGTGGGCAATCTCTCTTATGAGGTTGCGGAAGAAGACTTAAAGCAAGTCTTCGTGGAGTATGGGGATGTGAAAAGTATTTATTTACCATTGGATCGAGAATCGGGACGTATTAGAGGCTTCGCATTTGTAGAGATGGGAACGGATGCAGAAGAAGCTAACGCAATAGAATCTCTTGATGGCGCGGAATGGATGGGGCGCAGTCTACGAGTAAATAAAGCTAAGCCAAAACCAGAACGAAGTTCTTCCGGTGGTGGTGGTAGATGGGGCGGAAATAGTGGTGAAGGATATAATAATAGACGCTACTAAGCCCAATTAAAAAATTATTAGACTTTGTAGTATGAAGGGCATACGATAAATTTGCCCTTTTTTTGCTCGCAGTTAATGTTACTGTTTACATCTAAGCATTAATTGCAATACTCGATGGTTTTAGTTTAGATAGGAGAAAGAATGACCCAAATAGTTGTAGGCGAAAACGAAGGAATTGAATCAGCATTACGTAGATTCAAGCGCGAAGTTTCAAAAGCTGGCATAATGCCGGATATCAAGAAGCATCGCCACTTTGAAACGCCTCTACAAAAGCATAAGCGTAAAGCAATTGCTAGATCCAAGCAGCGTAAGAGACGCTTTAAATACTAAAGACAACTTTATTGTCTAAAATTTTCTTGATTTTTGCAGGAAGATGAGTTAGGTGAATATTCTGGTGGATCAATTATCAGTCATCAATTATCAACTATCAATTTTATATTGGTAATTGTTTATTGATAATTGTCTTCCCTTTCTATTTTAGAATTTAACGAATAACTATTTACTACAATCCAGCAAGTAGCTAATGTGACTGGTATTGATATAAGTATTAAGTAAAACAACGGCGGAGAACGTTGTTTTTTTTTAGTAGCAAAAATACTCCTTAACCCCTACTTGAAATACCCAGATTGATAGAGGAATTATCTATCAACATATTCTACAAAAGGCAAATTGCAGGAGGTACATTTCTCTTACTCCCTACTCCCTGCTCCCCGCTCCCTTATAACAATATGTTCTGTACCTCACTAAAATGAAATCGGCTGTAATTCTCATTGAAAAATTTCAGTAATATCATCAACTGTATTTTTGCGCTTCCTCCCCAGACAGAAAGTATGCTCAAATCTTTTCAATCGATAGGGAGATGGAGGGAATAAGCTCAAGTGTTTAGATTGAAACGCACAAGCATTACTCAAATTTTATTCAAACCGCTTCTACACAGGTTTCAAAAATAGGTAAACAATTATGGCGACACAAAACGGTAAAGGTAATTTGCGCTATGCGGCTGTTGCGTTGGGTTGGATTGTTCAAGAAGATGTTTTACCAGCTTTTTCTAATACCGAAAATTCTGAATTAGCTGCTTTAATTTCTGGCGATGAAACTAAGCGCGAGGAACTCGGTAAAAAGTATCATGTCCCCGCTTATACCTACGAACAATACGAAGAATGTTTGAAAAAAGAAAATATTGATGCAGTATACATCGGCTCCCCAAATCACCTGCATCTCGAACATACAGTAAGAGCAGCTAAAGCTGGAGTACACATCCTTTGTGAAAAGCCGATGGCTGTAACAGAAGATGAATGCGAGCAAATGATTAACGCTGCGAAAGAGAATAACGTTAAATTAATGATTGCTTATCGTCTCCATTTTGATAAAGCAAACATGGAAGCGGTAAACATAGTTCAATCAGGAAAAATAGGTGAACCCCGCTTTTTTGATTCTGTATTTTCTCAACAGGTTGAGGAAGGGAATATCAGATTAAGAGAACCGCTTGAAAACGGCGGTGGTTCGTTTTATGACATGGGAATTTATTGTATTAATGCAGCGCGTTATTTATTTCAAGATGAACCCACAGAAGTATTTGCTTTCATCGCTAATAACGGCGAAAAACGCTTTGCAAAAGTTGATGAAATGACAAGCGTTTCGATGCGTTTTCCTAAAGAAAGATTGGCTCATTTTACAAGTAGTTTTGGTGCTTCCTCTACAGCAACATTCCGAGTAGTAGGAACAAAAGGCGACTTAAGGATGGATAGCGCTTATACCTATGCAGGTGACTTGAAACAAGAGATTACCGTAGACGGTGAAAAACAAGAGCGATCGTATCCTGCTGGCGATCAATTTGGTGCAGAAATTCAATATTTCTCCGATTGCGTGTTGAATAATAAAGAACCCGAACCATGTGGAAGAGAAGGTTTAGCAGATGTTCGTATCATTCGAGCAATTATCGAATCAGCACAGACAGGAAAGCCGGTAAAACTTGATGAATTTAAGATAGAAAAAAGACCAAATCTTGAACAAGTAATTCAACTTCCTGCTATCGAAACACCGGACAATTTTGTTAACGCTGCTGATATGCAAGGGAATGGGTAATGGGGAATAGGTAATAGGGAATTTAAACCTTGATGTAGAGACGTTGCACTGCAACGTCTTTATTTTTCATGCATAAAAACACTTAGTTTAATTATAATTTGCGTATTTTCAGGTGAGACATTTAAATCATAATTATCTAAGTATAAACCGAAAAAGACACAATAAACTACTTTCTCTTCAAGCTTCTTTTTCAAATATTTCAGAATAATCATCGTTGAAATTTATACCAGTAATCCGGATAATGATTAATAGATAATAAATACGATTTTTTTGAATAGCTGTGGTTTGTAGTAAGTGCTTTAGCGCCGAAACTTTTTGTAGACAACGTATTAAGTTGCTCTGCTTATTTTCTTGTACTTATTTACAGCAATTAAAGAAATTTTTGAAAACTAACTAAAACAAAAATATGAACGCACCAAAGCAATTAACAAACTTTAACTCTCCTCTAATCGGTTCCAATCCTTCAGAAATAATTGATATTAACGGTGTAATTTACTTCACTGCGGATGATGGAAGAAACGGAAGAGAACTTTGGAAATTAGATAAAAGCGGTAATCCCGTAACTGTGGGAGATATCAATGATGGTTTCGCTTCTTCTAATCCTGAAAATTTGACAGTTATTAACAATACGCTTTACTTTACTGCTGAAACTACAGAAGAAGGGAGAGAGTTATGGAAAATAAGCGAAACAGGTGTACCAGAAAAGTTTGAAGATATTAATTTAGGCGCTAATTCTTCAAATCCTTCTAATTTAACTGCCTTCAATAATACGCTGTATTTTACTGCAATTGACTTAGACAACCGAGTTGCTTTAAACAAAATAACTACTGATGGAAACATCGAAACTATTAATAATACGACTATTGACAATCGCGAAATTTCTAATTTAACTGTTGTTAACGACGCGCTTTACTTTACTCTTACAGATAGAAATGGCATAACGCAATTGTGGAAAACTACTAATGCTGGAAGTAGCGAGCAAGTTGATGAATTTCCTAACGATTTTTCTAATTTTTCTAATTTCAACGTTGTAAATAATACGCTTTATTTCACAGTTAAAGATAGAAACAATAATGTCATACTTCTAAAAATCAATAATCAAGGTGATGTCCAACCTATTAACGGTATCAATGGCAATTACTATGATTTATCAAATTTGACTGCTGTTAATAATACGCTATATTTCAGTACTACCGATAATAATCGCCCATACTTATGGAAGATAGATAGTAACGGTGATGCTCAACAACTTAATAATTATGGTAGTTTTTCAAATTTATCAAATTTATCAAATTTGGTAGCTGTGAATGACATTCTTTATTTTAGTGGTACTGATAGATACAACGGCTTACAGCTTTGGCAAATTGATAATAATGGTTATACCAAGCAAGTTCCGGGTACTGTGAGTACCTACTCAAACTTATCCGATTTTACGATTGTTAACGACACGCTTTACTTTACCTCCGACGATTCGCGACTACTGTGGCAAGTTGATAACAATGGTGAAGCTAAGAGCATAAATGATTACAATTCATCAAACATAAGAAATCTAACTGTTGCTAATAACACTCTTTACTTCAGCGCAATCGATCGCAACAACGATTCAAAACTATTCAAAATAAACGATCGCGGTTATGCCGATATCGTTAGGGATATTGACGAAATGTCGAATCCTTCTAATTTAATGGTTCTCAACGAGACGCTTTACTTTACTGCTAAAGATAAAAATAACGGAAACGAACTGTGGAAGGTGAAGAATGAATTTGATAATAGTGATACTGCGGTTCGTTTGAGTGAAATCAATAGGAAAACTCGCGAAGCTCCATCTGATTTTATTAACGTTAACGGTACGCTTTATTTTACTAGATTTAATAATGAATTATGGAGAATAGATAGCAACGGCGTACCAGAACCTGTTAACAATACGGCTATTGATGATGTGTCAAATCTATCCAATTTCACCGTCCTTAACAATACGCTTTATTTTACTACCGAACGTGAAGGTGATGGTAGAAAACTGTGGAGAGTAATTAACAACGGTATTCCCGAACCCGTTGAAGAAATCAACAATAGTTCTATTGAATTAAATCCTGACAGTTTCACTGTTTTTAATGGTACGCTCTATTTCACCGTTAGTCTTAATGGAGATAGAACAGAACTAGTAAAAATAGACGATCGAGGTAATATACAACCTGTTGATTATTTTTACTTTGGCGGCAATTATCCACCATTAAAAGCTGATAATTTAACTGTTGTTAACAATACGCTTTACCTTACTTTTAGCGATAGGGAAAATAATGCCAGACTTTGGAAGATAAATCAAAGAGGTGAAGCAGAAGAGATTAACGACGATAGCTATAACTATCCAGCATTAAATCCCGAAAATTTCACTTTTGTAAACGACACGCTGTATTTTACTGCTGAAAATGAAGAATACGGCAGGGAATTATGGAGGATAAATGAAAATGGTAAGTCGGAGCGCCTTAACGATATTAATTACCTTAGAGAATCTTCTAATCCCGAAAATTTAACTGTTTTGGGTGACACGCTTTTCTTCACTATCAATCGCGATCGAGGTACCGAATTGTGGGTAGTTACAAACCGCGATGGAAAACCACAACCGGAACCCATCTATAATAGTCCTACATTTTCTAATCTGGAAAATTTAACTGTTGTCAATAACACGCTTTTCTTTACCGCTGACGATCGCACTCAAGGCAAGGAATTATGGAAACTAGATAGCAGAGGTAATGTAATACCTGTAAAAGATATTAATCCCGGTAGTCTCTCTTCTAATCCTACCAATCTAACAGTTGTTAACGACACGCTTTATTTTACTGCTACCGATCGCACTGGTACTAAATTATGGTGGATAGATAGCAATGGTGAAGTTAAACCAGTTGAAAATATTGATGATAATTCCTCTAATTTATCAAATTTCACTATATTGAATGACACCCTTTACTTTACCGCTACTGATAGTAATTCTAGAAAACTTTGGAAAGTGGAAGGTAACGGGAATGCAATGTTTGTAGATGATGTCAACCGTAACAGCGGCTTTTCTGAAGATTTTAATTTAACCGCAGTTGACGGCAAACTATACTTTGTTAAAGATAATGGCAGTAATCCACAAATATGGGCTTTGGAAAATAAAGCTCCCGAAATTGAACTATCAACTTACAATGCCAGCTATGCAGAAAGTTGGGGATTTGTTGAATATAGCAGACCTGCGAATATTGCTCCAAATGCAAGAATCATAGATCCAGATTCTGATAACTTTAATAACGGTAAATTAATCGTTCGGATTACCGATGGTGGTGATGCTGACGATCGCTTGGGTATACATGGAAGATACATTAGCTTAGACGGCACAATTGTCAAATATAGAGATAGTGAAATCGGTATCCTCACTCCTAGCTACGGTGTTGAGGATATGGTAATTGATTTCAATGCCAATGCTACACGTTTAGCCGTTGAAGAATTATTGCAAAGTATTACCTATAACAATTTCTCCCGCAATCCTTCCACAACTCCCCGCACGGTAGAATTTTTACTTAATGACGGTGACGGTAATACTAGTGAAGCTGTCAGTAAAACTGTAAATTTCTCTGCTAGAAACGATTTTCCACTTATTGGTTACAATCAGTTTCTCTACGATAGCAGTACTGGTTTAGAACCCACAAAACCCGATGCTACACCTAATGGTTCTTGGTTAGATTATAAATCTATTGGCTATTCTAAAGCTAATAAAACTTTAGTTGATAATGGCATTCAACTAACTTCTGATAATCAAGCTTATGCTGGTTTAAGTAATTACGGATTCTCTAGTACAAGTTTTTATTCTTCACCTGTTAATAATTATTTCCCCCAACTCATTCGCGACGAAGGTTATATACTTAAATTCAACGCTCAACTACTTTCAGAAGACCATACCAGCTACGGCAACAACGATAAAAACGGTGACGGAAAAGCAGACAGAGCGGGCTTTAGCGTTACTTTACTCAGTGACGATCGCAAAGGTATTGAACTCGGTTTCTGGGAAAACCGTATTTGGGTACAGCAAGATGAATTTACTAATACAACTTCACAACCTGTTAATGGTATTAATCCTTACTCAACTTTATTTACCCAGGTAGAAGGGGTAGATTTCAATACTACTAAATCTGTTGATTATGACTTAGCAATCTTGGGAGAATTTTACACTCTTTATGCCGATCGCAAATCAATTTTGACTGGAAGATTGCGGGATTATTCGGATTACAACCCCACTACCGAACCAGATAGGAATTTTCCCAATCCTTACAACAAATCCAATTTTATTTTCTTAGGGGATAATAATGCTTACGCTGGGGCAGATGTAAAACTAGGTGATATTTCGCTGATAACTCACCCAAGAAATACTAATTTATATCCTCTAAACAGCGTTACCTACACAGAAAATGACCCCGCGATTGTTATTGCTCCCGAAATTATACTCACCGAGCTTGACTCACCAAACTTCGACAGGGGCAGTCTAAATGTTCGCATAATTTCTGCGGCTCCCGACGAATATCTCGATATCGCTAATAACCAACAAATTACGGTTTCCGGTAAACAAGTATTCTTCGATGGTAATGCGATCGGTTATGTTACAAGCAGCACTGGCAGTAATTCTCTCTCGATTAGATTTAATTATCAAGCTACCCCAGAAGCAGTAGAAACCTTGATGCGTAATATTACTTACGCTAATAGTTCGGAAAATCCATTAATAGGTTCGCGTAGAATTGAATTTCGAGTTGATGACGGTGATTTTAACGGTGATAGCAAGCCAGCTATAAGGGAAATCCTAGTTCAATCTGTTAACGATGCACCTATAGTTGCAAATCCCATCAATAATCTAACAACGAATGAAGAAATAGAATTTAGTTTCACCATACCGGAAAATACTTTCCAAGATATTGATGGAGATAATCTTACTTTAAATGCAACTTTAGAAGATGATTCACCGCTACCAACTTGGTTAACCTTTGATGCTGAAACTGCGACTTTTAGCGGTATTCCCGAAGATGAAAATGTTGGCGCAATTAAAGTTAAAGTCACGGCAACAGATAATGATGGGGAATCTGTTCAAAGTAGTTTTACCTTAAGAGTCGCTAACGTTAATAAAATACCTACTATAACCGCAAACCAAACTTTCACCATCGACGAAAACAGCAGAATCTTCACTTCCGTTGGTAAGGTACTCGCAACAGATGCAGACGGTGACTTTTTACTCGACTGGAAGATCGCAGACGGAAACTTAGATGTAGATAATGACGGTAAAGCTGCATTTTCTATCAACTACATAAGTGGAGAAATCAAAGTTAACGATGCTGACGATTTAGATTTTGAAGCTAACCCCAGTTTCCAATTACAAGTAAGTGCTAGTGACAGAACTGATACTAGCATTCCCACAACAGTTACCGTTAATCTTAATAATATTGCAGGACAAGTAATTAATGGTACAGCTTCAAGCGATACAAGACTTTACGGAGGTTTAGAGGATGACACCATCGATGGAAAAGAAAGAAATGATTATCTCTACGGGCGTGGTGGTAACGATACTCTTTTAGGTGGTGAAGGTAACGATAATCTTTATGGTGGTGAAGGCGATGACTATATTGATGGTGGAGACGGTTTTGATATCATTCGAGATACTGCCGACGTTAACTTTATTCTTACCGACACTCAACTAATCGGCAACGGTACGGATAATTTTGTAAATATTGAACGAGCAATTCTAAGTGGAGGAAATAGTGATAATCTAATTGATGCATCTGCTTACAGCAAAAATACTTATCTCTACGGACGCGCTGGAAACGATACGCTACTTGGTGGAACTCGTAACGATTACTTTTATGGAGGACAAGGTGATGATTCTATTGATGGAGGAAAAGGTTATGATACTCTGCGAGAAACGCGAGATGTTGACTTTACCCTTACTGACACTCAGCTAATCGGCAACGGTACGGATACTATTGCAAGTATTGAACGAGTGATTTTAACTGGCGGAAATAGCGCTAATACAATTGATGCATCGGGCTTCAGTGGAAGTACTTATCTTTACGGACGTGCTGGTAATGATAGTTTAAATGGCGGTAGCCGCAGCGATCGCATTTATGGCGGGCAAGGGGATGATTCAATCAAAGGTGGTACCGGCAACGATTACCTTTATGGTGAAGCAGGGGATGACTCTATTGATGGAGGACAAGGTTTCGATACTCTGCGAGAAACTGCCGATGTCAACTTTACCCTTACTGACAGTCAACTAATCGGCAACGGTACGGATAATCTTGCAAGTATAGAACGAGCAATTTTGAGTGGAGGAAATAGCGCTAATAAAATTGATGCATCTAGTTTCAGTGGAAGTACTTATGTTTACGGACGCAGTGGTAACGATACTTTGTTGGGGGGTAGCGATAATGATTACCTTAGAGGAGACAACGGTGATGATTTGATTGACGGTGGTGCTGGCAGCGATCGCCTTTATGGAGGAAGCGGTAAAGATACTTTCGTTTTGAGTTCCGTTCAAGGTACCGATACTATTTACGATTTTGAAGATGGTGTTGATACTTTGGGTTTATCTGGTGGTTTGACTTTCAATGATTTGGATATCAAGGCGAATGGAAGTAATACCAATATTCTTTTAAATAATCAAGTTTTAGCTACTTTGAATCGGGTTAATAGTAATTCGATCGAACAAAGCGATTTCACTTCTGTTTAAACAATAGTTTGTAGTAAGGACTTTAGTCCTTGAAGCGCTAAAGCACTTACTACGAACATTACAACGAAATTCCTTTGAGTTTCTTAAATAAATTTGTAGCGTAGGAATCAGTCATACCAGAAATATAATCGGTGACTTGGAGAATTTTGTCATAAAAATCTTGATTTTCACTAAATAGATATTGTTGAGGTATCATCTGTTTAAGAAACTTAGCTTTGCTGCCTTTTGATAAAACTGCATCGGCAAATTCGGCGAATAAATTACCTAAAATTTCATCTCCGGCAATACGGGTACCGATCACATCTGGATGGTTAATTACTTTATTTAGAGTTTCGGAGCGTATATCCTCAAGTACGGAAGCATATTTACTCAAAGCTAGCAATTCGGTATCGAATTCACCAGTAAGCATTTCTGGTTCTTTTAATAGAAAAATATCGGCAACTTCTTTTACAAGTTTACTAATAGCACGAGCGCGTAAATATTTGATTTCTTCTTCTTCGGTGTTGGCTTGTGCTTTGATGTCGGATTCCGAACGTTCGGCGATCGCGTTGAGTAAATTTTTCGCATTTGTAAAAGGTATATATCTCATGCGGTAGCCATCTTCTACGTCTACAATTAAATAGCAGATATCGTCGGCAGCTTCCATCAAAAAAGCTAAGGGATGTCTTGCCCACCATGAAACTTTATCGCTGCGGCGAATCAACCCTACCGTTTGTGCAACTTCTGCAAATAACTCTTTTTCTGCTTGAAAAAAATTATATTTAGCAATACTTTTACCTTGATAACCATTAAGTATATGTTCGGGAATATCAGATTCTTTAGGATATTTAGCAAAGGCGGCTATTGTTGGACAGGTAAGTTGCATTCCTCCTTTTCGAGGCTGCATTTCCAGATTGCTGATAATCCGAAAGCCTTGAGCGTTACCTTCAAATAAATTAAAATCAGTTTCCTGAATTTCGCTGAGACTTACTTGTATTTTTGCATACCAATCCTTAAAGCCGCTTTGAATTGCCTCTTCCCCAGAATGACCGAAAGGAGGATTACCGATGTCATGAGCGAGACTTGCAGCCGAGACAATATCCCCAAAATCGGAAGGATTATAGTCTTTAAGATTATGCCTTTTAATAACTTCGTTGCCGACAATTGTACCTAGCGATCGCCCGACACAAGAAACTTCAATACTGTGAATTAAACGGGTACGTAAATAATCGTTTTCTGGTAAAGAATAAACTTGAGTCTTATCTTTTAAACGACGAAAAGGAGAAGAAAACACCAAGCGATCGTAGTCTCTTTGAAAACAAGTGCGTAAAGACTCAGAATCAACAGGACTATTTTTACCTAATCTTTGTCTCGTTAAAAGTTGCTGCCATTGCATCATAATAATTTTGGATTTTAGATTTTAGATTTTGGATTAAAAGAGTTAGGAATTAGGAATTAGGAGTTAGGAATTAGGAGTTAGGAGTTAGGAGTTAGGAGTTAGGAGTTAGGAGTTAGGAGTTAGGAATTAGAAGTTAGGAGTTAGGAGTTAGCAGTTAGGAGATGAAGAGTGAAATTTCTCCCCATCCCCCCATCCCCCCATCTCCCCATCCCCCCATCTCCCCATCTTCCCCATCCCCCTCTCCCCTTACAGTGCTTGAACTCGATTTAAATAAGAACTTAAAATATCTCCTTCTAAGACTTCATGTTCTAGAAGATGTTGGGCGATTTCTTCGAGTAAGTCACGATTGGTTTTGAGAATTAACTGTGCCCGATCGTGGGCATTGTCTATAATTTCTTTGACTTCTCTGTCGATCGCTGCTGCTACTACAGGGCTTACAGTACGACGGGAATTATAGGAACCCTCTAGAAACGAGGATTGCGGTTTTTCCATTGCGATCGGTCCTAGTTGGCTCATACCGTAAACTGTAACTGCTCGTTCGGCTAAATCGGTTGCTTTTTGAATGTCATCGCTTGCACCTGTGGAAACTTTACCAAAAACAACTTCTTCGGCACTTCGTCCAGCTAATAAGGTGGTAATTCTAGCATGAAGTTCATCTTCTAACATTAAAAAGCGATCTTCTCCTGGTAGTTGCAATGTGTAGCCTAAAGCACCTACCCCTCTGGGAACAATGGAAATTTTTTCTATTTGACCTGATACTAATGCACCAACTATTGCATGACCGGATTCGTGATAAGCAACGATTTCTCTTTCGGTTTCGTTGAGTACGCGAGATTTTTTCTCTAAACCTGCGATTAATCTTTCTAAAGCTTCATTAAAATCTGCCATAGTTACGGCTTCGCGATGCTCTCTTGCGGCTAACAATGCTGCTTCATTGATCAAATTGGCTAAATCTGCACCTGTAAAACCTGGTGTACGCGCCGCAATTATACTTAAGTCTATGTTGTTGTGTAACTTGACTTCTTGCGTATGAACTTGCAAAATAGCCAAACGTCCGAGCCTATCTGGACGGTCAACTACTACTTGTCTATCGAAACGTCCGGGACGAAGCAAGGCTTTGTCTAATATTTCTGGTCGGTTAGTCGCAGCGATGATAATTATTCCCGTATTTGCTTCAAAACCATCCATCTGCGTTAACATCTGGTCGAGAGTTTGTTCGCGTTCGTCGTTACTTCCTGCAAACGTCCCAGAACTGTCTCTGGACTTACCCAAAGCATCTAATTCATCGATAAATATAATACAGGGAGACAACTGCTTTGCTTGTTCAAACAAATCTCGGACTCTTGCAGCGCCTACCCCTACAAACATCTCCATAAATTCAGAACCGGAAGTACTAATAAAAGTAACTCCAGCTTCCCCGGCAACTGCTTTAGCTAAAAGAGTTTTACCAGTTCCTGGGGATCCGACTAATAAAACTCCTTTAGGAATTTTCGCCCCTATTTGAGTATATCGATCGGGATTTTTGAGAAAATTTACTACTTCTTCTAACTCTGCTTTCGCTTCATCAATTCCAGCAACATCAGCAAAAGTGACTCCAACTCCGTTAACGCCTTCTAAATAGACTCTAGCTTTACTTTTTGCAAGGTTAAGAGGATTTGAAGAAGTGCCCAATCCAAATTGGAAGCGAGTAGCTATCCAACCCAATATTAAGAAGAATAATACTGACGGAACAAACCAACCTAAAGCTGAAAATATCCAGTTTCCCTCACCATTTTGAACTCCAAATTCCACATTGTTATCTTCTAACAACTTTGGCAATGTTTCGTCTTGTGGTAAAGGAACGGTAATGTAGGCTTTATCGGGACGAGTTGATTTACCAGATTTAGATTTTTCCGCTCGATCTAAATCTTTTCTGAGAAAGTATTCTACTTTGTTTTCAGCTACTATAACTTTGCCTACTTTACCTTGTCTTATTTGATTGCGAAATTTACTGTAAGGAACCTCCGTTGCATTAGGTGCATTAAACAAAGGGAAGAAACCTAAAAGTAAAAATAACAATACAATTGCGAGCAAACAACCACCAAAATTACTTTGTTTTGGTGAATTTGGGTATCGATCGTTTTCAATTTGCATAAAGGGTTTTACAGTTGAGTAAAAAGGTTGTACAGCGAACCTTATATTTACCCTGATAGCTTAAAGCCATATATATTATTGTAAAGTAATTTTTTCGATTTTATTGTTAACTTGGCAACGGTTGATATATATTGTAAACTTTATATTTCAAAACCGCTTTTTTGTATCAATAAAATTATTAAATAACAAAAATAAAAATCGAAATAAACATTTGTTTTTAATAGAATAATATATTTGATTGGTAATGTTTCTATTTAGGAGTTACGCAACCGCAACGAGAAAATAATCATTATAGCCGTTGCGATCCCCCCAACCCCCCGTATTATTGGGGGGCTTTGCGTAAGTCCTGCTATTATACAATTATGAACTAATTAAAAATGGCTCTTCATCACATAGTATGCTTTCTTTAAGCCTTAAATACCTCAAATGCTTACTCTACAAAGATTTTAGCCTTTTTAATTAATATTATTTATAAATACCTTTCTTCTTCCCCTACTGCCTATTGCCTACTGCCTACTGTCTCAAAATGACTATTTTAATAGCATACCAAGTGTAGTTAATTGATAATTGTCTCACTCCCATTCCTTAAATTCATCATTGGTATTACGAAGCAAGGAAGTAAATTGTTGTCGGCGACTTTCAAAGTTGGCTGCAATGAAAATCAAGGCAATTCCAACGAATAAACCTACTACCCATTTAAGGAAGGGGTAACGCAGAATAAATATTACTAAATGATAAAAAGCTGCGATTAAGAATGTTGCCGTACCAACATATAAAAAGGCGCGTATTCTTAATGCTAATCCTGCAAATATGGCGATCGCGCTAAATATTCCCGGTATTAAAACTGTGTCTTGATGGAATACAGTCGCATATCCACAAATCATTCCACTACCTAATATTCGTAACCCGTGACGTATTAATTTATTTTGCGGTAGTTTGAGTTGCGAATCAAATTGAGCGATATATAACAACGATAAGCCGATCGAGCAAATATACCATAAAGCATCGGTTAAATCTAAATCGATAAATCCACGCCACAACGCCCAATTAATTAGCGCCAAACTAATGTAGGTAAAGCGGAATTGTGTTGTAATTTTGGCGATGAAAATATAGTATCCGGCTACAAATAATAAGGAAATCGAATAAACTTCAATTCTGGTTTCCCACAAAGAAATTAACGGAATAACGTATGCGGCGATTTGCCAAGGTTTTTTAGACCAGCCCCAACGCTCCCAGGGTAAGATATAAAGTGAATAAGCGATTATACAGGAAACTGCTGCTTGCCAAGGACGTATTTGTTCTAAGAAAAAGCGTACTGTTGAAATATCTGGTAAAAAGTATCTCAAACAAACGGCTTGCGCTATACCGATATAAACCCAAATTTCTGCTTCTGTAATCTTTCCCCGAATCGGTTGCGATGATAAATTAGTCTGTCTTCCTTGAAATATGGCATAGCAAGCTAAAAATAGTTCCGTTGCTAAAGCTAATGTGTGAGCTTCTATAGGATAATTAATTGCAGCTATTAATAAAACACTAGCTAAAGCCCAGTGAAAATGAGCGAAAATTTTCAATTCTTGGTTACTAAGGCGTAAATAGCTTGTTAACCAACGCGACAGCAAACGGTAAGCATACACAATAGCTGTAGCGAGAGTAGCAAAAGCAATCCAACCATCACCAACAGCACCACCCGACATTTGCATCAGTTGGTATACCAACAGTTCGTATGCAGCAATTGATACGCCGATAAGCCCTAAATACAGCAGTGGTTTTAACTTCCAATCGCGCTTTCCGACACCAATTACAATTAAAGCCACACCCAATGTAGATAAACCAGTCCAACTATCGAAAGTATTCCAGCGTAAAAGCACGCCAAAACCAGCATACAGCAAAGGTAGAATATGCCAGCGGTTGGGAAGTCTAGTTAATTGGTGCTTGGATTGCCACCACTCACCGAATAATTGCGTAATTAAACCCAAACCGATATTTGCGATCGCCACATAAATAAATTGCCTCCCTCCAATCCCCAGTATTTCAACAACCAGCAATTCCACAGCCCAAGCAATACCGTAAAATGTCCAATTGTTGGGTTGTTGCCAATGGCGAAAAGATAAAGCTACTAAAATAATAGCTGCGGAAATTGCAGATAATAAAATATCAGATTCAGCAAACAAGTAAACCCAAAGAGCGTGTAAACTCAGCAACAACAACTCGCAACCGCAAAGCGTACTAGCCCAAAAATCAGTAGCAACTGCATATATACTTGTTAATTCATTTCTTCCCTTCAATATGCGAATTACCCACAAACCCAGAATCATAACCGCAGTGAAAACAAACCAACCTGCATAGGATAATGAAGCACCTTCCCATACCGCCGCCAAGATAAAACTTAAACAAAATCCTACCGTAATTACCGCAGACAAATTGTTTCTTAAATATCTCGTATTAACAAACATTACTGCCGCACCTACAGCTAAACCGATTAACCTAATTCCAGGCAAGGGTAAAGTTAAGAGTTGAGCTGCGACGATCGCTAAAACACTAATTTTTTGTTTATTTACTCCTTCCCTGCTGCGACTAGCAATAACACTCAGCGTTACAGGTGTAGCTAACCAACTTAATCCCCAACTTGATTGATTTATATAAATACCATTCCAAAGCGCATTTGCATTTGTCGCCAACAGCAAATAACTCAAACCTGCAAGCGCCAAACCGATGTGCCATGCACTACCTTGCCAAACACCACCGCCAACGCTAAACAACCATTCCGCCACCATTACAACCAAGCAAACAACCGCCCAAACTTGTTGTGAAAGACTTGGGAAAAATAAATTTATCCAAGAGAAAAGGGTAAGTATGGCGGTGATGTGAGTTAGGTAGGTGAGGGGGAGATGGGGAGAGGGGGAAGAGGGGGAGAGGGGGAGAGGGGGTAGAGGGGGTAGAGGGGGGAGAAGATATTCTATTGAAGTGTTGGTAGGTGACTACTGCTAGAGCGATCGCAGATAAAAGTAAATTGAGGGAGCGTAATATAGGGTTGAATAAAGCGACTGCGGTTAAAGCAACTCCCAAAATTAAGGTTAATTGTTCGCCAAAGCTTGCTAAATCAAGTTTATTTGTAGTGCGAGCATCTTGCCCGCTAGAATTAGAAACATCCTGCCCGCTAGAATTAGAAACATCCTGCCCGCTAGAATTAGAAACATCCTGCCCGCTAAATTTAGAAACACCTTGCCCGCTTAATTTAGAAACACCTTGCTCGCTTGGTTTAGTAGTGCGAGCATCTTGCTCGCTTCCATTAAAAACACCTTGCCCGCTTAATTTAGAAACATCCTGCCCGCTTAATTTAGAAACATCTTGCTCGCTTGGATTAGAAACATCTTGCTCGCTATTAGAAACATCCTGCCCGCTAAATTTAAAAACACCTTGCCCGCTTAATTTAGAAACACCTTGCTTGCTTAATTTCTCCCTACGTCTCAAATTATCCGTAAACGCCAGCATAAAAATGATGTAGGGAAATAACCCCACACTCAATAACGCCCAAGGATGATTTTGAGAATTGGTAAATTGAGTAGCGGTTGTAATAATCGAAGATTGAAAATCAGTAGGTAATAATCGCCAACCCAACCACATTGACTGCAAGCCAATAACAAATATTGCTGTTAAATCTCTTTTTAAACTATATAAATGCAAGCGACTGTAGAAAAACCATAAACCCAAACCGCTAAGTGCGATCGCTTGTAAAGGATTATTTTCAATCGTTACATACCAACCGAGGAATAGTAAGACACCACCGATGGCTTGGGAAGGAAAGGTGGGGAGATTGGGGGATAGGGGGATGGGGGGAGTGGGAGAAGAAATTTCCCCTTGTCTCCTTGTCCCCTCGTCCCTTTGTCCCCTTTTTACTTTGTCTTCTCGCAGCGCCAGCCAACCTATTAACCAACCGTAAATACCAATAGCTAAACCTAAATTTTCAATCTCTACACTGTATGCAAAAATTGCTCGTAGCAATACCAGCATTGAGGCGTAAACGATCGCGGCAGCAGGTACGTTTTTCCCCCAAGATAATTGAGATAAGCTGCTTTTTTCTTCCTCTTCCCTTTCTTCGCTCTCTTTCTCAACACGGTTTTCTTGAAAAACAGTAATTAAAGTTGTGACTATAACAGCTAAATAAACTGCAATCAAAGGGAATCCGGAAAACTTCCAACCCCAATGCAGGTAACTCAACCCAAGAATATTTATTAAAGATAATTTATTAGCTGCAACACTTCGGGTAAATATTGATTTGGAAAGTAATACAGTTATTCCCGTTAAAATAATTGCAGCAATGCCAACTAAAATCAAGTTTATGGGATTCTGCCACAAACCAAAGCTATCCATTGCCCAAAAGTTAATCGGAATCAGTAGCATTGTGACAATATGCAAAGCGCTACTTGTCAACCGTAAATTTGCTTGTTTCCCAGTCCACAAACCCAGTCCCCAAAAACCCAAGGTGTAAGCAAATAAAACGGAATATTGTAAGAAAGCCGTAAATCTTTCCCACTGACTTGCAGCAAGCGCTCCAGAGGAAATTACTACGGTAAACATTCCTAAAAATAATAACCAACGGACGCTTAATTCTGCCCGTAGCGATCGCCACATAGTACCGAACAAGCCTGGTGTCGCGATTACTTTGGGCTTTTGGGCAGGTTTACTAGGTTGTAAAATAACTTCAGTTTGCGTTTGAGCTACAGTTTGAGGCTGCACAACTAACTGACAAATTAGATATTGTTGGCATATATGCTTAACTTGAGCATCAGATATCAAATTCAAGCGCAACAATTCGTCAAACCCTTGCAATAACTGCGGATGATTGGAAGGAAGCCTGACTTCAAGATTAATCGGACGATTAGATTTGGATGACATAATGTAACTCACCCTAGTAACACAATAATTACATCATTCCTTAGATGTATATATTGGTGTGAGTTGTTTATGACACTTCAGCGGCTGAATCAGGTAAGTAGCTGGTTGCAATTAACCGCACAATTATATATTTTTTTTAAAACCGGAAATCCTGCGATCGCATTTGTAGCAAAAAGTATCATATGACAATGGAAAAATCTGATGCCAAATACTTTCGTAAAATTACAACAAGGTTCAACAGGTCCAGATGTGATTAGATTACAACAGGACTTACAACAGCTTAATTATTATTCTGGTGGAATTGATGGTCAATTTGGACCAATAACAAAACAAGCTGTAATTGCTTTTCAAAAAGCTCAAGGATTTACTGCTGACGGAATCGTCGATCGAAATATATGGTCAGAAATAGAACGAATACTTTGCTTTCCCTACCCAATAAATCAATGGCGACGGATGACTCAGACAGAGGAAATCAATGAAATTAAAGCCTTAATTAATAGTCCCATTGGTATAGCTGCATTAAATCAGCTAGCTTTAGAAAGGTTTGTTGGTTTTAATTGTACCCGCAGTTTTTATCTTATTGAAGATTCACCAGGCGGATATACTTTAATGCGCGTGAAATGCGATCCACCAGGGGGTGTTTCTGCGGCGGTTGGTTTTCATGAAATTCGAGTCATATTCAATCGCTTTGAAGGTAATATTGAAGGTTTTGATATGGAACGTGTAAATACAGATGGTGGTCGTGCGATAATCCAACTACCCTCTTAGATTTTTGCAGGTTGCGCTGAAGTATCCCAACCAAAAAAAACATTAAAACATTATCTTGATTAAACGCAGAGGAACACAGAGGAAGTTTAAAAATATAATTAAGGCATCTTGCACAATTTTGTACAGATGCCTTTATTTTAATTACCCTAATGTTGCAACTCTATTTTTTTGATTTTTATACATTTCCTTAAACACTTTTTGCTGGTGTTTATGCTCTACAATTGGTTCGGGATAACCAACAGCTTGACGTTCTAAAGGTGTAATTTTTCCTGTTACTAAATACTCGGCATCCATTGAACTTAATTCGGGCACCCATCGCCGAATATATTCGCCTTCAAAGTCAAATTTTTGTGCTTGAGATGCAGGATTAAAAATCCTTACTGGTTTGGGGTCCATTCCACTAGAAGCACTCCATTGCCAACCACCATTATTAGCAGATAAATCCCCATCAATTAATCTTTGCATAAAGTATTTTTCACCTAATTGAGGATTAATTAATAAGTCTTTGGTGAGGAAACTTGCAACAATCATTCGACAGCGATTGTGCATCCACCCGATTTCATTTAATTGTCGCATTGCAGCATCAACTATGGGATATCCAGTTTTTCCTTCACACCAAGCTTGAAAATGCTCTTCGTTAGTTTCCCAAGGAAAGTTTTTGAAAGCATCGCGATAAGCACCCGCTGCTAATTCCGGAAAATGATACATTGCATGTTGATAAAATTCTCGCCATGCAATTTCTTTTTGCCAAGTACGAATATTAGTTTCTAATTCGTCGCTGCGGCTGTTTTCTAACGCATCTTCGGTAGCTTTCCAAACAGTACGAATTCCAATCGCACCAAATTTTAAAGCCGCACTTAATCTTGATGTACCGTCAATTGCAGGGAAGTTTCTTTGTTGTTGATATTCATTAATAGCGCTGTAACAAAATTCTTCTAACCTATCTTGCGCCGCTTCTTCACCAGGTTCAATAATTAATTCTCCATCCCAATTAAATCCCAAATCTTTCGCCGTTGGTAATTCCACAACTCCCGCTTTGGTTGCCGTTTCTTGTTCGGATGCTGTCAATCCCTCGAATTTATCCGCAATTTCCACTGGAGAATCTTTAGGTTTGCTAATCCAGTTCTTCCAAAAAGGAGTATAAACAGTATAAGGAGTATCCGAACCCGTGCGAATCAAATCTGGCGAATTTAATAATTGATCCCAATTCTTTTCTAAATGCTCAGTACCTTGTTTTTGAAGCGCATCAATAACACCCGTATCTCGCTCTTGAGAATATGGTTCCACATCCCAATTCCAAAATACAGCTTTAGCATTTAAAGCAAGCGCTAACTTGGGAACTGCTACAAGCGGGTTATCCTGAAGAATCAACAATTGACTGCCTGCTCTGGCGTATCTTTCCTGGAGTTTCTGCAAACAGCCAATCATATAAGTCACCCTAACAGCCGCAACATCATCCCCGTTGAGAATATTCGGATCGAGACAGAAAACACCCACCACCTTACGAGTTTTTTCCAATGCAGCAGCGATTCCAGTATTATCAGAAATTCGTAAATCGCGACGATGCCAAAACAAAATTAAATCGGACATATATCTATTATTAGTTCTATTGTACTAAAGTGTAGATAATCAAATACAATAGCATATCAAAGTCAGTTAGAAGCATCCCAATCAAAAAATAGGGACGCTATATTGAACAGCACCCCCGATAAGAAGTATTTTATTTAGTTAATAACTTAAAACTCTAAAATTAACTTATTTACTTTAACCTTTAACCTCTAACTTTTGACCTACAATAGAAGGTTGTTCTTGTTTCGCCATATTTTGAGGAACAAGCTCTCCTTTCAAACCATATTTAACTAAGCCCATATACTCATACAACATCAACATTGCTTTTCTAGTTTGAGTTAAATGGGGAACTGGACTTTGATGCGGAATTACTTCAAACCCCATATTGCGAAATGTTAAGAGCGATCGCAACATATGAGGGGGATCTGTGACCAAAATAATTCGCTTAACTCCTTGAGGTTCGAGTATGGAAGCGGTAAATAAAGCATTTTCTTTAGTAGTTCTCGAACAGTGTTCTTCTTCAAGAGCTTGTGTGGGGATACCTTTAGACTCTAACTTTTTAACTATTTCAGTTCCGTCACCAGAGCCGCTAGCGAAAATTAAAGGTGCCCTTTGCGATTCCCAAAGATTTGCTGCAACTTTAACTCTTGAATCTCTAAATGGTTCTCCCCGTCCTAGAATTACAATAGCATCTGCTGTTTGACCTCTATCGGGAGGAACAAATGCAATTAAACCCTTATTTGCGACGGCTGTAATTAAAGGAAATTGAGCGCTAATATAAGTTAGTAATAATAAAGTTCCGAAGCCACTCCACAAACGTTTCCAACGGAATCGGGGAATAATCCAAGGTAAGAAAATCAGAAACAATAGCGGTAATACTACTAAAGTTGGAGTCATTAACCAGTCGGCGATCGCTGATTTAAGTTCGAGCCACTGGCTAACAGGACGATGACATAAAGCTGGATCGAGCATTGAATTTATCTTGTTAAGAAATGTGAATGTTTACAGTTATATTAAACTACTTTTTCAATAGATGCCCGTTTGCTTTAAAACCTTATAAAAACTTTCGTCAAGGAGATACAGTCGAGATAAAAGGTTGGTTCAATAGCGATAAATTTAAACTATTAATTTTTTACTTATATAAATTAAATAAACCCGATTTATTCCGGATAATATTATTGATTTGTATCGAAATTTCTGTAATCAAAAATACATTTCCGTTTTTTCATCAGGACTTATGCGACTCTAAGAAGAAATTAAATATTTATAAGAGTATGTTTGGAAAGCTATTAATACAACTCGAAACTTTTGAGATCCCCCTAAATCCCCCTTACAGAAGGGGGACTTTGATTCCGATTCCCCCCTTTTTTAAGGGGGGTTAGGGGGGATCGATAAGTGCAAGATACAGCTAACCACTTTTCAAACATCCTAATAGCAAAAATTTATAGGTACATTCCCGGTTTGAAGAAGGTAACGAATTAATTACAAAAGTTTAAGTGATGGAAAAGTATCCAGGGGATGAGAAAATTGTGATGGGTAATATGTCGCTGATGGCAAATTACCTAGAAAATTTATGGAATTAATTTTGACATTATGATTATGCAAACTAAAGTTTTAGCAGATCCTCGTATTAAGTTAATCACTGCTGCATCTCGCTTTTACCATCAGGGTTGGATGGTGGGAACAGCGGGGAATCTCTCAACTCGTTTACCCGACGGTAGCTTTTGGATTACAGGCAGTGGATGCTCGAAGGGAGAGTTAACGCTTGCTGATTTCGTTCGTATTTATCCAGATGGAACAGAAGAATCCTTAGATGATTTGAAGCCTTCGTCGGAAACTCCCATTCACCAATGCATTTATAATTTGTTTCCAGAAGCACAAAGTTGCTATCACGTCCACTCAATAGATGCCAACTTGGCTTCGAGTTTAGCAGAAGCAGGTAAACTACCTTTACCATCCTTAGAAATGCTCAAAGGATTGGGAATTCGGGAAGAAAATCCTTGTTGTTTGATGCCAGTTTTCCACAACTATCTACAGGTAAATCGGATCGCAGATGAAATCACAGAACGCTTTAGCAAAAATCCCCCTAAAATACCAGCTTTATTAGTTCGCAACCACGGCGTAACAGTTTGGGCAAACTCTACCGAACAAGCACGGAACTATATCGAAACATTAGAGTATATTTTTCGCTACATGGTAGCAGCACGACGGATGCAGTTAGGAAGGTGAGATGAAGGGATGGGGGGATGGGGAGATGGGGAGATGGGGGGATGGGGGGATGGGGGGATGGGGAGATGGGGGGATGGGGAGATTTTTTGTTTAATTAGATATAGTCGTTCTAATTTCTTTAGTGTTTGTATCTTGCGAACAGATGTATTACATCGTAGCTGAATTGCCTTATCCAATTGTTGCTCATTTACAACTGTTAACCGATAACTAATAACTATTAACTGATAATTGATAATTGATAATTGATCGTTGATAAGTGATAACTGATAATGTGTCAACTACTGGGGATGAATTGCAATGTACCCACTGATATTTGCTTTTCTTTTGAAGGCTTTTCGGCGCGGGGGGGTAAAACTGACGATCATAAAGATGGTTGGGGTATTGCTTTCTTTGAGGGAAAGGGTTGTCGGATTTTTATGGATGCTAAATCTTCGGTTAATTCTCAGATTGCGGATTTTGTGCGCCGTTATCCCATTCATTCAACTCATGCGATCGCGCATATTCGTAAAGCGACTCAAGGTGAAATTGTCTTAGAAAACACTCATCCTTTTCGTAGGGAATTATGGGGAAGAAATTGGGTTTTTGCTCATAATGGCGATTTACCAGACTTTAATTTGCCATTTATGGATTTTTACGAACCTGTAGGTAATACTGACAGTGAAAAAGCATTCTGCTTAATTTTAGAAAGTTTGAGACAACAATTTCCGATGGTGAAACCGCCTTTAGAACCATTACTTACAGTTCTTAAGAGAATCACTAAAAAAATTGCTAAACACGGTATATTTAACTATTTATTAACAGACGGCGAACACTTTTTTGCTCACAGTTCAACCAAGCTTTGTTACATTATCCGGCAAGCTCCTTTTGCTGCGGCTCATTTAATTGATGAAGATGTAACTGTAGATTTTAACGAATTAACTCGTCCAAGCGATAGAGTTGCTGTTATTGCTACTACACCCCTTACAGATAACGAAGTTTGGACGCAAATTCAACCGGGAGAATTACTAACATTTCGCGATGGAGAACCCGTTAATTTATAGGAGTTAGGGGGTAGAGGGGGTAGAGGGGGTAGAGGGGGTAGAGGGGGTAGAGGGGGTAGAGGGGGTAGAGGGGGTAGAACAAGTTAGAAGTTATAAGTTCAAAACTGTTAACCTTTAACATGCAGACCTTTTTAACCTTTAACCTTAATTAACTCCCATCCTTTTCTAACTCTAACTTGCGCCCATCTAATATAAGGAACAATAAATAGCTTAATTAAGAAGGGAATAATTGTCATTGCGGCGAGAACAATTAAAGCTAATATTTTGATCGCGATAATTTGTAGGTCTTTAACTAAGTTCTGCACTCCGATAACAATGTTTTGAGAATCTTCTCGAATTGTCTCAAGATAAGGAATGCTGCCAACTACTTCGCTAAATTGACTGAGAATAACAAAGTTGTTTTCTAAGATATTTTTTACGTCTGTTAATCCCGGTACTGGAATATCGAAGCCGGGAATAGTAGGCATTGCAACTGATATATCTTGCATTCTAATATTGACTTTAGGAGGAAATTCACCGCTAATTCTGACATCTGGTTTTACAGGTAGTTGTAAATTGGGAATTCCCAGATTGGGTAAACTTACTTTTTCTGGTATATATAAATTATCAACTTTTTTTAATGCTTCTTTTATTTCTTGATTAACTTGTTGAATTGGTTCTAATGACTTTCCTATTGCTTCTCCTGCTTGTTCTGCACTGGTTCTAGCTTGGGTAAGAGTCGTGTTGATTTGATTTACTGGTCCGCTGATAAATGTTGTCACATCGTTAATGACAGTTAACAGAGTAATAGTAAATGTCGTAATTAGAATTACTGGCATCAAAGCGTAAATTACGATTAATAAACCGTTGATTTTTCGGAAAATACTATTCATACTTTTGTTCTCGATATAATGATGCTTTAATATCAACCCGTTTTCTATTACCGACTGTTTATTTATCCTTTATTATTTAATAGTAACCATCCCTTAGTAAATCGATCGCCAACCCATTTCAAATATTTGAAAATTAAAAGAGGAATCGCGATCGCGCTGATGCTGGCTACTATGATGAATAAAATTATAAATTTATTGGCGATCGATTGGATTAAATTACCGATTTCTCCCGTACCGAAAACTATTTCTTGTCCATATTCCTTTACAACATCAAGATTGGGAATAATCCCGACAATTTGTTTCAATTCTGACAATATTTCAATATCGGTTTTTAAAAAAGTTTTTAAATTATCTAGATTAACTAAAGGTATGGTAAATCCGGGAATTGTAGGCATATCAATTTTAATATTATCTATCTCTATACGAAATATTGGAGCGGAATTATCAATAATTTTTACTTTTGGCTTCAAAGGTAAATTCGCATCGGGGATTTGAATGTCAGGTATTTTAATAGATTCAGGAATACTGCTGATTTTCTGAGAAACTTGAAATAAAGTAGCTTCTAAGTTGTCAATTGGTTGAACAGAACTATTTAAGGAATTAGTAGCTTGTTCTAAAGTAGTTACCATACTAATAAAAGTACTGTTAATTCGATTTACAGAACTGTTTACTAAATGGCTGACATCAAAAAAGATACTGAAAAAAATTATTATCCAAACAATCGGGATTAAAGCATTAATAATTATGTACAAACCTTTAAGTTTTTTTAAGATCGTGTAAATAGTCATATTACTCCCACTGTTTAAATGTTATTTATATTTTAGTTAGATACTCTTAACACGTAACATATAATGGTGATTAATTTCAGGCAATCAAGTAGTTTTATGTAAAGTAAAGCAATTATAATTATTTTACGGAGTGATATCAAGTTAAGATGATTACTTATATATCTAAGCTTTAATAATTTATACCCGTATATTCAAGTTTATTGATGAATAAATCGGGAATAATCAACTAATATATTAGATTTAGAGAATTAATAATTTTGGCGGCAAAATGACTTTAGAAGAATTTAAGGAATCGATAGAAACATTGGAAAAATGTCCTGCTTCCTTACCTTTACCGTTACAAGGTTTATGGTACGACAAAAAAGTTGGTTGGGACAAAGCACATGACTTGTTAGGAGACGCTAGCGATACAGATAGTGCTTGGGTTCACGCATACTTACACCGTAGAGAGGGTGACTCGAATAATGCGATTTACTGGTATAAGCGTAGTGGTAAACCGGAATCTCAAGAAAGTTTAGACGAAGAATGGGATCGAATAGCTTCACAATTACTCGCAAAGGTTAAATAAATATGGATGCGAAGGAATTACAGCAACGTTATGACGCAGGGGAAAGAGATTTCTCAGGAGTTAATTTAGCATCTGTTAAGTTGATTGGTGCTGATTTAGTTGGGATCAATTTATTTGCTGCTGATTTAACAGATGCTAATTTAGCAAAAGCCAAATTATGGGGTGCTAATTTAGGAGGTGCAAACTTAGCAAATGCTAATTTAATCCGAGCCAATTTGAGCGGTGCAAATCTTAAAGATGCCAATCTCAGAGGAGCTAAACTTAAATATACCAAAATTTATGGAGCTAATCTTCATAGAGCTTGCTACGATGACAGCACTCGTTTTACACCAAATTTTGACCCTATTAGTAATAAGATGCAAAAGTTTTGAAAATTTGAACAATTAAAATAAGAATAAAAAGAAAATCTTTTTAATCATCTTTAATAACCCACTGCACGGGGTCTAATTTATAATAATTTTGCAATAATTCATAAAGTGCTGAATGCTTTTTTTGTAACTGCTGCGGCTTTTCAAAAAACGTTTCGGTTGCTACTGAGAAAAATTCAGCGGGATGAGTTGCACCATAACTATACATTACGGATTTTCTTTTTTGTTCCACATCATTACATAATTGCTTATACTCTTGTGTCATCACTTTAGACCAGTTTGAATAATCAGAATTTTGTTGTAAAATCGGCACACCCTCAGCTTTTCCGTCTTCTTGATCTAATTGATGGGCAAATTCATGTAATACAACGTTTTGTCCATCTTTCCAATTAGAAGTATCTTGTTTCACCTGTTGCCAAGACAATATTAATTGGTCTTTACTCCAAGATTCTCCTAATCTGACAACGGGCTTTTCTTCAACTACATAGTTTCCCCTAACGGTAGTTTCTTTTGCAAAATAAGCTGTGGGATAAATTAAAATAGAACGCAATTTAGGAAAGTATTTTCCTCGCTCGTTGAGTATAAGCAAACAAGCAACAGCAGCAATAATAACTTTCATTTCTTCTGTTACCTGTAACCCGTTGCAACCGATAAATTGTTTTTCCGCTAAGAACACTTGAACGTGTCCCTGAAGTCGTCGTCTTTCGGTGGGGGAAAGATAAGGGTAAATCGGAAGATTATTCTCAATGATGGAATTCCATAGTGGTGGAAATGGACGGCGTTTTACACGGTTTCTTTGTTGTTTGATTAAAGTGGGGCTGAGTAAGATTGCGATGATGATGATTATGATTATGAGTAAAAATATGATTGCTTGGAGCATTTTATAAGTAAGGTGGATAACGGTAGTAATTGGATAATAAGATATCTATTTTTACCGTAACTCACCCGAATATAAGATGGTGTGAAGAAATGCAAAACGCCCGCAGGAACCTGCGTGGGCTAATTAAGTTATCAATATAGATACGAATAGAACCTTAATTTATACAGAAAACTACTTATTCACAATCTCAGTAAATACTCGGCGCGTATATCTTGCAAACTAGGCTAAATTATAATCTAGTCGCGAATAATTTTAATATAAATGATTTTTTTAAATAATAAATTTTCTAAGTATTTCCGTATCAAAGAATTATGTATTGTTTGTTTTGTAATGCTTAGTGGCTGTACTTTTGCTAATTCAGCCGATACCCCGTCTAAACCTGAATCTCCTTCTTCACAGTCATTAGATTTTAAGACTATTAAAAATCGGGATAATCAAAAAGATGTGTTAGAAGAATGGATGCAGGAATGGAGTGTGAGAAAAAAAGGTAAATGGGGAGTTGAAAATATATCTTTAGTTAAAGATTCGAGCGATAAATTTGGTCAAGTATTGCGAGTGCGTTATCCTGCTGGTTCTGTAAGTCCAAGTGTTTCGAGAAAAAATAATGTTTCGATTGGGGGCGCTCAATTTTTTGCCGATTTGGGGATGTCTCCAAATTCTTTACGCTTAAGTTATTACCTCCGTTTCTCGGAAAATTTCGATTTTGTTAAAGGCGGAAAATTACCTGGTTTATTTGGAGGTACAGAGGTTAGTGGGGGTGAAAAACCCGATGGTACTAACGGCTTTTCTACACGTTTTATGTGGCGAAAAAATGGCGATGGTGAACTTTACGCTTATCTCCCCAGCAGTAAGAAATATGGTACTTCTATTGGTAGGGGAAATTGGCAATTTGTTCCCGGTAAATGGCATCATTTAGAACAGGAAGTAAAGTTAAATCAGCCTGGTAGTAATAATGGTCAAGTCACGGTTTGGTTAGATGGTAAAAAAGTTTTAGACGAACGCGAAATAACTTTTCGTACTACTGACGCTTTGAAGATTGAAGGAATATTTTTCTCTACTTTTTTTGGTGGAGGTGATGCTTCTTGGGCTACTCCTAAAGATGTATTTGTAGACTTTGCAAAATTTTCGGTTAATGAAGTTAATTGACCAAAAAATTAGGGAGTAGCGAGTCTAATTGGGTATTTTACCTGGCGACTAGAAGTCGCGGCTACACAAGCGAAACCCGCCTGCGCGGGTTATGAATTAAATAGTCCATGTCGCCTTTGTAGTAGCACTTAGTGCCGGATACTTTTAAAACATCCTCTAAAAAGAGACAAGCTATAGCAATCCTAAATGATTTATAAGAAATTGATAAATCAACTGGCGCTTTATTACCGCTACTACACAAACGAAGTCCCTTCGGGTAAGGCTAACGCCTCGCTTCGCTAACGCTAGTTTTGGGGACGGAAACCGACACCCCTTTCCTTGACTCACCACCTACGTGGACTCAATCAAATAACCCGCGCAGGCGGGTTTTGCCTGTGTAGACGCGACTTCTAGTCGCCAGGTATGATTATTATTTCAATCCTACATCTATGTGTTTTCTCACGTTCAAATTCGGATTGCTATATATAATCCAAAATCGAATCGCATTATAAATGAGTGATGTATTCCATTTTTACTTCTTGAGTTTGACGCATAATCACCGAGCGATCGCCATTTAATCCAAAATCAAGATTATTCAGTTTTGCTTGCTCTACTTTTTCTAAAACAATACCTTTAATAGTCTTTTTGTCTTCTTGAGCAGATAAATCCACCAGTGTAAATTCACCCAAACGGATATTTTTGATAATATTTTCTGTCGTCGGACGAACCAAAATTGCGGCTTCTCCAATTTGAGAATTAAAGTTAGCTTGCAAGATGGTTCTTCCTATACCTTGTCCTTTAATAACTGTGTTGCTGCGGTTGATTTCCAACGGTTTGGATAAGTCTATTTCGCCAATTGGTAAATTAATTTGAATTTTGCCATCAGTTGGTAAACCGTTGATGATAGCTTGGAGTGAAGCCGAATCATCTTTTCCATCGCTAGGAAAAACATCTTTATCAATGGCTTGAATAATTTGCACGGGAGGGGATAATGCATAAACCTGCTTGTTCCACAACAGTCCGGCTATATCTTCTACCGGATTAATTATATTTGCTAACGATAATAAAATAATTACAAAACCGATCGTTTGGGTGACAATCAGAAACTGGGAAGTACCAACTTTAGTCAACCGCACCCATCCGGTACCTTCAGCTGAAATGCTTTGATTGCCGCGATTTTTCCATTTTTGTTGAGCAAGATTCATCTGCGTCCAAATTTTGACAAGTGAAGCAGCCCATTGAGATATGATAAAAATCGGCAGATGAATTGGTTTTAGATGAGACTTGCGACCTGAAAAGATAATAATCAACAATAAAGGACGAGTAAATAAAATCCAACTGCTAATTAATGCTATACCCAACCACTGCCTTTGAAGTAGAGTTATTAATAATAGACTAGGGGTAAGTAAAGTAGTCCAATAGCTAATCCTTTGGTCAATTAAACACCACCACATAAACCAGCCGTTTTTCCCCGGACCAAGCGCGATCGCTCTATCGCTATTTCGCAGCATATTACCATACCAGCGCCGCATATTTTGATAGGCTCGGTCTGCTAAAGAACCAGAAATTGTTTCAATTGAATAAACAATTACGTCTGGGACATAAATCATGTCATAGCCGTGTTTGAGCAGCCAAAACCAGGTACTTTTGTCGTCTCCCGAAAGAAATTTGAACTGTCCCCAAAGCCAATCATCTAAGGTATCTGTTTCCAGTTGATCTGCAAATGACGGTGAGAGAGCGCATCGACCGCGAAACAGTGAAAACCGACCAGTTAAACACATTACCTTCCGTGACAGCGATACCGAACACATTTGATAATGTCTTTGCGATAAGCGTAAGTGAAACCACTCAGAAAATAGATAAGAACCTTCAACAACTGGTAATTCATCTGTAGTTAGTGCTGCCATTTTAGGAAACATCCGAAAAAAGGGTAAGCACTTATGTAAAGTCCCCGGTGTAATCTCCGAATCTCCATCCATCAAAGCAACGACGGTATCATCAGGTAAATTATGACGAGCTAGTTCTCGTAAAGCATCCGCCATCGCTTTGCGCTTACCTTCACCAGTCTGCACCATCTGAATTAAGCGAATTGAACTTAAATCCGGATCTACCGATTCTAAAGCTAATTTAACAGCAGCATTTTCTTCATCGCTAGAAGCAGTCACAAGCAAAGTGATGGGATGAGCCAGAGTTTTTGCTTCCTTGGCGATCGCTTCAAATACCCGCTGAGTAATCCAGGGTTTCTCCTTATAAGTTGGAACTAAAAAGCACATTGGCGGCAAATCTTCTAGGGGAATTTTATTAGCTCGTTTCCGCCACCGGGGAAATACCAAAAACAGAAAAATTCGCGATCGCAATACTTGCAACCCCCACCAAGACCAGCGCCAGGTGCCGATAATCCCCATAGTTGCTAAACCAGATAAGCGGATTGCAGCTAATTCATGTGGATTGCGAAACCAGTGTAACCCAATGAACCCCAGGGCAACAATAAATACAACCCCCAACCAGTTCAAGTAAGGTAAAAGCGTTTTTCCCTTGAGATGCTTCGGAGAATTATTAATCATAATTTAAACCTAAATTTCTTATAGACAATTTATTTCTGACTAAATGTCACCTGTGCCGATTGTCCGATACCGCAGAATCTCTGCGACTGTGTATGAAGATTTGTTTGGGGAATTTTTACCGTTACCCGCATTAAAGATTGTCCGACTAAATTCGGTGGAATTACAGAAGAAAGAGCCTTAATGTCCACACCTTGAGACTGTTGATTAATACTTTGAACGCTGCCAAGGGGCTGGATAATATCAATTTCGCCGGAAAAGGTTTGCTTTGTACTAGATAATTTAACTTTAGCTGCTTTATTTGTATCGATACGAATAGCATCATCAGCCTTCATTACTGTTTCCACCCACAAATCGTTGCAGTTGAGTAGAGTTAAAATTGGTTGTAAATTGCTTACCTGTTCGCCCTGCTCGCTGTGTGTAGTGTAAACAACACCACCGAAGGGTGCTTGCACTGTTTGAGGTTGGGAATTGGACTGTATTTTTTGAGGTATCGTTACGGGAGCAACGCGATTTTTTGAGAGAGTTAAACTTTGATTGAGTTGCAGCTTGCTACTACTGACTTTAGCCCCTAAAGTATTCACCATCATTTGTTGCTCTTGAATTGCTTGTTGCAACTTCAATCGCTGTTGGGAAAGACTATTATCAAGATTGTTTTGATTGCTTAAAGCAACGCCTCTTTTAGCACCATCTAACGCCGTTTGAGCGGAACGTAGAGCAGCTTGTGCTTGGTTTACTTGTGCATCAGCTGCTTGTGAAGCAAACCGCAAGTTTTCTACTTTTTGTTGAGATACTGCACCCTGTACTTGCAATTTTTGGAACCTTTGGTAATCCAAACGAGCTGCTGTAGCTTCGGCTAGAGCTGATTTAACAGCAGCTTGTTTTTGACTGACTGTTTCGATTGCAAGCTTCACATCTACTGCTTGTACCGCTTGATATTGATTTTCTAGCGTTTTTAATTGCTTTTTCAGAAAATCCAAAGACTGTCTTGCTGCGATTAACTCAGCCTGATTGGATTGTACTTCCCCAGCTAATTGCTCCCGTGCCAGTTTCCTTTGGATTTGTTCATCTTCTGCTCGTGCTAACTGCAAACCAAATTGTTTTTCCTGATATTGTTCTTGAGGAACCACCTCCGGATTAATACGGGCTAATACCTGTCCAGATTTTACTTTGATGCCCGGTTTAGCATAAAAAGCCTTGAGATTGCCATTCTTCGGAGCGGTTAATCGAACAGTTCTGCCGTTAACTACCCCACCATCCACAACTATATGTGTCAGACGGTAGTTAATTGATGCCATACCTACAGTTGTTGCCGTTACCCCTAGTCCAACAAAAATTGTTCCTAATAATAAACGTTTCCATTTAAATGATTTTTTCTCAACATCAGGAGATGGTATCCATACTTCTGATTTTTCATTAGGTAAATTAACCATGTTTATTATCGTTGTTTATTTTAATATCTAGATCGTATTTTATTTTTCAGTAGAATAACGTAGTTTTTTGTAAAGTTTAGAAAAATACTTTGTTAAATATCTAGTAATTAATTAGACTTTTAATGTTGATGTATATCTACTAAGATTATAGTTATTAAAATCCTTATGTCTAAAGAGCAGCTTGCATACTTTAAGGTTATAAGGTTTGTCAAGATGAATTTAGAGTTATTTTACTCGCAAAGCTGTTTTGCTTATTTTAGATAGATTGCAATTAATATTTGATTTTTTATAAAGTCAGATTAAATAGGAATAATTGAGTTTTTAAGATTACTAAGGAAGCGTTTTATATAGAATAGATAATTGTGTTTGTTTTTAGGTACAAATATAGTTATGTTTAAATAGCCGATTGTCCTTTCTTATAAAAAAATATCTCTCGTTCAATCTTCTATCTGTGCCAGTAAACTTTAAGAGGATACGCGGGAAAGTTATAAATAAAACTTAGAGATTTTAAGATCCCCCTAAATTCCCTGATTAATTCAGAGACTTAAACCCCCCTTTTATAAGGGGGGAAGGGGGGATCATCCGAGAATTGCGTTAAAAACGATACTTTTTAAATTCTCTAAATATGTGCTTGCAGTCGTCGGTGTTGAATAGGAGAAAGATGATTATTTTAATGATGGAATTCCGAAGTGGTGGAAATAGATGATGTTTTAAACGTTTCGTTTTAGTTTAATTAGAGTGGGGTTGGGTAAGATTGCGATCGCGATTAATAACGAGATTCTTCCTTATAAGCAGCAAATTCAGCGTCTAAAGATTCTTTATTAGCGTAATAATGCGCCAAAGCACTGTATATTCCTGCTAATGTCAGATATGGCTTATCTTCAAGAATTTCTTCCGGTGTAATACCAGCTTTTATTTCCGTAACAATATATTGAACTGTAATACGACTTCCAGCAATACGCGCACGCCCACCACAAGTTCCCGGTGTCCGAACAATCAGCGTTCCAATGTCACTTTTCATGATTTAATTCCTTTTCTAAATCCCAAAAAAGCAGCTATCACTGAGTCCAATCTTCCAAAGATAAATTAGGTACTTTACCAAAGTCTTTATAATTGCGTGTAACAACAATTGACTCATTTGCTATAGCTATCGAAGCAATTCTTAAGTCTTGGGTGCCTATTTTTATTTTCTGCTGGCGCAAATTTTGATAACAATCATACGCTGCATCATCAAAATCTAACAAATTTACGTTGCAGAAGTAAACTAAAGTATTTCGCAGGTTTTTATAGGCAATAGCGAGTTTTTCAGGCTGAGTAGCAACTCTGCTGATAGCGGCAAGTCTACCTCGAAATTGTTCTTCAAGGGTGACAGTTGTAACAGATATATTAGAACCACCTACTGTTTTGGCACGCTGTACAATTTTAGGATGATTATGTTGAAACAAAGTTACATGGTCGGTATCAAGAATATATTGACTCACGCTGACTAGTTTTCCTCTAAAGTTTTTTCATCAGCAGCGATTTGAGCATCTAATTCGTTTCGATAGGTAGCCATATCTTCTACAAACTCATCAAACAAAGGATCATCTTTAAACATACCAGCGAATTTTACCCAGGGATCTGATTGTTCCACCTTTTGTTGATGTTCTAAAATTGGTAAACAACACAATCGTAGTGTCAGCCACCACAAGTACGACATCAGAGGACTAAAAAAACCATTGTCATTTATTAAACCATGAGCCATACGATGTCTAAGATTACTACCGGAATTTTCAATCAGTAAACCCTTTAAATCAAATAGCGTGTCTTCATCGAAAATAGACTTTATCTCCTGATGGTAAAGGGTTGTACTTAACTGATGTTCTGTTTGAATTCCGTTATTACTGATTCCAGAAGTAAGCGCATCCCTTTGGGAAAGTAGATAACGAAGGGAATTCTCAATTTGAGGAATAAGAATATGAGTAGAGGTGATGAAATCTCCGGTTAGTCCAGCGTAAAGTCCTTTTGCAAACAAATATTCTCGATTTGGTGGTACAAAGGGGCTATAGGAAATTAAAGAAATAAAATCGTTAATCCGTACATTATGTTCTAGGTTTATCTGATATCTCGCTGACTCAATGTATGCTTGAGCATGAAGTCTTTGATAAAATATTGCACTCCGATACATTTCAAAGCGAATTGCATCTTCAGCTTGATCGAAATGGCTTGGTTGATGCGCTGTAACCTTACCAACTTCATTTACTATTACTGCTGGGAAGAAAGAAGATAATCCTCGGGTTTCTTGTACCTGTTGTCGAAGATATGACAATTTAGGCGAAGCACCTAATAAAGTCAAAGCAAAAATAGCATCGTTAAATTCTTTTCCTCTGACATACGCTTTAGCTTGTTCTACTTCATTACTAATATTAATTTCCTGAGAAAAAGACATGAATTCTTCTGTAGATTCCTCTTGATACTCAAGAAGGATTTTATGTATTTCTTCTGCTCTTGCTTTCGCTGCAATTTTAATTTTATCTTCCTTTTTAGCTGGAATCCTTTTAAAAGCTTCGTAAGCTTTCTGCATAAAATGCGATGCAGCAAAGTACCTTGGAGGTGTCTCTTTGAGAGCATCTTCAGCTTCCTTAACATAAGTTTCAGCAGCTAACATCAAAGCAGTAAGCTGTTGTTGATCATTTTTTTCGATAGAATGCCATTGTGCCTTAATTTCCCAATAATTTTTCGCTCTACGCCAATCATTTTCGGATTCGGCTAATTTTGCAGCTTTTTCAGCTAACGCAGCATATTTAGTTGGTTTTCCAAACTTATATTCAAGCAAAAGCTCCATCAGTTTTGCTGAAAACCACAATGGATCTTCCCCTTTGTAAAAATCAAGAACTTTCTCGATATGAGCAAAAACTGTATCAGTTTGATATTGAATTCTGCGTGATAATCGAAGCGCTCTTTCAATCCTTTCATAAGCACGATTCCACTTTTGTGGATCTTCTAATTCTGTCGCAGACTGTAAATAAGCATTAACTGCTAACTTAGCCATCTCGCGATCGCGCTTTCTTACCCATAAAATATCTGCTACTCGTGCTTGTAATTCTGGATCTGATATTTCAGAAGCAATTTCAGCAAGAAAATTTAGATGCTCATCTGTAAGGTTTTGGAAAACTTGAGCAAAAAATTCCTCATTTGATTCTGGCTTAATTGCAGCAGCAGTTACTGCCGCGAGTATCTCAAAAATAGCCTTTTCATTAAAATTACCAGCTACATTTGCTTCCTGGGCTTTTTCCCAGAAAGCCATATTATAAGCAAGACATTCTTTCCTCTCGCTGTTATTAACTATCTCTTCCCAGCCAGAATTAATGAAATCATCTTTGGTAAGAGTGAGATTAAGTGGTGACATAATTTAAAGCAACTAACCTATATTTTTATCATGACAAGAAGACAGCAAATCATTATCAAAATTCTAATACTTCTAACCTAACTTACACTTTCTCCACGCTTCAAACTCTCCAATTTCAACTGTCGCAATTCTTCCTCTGTACGCTCAAGCTTATCTATCATTTCCTGAAACGCACTTGCATCTTGAACCACAACTTCCGCTCTACCATTCACAGTCAGCACTAAAGGTGATTTAGTAGCTTTAATCCGCTCTAGGAATTGCTTAACATTACGTTTAAAGTCCGTCAGCGAGTGAATATTATCTAAATTAATCATAATCAACCTAATTAACTATTCAATTCAATATCTAATAAAGTCCCTATTAAATCATACAACATTACCATCTCTAAAAACCTCTTACCTCCGCGCTCTCAGCGTCTCTGCGGTTTTATAATTCTTACTTCCTTTTCTAAGATTACCTATAAAAACTCTCCCCCCTCCCACCTCAACAAAACTACCCAAACTACCGTAAAATAAACCTTCATACAGCATCTACCTAACAGTGTTCCCCATGCTCTGCGACTACCTCGTACAAATTCTGACCGCTCGCGTATACGATGTTGCTCAAGAATCACCTTTAGAAATCGCTCCATTACTCTCAAAACGCCTAAACAACAACCTTTTGCTCAAACGCGAAGATATGCAATCGGTGTTCTCTTTTAAACTGCGCGGTGCTTACAACAAAATGGCAAGCCTGACACCGGAAATGCTGCAACAAGGTGTAATTGCGGCTTCTGCGGGAAACCACGCTCAAGGTGTGGCTTTAGCTGCTTCAAAGTTGGGTACTCGCGCAATTATTGTGATGCCGAAAACAACTCCTCAAGTGAAGATTGATGCTGTGAAAGCGCGGGGTGGTGAGGTGGTTTTACATGGCGATACTTATGACGATGCTTGTGGATATGCTCGTGAATTAGGAACCCAAAAGAACTTAACATTTATTCATCCCTTTGATGACCCTCATGTGATAGCGGGACAAGGTACGATTGGTATGGAAATTTTACGGCAATATCAAAAACCCATCCATGCAATCTTTGTAGCAATTGGTGGTGGTGGTTTGATTTCGGGAATTGCGGCTTATGTCAAGCGGTTGCGTCCGGAAATCAAGATTATTGGGGTTGAGCCAATTGATGCCGATGCTATGTATCAATCTTTGCAGGCTGGACATCGGGTGCGGTTGTCTCAGGTAGGTTTGTTTGCCGATGGTGTAGCGGTGCGAGAGGTTGGAGAGGAAACCTTTAAGCTTTGCCAGCAGTACGTTGATGATATTATTCGGGTAACTACCGACGATACCTGTGCGGCGATTAAAGATGTGTTTCAAGATACGCGCTCTATAGTTGAACCTGCGGGGGGATTAGCGATCGCTGGTGCTAAAGCCTATGTGGAAAGAGAAGGAATTGAAGGAGAAACTTTAGTCGCGATCGCCTGCGGTGCTAACATGAATTTTGATCGTTTGCGGTTTGTTGCCGAGCGTGCGGAATTTGGGGAACGTCGGGAAGCTATTTTTGCGGTGACAATTCCAGAAAAACCGGGAAGTCTGCACAAGTTTTGTGAATGCATCGGCAAGCGCAATTTGACCGAATTTAATTATCGCATTGCTTCAGAAAAGGAAGCCCAAATTTTTGTCGGGGTACAAATTCAAAACCGTGCTGATGGAATAAAGATAGCTGAAACTATAACTAATTGCGGTTTTCCCATCATCGACTTAACCGACGACGAATTAACGAAAATGCATTTGCGTCACATGGTAGGAGGGCGATCGCCATTAGCTCACAATGAGTTATTATATCGTTTTGAATTTCCCGAACGTCCGGGTGCATTAATGCAGTTTGTAGGTTCGATGAGTCCTAATTGGAATATTAGTTTATTTCACTACCGAAACAATGGCTCGGATTACGGCAGAATAGTTGTAGGAATGCAGGTTCCGCCAGAAGAAATGCAAGAATGGCAGGCATTTTTAGACACTTTAGGTTATCAGTATTGGGATGAAAATAAAAATCCAGCTTATAAATTGTTTTTAAGTTGATATTAATGTAGAGACGTAGCAGTGCTACGTCTTATCCAGCATTTGTGGTACATAACAAGCAAATTCTATATATCAAACCAACAACACCAATAATTTTTAACTTTAAAATATAAGAAAAAAGTAGTTTAATCATTAATTGTATTTACCTGACTTTACCTATTAAATGAAACCCCACAGGAAGAACTAAAAAATGAAAAAAATACATCTACCATCAGGAAGAGAAATCCCCATTTTAGGACAGGGAACTTGGCGAATGGGTGAAGACATCAGTCAAAAAGATGCTGAAATTGCGGCATTGCGTCTGGGTTTAGATATGGGAATGACGCTCATCGACACCGCCGAAATGTACGGTGAAGGTGGTGCCGAAGAAGTTGTTGGTGAAGCGATCGCCAATCGTCGCGAAGAAGTTTATCTGGTAAGTAAGGTATATCCACACAATGCCAGTCGGAAAGGAGCAGTTGAAGCTTGCGATCGCAGTTTAAAACGACTCAAAACCGATTGCATTGATTTATATTTACTACATTGGCGAAGTTCGACACCGCTTTCTGAAACGTTGGAAGCCTTTGAATCGCTCAAGCAAGCCGGGAAAATTCGGGATTACGGTGTAAGTAATTTCGATGCAGATGACATGAAAAAGGCAATTAATTTACCAAATGGTAAGCAAATTGCCACAAATCAAGTTTTATATAATTTGGCGCGTCGCGGTATTGAATGGGATTTGCTTCCTTGGTGTCGCCAAAATAATATACCGATTATGGCGTATTCACCAATCGAGCAAAAGGCTATCTTAAATAATTCACAGTTAAAATCAGTTGCTTCGCGACACAATGCGACTCCCGCACAAATTGCTTTAGCTTGGCTGCTTCAACAACAAGGAATAATCGCAATTCCCAAAGCCAGCAATCCAACGCACGTTAAAGAGAATAGTGCAGCTTTAGATATTCAACTTACCCAAGAAGATTTAACCGAACTCGATAAAGCCTTTCCGCCGCCAAATCGTAAAATGTCGTTGGCGATAAGGTAAGAATAATATTTAGAAGAGGGGGAAGAGGGGGAAGATATAAAAATGTTGTAGTACGAATATTTGTGCCAATCAAACACACTTCAATAAAATTCAACTTACTTCAAGTAACCCGGTTTTTCAATAAGCCGGGTTTTTGATTGTATTTAGAACAATTTTGAAACAAATTTTCATAAGCTATAACCCTTACTATACAACTATTTATGGTTCTATTTGCCAAAACTTTCGCAGCCCATCTCAAAAAAAAATGTAGTACCCCCTTGACACATTCGTAATACGCAATGTAGTATTAGGTTACAAGGGTAATACAGCAACTACAAACCGCTGACATTAACCCATCCGAACCATGAAAATTGAATTGCCATGTATGGGGTTGAGCTTCAGTTGTAAGAAGCGCCTGTCTGTCGAACAGGAAGTCGCGGGTTTGAATCCCGTCATCCCCGTGTAGCCTTGTCTCTGATTTTTAGTTAGAGAGCGATCGGGTGTAATTTCTGTCAAGGCTTCAATTATGTCTGGGTAGCCAAGTGTTTAAGGCATCGGTCTGCAACACCGACAATCGTGGGTTAAAATCCCACCCCGGACTCCAAATGTTGCAGTGTAGCTTAATGGTAAAGCCCCAAGCTCATAACTTGGTGGATGTGGGTATGTCCTTGCGGACACGCTCCGCTAACAATTCCCATCACTGCTACCAAATGCAGAGATAGTGTAATTGGCAACACCACAGTCTCCAAAACTGTTGTTCTAGGTACAAGCCCTAGTCTCTGCGTTTGCGGTGTCGTCGGCACTGTAAAAATGGGTTGGTATCCAAGTCAGGTCGAAGGAAACCGTCTGTAAAACGGATGCCTCTGTGCCACGTAGGTTCAAATCCTACCCAGCCCATTACGGAGAGGTCGCTATTGGTAAGGTAAGCTGTTTGCTAAACAGTCATGGTTAAATCCATTACAGGTTCAAATCCTGTCCTCTCCGCCTGAGAACGTGGTGTAACTGGATAACACGTCAGTCTACGAAACTGAAGATTGTAGGTTCAAGTCCTACCGTTCTCGTTACATGGGAAAGATGTTGAAATGTCTGGCTTGAGATGCTGAACCAGTTCATTTGGTAATATCCATCTTTCCTTCTTTATCCCCTGGTAGCTCAGTTGGTAGTAGCGCCTGTTTGAAGAACAGGAGGTCGTCAGTTCAATTCTGACCTGGGGGACTCATTGCCCTATAGCTCAATTGGCAGAGCAAGCGGCTGTTAACCGCGAGGTTGTAGGTTCGATTCCTACTAGGGCAGTTATTGGGAAGTAGGCAAATAGGTAAAGCCGTCGCACTTTGAATGCGAAATTTGAAGGTTCGATCCCTTCCTTCCCAGCTTATGCTGCTGTAGCCCAATTGGAAGAGGCGCTGGTCTTAGGAACCAGGCGTTGTGGGTTCAACTCCCACCAGCAGTATTATCCTGTAGCGCAGTTAAGTACTTATGCAAAATAAATTGTATATTGTCATTGCGAGTGCAGCGAAGCGAAACGAAGCAATCGCAGGCGTTTGGGATTGCTTCACTTCGTATGTCCTATCGGACACGCTGCGCTAACGCAATGACACAAATAATGAAGGCATACCCACTTAATAAATGCTGCCACTTGGATTTATGGGTCGTTAGCTCAAGCAGGCAGAGCATCCGGCTTTTAACCGGAAAGTTCAGAGTTCGAGTCTCTGACGACCCACCTTGCCCCTGTAACCCAATTGGAAGAGGTGCCAAACTTAAAATTTGGAAGTTGCTGGTTCAAATCCAGTCAGGGGTATTGCAGAGACATTTTGGTCTTTGTTTTTTATAGGAGTGAATCTAACATTCCTACTTTATGGGGTCATAGCTCAATTGGATAGAGCGTCCGCCTTGCACGCCTCTATGTTAGGGGTATGTCCTGGCGGACACGCTCCGCGAACAAATCCCCTTTTCTCCACTGATGGTGTTTGAAGTCAAAGTGGTCGGAAGGTGGAACAAGTAATTAGCGGGTTCAAGTCCTGTCAGACACCCCTTTATGGAAGATGCTGCTGAATGGACGGCAACTGCAAAAAGAAAACCAGAGTAAGGTAACAACTTAGGGGTTCGATTCCTCCATCTTCCTTTACCAAATGTTTTCCGGAGATGCCTATTACAGATTAGGCAAATCTTACAGGTTTCAAAATTCAATCGCAAAAAATAAATTATTTCTTACTTTAGATACTGGTAATTCGTGTCAAAGTTAGTGGATGCTATTTAAATATTGCTTTTAATCAAGTAAATTAATTTAAGTTAGATTCCTTCTTCACTTCAATTTATGACAGTTCACGAAAATCGAGAAGCGTTTATTCCCTACCGTCGCAGCGATATTATCAAACTTTGTTTGGATGATGGTCAGTTAAATGCTGCTGAAACTCAAAAGTTTAAAGATTTTTGCGAAATATTATCGTCATATTACCACTTTCGCTTTCACAAGACGCTGGAAGCTATTAAAGATAATTATGTGCCTTTTAACCCGAATGCGGATGTTGAAGCTTTAGTTCCACCGAGTTTCGAGCAATATGACGCAATGGAATCAAGCGTAGTTGATGGATTCAATAATATTTTAGCAAGGGCAAATTATATTAAATTACCCGAATATGATGTAAAACAATCATTGGGTAAAACATCTTTGATTGATTTAAAAACTGAAGTTGACTTTGATGATTTCGATCGGTTTATCTGCTACTATCGGGGCGATTCTTATAAAACAATTATGCAGAAAAAGTTCTTTTTTTGGAAGAAGGAAAAGAGAATTGATATTTTTGAAAGAATTGTTTTATTGATTAAATTTAAGGAAGCAGCTTATTTTCGCGGTAAAAAAGAGAAAAGAAAAGAACGTAAATTTGTTCCCGGTAAAATGTATGTTTATTTCTATAAAAATATTCCTAAACTCGATATTGACTTGCTTTTTCCTAATGTTACTACCAGCATGACTTGGAAAGACAGATTATTATTTGGAATTCCCGCGATCGGTGCTGCGATTCCTTTGATTTTAAGAGCATTACCAAATATATTGTTACTAATTGCGGCAATTTTATTCGCATTAAATGCAGAACCTTTGATAGAAGAGTTAAAGGTTGAAGAATCTCAAGTCAGAAATGTAATGCCTCTTTTAGTCGCTACTTTATCATTAGGAATGGCTTTGGGTGGATTCGCTTTTAAACAATATAGTAATTATAAAAGTAAGAGAATCAAGTTTCAAAATGATGTGACAGAAACGCTTTTCTTCAAAAATTTAGGCAATAATGACAGCGTTTTTCAAACGTTTATCGATTTAGCGGAGGAAGAGGAGTGTAAAGAAATCATTCTTGTATATTACCATCTGTTGATTAGTAAGAATTCACTCAAACCTGAAGAATTAGATGCTCGTATTGAAGCTTGGATGCAGAAAAAGCTGGGTACTGCAATCAACTTTGATATTCACGGACCTTTGGATAATTTAGCAGCGATTCGCGGTAAGGTAATTAAAAATGGTGTAGCTGAAGAGAATTTACCAGAAATTCCATTATTAAATTACGACAATGGAGGATTTTGTAACGTTCTTCCTCTTAATGATGCGAAAAAAGTTATTGATTACGTTTGGGATAATGCTTTTAATTATAATGGGATAGTTCTGTAGATATACTATCCTGCATTCTGCAAAGCAATCAAAAATTATTCTAAAATCTTTGTTATATTATTTTTATCTCATTGGTATACACGCTAAATACGATATGTTATAAAAGCTGTAATAATTAGCCTATATTCATAGCAAGCAGTTTAAAAATATGATTGGAGAATTTGAAAGAAATCAGATATATCATATGGACTGCTTGGATGGTCTAAAGCAGATACCGGACAATTGTATTGATATTGCTATTACTAGTCCTCCTTACTGGGGACAAAGAGGTGACGAAGGAATTGGATTGGAGGAAGATCCAAGAGAATATATTAATAATTTAACTCAAATACTACTTGAGGTAATGCGGGTTATAAAGCCTACCGGAATTTTGTGGCTTAATATAGGTGATGCTTACAATACTCCTATTAATTGGAAGTTGGATGATTTGAAATATTCAACATTAGGTGCAAATGGTAATGGATTAGCACCAACTAACTCTGCTTACACTAAAAATAGAGGAAGACGACGTGCTTTTATAGAAAAAGAAGTCGGTTGGCTAACCTACGGTAATCTTCTTTCTTTACCTTACAGAATTATCCTTAACTTGTGCGATCGCGGTATGTATTACCGAGGTGAAATTATTTGGACAAAAAGAAAAGCTATGCCAGAAGGTAGATGTCGTAGACCGCATCGTAAGCATGAATCGATTTATATTATTGCTAAAAATGAAACACATAGTTTTCGGACAAAACCACCATGTCCTTCAGTATGGGATTTAAAACCTGACTCTAATCAAAATAAAGGACATACGAGTACTTTTCCTTTGAGTTTACCTGTTACTTGTATTGAATCAAGTGGTATTCAAAAAGGAATAGTACTCGATCCATTTATGGGAAGCGGTACAACAGCAATAGCTGCGATCGTTAAAGGCTTCGATTACATTGGCTTTGAATTAAATGAAAAAAACTGTAGGAAATCTCAAACAAGAATAGAAGAATTATCCTACCAATTATGTCTTGATTTATAAATTATTTTTGTATTTCTCCCATGCAGCAACAATTTTTGATGGAAAAACATCCTCTGCTGGTTTTAACGAGCAAACGAATATACGTTTTCCGCTCGGTGTAGACTTTAAGCTCGGAATTGTTCTCAAATTGTAAGAAAAACAAGCATCAAATGAGCCATGTTCCTCGATATATCTACGTTTATCTGAAGGCTGTTCGTTAGTTCCCATCTCACCTCGATTAACAAGATCCCCAGCAGGAGGTGGAAAGGATTTTGAATCGAACGTATAAAGAAAGCTAGTGAATCCTTGTTTCATCATAGCTTCGCTACAAGGGACATCATCAGAAACTCGCTCGGCTAAAGAAGCTTTACTATGTACACCTCCGAATACCACTTTTTGTCCTTCATAATTACCATAAAGAACTAAATCAAGTTTTGAATCTCCAACTTTTCCTGCTAATCCCATTTCCTTTAAAACTTCCGCTTTAGCTTTTGAAGAAAGAAGTGCTTTTATGCTAATTTCATAGGACTCTAAAACAGGGGAATAACGTCGTTCTATAAACAATTCTAAAGCTTCTCCACCCGCTCTAACCCAACTTTGTTCGGGTTTAGATTTTCTGTATTCTCTCAGATATATTCTGTAAATAATATGTTGATAAATGTCACTTGGATTAAGGTCAGGAAGTTCATTGACTGCAAACTCTAAAGCTTGAGTAATTGCTTCACGATTTTTAAGTTTTGGACGCGATACATTCAATCCGGCAAAAAGATTAGACACGTACTCTTCAACTTTTAAATACTGTGTTTCCGTAATTGCTTCCAAAAATACTTCCTTAATCTGCCCTTCCCAAACAAGTTGCTGAAATATTCCATTCTTATGCTTTCTTATACTTCCTTTTAAAGGAAGAGGAATTACTCTATTTTCTCCAGGAAACCAACCGATATCTTGAAAAAATTTCTGAGGTTCGTAATCAAGTCCTTGAAGCCAGTCAAATAATTCTATAATATCTAGCCTACGCTCAAGACCTTCAATTTTGGCAACATATGACTGATGTTGTCCAAGCCTTTGTGCAAGCATAACTTGTGTGATGTTACGTTGCGACCGAGCGTTAACCAGTTCTTTAATTAGTTGTATATATCTTGGGTCATGGATTGTACTCATCCCAATGATGGGAACATATAATCCACTATTATCCCAAAAAAGGATATTTCTGCTTTAATTAAAAAGGCTATAATTCATATCATATATTCCTTTCACTTATAATTAGCTTGCATATAATTACAACCTGTTTATTTAGTTACAGTCAATATGGCACAAACATTAGAAATATTAGCGAATAGCAACCGTAAGAAAAGATTTCAACAATTATCTTATGGAATTTTGGTCACAACCTTAACATCTTAAATTTTTAAATTTACGTATCTACACTTAAATTGAAAATCAGAAATATCAACCGTTCGCAGTTGTCCGTATATCTTCTGAACTCATAAAGTCACAGTATAAGCTATATGTAGTAAGTTATATCGCATCTACTACGTAACGGTGTACTTATTCTTCTATAATCTTGATTTTTCCGCGATTGAAAACTATTGGTTAAAACTGATTGAATCATTAACATCGCTAGATTTCGGTAAGTATTTTGATTCTGGGTTGCTTGCTAGTTTGCTCTTAGCGATCGCGACAATTTTCTTTTTAGGCAAATTATTATTAGAGGCAAAGCAGGAATTAAAGCAAGAGGTTATTGGGCGCAAACAAGCTGAAGAAGTGCTGGTTTTAAGTCAAAACCGTTTGAAATTACTTAATACAATTTTGAATGGCGCTCCTTTAGGAATGTCTGTTGATGAAATAATTCAAGATACTATCAAACAACTTAATAGATATTTCCCCAATTTAAAAGTTGGTTTTTCAAATATCGATAGCAACGGTATTTTAACCGTTACTCATGCTGTGGAGATACCGGATACGCTACAACTAAAAGGCTTCACTATTGACTCAACCGCCGTTCCAGATTATTTTTTTACTTTAATAAACGGACAAAAGTTTATTGTTGAGGATGTTGCTCAAGATAAACGTTTAGCATCTTTAACATCCGATATTTTAAAATTTGGCAATCAAGCTATTTTAGAAATACCCTTAAAAGATTCAAGTGGCTTGATTGGTATACTTGGTTTTTATTCCTCGCAACCCCGGAAGTGGAGCGAGTATGAAATTAATACAATTACTGAAGTTGCTAACTATTTAATTGTAGCGATTCAAGATATTCAAAGTCAGCAAGAAAATAAACGAATTCAAATAGAACTTAAAGAAAGTGAAGCATTTTTACGGACGCTTTATGAGGTAGCAGTAGCTCGTAATTTCGATTTTGAACAACGGATTCAATATTTATTAGCAATGGGATGTCAAACATTTGGTTTGGAGTTTGGCATTTTGGCGCAAATTGAAGATAACCGCTATAACGTAACTATAGCAAAGACTCCGGATGATTCTCTGTGTGCGGGATATAGTGTGGAATTGGAGCAAACTTTGTCTTCCGAAGTGCTGGAAAATGATGAACCTTTGATAATTACACATAGTAAAAATTCTTCTTGGTGCAATCATCCCGGCTATATAAGATTTGGTATGGAATCTTATATCGGGGCACGGGTATTAGTCGCAGGTAAAGTTCACAGTACTCTTTCGTTTGCTAGCCTCAAACCGCGACAGCAAAAGTTTCAAAATGCATACAGGGGATTATTAAAGTTAATGGCGCAATGGGTTGGTAGCCAAATTGAACGCGAACAAGCAGAACAAGCTTTGAAACAACAATTTCATCGCGCTTTGTTACTCAAACAAATTACCAATGAAGTTCGCCGCAGTTTAGATGCAAAACAAATTTTTGAAACTACTGCAATTCAAATTGCAAATGCTTTTAAGGTGAATCGCTGTTTAATTCATAAGTATATACCGGCTTCGATTAATCAGATTCCTACTGTGGTGGAATATTTAGAACCAGGGATACCTTCGATGCGACACTATCAAATACCAATCGTTGGTAATCCTCACGCTGAGAAAATGTTATCTCAAGATAGCGCGATCGCAACATCAAATGTTTTTACGGAACCTTTATTAGCAGCTGCTAGAGATATCTGTGCGGAAATGCAAATCAAATCTATGTTGGCAATTCGCACTTCCTATCAAGGTGAATGTAATGGCGTTATCGGATTGCATCAATGTAATTATTATCGTCAGTGGACTAGGGATGAAATTGAGTTATTAGAATCTGTCGCCGCTCAGGTGGGAATTGCTCTTGCTCAAGCTCATCTTTTGGAACAAGAAACTCAACAAAAACAGGAACTCACGATCAAAAATAGTCAGTTGGAACAAGCAAAACTTGGTGCTGAAGCTGCTAACCGAGCGAAAAGTGAGTTTTTAGCAATGATGAGTCATGAAATCCGCACGCCAATGAATGCGGTGATTGGTATGAGCGGGCTGTTGCTGGATATGGATTTGACTCCCCGACAGTTGGATTTTGTCGAAACTATCCGCAGCAGCAGCGATACATTGCTAGCTATTATTAACGATATTTTAGATTTTTCTAAAATTGAATCGGATATGTTGGATTTGGAGAAAATTCAGTTTAATTTACGTAATTGTGTAGAAGAATCTTTAGATTTATTAACTTCTCAAGCTGCGGCTAAAAACTTAAATTTAGCGTACACGATCGATTCCCAAACTCCAACTTGCATTATTGGAGATGTAACGCGAGTGCGACAAATTTTAACGAATTTACTGACTAATGCGGTTAAATTTACCCAAGTTGGTGAAGTGGTTGTTTCTGTAACTGCAAAACAATTAAACAGTAATTTATCAACAAATAATTATCAAATTCAATTTGCCGTTAAGGATACGGGGATTGGTATTCCTGAAGATAGAATCAACCGATTATTTAAACCGTTTACCCAAATTGATGCTTCTATGACTCGTCAATATGGCGGTACTGGATTGGGTTTAGCAATCAGCAAACGCTTAAGCGAAATCATGGATGGTAGGATGTGGGTGGAAAGTACTTACGGAGTCGGTTCTACATTTTATTTTACGATTGCAGGCGAGTCAGCACCAAATTGCATTACCAATCTTGACGATATTCAACCAAATATAGCTGGTAAACGGTTGTTGGTAGTAGACGACAATGATACCAACCGCAAAATTTTAGCTTTACAAATACAGAAATGGGGAGTAACTGTTCTCACTGCTGAATCTGGTTTGCAAGCTTTGCAGTTGATTAATTCCGGGGAACAATTTGATATGGCGATCGTGGATATGCGAATGCCGCGAATGGATGGTTTAAGTTTGTGTTCGCATATTCATTCTATACCCGGTTACGAACAACTACCCGTAGTAATTTTGAGTTGTGTGGATGGATTAACTCAACAACAAGCAGCCAAATCAGAATTTGTTGCCCTACTTAATAAACCAATCAAACAATCCCAACTTTACGATACCTGCGTTCGTATTTTATGCGGCAAACAGATTTCCATTTTATCTTGCACATCCCCGCCGTCTAAATTTGATTCGCAATTAAGTGAAAAACTACCATTGAGTATTCTTTTAGTAGAAGATATGCCTTTAAATCAAAAGGTAGCTTTACATATGTTAGAGCGATTGGGCTATCATGCGGACGTGGCTAGTAATGGATTGGAAGCCCTCTCCTGTTTGCGCCGTCAAGATTACGATCTTGTTTTCATGGACGTACAAATGCCGGAAATGGACGGATTGCAAGCCACTCGCTGTATCTGCAAAGAATGGTTGCCCCCATTACGTCCTTGGATTGTTGCCATTACTGCCAACGCCATGTATGGTGACAGGGAAGAATGTCTCAATGCGGGAATGAATGATTACATTAGTAAACCCATTCGCGTTGATGCTTTGATTGAAATTTTCAATAACTATAAAAATTTACAGCAACCATTAGATCGAGACTCAGATTCTACTGCTGTGGTGAAGAAAGAAAAATCGGAATCGATCGCCCCCGCAGTTATTGATGCTGATATTTTGCAAGATTTAAAAGATATGGCAGGCGATGATGCGGATGAAATGATGGCGGAATTAATTGATAGTTACTTTGAAGATGCACCGCCGGAACTACAAGGAATTTGCCGTGCCCTGGATAAGGATGATGCTGAAAGTCTACGTAATTCTGCCCATGCCTTGAGATCCCTAAGCATCACCATTGGTGCCCTATCGCTCGCTCAGGTATGCACCCAATTAGAAACCATAGGTCGTTCTGGAACTACATTCGGTGCTTCTACTTTAATTAAAAAACTTGATACAGAGTACCAACAGGTAGAAGCAGCTTTGCAACAACATTATCCTATTAGGAAACATCATGAATAACCCCGATCGCAATAAGCCACCCCAAATTCTGATCGTAGACGATCAAAAAACTTTACGATTAGTTCTGCGTAAAGCAATAGAGAAGCAGGGATATCAGGTAATAGAAGCCTGTAACGGACAACATTGTTTAGATATCTGTCAAAAACAAACGCCAGACATGATTTTACTCGATGCCATGATGCCCGCAATGGATGGCTTTGAATGCTGTACCAAATTGCAAACACTTATGGGCGATCGCTGTCCGCCGATTTTAATGATAACAGTTCTCGATGACCAAGAATCAGTTGAACGAGCTTTACAGGTAGGAGCGAGCGACTATATTACAAAACCTATTGATTGGGATTTACTTGGACGTAGAGTTAGTCGTTTATTAACATCTAGATGGGCAATATTAGAAACTCGTCATCAAATTGAACGAGAATGTCGATTAACAGTAAGTTTAGAAACAGCAAATCGAGAATTACAAAGTCTTTCTTCTAGCGATGTTTTAACTAAAGTTGCCAGTCGTGCCTACTTTAAGGAATACTTGCAGCGCGAATGGAAGCGATTGCAAAAGTATCAATTACCTCTTGCTTTAATTCTGTGTAAAATTGATTTTTCAAACTTAGATCATCAAGTTAAAGATGAATATTTGCGTCAAATTGCTGACACTATGTGTAAATGCAAAAAGCACTCCACCGATTTCGTTGCTCGCTACGATGATGAAAAATTTGCAATAATTTTAGCGAATACCCAAACCGAAGAAGCAGCAGAAGTAGTCCAAACGATTCAAAACTCTATTAAAGCCTTAGATATAGAAAGCAAACTTTTAAACTTTAATTTTGGAATTGCCAGCATGATTCCGTCTGCCGAATCATCTGCATATAAATTAGTTAAAAATGCCGAAGAACAGTTATCAACGAACAATGAACAAGTATCAATTATCAATTAACGATGGTTAGTAGTTAGTGATTTGTAGAGTGTGTGACGGCTACGAGCTATTATAAAAGCAAACTAAATACATTAATATTGCCGTCACGCACCAAATTCATCTAAAAAATTAACAGTCATTGTTTGTATAGCCCCACTCTTCCAAGGTTACGGGTAAAATGTTTTTTTAAATTGCGATGCTCCCGATGGGCTTCTGCATAGGATTTTATTCCCAAGCACTTTAGAGGAAGAGGAATTGTGATTTGTTGATTATTAATTGTTTTGGTGCGTGACGGCAATCTTAGTTTATTTGTTGGGTTTTGATAATTCCTCGTAGCCGTCACACACCCTACAAGCAATTATTTGATAATTGTTCATTGATAATTGATAACTGATTCAACCTAAATAAACAATATACATACCGCCAATATATAAAATAATTATCCCCAAAACATCATAAGTAAGATACAGCCTTGATGGACGTGTGGCGCGGTAAATTAATCCGACAATTGCCAGAGAAGTCATCATCATTGCGATAATCGCGGTGAAAATATGCACGCTGCCTATTTTTGCCCATAAATCACCTTTCATATAAACAACGTCGTAAACTCCCAAAATTGCCATATTAAAAATATTGGAACCAAAAACGTTAGAAATTGCTAAATCAACAGCATCCAATCGTACCGCAGCGATTCCAGCAGCAACTTCCGGAAGTGACGTGGTGATCGCGATTAACAACGAACCAATAAAACTTTCTTCCAACCCCGTTGCTTGCACTACTCTGTCTCCCAACCAAGCCAACCATACTCCAAGTATTACGATCGCCAACGAACATAAAGCAAACATTAAATACGCTTTTCGCGGTTTAACGTGCGCGTATTCAAAAGCTTCACTTTCTTGCTCTAACACTTCGTTGCGTCGCCTCGATTCAAATTTGGCAATCAAACGAGCGCTTATTAAGTAAAGTACGATTAGCACGATCGTCGGAATACCAACCCAACCCAATACTGGATCTAAGCCTTTACCCGCCAAAAATATCCCAGCCGCAGCAACACCTAACATCAAGCTACCCAAACCAGCCGCTAACCCGTGACTAATCTGCGCTTGTTGAAAAAGCGGACCACCTCCGGTAATAATATCTAATATTGCTAGAATCATTAAATTAAACAAGCAGCTACCAAAAATACCTCCGGCAGCTAAATTTGGCGCATCCAGATAATTAACCGCACTCACACCAGTAGCCAACTCTGGTAAAGAAGTACTGCCAGCCAGCAAAATAGCACCTACCCAATTACGTCCCAAACCACTCTTCTCAGCCACCATATCGGCGCTTTGCGAAAGTTTTGAACTTACTGCTATCACCAGCGCTATACATATAATGACTTGAATCCAAAGCATTTAGGACTTCCCCCGGTTACGCTGTTTATCAGATGATATGTTATTACTTCCCAACGCGAATTGTAATGTATTCATTCGTAATTCGTAATTAAATTGGGAATTAGGGATTGGGGATTGGGAATTGGGCATTGGAAATTGGGAATAGTTAGGAATTACGAATTATAGTAATTCCAATTCATTTAAGTAGTGGGAGCATCAAGTTGATTTCAGTAGTGGGAGCATCCTGCTCCCTTGGACTAGCTAGGGAGCATCTTGCTCCCACTACCAACCATCTCCCCATCTCCTTGTCTCCCCATCTCCTTGTCTCCCCATCCCCCCATCTCCCCATCCCCCCATCTCCCCATCCCTCACTCACTATCTTCCATATTCATCAACCGGGGATAAGGCAAATTGTGTTTGGTGAATTCTCGTTTGGCTCTTCTTGTCAAGTCGGTTTTGTAAATAAATTCATCTCGTGCATCTAGAGGATAACTTTTGAGTTTAAACAAGGTTCCCCAAGGTTTTTCTTCTACAATTACTAAAATCGGAAGTTTTAAATACGTGTATTTACTGGTATGCGCGACTCTATACAATGTTTTTTTTACTAATTCAACATCTATCTCGTGTGCAAAGTAAAACTCGGTGATTACCTGGGCTTCCAACTCACCCATGTTGGCATTAGATACGGCAGTTGTCCAGATTTTATTGTGGGGTATGGTAACAACGTTATCCTCTGGGGTTTGTAAGCGGATTCCCCTAAGTCCATAACCAATCACCTCACCGTAAAAATCTTCGATTTGAATGCGATCGCCAACTCGGTAGGGTGCTTCAAATAAACCGATGATTCCGGCAATAATTGAACTTACGTAGTCTTTGAAGGCAAAACCTAATGCTACTGCGACGGTACCCGTAACTGCAATTAAGTTTTCGCGGGATATATTTAAAAATAAGTTCATTAATAATACGATGGTGAAAGTTAAAACCATCATTCTAAAAAAAGGTAAAAATTGCTTCACTCGCAATCGCCATTCTTTAGCAACTTGTTCGGATAACCAAATAATTAATTTGTCAATAACTTTGATAGTAATATAGGAAATTGCGACAACAATCAATCCTTGACCAATTTTCCAAGTTGTAATTTTAGTGATGAGTTGTTTAGTTTGTTCGGCGGTTTCTTTAGCTGCATCATCGGCAGATTGAGCTAAAACGAAATTAATAAAATTAAAATATAGAGTATTCATATTATGTCGGTTTAAACGCTTGTCATATTTGTGATGGGGGAGAGGGGGTAGAGGGGGGAGATGGGGAGATGGGGTTCGGGGGAGATGGGGAGACAAGGAGATGGGGAGATAATATTTATTTATTATTAACTCTTAACTCAATACTCAATACTCAATACTCAATACTCAATACTTTACCAATTAGTCAGATTCATAAATAATAAAGTTGTTATTTGCTAATTCATTTTTTAGTCGGGGATAATGAATTGGGTTAATAGTTAGTATTTCATGTTTTTGCTCTACCAAACCTTTACGGCGCAACCTTTGTACTTGTCCTTTAACTAAAGTTTTTTCGTCTCCCAAACTCTCGCTAAGTGCGGATAAATTTAAATCGCCGTGTAACAATAAAGAATATAAAATATAGTGTTCGTCTGCACTTAAATGCGGTAAATTAGGTAATTCCGGATTTTGGGCTTCGAGAATTCCTTCGGTGTTATCGCTTTCGGGGTTGTCAGAATCTTCAGGTTGATAGCGGATTGAACTTAAAAACACTTGTACGGCTACGGTATTTACTCCTTCGCTTAAATCTGCTAATTTTTCAAAATATCTACTTTCACGACTTTCATCTTCTTCATTATTATTAGGAAATTCTATATTAGGTTTAGCAAAACTAATTTGAAATTCATCAACAATCGGTTCAAACCATGCTTGTAGTTGTTCTCCTGTAAGTCTGGGTAACTCTAAATAATCGCCACAATAAGCTTTAAAATGAGAAACATGATCGAGGTATTCCCAACCAACTTTACCCGCACCAATTACCCAAAATCGAGAATCATCTTGAAGCAGCACATCTTGTAAATAATCAATTCCTTCTAAGCCATCAACGCAGCGCAAAAAACACCAGCTTAAATTAGTAATAACAACAACTTCCGGCTGTTTTGATGTTGTTACCAATCCTCTACCTAATTGGTGCTGTAACTTTGTTTTAATATCTTCAGCTTTTTCTGGTCTACCAATCCATTGTAAAGGTCGCAGTGGTATTTCTCGTTCCGATGCCCAATCCAGTAAACTTTCAGTTAAAGTACGCGACACGGTGGTTACGGGAGAACTCAAAATAACCACAGAATTATCAGCCGCTTGGGGATTGCTGCGCCATTTCTCGAAAGCTTCATCTAAAGTTGACTGAATCGCTTCCATATCCGGGTTATCGGTAGGTAACTCATCCACAGCTGCAATTAATTTAGATGCAAGATGCGGTGGTAGTTCAATTAATGACTTCTCAGGCTCTGGCGTTTCTTTTTCATCAGTCGTAAACCTAGACAGCAAAGTCTTCCGATTATCAAGCAACCAGGTGTGAAATCGGTTAAAAAGTGTAGCCATTCAAGCTATTTCAATCAAAAGCGTGGTTATGAGTATCCTATCGCAATAATGCTATTTCCATCTGATGTTAACTGGTAACTGTTTAAAGCTGATAATTATGCAACCAATCTGTAAATTCTTCCCCAGTCATCTCTTCTGGCTTTTCTTCGTTTTCTCTCTTCAATTTTTCGCTTTGGGTTTCGTAATAATGCATTTCTCCTTTTGCGCTGCGAGTTTGAATAATTTTTAGCCGAGGAATGCGACGCTGTTCGTAATTAGCAAAAGCTTCACCGAAATCAGATGCATTTGATAAGCAGTCTGCTAGCACCCATGCATCTTCAAAAGTACTGTTTGTTCCTTGTGCTAAAGCTGGAGCCATTGGATGTGCTGCATCACCCAATAAAGTTACTCTTCCTTTACTCCAAGAATCTATTGGTTCGCGATCGCAAATTCCTCCCTCTAAAATTCTCTCCGATGGAGTTACTTCTACTAAAGAACGTAATGGTTTTCCCCATTCAGCGATTTTATCCAAAACGCGAGATTTTGCTCGATCTTTATTTGCAGAAAGAGAATATAGTAGTGATTGTTGACGGTAAAGCCAAGCAATATCTCCATCACCAACATTTAATAAGAACATAAATTCCCTATGTCCCTTCACAAAAGCCATCTCGCCGGGATTTAATACTTGTTGGTTGCATTTAATCACAGCACGCCATGACATACTGTTTAAATAACGAGGTTCGCCATCTGCAATTAAATTTTCCCTAACCGCAGATTTTATACCATCTGCACCAATTAGCAAATCGGCGCGAATTGTTTCTTTACCCTCGAAATATACATCTACACCTCGATCGTCTTGGGAAAAACCAGTACAGCGATGATTGAGATGAATAATATTTCTAGGTAATTTTGATGCTAAAATTTGCTGCAATCGCCACCACCAAACTGTTATTAAAGGAAAGCCGTATTTATCAAATTTATTAGCTGGATTTGTGAGAATAGTTTCACCTTGAGTATTTTTTAAAACAGTTTGTTTTACGTGACAACCAGAATTTTTAATTGATTCAACTATCCCAGATTCAATTGCATCCAAACTCTTCAAACCATTTGGCAGCAAACCCAAACCACCACCTACGGGACGAAAATCTTGGGCTTTCTCGTAAACTTGGACGTTGTAGCCTTTTTTGTGGAGCGCGATCGCACAAGCCAAACCTCCCAAACCAGCACCTACAATCGCGATTTTTAGCTGCTTACTTGTATCGGTATTCATAACGCACAATTTTATAATTTAACCTAACTAATAAACAAGTTACCAGCGATCGAAGAAAAAAAACACAATTTACTAATATATGAAAGTTGAATTAATCCACCTTTCGTCTTATTTGAATCAAGCACGCTGTCGGGTTGCTGTAATTACTGCACCTTAGTAGTAGTCATTACCTGTTTTAAACTATCATCACTCGATCCTACCCACTCATAAAATTCAATCGCTTCTGAATCACAACTGTGACATCCCCCACATTTTTTCCCATCCTCCATTTTGCGGACTCGATTTTTACGAATTAACTTACTTAGCATTCCTCGTAAAGCGTTTCCATCCATGCGAAAATGGAGTTTCATATCGGCAAGAGAAGCTTTTTTATGTTGGGAAAGGTAATTTTGTAGTTCATTTAATATCATTTCTCTTCCCTCCTTTGTTATTAACTATTAATTAGTTTTGGCGGGTTCGTTTTCCCGAAACCATGTAGAGACGTAGCATTGCTACGTCTCCCGACATTTACGACAAAACGAACCCATCAAAAATTATGCAATCGACCACTAGTGATTTATTGCTTCTTGTCTACGAGTGGTGCGTGACATCTTTAGTCCGAAAATCGTCACAGCCATAGCTAAAGACAATCCCACTACCCAAGCAATAGAAGAACTAGGATGTTGTCCTATTGTTGCTACTTGGTAATACAATACCGCCGCCCAGTAAGCTAAACCAGTAGTCCAGCAAGCGGCGAACACCGTCCACCCCAAATTTGTCTCGCGGTAAAGTGCAGCAGTCGCAGAAACGCAGGGAAAGTATAGTAATACAAATAACAGATAGGCGAATGCGGCAGATTTACTACTAAATAGTTTGGACATTTCCCCGTAAGTGCTAACAGACACTCCTTGAGCTTCTGCTGCTTGCTTTTGTGACGAGACATTAGCAGCACTCAAACCAAGGGGGTCAAATAATTGACCGGGAAGTTGCGCTAAATTCTCTGGAATGCTAATAAATGCCTTACTAATACCACCCCAAAAACTAAATTTTTCTGGCTCCGGCTCTGTTTTGGTTGTTTCTGCCAATCCCGTATACAGAGAATTCAACGTACCAACCATCACTTCTTTTGCAAATATTCCTGACATTAAACCTACGGTAGCGGGCCAGTTATCTTGAGTAATGCCCATCGGTGTAAATACTGGTGTAACTGTACGACTCGCGGCACTGAGAATCGAATCTCCACTATCTTGCTTGCCAAATGTGCCATCAGTACCAACGGAGTTCATGAAGCCCAAGACAATAACCATAATTACAATGGCAATCCCGGCTTTTGTGATGAAAGCTTTGAGTCGCTCCCAAGTACGCAACAGCACGCCTTTAATCTTAGGAATGTGGTATGGAGGTAGTTCCATGATAAAGGGCGCGGCTTCACCTTGGAGGATAGTATTTTTCAAAATCAGTCCGGTGAATATGGCGGCGATAATACCCAAGAGGTAAAGACCTAATACTATATTTTGACTGCCAGTGGTGAAGAAAGCACCACAAAATAAAGCGTAAACTGCTAATCTAGCGCTACAGGACATAAACGGGTTCATCATTACCGTCATTAAGCGATCGCGTTTATTTTCCAATGTCCGCGTTGCCATAATTCCCGGAATATTGCAGCCAAAACCCACGATCATCGGTACAAAGGATTTACCCGGAAGCCCGATAAAGCGCATCAACCGATCCATCACAAAGGCAGCCCGTGCCATATAGCCAGTATCTTCTAACACCGACAAACACAAAAACATCATCCCAATTTGAGGAATAAAAGTAGCTGTCGTCTGGATACCACCGCCAGCACCCTGTGCCAACAGTCCAATCAACCATCCCGGTGCATTCAAGTTTTCTAAAATTTTACCGAAACCATCTACAAAAATTGTTGCAAAAGTAATATCAAAAAAGTCAATAAAAGCACCACCGACATTAATCGATATGGTGAACATCAGGTACATCACCAGCAAGAAAACTGGTATACCCAACCAGCGATTGAGTACAACTTGGTCGATTTTATCGGAAATATTAGTTTTAACTTCCCCACTGCGTTCGGCTGCACCTTTAATTAAGTCGCGAATAAAGGTATAACGACTATCGGCAATGATAATATCCAAGTCGTCATCAAGGGTTTGATGCACTTTCCGCCGTTCTTCAACAACTATCCGCTCTAATTCTTTACTTCTCAAATGGGGAGCAATTCGATCCTCATATTCCAAAAGTTTGAGAGCCGTCCATCGAGGAGCTACTGTATGATTAGGGCTGTGTTCTCTAATAAAAGGTACGAGGCTGGCGATCGCATCTTCAATTACGGCAGGATAAGCAACGTAGGTTGGTGGTACTGATAGATCCAACAAAGATTGATTAATTGCATCCTGTAAATCAGATAATCCCTTACCTGATGTTGCACTCATCGGAATTACCGGACAACCAAGACGCTGTGAAAGTATTTTAGAATTTATTTTAATCTCGCGGGATGAGGCAACATCGATCATGTTCAACGCCACAATCATTGGTAAGCGCATCTCCATGATTTGGGTGGTGAGATACAGGTTGCGCTCTAAGTTGGAGGCATCAATAATATTAACAATGACATCCGCTTCACTAGAAAGTAAGTAATCTCGCGCAATTAGTTCATCAAGTCCAGTGTCGTTGTCTTCGGCATCAAGAGAATAAACTCCAGGTAGATCGACAACAGTAATGTTTTTACCATTGTGGATATATTTGCCTTCTTTGCGCTCCACTGTCACGCCACTCCAGTTACCCGTTCTTTGGTTAGAACCCGTCAAAGCGTTAAACAAAGTGGTTTTGCCGCAGTTGGGATTACCTACCAGTGCAATTATCTGCTTCGTCACTGTACTATTTCCTCTACAAATAGAGCTTTGGCTTCATCCCTACGCAGACTAAGTTTGAACCCACGCACGTGGATTTCTACAGGATCTCCTAGAGGTGCATGGCGAGTCACGGTAAACTCTGTACCCGGTGTCAGTCCCATCGCCAGCAATTTCCCTTTATAACCACGGTTCGCTTTTTCATAGCCAGTTACCCGCCCCATACAGCCCACAGCTAAATCGCGCAGTTGTTTTTTTTCGCTCATTTTCTATTTAATGCGATTTATTTTTAATAACATAACTATTGCACGTAATCATGTATTATTGATAACTATTACAAAAATATCTCAATACTGTAACTGCAATTTGCTGTTTTTATAGCTTATAAATTAGTACACATGATTTTCTGTGCCAAACCAACTCCCAAACCAATGCGGTTATCACCAAGCGCGACGATTATAGAACCATCGGCAATGTTAATGATTTGAAGTTCGGTTCCTGGAACTAAACCCATACCAATTAGACGACGCGCTGTACCTTCTGTCCCGTTGAGTTTGACGATCCTTAAGCGCTCTCCCACACAAGACATTGCTAAGGGGAAAGATTTGCCCGCATTCAATAAAGAGTCACTTTTAAAGGTTTTTTTTTCAGATAGTGGAGTTTCAGATTTCTGTCCAAAAAAATTAAACCCCCATCCTTGACCCATTTGTTGGTTGTAGTCGTTTTTGCTGTGTGTCATTGCCTCTTCATAATTTTCAGGTTTTATTAAAAGATATTATCATTAATAATTGAGAATTAAAAGTAAAAGGATCGATATGACAATGCTATATCGATGTGATGTCAATTTGATGAAATTCTTAAATCGGGGGGCGTTGTATTGCTAAAAAACGGGTAAATATTATTTTCAACAGCTTATTACTGCCAGCGAGACGCGATCGCTCCCGGATACTGCTCATAATTGTGGCGGAATACTATTAGTTCATTTCATTAGTTTTGATGGGTAACAAAGGTTCGTAGTAAGCGCTTTAGCGCTCCGGATTTTGGGCTTAAGCCCTTACTACAAACACGTCAAATTTATTTAATGCAATAGACTATTAGTCCTTTTCATTAGTTTTGACTGGTTCATTTTTTCGGTATACTTTGGGAGACTCCGCAGTGCTACGTCTCTACAGCCCGTCGGAATTAATGCAATCGAATACTACTCATTCACGAACAAGCTGCTATTTGCGGTACCCTAACGGATGAATTCAAAGCAACAAATTCAATTTCTCCTTCGGAATTACGTATCCAAGTAGTAGCTTCTACAATTTTTCGCGGCTTTGATGCTGGAGTTTGAGTAATATTATCCGATTGGTTGCGATGTACAGATAAATCGCGAAGATCGTACCAAGTGCGGTTTAAAATTAAATTTTGGCTGGGATTCTGTGGCATTCCACCTCTTCCAGTTATAACGAATGTGTTACCCGGTTGAGCTAAGCATCCGGAAGCGATTTGATTGCTAGTATCAATAACATTCGTAGGCAATTCATTTACACCCGAATTGGGATCGATTCCTGGAGTATTAAGTTCAACAACACCATTGAAAGAAGCCCCTAATTGAGAACTTGCGGTAATATCGCTTTGAGGTGTAAGTTGTTCTCTAAACTGCGTACCGAAAATACCTTGAGAATTAATAGTTACGTTTCCAGCAAAACTATTTTCGGCATTTGCAGTAATATCGCTGTTTTCCAAAGCCACAAGAGTATCAGTATTTATCGTAATATTGCCACCATTTCCCCTACCACCTGCCGACGTGCTGATATTACTACCACGACGCATTTGTAAGCTTTGGGTATTTAATGAAATATTGCCACCTTCACCAAATATTGTGGTTGCAGAGAGACTACCTGAATTATCCAACTTTAATAAATCTGCATTTATCTCTAGAATACCGGCATTACCCGATCCTAAATTACTAACACTTATGTCACCTTCATCAGCTACTATAAAAAATGGCGTATTGATAATTATATTTCCACCATTTCCTGCGGGAACTGTTGGTAAGTTAAATATACTTTGCAAAAGTAAATATGGTTCAACGCTTGACTGTATTGTGGTGCTGTAAAGTGATTGAACTGATTCCGTAGCCTCGATAAAGATATTACCTGCATTCCCATCGCTATTACTAACAGTATTTATATTTCCGTTGTCATCAAGAACTAAATTTTTAACATCAATCTTAATATTCCCACCATTACCTTTTCCAAAAGCTGAACTAGCAATAGTGCTATTTACAAATAAACCCAAACCAGAACCTTTTATTTCTATATTTTGAGCATTGATATCGATATTGCCACCATTACCGTTACCAAAGCTTGTAGTTGCGACTGCTGCTCCATCCAAAACAGATAAATTTCTCGTTTTAACAGATATATCTCCAGCTTTCCCGTCTGCAAAAGTAATTGAAGCAATAGCACTAAATTGTTCTGGATTAATTTCGGGAATTCCGCCGATTTTAATCAATTCGGTAGCAATCAAAGAAATATTACCACCGGGGGCAGAATTAAAGGTTCTATTCCCAATACCGCCTCCATTTTGAATAATTAAACGTGGTGTAATAACATTAATATTACCGCTATTTCCGGCTACAGTTTCGTTAATTATTCCACTACGAATTTGACCATTTTTAGAAATCCCATTTATCTCTAAAAATTCAGTTGCATTAATATTAATATCTCCTGCTGCCTGAATTCCGCGATTTTGTACAAATAACACGGAACCATCTTCAAGGCTAACAGAATTACCATTAACTTGAATCTCACCAGCACCTTCACCTCCAACGTCTATTAAAGATTGTTGGGATAATTGGATATTTCCTAAACTTGAATTTGGAGAAATATTCAATGCAAAACCTTCAGCAGTCTGGTTTAAATTTACAACTCCTTGTTTAACGCTGCTTAATTCAACTCTTCCAGTTTCTGCATTCAAAATACCTCCATCAAGTTTTATATTTCCTCCAATTAGCGCTAATGTTTTACCAAGCTCTACTTGTAAAGAACTAGTGTTACCAGGATTTATATAAGGTGCAAAATTAATATCTTCTGTAATTAAATTATGTCCGCTGCCTTTGACTTCAATCTTTCCCGGATTTGTCCCCATTTGTAAACCAACGGGAACATTTATCTTTAATAATGGTGGTGCTTGCGGATTAACGGCGTTGAATTCACCTTCCGTAAACTTAATATTTTCCGCAGTGGTACCAAAAAACGAACCGCCAATATTTAATCTGGCATTTTCACCGAAAATAATTCCGTTGGGATTGATTAAAAATAGATTAGCGCTACCGTTGGCTTTGATAATTCCGTCAATATTAGAAATCGAACCACCAGTAACTCTTGTAAAGATATTCTCTATAGAAGCGGCATTATTGAAAAAAGCTTCTCCCCCAGTTGGGATATTAAACTTTTTGAAACTGTGAAATAAATTATTACCTCTTGCAGTACCACCATTTATCTTAAAATTAATCCCATTTTTGATGACATCTGAATTTACACTTAAAGTGCGTTCAGCTACGCTGTCTATATCGCTTTCGATTTGTGCTGCAACTGGATTGCACAGAAGTAAGCATAAAGCAACAGAATAGCTGAACCCCGATATTATTCGTTTCATTGTGGAAAATATAATTTGTCTTGTACTTATACTTCCCCGCAATTAGGCATTTGTTGCCAATTCTCAAAACTTTTTGGTATTTCTGCGACTAATTCAACTTGCCCAAACTCATCTATTGCAAAACCTGTAGCTTCAATAATTGGAGTTTATGCAGTATTTTCGGTTGTCGATTCCCTGCGTGTTGACTGGGGAACCCGTAAATCTGACCATAATGTTATCGTTGTTAACTTCGTTGTAGGGTTTTCTGGTAAACCTCCTCTACCCGTTATCGTAAAGTTGTTACCTTGTTGTCACATCCAGCACTAATTTGATTACTTGGATCGATCGCATTCATTGGTAAATCGACTACCGCAGAATTAGGGTCAATTCCTGGAGTATTTAACTGCACTACACCATTAAAAGAAGCTCCTAACCCCGAACTGGCAGTAATATCGCTAAAAGATGTAAGCTCTTTACGTTCCTGAATACCGAAAACACCTTGAGCATTAATAATTACTTTGCCGCCAAAATTATCTTCGGCATTTGCGGTGATATCGCTGTTTTCCAAAGCCAAAAGAGTATCGGTATTGATTTCGATATTACCGCCATTCCCCGAACCGCGAGCTGTCGCAGTGATAGTACTATTGTTGCGGAGTTGTAAATCCCGCGTTTCTAATAAAATATTCCCACCTTTACCTACTGCTGTCGCTGCTGCAAGACTACTTTGTCGATCTAACTTGAGGAAATTTGCATTAATATATAGCCTTCCCGCATCTCCTACACCTTGATTTGTAACGCTAACTTGTCCACCATTAGTAATACTTAAATTGGGAGTGTGTATAGTTACGTCACCTGATACACCGCTTGGTAGAGAAGGTAAATTTAACAATAATCTTACTTGTTCCGGTAAAACAGTAGCAGAAGAATTTATATTACTACGTATAGGAAATCCAAATTGTTCAAACGAACCATCTATTTTTATAGATTCGGAAGCATTAATAATAATATTTCCACCATCACCATTAGCTAAAGTAGATGCATTAGCATTAGCTCCACCGGAAATATTTAATTTAGATGTATTGATTTTCAAGCTTCCAGCATTTCCGGCATTAACACTAGAAGCAGACAAAAGACTTGGCTTATTAGCAATTAGACTATAGCCAATTAGTTCTAATGTAGATGCATTCACGATTACATCTCCACCATTACCAGTTCCTAAAGTTAAAGATGAAACATTTGCTCCATCTTCAATAGATAAGTTTGCTGTTGATAGCACGACATCACCTGTATTCCCTTGTGCAAAAGTTGCTGCATTTATTCCACTTACGAAGCTAGGATTAAATTGTGAAACACCTTTTACCTGCACGGATTCATGGGATCTAATATTTAAATTACCGCTTTTCCCAGTACCATAAGTTCTAGTCTCGATAATTGCTCCATCTTGCACTTCTAAACGCTTACTAGAAACAGTAATATCTCCACCATCTCCTGCAAAAGTTTGATTAATTAAACTAGTATTAACAGTCTTATCCGGACTTATTCCCCATACTTGTAAAGACTCAGTTGCATTAATTTTAATATCTCCAGCTTTTTGAAATCCAAAGTTTTGAATTAAAACCCGCGCTCCATCATTTACAGTTATATTTCTTCCTTGCAACTGTATGTAATTACCGCTGAAACCACTAGCATCTATTAATGCTTGCTGTAATTGAATATCTTTAAAAAATTGTATATTTTCATAATTTAAAGTGAAGCCTGGAGTTCTTTCTGGGAAATTAATATCGACTATTCCAGCATCAACGCTACCTAACTCAATGTTTCCTTGAGGGCTTTTGAGAATACCGCCATCGATCTTAATATCTCCCCCAATTAAAGCTAAAGTATTTCCCGGCTTTACTTCTAATTGCGCTTGAGAATTTACGATAATTGGTTGGGAATTTTGACCAAATTGTAAACCTGCGGGAACGCTAATTGTTAATAGTGGTTTTTCTTGAGGAGTTGCAGCATTAAAAGAAGTATCATCTGCAAAATTAATGCTGCTAGCACTAGTACCAATAAACGAACCGCCAATATTTAACCTTGCATTATTACCAAAAACAATTCCGTTCGGATTGATTAAAAATAGATTTGCGCTACCGTTGGCTTTGATAATTCCATCAATATTAGAAATCGAATTACCAGTTACTCTTGTAAAAATATTCTTTATATTAGAAGCATTATTGAAAAAAGCTTCTCCCCCAGTAAGAATATTAAACTGTTTGAAACTATGAAATAAATTATTACCTCTAACTGTACCGCCATTTATTTTGAAATTTATGCCGTTTTTGATTACATCTGAATTTACACTTAGAGTACCATCCGTTTCTATTTGTGCAGCAACCCGATAATTAGACGTAAGTAAGCATAAAGCAACCGAATAGAGCAACCCTGATATTATTCTCATTGTTATTTTTATACAAATTCAATCAAACCCTTAAATTTATAGTTCCCAAAAATCGGGCATTTGTTACAATTTTGAAGAATTTAATATTGCTTATGCTATTAATTAGATACTTATTAATTCATCGAATTTAATAATAACTTAAATAAAAATGAGGGGAGCATCCCCTTCCCCTCTCCTTAATAAGGAGAGGGGTGTCCGGAGGACGGGGTGAGGTTTAGAATGTATTAGGTTCAATTGAAAACTGCTATATGAGTTTAATTTTATAAGTTATTAGAAATTGTTTAAAAGTTAAAATTGAGCAAATACAGTCTAATAACTAATAATCCCCACATCTAAAGATGCAGGGAAAGTTAATCTGTAGTTATGATATTAAATAACTTAAAACATATAATCATATAAAAGCAAAAAAATAGATGCACGTGAGTAAATTTCGTTGTTTTTCGCAACAAATGCAAATTGATTTTTTACTTAATTCATTCCAACGGAAGTTCGATAACAAATTCTGTTCCTTCTCCCGGTAAGGAATTGCAAATTAACTTACCCTGATGTTTCTCTTCTACTATTTGTCTGCTAATCGATAATCCCAAACCTGTTCCTTTGCCAACACTTTTTGTAGTAAAAAACTGTTCAAATATACTTTTTAAGACATCACTTGGTATTCCAGGGCCATTATCTTTAAATGAGATACTTACTTTATCGCTACTAGAATCGAATTCAGTTGTAACAATAATATTACTAGCATTTTTCTTTTTTTCTTCATAAGAAAACTGACTGTTATAATCATCTAAAGCATCTATAGAATTGGAAATAATATTCATAAATACTTGATTTAATTGCCCGGAATAGCACTTAACTAATGGTAAATCGGCATAATCTTTAAGTACTTTAATCTCCGGACGTTTATTGTTAGCTTTCAAGCGATGTTTGAGAATCATTAAAGTACTCTCAATTCCTTCGTGAATATTACAAGCTACTTTCAATGAACTATCAGTACGAGAAAAAGTTCGCAGACTGGTACTGATATTCCCAATACGCTCTACTCCTATTTTCATAGAAGAAATAATTTGCGGTATATCTTCGATTAAGATGTCTAATTCAATATCTTCTGCGTTTTTTAAAATTTCTAATTGTGGATTAGGATAGTAATTTTGATAAAGCCGTAAATGCTTAATTATATCGGACGTATTTTCTTCCAGGAATTCCAAATTACCATCAATAAAACTCACGGGATTGTTTATCTCGTGAGCAACTCCAGCTACTAATTCACCTAAAGCGGACATTTTTTCTGTTTGTACAAGCTGTAATTGAGATTCTTGCAACTCCGACAGAGCCGTTTTTAATTCACCTGTACGCTCTTCTACTCGTTTCTCTAAATCATTTTTCTGCGCTGCTAATTCTTGGTTCAAACCGCGCATTTTTAAATGTACGTTTACCCGCGCTAATACTTCTTCTGTGTGGAACGGTTTGGTAATATAATCTACAGCCCCTAAAGAAAGCCCTTTTACCTTGTCTACCGTATCGGTAAGCGCCGTCATAAAAATTATTGGGATTTCACAAGTTGCGGGATTTAATTTGAGTCGATCGCAAGTTTCAAAACCATTAATTCCCGGCATCATTACATCTAATAAGATTAAATCTGGTTTAGCATATGCAGCTTGTTCAATAGCACTTTCGCCATCGGTAGCGACTAATATTTCCCACCCAGAATCAGCGATCGCACCAGATAAAACTTTAAGATTAGTGGGGTTGTCATCAACAATTAAAATTATTGGTTGTTCTAAATAAATCATAGTTATATTTTTTCCACTTGGAAAGATTTAATATATTGTCTAATTTGTTTAAATTGAAAATTATCGGCAAGATGTCGAACTTTCGTAACGAAAGGTTGATAATTTTTATCCGAACTTTCTAAGCCATCTAATAAATTTTCTATCCCGTTAACATTTCCTCGCATAGCTAAATCAAATAGTTTTTCAATCTCTGCTACCGGAGGAACGATTATTTCTCGATCGACGATACCTTGATTAATATGTTCTTCTTTTTTTTCGTTTTTGGCATAAATCCACTCTAATTGTAAATACTTTTGTAAAAACTTCAAAAATTCATCTATTTGTATCGGCTTTGGTAAAAATTCATCGGCACCAGCGGCGAAAGTTTGCTTAATATCATTTTCAAAGACGCTAGCAGATGAGACTATAATTGGTACCTGACTAAATTCTTGATTATTCCTAAGAATTTGCATCATTTCTAAACCATCCATTTCTGGCATAGTTATATCAGTTAAAATTAAATCAGGTTTGATGTCTTCGGCTTTTTTTAAACCCTCCTTACCATTACTTGCTTCAAAACAGCAAAAACCGATAGATTCTAAAACATTAATCATAATTGAGCGATTTTCCCATCGATCGTCCACAATTAAAATATTAGGCTTGCTACCTTTAAAACCGACAATTTTTGTATTTATTAAATCTGAATGTTGCTGTATATCCTCCTGACTAACTTTTAAATCGGCATCGAACCAAAACTTACTACCCGAACCAGAATTACTTTCTACCTTAATTTCACTACCCATTAACTCAGTAATTTTGCGGCTAATTGCCAATCCCAATCCCGTACCTTCTGTTTGTTTGTTTTTATCTCCTACTTGTTCAAAAGGTAAAAAGATTTTATTTAGTTGTTCCGGTGTCATTCCCACACCGCTATCGATAATTTCAAAGCGAATTTTACAATTATCTAATCCTTGTTCTATTACCCGAATAGAAAAAGTAACTCCACCTGATAACGTAAACTTAATTGCATTTCCTAATAAATTAATCAGAACTTGACGCAACCGTTTTTCATCAGCCTTAATTGCTACTGGAAGCTGTGCATCTGGTTGATAATTAAACTCAATCCCTTTTTGTTCGGCACGAATGCGACATATTTCGGCAACTCCAATTAAAAATGAAGAGAAATTGATATCGCCATTATGCAATTCTAGTTTGCGAGCTTCTATTTTTGATAAATCTAAAATATCGTTAATTAAAGTCAATAAATGGGAACCGCATTGATAAATAATCCCCACACCATCTAATTCCGATTTGGCGATATTTTGCGATCGTTGCAATATCTGTGCGTAACCTAAAATTCCATTTAAAGGTGTTCGCAATTCATGGCTCATATTCGCTAAAAACTCACTTTTGGCTTGAGAAGCGACATCTGCTGCAACTTTTGCTTTAACTAATTCTTTAGTTCTCTCTTCTACCTTGACTTCCAAAGTACGATTCAATTCCTGTAACTTTTCATTAGCTTGTTCCAATTGCCACTGCTTATGAAAATTACTAGCTATAATTGCCGAACTAATAAGAGCCACAAAAGGCGAAACGATAGGAATCCACCAACCAAGCAGAAAACTTCCATAGCTGCTAATAATTAGAATTCCGACAGCAACTGATATACCTAATATGCTTAATCCCCAAAATATTCGCTTGCGTTTAAAGTTAAATTGCAGCAACTGCCAACTTACGTAACTACCAGTAAAAGACCAACATAAAATCCACAGCCATTCCGCTTTAAAGACCAGACATTTATTATCGCCCGTCCATCTAATGCTGCGCTTAAAATTTGGCTGACTAAATGCGCGTGAATTACCACACCAGCCATGCGAACATCTTTGTTTCTCAAATTACGAGCGTAGCCGACATTATGATAGTCATTAATACTTTTGGCTGTCGTACCTATTAGCACGATACGCGATCGCACTTGTTCTTCAGATAGATTACCCGATAAAACATCTCGCAAACTTACCGTATCAAAATTACTCTTTAAGCTGCGATAATTCAGTAATATTTGGTATCCATTTAAATCTGCACCACGGAAAGCAAACTCTTTTCCAGTTAATGAATGAGTCACCGCTTTACCGAATCGCACCGATTTTCCTTCCGCATCGCTTGCTAACTCAATACCTTTTTGTTCTAAGTACATTATGCTTAAATAAGCCGCTAAACTCACAAAAGTCTTGCCATTTTCATCCCCCGCAAATAGCAACGCTCGTCGAATTTTACCATCTGTGTCTGACAACAAATCAGCAAGTGCAATTTGGTCGAGTTTAGACAAAGTAGGGGATGGTGCAACTTCATCCCCTAGCAGTTTTTTGATTCCAACCAAATTCGGTGTGGTTTGCATCACCGATTCTAGTTCCTGATGACCGGGTTCCACTGGTAAATCTCGATAAATATCCATCCCAATGGCTACTGGCTGGTGCTTGTTGATTTTTTTCAGAGCCTTAGCCAAAACGGCATCCGGAACGGGCCATTTACCTACTTCGGTAATGTCCTTTTCATCAATAGTGACGATTAAAATTCGCTTTTCTGGCTTTTCCAACGGACGCATAGCGAAAAAACCCTCTAAAGTTGTCCACTCTAGAAGCTGAAATAATCCTGCCGTGCTGAGTGCAATTACTGCTAACGCCACAGCAGAAGTTGTTATCGCGACAAAACGCCATTGCCATAAAAGCGCTTTAAATGACCACATCACAATCCATGTTAATTAACTAACGGTTCTTGGGCAATTTCACTTAAGCCAGCAGAATTTAACAGTTGTTGCCAAGAATTAACAACAGCTTGGTTCGACGGTTGCGACTTTCTGAGTTGGGCGAGAGTAGAAAGCGCATCGTACCATAAACCATCAGATGCTAGTTGAGATGCTAGTTCCACAGAGGGTTTTTGGTTAAGCACATTTCTCGGTTCAACTCGTTGAATCCAACCGCTAACCAGGGGACTATCCGGTTCTAAATCTTCACCGCAAATTATTACCAAAGAATACTGATAATTTGTGCCAGTTTTTAATGCTGGAACTGAATCAGGAAGTTTAATTTCCATTACCCCTGCTTGTTTGGGTAGCTGTAAACTTGTTTGGTAATGATGGTTGAAGTTTTCATCTTGAATGCTAAAAAATGCTGTTTGAGCAGTAGTTGCACTCACATACACCATTATTGATGGACGTTGCTCTACTGTTAAGCCGATGTTCGATTTAGGTAACAGTTTTACAACTGATGAATTAGATTTTGAAGCTTTGCCAATAGCACAACTTTCTCCGCGAGAACCTCCTCCAGTCGAACGCGACGGAGCAGATGTTACTGGTGGCTTAAAAGTTATACCAGCTTGGGCTGGAGTTATCCACATAGGAATCAAAGACAAAGCAAGCAGACAACCGATCGCCAAAACTACGTATTTAAAAAGGGATTTGTTTTTATTAGCCATAAAAAATGCTTGGCAAGTTATAAAAGTGTGAAAAATGCTTTTATTTTCTCATGCTTGTCTTTAGTAATTAAAGAAGCAAGAGATTATTGCCAGTTTATTAGTATTATTGCCTAATCGCCATCGGTGCGTTTGCTGATAGCAAATATTATATATAAACTTTATCTTTAGGAACGATCGCAAACATTACAGTAAAATTACGGTTTTGTTTTTGCTTCTTTTACTACTTTTTTCCTTTTCTCAAAGCATCGTGAAAAGAGTCAGAAATATTTTTTTAATCGGATAAACTATTTATCAATAATCACGATTGTTAGAATCAGCTGAAGCACGAATTGATTCGGCAACGAAAGCGACAATTGCAGATACTATTATTAAAATCACGCTTAAAGCATTAATATCTGGTTTTACACCCGTTCTGATGCGGCTAAAAATTTCCATCGGTAAAGTATTTGAACCGCTACCAGCCGTAAAACTTGCAATTAGAAAGTCATCCAAACTAAGCACAAAAGCTAACAAGCAACCAGCAACAATTCCTGGCATCAATTGCGGTAATAATACTTTAATAAAAGCTTGTATTGGTGTAGCCCCTAAATCTAATGCAGCTTCTTCTAAATGAGGATCTAAATTAGTTAATCGAGAAGAAACAACAAGAGCGATATATGCCAAACAAAATACCACATGAGCCGCAACAATAGTCCATATACTCAAACGAATTGCAAACGCTGCCAGAAAAACCAAAGTAGCCACCGCGATCGCAATATCGGGAACGATCAACGGTAAATAAGAAATTCCTCGATATAATCCCTTTAAAGGAAACCGATAACGCGCCAAACCCACCGCCATCAAAGTTCCTAATACCGCAGAAATACTCACAGCACTAAAAGCAACTATCAAACTATTTTGTAAAGCCGATAGAATCCGCCCATCAGTAAATAACTTTTGGTACCATTCCCAAGTAAATCCGGACCAAGCCCCACTATAAGGCGACTGATTGAAACTATAAAAAGCAAGTACCGCGATCGGTAAATACATGAGAACATACATAAACAGCGAGAAAACTCCCTGCCATCCGATATTCAATTTTTCCTTCGGTGGAGATATATTCACTCTAATTGTTATTTATAAATAAGAAGGTTTATCGGGACTTTCATAGCATTATTTGGGTTAAAAGTCAATTTTACGCTGATATCAAGGTTCGTAGTTAGAGCTTTAGCTCTAGTTTTGGAGGACTAAAGTCCTTACTACAAACCTATTTCCGAGTTCGTAGTTAGAGCTTTAGCTCTAGTTTTGGAGGACTAAAGTCCTTACTACAAACCTATTTCCGAGTTCGTAGTTAGAGCTTTAGCTCTAGTTTTGGAGGACTAAAGTCCTAACTACAAACCTATTTCCGAGTTCGTAGTTAGAGCTTTAGCTCTAGTTTTGGAGGACTAATTGGAGGACTAAAGTCCTTACTACAAACCTATTTCCGAGTTCGTAGTTAGAGCTTTAGCTCTAGTTTTGGAGGACTAAAGTCCTTACTACAAACCTATTTCCGAGTTCGTAGTTAGAGCTTTAGCTCTAGTTTTGGAGGACTAAAGTCCTTACTACAAACCTATTTTTTACAACTTCGTTCCGCATTCGGGACAAAAGTTATTTGCATTTTGATTCTTCGCACCGCAATTACCGCAATAAACTGGCTCTTGAGATGCTTTTGGTGGCTGTTTGGCTAAACCAACCATTTGGGCGTTAGTCTTTCCGGGACCAACCATTGGGTAGCAGTTTTCATCTTTGGTGACGCGAGCATTGACGACAACCGGACCGTTATGGGCAATAATTTCGGCGATCGCACTTTCAAGTTGTTCTCGCTTTTCAATTACTATGCCTTTGATGCCGTAAGCTTTACACAGCAATTCGATATCTGGCATTCCTATTTCCATATTGGAACTAGAATAACGTTCGCCGAAATACGCTTGCTGCCACTGACGCACCATTCCTTGCCAACCGTTGTTAATAATTACGGTTTTAACATTTATCCCGTATTGTGCAAGGGTTCCCAATTCTTGCAAATTCATTTGGAAACTAGCATCGCCGCTAATACAGATAACTTGTTCGTCGGGAAATGCGACTTTTACGCCCATTGCAGCGGGAACCCCAAAACCCATCGTTCCCAAACCAGCGCTGGAAATCCAGCGACGGGGGCCATTTTTAAGGAATTGCGCCGCCCACATTTGATGCTGTCCGACATCTGTGGTGTAGTAAGCGTAGGGTGCTTGACGAGCAATTTCGCTAATTACTTCTTGAGGTGAAATACTATCATCATGGTGCGGTACCACCAAAGGATAGTCTTTCTTCCAACTGTTAATTAAATTCAACCATTCTTGAGTTTGGTTTGGTGCTTGCTTAATATTTCTTTCTTCGCATCGACGCAGCAATTCTGTTAAAACTCTTTTGACATCGCCAACAATCGGTACTTCCGGAATGCGGTTTTTACCAACTTCCGCCGGATCTATATCAATGTGAATTACCTTAGCGCGGGAAGCGAATTCATCCAACTTACCCGTAACGCGATCGTCAAATCTTGCACCAACGCAAATTAATAAATCGCAATCGGTAACGGCAAAATTTGCATATGCGGTACCGTGCATCCCCAACATTGATAAGGCAAGCGGATGATGTTCGTCAAAAGAACCGATACCCATCAATGTAGTGGTGACGGGGATCGAAAATAATTCCGCTAACTGTTGAACTTCCTCATGAGCGCCGGAAGTAATCGCGCCACCTCCTACATACAGCAAAGGACGACGGCTTTCGCGAATCAGTTGAATAGCTGCATTGATTTGTCGGGGATTTCCCTTCACCGTCGGACGATAACCCGATAATTTCACGGAACCCGGTTCAACGGGAGTGTAATCAAATTCCTCTAACGCCACATCTTTGGGAACGTCAATTAAAACAGGCCCCGGACGACCACTAAGGGCTATATGAAAAGCTTCCGCCACAATCCGCGCCATGTCTTTAGGGTCGCGAACTACGTAGGAATGCTTGACAATCGGTAGTGTAATTCCGTAAATATCGGTTTCTTGGAACGCATCAGTACCAATCGAAGTTCGCGCCACCTGTCCGGTAACAACAACCATCGGTACCGAATCCATATGAGCGGTAGCAATGCCGGTAACTAAATTAGTTGCACCGGGGCCAGAAGTAGCAAAACAAACACCAACTTTACCACTAGCGCGGGCGTAACCATCGGCAGCATGGGAGGCACCTTGTTCGTGTCGAACTAGAATGTGCTTGATGCCACCATTCGCTTCATCTCTATATAGATCGTCATAAATCGGTAAAATAGCACCACCGGGATAGCCAAAGATATGCTCAACCCCATGACGCTTCAAGCTATCAATTAACGCAAAACCACCAGAAGCACGTTTTGGAAAAGTATTTGATTCGGTAAGAGTTGTTTGGGAAGAGGTAGATTCAATTTGTGGAACGCTGATTTGGGAAGGGGAAGACACGGCAAACCTCAGTTGTTAGCTACTTAACGTAAAAACGTCAAAAAAATCTGTATGTAGTTGAAACTTCATTTTAATACCCTATGCACAAATTTAGAAATAAGTCTATTGTCAAGGGGTGCCTAAACCGTAACAAAGCCGTTTATCTGTTAAGATGTCTTATCTAGAAGAGTTGCGGCTTACATGATGACGATTGAGGAAAAGTTGTAGGGGAGCGTTTTTAATTTGAAGTTTAATTTAAAGCAAGATTCAATTATTGATTTTCACATTTGAAGGTAGCTTAAGCAATCTTAATATTTAGCGTTATTACCTTAAATTGAAAAGAACCTAACCCCCCAGCCCCCTTCCCAAAAGCGGGAATGGGGAGAATTCAAAGCCTCTCTCCGATGCTGAGAGGTTTTGCGTGGCTGAGTAATAGCATCTCTCTTTATCTCTTTCCTCTGCGCTCTCTCTGCGGTTTTTTAATCGGTAATCATAGAGCCGGGAAGGGATTAACTAAAATATCTTGCTCGCTAGGTTGTAACTGACATCTTGCATCAGTTGCAATAATCGCCTTGGAATAAATTCCCAGGCTTAAAAACAAAGTCTACTTAAGTAGACTGTTAGAAAAAATCTAGTTGTTATGAGAGAAAAAAATAAAGGCTAAATTTTTGACACTCCCCATCAATAAATTGAAGGGGATTCTAGTTTCACTGTCGTTGCTTACTTTTACAGGTATTGCTACCAATAGAAGCAGAGGCTACAACTCCACTAGCGTTAGTTTGGGGATGCCCTCCCCTACCGTTTACACGACTTAAAATTACTTTAGCAGCATTAATATCACGTTGCTCGGTGTGTCCGCAGCTTGAGCAAAAATGTGTCCGGGTGCTTAAACTTTTTTGAGTTCTAATACCGCAGTTACTACATTCTTGAGATGTATAGTGTGGTGCTACTGCAATTACCTGCCGACCAAACTTGCTACCAAAATATTCGAGCCACTGGCGGAAAAGGTACCAAGATGCATCAACAATACTCTTAGCCAGCTTGTGGTTTCTTACCAAGCCACTTACATTTAAGTCTTCCAAGACAACCATAGCGTTAGCCAGGGTTAAGTTACGCGCAAGTCGTTTTGCGTGTTCATTCCTTTGTCTTGTTACTCTCAAATGCTTACGGGCATAAACACCACGCGCTTTTCTTCTGCCAGATGACCCCTTCTTTTTTTTATAAATCTTGCGTTGAGAACGTTTTATATCTTTCTCAGCTTTACGTAAAAATCTGGGATTCTCTTCATGATTGCCGTTGCTATCTGAATAAAAATACTCTAAACCAACATCAATACCAACTTCGTTACTGGTTTGAGGTACGGCTACAGTATTATCAACCTTCACGCAAAACTGAACATAAAAACCATCGGCACGTTTAACTATACGCACCCGTTTTATCAGTTTTTCATCAAAGGTGTGGATGCCCCATTTACCTAAAAGTTTTAACTCCCCAATACCTTTTTTATCGGTAAAAGTTATACGTCTTTTAGTTGAATGCAATTTCCACCCAGATTGCTTGTATTCAACTGAACGGCTATGTTTCTTGAAACGCGGATATCCTTTTTTACCAGGTTTACCTTTCTTGCAGTTATCAAAGAAACGATTAATAGCACGTTCTACATTTTCTACAGATGCTTGGCAAGCATGGCTATTTAAGTCCTTTACAAACTTAAATTCATTTCTTATCTGAGTGTTGTAACGATAAAGCTCTTTTTTGCCCACGCCGCGATTATCTGTCCAATAACGCAAAACTTTATTTCGGACAAATTGAGATGTCCGTATAGCTTCGTTTATTGCCGTTTGTTGGGCTTTATTCGTTACTGCTTTATATTCCATTACAAGCACTCTTGCATCACCTCCTTGTTATTTTGCTCGCTTCTATATATTATATACGTATTATCTATATAATTACAACTAAAATAATGAACAAGTTTAAATCAAACAAAAATATTGTTTACTCCTGTAAGTATCATGTTGTTTGGTGTCCCAAATATCGCCGTCCAGTACTAGTTGATGAGGTGGAGAAGCGACTTAAAGAGTTGTTGTTTGAGATTGCAGAAAAAGTTCAAGTAGAAATAATCGAGCTTGAAACGATGCCCGACCATGTTCATGTTTTATTTGAATGCGACCCTCAGTTTGGAGTTCACAAAGTAGTTAAAAGGTTTAAAGGAGCAACAAGTCGGTATTTACGGCAAGAATTTCCACATTTGAAAAGTCGTATTCCTACTTTGTGGACTAACTCTTACTTTGTCTCGACTGTTGGTGGCGCTCCGTTGGAAGTAGTAAAACAATATGTAGCTAACCAGAAAGAAGTTTGACGGACAATAAATTGTCCTACGGGCTAACCCCATAAATAGAATTTAGGGGCTTGCGCCCTATGGGTTTCCGGTCAAGAGCGAAGAATCTTAGAAGAAGCACTACACACAACCCTTAGTCCAAAAATGTCGCAAGGCTCGTCGTCGGGATCGTGGTAGCTGCGGTACGCAGAACGGCACCTACCAGGATAGTCAAACCACGAACCACCGCGCACCACTTTATCAGAACAATTATCATTATCTACCCATGCACTACCATCTGTGGGCGCTCTATCATAGCTATCATGCCAATAATCAAGACACAATTGCTCAATGTTCCCGTGCATATCGTATAACCCAAAAGAGTTAGGCGGAAACATGTCTACATCTGTAGTTTGTTCGCGATATTTACCCTTTGGTCCGTAACCGTAATTGCCTGGGTATAGTTTCCCTTTATAATTAGAATCTGTCCCCCGATAATTTGCTATTTCAGTAGTAATTGTCTCGCCAAAATAAAAAGGTGTAGTAGTCCCCGCACGACAAGCATATTCCCATTCTGCTTCGCTAGGGAGACGATATTTTTTACCTGTATGCTTTGATAATCTGGCACAAAATTCAATCGCATCATGCCAGGTAACGCACTCTACAGGACGGTCATATCCTTTAAAATAAGATGGATTTTCTTCTAAATCGCGGTTAATTTTAGGTAGAGCGGCTACTACTTCCCATTGTGCTTGGGTAACAGGGTATTTACCCATGAAGAATTCTGGAACGGTTACTTCATGCTGTGGTTTTTCGTCGTCATACCCTTCCTCTTCTGGCGAACCCATCATAAATTTACCAGCCAGGATATACACCATATCTAAATTGACACCATCTCCTAAGTCTTCAGAAAAGTACTTGCAGGAGCGTTTTTCTCGATTAATTTCCTCACCTTGAAAGTTTACCGTTATTACGTCAAATTGGAAAGAACCTAACCCCCCAGCCCCCTTACGAGGGAATGGGGAGAATTCAAAGCCTCTCCCCTCGCAGGGGAGAGGTTTGGAGAGAGGTTTTCTTGAGTTAATGTATCTCCCCTTGAGGAAGTTACTGGCTGAGTAATTGAAATATTGGGTTTGGAATTTGTTGTAGTGCGAGCATCTTGCTCGTTAGGATTAACTAAAACATCTTGCTCGCTAGGATTAATAACAACATCTTCCCTATTACCATTAACTAAAACATCTTGCTCGCTAGGATTAATAACAACATCTTCCCTATTCCGATCGATACGTATAGCAATCCTTCCAATCGCTTCAATTGCATCCCAATCTCCACGGGAAACAGCCAAAACCCTCACCCAAAGTTGCCTTGCTAACTCCAAATCGCTTTTAGTTTCAGCTTTATATGCTTGAAGTTTTAATGGTTCTACATCTTTGAGTGTGGCAGCTTGCTCTAATAAAATCCAGTGAATTTTATTAGGTGGATCTGCTTTCAAATAAGGATTCTGTGGCTCCTTGCCATATCTAGAATTTACTTTCGGAACGTTATGACGTAAATATTGATCGAGACGCTCAACTGTAGCGCAATTAAACTCACCCTGTAACCGTAAACCTTCTAAAAGCGTATGGGTAAACGCACCATGCTGTAACTGATCAATTTCCCAAGATTTTTGATTCGCAGTGCAGGAATAAAACGTAATTACTCCCTTATGTTTTTCACCAATTCCCAATCCACTGCGACTACCTTCATCGCGACAAGCATCAATTAACAAAACTACATTATCGGCACCGCAGCGACGTAATCTTTGTACAACATAGTCAACCGAGATTGCAGTTCTATCCACCGCTTGAGGGTCGCTATCCAAGAACATTAAATAATCTTGATCTTTAAATCTTGTACCATGACCAGCAAAGAAAAACCAAAGATTATCTTCTGGTTGTAATAAAGTATTTTCAAACTGAACATTTAAAAATCGCAGAAACCGAGCGTAGGTAGGTTGAGTTGCTATTGGCGGATTGCCAATCTTAGGAGAATTTTCGGTAAATAGAAAAACTTGGTCAAATCCGGCTTCTTGCTTAAACCAATGTTTCATCACCTCAGCATCTCGTTGAGCATATTTGAGCGGTTGGAGATTATCGTAGTTGTTAATGCCAATCGCGATCGCCCAATTTTTTCCCATATTCCGTTCCAATTATCCGCGTTTATTATTTCCGCTTGAATTTAAAAGTCATTGCACCTTTACCTCCAGCTTTTCCACCACCAATTCCCAACAAGCTAATTTGCCCTTCACCATTAATTTCTACTGACAACTCTACTTCATCAAGCTGCATTTTGGAATTCGGCTCCTCTGCTTCATCAAGCATTTCTCTCATAGCCTGCATAAAACTCTTCATTTCTTGCTTGAGTTTCGTTACCTGTACGGCTTTTCTTTTGACAATAGCGATTCCTTCTTTATCTCTTTTGATAATTATCTCTTTGGTATCTCCACCAATGATTCCTCCAATATCGCGGCTTCCATTACGACTACCACGGTTATCTTCAGTAGGTACTGAAGCACCAATTCTTCCTCCAATATCGCGAGTAGTATCGCGGCTACCCTGGTTATCTTCTTGAGTGACAATTGAAGATGCTTCTTCAGTAATAATCCAGATGTTTTCTGGGGTTGGAATTTCTGACATCTGCTTGCTTCCTATAACTTTAATTAATTAGACTAAGTGCTATTGTTTTTACTTAGATATATTAATTACCATACTTCTTGTAGTACGAGCCGGATAGCTTGACATAATTGTGTCAAGTTAAGTTTCCGTAGTCGTGACAAAGAAGCTATATGTTACAACTCAAAATACAGAGAGACGTTGCAATGCAACGTCTCTACACGGTAATAAATTAACAATACCCCAATTCCCCAAATCAAATTACATCTGTTAAAACTTTACGAGTATTGTGCCAAGCCCAAATACCAATAGTGGCAACTACAAGACTGATTCCTAAAAGTACGATTCGTAAGCCGAAATAATTCGTTAGTCTTTCGGTAATTAATAGCGGTGCTGTTAAAGCAATGTTTACTGCGTGATTTTGAAAGCCGAATATCTTACCATGCATATCTGGAGGTGTTTGCTGTTGGATTAATGTTTGCATCGGTACGGCGATTAAAGCTGCACCCAAACCTAATAAAACACTAAGTCCCAAAGCTAAAGGCAGATTATGAATAAATGTGAACACGGCTAATACAAATGCCATGCTCAAAAATCCAAATAAAGGTAAAGGTTTGTGATGGAATTTCTCGCCCCAATGACCTAAAATACCGGCACCTAAAACCATTCCTACCCCTGCTGCTGCTAGGAAGAAGCCGAATTGTTTTTCTTGTAACCCAAATCTTGCGGCTAATCGAATCGATAATGCAACCAAGGAAGCAAAAACGCAATACAAAGCGGTTAACTGCACCATTGCGTTCATAATCAAGCGCTTTTTCTTCAGATAGCGCAAGCAATCTTTAAATTCTTCTAAAGGGTTAACTTTTTCTTTTTCGCCAGTGGGTTTCTTGCTTTTTAACTTTACGGGTATTTTAACGATCGAGGAAATTAGATATAGCCCACCGACAATAAACTCTTGCCCGTATCTTTCCCCCATCAAGTTTTGACCCAGACTTAATAGGGGTTCGCCTATAGCAAAGCCTATTATTATAGCACCCATCATGGTGCTTGTAAACAGCGCATTGGCAGCCATCAAATTTTGTTGCTTCACCAAAATTGGTATAGAAGCTTGCTCTGCTGGCGCAAAAAATTGCACGATCGCGGAATTAGCAAAAGTGATTGCTAATAAAATCAAAAATTGTCTTGGTAAAAATGGAATTGCGATCGTTAAAAGTCCGCGTAGCAAATCCGAGCCAATCATAATCGGCTTTTTGGGGAAGCGATCGACAATTATACCGCCTAGCGAGCCAAGTAAAATCGCCGGTAAAGTAAACGCCAGAAACAAATCCGCACGTCTACCATCCTCAACTACACCTGCTGCAAGTGGGTACTTGGCTAGCAGTGCAATTGTCAACACGAAAAAGATTTTGTCTGCTAGCTGACAGATGATTTGTCCTATCCATACCAGCATGAAATTGCGGTTTCTGAGTACCGCACCAAATCCTTTATTCACAGCAGCAGGTTCAGTTGGAAACATTCGTTCGATGGGGGTTAAGAGTAAGTTAGGAGTATTGAGTCAGGAGTCAGGAGTATTGAGTTAGGAGTATTGAGTTATGAGTATTGAGTTATGAGTATTGAGTTAGGAGTTATGAGTTAAAATTTATATCGCCATTTGTGTTCTAAAAACAGGCGATCGACTGCACTTTTGGTAAATGGTAGTGAGACTGTGATGCTAACACTACGGAAAAAAATTATGTTCTGTGATTATGAGTTATGAATCATAAATTCTATATATTTTCAACAATTGGGATGCTCTTCTTTTTAATTCTCAACTCAATACTCCTAACTCCTCACTTTTAACTCCTAACTTATAAATTCTCCTCCCGCTCATCTTCAAGCTTTTCCGGATTAAATTTCTTCATAACGTTTTAATAATATTTTGATAAAGTCAGCCGCAGTCAGGGATTTAAGCAATTCTTCTGATGGTGAATCTACCCAGTATCCTTCAACAGTTGATGGATCTCGCCATAATTCTAAATGCTCAACAGCAGGTTGTGCGTAAAAGTTATTATCGCCGCTACCGAGCAAGCAGGAACTCCAGTGGGTGAAGTAATCGTGACTCATCCTATGGATAGGGAAATTACCATATATTGGTACCATCCATCCATCTATAGCAATGAAAGCCTTAACATTACCGACCGTATTTTGCCATAAACTTGCAGCGGCGATCGCTCCAACTACACCAGCACTAAAGCTGATGAATATAACTGGTGATTCTAGCTTATCTACCAATTTATCGCGTAAAAACTGCCAAATATGAAATCCTGATAAAGCAGATAGATTATTTGCCCGAAATTCTAGTATATTCATCGACTTTAGATCGCATAAGCTATTAGAATCTGTTTCTAATAAACTCTTGATAAAGTTTTGAGTCAAGCTCGATTCGTGCATTCCGGGACAAATAATTACGTTCATCAGTTTTTAGAAGACGGCATTTACAAATTAACCGTTAAAGAGTTTAGATAGTTGTCAATTTAAGGCAGGAAGTTGAAATTACTTAGAATAACAATTTTTGATAAACGCAAAGTTTTTTATTCTATGCATATTTTAAATGTATTCAGAGAATAAATAGTTAACAGCGAGCGGCGATCGATTTTGAAGGTAAGTAGATATCTTTGACATACTCCCCCGAATTATATTCGGGGGATTCTAGGCTCAAGCAGTGATTGCAGGCTTAGCCCGACTTACATCTCCTAACCTAACAGTCGATGCCCCAACTGCTTGAATATTAATCGCGGCGTTTTCATCGCGCCCGTTAACCTTTTGACAACAAGGACAACGCCACTCTCTGACTGATAAATTTAAACTTTCCAACAGATAGCCGCAACTAGAACAAGTTTTACTAGACGGATACCATTGATCGATGTAGACTACTAACTTATTTTTCTTTTTAGCAATCCATTCCAAGCGTTGCAAGAATTCGCCAAAAGCCAAGTCACAAATCTTACGACCCCATAAACGCTGCATCCCTTTAAGTTTTAATGTTTCAAAACACAAAACATCAAACTTGTCAGTTAACTGATGCGCTAATTTCCAGAACCAATCGCGTCTACGGTTAACAATTTTTTCATGTTTACGTACCAGATTTTTTCTAGCACGTTCCCGATTAGTTGAACCTTTAAACTTTTTGGAATGCTGTTTGCTTGCTGCTTTAATATCTTTAATAGATTGCTTGAAAAATTGCGGTGAATCAATTTTGCTACCATCGGAGCATACAAGGAAAGTTTTTAATCCAAAATCAAACCCTGCTATTTTACCAGTCGCTGGTTTAACATAAGACGCTTGTTTCTCGTCAACGACCAAAACCATAAATAGTTCACCTAATGGTGTACGTTTTATAGTTAAAGTTTTTACCTTTCCTTGAATTTCTCTTGATTTACAAAATTGATAAATCCGTTGACCAATTTTTATTCTATTCCCACCAATAAATTTATATCCAGCTTGCTTTAAGGTGAATGATTTATATTTTTTAACCTTTTTGAAGGTGGGCGGTCTTACACATGATTTGTTGTGTTTAAAAAATAGCTGATAAGCTTTTTCTATCCGCTGACAAATATCTTGTGTTCCTTGAGAACCAACTAATTGCCAAAACGGATTACGCTTACGCAATTTAGCAATATGAGACTGAAGCTTTGCACAATTCAAGTGCTTGCCCCACATTCGGTAATACCGTTTATGTAAGGCAATACAATGATTATAGATAACTCCAGCAGCATTTATTATACGCTTAAGATATCTATTTTTTTTATGCTCGTACAGTTTGAACTTCAGTGTTTTCATATCTATAATAATATCATGTAGACACAATAAAAGAACAAATGAGTCAAAAATATAGGCATAAAAATACTTCGGTGTCGCTAGTCAATTACCCTAACAGTTTGGATTGTGCGACGAAGGGGAAAAGGTATTATTTGGAAGTATCAAATGTTGGTTAAATATTTTAATTTACAATATTGCTATAAATCTAGAAATTGAAGTATTAAATCTCGCTATTGAACCGGAACATATCCATTTATTTGTTAACTGCTCCCCAGGTATCGCGCCTTCTCAAATTATTTATGGAATTAAAGGTGCATCCGCGCTTGTATTTAAGGTAATATTTTCCGTCTTTCACGAAATTGCCTTTAATGTGGCAGAATGCATACTTTGTTTCTACTGCTGGCAATGTCGCGCTTTGCGACAATCCAGAAATACATTGATGTTCAAGGTTCATATTGACGGCGCATGAATGCGCCTCCGCTACATCCCACCCTTAGCGCATAGGTGGGCTTTGCTCGTATTACTGTAAATTTTCTTATCGAAAGATAAAGGGGTATGTAATTAAAAGTCTAAATATATAATTTTAGACTATGCTATCCCCCAGGGTGGGATAAATTACCTATACTGGAAAAATAAAACGCTCTACCAAGGTTGCACAGAGGAATTAATTGTGGTTGCTACACCAGAAAAAGTCAAACAGATTAACGAGCATCTACCGAGACAAGATCGAGTTGCCGTACTACTTATGGGGTACGGTGAAGTAGAAAGCTACGAAGATTTTGCTAACTATAACGAGCAAGCGTTAAATTTACTTACGGCAAAGTTCGCGCCAGTACCAACCTGGATTTACCCACCTCTAGCAAAGATGCTAGCGATATTCGATCTTCATGAGTGGGGACATACACACGATAATTTCATTTCACCCCACAACGCTATCTTTGAAAAGCAACGCGCTGGAATTGAACAGCAGTTACAAGAAAAATGGGGCGATAAAGTACAGGTTTTCAAAGCTTTTAACTTTTGCGCTCCCCATCTTCCCAATCAGGTTTTAGCCGAAATCCAGAATCAAGGCTTTGATAAACTCCTGATTTACCCATTATTAGTAGTTGATTCCATCTTTACCAGCGGTATTGCGATCGAGCAAGTTAATAATGGTTTGTCACAGATGGCTGATGGTGAGGAGCATTGGGTAAAAGCACAGCGCTACATTCCTTCTTTCTACAACGAACCCAAATACATCAAGTTGATCGCCAAACTTGTAGAAGAAAAGATATCTTCAGAATTGAAGAATGCTTATTTGCCTTCGCAAATTGGTATCGTATTGATGAATCACGGTTGTCCCCACAAAGCCAAAGGATTCACTTCTGGAATTACCGAGTCTCAAATACTTTATGATTTGACACGCGAAGAATTAATGTACCGCTACCCATTGATTTCTGTAGGTTGGCTCAATCATGATACACCTTTGATTGAATGGACTCAACCAAACGCCGAGCAAGCCGCTCAAAACCTAATTCAAATAGGTGCAAAAGCATTAGTATTTATGCCCATCGGCTTTGCTACAGAAAATCACGAAACTCTCTTAGACGTACATCACATTATTCACAAGCTAGAGAAAAAGCATAAGGATCTAAACTGCATTCAGATGGATTGCGTCAACGATCATCATGAATTTATGATCATGGCTGCTGAATGGGCTGACTCTCATATCGAAGAGTTACTCTCAGAAGAAGCAGCAGCAGTTAATCGCACGCAAGCAGTTGCTCATCACCATCATCATCATTAATTGGGCATGGGGCATGGGGCATGGGGAATGATTTAAAACTGGATTATTCTTAGCCTTCTGATATTGTTTGTTTTTTCCCTGTTTTCAAATTTACATATTTAGAATTAAGACAACTTTTGTAGGGTGGGCATCTTGCCTGCTCTTTTTTATCGCGTAAACCCCCATCGACTGGTTCCTAGACTCTGGCTGGGAACGCATTCGGGGAGGCTCCGCCTTCAGATTGACAAGAGGCAGAGCCTCTTGATAAGCATTCCCAGCCTGGAGGCTGGGAACGAGTTAACGAGTCAATTACCAATTCCCCATTTCTTATTTCAGTTAAAATACATAAATGGCAAACAAACACCTAACAATCAAACAACTTACTCAGGAGGTTGGCGGTGGTTTAACTCCGAGGATGGTTAGGCATTATCATAAGTTGGGGTTATTACCACAAGCTAAACGTTCCTCTGGAAATTATCGTCTGTATACTGATGCTGAGGTGCAGCAGTTGCGGCGCATTTTGGCGTTGAAATCTCAGGGTTTTCAATTAGAAGATATTCGTGAATTATTGGATTCTCCGGAGGTGATGAGTTTCGATGCTTTGGCTTCCCAGTTGCAACAACAATATAATTCGGTAACGGAGCAGTTAGCCCGGTTGCGACAAACTGCGTCGGCTTTGGAAGAATTTTTGTCAAGAGATAAAAGTTCTCAGGATACTCAGCTACAGGCGTTAGAACAATTAAAACAAGTAGAAATAGAATCAGCTTTTGGATTGCAAGAGTTAGATCGACTTTGGGATGGTTTGGATGCAGCGCGTAATGTCCAAAGAGAAGATTTGAGCGAGTCTTTGCGAAAAATATTGCCGGATTTATCCAATAAAAACGAAATTGAAAGAGATTTACTTTCTAAACTGGTGTTTGCTTGTGGTGATGTCAGTTTGGTAGATTTTGTTAGGTTGAGTAAAGATGCGATCGTTGCAGCCAGACATCACCTCAAAGCTGATTGCGAAATCGTCGCTGATGTTTCCCCGGTTGTGGCGGCACTCGACCATACGCGAATAGCACATTTAGGCGCAACTGTCAATACTTTAATTGACGACCCCCACATTCATAGCGTTGATGAAGCTGAAAGAAAGTTTTGGCAGGATGAGGAATGGCAAGATAAATTAAAGCAGTTAAAACCGGGCTGTATTTTAGTTATTGGTTATGCGCCGTCGGTATTAATGTCAGCATTGAAACTTGTAGAAGAAGAACAATTAAAACCATCTTTAATAATAGGAATGCCCATCGGCTTTAATCACGCTCCTGCTGCAAAACGCCGTTTAATGCATTCGAGCGTAGAATATATTACTACTGTGGGAACCCTTGGTGGTGGATTGTTGGCGGCTGTAGCAATAAATGCTTTAGTAGGTTCGCTGATTGAAAGACCTGATTGTCATTGTTATTTAAGGCATAGAGAGTAGTAATAAGGTTTGTAGTAGGGACTTCAGTCCTAAATCCAAGGACTAAAGTCCTTACTACGAACCTTGAGTTTAAATATTTAAATCTTGCATAGCTAGACGAATTTGTTCCATACGTCTGCGATTTACTCCTAAGTCAGAATCTCCGACGCGAGATGCGGAACGGATATGAATTACTTTTTCGTCGGTGGGAAAGTAAAATTCTACGTCGTCGGTAAATTTGAAAATTCTGCTTTTAGAAAGAGCATGAATATAATTATCTGTATTTTCTACAACTTCGGTACGGGGAACAACTGAAAGAACTTTTAATACAGTTTCTTTGGCTGTATCGCGATCGCCATGATAGGAAATTGGAGCGATCGCGTGCTTTTCATCGCCGTTTTGACTGACAACGCAATTCGGGGAAGTCGGACAAGCAGCAAGATGATTATCGGTAATTCCCACCGCTAAAGTTTGTTCGGGGAAGATTAGAATACCAGTTAAGCTCAGAAATATTACGCAAAGAATAGCAAGCAAACGAGACATCAAACAATTACTCCTCAAGGTTTAAATAAGATTTACCTCGATTATTGTCGGTCATTTTGGGTGTTTGTTGTTGATTTATCAAATTTTACGGTGCAAAGAAACCCAGTTTTTCCAAAAAACCGGGTTTCTAAATTCACATCTTGCATTATCAAAAGCTATTGTCAAAATTATTACTATTTGTCTGACTTAGTTTTGACCCGCCAGGGACTGCAAGTCCCTGTCTAATAGCATAAGTCCATTAAAATGGACTAAGAATTATACGATAATTAAAAGGTGATATTTTTAAATGTTTAATTTATCGCACTAGTAATTACTCGTAGGGTAGAAGATATGAAGTGTCTAAAACAAAGTACGATTCTGAAGATACAGGAAAAAATTAATCGAAAGTATCTTTCACATTATTAACAGCACCTTTAAAAGCATTCTTTGTCGCATCTACCGCACCTTTAGTGCGTGCTGCATCTTCGTTAGCGCGTTTTTCAATTGTTGCTGCGTCTTTGTTCGCTTTACGCTCTAAGAAGTTGCCGCTTCCATCTGTTGCGTCTTCAACTCGATCGGCATTATTATTAGCCGTGCGTTTGACTTGATTTTTTACATCATCGATGAAACCCTTGGTGTTTTGAGCGTCTTCGCTGGCTTTCCCTTTAGCATCACCACCGATACCAAATATAGCCAAAGTAGGGTTGTTGTTTGCTGCGATCGCAACGTTATTGAAGAATCCGAAAGTCGCAGACAAGCAGAACATACCTATAGCTAAGAAACGTCCAAACTTAGCTACTTTTGAGGTTAAATATGTTGATTTCATAGAATATTTTTTCCCTGTAGATTTAGCATTATATTTGTAAATGATTTTCAGCAACAGATAGAACTTTCTTTTGGTAGAAGTTATTTGATTAGAAGAGGGAGATTTTTGCGATCGTACTCTGACTTTTGGTTGAATACTGGCGATTTTTTGATGAGCGATCGGAATTTATCGTGTTATGAAACTGTGTCTCGTCATTGCGTTCACGGAGTGTTCCCTCTTAGGGAATGGAGGCACGACGAAGCATTCACCGTCAGGTGCGGTTCATCGCAAGATTTTAGAGCTTCTGTGAGTAATGTCTGTATTTACGAAATCTGGCGGTTGAAACCGCTGCTACACAAGCGAAGTCCACCTGCGTGGACTGGGTTATAGATGATTAATTAGCGAATTTTGCGGGATATGCTGTATTCACGTCACGAATGCGTAATTCTTATAGAATAACTGTAACGTATATCTCAGTACTGCCTGATGACCGAGGAAGAATTGCTACAGGCGATCGAACAAGCAGCAGCAGAGGGAGCGACGGAATTAGACCTTTCTGGTAACGAGTTGACGGTTTTACCTCCTGAAATTGGGAAGCTGACACAACTTAAAAAGTTGATTCTTGGTAGATATGATACAAAAGCTTTTGGTGGTTATATCGGTAACAACTTGAGCGAGTTATCGAAAGAAATTGGACTGCTCAATCAACTTGAAGAACTTCTAATAATCGGAAATCAACTGAGTGAATTACCAGCAGAATTTGGACAACTCACCAATTTGCAATCCCTCAACCTCAGTGGTAATCAACTGAGTGAATTACCAGCAGAAATAGGACAACTCACCAATTTGCAATCCCTCAACCTCAACCACAATCAACTGAATAGTTTACCAGCAGAATTTGGACTGCTCAATCAACTTGAAGAACTTCTAATAATCGGAAATCAACTGAGTGAATTACCAGCAGAATTTGGACAACTCACCAATTTGCAATCCCTCAACCTCAACCACAATCAACTGAATAGTTTACCAGCAGAATTTGGACAACTCACCAACTTGCAATCTCTCCACCTCTGGGGTAATCAACTGAGTGAATTACCAGCAGAAATAGGACAACTCACCAATTTGCAATCCCTCAACCTCAACCACAATCAACTGAATAGTTTACCAACCGAAATTGGACATTTACATTCATGCCTATCAGAACTTAGGCTCGATTATAATCTCTTAAAATACCTTCCACCAGAAATCCGAGGTAAAAGTTCTCAAGTAATCTTAAACTTTTACAAACAACAGTTAGAACAAACAATCGACCGTCTCTACGAAGCAAAATTTTTGATTATTGGAGAAGGAGAAGCGGGTAAAACTTCTTTAGCGAAAAAAATTGAAGATGAAAATTACCAACTCAAATCTGATGAGAAATCAACAGAAGGTATTGATGTCATCCAGTGGAAATTCCCACTACCTAATGGTAAAGAATTTCGCGTTAATATTTGGGATTTTGGCGGACAAGAAATCTACCATCAAACTCACCAATTTTTTCTATCCAAACGTTCTCTTTACGCTTTAGTTGCTGATTCTCGCAGGGAAAATACTAACTTTTACTGGTGGATGAAAGTTGCCGAACTTCTAAGTGATAAAAGCCCTATATTAATTATTGAAAATGAAAAACAAGACCGTAAATGTGAAATACCCAAGTTAAAGAACGAGTTTAGTAATTTAAAAGAAGTTTTGGCAACTAACTTAGCAACAAATCGTGGTTTAGAAGAAATCAAAAAAAGTATAAGATATTATATCAGCAATCTTCCCCACATTGGTACAGAGTTACCAAAAATCTGGGTGGAAATCCGTTCGATTATCGAAAAAGATTCTCGCAATTACATTAGTCGAGAAGAATATTATCAACTTTGCAAATCTAATAATTTAGCCGAACGTGACGATATACTGTTGCTAAGTGGCTTTTTACACGATCTCGGCGTTTGTCTGCACTTCCAAGATGATTCTACATTAAAACACTATGTAATTCTCAAACCGGAATGGGCGACAAATGCGGTTTATAAAGTATTAGATAATGAAGCTGTCATAAATAATTTGGGATGTTTTACCCAAGAACAACTCGGTGAGATTTGGCAAGATAGGAAATACAGCGATATGCAAGATGAACTGCTGCAATTAATGATGCGGTTTAAACTCTGCTACCCAATTCCCAATCGTTCCGGTAATTATATCGCACCACAATTACTTGATATCAACCAACCCGCATACAGTTGGGATAGATCCAATAATCTTATCTTGCGCTACGAATATGATTTCATGCCCAAAGGTATTATCACTCGCTTCATTGTAGAAACACACCCTTGGATTGAACAGCAAAAATTAGTTTGGAAAAGTGGTGTTGTTCTCAATAAAGACCAAATTCGCGCTGAAGTTATTGAAAATTACGATCGACGAGAAATTAAAGTAAGGGTATCGGGAAACCGTAAAAAAGATTTACTCACGGTTGTCAATCACGAATTAGAAAAAATCCATCGTTCTTTCGAGCGCTTACAATATCAAACTTTGGTTCCCTGTAACTGTAAAGAATGTGCGGGAAGCGAAAATCCTTATAGTTATGCTTTAGAAAATTTGCGTAGACGTTTAGAAAAGGGTAGGTATGAAATTGAGTGCGATCGCAGCTATGAAATGGTAGATGTCAGAAGATTAATTGACGATGTTAATTTGTCGCTTCAGCCAAAATTTCGGGAATTTAAAGTAGAAAATACACCATTGCAACGGGAATTAGAACGTGAGAAAAGTATAAATTTAAATGTTAGTATTCAAAATCATAATCAATCAACATCGGAGAGTACAAGCATGAGTAACATTAATGACCAAAGCCGTAAAGTTAACATAGGTGGAGATGCAACAAATATTAGTGGTGGTGCATTTAATTTAGGAGAAATCAGCGGTACGGTTGCTAATACCATTAATCAGTTACCAGCTTCACCAGAATCGGATAAACCTGGAATCAAAGAATTATTAGAACAACTCAAAACAGCAATTGAGTCAGAATCAAATTTAAGTGATGATGATAAAGTTACTGCACTAGAAGAAGTCAAAACTTTAGCTGAAGCAGGACAAAAACCGCAAGAAGGAACAATGCAAAAGCAGGCGAAAAGAGCGATATTGGCTTTAAAAGGTCTTGTTTCTGGTTTACCTGCTGCTGCAAAGTTGGCTGAATCAGTTCAAAAGCTAATACCGATGATTTCTCATATATTTGGTTTTTAATAAGTGGGTATGCCTTTATTATTTGTGTGATTGCGTTAGCGCAGCGTGTCCGATAGGACATGCGACAGCGGATCTTTCCCAGAATCTTGCGATGAACCGCACCTCTGGTGATTGCTTCGTTCCTCGCAATGACAAATGTACAATTTATTTTGCGTGAGTACTTAAGTGGGTATGCCTTGATTATTTGTGTGATTGCGAACGACAGCGGATCTTTCCCAGAATCTTGCGATGAACCGCACCTCTGGTGATTGCTTCGTTCCTCGCAATGACAATGTACAATTTATTTTGCGTGAGTACTTAAGTGGGTATGCCTTCATTATTTGTGTCATTGCGAACGAAGTGAAGCAATCCCAGAATCTTGCGATGAACCGCACCTGCGGTGGTTGCTTCGTTCCTCGCAATGACAAATGTACAATTTATTTTGCGTGAGTACTTAAGTGGGTATGCCTTCATTATTTGTGTCATTGCGAACGAAGTGAAGCAATCCCAGAATCTTGCGATTGCTTCGTTCCTCGCAATGACAATGTACAATTTATTTTGCCTTAGATTTTCTATTGCGATCGCCTTCGTTGAGCGCGGATATAAACGGGCTAACACCAAATCCTCACAACTTTCCCGGTTATCTCTTCTCCCAACCACGGTGTATTGCTTGATAAACTATGTAAATTCTTGCTAATAACTTTCCAAGTTTCCTGGGGATTAAATAAAGTTAATTCTGCTTTTTCACCAGCTTCAATCTTACTTGCATTTTGTTGTAAACATTCGGCTGGATTGGTGGAAAGCGCTTTCCATAATTCCAAGGCTGTAAATTCACCCGTTTCTACCAATTGCCACAACAAAGGTAAGGCTAATTCCAAACCGATCGCTCCTGGTGGTGCTTGAGCAAACGCGACGGTTTTCTCTTCATAAGTATAAGGCGAATGGTCTATTGCGATCGCATCTAATATTCCTTGGCGCACTCCCCGACGCAATGCGATCGCATCTTTTGGATTACCCAAGGGCGGCTCTAAATGCAACCCTGTATCATAGCTCTTAACTGCTTTTGTGTCAAGTAAAAGATGCATCCAGGTAGTGCTGGCGGTGATGGGTAAACCTTTGGCTTTGGCATCAGCTATTAATTCTACGCTTCTGGCGGTAGAGACGCGCATGATGTGGGTGGGGGTAAAAGTGGTGGCGACTAATTCGAGTAAAGCAGCGATGGCAGAAGTCTCCGAAGCAGCGGGATTTCCCGGTAAACCCCATTGAATCGAATCTGCACCCTCGCGCATGACTCCATCCGAGGAAATATTGCGATCGCAACACCAAAAGGCGACGGGTTTTCTAAAGGGTTGCAGATATTCCAGCGATCGACGCACCAAGGCTAAATTATTCAAAGCGTCACCGTCGGCAAAACCAACAATCCCCGCCGTTTTTAAATCTGCTAATTCCGTCATTTTTTCGCCTTTGACATCTTGGGTAATTGCACCCCATATATTGAGCATTGGGATTGGAGTGAATTGCAAAGCCTTATGAAGTTGCTGTAATTGGGCGACAACTGCGGGATTATCGATGGCTGGGGATGTATCGGGTAATAGAGTGATGCGAGTAAAACCGCCAGCGGAAGCAGCTTTGAGGAGAGATGCAAGGGTTTCTCTTTCTTCAAAACCTGGTTCCCCAGAATGGCTGTATAAATCTACCAATCCCGGTCCTAAAATTAAAGAATGACACTCACGAATAGAAGTACCATTAGGGATATCCGAAATGCGATCGTTAACCGATTTAATAATACCATCCTCAATCAACACATCACCAACTCGATCGGTTTTAGTTACAGGATTGATAATTCTTACTTGTTGTAAAAGTTCGGTTGTCATATTATTAGTATTAAGGTTAAAGGTCAAAGGTTAAAGGTCAAAGGTTAAAGGTCAAAGGTTAAAGGTTAAAGGTTAAAATTATTTTTATCTCCCCATCCCCCCATCTCCTTGTCCCCTTGTCCCCTTGTCTCCCCATCTCCCCATCTCCCTATGCCCCATGCCCCATGCCCAATTCCCAATTCACAACGCTCCAGTAACAGTTTCATCTAACACGCTTTCTCCTAAATAAGAGGTAAAATTAATTCCTTGCAATACAGGAAAGCTATCCAAACCTTTGGGGTAATCAACAACATTCAAGCAACAGTTACTTTGACGGAAATTCCAAAGAGATTCTGCTGATAATCCTAAAAGATGACAAAGTAAAATTTGATTGGTAACTCCATGAGCCACTATTAATACAGTGTTTAATTTTTCGTTTAATGCTGCATTTAAAATTGATTCGTAAACTTCAATAGTGCGCTGCCAAACTTGCTGTAAGCTTTCTCCGGCAGGCATTTGGAATTGTTCTGGGGTTTCACGCCATCGCTGCAATTCTCCGGGAAATTCTTGCTCTATTTCTATTTCTGTTTTTCCTTCCCAAGCTCCGTGAATTATTTCTTTAAATCCATCGTTTAATTCTAACTGTATGTTTGGATGCTGCTGTAAAATTATTTCTGCCGTTTCTTTCGCACGCAACAATGAACTACTAAATACTTTGTCAATTGAAACATCTTTGAGGAATTCGGCTACTTTCTCAGACTGTAATTTACCATTGTCATTAAGTGAAACATCCACTTGTCCTTGATATCTACTTTGCTGATTCCAATCAGTTTCTCCATGACGTACTAATAGTAATCTTATTCCTCGATGATTGGGACGTAATGAAGGTAATTCTTGTCCCATGTGTTGGGTTTGATTGAATGATTCTATCTGAACTTTTTCATCCAAATTACCAGCAAAATTTAGTACGTTTATGCAACAGTTCGATTGCTGAATACGCTGCATATAACCGGGAGCAATTTTAATTGCAGCTTGAATCAAACATCGATTTATACAGCTATGAGCTACAACAAGTATGGTTTGATTTTGATGTTTGAGTAAAATTTCTTGCCAAAATTCTTTTGCTTGTTCGTATAACGCCAAAATCGGAAAATATTCGACGGTTGTTTCACCATCTTTTACCAACATTCGCAATTTTTCGGGGTTTTCTTTCCAAATTTTTTGATCTTCGGGAAACTTTTCTTGCACTTCTGTAGAAAGCATTCCCTCCCATAAAGGTAGGTGAATTTCCATTATTTTATGATTCTGTTGCAGAGCGGGGGTATTATCTAAATTCGCTTTGATTTCGCGGTGAATAATCTCTGCGGTTTGTTTTGCTCGTTTGAGGGGGCTGCAATAAATCGCATCAAATGAAATATTATTCAGAGCCTTGCCTACTTTTACTGCATCATCACAACCTTTTTGGGTTAACTCCGATTCGTCTAGATGTCCCTGAATCCGTCTAACGATATTGTAAGTGCTTTCACCATGACGTACTATAATTACTCGTGTCAACTTTTCCCCTCCTTTCTCTCAAGGAATAATTTTACTTGAAAGTGAGTAAAATTTGGGGATTGGGCATTGGGAAAATACGATCGTAATTATTTCTATTTAGACATAAATTAAAGGCGATCGCCCAGTTTTATGGAAGCACCCCTCTGATACAATAAATTGGTAGAGATTGGCAACAAATCTTAATTTATGATTTGATGATTTTTGTCATAAGATATCATTAGATGTTGCGATCGTAACAATTATGCACAGAGAATATATAGAAGTTTTAGAAGGGTTAATTGATAAATTGACATTATCCACAGTTTTGGAAATGTTAGAGCGAATATGCCACAAAAAAGCAGAAAATCTCAGAACTAAGTGGAAAGATGAGGCTTCAGCAAAGCTTTGGGAGAAAGCTGCTAGGCAAGTAGAGCAGATCGATATTGATGTTTGATTAAGTAGCGATATAGGGGAATCGCAGTATGTGTAATGTGAGAATCCTCGGAAAATAGCACAGGCTTGAAATAAGTTATGAATTATATATATAACCAAAATAAAACCCGTAAAAACGGGCTTCATTGTTGTTATTTAAGTTAGAAATGTTCGCCTGAGAAAAATACGGTGTTATAAAAAATAGCTACAAATGGATTTTTAGAGGATGTTCGAGAAATATCGTTTTCTACAATTTCTTGATTTTCAAATCCTTTCGTTGATTAGTGTTAGTTAAATCAAACTGTAGCTGCAATCCATCATTACTATCACCTGTTTTATCACCAGGTTGTAGCAAAACGGGTGTATTGCCTATTTGTTGCATTTCACCAGCTCTCCAGGAGCCGACGTTGGTAAGTGTATTTTGCTCTACATTATTATTAACCGGGGTTGGGGTGGAAGTTTGAGGAGTAAAAAAGATGGAGAAATCTTGATTTGCTGTTCTTTGATTGATTCCGGTGAGCGAATCGCCAGATAAAGTGTAACCTTTTCGATTAGACTGGGCGCTTGCTGAATTGGTAAAAGCTAGGGTTGCCACTATTCCTAAAGCAGCCACAAATTTAATCTTTAACATTCTTATTCACGCTCCTAGTATGTCTGCAATGACTTACTTGTAAAGGATTTGTCGCCATTATTATATGCGACTTTATATTAAAAAACCTTAGTCTATATACGTATTTTATCAAAGTACTATTTATCGATCGGCGATCGCTAATTATTTGAATTTTTGTTAACTTAAAAGTCAAAAAACGTTAACATTCCTGAAGATTCTATCTTCTTAGAGGATGTTTGGAAAGCCACAAATAAGATCGGAAGACTTTCGAAATCCCCCTTACAGAAGGGGGACTTTAACCCCCCTTTTTAAGGGGGGAAGGGGGGATCAAAGCAGTAATGAGGTAACAACAGATACTTGGAATATCCTCTTAAAGTAAATATTTTTTGTGAAATAAAAGCAGAGGATATTTTGAAGTTACCGGGTTTGTAATTTTTGTTTTGCAGTAACTAATCATTTTGAGGCTCGATCGCAAATTGAATTGTAAAAGTGGTTTTACCTGCTTGAGAGTCTAGTTGAATGGTTGCGCTTAAAAGTTCTACTAGTTTCTTGACTAAAGCTAATCCTATACCAGTTCCTCCGTGTTTCCAAGGGTCGTGAGATGGAATGCGATAAAATTTTTCAAAGATGGATTCTTGCTCTTCTAAGGGAATTTCTACTCCGGAATTAGTCACGCTCAACAAAACCGTTTTTTGTTTTTCTTGGGCTGTAACGGTAATTGTTTCTTTGGGTGGAGTATATTTACAGGCGTTAGTGAGTAGTTCGTTGATTACTCTTTCTAAGAGAATAACATCTGAGCTAATTAGAGATATTTCAGGAATGTCAATAATTAACCGCTGCTGTTGTCGTTGAATTTGTTCTTTAAAAGGCTCTACTAATTTGGGAATAAACGATCGCAAATCAATCAATTCAGGAATCAAAGTGGCATTTTCAGCATCAATATAACAAAGTGTGAGTAAGTCGCTAATTGATTTATTTTGTTGCTGGCAAGAATTTTTGAAAATTTTGAAGACGCGCTGAAATTTTTCAGATTCAATCTCCCGCGTTCCTTGAGTTGTAATTAATTTCTCCAAGGTTTGAGAAGCTAATAAAATACTACTCATGGGAGTACGTAGTTCGTGAGAAATGGTTTTGAGAAAGTCATCTTTGAGAATATTAAGTTTTTCCAATTCCTTGACTTGGGCTTGAGCCTTTTCATAAAGTCGAGCTTGACGAACGGCGATCGCGCATTGATTGGCGACTTGTTCTACTAATCGAATTTCTAATTCATCGAATACTTCTTCTTTTAGTCTAATTAACCAGATGTTTCCTAAAATACCGCGATCGTCATAAATAGGACAAACCAGTCGAGTGACTCGCCTTTTTTGGGGACTCAATTGGGGAATTCTTTCTACAAACTGTAATGACTGTTTGAGTAATAGCTGTTGATAAAGTTCGGGAAAATCTGCAATTTGTCTAGTTATTCCCTGGCTTTGAGGCTGCGTTACTGTATATTCATAAACAATAGTTGCAAATGTCTGGTGATTATCGTAAAGTTCGATTTTGCAACGTTCTATATCCAGCACTTCTCCCAATTCTTGGGTTACTTTTTTTAATATCTGAGCTTCATCTAAACTGTCTCGAACTTTTTCCGTTATCCGTCTTATTAAAGCTTCAAACTTAACGGCTTTCTGTAGCTTGGTAGTACGATTTTGAACCGTCGTTTCTAGATAGTTATTGAGACTTTGGAGTTGTCGATAAAGTTCGGCTTGTTGAACTGCAATTCCGACATAATTTGCTAGCCGCTTGAGCAATTCAACTTCTGACGAATCCCATTGATGAGGACATTTACAATGTTGAGCAATTAACAGTCCCCATAACTTATCTTCAGCGATAATTGACACTACTAAATTAGCTTTGACATCAAAAGTTGCTAATTTATCTATATGAATATTTTCTATTACTTTAATTCGTCCCTGGGTGTATTGTTCGATTTCTTTTGCTGTAAGACAGTGTTTAATCTTGGAATTAATAAGATTTTGATACGGTGCAACAACTGATTCGGCAACCATAATTCCGCTCCAGTCTGGTTCAAAACGATAGACTAATACCCTATCTGTTTGCAGAAATAATCTAACTTCTTCTACGATTTCGTTGAGAATAGAATCTGAATCGAATGATTGCCGAATCCGCAGGGCGATCGCTCCTAACAATTTTTCCCGCTCTAAAGATGCAGATATTTTTTTGTAAGCTTCTGAGATGATTTCAGACAAGAAAGATTACATCCACTATTTATAATATAATTGTTTGAAAATTTTATATTTTCTTTATTATTTTAACATTTAACTTAACAATTTACGATTTATTCAAAATCTATTTTTATGGAAGTTGAAATAGAGCTAAGTGTGAAGTTTATCATCCGGCGCTTTGTTACCGCTGCTACACAAGCAAAACCCGCAGTAAGGCGGGTTGTAATATATAGGGCTAAAGAAGGTTTCTTCTATCGTTACGATCGCAACTAATCCCCCGATTAATTGGGGTGAATCGGAGTTCAAGTCCCCCTTAGAAAGGGCGATTTAGGGGGATCTTACGAGATGTGCGTACATATTAGCCGATGCTTTGGAGAAGGATGCGGGGTGAGGTTTGCCTTTATTTTAGAAAAAAACCATATCTTTAGTCCAAAACCGCTAAAACAGATTTAGGTAATAACTTATCTTTAAACCAAACGATTTTTGCGGGGACATTATCTAATTTAACTCCGGCTTTATCTAAGTTTAAACGCTCGGAAATTGCTAAAATTAGATCGTTACGTTCGGCTGTTCTTACCTGATAAAATTTCTTTTGTAAATATTCAGGTCGCCAGTATCCAACTATTTCTAATAAATAGGTTCTACCGTCGGGATGAACTAAGCGAAAATCGGGAATCATGACGCTACCGGGAATGGGAATTAAATCAACTTCACGCTCTAAGATCCATTCGGTTTTTGCTGAATTCCATTTATCGACAAAAGACGCTTCTAACATACTATCGTATTCTTTCCCCGGTGGATAGTGAGATACCAAACCGCATTCGGAATTAAGCGTAAAACGTCCGGTTTTCCAGTTACCCGAATAAACATCGCGCATTTGCAACGTTGCTGCTAAATTCCATTTTGTGACGTGAAGTAAAGCCGGGATTAATTTGGCGATCGCTAATCCATATCTGGTACTAGGATTAAATAAACTCGTGGGACCATCAACTGTAATTGTAAACCCGTGGTCGGCATCTCCTTCGATATAAGACATTAATTGAAATAACTTAAGATAGCGAAATAAAATCTTATATTCACCCGGAGTATTGCGGTGTGCGTTTATTATTAATTGACTGGCTTTATAAAAAATACCTTGAACTTGTGAAAGATTATATCTATGTAATAAAGCTTCGGGAGTCGGAGCATCAAAAGCCGTCAAAATCTTATTTTCAGTTAAGTCAGCATACAAACCTTTACTAACTTGTTCCGGTAAAACTTCCTTATCCAATTCGTGAGTTAATTCATCAGCAACTTTTCTTAAAGTAAACTTAGCAGTATCGCGACTGGCAACCGATTTTGCAGCACTAGCAAACACCCTTTCACGTAACATCGGAGGTTCCAAAGGGCTTACGACTTCAAAAGTCGAAAAACTGCTTTTAAGAATATAAGCCAAACCTCGTTTTATCTTATAATCCGTATTATCCCCTTCCATTTCCAAAAGCCGACGTTCAAGTTCACCGTATCGTTCGCCAACAGCTTTTTTATAGCAATCAATCAACTCAACCGCCAATTTTAAATTGAGTTTATCAACAGACAAACGCTTCGGTATTATTTGTTCGCCATTTTGACGAAACATTAGTAAATCAGTTGGCAACATTTTCAGTTATCAGTAAGCAGTGAGCAGTTATGCAGAGGGGGAGAGGGGGTAGAGGGGGTAGAGGGGGTAGAAAAAATTCATCAATATTAACTCTTAATTTTTAACTGTGAATTTAAAATCTAAAATCAAATAATTCCAAAATCTTAAATAACTCCTAACTCCTAACTCCTAACAATTATTGGAAGTCTGTCTCTTCAATTATTTCCAATGCATAAAAAAGTGCTGCATCTGCATCGGTAAGGGTAGTGCTACCATTTTTAGTCAGATGCTTATTGATATCTCTCCAAGCATTTGGATGAGTCTTCCTAAACTTTTGTAATGCATCGAAAACTGAGCGTAAATCCTGATGTAACTCTTGTTTTTTGTTCATGATGCAATTGGTAATTGGTAATTGTTAATTATAAATTTTTCTTCCCCCTCTCCCCCCTCTACCCCCTCTACCCCCTCTACCCCCTCTAATCTTCATCATCCCAAATATTCATCTGCTTATTCCGAGTCTTATACTTACTATCCGTTGTCTTCTCTGCTGCTTTGTAACTTTTTCCTCCTCCACTTCCGTAAACAACCTGTAACCCGTTTCCATCTCTGCGTTTGTGGCTAGAAGGTTTTTCAACTCCTCTCCGCCTTTCTGATGTCCTTTCTTCACTGGTATCTTCCGCAACGACTTCGTATAAAATTGCGTGTTTGTTCTTGGTATTCCCTTTCCTCAACACTCTTCCCAATCTTTGAATATATTCCCTTGCCGAACCCGTACCAGATAATATAATTGCAATGCTCGCTGCGGGTACGTCTACGCCTTCGTTCAATACGTGGGAGGCTACGAGGGATTTGTATTCACCTTCTTTAAATTTAGTTAGTATTGCGTGTCTTTCTTTTACCGGGGTTTGATGGGTTATGGCGGGAATCAAAAATTGATTGGAAATTCGATAAACTGTGTTGTTATCGGCGGTAAAAATTAACACTCGCTCTGGATAATGTTTTGCTAATAAATCGGCTAAAATTCTAATTTTTCCATCGGTACCTAAAGCGATTTCTTTGGCTTCGCGATGGGCTAACATGGCGCGTCTTCCTTGTGGCGATCGCGCACTCATCTGTACGAATCTTTGCCAACCTTGAATGCTTCCCAAGGAGATTTTTGAGTCTTTTAAAAAATCGTTGCGGGTTTGCATCAATTCGCTGTATCTTTCTCGCTCTAGCTGGGATAATTTAACTTTAATTTGGACGATTTCGTGTTCTGCTAAAGCTTTTCCGGCTAAATCTTCGGCTCTTTTACGATATACTTCCCTACCAATAAGATAGTTCAAATCGGCGTGTTTTCCGTCGGTTCGTTCTGGTGTTGCAGAAAGTCCTAATCGATAAGGTGCGATCGCAAATTCGGCGATAACTCGATTAAAATCTGTTGGTAAATGATGACACTCATCAAAAATTATCAAAGCATATTGATTTCCTAACGTTTCTGCATGAATCGCCGCACTATCATAAGTAGAAACTAGTATAGGCGTGCGATCGCGACTGCCTCCACCGAGTAAACCTATTTTGACATCGGGAAAAGCGGCTTCTAAATGAGCGTACCATTGATGCATTAAATCTAAAGTTGGTACCACAATCAACGTCGTGCGTGGCGTAGATTCCATCGCCAACTGTGCCAAATAAGTTTTCCCGGCGGCGGTAGGAAGCACGACAACCCCCTGTCTTTTTGCTAACTTCCAAGCCTTTAAAGCTTCACTTTGATGGGGATAAGGCTCCATTACCAAACCGGGCATCATTTCTACAGGATAGAATTCCTTAGCCTCATCAATAAAATCGGTTGATTCCGCTTGTAAAGCTTCCACCAAACGACGGTATTCGATCGCCTTGATGCGGAATTTTTCTACGCGATCGTCCCATGTTGCAAAATCCATCCATGCCCTGCCCCGTGGCGGTGGATGCAAAATTAAGGTACCGCGATTAAATGTTAGTTTTGGTATGCGACCCATTTAGAGTTTACCCAACTCTTTGATATTTTTACTAATAACCTAAAACGGTGCATTATTAATTACTAAAGCCAAAATTAAACTCAAAGAATCTGCGAGCTATTCAGAAAATATACATAACTATTCGATAAAATATGTTTCTTATCTAACCCAGACAAATATTCAAAATACTTAAATTAATCTTATTTTTCGCAATCCTATGTCGTGTCGATCGCCAGAATTTGAACTATTGAGAAACCCGGCATTGTTAAAAAACACCGAGTTTCTGAACGATCGCAAATTATTTAGCTATTAGTGGCGTGTTAGCGTGAATGGTAACGCACCATTAGGTAAAAATTTGATGCATTACGACATTCTGTCTAACACACTCTACTTAACTTAACACTTCATAACGTTTACAAACAGATCCTGCTTAAAAATAATTAGGATAGGTAAAAATCTCAAACTCTTATGCGAACGTACTTTCATCATCTAAAATTTCAAAAAAAAGCATCGGCTGTTAAAATTTAAAACTATTAGCCAGACAGTTAATTAACAATTAAAATTAGAATTAATAACCAAGCTCATTATAATTATTACTAAAGTGTCTGAATTGCCATTACGGGATAAATATCTAGCTTTAATCGATGAAATTGTCCAAGCCACCCTCAAGGGCAAAATTAGTTCGCAAGCACAAGTGTATCAAATGCTGCTCAAGGGAGTTACCGTAGGAACGGGAGAAGTATTTGAATTGGTTTTGAGCGAAAATTTGGATTCTACTCAACAAGAAGTGGATGCTCAAACTGATGAATTAAAAAAAGCCAAAGCTACCCGTAGTTTGAGAGCATTAAAGACAATTCAAACTCAATGGAAACGAGTAGAAGAACAAAATAAAGCTACAGAATCAATTTTATCTGCTGCCAGAGAAATTACCACAGCACCAGAAAACGAACGTCTGGCGATATTTTTGGGCGTTACCAATCCCAACCGCAAGCATCCTTTGAATCAAAAACAACTCCAGCAACTTGCAAAATCCTTGCAGAAAAATGCGGAAACTTTTAAATTAGATTATTTATCAGAATTTTCTCAAGGTATCGATCGCGGCATAAGTTCGTGGGGAAAAGTGCAACAGCATCTGATAAGCTGGATGTACGAACAAAATCGCGGATCGATAGGATTTGGTGGAGTACCCGGAGAAACTGGACCTTGGGCAACTTGGGGAAAACAAGTTGATGGAGAGTTTAGTAAAGAGTTATTTCGTACTTTAGCGAAACTTGAATCTCCCATCGAATTTGCTCAAAGTCACCGTAGTATCAACCTCAGCGATTGGGTTGAATTAACGTTAATTTTGCAATCGTTGCAGCGAGGATTAGTTAATTGGTTTGACCAACAAGCTTACAACATAAAAGCCGGTTCAAACCTATCAATTTCAACTTATTTAACCTTTTCCGTGATTTGGAGTCAGTTAGGAAACGGTTTTGGTGCGGATACTTCCTACGGCAGCGCTGCATGGCAGGTAGTGTTACAAATATTGCGTAATTTTTCTCAAAGACCGTATTTTCCCTTGTATGGTGGAATCTTCGCTTCTTTTTCCGGTGATTATTTAAAAGATGCACTTTCCTATTTAGATGAACCTTTAAGAAGAGTTGAAGGAACCCAGGAAAAAGCCAGAATTTTGACAATTTTGGGTTATTCTCAAAGAGCATTAGGACAATATGAAAGTTCGGTCAAATTTCATCAAGAAGCTTTAGAAATAGCTCGTAATGCAGAAGATAAAGCTTGCGAAATTGCCAACTTAAATCATCTCAGTCGTACTTATGTTGACCAAAAAAATTACACCGAAGCGATAAATAATTCTCAGCGAGCATTGATATTAAGCAGACAAGCAGGTGATAAAATTTCTGAGGCAAACGCTTTAGCTAATTTGGGTTATAGCGAAGTAATGCAGGCTCAATCGGAAGAAGCAGAAGCAGATTATGAAATGGCGATAAATTATCTGCAACAAGGTTTGAATTTATCGGAAAAATTAGGCGATTTGCAAAGTAAAGCTTTATGTTTGAGTAGTTTAGGAGTAGCTTATATTGTTACCGAACAAGCTTCAAAGGCAATTAAGCATTTAGAAGAAGGTTTTAAGACAGCGCAAACTTCCGGAGATTTGTATTTGCAGGGTTTAAATTTAACGAATTTAGCCGAAGCAAATTACAGTTTAGCTAATTTTGAAAGAGCGATTTATACAGCTTCATTAGGAATGTATATACTCAATCAAATAGCTTCGCGAGAATGGCACAAACCAGCGAGATTGCTATCAATTTTACAAAATCAGTTGGGAGATGATGGTTTTAAAACATCATTAGGAAATAATCGTCCCAAAATGATTTCTATTATTGGCGTGGATGGTTACGATCATATTCCCCAGTTGATAGAAGAATATAATAATTCTTGATTGGTAATTATGTAGGGTGTGTTACGACATCGAAATAATTTGCTGGAGGTTATAAATTTGTAGGGTGTGTTACGACATCGAAATAATTTGTTAGAGGCGATCGATTTGGGTATTCGTAACGCACCATTTAACTTCGTAGAAAAACCTGAATATTTTCAAATAATTTTTCCTCTTCTGTTAAAACTCTTATGTGATAAGCATGCTTTCCTGCCATGAAGAAACTTGCTTTTTTGTCAAAACCGGGTTTCTTAATCCTCACGAATGTCGAGATGTTGGGTAGCACGTTAAACAATTAATAATGGTGCGTTGCGCTCCGCGACAACACACCCTACACTTGTTCTTAATTAAAAACCCAAAACAATCGCATCCGTTATTAAAACCTAAAATTGAAATGACTAAAATAATCCTAGACACAGACCCCGGTGGTGATGATATATTCGCTTTATTATGGCTGCTAAGTTTACAAAAACAAGGTTTAGCGGAATTAATCGCAGTTACCACCGCTGAAGGTAATATCAATTCTAAATTAACTTTTATTAATGCTAGTAAAGTTTTAAGTTTAGGGGGATTTGAACAAGTAGAATTAGCACGAGGAGTAACGGTAAAAAATCCTCAAGCCGATGCTGCTTATATTCACGGTATGGATGGGATGGGTAATATTTCTGATGATTTACCCGCAGCTAAACATGATTTTGATAAAGCTGTTTATTCGGATGAATTAATTATAGATAAACTTAACGCTCATCCTGGAGAAATTACCATCCTCGCAGTTGCACCTTTAACTAATTTAGCAGCTGCTGAAATCAAAAGTCCCGGTATTTTAAAAAAAGCGAAAGAAATTGTGATCATGGGAGGTGCTTTTAAAGTTCCAGGAAACGTTACTCCCCATGCTGAATTTAATATTTTTTATAACTCGGAAGCAGCAGAAAAAGTATTTGCTAGCTGCAATAATATTGTAGTTTTACCTTTAGATATCACCGAAAAATTAATTTTTACCCCTGAAATGGCTGAAGATATTAGTAGTAATTCCCAAAGTAATTTAACCGAGTTTATATCCGATTTATGTAAGTTTATGACAGCAGCGAATCTACGCTATCGTCAAACTAAAGGAATAAAAGGTTTTCTCGTTCATGATGGTGCTGCTGTTGCCTATCTTTTTTATCCCGAAACTCTACTCTTTCGTCGCGCTCAAGTAGATATTGAAACTAAAGGCGATCGCACTTTGGGAAAAACTCTTTTTGATGAGAGATTTACCGCTAAAATTAATGCTAATGCTTGGGTTGCGCTACAGGTTGAGAAGGAAGGTTTGTTGGCTAGTTTGCTTGAAGATTTTAACTTTTTGTGTATGCAAGATGGATTTTAAACGCAAAGGTTTAAAAAAGAATAATATTAACCGTAAATATTTAGTTAACTGTATTTAATAAAACTTTACTTATACTGATATCGCGAGTAAAAGTATAAGTATTTGCCTCGATCGTAATCAAGAAAGGTTGATAATTAAATAATTAGTATGCCTTTAAGGGTAGTTATAGCCGCTGCTAAATATACTATAGGATGATGTCAAAATGCTTATTTACAGAATAAATTAAATAAGTGAGATGTAAGTTAGTTTAATAAAGTTATGTACATCGAATTATGAAAACGCTTGTATCGCATTATCAAAAAATCAAGGAAAAACTGAAGTCTCGTTTAGAAGCTGCAAACGCGGTAGAAGAAGTTGTTAAAATAGTCGAAGATGAAATCAACCAACTTACAGACCTTAATGGTGAATATATCAAAGAATTGACTCCACCGCAAGCACGCCTTGCGAGAAATATGTTAGAAGGGATGAAGCAAAATATTCAAATATTAACTTCGGTAGAATTAGAAGATTTAATTGTAAATATTCCCGAAAAAGCTTTTGATATTTCCGAAGTTCAAGCAGAGTTGAATAAAAATATTTTATCACCTTTGAATAATGCTATTCAAACTCAAAGAACTATTCAAAATTGGACATCCCCTAGTTATTATAAACAGATATTTTTACAACCATTACAAAAAAGTCGCGTAGTTGTTAGTAGCTTACTCGCAGCAGGTTTGGCAGGAACTTTGGAAGGAGGAATAACTTGGGGTTTGGTGGGAGCGGCAATCGGTTTAATCAGCGGAGGTGTATTTAGTAAGGTTGTTAAACAAAAGCAATTACGGGAGAATACACAACTAAATTCTCAGAATGAACCTATTCAAAATCAAACCAAAATATCTATAAATATTAATAAATTGCTTAATTATTTGTACCATAATTTTCAATCGATAGACCAAACAATTGCTGGTTACGGTGCAAAAGAAGAAAAAACCAATCAACCCGATTTAGAAAGTAATTTAGATTTATTAGAATATCTCCAAGAATTAATGGCAGATGCGCTAGATGAAGAAACTCAACTACCAATTACAGTACGCAGACGCATCGAACAAGCCATCACAATTTTAAGACGTTATGGAATTGAAGCCAAGGTATATCAACCGGATTTAGAAGCAAATAAAGCTTGGAATATGTTTTATTTTGAACCAAGTATCGATCCAAATATTACCGATTACGTGACGCTAAAACACGCTTTTGTCAAAGATGAAAAAGTGTTGTTACCGGGAAGCGTCATCGAACCTTCATCTAATTGATTTAATAAAAATAAAGAATTAGGAGATAATATAAAAAAATGCAAAGTTACCACAATACTAGAATAATCGGGTTTGATTTAGGGCATGGTGAAACTGCCTTAACTTGGGTGCGTGCGGATAATCAAGAAACTAATCCTCAAAGTTTATTAATTAATAATCGTAAAAGCCAAATAACTGCGATCGCGCATCATCCCCAGCGGGGAATCATCATCGGTGAAATGGCTTGTCAGCTATCTGATGCAACTGTTTTAGAAATTGCTTTTAAAACTAGAAAATTTGACGATTTATCTTATCAAAGAACGATTAAAGAATTTGTTAACGCGATTTATCAACATTTAATTGATACAAATCAAATCCAAACTGAAGACACTAATTACTTTTTCGTCGGTTGCCCCTCTGGATGGTGGATAGAAGAAATTCAAACTTATCAAAAAATACTTTCCGAAACCGTACCTAACTCAACAGTTGTCAAGGAATCACGGGCTGCTTTGATGCACGCCAAAGAAAGCGGTATTTTTACAATTCAAGAATTAGAAAAATCGGTATTAGTAATTGATATTGGTTCTTCCACTACAGATTTTACCTTAGTTAAAGGAATGTCCGATACTCCCATAGATTTTGGACGCGATTTAGGTGCATCTTTAATTGAAAAAGAGATTTTGAAGAAAACTCTAGAAATTCATCGTCAATATAGACAAAAAAACGAAGATATTATCAAATTAGGAAAACACCTCAACGATGAAGAAATCTGGACTTTAGAAGAAATAGAAAAACTCGAAACAATCTTTAAGCAAAGTCCTATTTATAGAAATCGTTGCGAGCTTCGCTGTCGGAAAGCTAAAGAAGAATATTTTAATTATCAAGATACTTATCGAGATGATTATGTTAACGTTGGTAGCGAAGATATCCAGCGGAAGTTTAAATTTTCACCTTTAGTAAATGGTAAAATTATCAACGCCATTCTCAATCAATCCCTACCAGAATTAGAGAATAAAAGCTGGCGCGATGCATTCGGAAGCCAGTTACAAGTAGTAAAACAAAAACTAGACGAACAAGCTATTATACCCAGTGCAATTTTACTCACGGGTAGCGCTTCCAAAATGGGTTTTGTTCTCGATATGTGTCAAGAAAACTTTCCTAACTTACCTTGCAAACGCGACGGCGAACCCGAATTATGTATTGCTAGAGGTTTAGCGCGTTGGGGAAGAGTGTATATTCGTACATCTGGTTTTATGGATGAAATCAGTCAATTTTTAGATAACGAATTAACGGGTATTGTCGGGAATCACGTACCAGCATTTTTAGATAAATTAGCAGAAGAATTAGCAAACGGTTTGGTAGAAGAAGTAGTTAAACCTTGCGTTAAATCTTGGCGAAATAGAGAAATTATTACTCTCAAAGCCTTAGAATCGGAAATTGAAAACAAAGCTAAAACTTGGTTGACGGGAAGCGATGGTAATAGCAAGGTTACAAAAACCTTATTAGAATGGTTAGCAAACGTGCAAGATGAAGTTAGAGAAAAAACTGATTCTATTTGCAGTAAATATGGTTTACCATTAGGTACATTTGGTAGTAAAACAATCGACTTAGGAGATCATACCGGAAAAGTACCTACATCCATATCATTTGACGATTTGAGCGGACTTTCCGTATTCGTCGGACACCTTGTTGCTATTATAGTTGGTGTAGTTCTCGCCGGTTTATTTCACGTGATAATTTTTGCGGGAATCATCGCTCCAATTATTGGAATTGTTGCTTATTTTGCTGGTGAATCATTAGTTAAAGAAACAGATATTCCCGCTTGGATACGTAAGTTTGTTTCCGATAGTAGAATCAACGATTTAGCACTTAAAAAGAAGCCAGAATTGCAGCAGAAAATCTACGAAACATTGACAAAAGATCCGACAATTGCGATTAAATTGGGTAAATCGATTAGCGAGTGGTTGAAAGAAACCGTACAGGAACAAGCCGATCGAGCAAGGTTGTTGATTGCTTGATTTAATTGATGCAGGGTGTTGTCGTATAGTTAGTAATTAATAGTTCCTTACCTTTAGCCGCACTACTTTGTTTGTAATTATTCATTCCATATTGTAATTCCCACTCAAAAATGTTCAGCGATTTAAAATTTTCTCGAATTTGAAACGAATCGTCATAGGTAATCAGCCAATTGCGATCGCATTGTTTTACAGCTTCGGCAAATCTTGTATGTTCAAAAGATGTATGCAAATTACCATCTTTACCATAGAGCTTTGATTTAGTAGCTGTAAAATATGGAGGATCTAGAAACAAAAATACATTTTTACCTTTTGGATGTAACAGTTCGCTATAATCTAAATTAGTAATTTTTACATCTTCTGATAAAATTGTTTCTAATTTTTCTAAACGTTCTATTGAAGAGTAAGTAAATCGTTTGTGAAAAGCTTGTTCCGAAAAACCTCCAGCTTCAACAGTTCCCGAAAATGTAATTCTATTCAGAACGAAAAAACGGACTGCTCTTTCTAAATTTGATAATTTGTTTTTATCTACTGTGGTTAATTCTGTGAAGAGTAATTTACCATTTGTATGGCTATCTTTAATAAAACGAATTTCTTCAATCAATTGAGGTAGATTTAATTGAGCAATCTTCCAAAAAAAGAATAATTCAGGGTTTAAATCGTTAATCCAAATTTTTAGATCGGGAAACTTCTGCTTTAAATATATAAATAAAGAGCCGCCACCGACGAAAGGTTCTCTATATTCATCAAAATTATCTGGTAAGTACTCAATTATTTTTTTTAATGCCTTTGACTTACCTCCTGGATACCGGAGAGGACTTTTAATCATAATTAATAAAGTTACACATTGATTTTTGATTATACATAAATTGCACTAAGAATTACTTGCTATTTCTATTTTAAGTTTTTGATGATGCCGAGCCTCCAAAGCTAACTTCTTGATAATTTCTTTTTGCTTATTGTTAAATATATTATTGTTTGCTTGTAAAAATACTTCTAATTCATCGGTTGATGCATCTGGAAAGAGAATAGAGCCGATAATATTTATCCCAGTCAATTTTAGTTTTGTAATAAAATTAACGCTTTTTCCATCAAGAGTTAGCGAGTCTAAATTAGAAAATAAAATTAGCTTGAATAAACCATCTTGAATATCAGGAAGCTTTGGGAATGAATCTTTTGATGTATTTTTAGACTCTTGGATGATGTACATATTATTTTCATGGAATATCTCATCAGGAGTCAAATAATAAACACCTCCCAAATAGTTCTCAATACTAAAAGTTGCTTTTAACCCATCTACTAGATATTCTAGTTTATGAGAAGTAAGAGCTTCTCTTTTACTAGCACTTTGAGAACCTTTAAGAGAAATATTCTTAAACTCTTCAAATTCTTCGGAAATGCTTTGTAAATACTTATTCATTCCTCTTCTTGAATGAATTTTTACTTTGGTTTGCTCAGAAATACGTTCGTAAGAATTGAGGGCTTGTTCAAAAATTTGAGTAAATCTTTGTTCAAATAAGTTTTTGTTCCAGTGCAAAGCGCTTTGACGGTAATCTAGTATTTCTTGAATTTGAGCTTTAACAAAGTTATTATTAAATCCTTGTTTAGTTAACTTATCCTTATTTTCTTGACCTTTCTTATTACTTTTTTCTGCTGTCTCATAGTAAGCTAAAACAATATATATATTTAGTAAATTCATCCAAGAAATAGTAGAATATTGAATTCTATCTCAATCGCCATCTTTCCCTTCATCTTTGATAACAGGAATAATAGTTAACACTTTAGATGAATTATAAGTATTATAAATTCTGGCGAATGGATAACTTCTAGTTCTTTTAGGTGATACCCATTGTGAATAGGCGATTTCAGTTGCAGGTGATTTTATTAATCCATAAGAGTTGCCTTGATTAACATTAAAGGTATCTAAATTAATTTCTTTTAAAGGTTCATTTAAATAGGTTTTGTAAGTCACTCCTTTGATAAATCCGGTAAAATGTAAAATATTAGTCATATTTTGCAAATTTTTTGAATTATTTTAATTAATCCTACTTAGTCAGTCACAAATGGTTGATGGTGCGTGACGCTACAAACCTTATTACTACGTTCAAACGAGATAAATGCGTCACACACCCTACAAAAAAAATGTGCCAGTTGATTAGTAAATATATCAAAATATTGTTACTTTAATTTACTTATCAACAGAACTTGTAATTTCACTCAACCCATGTCCAACTCTACTATCACTATTCCCCAAGCCTTCAAAGTCACTCACGAACAATTCAAAGAATTAGCGATCGCCAACCGTGACTTAAGATTAGAACGAACAAAAAAAGGAGAATTAATAATAATGCCTCCCACTGGAAGCGAAACAGGAAAAAGAAACACCGATATTATTGGACAACTATGGTTTTGGAACCGCAAAAAAAAATTAGGAGTAGTATTTGATTCATCAACGGGTTTTCATTTACCTAATGGTGCAAACCGCTCCCCAGATGCATCTTGGGTAAAATTAGAACGCTGGGAAGCACTGAGTACAGAAGAAAAACAAGGTTTTGCACCCATATGTCCCGATTTTGTTGTGGAATTGCGTTCGCCTTCTGATAACATGAAACCGCTGCGAGAAAAGATGCAGGAATATATTGAAAATGGTGCAAAATTAGGATGGTTGATTGACCGCAAAAACCGTAAAGTAGAAGTATACAAACAAGGTTTTGATGTAGAAATATTAGATAATCCCGCTTCTTTATCCGGTGAAAATATATTACCGGAATTTATCTTATATTTAGCGGAAGTTTGGTAGTCTTTTTTTTATATTTTAAAAATTTGTAGAGACGTAGCACTGCTACGTCTCCATGAAATCATCACTTCATATTTTGCCAAAGGCTAGACCGAAAAATTAACTTTCTTCCGGCTTAAAATCTAGCGAAACACCATTCATACAGTAACGCTGCCCAGTAGGTTTGGGACCATCGGCGAATACATGACCCAAATGTCCGCCGCAGTTGCTGCAATGAACTTCGGTTCTGGTCATAAACAACTTTCTATCTTCCGTTGTCTCGATCGCATCATCTATAGGTGCGTAAAAACTGGGCCAGCCAGTACCGCTGTTGAACTTAGTTTCCGATGTAAACAAAGACTGACCGCAACCAGCACATACGTAAGTCCCTTTGCCATAATTTTTATCTAACTGACTCGTACCAGCACGTTCGGTACCGTGTTTCCGCAAAACTTGAAACTGTTCTGGTGTCAAATCTTGCTTCCATTCTTCTTCAGTTTTACTAAGTTTGAATTGACTATTTGAAGTTGTCATAGTTGCTAAAATTCCGAAAAAACAGCCTAATAACTATATTCAAACGCAAAATTGAGTTACATAACACTATCTTAAGATGGGGAGAGGGGGGGAGATGGGGAGATGGGGAGAGGGGGAGATGGGGAGATGGGGAGAGGGGGAGAGGGGGTAGAGGGGGGAGAAAAAATAATAAAAAACTCCTAACTCCTAACTCCTAACTATCAATGCCCAATTCCCAATTCTTTATTCTTGATTCATGATTTTTGGAACTTTGAAATATTCGCCTTCTTGCTCTGGGGCACTTTGGAGAATTCCTTCTCTATTAGGGTAAGGTTGTAGATTGTCTTCGCGTGTCACGTTGCTGACATCGATCGCTCTGGTTGTGGGTTCTACGTTGGTAACGTCTAATTCGCTCAATTGCTCGAAGTAGTCTATGATATCGCCTAATTGAGCGGTGAATTTTTCTTCTTCTTCTGCTGTTAATTCTAAACGGGCAAGATGAGCTACTTTACGTACTTGTTCGCGATCGATCATTTTTTTCTCGGTGATAAATTAATCAGTAAACATAGGATAGACGGGCAAAATACCCATCCCACAAAACCATCATAAACCTTGTGGTAGAGGCATCCCGCCCATTTTTAACAACTAACGACTAACAACTAACAACTAACAACTAAAAATATACGTCAATTTGCGATCGCCCTGTGGTTTTGAGCCAGTTTTGGGCTTCGATGTAGTTGTTGGGAGCCATGCGAATCGCTCGAATCCAGTAATCTGCGGCTCGATCGAACAGCGCTTCTCCACCATCTTCATCCCCGTCTTCTTTGGCTCTTTCACCTTTGTATTGGAAAATAACGGCGATGTTATTCAAAGCTTGGGGTAGACGGGGATTGTATTCTATAGCTTGATGATATAGTTCTAGCGCTCGATCGTGGTCGCCGTTACTAGCGTAAATTAACCCCATATTATAGAGGATATAGCTTTTGTCGGTAACGTCTTCTTCGAGTTCTAAAGCTTCCTCATAGTTGTCCAAAGCTTCGGCGTATTCACCATCTGCTTGGGCTGACATCCCATCTCGATAATAAACAAACGCTTCTTTAGCTTTTTTATCAGCTGGCAGAAGTTTCAATATCAGGTCTGCCATTACTGTAAAGGATTTGTCGATAAAATTATCGTTTTTCTGAGTTCTTGGCATATCTAATCATAATTATGATGGCTTTTAATAATTATCAGCGATCGCCCTCCTAATGAGGTTCATCTGTTATCTCTTGTAACAACTACACCAAGAAAGCGCTAACTGCCATCCTGAATAAAGTGATATATATTTCGTAATTATTGATATTTTTTTTCTTTTTCTGGTGTAATGCACTCCGGACTGCTATGATTCGGATTATTAACTTTTATACTAACTTCGTAAGCACTCATTCGATCGGATGGGTAAGGTTGCAGTAGTTCCTGTAATTGTTCGGTTTTTTGTAGTTGTGGATCTAACCACTTTTCATAATCTTTTGAAAGGAGAATAACCGGCATTCGATTATGAATTGGTTGCAATAATTCGTTAGCATCTGTAGTCACAATTGTACAAGAAGTTATCTTTTCGTCATCATCCGATTGCCATTCTTCCCACAAACCTGCAAATGCGAAAGGCTGTTTATCTTGTAACTGAAAATAATACGGCTGTTTTTTGGTTTCGAGGCGTTTCCATTCGTAAAAGCCATCCGCAAGCACTAAAGCGCGTCTGCGTTTAAAAGCAGAACGGAAAGAAGGTTTTTCTGCCACTGTTTCCGCTCTGGCATTAATCATTCTTGCTCCCATTTTTTTATCTTTAGCCCAACTTGGAATCAACCCCCAACGGAGCGATCGGCATTCACGTTGTTCGCTTTCGGAATTATATAAAACAGTTGCTACCATTTGCGTTGGTGCAATATTATATCGCGGCTCAAACTGGCAATTACTTGTATCGGAAATGTTAAAGGCTTTACTTAACTTATCCGCTTCCGCAATCAAAGTAAATCTTCCACACATATTTTTTCTTGCTTGAATATTACAGGTCTTTTATTGAAAATAAGATAACAATTACGTCGGCTCAAAAATCTATCTAAAGGAGTAATTATCAAACATATCGCGAAAAAATTATAGGTATCTTTCAAAACTCGAAGTTAAAAATATGTCATAAATTCGGTATTTAATTTAGCAATAGTCCAAATATGTTGGTAAAAGAAATAATCCTTGTATCATTTTTATGTAAGAATAAAATTAGTTATAAAATTGGATAAATTATAAAAATTTTATAATTAATATTTTCTTTTTTGAACAATATATTATAATTTAAAACTCAATTAAATAATCACTTCATTTTGATATTTTTTGGCATGGAAACCCTGCGTTTGTATGATTTTTTACCATCAGGTAATGGCTATAAGATACGCTTGTTATTGACGCAAATTGGTATGCCGTTTGAGAGGATAGAGATAAATATATTAGAAGGAGAAAGTAGAACCACCAAATTTTTAAGCATAAATCCGAACGGTAAAATACCAGTTTTAGAAATTAGCGAGGGTAAATACTTAGCAGAATCAAACGCAATATTAATGTTTCTGAGTGAAGGAACGGAATTTTTACCTTATGACCGTTTTTTAAAAGCACGGGTATTGCAATGGTTATTTTTTGAACAGTACAGTCACGAGCCATTTATAGCTACGTCTAGATATTGGATTTCTATTTTAGGTAAAGCAGACGAGTATAAAGAAGCATTAAAAGAAAAACACGAACGCGGTTATGCAGCGCTTGAGGTAATGGAAAATCATTTAACCGAGAAAACTTTCTTTGTTGGAGAGCGTTATACCATTGCTGATATTGCTTTATTCGCTTATACCCACGTTGCGGATGAAGGAGGGTTTGATTTAAGTAAATTCAAGGCAATTCAAGCTTGGATAGAAAGAGTCAAAGCGGAACCAGGATTTATTGGTATTAGTAAAGGGTAGATGGGGGGATGGGGGAGAGGAAGTAGAGGGGGTAGATAATTTTCAACTCCTAACTCCGGTGGTCCTCACTCCTCACTCCGGTGGTCCTCACTCCTAACTCCGGTGGTCCTAACTCCGGTGGTCCTAACTGTTCCCTATTCCGTTTTTCAACATGGTTACATGAAGTACACCTGTCTTTTTTGATGGATATTCTCGGCTCACAACTTCAAAGCCAAATTTACGATAAAAATCAACTGCGGTGGTGCGTGCTTCTAAAATAATCGATCGCGCTGCTTCCATTTTCGCTTTATCAATTAAAGCTTGCATTATCGTTTTACCTAAACCTTTTTTTTGATAGCTTGGCTCAACTACCATCTGATGTATTTGATAAACTTTGTTTTCACCCGGTGTCAATATTCCGTAAGCTATAACTTTGTTGGTATTTTCTTCTTTAATAACCGCGTGAATGGCGATCGATTCGCGATGATAATATACTGTTGAAAAAGGTAAATTATGTTCTGCAAAAAAAAGTTTATATCTTAATTTGCAAGCTTGGAGATATTCGGGGCTGTTGGTGTCTATAAATTTAAGCTGCATTGTCTGATTTTATATTTAACTAAGCAAAAGAAAAAGCCTTGAAACTAATTTCAAGGCTGTTTTATAAAAAGTGCGGTTTATTCTTTTTTTATGCTTGACTACTTCTAAAAACTTGTACTATTGGGTATCTTAGAGGGAAGAAAAACGGGGTAGCATTCTTGACGACGTTTATTTCGTGCTTCAATCCTTCTTTCTACTACTTCTAAGCGATTCTGCAAACCTTTAAGAACTCTAATAGCTCTGGGATCTTGAAAGCTGTTTTTACCGAAATCTGTAAATGCTTTAGGGTCAAATTTAGCACTAATGTTAGCTATAAGTTGAATTTGAGCTAAAGCTAGTTTTGTTTCTGGTAGAAAAGCGATTAAGCTATTTTCCGAGGTGAATTTCCCTTTAGCTGTAGGAATAGGCTGGTAAAGCGCTCCAGGCATATTGGGAATAAAAGCCATATATTGATATTGAACCAAAGCGATAGCTGAGTGTTGCGGACTTGCGGTAAAAATAATTGTTGTTAAAATTTCTATTAATTGGTCGCGGTTTATCAACTTTGCTGGTAGAGAAGATACACCAAAACCACCTTCATTAACGGGTTTTCGTAAAGCTTCGATCCAATTTTGTAGCTCGAAATCCTGCCGCACATCGTGGTTCGATTTGTAATAAATTCCGATATATCGACTTATATAGTCTTCCAAGGTGTTCCAAAGCAGCAACCCATCGTCTCGATAGGGAAAATCTCTCAATGTAGAAGGATTATCTACACCCCGTTGGCGTAAATTATTGGGGAGAGCAAAGCTGCTGAAATTGTTGAAAAAGTCAGATACACCTCGTTCGGTAAGTTTGAGCGAGCTTTCCAAAGTGCCGGGAAAGATTACATCTACTAATCCTCCTGGATTGATCAACACTTCATCACCACGGCTATTAGTTGCCATTATGAACTCAAAGTGAGGCTTTAAAAGGACGTTTACGGGATGGCGAGCGGCGAGTTCCCTTACTGTCGCTAAAGCTATTGGTTCCATTACTAAATGAATTTGTCCCAAGTGCCGGTAAAGTTCATGCACGTAAAGATCGGCAGTCTGGGCAATTAGCTTGGCGAGCTGCCATTCAACACCATCCAAAGGCGTGCAAAGCAAACTTTCTCCTGGTACCTGCCCTAATTGAATCACAATGGGAATTAATTGAAAGCCACTGCGTCTTTTATCAGCAAAATAAAGCGCAATTGGGGCACTGAGAAATCTATTCTCTTGCGGTTGAACGCTCTCAAGTATCTCATAATCGGTAACAAACAAACCACCTTCTCGAATAGCTCCCTCAAGAGTTTGATTAATGCGTTTTCTGCCAGTATATGCACTTAACACGGCTTGAAAAATCTCATCCGTTATCGCAAGTTTATCTTGAAGATTGTAATCAAGGGCTAGAACATTCCTCAATTCCATTGGATTGGGACCAGAAAGTCGCTGTTGGGCAAATACATCATCGCTGCGGAAATCTTGAGCAATATCGGGTAACGGTAAAACGGGAAACAGTGCCGCGTAGTCATCCAAGCTTTGGAATGGTTTTGGATTATCCAGAAATGCTTGTTGATTGGCTGCTGTTTTTTCCGATAAAGTTACTCGATTATCGTTATATCCGTCAGAAAATGCTTCTTGCTCGGGTAGAGTCTCGACTCTGGGTGAATTTGGTAGTCGTAACTCTAACTGATATTCTTCGCGAGTCTGTTGCAACTGCATTTGTCGTTCTTGTTGAGTTACGCTTGAATCCTTCTGAGGCAAGGTTGGGATGGTGGGATTATCTGGAGGTTCGGGTGTTGGAGGTTCGGTGTCATTTTCTAGTAAAGTTTCTAAACCAGAAGTACAAGTTAGAGCCATCAGCGCCATCATGGTACGGCGCGAAAAAACGTACTGCTCGACTAACTCTTGTCGTTTTTGGTTTGGAGTTAACTTTCGCATTTTTCTTTTCCCCTATAAAATTAGCAGTCCTTTATATCTTTATGGGTATTATTACTTCAAAATATGCACTAATCAAAAAAAAATAGTCACAAAATATTGATGGTAAAAATTACAATCAGTAATAATTACTTCAAAACTTCGCATTCAATTGCAATAATCTATACATTGATTAGTAGTAAATATTAAATAGTTAAAATACGGTCTTTTCAAAAAACAATAAAGACAAAAAGAAATCCAGTATAAAAATTGTTACCCAACTGCTGACAACAGCTTTAGTTGAAGATTCTCCAACTTCCTTCGCACCTCCACAAGTTGCTAAACCGTGACTGCAACCAATAAAAGCAACTAAAATTCCAAAAATAAAACCTTTGAGCAAAATAATATATAAATCAGATGGTTCTAGAAAATCTCTCACCGATTCTAAAAATACCTCTGGAGCTACTTCATAAAACCCTGCTGCGGCAAAAATTCCACCGATGATTCCAATCGTCAAAGAAAAAAGAGTTAATATTGGTAATATTAAACAGCAAGCAATTACTCTCGGAAGAACTAAATAATCAATAGGATTAGTTCTCAACATATAAAGCGCATCAACTTGTTCGGTAACAATCATTGCACCTATTTCCGCAGCAAAAGCCGAACCCACTTGCCCAGCAACTATACTAGCCGTTAAAATTGGGGCTAATTCTCGACAGAAAGCTAAAGCAAAAGCACCACCAACAGCATTAACTGCTCCAAACCTAACTAATTCTCTTGCAGTTTGAATCGTAAAAATCATACCTGCAAAAAAGCTTACCAGTAGCACCGGCGAAAGCGAACCCGGTCCGACTTTCACCATATGTTCTAAAACATTGCGGTAACAGGTTCTCCCTTGTAACAAACGCAACCAAACTTGACCAAATAGCAATAGAGCGGAAATAAAACGCACAACTTATATTTCTTGCTTTTGGTTGCAATTTTACAGCTATTCACTATTTAGATGCGAATAATATTATGGGGAGTAGGGAGTAGGGAGTAGGGAATGAGGAATGGGGAAAAGGCAAATAAATGTAGGGTTGCCTTTATTCATCTGTATCAATTTCAATCAACTTTTGACGCGAGGAAGCACCAGATTTAATCCGGATATAAGATTTCGGTACCTTAAACTTTTTTGACAACACTTTGATTAACTCTTCATTAGCCTTACCATCTACAGGTGGCGATTTTAAATATATGGTAAGACTACCATCAACTTCATCGATAATTTTTTGTTGTTTAGAATTCGGTTTAACTTTAACTCTTTGTTGCATAAATTAAAAATTAGGAATTGGGCATTGGGCATAGGGCATGGATAATTAAATTAATATGTAAAAAGTGCGCTATTTACTATAACGCACCTAAACAATTTATAACTGATGAACCACTGCTAACTGTTAACTGCTAACTGAATTAAAGTTGTCCTGGATTACCGTTACCAATTACAGAAATTTTATGTCGATAAACTAATTCGCCACCGTACCAACCGGAAACACCAAGAAGTGTAGCTACGACAGTTGAAAGTCCTAATCCCCAAGGTAATACCGCTCCTGCGGGAGAACCCAAGCGCAATACTAAATTGATTAAAGTTAATAATAGAGCTGCTATATTAAGAGCCATATGCGCCCAACCAGCAGTGCGTAAACGGGTTCTTCCTATTCTGAAAAAGTCCAACATTCCAGTTATAGCAGCCAAAATACCGGCTGCAAAACCACCTATGATTAAATAGAAAGCTGCTCTTGCCCAAAAGACATCATTAGTGAACCAGAAAATACCATCTGATAAAAACGCACCAACTAAAAAAGCAATGGGAAATTGTACAAGAATCGGGTGAATTGGATGTCCTAAAACAGCTACAGTACTAGGTACGCCAGCATCCCGAAATTCTCTATCGTCTGTCTCCAAAACATTAGGAATATTAGGATATGGAGATGTTCTTCTGTCTTGAGTTTCTGTCATGATTAATTAAAGATTAAAGGGTAAATAAATTTTGGATTTTGGATTTTGGATTTTGGATTATTAGTTAAAGGTAACTGATTACTCAGTGGGGATTTTTTCGACGTAAGCTTCGGCTTGCATGATTAATTTTCCAGCTTCTACATCTAAACTTTTGACTGTTAAATCCATTCCTTCCAAATCAAAGTTGCTTAGATTTAATAATTCGCTGGTTTGATTTACTAATGCTTGTGTTAATTCAGGCGAAGTTTCTTCTTTATTACCATAATCAACATTTTCTAAAGTTACAGTTTTACCATCACTACTTACACGGGGTACTGCGGAAAATGCAACTTTATGTGTTTCGCCTGATTCTTTTAATATTAAAGTGGCTTCTAACTCTACTTTGCCACCACCAGGTAAACGAAAATCTACTTTTCGAGGGACAATACTTGTAGATTTTCCATTAATATTAATTTTCTGGCTCATTAACTGTTGCTGCACGTATTCAGAATAGAAAGCGCGATTAATATCTTCTTCTAATAAAACAACTCGCGTACTACCTTTAGCGGGTTTGGTAAGTTCAATTTTCCCAAAAGCTGCTTTCATAGGATTGATAGCCACATCATCAATGTGCATATCTAATTCTTCCATACGAAGGTCTTTATTCATTACCAAACCGTCGCCATCAATATCAACCGATTCTACCTCACCCTGAACCGCACTTATAGCATCTGTTTTGATATCAACGTCTAAATCTTCTACTTCATCCAACTGACTAGACATTCCGACTTCTGCGGCTTTATTGAGAGCTTCTTCGCCTAATCCTTTAGTTTCTGGCATTATTATGATACCTTCTCTAATCAAAGTTTCCTTAAGTCAATTTATGAGATTTATGACAAAAAGTTATCTCCCTAATGGGGTAAGGAAGGTTGTATATTTATCTGTCTAAAAGGATAAATTTGATTTTATAAGCATGAAAGCTGAAATCATATTTTGTTGGGTGTATATTATAGATGTATTTGATGATATTGAGTGTTTTTGACAAAAAAATCAACAATTAAAACCCCTTCCCGGAAGTTGAGAAGGGGTTAAAAATATATTGAGTTAATTCAGATGATTAGACTATTGATAAATTTCTCGTATTTCTTGTAAGGTATTTTTAGTTTTAATTCCAGTAAGAATTGCTCTTAACAGATTCACATCTTGTATTTGATAAATTTCTGGTAAAAGTTCTAAACTCTCTGCACCGAATTTAACTTCTAAAAGTGCTTCAATACCTTCAAGTATTCCTTCTTTTTTACCTTTTTGAATTCCCCTTTGCTCTACACTAGTTACATAAGGCATTCTTTTGTTCTCCTCACCCAACGGTTACTTCATCCCAAAAACTAATTTCTAATTCTTCAGGTAATTTCATCACCCAATCGATAAAGTGAAATAGGTTGATGATATCTTCTCTCTGATAACCTTTTTCGTAAAGTTGTTTCGTTAAATAAAGCTTCCATCGTTTGCGTACTTCGCTATCTTGACGGGTTTCCTTAGCCTTCAAATGCGCCATTACTACTGTAGCAAAGGGATTTGAACTGGTTTCTAATTGATTCCATTGTTCGGCGTAATCAAGTAATTTGACAATTCATTCGGATTATATTAGCGAGCAAGATGCTCGCACTACGAATTTGAAAATTTGGGATGCTCCATAAATTTGGTTGTAATTCTAATCTTAATTACTTTTTAATTTTTTAATTATCTCAATCCCTTCTCTTTCAAAACCCCATCCACCCAAACTTTATTCTCTTCACTCAACTTAGGCACTGCTTCTTGGCTGTAATCTATCACTAAATCGTAACTAGCTCTGTCATAAATACCGTTAATTAAATCTTGTAAATCAATAATAGGTTCTCGATCGCCCTCGCGCAAAGGTAAAGGAAATGTGGGAATAGTTTCTTTTAAATTAAATGCATATAAATCGGCTTTCGGACGCTTATAACTGCGACTAACTAATATGCGATAATCACTTTGAATATCATTATCCAACATTGCCATCGGTTCACCAGTACGTAACAAGTCAATTTCAATCAAATGCGTTGAACTTGTTAATACTCTGTTTCTTTTGATTTCGTATGCATTTCTTCCTTCTCCAGTACGTTTATTTTTAGGAGAAAGTACTTCAATTACTGCTACAACTTCTTTTGTTCCAACTTTTCGCACTTCTAAATATCTTTCTTTAACTGTTTGGGGGATAGGAAGCGTTACTGTTGATGGCTGAGTAGAAGTTGTTGCGATCGCAACTTCTGCTTGCGAATTAGTTGCTGTTTGCGATCGTTGTACTACGACATCAGGAATACCAACTAGAATATCATCAGATGTAGTTTCATAGACTCGTTCTTCAATTGCTATAAAATATTTAGGACGTACTTGAGGTGATAAAACATCTGCTAAAAATACAATGATACGTCCATGAATACCCGACCAAAATTCGGGGCTTTCTAAATATGGGTTCATTCCCGGAAATGGAGAAGACATAAGTAATTTATCTTAATCCCTGTTCTTTCAAAATCCCATCCGCCCAAACTTTATTCTCTTCACTCAAACTCGGCACAGCTTCTTGATTATAATCAACTACCAAATCATAATCATATATCTCATATACTTGATTCAATAGTTCCTGTAAATTAATAACAGGTTCCCTATCACCACTACGTAAAGGTAAACGAAAAGAAGGAATTACATTTTGTAAATTAAAAGCATATAAATCGGCAAAAGGACGTATATCGCCACGATAAACTAATATCCGATAGTGACTTTGAATATTGTTATCAACTATCGGCATTGGTTCGCCTTTTCGCAATAAATCAATTTCTACTAAATTTGTACGAGTTTCTAACACTCGTTCGCGTTTTTTTAAGTACTTATTTCTTCCTTTTCTCACACGCTTATTAGTAGGTGAAAGTATTTCAATTGTAGTTATTAACGCCTCTGTACCTACTTCTCTAACTTCTAAATAACCTTCTTTAATTGTTAAAGGTACTGGAATTCTAACTCTTACGGGTTCGGTAGATGGTTCGGCAACTGCTACATTAGTTGTTGTTGAATCATTTGCTGTCTGCCGACTTTTTATAGTTACATCAGGAATACCAACTTGTAACGAGTTTTCATCCGTGGTTTCATATGTTCTAACTTCAACTGCAACCCGGTATTTAGGGCGTAATTGAGGTGATAAAAATCTCGCAATTTCACTAATTAATAAGTGATGCAATCCTGGAAATAGTTCGGGATGTTCTAAATATGGATTCATTCCCGGAAATGGAGAAGACATTTTTCTATTCCTACATTTAAAATCTTTTATCTCAATCCCTGTTCTTTCAAAACCCCATCCACCCAAACTTTATTCTCTTCACTCAAAGCTGGAATAGGTTCTTGACTATAATCTATAACTAAATCGTAACTTGCTCTTTCGTAAATACCATTAATTCTTGTAAATCTACAACAGGTTCTTTATCTCCTTCGCGCAAAGGTAAAGGAAATTTAGGGATAGTTTGTTTTAAATTAAATGGATATAAATCGGCTAAGGGACGTTGTTCAAAACGACTAACTAAAATACTATAATCGCTTTGAATATGATTATCTAAAATATCCATCAATCTGCCATCTCGCAGCAAATCAATTTCAATTAAGTGCGTTGAACTTCCTAACACTTGTAAGCGTTGTTTATCATAAATAGTACGCCCTTCACCGGAACGTTTATTTTTAGGAGAAAGCACTTCAATTACAGTTACAACTTCTTTTGTATTTACGTCTCGTACTTCTAAATAACTTTCTCTAACTGTTTCCGGCATGGGAAGTTTAACTGTTATTGGCTCAACAGCCAGAGCAGCAACAGCAACGTTTCCTGTCTCGGATTTACTTTCGGTTTGAGTTTTTTGTACTGCAACATCAGGAATACCTACTAAAAGTGAATCTTCACCATTTGCTCTATATACTCTTTGTTCGATCGCAACACGATATTTTGGACGTACTTGCGGATTTAGCGCATCAAATATAGCAACTATTAACAAACTATGAATTTCACGCCACAATGCAGGGCTTTCTAAATAAGGATTCATTCCCGGAAATGGATGTGACATTTTTTAACCTCTCTAAAAAAAATCTTCCTCTGCGCTCTCTGCGGTTTAATAATCCTTACTTTTAATAATAGATAAAAACAAATATTATTTCGATAGGAGGTTGGTTATGTTACCAAAATCCTGATGAGACGTAGCAGTGCTACGTCTCTACATTATTAATTGGTTCTATTTCATATCGTAGCCAAATAAATTAACGTCAACTTCTCCTAATTTCAAATCATCTAAACCGTATTCAGCCCATCTCCTTTCAACCATCGCGGCTACTTCGTCATCGGATTCTAATGGCGCACCCCATTCGTGTTCGGTTTCTGGCGGCATTTTAGTGGTTGCGTCAATTCCCATTCTTCCCCCCAAGCCCAACTTCTCGCTGGCAAAGTCTAAGGTGTCAAATGGCGTATCTGGCAAAATAAACACGTCTCGCGTGGGATCTACTTTGGAGCTTATTGCCCATACAACTTGACGCGGATCGCGAATGTTTATATCTTTATCTACTACAATTACGAATTTGGTATAGGTAAATTGCGGTAAAGCGCTCCAAAATGCTAAAGCTGCCCTTCGCGCTTGTCCGGGATATGCTTTATCTATAGATATTATCGCCGCTTTGTAACTTAAGGCTTCCATTGGTAGGAAGAAATCGACGATTTCCGAAACCTGCTGTCGGAGAATTGGGGTGTAAATTCGGTTGAGTGCGATCGCCATCATGGCTTCTTCTTTAGGTGGACGACCGCTAAATGTAGTTAAATACACTGGATCTTTGCGGTGTGTCACGCATTGGAAGCGCACTAAAGGCGAATCTTCAACGCCGCCGTAATAGCCCATATGGTCGCCAAATGGCCCATCCGGAAGTACTTCCCCTGGGGTAATGGTTCCTTCTAAAACAAATTCGGAGTCTGCGGGTACTTCTAAATCAACGGTTTTGCATTTCGCTAAACTGACACCAGAACCACCGTATAAACCCGCAAACAGCCACTCGGATAAATCTACTGGAATTGGTGTTGCTGCCGCCATGATAATTAACGGATCGACACCTAAAGCAATTGCTACCTCTAACTTTTTACCATTCTCAGCAGCTTTGCGTAAATGTCTTGCTCCACCGCGCACTGATAGCCAATGTACGGTCATGGTATTGTTAGATTGCAGTTGTAAGCGATACACGCCGACGTTTGGCGTGCCGGTTTCGCAATCTTTAGTAATTACTAAACCTAAAGTAATAATTTTGCCTGCGTCACCGGAATAAGGGCGAATCAAAGGTAATTTATTTAAATCTAAATTATCGCCTTGCACCACAACTTGTTGACAAGCAGGGAAAAAATCTCTTCCCGGTTTTGCTTTCACAACATCAAATAAAACCTTACCAAAATCAACTGCTTGAGAAATCTTTTTCGGTGGCTTTGGCTGCTGCAACATCGCCAACTTTTTCCCCAGAGTTTCCAATTCCTGGGGATGTTCCATATTCATAGCCCAACAAATCCTTTGCACGGTGCCCATTAAGTTCACCGCTACAGGAAAATCAGCACCTTTGACATTTTCAAAAATCAAACCGGGGCCACCTTTTTGCAGCATCCGATTAGAAATTTCCGCAATTTCCAACTCAGGATCGACTAAAGCAGTAATACGCTTTAACTGTCCCCTTTCTTCCAAAATTTTGATAAATCCCCGTAAGTCTCTCGCCATTGTATATAAAGATATTTGAAGCGTTATTTATATTATCAACTAAGAATGGGTAATGGGTAATGGGTAATTGGTAATTGGTAATGGGTGATGTTATTTTTTGGTTTATTTTGGGAATTATAGAGATGTTGTTGTAATTTTAAGAATATATTTTGGCAAAACCTGATTTTGAGAATTTAATAGTTTATCAGTTAGCTGAGAAGTTGGCTAATGAAATTTGGAATATTATTCAAAAGTGGAATTATTTTGAAAAAGACACAGTTGGTAAACAAATAGTTCGTTCGGCTGATAGCGTTTGTGCGAATATTGCAGAAGGGAGAGGGCGTTTTCATTATCAAGATAATCGTCGCTTTGTAAGAATCGCGAGAGGCTCTTTATATGAAACTATCTGTTTTTTAAGATTAGCTTATCTCAGAAAACTGTTAACTAAAAAACAATCATTAAAACTTAAACCAATAATCGATGAACTATCACCCAAACTAAATGCTTACTTAAATTCAATAGGTAATAGTAAATAGCTTTATTACCCACTACCAACTACCAACTACCCATAATATACCTCAGATATCAAATTTTTAAATTTTCCTCCTGGATGTGGTGGTAGCAAAATTAAAAAGCCAAAATAGAATATATAGGCTCAATGACGGAAGCCTAACATTCTACATGGAGCGTGCTATCAGTGGTATTACAGGTTGAAAAAGACATCTACGAAGCGAAAACTCAGGAAATCGCGAAGCAGCTATTAAGCGCAACTGGCGAAAATCGTTCTTTATTCTCGGCTTTGCGCGATCAAATGCGCCCAGATGATAAGTTATTAGCATGGGCGATGAGCAATCCTGGTTTGCGGGTGCAGTTATTTAGATTTATCGATACTCTCCCCGCTTTGAGGAGTAACCCAGAAATTGCCGCGCATTTACAGGAATATCTCGGCGATGAGTCGGTAGAATTGCCTGCGGCGTTGAAGGGGATGTTAAACTTTGCAAATCCCGATTCTGTACCGGGGAAAGTTGCTGCGACAACGGTTTCTAAAAGTGTGGAAACTTTAGCTCATCGATATATAGCTGGCGAAAATATCAAGCAAGCTTTAAAAAGTATCGAAAGACTGCGTAAAGATAAGATGGCTTTCACCGTGGATTTATTGGGTGAAGCGGTGATTACGGAAGTTGAAGCGCAGTTTTATTTACAGCGATATACGGATTTAATGGCAGAATTAGCGGCAGCTTCCAAAAGTTGGAAGAATGTGGCGTTAATTGATGAAGCTGATGGGGAAGCGTTACCGAAGGTACAGGTTTCGGTAAAGTTGACGGCTTTTTATTCGCAATTCGATCCTTTAGATGATAAAGGTAGTGAAGAGAAGGTGGTTTCTCACATTCGTACTTTGTTGCATCGTGCGAAAGAGTTGGGTGTTGCCATCCACTTCGATATGGAGCAGTATATTTACAAGGATCTTACCTTTAATATTCTGAAAAAGCTGTTGATGGAGGAAGAGTTTAAACAGCGCACAGATATTGGGATAACGATTCAAGCTTATTTGAGAGATAGCGAAGAAGATGCAACTCGTTTGATTGAATGGGCGAAACAGCGCGGCAATCCAATTACAATTCGCTTAGTAAAAGGCGCATATTGGGATCAAGAAACCATTACAGCAGAGCAAAAACATTGGAAACAGCCAGTTTACAACGATAAAGCCGCGACAGATATTAACTTTGAGAAAATCACTCAATTATTGCTAGAAAATCATCAATATATATATGCTGCCATAGGAAGTCATAATGTACGATCGCAAGCAAAAGCGATCGCAATTGCTCAAAGTTTGAATATTCCCCAGCGCAATTTTGAAATGCAGGTGCTTTACGGCATGGGGGATAAAATTGCGAAGGCTTTGGTTGAGCAAGGTTATCGCGTGCGGGTTTATTGCCCTTATGGCGAGCTATTACCGGGAATGTCCTATTTAATCCGGCGTTTGTTGGAGAATACCGCCAATTCTTCCTTTATTCGGCAGGATATGGAAAATCGTCCCGTTGAAGAGTTGATTTCACCTCCGGTTGTAGAAGATAAACAAGAAACTTCTTCCCCCCCATCCCCCCCTCTCCCCCTCTCCCCCTCCTCCTTCCATCCTGCTGCCGATAGCGATTATGCAATGGAAGAATTAAGAACAAAATCTCAAGCTGCTTTTGAAACCGTTAAAAAGGAGCTTGGGAAAACTTATTTACCTTTGATTAATGGGGAATACGTAGAAACTGACGAGAAAGTTGATTCGGTTAATCCTTCTAATTATTCCCAGGTGGTAGGTAAAGTTGGTTTAATTAATGTCGAGCAAGCTGAAACTGCGATGCAAGCGGCGAAAACGGCGTTTAAAACTTGGAAGAAAACCTCTGCAAAACAACGCGCTGACATCATCCGTAAAGCTGGCGATATCATGGAGCAACGCCGCGCTGAATTATCGGCTTGGATTGTTTTAGAAGTTGGTAAACCAGTAAGGGAAGCGGATGCAGAAGTAAGTGAAGCAATTGATTTTTGTCACTATTATGCTGCGGAAATGGAGCGGTTAGACGAAGGTTACAATTACGACGTAGCCGGGGAAAATAATCGTTATATTTACCAGCCTCGCGGAATTGCCGTAGTTATTTCACCTTGGAACTTTCCCTTTGCGATCGCAACTGGTATGACTGTCGCTGCTTTGGTAACTGGCAACTGCACTTTACTCAAACCTGCGGAAACTTCTGCGGTAATTGCAGCGAAAATAACCGAAGTTTTGGTAGATGCGGGAATACCAAAGGGTGTGTTTCAATATGTCCCCGGAAAAGGTTCTGTTGTCGGCGCTTATTTGGTCGATCACATCGAAACTCACGTTATAGCTTTTACTGGCTCTCAAGAAGTAGGCTGTAAGATTTACGCAGATGCGGCAGTTTTAAAACCCGGTCAAAAGCATATGAAACGGGTAATTGCCGAGATGGGAGGCAAAAATGGGATAATCGTTGATGAAAGTGCAGATTTAGACCAAGCCGTTGTCGGTGTGGTGCAGTCAGCATTCGGTTACAGCGGACAAAAATGCTCGGCTTGCTCTAGGGTAATCGTTGTAGAAAGCGTTTACGATACTTTTATCAACCGTTTTGTAGAAGCAACAAAATCCCTTAATATTGGAGAAACAGAACTACCACAAACTCAAGTAGGACCTGTAATTGATGAAAAATCTCAATCCAGAATCCGCGAGTATATCGAAAAAGGGAAAGCAGAAGCCGAAGTTGCATTAGAAATGTCTGCACCAGAAAACGGATATTTTGTTGGTCCGGTAATCTTTAGTAATGTTCCAGCAGATGGGATAATTGCACAAGAGGAAATTTTTGGTCCTGTAGTTGCAGTAATTAAGGTAAAAGATTTTGCTGTTGCTTTGCAAGTTGCCAACGGTACCAACTACGCTTTAACCGGGGGACTTTATTCTCGAACACCTTCCCATATCGCACAAGCTCAAGAAGAATTTGAAGTTGGAAACTTGTACATAAATCGTACCATCACCGGCGCGATCGTTTCCCGTCAACCCTTCGGTGGCTTCAAACTTTCCGGAGTCGGTTCAAAAGCAGGAGGTCCCGATTATCTACTACAATTTTTAGAACCCCGTACTATCACCGAAAACATACAGCGTCAAGGTTTCGCGCCAATTGAAGGAGCGGATTGATGTAGAGGGGGGGATGGGGGGATGGGGAGATGGGGGAGAGCTCTTGAGGCAGATGAGGCAGATGAGGCAGATGAGGCAGATGAGGCAATTAATTTTTTTTTACAAGAAAACTAATTATTTATTTTCTTCCTCCGCTTCCTCCGCTCCCGGAGCTTCCTCCGCTTTCTTAACTCCTCACTCCTAACTCCTAACTTTCCTCCCCTCTCCCCCTCTTTTTCTACAGTTAAGAAGTTAATTAAAAATAGTATAATTACTGATTGTTTTTCATAAAGTGTTAAATTATTATCTGATTGTATTTCCGTGTTTTGCAGGGTAAATACAGACGAATAAAAGTATATATTATGATTCTTTAGCGGTTAGCGTTGTTAATCGCGTAAGTCATATAGTAGTAACATTAAAAAATTAAATATGCAAAGTGAAATTCGCTATAAGCCAGCTTTTGCGGCTATTTTTGTGACGTTGAAACCTGGGGATGCCATTATTGCTGAAGCTGGTGCGATGACTAGTATGGATGCTCAATTATCGATGACTACTGAGTTTTCGGGGGGTTTTTTCTCTGCTTTACTCAAAAAGTTTTTTGGTAATGAGTCGTTATTTGTGAATAAATTTGTTAATAACACTAATAAACCTCTGCAATTAGTACTCAGTCAAGCGGTAATTGGTGATATAGAACAAATTAATCTTGATAACCAAGAAATCTATTTACAAGCAGGTGCTTATATTGCATCGACTCCCGATGTCAAAATAGGAGTCAGATGGGCAGGATTTAGCAGTCTGATAGCTGGGGAAGGATTATTCAAGCTGAAGTTGAGCGGAAGAGGGCAAGCTTGGTTTGGTGACTATGGTGGTATTTCTAAGAAAATGGTGAATGGTGATTTTGTAGTTGATAACAACCATTTAATCGCTTATGAAGCTGGACTTAGTATGAAGATTAAGCTTTCAGGAGGCTTATTAAGTTCTCTAACTTCAGGAGAAGGATTAGTTAATCAACTTTCTGGTAAAGGAACAGTTTATCTTCAGTCTCGCAGCATTAATGGTTTAGTTAGTTACTTAAAACCCAAAATAAAATAGTTCGATCGCTAATAATACGGCACATACAGGGAATTTTTATCCTTTAACAATTATTAATCAGAAACCAATGGACGTTAAATTATTGCATCAACCAGATAGCGCGATCGCTCATGTTACCCTCGATGCTGGGGAAGAGTTAGTAGCTGAAGCTGGCAGTATGATTGCCATGAGTGGCTCAATCAACACCAGCACCACTATGCGGCAAGGTAAAGACAGAGGAATTATGGGTGGACTCAAGCGTATGCTTGTTCAAGAGTCTCTATTTTTGAGTGTTTTTCGTTCTCCAAATAATGGAGGAGAAGTCTTTCTTGCACCATCTTTGATGGGTGATATTTGCGTTTATGAAGTAACGGGTAACGAATTAATTGTTCAAGCAGGTTCTTATCTAGCTAGTACTAAGAATATTGATATTGATATAGATTTTCAAGGCTTTAAATCTTTCTTTTCAGGAGAAAGTGTACTTTGGTTAACTGTTAATGGTTATGGCAAAGTTTTGCTTTCCTCTTTTGGCTCCATTTATGAAATACCAGTTGACGGAGAATATATAGTTGATACAGGTCATATTGTTGCCTTTGAAAAAAGCTTAAGTTTTTCAATTGCTAAGCCTGGTTCCAGTTGGTTAAGTGCATGGTTAGGAGGAGAAGGGCTAATTTGTAGATTTAGAGGACATGGTAAAGTTTACTGCCAAACTCATAATAGTACTGCCTTTGGTTCCTTAATTGGTTCGCAGTTACCTCCAAGAAAAAAATAATTAAAACCAAAGTAAAAACGCTAATTTAAACCCAGATTCAAAATAATAAATAATATGAGCAATATTGCATACAAAATAGCCCATTCTCCGGCTTATGCTTTTCTACGCTTAGACTTACATACCAATCAAAAAGTATTGGTAGAAGCTTCAGCAATGGCTGCGATGGATAGCAACTTAAAAATGAAATCGAAAGTTCGGGGTGGATTAATCAAGGGAATCGGTCGCATGATGGGCGGCGAATCTCTTTTTACCAATGAGTTTACTGCTGAAAAGAAACCGGGACAAATTTATATTTCACCTGGAGTTCCCGGAGATATTAAGCATTATTATCTGACTGGTGAATGCGGTTTATTAGTACAATCTTCTGGCTTTGTAGCTTGTAGCCCCACAGTAGAAGTTGATACTAAATTTCAAGGTTTTCGTGGCTTTTTTAGTGGAGAATCTTTATTTTTATTACGAGCAATCGGGCAAGGAGATTTTTGGTTTAGTTCCTATGGAGGAATTATAGAAATTCCAGTATCTGGAGATTATGTAGTTGATACTGGTTATATTGTTGCATTTGAAGACACTTTAGATTACGACGTAGAGATTTTAAGTGGCTTATCTTTTAAAGGTTTAAAAACAGGAATTTTGGGAGGTGAAGGATTAGTTTGTCGTTTGCGAGGTGAAGGACGTTTATGGGTACAATCACGCAACCTTTATCCTTTACTGAATTTTTTATATCCTTTCCGTCCCGTTAAATCAGAAAGCAGCAGTTGAAAAGGTGTAAAAGTTTAATTACCTCAAAGTTAAAAATTAGTAGTTTTGCTCATTGCTAAACACTGGTTACGATATATACTTTTGTCTAATAGGTAAATAAAATAAAAGTATAATATCATCCTCTGTGTCAACAGTTTACCGCAAAGGTACAGTAGAGCGGGAAGTGGCTTCGGGAAGTGCTTTGACAGATAAACCCTTAATCGTTATTGTTAATAACGCTACAGCTAGTGGAGCAGAAATTCTCAGCGCAGCATTGCAGGAAAACAATAGAGCGATTTTAATAGGTACCAAAACTAATGGTTACAATACAATCCAATCAATCCATTCTCTTGATGATGGCTCTGGTTTGGCTGTAACTGTAGCAAAGTGGCGCACTCCCAAAGCACAAGATATTAACAATTTAGGAATTTCTCCCAATGTCGTTGTGAATTTAACTACTTCTCAACAACTAACCATGATTCAAAACCGTTCTTTTGGCACAATGGCAATCCTCAGTTTTCTAAAGCTGTAGAAAAACTTACCCAATTAGCACGAAAAAAATAATTTAAAAAACGTCTTTTCTCAGCACTTTGGTGCATAGCTCAACCCAAACTACAACCACAACTAATCCCACACAACTGATAAATCTAAAATAAATGCCGGTAATACTTCTTCTCCAGATAAACTTGGAGGAGAATTTACTATTTCTACAGCTTGCCCTTGACGATAAATTTCTACCTGACGACTTCGTTTAAGCAGCCAGCCTAATTTTACACCCGCAGCTACATACTCTTGCATTTTTTGTTGAATATCGCTTAAATCGTCGGATGGTGACATCAACTCTAATACAAAATCTGGAGCAATCGGTGGAAACTTTTCTCGCTGTTGTTGGCTAAGTGAATTCCACCGTTCTAACTGTATCCAAGATACATCGGGAGAGCAATCGCAACCGTTGGGAAGTTTGAAGCAGGTAGAAGAATCAAATACTTTACCGAGTTTGGTTTTGCGGTTCCAAATTACAAATTCTGCATTTATTTCTGAGTTACAGCTTCCGGTTTCTCCTCCGCTTGGTGACATGACAATTAATTCTCCCGATTGATTGCGTTCTAATTTTACATCGGGATTATCCCGACATAGTTGATAAAATTGGTCGTCTGTAAGGTTCATGACGTTGTTAAAATTGATGGTGATAGCAGTCATCGCTGCGGGTACCTCATAAATCAACAGGTTTTTAATTTTTGTAAAGACACGAAACGAGTGCGCTACTACTAAACATGATATAAGACACAAAGAGGATTCGAGATAATTTAATGGCTGAAATAACTGTAAAAATAGTTGATTGGGAAGAGTATCCGGTAATTGAGATTATTAGAAGAAGGGTATTTCAAGACGAACAAAAAGTAGGAGCAGAATTAGATTTTGACGGTAAAGATAAATTTTGTCCGCAGTTAATTGCTTATTTAGATAATGTTGTGGTGGGTACCGCAAGAATTCGATATTTAAATGAAAAAACAGCGAAAATTGAAAGGTTAGCAGTTTTATCTTATGCAAGAGGGAACGGTATTGGTAAAAAAATTATGCAAAAAGCTTTGGAGGTAATAGCGAGTGAAAATATATCCGAAGTTACGATTAACGCTCAGGAATATATCAAAGGATTACATGAAAAATTAGGTTTTGAACAAGTTGGAGAAGCTTTTCTAGAAGCCGGAATTCCTCATGTGAAAATGGTAAAAAGGTTAAAGGTTAAAGGTTAAAGGTTTTGAATGGGTGTGGGCAATAGTTAGGAGTTATAGGATTTTAGATTTTAGATTAAGAATTAAAAGTTAATTTCTCCTTGTCTCCTTGTCTCCTTGTCTCCTTGTCTCCCCATCCCCCCTCTCCCCCCTCTCTCTCTCCCCATGAATTTGCTGATTCTCACAACAATTTGGCTGCTCGGTGCAATTTGCGATCGCGTTTGGTTTTTCTTGGATAAATCTATTCCGTCTTGGGATCAAGCCGATTATTTAACTGGTAGTTTAAATTATTTACAGGCTTTACAAAATCCCGATTTATTAAATGGGGAATGGTGGCAAAATTTATGGTTATTGTCTACAAAAATACCGCCATTTACTTACATCATCACGGCTTTTATTCAAAATATTTATGGTAAGGGATACGATGAAACAACTTTGGTAATGGTTATTTTCAGTGCTGTTTTAATCTTATCGGTGTATGGTTTAGGCAAAATACTATTTAGCGATACAGTTGGTTTATGGGCGGCAGCTTTGTGTCAAGTAATGCCGGGTTTATATCGATATCGTCTGGAATTTCTCTTAGATTATCCCCTGGCAGCAGTAGTTACCTTAAGTTTCTTTTGTCTCACCCTTTGGTTTTTCACTAACTTCTCTCCCCCTCCTCTTTCCTACGCAATATTCTTCGGTTTATCCTTCGGTTTAGCGTTAATGGTAAAGCAGACGGCGCTATTTTTTCTAATAACGCCAATAATTTGGGTTGTAATTGCAACGATACGCAAAGGTTTGTGGGGGAGATTATTACAATTAATTGGTGCTTTAGGTTTATCTACATTAGTGTTTGGTTGGTGGTATCGTACTAATTGGCTGCTGATTTTAACTTCCGGTAAACGAGCAACCGTAGACTCTGCGTTCGCTGAAGGTGAAGCACCTTTAAATACTTTAGAAGCTTGGACTTTTTATTGGCATCAATTACCATCACAAGTTTCTTTACCCTTATTATTAGTTCCCATATTTGCATTATTACTTTACTGGGGAAAATCTAAAGAAAACAGAAGAAAAGCAAAGGGAATAGAATTATCAATTGCTTTAAAATGGTTAGGAATCTTCTTAATTGGCGGTTATTTTTTATCCTGTTTAAATCCTAATAAAGATTATCGTTATGTATTGCCGTATTTACCAGTTTTATCAGTATTTTTAGCCTATGGTTTAACTCGTTTTCAAGGAACTTTAGGAAAGCGTATCCGTTGGGGTACTTTTGCTTTAGCGATACTTTTAATGTTGTTTAATCTATTCCCCATCGGTGGAATCCCCGGATATTGGCTAACCAAAGCACTCAGCGATAAAATCCAACATTATCCTTATTTGGGAGCAAAATTACCTCATTCCCAAGTAATAAGCCAAATTATCCAAACCGAACCATATTTGATTTCAACATTGGGAGTATTACCTTCAACGCCGCGAATAAACCAGCATAATTTCAATTATTACGGAGCGTTGAAAAATTTCCAAGTATACGGGAGACAGGTAGGAACTCAAAAGCGCTTTGTAGAGAAAGATGCGCGTTCGATTTCTTGGTTTTTAACTAAATCTAAAAAACAGGGTTCCGTACCCAAAGCACAAAAGAAAATTAGAAAAGTTGTCGAACAAAACGGTAATTTCCAGTTAAATAAAACTTGGAATTTACCCGATGGCAGTCTGCTTAAACTTTATCATCAACAGAATCCACCTGTTGTTGTAGAAAAGGTTGGAGATGGGGAGATAAGGGAGAGAGGGGGTAGAGGGGGTAGAAATAATAATATTAGTTTACAAAAGGTTGAAGTATCGGGAATAGCACCACCGGGAAATCCGGTTCCCGTAACTTATATTTGGGAAGGTAATTGGGAAGAATTAAAAAATGGTTTGGTGTTATTAACTTGGAAAAATAATGACGATTCAAAATGGATTCACGACCACGGAATTGCTTTCGGAAAGTTGTATACTGATGGTATCAAACCAGTGGGTAAATTCCAAATCACTGAAAGAATGGCGATGCTACCACCTGCCGATATTAAAAATGGAAATTATACCTTAGAAGCAACTTATCTGAATAAAATCACCGGAGAAACTTATCCGATCGAAATTCCAACAACAACTTTACAAATAGATTCCCAAGCAACACCTTCCCCAGCGCCAGAATTAGATTTATCAACACAATTACGTACCTTAGCAGCGACTTTACCCCAAGGAATTAAAGCATTAGATAAAGTCTTTAACGAAATAGGACGCATCAATCAATACGATCCAAATCAATATTACCTAGTACAAACACGTAAAGCATTAGAATATCGGTTGCAACAGGGGCAAAACCTGAAATACGCTTATAGCATTGCATTAACTAATATATTGCAGCGAAAACCAGAAATGGCGATCGCATCGTTAAAAAGAGTAACCCAATTAGACGCAGATAACCCCTACGCTTGGGCATACCTAGCATTCGTACAGCTTTACGACTTCCAAGGAGCAGCAGCAGAAAAATCCCTACAGCCAGCGTTAGCAAAGATACCAGACGTTACAGAAATTCAATACTTATCGGGAATCGCGGCACTACAACAAGGTAAATTAATCAAAGTATGGCAAGTTGTGAATAGATTATTGTAGGGTGTGTTACGGCACGAATAAATATTGTTTGAGGTTACTAATTAATGCTCAGAAGTCGGGTTTTTAGAATACGTATCTGTAATACACTTACAAATTTTATAAAAACCCGACTTCTCAACCGTAGCCGAGCCGTGTCAAATTGTGATCCTTAAGTAACGCACCATCCGAATATTGTTGTTAATTAACTAACAACTATAAAGATTGTAGGGTGTGTTACGGCACGAATAAATATTGTTCGAGATTACTATTTCAATTATGCCGTAACGCACCATCCGAATATTGCTAAATCATAAAGTATAATAACTCAAAATCTGATAAACCTCATCCACCGCATTATCTCTACTAAATTGAAATTCCCTCGGTAAATCATCGCCAGAAATCCAAACTTTAATTTCAGCATCTAAATCTATAGTACCGGCACTTTCCTTACTAAAATATTTAATCGACTTATAAGGAATCGTTAAAAACTCAGTTTTCTTACCCGTCATTCCTTGCTTATCAATTAAAATGATTCTTTTATTTGTAAAAACAACCAAATCTCTGATTAATTTAAAGGCTTTATGCATACTTTCTCCTTCAATCATCAAAGAAGCAAGTTCCCTTTCCAACTTCTCCGGATTTACCTCGGATGCATTACCCATCATTCCGCTGAAAAGTCCCATAATGTTGCCTGTATTAAACAATAAATTTGATTGATTCTAACTTATAAAACTTAAAAACAGCATTTACGAATAGCCCCCCTTAAGAAGGGGGGTTGGGGGGATCTAATTGTGTGGAATACCAATTAACCTGGCGATTGAATGTGCCGCACCTTATAAAATAGAAAAATATTTCGTGTAATTAGAAAACCTGGCGATTCAATGTGCCGCACCTGGCGGTGAACGCGGCTACACAAACAAAACCTGCCTCCGCAGGTTTCAATAATATTAATTTAATTAGTCCACGCAGGTGGACAATGAGCGGTGTAGACGCGGTAACAAAGCGCCAGATTTTTATACTTCGCCTGTGTAGCAGCGGTAACAAAGCGCCAGATTTTTAATAATGCAAACAATTCACTTCGTCTGAAAAATATTCTGCACCATCTTCTTATCACTACCAGCAGCTGCCTTATCCAATTCTGCAATCTCCCCAGCATCCAAATTCCAACCCAAAGCCCCAATATTCTGCCGTGCTTGCTCCCCATTCTTAGCGCCAGGAATCGGAATTGTACCTTTACAAATACACCAATTAATAGCAACCTGAGACATCGTTTTATTTCTAGATTCCGCCACTTCTCGCAAGCATTCCAATACCGATTTTGCACCAGGAATTAATTGTCTAAATAGAAAATTTCTAATACCTTTGGGATAATGCTTTTTATCTGTATATTTCCCCGTCAAAATTCCCAAACATAAAGGGCTATAGGCAATTAATTTTATTCCCAATTCGTCGCAAACTTCCTTAACTCCCAACTCCGTTACCGGATAAGTTGATAATAATGAATACTGTACCTGCAAAGTGGCGATCGCTATACCTCTTTCCGCAAATTTCTTATGTACCTTCCTCAATCTTTTAGAGCCATAATTCGATAAACCCACTCCCTTAACCAAACCTTGTTCGTACAAATCACCCAGCCCATCCAATAAAGCCCATTCTTGCCAAGGAAAATAGTTCGCCGTTGACCAGTGCATCTGTACTAAATCGATATTTTTTCCCAAGCGTTTCGCGGAAGCTTTACCAGCAGACACCATCGCACCTCTAGTTAACCTCCAAGGATAAGCAGCAAGCTTGGTAGCAATGCAGATATCGTTTTTATTTACACCGTCATATTCTTTCGTAAAACGTCCTAAAAGCTTCTCACTTTGCCCGTTTAGCTTTCCCGTACCGTAGGAATCGCCAGTATCAAATAAAGTTACACCGTTGCTGACACAAAGGTTAAATACCTCTTGCAAATCATCATCCATACTGCGATCGTATCCCCAAAGCACCTGATTACCCCATGCCCAAGTTCCGCAACCCATCGTAGGAAATAAAATTTGGTTATCCATCTTTTAATTAGGTTTAAATTATTTGTAGATGTCCTAACTTTATTATTTATTCAAACGGTATCTTAATATATTTTATTTATTAAAGATCGATCTTTCTCTATAGATAGCTGTCTTTCAATCATCTCTATTTCTCTGAGATGATTTCGTTTATTTAAGTGTTTTGATTTCAAATTATTAGATATATGAGAAGCAAAATCAACTGCATCATTAAAACTATTTGATTCTTGCAATGCTCGATAAAATTCTCGAATTTCTGGAGGTGAAGGATCGACAAATGTCCGTAATTCAGTAATATCAAGTCTACGGTTGAATTCGTTGACAATATGTCGCCATTGATGCAGAAGCCAAAATAAATCTCGATATTTGCGTTCGGCAAAAACACCAGATGTAATGGCTGTTTCTGTTACTGACATTAATAGTCGTGGGTACACTACCGGATGCTCTATACTATCTATATTTAGATTAAAGCGAGAATCCGATAAAATTGCTTTATTACTTTGAAATTCGCGATACAAAGCTAATAAAATTACTCTCCTTTGTTCTTTTACGGATGCCCATCTTTCGGCAAAAATACCTGTTAATGTTGCGAGTAAACCAATAGCTGTTAATGCCGGTTCAAAGCGATAATCAAGCTGTGGATCTGCGATAAACCAAATAATAGCTAAAATTAACCCGCTAACTAAAGAACAGAAAGTCACGAAACTAACAATATTTTTTATATTCATTTTTTATTAATTATTCCATACTGCACTTGCAAGTGAAGAATTATTTTCATCATCACTTACAGTTCCGTTAGGAGCAAGTAAAATTAAATCCATACCAAATTGATTCCTATTATTTGGTTCTGAAAGCGTATTTATTCTATCAATAATTGATAATTTACTTTCTGATATAAGTTCATCAATACCAGAGCGAGTATATTTTCTAGTCAATAACAAGCGAATCGTATCTTGGTCGAGAAAATTAATTATTGACCTATCGAGTAACATCACTTTATCTACTTTTCCAGTAATGTTACGATAAACAGCTTTTAATAAAATTGCTTTATCTGGCTTTTCGATAGAACTTTCAAAGAAAACGCTATTTAAATCAATATCTAAATCTGTGTGTTGAAGTAAAGCGCTAGTTACAAACTCTTTAAAAGATTTACTATTATCGTACTCATTAACCGTATCTTGTAATGCTTGATTGCTCAAATCTTTCGTAGAGGCTACTTCTATAAGAAATTTATCTTCAGAACGCATTAATTTTGATAGAGTTTGCAAAATCTTAGCATCGTCCTCAAAATTAGCAAGTGTATTTCCTAAAAGAGAAAATAATACAGGGGTATCTCCTACAACTCGATCTAATAACTTTCGTAAATCGCTGATACTCTTAGAAGTTGAAAAATCTACTTGAACTGGTAGAATTTGGCTACCTTTTAATTGCAGCCCTTTAGCAACTCCTTGAACACCCAACCTGAGCATTTCCGCACTCATATCAACCGGAAAATATAGTAAATCGGGATTAGTTTTAAGAAATAAACGTAAAAGACTTCTATCCTTCATTCCCGTACCTACACCTAAGCTGACATAGTGATATTTGTTATCCTCTAGTTTTGATTGAATTTGATGCCATCGACCTCCGAACGAATCAATACCTTCCTTCATAACCACGTACAATGGATCGTTACAGGCATAAGCCCAAGCAATTGTCGGACCTATCCCCCAGTACGCAAAACCCGATGGAATCTGTTTTTCATCTCCGGTTTTAGAGAATCCTTTTCTTAGATGCTTGGTGAATTCGGTTAATTTCTTTGATTGTTCTTCTCCTCCTACAAAGCAAAGAGTCCATCCCAAAACTCCTTCGCTGACAGAATCTTCAAGTAGCTCCTCAAAATTAAAGTTCACCATACTGTCTTTTATCCTTCGCTGCACGCTTGCTTTGATGTTTCATATAATTCTAAGATAAAGTAAGCATACTTAAGTATATCTTTTACTTTTAGATAACAAAGATATTCATTGTTAGTCTTGCAGTTAGCAATGAAATTCCTTTGTCAAGTATTTTGTATACAACTTTTTATTATTCGGGCAAATCAAACAGATTATATTTAACACCAAACTTTTCATATCTTTCCAAATATTCATTATCAACATGAAGGGTTCGATTTTTGCTTATATTTATAAAAGAGTAATAAATTCATCTACACTTAAATCTGCTTGACGAATTATTGCACGCAAAGTACCTTTGTCTAATTCTTTATGATTTGGAACAGTAACTGTGGTTCTAGGTTCTTCTCGAATTAAAATAATATGACTTCCACGCTGTCTATCTACGAAAAAATCTACTTTTTCTAAAGCCTTTATACATTCCGTACCAGAAATAACAGGTAACTGACTCATACTATTACAATTTCAACTTTATCCTCTGGAACAAACTCACCTCTATCTTGTAAAACTTCAATATAAAGTGATATTGCTTCTTCAATATTAGCTAAAGCTTCTTCACGAGATTTACCTTGACTAATGCAACCAGGTAAACTCGGAACTTCAACAACAAAATAACCATTTTCACCAGGATAAAGTAATACTTTGCGTTTTGATTTTGTTTGCGATTGTGGCATGGTGATTCTTTTATATTTTGCATCACATAATTATAGCTCAAAGAAAACTGTTATTTATAAATAGGACTTACGCAAAGCCCCCCAATAATACGGGGGGTTGGGGGGATCTAAAACTTTAGGATGCTTGTAAGTTCCTATAACTATTAATCAAATGAATCAAATATCTGTCTATCAACAACTTCGCCATTAGGTAATGTCACGTCTTGCAAAGTATTGCCAGCGAAATCACTTAAATCGGCTCCTCGCGCATTCTTAAAATTACAATTAAAAAAATGATTTTCACTCAAACTTAGGTAGCCAAAAGTAGCAGCCTCAAAATTAATAGATTGAAAACCACACATAGAAAACCAACTCATCTCTATATTAACTTTCTTAAAACTACTTCTTAAAAATGCACCTTCTTGTAAAAATGACTGACTCAAATCTGCTCTTTCAAAATTACAATTTTCCAAAAACGAAAAACTTAAATCGCTTTGCATTAATTTAGCACCTACAAGACTGACTTCAATCCATTTGCATTCACTAATATCAGCTTTACACAGTTTAGCGTTATCGAAATTGACTTTATTCATTTCAGAGCCATTTAAATCAGTTTGAGATAAATTTGCGCTTTTTAAATTTACATTTTCAATAATACATCCTCTTAAATTAGAACGAGTAAGGTTAATACCTTCTAAATTAATATTTACTAAATCATCCGGTAAATTTATACCAATAAAATCTCTTTCCCCTCTACTGTATCGCCGAAGTAATTCTTCTAAATCCATTATTCTGAATTAAATTATTTATTTATTAAAACAGTAACGGTTCAATTCTTGCTTGTACCTCTTCAACTATACTTTCTGGTACAGTCTCGACGAATTGAACATTTCTAACCTTCCAATCAAGACATTTAATTTGGTCTGTAAGAATAACTCCATAAGTTTTGAGTTCGGAAGGTAAAACAACTTCAAAAGGATAACCTTTCTGTTGACTAGTTATCGGTAAAAATAAACCTAAAGAAGTTTTCTGATTGTAAATATAGGGAGAAATTACAAAAGCAGGTCTATACCCTCGTTGTTCGTGACCTTTCGTAGGATTAAAATCCAAATAAACAATATCTCCTCTACTAGGAATATATTCGTTAGTTTGTGTCACCAGCTTTCATTCCCTTTTGCAACTCCGCTATCAATTTCATGATGAAGATTGTCCGGAGTAATTTCTTTAACAAGTTGATTTAAAGTATATTTATTGCGTTTTCTTGGCTTCAATACCAAATTTCCATCAACAATATCAAGCTTGACTTGTGAACCTTCAGCTAAATCAATTTCTTTAGCAATGTTTTGAGGAATGCGAATCGCAAGACTGTTACCCCATTTCGCAATTATTGAAAACATTTAAATTATTTTACCTAATGTATATACAAAATATCTACATTGTAACTCACACATTGCACCATTCTCAACAACACCAGGGAATGCAATTAAAAGATGCTTCAAAAAGATTCGACAAATATAACCCGCCTTACTGCGGGTTTTGCTTGTGTAGCCGCGACTTCCAATCGCCAGGTTATTATATTTTTACCTTCAATGTAATTCATTTTTATAAATAAAATTTCATGAGAATTTTACAATAATTTTCCATCCGGCTTTATTCAATACATTTATTATCATTCTCCTAAATACAATCAAGTTGATTGATTAAATTAACCTATGAAATAAAAAAACACTTGTCATAGTTGTTACATAAACCCTTATACTAGGCACGGCACTATAAAAGGCTTAATACGTCAATCATCCTACCGCGATAATTTTGCTTTATCTAATGGAGTAAATTAACGCGCATTAATTCAAATTCATATAAAGTAAGCAGACATACCTGTAGACTAATGATCGATAAATTCCAAAATCAAAGTTTGCAAGTCCGCGCAAGGCTAGTTAACTTATTTAGAAGACTAAATTGGCAAAAATTATCACATAAACGGCTACTCAAGCGCTGTCTTCCACTTGTATTTGCAATATCATTTTCTACGGTATTGTTACTCGATAATTTGCAATCGGCGATCGCTCAATATCCTGCTCCATTTCCTCCCGCAGCGACTATAATTCAACCGGAAATAATTGAACCCCAAATATTGCAACCGCGACAGTTACCCCGTGAGGAAATTCGCGGTGTGTGGATGAGTACTAATGATTTCAATGTTCTTAAAACTCGCTCTGGAGCAAAGGATGCTGTAACTCAGTTGCGGCGCTTGAATTTCAATACTATTTATCCTGTCGTATGGAATTCTGGCTATACTAAGTTTCCCAGTTATACAGCAAAACGCGCTGGCATTCCCTTTTTCTTCAAAGGTGCAGATGGACACGATATCCTTGCAGATTTGATTAGTCAGTCACATCGTCAGGGTTTATTAGTACTTCCTTGGTTTGAGTTTGGTTTCATGACTCCGGAAACCTCGGAATTAGCCTTAAATCATCCTGAGTGGTTGACTCAGAAACGCGACGGCAGTCGAACTTCTAACAGTGCTGCGGGTGAAGTTGCATGGTTAAATCCTTTTCATCCCCAAGTACAGCAGTTTATTCAAAATCTGGTTTTAGAAGTAGTCACTCAATATGATGTTGATGGCATTCAGTTTGATGACCACATGAGTTTACCTCGTGACTTCGGTTATGACAAGTACACTGTTGCTTTGTATACTCAAGAAACCGAGAATCCACCACCAGCTAATTCCGCAGATGAAGCATGGGTGAAATGGCGTGCGGATAAAATTACGGCGTTTATGGTGCAACTCAATCAAGCGGTTAAAGCCAGAAAGCCTTATACAATTTTCTCTGTATCTCCCAATTATTACAACCACGCTTACAAACTGCATCTGCAAGACTGGCTCAACTGGGTGCGTTTGAGTATTGTAGATGAGTTAGTAATGCAAGTTTATCATCGCGATTTAGCAAGTTTTATTAAAAAAATTAACCGTCCAGAAATTCTCGAAACCAAACAATATATACCTACTGGTATCGGTATTATGGCGGGTTTGCGAAATCGTCCGGTTTCAATGGATCAAATTCAATCTCAGGTGCGAGCCGCTCATCAACGCGGTTTGGGTGTAACTTTCTTCTATTACGAAAGTCTGTGGAATTACGCTCAAGAAAGTATTGAATTACGGCAGGCTGGATTTAAAGATTTATTTCCCCGTTTTGCTCGTCGTTCAAGAATTTAAAAATAATTTACTAATTAACAAACCCGGTTTTTTGAAAAAACCGGGTTTCTCAGTATCTCTAATTTTTTAAACGCTAGCTCTTTTCTTCATTAAACAATTCTACCAAACCAATTGTGCCTACAAAAAAAGTATATACACCATATTTATACCAAATTTTATCTTTAGAACCGGCTTTGAAAGCTGCTATTATTGCCTCAACAAAATGCACCGCAACAGCAACCCGTTCGATCCAAAAGATGGGGATAATACTTGACGGTATTTGAACGTCATTTAATCCGGCGTAAATATTCCATAGCTCTAATCCCACAGCACCTATCATTAGAACTGTAGATGCAATTTTGATCGCAAATAAATTTTTCTTCATCATTCTTAAATTACTCTGAAAAAATTCTTACAGCATTATCTACTATTGATATTTTTACAGATGTTCCTTCTGGTAATATTGTATCGGTCATTGTTCTAGCATGAATTTCTCTACCGGAAGGAGTTTCTAAACAATAGCGGTATTCTCTTCCTAAAAATCGCCGTTTAGTAATCTTGACTTTAGAATCTGTATCTGGTTTTAAAATACAATCTTCTTGGCGAATCATGATTTCCCCTGCATTCTGGCTATGATTGCCCTTGATTTCAAAATAACCAATTTCTGTTTCCCAATCATTACCTTGGCGACGGGCTGGTAAAAAGTTGGCTTGAGTCACAAATTCCGCAACAAACCGCGATGCCGGATGGCTGTAAATTTCTTCTGGCGTGCCTATTTGTTCTAAGCATCCTTGACGCATCACCCCTACTACATCTGCGATCGCAAGGGCTTCTTCTTGATCGTGAGTAATAAAAACAGCCGAAGTTCCAGCAAGTTTAAGAATATCTCGGATTTCTTCTCGCAACTGCAATCTAACTTGGATATCAAGATTAGACAAAGGTTCGTCCAAAAGCATCAGTTTTGGTTTGGGTGCTAAAGCACGGGCTAAAGCGACTCGCTGCTGCTGCCCCCCGGAAAGTTCGTAAGGATAACGTTTTTCTAAAGTCTGTAGCCCTACCAAGTTTAAAACTTCTGAAACCCTTTGTAATCGTTGATTTTTATTCGACTTTTTTAATCCGAAAGCAACGTTTTCCGCTACCGTCAGATGGGGGAATAGTGCGTAATCTTGAAACACAATTCCAATATCGCGTTTTTCTGGCGGTACCCAAGCTTTAGGAGAGCAAATTTTCTGTTCCCCAATTTGAACTTCTCCAGTTTGCGGAAATTCAAAACCGCCAATTATTCGCAACAACGTTGTCTTACCGCAACCCGAAGGACCCACTAAAGCTAGTATATCCCCTTCGTGCAATGAAAAAGAAACATTGTTTACCGCAGGAATCTTACTTTCTGCAAAGAATTTAGTAATATTTTGTAAGCTGAGAATTTCTTTTCGCATTTTGAATTTTTAGGAATTGGGAATTGGTAATTGGTAATTGGGAACACAAAAAATAAGTTTGTATACAGATTTTTATAATTTTAAGACCAGTATTGGAGTATATATATATATATAAATTAGATACAAATTGAATACAATCGAGACTTACGCAACTTAATAAATTTTGTACGTGCCTACAATACTTGTAGCGTCACGCACCACCCGTAGATTCTGACAATAATGACGCTAAGGCTAACGGAATTATTAATGATATTAAATCAACCATAATATGCATTTCATAAGTTTACTTACAATCAACATTATCTTTTAAGTATACCCAGTTTATTTTATATTAGTTCTAAAAATAATCGTACAAAAATATAATTACTTTTCATTTAAATGAATTATTTTTAGATTTTTTGATTAGCTTTTTCTTGAGATAATACAAAAAATGTTGATGCCATAGATACTATTAGTATCATCAGTGAAGCTGCCGCCGCATCCGCAAAATCAACGTTTTCTGTGGCTTTCCAAATTTCTACCGCTAAAGTATCAAAGCCGATTGGTGATAGCAGCATGGTGGCGGGTAATTCTTTCATTGCTGTGAGAAACACTAATACGGTACCGCTTAAAATACCAGGACTTACTAAGGGTAAAGTGACTTCTTTTAAAGTCTGCCAGGATGATTTACCTAAACTACGCGCTGCTTCTTCTATTTGAGGATTTACTTGTAATAAAGAAGTACGAACCGTCCCGATTGATTGCTGCAAAAATAATATCAAATATGCAAAAATCAACATCGGTAAAGTTTGATATAAAAATGGTAAATAATTAGCACCAAAAAATACTAATGATAGAGCTACAACAATTCCCGGTACGCCAAAACAAATATAGGTTGCACGCTCAACTACAGCAATAATTTTAGAAGGAAAACGTACTGATAATATCGCAATTGGTAAAGCAAATAAAGTCGTGACAACTGCTGCTAAACCGGCGGCAGTAATTGAATTTAAAGTAGGCTGTAGTAAGTCAATAAATTCGTATTCATTTAATAATCCTTGAATCAACCAAAATACAATAGTAATTACGGGTAATACCACACCCAAAAAAGTAATTATCGCGCAAAAAATCAAAGATGGTAACTTCCAAGCACCTAATTTAACAAGCTTCGTCGGACGAAATGATGAGGTACCGCGAGTATAATAAGCAGCACGGGAACGCATTCGATATTCCAGCCACAAAATAAACATTACTATCGTTACCAACACCAAAGATAAAGCCGCAGCAGCATCGCGGTTAAAGCTAGCTTGATATTGAATAAAAATCGCCTGGGTAAAGGCATCGAACTGCATTAACGAAGGAGTACCAAAGTCTCGCAAAGCATACAAAGCTACTAATAAACCCCCGGCAATTAATGATGGATATAACTGCGGTAAAACTACTTTGAAAAAAGTTTCTCTACCGTTGTAACCCATACTGCGAGCGGCTTCTTCCAAAGAAGGATCTAACCCTTGCAATGCCGATCGCAGACTTAACAGCATATAGGGATAGGTAAACAAAGTTAATGCGAGAATTGCACCAAACCAACCATAAATAGAAGGTAATTCTTCCACACCCAAAGGTGCGAGTAGAAGTTGCAGAAAACTACCCCTCGGAGCAAAAGCACCAATTAAAGCGAAACTACCAACGTAACTGGGAACCGCCAAAGGCAATGTAGTTGCTACCAGCCAAAAACGTCGCTTTGGTAAATCCGTTCGCACGGTTAAAAACGCCAAAGGTACAGAAATTAGTGCTGAAAATAGCGCCACAGCCGCCATTAAAACAATACTGTTGAATAAAACGATCAGATTTTGTTGGCGGGTGAATAACTGCAACAACTCATCACCACCAGCATACGCAGTGCGAATCACCAGATAAAACAGCGGTAAAGCGATCGCAACTGCTACTACTACCGCAGCAACTGTCAGAAATAAGGGAGGGCGAACCGCCTTTGACACTTCTTTTGATACTCCTATTTGTATGTATGGGGGGATGGGGAGAGGGGGAGACAAGGAGAGAGGGGGTAGAGGGGGAAGAGGGGGTAGAAAATTCTTAACTCCTCACTCAATACTCCTCACTCAATACTCCTAACCTTTAACCTTTAACCTGTTAAACGACTCCTGCTTTTTCTAGTAACTTTAAGGTTTCTTCTAAGCTATCGAGTTTCGATAAGTCAATATTGGGAGGATTGAGTTTATCTAAAGGTACTAAGGAACTATCCGCTTCTACTCCTTTTGCCAAAGGATACTCGTTAGTTTCGGTGGCGAAATATTTTTGCGCTGCGGGGCTAACCATATATTTGATAAATGCTTGAGCATCTTCTGGTTGATCGGTGGATTTGAGTATTGCTAACCCTGCAACGTTAATCATTGCACCAGCATCCCCATTGGTGAAGTGATGGGCTACGGGAAAGTTAGCATCATCTTTGATAAAACGAGGTAGATAATAGTGATTTACTAATCCTAATTCAACCTCACCCCTTCCTAAAGCTTCGACTATTGAGGTATTGTTACCGTATTTATTGACATCGTTGGCTTTCATCGCTTTGAGCCATTCCAATGTCTTTTCATCACCTTCTATAACCCGCATTCCCGTGACGAATGACTGAAACGAACCGTTTGTGGGTGCCCAAGCAACTTTACCGCGCCATTTTGGTTCGGTTAATTCCCAAACTGAGGAAGGCAATTCGCTTTCTTTGACTAACTTGGTATTGTAATCAACTACACGAGCGCGTCCGGAAACTCCTACCCAATTTCCCGTAGGAGAACGAAAGCGAGAATCTACTTCTTCAAGTATCTCCGATGGAATCGGTGAAGTAATTTGTTTCTGTTCCAAAGCGCCCAAAGCACCCGCATCTTGTCCTAAAAACACGTCAGCTTTACTATTTTCGCCTTCTTCCAAAAGCGCGATCGCCAGTTCAGAGGTTTTACCGTAACGCACGTCAATATCTAAATTCAAGTCTTTTTCTGCTTGTTCGATTATGGGAGAAACTAGCTTCTTGTTTCTACCGGAATAAACAACAAGAGTTTTAGGATTATTACTGAGTGCTTCACACCCCGCGCAGATGACTAAAGAAGCAAGCAATCCCGTTAATAAAAATTTTTGTCGCATTTTCTTAAATCTTTTCTCCAGTAAAACAATTAGCTGTTTGCAGTTAAGTCATAAAGACATCACCTGTAACATTTATGCATTAAGCAGTACATCATAACGCCAAACAGCACGTTTTTATTACTATAGAAGCATTATTCAAGGTTAATTTTACTACCATCGTAGTTTTCTATACTTAATGAAAAGCTAAATGCTTTCTTCAATAGAACAGAATTAACCTTTATATAATTTCTCTATAGCTTTACTTAATCGCTGTAGTTAACGATAACATTTATCAACTACTATGTAATGTATAACGAGTACATTTCAATGTAAACCCGCATTCCTAAGTAAATTGGCGCAAATAAAACCAACTATGTTACAGAATTTTTGGCATCATCTTGCCCCTATTCCCTTCGATCGCGATTTTCAACGCCTACCTACTTCGTTGGGTATCTATGTTTTGCAGCGATTTGGAAAGGACAATCCATAATCTAAAATTGAATCGTTTAAAAGAGTTGCTCGCCAAGCAGCCAGATAAATATAGTTACGAGCAAATTCTAATCGTTATTAGCTTTGTTTATAACTCATGCATTATTTGATAATCTTTTTCAATAAAATCATATTGATAGCATAGACTTGTTTCACATTCTTGCTTCTCCAGTCGATGGAAATTTGTCTCATACAATACACTTAAAAGCTATATGATTATTTGTAATTTTTAGCAACAAGTTCTAAGGTATTATATAGAGATTTACAGAAATAATTGCTTATAGGCTGTAATTTTTGGCAAATAACTAAAACGGGGGCAAATATATTTAAGCAAGCTAAAGTTTGATTTTTACAAAGGAGGTTATATCTATTGGGAATGAAAATACAAAGAGCAAAAGCAGCATACGCCTTATTAGTTAATACCGTAAGAACGGTGGTATTAGGAACAGTTAGCGAAACGGGTATTCCTAATGTTAGCTACGCACCATTTATAATGGATGAAGCTAAAAATATTTATGTTTTGGTGAGCAAAGTTTCCGTCCATACTTCTAATCTTCAAGCAAATAGTAAAGCCAGCGTGATGTTAATTGAAGATGAAAATAAAAGTAAACAAATTTTTGCCCGTCGGCGTTTGACATATTCTTGTTACGCAACTGCTATAGATAGAAATAGTCCAGAATGGGAGCTTATCGCCGATCGCTTTGATAAAAGATTCGGAAATATTATTTACATTTATCGTAATTTACCAGATTTTGATATTTTTAAGTTTACTCCTCACGAAGGTTTATTTGTGATGGATTTTGGCGCAGCTTATAAGATTACTTCTAGTGATTTAAATCATCTAATCCAGATTATAGAAGAAGGTTGCGATAAAAAAGGAAACTAATTTATATTTATATTTATATTTATATTTATATTTATATTTAGCTTTCAATAATTACCTGAATCTATACAGATATATATCAATTTTTCCGTTATCTTAGGATTTTTTTTACTATATAGAATTAAATTTTTGATAATCTTCTGGGCATGGAAAAAACTTAAACAAGAAATCCGTTCGATCGCATTATATTTATGCATTTCAACCATAGTTGAAAATCTTATCGGGATATTTGATACAAATTGTCAACAAGTGTTTTATACTAAGAATATTGTGAGGAGCATCTTCCAAAATAATTGGATGAACCATTTTTCACAAAGCGGGCTGATGCTAAACAGAGGGATGCTCTAATTAAGGCTCGGAATAGCTTAGGGATTGAAGCATATATAGGCATCTATAAATATTAAGATTTAGTCACAGCCTCTGGGTTAGATATCCTCTTTCACCAATTGCCAGAGGCTTTTTTTATTTAACATAAATCGGGCTGTAGGATATATTACAGCAGATTTGACTTTAATCGAGCAAACTAGACTAACACTCTAAAAATTTGATTTTATACTGATATCTTGCACCATTCGAGGGTAAGAATCAGAGAAAGAATGTTGTTCCAGGCTGAGCTTGGGAACGCCGTTTTGGAGGTAGCTCCGATTATTGCAACTGGCGCAAAAAGTCAGATTATAAGGCAGCTATATAAAACTATTATCTTTAATATTTAATTAACAATAATAGACAAACGGATTATCTATTTGTAGCCTATATTTCTTGCTTATTCAGCTTAATGCAACTTACTATCAACTTTAATCGCCGGAAAGTCTCATTTTGGATGTGTCTTGAATATACAGCCACCATGCTAGCGGAGCGTTGGCTGTTTTTTTCCGAATCTTTATTTTAATTTGTGTGAGGAAAGTGAAAAATATCTGGAATTTATTAGCAAGTCCATTTCTAGTTGCGACTTTGATTTTAAGCGCTACATCAGTTGCAGCAGAAACAGTAGTTACATCGGAAAAGACTCAAGAAGAAACATTAGGGCAAGTAACTTCTGTATCTCAGTTTTCTGACGTACAGCCTACAGACTGGGCATTTCAATCGTTACAATCTTTGGTAGAACGTTACGGTTGTATTGCTGGATATCCAAACAGCACTTTTCGCGGTAATCGAGCATTAACAAGATATGAATTTGCTGCGGGTTTGAATGCTTGTTTGAATAGAATGAATCAACTAATAGATGCTGGAAACAGCAATGCAGGTGGCGAAGACTTAAGCACTATCAAAAGATTGCAATCAGAATTTTCCTCTGAATTGGCGACATTGCGCGGTAGAGTCGATGCAGTTGAAGCGAAAACCGCTCAAATCGAAGCTTCGCAGTTTTCTACAACTACCAAGTTAGAGGGAGAAGTAGTTATAGCGGTAACTGATGTTTTTGAGGGTAATTCCACAAACAAAAACGCTACTTTAGGTACGAGAGCGCGGATTAATTTCGTTACCAGTTTTACGGGGAAAGATATTCTCTATACTCGCATCCAAGCGAATAATATTCCCGATGTGGATGAGGCTCCTTTAGCTTTTGCTGGCGATGAAGATACCAATGCTTACTTAGACGGCTTGTATTATAGTTTTCCCTTAACTAAAAGTACTAATGTTATCGCAATCGCAAATGCAGGTGCAGCGGATGACTTGGTAGATACCGTTAACCAATTTGATGGCGACGGTGCGGAAGGAGCTTTATCTAGCTTTGGTACTCGCAACTTCATTTATTATCAAATGGATGGCTCTGGATTGGGAATTACGCAAAAATTGGGCTCTCGCTTGTCATTAAGTTTGGGTTATTTAGCTTCTAGCAATAACAATCCCAGCCCAGGAAATGGTCTATTTGAAGGTAGCTATGGTGCTTTAGCGCAACTTACTTTTGAACCCAGCAAGCGTTTTAAAGTTGGTTTAACCTATATCAACGGTTACGATGAGCCAAATCAAACAAATAATGATTCCTATGGTGTTCAAGCAACATTAGGTTTAAGTGACAAGTTGGTACTAGGAGGTTGGGGAGGTTACAGCAATGTTCGTGATGTGAATTCAAGCGTAGATGCAGATGTATGGAGTTGGGCTGTTACTTTGGGATTACCTGATTTGGGTAAAAAAGGTAATACGGCTGGTGTGATTTTTGGTATGAATCCTAAAGTTACAGATTCCAGTATTCCTGGTTTCACAAAGCAAGATAGTTCCTATCACATCGAAGGATTTTATCAGCACAAGGTAAATGACAATATCAGCATTACTCCTGGAGTGATTTGGGTAACGGCACCCGGTAATGATAATGATAATGATGATGCGATCGTTGGTACTTTGAGAACTACTTTTACTTTTTAATATTTCACCGGGTTTGTAGTGAGGATTTTAATCCTCAACATAAGAATTAAAATTCTTACTACAAGCTTTTTCTACTAATTAATATTAAACAACACATTCTTCCAACTGACTTATAATTTTTTCAGTATCTAAATTTATGCCGATAAAAACCAGTTGATTAGATGGAGTTGTCGTCCATTCATCCCTTTGAAAATTACAGCGTTTACCGCTAAGTTGAAAAATATGTCGTAGTTTACTTCCTTGATACCAGATAATTCCTTTTCCTCTATATACTGTTTTCGGTAGTTCGTCTAAAAATTTATTAAACTTTTCAACACTCAAAGGTTTATCGCTTTGGAAGGAAACGGACATAAAATTATCTTGCTGCAACCGATTCATAGATGAGTCAACATTATGCTGTAATGAAAACGAAAGCGGTTTTAAATTAGATTCACTCACATCTAAAATCAAAGGTAAAGGAATTTCCCCGTATTCAGAACGAATAATTTTAGCATCATTTTTAACTGAATTAATATATTCTTCAACTTCCTGAAGTTTTGCATCTGATACTAAATCTATTTTATTTAATATAATAATATCTCCATAGATAACTTGCTCTAAAGCGATTTTGCTTTCAAAACAATCGGAATTAAAATTTTCTGCATCAACAACTGTTAAAATAGAATCTAAACGAGTCACATCCCTCAAATTACTACTAGTAAAAGTCATCATTAACGGTATGGGTTCGGCTAAACCTGTAGTTTCAATAACTATATAATCGATATTATTACGCTCTAAAACTTGATTTACAGCATCTATTAAACTAGCATTAATCGTACAACAAATACAGCCGTTACTAAGTAGCATCATATCGCGATCGATAGATACTAAAAGCTGACTATCAATATTTATTTCGCCAAATTCATTGACTAGAACAGCTATTTTTAAATTTTGGCGGTTGGTCAAAATTTGATTTAACAAAGTAGTTTTACCACTTCCGAGAAATCCTGTAATAATTGTCACGGGTGTTTTTTGTTTGGGAAGTTGAAATCTTTGGATCATCACTATTTATTAACAGCTAGTTGTCTGTCTCATAAAGAATGCCGGGTGAGGGGGAAGAGGGGGAAGAGGGGGAGAGGGGGAAGAGGGGGGAGAAAAAACTTTCTGTTTTTAGGATACACCCGTCAGAATTAATGTGGTGGAGTACGAGTAGTCTGTCTTATTAATTTTGATAGGTTTGTAGTAAGGGCATTGGTTCCCTCCGGATTTAGAGCTAAAGCCCTTACTACGAACCTTTGTCTAAGAGGTGCCGAAAATTTAACACCAGAACAAGTTAAAGCAGCTAATAACTGGGAAAAAGCAGACTACAATCCAGAATTTCGCAAACAACGCCGGTTTATCTCGGTCAAAAATTAGTGAAATAATTAGTTAAATATGAATATTCAAAAAACCTTTCTAGTAACTGTTTTTAAAGATTAAACGAAATATCATGTGCTTGAAATGCAGTTTTGTGAAATTTCTGTAAAGTCGAAAATAGCAAAACCAATCCTTCAAAAGGAGAGAGCAGGAGATGCTTCGCCGTTTTTTCAGTAAAACCCCCATAGCTCTTAAACAGTTAATGAAAGAAAAAAACTGTTTTGGAGTTGCTGTAGCTGGTATTGCTTTTGCCAATATTCTAATTTTTTCCCAAATGGGGTTTGAAGCCTCATTATTTGATAGTTCAACCGCACCACACAAGAGTCTAAATGCCGATTTGGTGATAGTTAATCGCTATTTTGAGTCTATATATTCAGTCAAAGACTTTCCTCGACGACGGTTACATCAGGTTTTAGGATTTGAAGGAGTAGAATCGGTAAGTCCTTTGTACATCAGTTCCGGAAGATGGAAGAATCCGCAAACCCTTCACACCCAGACTATTTTAGTGTTCGGTACCGATCCGCGCACCACAGCATTTAAGTCTCCTCAAGTCAACCAAAATATTTCGCAATTACAGAAGCCCAACACGATATTATTTGACCAAACATCCTTACCAATATTTGGTCCGATAGGCACTTTATTTCAACAGCAATCAGTTGAAACCGAACTTAATGGTTTAAAAATTCGAGTTGGTGGCTTATTTAGCTTGGGTGCATCTTTCGCAGCATATGGCAATGTAATTACCAGCGATACAACATATTTACAATTGTTTCCTCAGTCTTCTATTACTAAAGTTAAACTTGGCTTGGTTAAACTCAAAAAAGATGCCGATATCAAACAAGTTAGAAAAAACCTAGAAGCTGCTTTACCCGAAGACGTAAGGATTTACACGGTACCAGATTTTGAAGCCGCAGAAAAAGCTTATTGGGCAGAAACCACACCCATCGGTTTTGTATTTGGCTTTGGCGTAATTATTGCTTTTATTGTCGGTACTATGACGGTGTATCAAATTATGTATTCCGATGTTGCCACTCATCTACCGCAATACGCTACCCTCAAAGCAATGGGATATCGCGATCGCTATTTAGTAGGAGTATTAATCCAAGAATCATTAATCTTGGCTATATGCGGCTACATTCCAGCGTTTGGAGTATCTTGGTTAATTTATGAACTTGCAGCCTATGCCACACTGCTACCTATATATATGACTCTGCAAAGAAGTATTACGGTATTTCTGTTGACAGTAATTATGTGCTTGATTTCCGGTACCACAGCGATTAGAAAATTAAAATCTGCCGATCCTGCCGATATGTTTTAAATTTTAGGAGTGGCGATCGTCATCGTCTAAGTTTGCTTTGTTGAGGAGTGGATAAACATATGCCAATTACAAATTTGCTGACAGCAGGTGGGATAGTAATGATACCCCTGCTGTTTTTCTCGTTATTAGTAGTAGCGTTAATCATCGAACGAATTCGGTTTTGGGTAAAAATAAACAGCCGTCAAACCCGCGTAGTAGAAGAAGTACTTAAGCTTTATCGTCGGGATAATGTCGTTAGTGCTTTGGAAAAACTACAGTCTAATACCGACTTACCAATTGCTCGGATATTTTTAGCAGCCTTAGAATTAGAAGAAGCAAACCCAGAAGAATTTCGTCTGGCATTAGAAAGCGAAGCACAAGCCGAAATACCTTTACTAAAACGCTTTCAAAATATTTTTGATACGGTGATTTCTCTTTCACCTTTACTAGGACTTTTAGGAACAGTTTTAGGCTTAATTGCCTCTTTCGCTTCACTCAACCTTGGTAACATTGGAGCTAGCCAAACAACAAACGTTACAGGAGGAATCAGCGAAGCATTAGTTTCCACAGCAGCAGGATTAATAGTTGCTATTTTTACATTATTATTCGCCAACACATTCCGGGGATTATATCAGCGACAAATCGCATTAATTCAAGAATACGGTGGACAATTAGAATTACTTTATCGTCGTCATTACGAACGGGGAGACAAGTTAAGAGTTAAGAGTTAAGAGTTAGGAGTTATGAGTACTTCGACAAGCTCAGTAACCTTTAGGAGTTATGAGTTAAGAGTTAGGAGTTAGAAGTTAGGAGTTAGAAGTTAGTTAATAGTTTAAATTTCTCCCCATCTCCCCATCCCCCCATCCCCCCCTCTCCCCATCCCCCCCTCTCCCCATCTCCCCCTCTACCCCCTCTACCCCCTCTACCCCCTCTACCCCCTCTCCTTCCTCTACCCAATTCCCAATTCCCAAATAAAATGAAACTACCAGAAGAACCAGATATTCCAGCACAAATTAATATCGTTCCGATGATTGATGTGATATTCGCGATTTTGGCGTTTTTCATCATGTCATCGTTATTTTTAACTAAATTAGAAGGATTGCCAGTAAATTTACCCAAGGCATCATCGGCACAACAGCAGCAAGCTACCGAACCGATCGCCGTCACAATAGACCAATTAGGTGAAATTAGCTTGAATCGACAACCAATTACCCTCGATAATTTAGAAGCAAAAATCAAAAATGTAGCCAGCGCTAATGGAGAACGATTAGTAATAGTTAATGCAGACGAAAGAGTCACTCACGGAAAAGTCGTAGCTGTCATGGATAAATTGCGAGAAATACCCGGAGTTAGATTGGCGATCGCGACTGAAAAACCATAAGAAATATTTGCTAAAAAAAGATACGATTTTTATTCATGAGGATACAAAAATGACTATTTGGGTAAACGAACAAATCGATCCCTCTGGACTAATTTACGCTTGTATTGCCTGCTGTAACGAGTCTCAAGCCAAAGATTGCCATGAGTCTTTCAAGCAAAATTTAAACGAAATACAGTTAGCATCCGGTTGGATAGCGCGAATGAGAATAGTAGAATCCTGGGATGAAGTTCCAGTTAATTCCTTAAAACTAAATTAATAGTAATCATTAATTTTTTATTGATAATTGTTCGTTGATAACTGATAATTAATAATTGATGATATTATCCCAAATTATAGTTACTATCTATAACAAAGGATAAAAATTTGGAAAAACCCTATTAAATTAGTGAGCTATCCAAAAATTTTCTCTCCCAAACAAGACTATAAAATCAACTTAGTCAGTCACAAGGGAGAAGAAATTCAAATTTCAGTTCATTCTCCCACTCGGTATATCTGTAATAATTGCGAACGGATATTACCAGATTGGAAAAACAACTTAGAAATGTCAGTGGCGATCGTTTTACAACAATCTCAGTTTGCACTTGTAGAAAGTTCGCCGCGAATAGAAACAGAAAAACAACGCTTGCGTTTCATATTCATGAAATTTGCTTGCGATGTCGCATTTGATTTACGAGATAAAAACTATTTAGCAGATTTAATAGATCCCCGTACTGGCTATCCATTACTATCTCGCCCCGGACAAATTCCTCATGATGACACTGCGGTTGTGAAAGCTTTATTAAAGTATCCAATCATCTGCAACGATTGTCGTGTATTAATTCATCCCAAATGGGGCACGGCAGTTTATCCAAGTATTTTAATATCAGCAGCACCTAAAATTACCATTGCCCGGACAATTCAAAGCATTTCTAGCTTACACGGATGGGAAGAAAACAGTGAGCAGTGAGCAGTGAGCAGTGAACAGTTAGCAGTTACCAGTGAACAGTGAGCAGTTAGCAGTTAGCAGTTAGCAGTTAGCAGTTAGCAGTGAACAGTGAGCAGTTAGCAGTTACCAGTTAGCAGTTAGCAGTTAGCAGTTAGCAGTTAGCAGTTAGCAGTTAGCAGTTAGCAGTTAGCAGTTAGCAGTTAGCAGTGAACAGTTAGCAGTGAACAGTTAGCAGTTAGCAGTGAGCAGTGAACAGTGAACAGTTAGCAGTTACCAGTTACCAGTTAGCAGTTACCAGTTAGCAGTTAGTTAGTAATTAAAATTTCTACCCCCTCTACCCCCTCTACCCCCTCTCCCCCCTCTCCCCCCTCTCCCCTCTCAACTCTTCTTCGGCTTCCGCAATGGCTTAGCATCTATCGGTCCAAGCATCCTATTCAGGGCGCGTAATTGTTCTGCTGTTCCCATGCCTATCATTACATCCCCTGACATTAAAATAGTATCTGCTGTGGGACCGCCAATTAAGTCGCCATTAGCACGACGAATCGCTAAAACTAATGCTCCAGTTTGCGCTCGCAATCTTGCTTCTCCTAAACTTTGACCGACAAAAGGACAAGTATTATGGTCAATTAAAACTTCTTCCATGTAAAGTTCGCGACCTCTTCCTGATATAATGCCGTCTACGAAATCCATGACTTGGGGTCTTAAAGCAGCAGCAGCCATTCTTCTACCGCCGGTGATGTAGGGTGAAACTACTGCATCTGCACCGCCTCGCTGAAGTTTTTGTACCGCTTCTTCCGTACTGGCGCGGGCGATCGCTCGAATTCGCGGGTTAAGTGTTTTTGCGGAGAGTACTATATATAAATTTTCCGCATCCGATGGTAATGCAGCAACAATACAAATAGCTTTGTCTATTTTTACAAGCATCAGCGTTTCATCTAAAGTTGCATCACCTTGATATATGGTGTAACCTTCTTCTTGAGCTTTTCTTACAGTATCTACTTCCGAATCAACAATTACGAAAGATACACCTTCCGCCTCAAATTCTTGGGCAATCTGACGACCTGTACGACTAAATCCGCAAATAATATAATGTCTAGATAATGATTCCATTGTTCGCCGTTGTTGTCTGAGTCGAATTCCTTCTTGAAAATATCCTTGAATTACGGCTTCTGTAAATCGATTAACAATATAACCGATGGTAACTATGCCCATTAAAATTAGGGCGATCGTAAATAATCTTCCTCGGCTTCCTAAAGGCTGAGTTTCTGAATAACCAACCGTTGACAAGGTAATGAACGTCATGAAAGTAGCGTCTTCCCACGTCCAACCTTCTACAAATCTGTACCATAAAGTTCCCGTCAGCAACACGCCGCAAAGTGCTAATGTTCCAATCATTAACTCTTTTTGGATACGACGATATTTTTGTTCTAATATCGAGTAAACGGGTTTTCTCATCGCTCTCCAATACAAACCGTTCGCCAATGTAAATAAAATTACGAATAAATTTCCCGTTCCTTGTAATATTAAGTACTATCTATTTAGTTATCAAGTATAATTAGTTTTTGATTTATCGATTATTAAATTGCGTATAAAAAATTGTGTTACCAGACGACAATGAATGGTAACATTATTTGCTACGAATAAAAACTATTTAATATGCTCTTTCCCGAAGCGATGGTTATAGAGCATAAAAGCAAGAACTAATCTAACTCATCGGGATTTACCCCCAACTCACGCAATTTTTCGGCTAATTTTTCAATTTTTCTTTGTGCTGCTTCTGCTTCTTGTTTTGCAACAGTTAATTCCTCCTCAGGTACGGGTATCAATTCTCCTTCTAACGTAAACCACCGCAACCATAATCTATCAATATTGCGAAATGAACCGAACCATAATCCCAAACTTAATCCTAATTCTGGTATGGGTACAGTTCCTTGAGTAATATCTACCGCTTGATAATGTCCACCAACTAAATGAAATGCCTGTATCTCGTTGGTATAGCGACTAAATACTATATAGTAGGGAATCCGTAAAACCTGCTCGTAAACTTTCCACTTTGTAGGTGGTTTATTAGCTTTACTTTCCGTTTCTCCCAATTCTTCTTCCGTACCGGGAGATAATAATTCAACTACGACAAAAGGATTTACCCCCTCTTGCCAAGTTACATAACTCAAACGTAAATCTCGTCCTTCATATAGCTTTGGTACCCCTACAACACCAAACCAATCCGGACGTTTATACCACTGCGGATGTCGGACATCATAATATAAATTGAGATCGGCAGCGCTGTAAACTTGTTCTTGACTCCAATTAACGGGAAGAAACGTTAAAAACAACAATAAAGGTTGTAAAAAGTGGAAATCGTCTTTCTCACTAGGTAGATCGTACATTGTCGGTAAAGTTTCACTAGGAGGAAGAGGTGGTTCGGATTGAGGAATTGAAATCATTGTTAGAAATGGGCATGGGGAATTGGGCATGGGGCATTGGTAATTTTATAATTAATGCCTTTTCTACCAGGGTATCTTCTATAATTAAAAAGTTGTTTTTAGTTAATTTGTTGTATAAATTTAGTTATCAAGCAACATTGTAATCAACATCAGCATTATCTACAATTGGCTGATATTCATTACCACCAAAAGGATTAAAACCGGGTTGCCATTCTGCTGTTAAATTACACAGTAAGCGTAGTTGTAACGGTGTTGGTGCAGGGTTCACTCTTTCAACTCGAACTTTAATATGGTTGGGATTGTCTTTTATTAATATATGAAAATCATTATTTATATAGCGCGGACAATAGCCTATATTATAATGGTCTTCCGTACACAGCATTAATGCATTGCGATCGTAAGGATTTTGAAACTCATGGGACAAATATAATAATTCGTCTTTTTTTAATTCAAGAATCCTTTCAACTGAAGATGATGGAAAATATCTTAACCCACGTGTAAAAAAAATAATATGATATAAACCGTTTTTATCTTTAGTTGGACAAGGGAACACTTCTAGAGTATCTGTAGCTTTTTTACCGCCACTACGAGCTAAAAGATTAATCGGTTCGTCATCCCGCTCATGAATATTTAGCCGTTCAATATAATTTTTATAGTCGGGACGAGAACGACGCATAATTCGATTGGAGAATAAAGGAAAAATTAATTCTGATTTATATACTTTATTAAAATCGGGAAAAGAATATAAACCAGTAAAACCGCATTTAGCTTGAGCCGATTCAACACCTTTTACGTATACAAATTGATATTCTTCCCCATCATAAGTTAAGCGACCAACGGGAAACCATTCACGAGTATTTGGGTCTTGCCAAGCTAAGAATAGGATTGTCATATTAAAGAATTATTTAGACACAACACATTAAAAGATGTATGTCAGTTATACAAAATATTTTACTTCGATCTCGGAGTACAATAATACGATTGAGTAAGACTACTATAGATAACTGTTTTCAGAGACTTTCACGCAGTTTAAGCAATCTACTTTGATTCAATTCCAGTATTTTCTGTGCAAATTCGATAGCGGTTGCTGATATGCGTTCTTTCGGAATACGTTCAAATAGTTCTAAAGTTGTTGCAGATGATATTTTTGCTAGATAATCTAACCATAATAAAGCTGCATTGGGATAACATAGCGCAGCTTGATAAAATGCATCAATAGTTTTGAGTGGTTTGTTTTCTTCAACGTTGGCATAAAGCACCGAACGACATTTTTTTACGTATCCTTGTATAGAATTATTTAGTTTTTCTTGGCGTTTTATATCTAATAACTCTCTACCAAGACAAGAAGCATGGTCATAAGTAGGGGATAAATAAGTTTTATCTGCTAAATTAACAAATGCCCAATTTTCATGATGTCTATCTGTATTGCCAATCCAAGCATCTAAAAGTAAATAGCCAACAAAAATTTCGACTGCGTTGCTTATACCTTCGGGTGGAGTCCATTTTGCAGGTAAATTAATTGAATCTGAGGCGATCGCATCTAATACAGAATTGATTGTATGTTGAGAAAGGTTTTTAGAATCTGTTGGATAACTTGGTAATATCCTAGACAAAATTTCATTACCAAAAGTAAGACTACCTCCTTCTAGTAAAAACGATGGTGAGATGATTCCTCTCTCTCCTTTGAATATGGCTAATTCATATTTTGCGTGGGGTAAATGCAATAACTCGCATAACTCTGCCGCAATCTTTTCTGACCAATCTTCACCTGTATCAGGTCTGTTTTTTTTATACAAGCAGCGACCAAGAGTTTCATCGTCAAACCAAAACTTCTCTTTGGTTCCCATTTGCTCTTCTTCACCAGGAGCATCTGGCGAAATTTGAATAATAGGAAAATAATCAGCCATGATGTATTATTTCAAGTGTTACATCATGGCAAAAATAAACTATCACCTAACTCGCAGCCAGTTGACTCCAACTCACATAAGGCAACTTAGCAGCAGTTTCCTTAACCTTCTGTGCATTACTTACCAATTGTCCGCAAGCATCCCAAGTACCCGAAACAAACATATTTTTCGCACCTTCACCCATTTGTACGGGTGCTGAAAAATCACCGCACTGCACTTTCATTGCTTGCAAGTCTATCGTAATATTTGCTTGAGGATTATCTGTTAACATCACCTGCAATTGTTCAACGGTATCTGAATCAGCGGTAACGCAAGGAACGCCCATAGCTACGCAATTACCGAAGAATATTTCTGCAAAACTCTCGCCAATTACAGCCTGTATTCCCCATTTAGCAAGTGCTTGGGGTGCGTGTTCTCTAGAAGAACCACAGCCAAAGTTACGGTTGACTACCAATAGACTTGCATTTTGATACTGCGGTTGGTCGAAGGCATGTTTACCTTCAAGTCCTTTGCGATCGTCTTCAAAAGCGTGTTCTCCCAAACCATCAAAAGTAACGCAACGCAAAAACCGCGCTGGAATAATTCGATCTGTATCGATATCGTTACCTACCAAAGGAATACCGTTTCCGGAAACTGTTTTAACTTCACTCATTACGATTTTGGATTTTAGATTTTAGATTTTGGATTGGTAATTGGTAATGGGTAATAGGTAATTGGTAATTGGTAATTGGGAAAATTCTACCCCCTCTTCCCTCTCTTCCCCCTCTACCCCCTCTCCTTTCAACTAACAACTATCAACTATCAACTAACAAATTCACGTACATCTGCAACAGTACCTTTAATTGCGGCTGCTGCAACCATTGCGGGACTCATTAATAATGTACGTCCGCTCGCGGAACCTTGTCTTCCTTTGAAGTTGCGATTGGAGGAAGAAGCACTTATTTGTCTTCCCTGCAATTTATCGGGGTTCATTGCTAAACACATGGAACATCCGGGTTCTCGCCATTCAAATCCGGCTGCTTGAAAGATTTTATCTAAACCTTCGGCTTCGGCTTGTTTTTTGACTCTTTCGGAACCGGGAACCACAAAGGCTTTTACTCCTTGGGCTACTTGATGCCCTTTGGCAATTTTGGCGGCTTCGCGTAAGTCACCGATCCTACCGTTGGTGCAGCTACCAATAAAGCAAACATCTATTTTTGTACCTTTAATGGGATTACCGGGTGCTAAATCCATGTAGTGATAAGCTTCTTCGGCAATAAAACGGTCTTCGGCTGGTAATTCTTCGGGTAATGGAATGGTTTGATTGATTCCTATACCTTGTCCGGGAGTGATTCCCCAAGTAACGGTAGGCGAAATATCTGCGGCATCAAATACTACTACATCATCGTAAACTGCATCCGCATCGCTACGGAGAGATTCCCACCAAGCAATGGCTTTATCCCAATCTTCTCCTTTGGGCGCAAAGTCTTTACCCTTGAGGTATTCATAAGTAACGTTATCGGGATTAACGTAACCGCATCTCGCACCGCCTTCGATGGACATATTACACGCGGTCATCCGTTCTTCCATGTTCATCTGTTCAAAGGTGGTACCTGCAAATTCGTAAGCATAACCGACACCACCTTTCACGCCAAGAGTACGGATAATGTGTAAAACCACATCTTTGGCGTAAACACCCGGTTTTAAAGTACCGTTAACTTCGATTTTGCGGACTTTTAATTTAGATAGCGCCAAGGTTTGGGAAGCCAGCACATCGCGCACCTGAGAAGTACCAATACCGCATGCGATCGCACCAAATGCACCGTGGGTTGAAGTGTGACTATCACCACAAGCAATAGTCATTCCCGGTTGGGTAAGTCCCTGCTCTGGGGCGATTACGTGAACGATACCTTGATTTCCCGTACCGATATTGTAAAAAGTTATTTCATTTTCTTGACAATTTGTTTCCAGCGCTTGCATCATCTCCTCTGCCAAAGTATCGACAAAAGGACGCGCTTGATTATCAGTAGGTACGATATGGTCAACCGTTGCCACCGTGCGCTCCGGAAACATCACCTTCAAACCCCGTTCCCTAAGCATCGCAAAGGCTTGAGGACTCGTTACTTCATGAATTAAATGCAGCCCAATAAACAGTTGCGTTTGCCCGGAAGCAAGAGTAGCAACTGTATGTAAATCCCAAACTTTATCAAATAACGTGCCTTTGCTCATCTCAATCCGTTCGCTAAGAGTCAGGTTTATTGATGTTATCAAAATATGGTCACAGAGGGTAGGGAGGGGAGGGGGAGATGGGGAGATGGGGAGATGGGGAGATGGGGAGAGGGGGGAGATGAGGGAGATGGGGAGAGGGGGGAGATGGGGAGAGGGGGAGATGGGGAGAGGGGGGAGATGGGGAGAGGGGGAGATAATTTTTAACAACTAACTCCTAACTCCTAACTCCTAACTGGTCACTGGTAACTGGTAACTGGTCACTGGTAACTGGTAACTGGTCACTGATTACTGCTCACTGCTCACTGCTCACTGATTACTGCTCACTGCTCACTGCTCACTGATTACTGCTCACTGCTCACTGCTCACTGATTACTGCTCACTGCTCACTGCTCACTGCTCACTGATTACTGCTCACTGATTACTGATTCATCAACAGCTTGTTGCGGATGTTCTTTGACTTCACCTCGCTGTCTGTCATTAAGTTCTTTTAATTGACGCTGCATAGCATCGAAAGCATGACGAATTACTGAATCCACGGGTTCGTATTGAGTTCCTTTGTCGGGGCTGCGGTCTACTGCTAGTTCGTGAGCAGGTGGTACGGTGATATCTAAGCGCACTCGATAGGGAGAACCGCTACTGGGATGGTCGTGTGCTTTTTCGATAGCTACGCGACAACTGCTAATATGGTCGCAAAATTGTTCTAATTTAGCAATCTTGGAATTTACTAATGAATCTAATGCTTCTGTTTTATCTACACCACGATAAGTAATTTCTGGTTGTATGTTCATAAAATTTTACTTTGTATATATGCTTGCGATCGGTCTCTGCATAATAATCAGGCAAGTATCCTGCTTTTGACTTCTTTCTCAAAGGTGAGAAATTTGCGATCGCCTTCTATCTTCCGTAGGAGATTTGATTAATTAAAAATTCTATCTCAATATTTTTTACAACATTTTATGCCGCTAATCTAAAAAAATAATTACTGTATCTATTGTTAAGAATCAATTAGTTTTTGCAAAAGAATTACAGTTAATGCCATTCTAATGAATTTTTCGGATTTAATCGCTTGTTTTCCCGAATTTTGCGCTTATATCAGAAAAAGAAACACATTTAAAGGAAAAGATGAATTCAATTCGCATTGAAGCGGAAAATTATAAAAATGCTATTGACAAAACCAGCGGCAATAGTGGTGGAAAGTACCGCTCTGATGATGTTGATATTGCATACAGTAACGATGTTGATGGTGGTTATTCGCTTGGTTGGATTGAGTCGGGGGAATGGTTGACTTATGATTTTACCGTTCCAATATCGGGAGAATATCGCTTAGTTTCGCGCATGGCTTCGGCACAAGATGGAAATCATAGTTTTCAAGCAACTATTGGGCAACAAAAAGCGAATTTTGATGTAGGTAATACTGGTGGCTGGTGGAATTGGCAAAATGTTGATTCCGCTGAAATCTCTTTGGATGCAGGTAGTTACGAAATGCGTCTGGATATGTTGGGGAGTTCTTTTAATATTAATTACCTGGAGTTAATTCCTGTCTCTTCAGTAAAAAATAATAACTTAATTTATGGCGGTACGGGCAATAATTCTTTTTATGGCGATCGCGGCATAGATACTATTACTTATGATGCAGCTAATAGTGGTATTGTTGCAGACTTGAATTCTGGTAAGGTAACTCACGATTTTATAACTTCTTCTACACAACCCCTTAAAATAATGCCTTTGGGTGATTCTAATACAGAAGGTTGGGGTAGTTGGGATTTAGGGGCTTACCGCGATGATTTATGGCAGTTATTTGAGAACAATAATTATAATATAGATTTTGTCGGACCTCATGCAACTGGTCCGGTTGGTTTCGATCGCGATCATGCTGGATTTAGTGGCTGGAGAATAGCTGATATTGACAGTGCTGTGGATGGTTGGTTAGATGATGCTCAACCAGATATAGTGCTATTAACAATCGGCACTAATGATATACTTCGAGCCGCCGATATGAGTACGGCACCCAATCGTCTTAGCAATCTAATTGACACAATTAGCTATCATTCACCAAATACGCAGCTTTTAATAAGTTCGATTCCACCGATTAGTCGAACAGAAGAACAACAACAGCAGGTTATAGAATTTAATTCATATATACCCGGCATTGTTGATAGTAAAGCGGCACAAGGTAAAAATGTTAGTTTCGTCGATATTTTCAGTGGATTAACATTCGATGATTTAGAAGATGGAGTTCATGCGACTGAAGAAGGCTATAAAAAAGTTGCTGATATTTGGTACGATGCAATTATTGACAACAATAGTCCTCAAGATAGCCTCAGTAATATCGAAAATATCATCGGTTCTCGTTACGATGATGGCATTATAGGTAACGCTGGTGTTAATACTATAAAAGGTGGTTTTGGTAACGATACATTAACTGGCGGCGGTGGTAGCGACAAATTTGTTTTAGCATCGAGAGAAGGAGTTGAGACTATTACCGATTTTGTCATAGGTGAAGATTATTTAGTATTATCTAGCGGTTTAAATTTGCACGATATTACTGCTACTCAAGGTCTTGGTAGTAATATCAACAATACTTGGATTATGCATAAAGATGAAACCTTAGCCATATTAACTGGAATGGAAGCACTTCGTCTTTCTGCTAATGATTTTGTTTGAATTTAGTTGTTAGTTGTTAATTGTTAGTTGTTAGAAAAATTCCTAACTTTTAATTCCTAACTCCTAATTCCTAACTTTTTAAAGCTGCAATTGAGCTAACCCCAAATACTTAACTCCTTCGGGTGTAGTTTCAAAGCGACAAGGCAATACTTCTAAACCCATAGATACTGCTTGTCGTAATAATTTACCATATACGGGATCGGCAATATCGCCGGGTGCAAAGTGAGTGCAGTCGCTACGGTTAATAAAGTAAAGCATTACTCCACGAGTTTCGGGCAAAAGCGCCATTAATTCACGTATGTGCTTTTGTCCCCTTGTTGTTTCGGTGTCGGGAAATAAAGCTAATCTTTTATCCGTCCAAGTTGTATTTTTCACTTCTAAATATATTGAACGATTATCGTCTTTTGGTAAAGTTTTATTTTTTGTCTCTACATAATTACTATTTATTGTAGTATCTAAAAGTGAAAGTTGTTTTGATAAATCAATTGCTTGTTCGGAGACAGGTAAATAAAAATCTACTCGGCTTTTTCTATCTTGTCCGTAAACAACTTCGCTTTTAACTTCATCGTATTTTCCTAATTCTGGAAAGATATTTTTTTGTAGCGCTATTTTAATAATTTTATTTGGTAAACCTGTATTTACACCTACCCAAGTTGGTTCGTTATCGTGCAATTGAATCATTTCCCAAGTGTAAGCTAATTTACGTTTGGGATTGTCTGTTTTTGATAGCTGTACTGGGTTTCCGGGAATATAAACACCTTTCATCGGTCCCGTATTCGGACAGTGTGCTGTAACAATTTCTCCAGAATCAAGTTTTACATCTGCAAAAAATCTTTTGTAGCGTTTTAGTAAAATTCCGGGATATAAAGTTGGGTAGCGGTAGAGGAAATCAATCATCAGTTAGCAGTTAGCAGTGAGCAGTGAACAGTTGGATTAAAAGAGTTATGAGTTATGAGTTACGAGTTAATAATTAATAGTTCAAATTTCTCCCCATCTCCCCATCTCCCCATCTTTCCATCTCCCCATGCCCAATGCCCAATTCCTAATTCGTCGGTTAGGATTAGTATCTATAATTAAAACGGAATAATATCTACTGAGTTAAGTTAACTATGATGGAACAAGAATCGTTTGTAATGGGATTGGAAAAGGCAAAGCAGAAGGATTATACTGGCGCTGTTGAGGAATTTACCAAAGCGCTGCAAGTTAATCCCGAGTTTGTTGAGGCTTATTATCAACGAGGTTTAGCATACTACGATTTGGGGAAGATTGCACAAGCGGTTTTTGATTACGATCGGGTTTTGAAGCGGGATTCTTACAATGTAGAAGCATATTATTGTCGTGCTTTAGCTCGGTTGGCGCTGAAAAATTTACCCGGTGCTTTGAAAGATGTCGATCGCGCAATCTCCCTTAATTCTTATAAAGCTGGTGCTTACAATTTACGGGGTGTGGTAGAGCGTAAATTAGGAAATATTGAAGGTGCGATCGCCAATTTTAAAAAGGCAGCAGAGTTATATTTGGAGCAGCAGGATGCCGAAAATGCAAAGCGGTGTTTGGAGAAAGTGAAGCAGCTACAACCGCGCAAGCAAGAGGTTGTTGTAGAAAAACCGACGTTACAAACTACGCCGTTAATATCCGAGCAAGATTATTTTACCGCTTTGTTGGAGAAAGCGGAGAAGGGAGACACCCGCGAAGCGATGGAAGACTTGAATTGGGTGTTAAGAGCAGATTTTCAGGATGGGAAAGCTTACTGCTGTCGCGGGGTTGTATATTGCAAGCAAGGAAAATATCGAGAAGCGATCGCAGATTTTAATGCCGCGCTACAGTTGAATTTTCAAGATGCTGCGGTTTATCGCAATCGTGGTAAAGCACGTCTAAAATTAGGGGATAATCAAGGGGCAATTGTTGATTTTAATCAAGCGTTAAGAATACAGCCCGAAGATGATTTGATCTACGTTGCTAGAGGTAATGCTTATCAAGCCATAGGTCATTATTTGGGTGCAATTGAAGATTACGATAAAGCTTTAGAAATTAATTCGACTAGTGCAACAGCTTTGTATAATCGCGGTTTATGTAATGTTCGGATGGAAGAAATTCCTCAAGCAATTAATGATTTTCAGAATGCAGCAAGTATCTATTGCGAAAAAGAAGATTGGGATAATTATCAACTAGTTTTAGAAAGCTTGAAAAAAATACATTCTCCCGCTCCTGAAGTTAAGCAAAATGACTATGAAAAGTTACGCTATCGATTATTAAGATTAGTTGGCGGGCAATGGGAAATTGCTCAAAGATTAATCGAACAAGCAAAATTTTATTATCCCGGTATGTCCGAAGAATGGTATATCGAAACAGTGATTCACGATCTAGAAAGGGATTTGGGGAGATAGAATCAATTTTCGATTATGCTTATAATTGAAATTACAGGCTTATATAAATCCTTGCATCGAGAATTTTGAATCAGTTGTAAACTTAAATAAAAGGTAAACTGCTATGCTAAAAACTATTGAAGGAATTTATAAAGACGGTAAAATAGAACTTGCCGAAACACCACAAAATATTACTGAAAGCCGAGTCTTCGTTACTTTCTTAGAAACCAAACCGACTACTTGGTCATCTACGATTTTAGAATATAAAGGAGTAGAAGAAAGTATTATTTTTGAATCTTACCGAGACGAATTATTACCACCAAGCGAAATAGATTTATAATAATGGGTTACTTACTCGATACTTGCGTAGTTAGTGATTTCGTTAAAGGAGAAACAAACACTTTGTCAGATATTTTTGTTTCATCTTTAACAGTTATGGTTAAATATGGTTTAGCTATCAATCCTCAACGTGCAGTAAAAATTCAATCATTGATTCAAACATTTTTAAGTTCAGTTACAATTTTACCTTTTGGTGAGGAAGAAGCCGAGCAAACCGCCAAAATAAGAAGCATTCTGAAAACAGCAGGTACTCCAATTGGTGCCTATGATGTACTTATTGCAGCAACAGCCTTAACTCATAATCATATTGTTGTTACATCTAACGTCCGAGAATTTGAAAGAATATCTGGTTTACAAATTGAAAATTGGCGTTTGAAATAATAAATATCTCCCAATCGATAAATACAAACAACTTTAACTAAACTTCATAAAAAATATAGAATTCTTTACCAAATTAAATCATAAATCCACTGATAGACTGTGTAGACATATTATTACCAGCTACGCAAACTTCTGGATTGGAGGGTTTGGAATGAAAAATTTTTGGAATGCGACTTTTCAAGCTATCTTTTGGCTGTGGAATTTAACTTTTTTAGCAGTAGTATATTTTGGTATATTACCTTTTATTGCCCCGTTTTTATTTGTATCAACCTTTAGAGGTGAAACTCCGCTTGAATTATCTTTAACTGTAGTGGCTTTAGTTGCAATTCCTACAGCTTGCAGCATTATTGGGGCTAAGCGATTTCTTAAACAACCTTTACAGCTGATCCGTTTATTTTATGGCGTAGAAGCACCGTTATTTTTATTGTGTTGGCTGAGATTATTTTTAATCCGAGAAATGACACCTGCGAGCATTCATATCATTGCTACAGCAGGTTTAGCTATTGCAGCATTTTTTGTAGATTTGCTGTGGGGTTATAACAACCGACGTAAAACAAGTTTGCAGTGGATGCAGATGCTAACAAACAGTTTAATGCTGCTGTTTGGGGTTTATGCAGGGGCTTTGCTGCTATTTTATGCTTTACCTTTTACGGTATATCTCGTACAAGAGTTTATTAAGTTTAATTGGTTGAGCAGTATATTCAATTCTTTGTTTTATGGAGGATTTTTCGGATTTTCATTTCTGCTATTAATAGGCTTGAGTTGTCTTTTATTTGTTATTATGCCTTCGGTATTGTCGGGAATGTACGTTTATTCCGGACAAAAAGTTATCCGAGAATTCGCCGCACGGTATGGTAATAAACGCGCTTTTGCAGGTGTTAGTGGAATTTTAGCTGCTTCTGTAATTTTGTTTGTTTCCTTACAACAACAGCCGCAAGTACAAGCATTTTCATTACTTAATAATCCTGCAACTACAGACAGTAACCGCCAAGTTTTATTATCAAAATCAAGCGAAATTAAATCGGGTTTAGTCAACGCTTATTTATCTTCTTACCGCTATCTCAGCAGCAGACAAGATAGTAATAGTATCAGCGTTATGTACCGTCAAGCTTTGGGTTTAAATAAACCTGCTGCGGATTCGGTACAGCAAGTTTACAACTTTTTGATATCACCTTTTTTATATAATGGTTTTGCACAAGATACTGAAAAAGCAGAAAAACTCTATGAGGAATTTTTTGATAAACCCATACAAAAAGCAGAAGTAGCAGCGATTACTCATGCAGTGCAGTCAACTTTCGATCGACAAGAAGTTAAAGCTGGTTTACTAAATATTAACGAGAAAAAAGTTTGGTTGGAATCCCAGCAAGTTACTGTTAAAGAACAAGGCGATCGCGCTGAGGTGGAACTTTACGAAGTCTACAAAAACCAAACACCGGAAGTTCAAGAAGTATTTTATTACTTTTCGTTACCGGAAAGCGCGGTAATTACAGGTTTATGGTTGGGAGACACCAGCGATCGCAATAAACGCTTTGAATTTGTAGTTTCTCCCAGAGGTGCAGCACAAAAGGTTTATAATTCTCAAGTAAGAAGAGAACGTCCTGTAGATCCGGCATTATTAGAACAAGTAGGACCTAGACATTATCGTTTAAGAGCGTTTCCGATTCCTCGTAATAATGTAGAGCAAATCGCAAATCAACCAGCTCGCGCTACAGAAATGAATTTGTGGTTAACTTATCAAGTAATGGTTGAAGATAAAGGTGTGGCTTTACCAACTTTAGGAGAAAAGCGTAACATCTTTTGGACGGATAAAACCAAACGCATTCGCAACGGGAAACAGGTAAAAATTGCAAAAGATGCTTGGTTAGAAGATTTTATCAGTACAAAAAAATCAAAACCACAATCTCACGAAATCGAATTAACTGAAGGTTACAAAATCACAGCCAAACCTTTATCTAAAAAAGATTATTCCTTACCTCAAAACAAAAAAATTGCTTTAATTCTTGATTCATCTCGCAGCATGAGTTTCCATGTCAAAGAATTATCTCAAAACTTAACATGGTTGAAACAACACTCGAAAAATAACGATGCAGACTTGTATATTACCGCTTCCGGGAAAGCAAAACCGCAGCGTTTAGACGACATCCGTAAATTTAAAGCTGATAAATTCACCTTTTACGGAAGCTTACAAACCCCAGAAATGTTAAAGCAATTCAACCAACTGCGAGGAGACACATCCTATGACGCAATATTGTTGTTAACAGATGCAGGAAGTTATGAATTATCCAAAAATAACAAAGATATTCCCACAACACCCGCACCATTATGGATGGTACACAACGGTAAACTACCCTTCTCCTACACCGACGGAATAATCAAAGCAATTCAAGATAGCGGTGGTGGAGTTTCCACTTCACTTTCCGAAGTATTGCAAAGAATTGCCACAAAAGCAACTTTGGGAGATTCCGTAGTTGACGTAGTTGATGGTTACGCTTGGTATCTGGAAAAAACCGATGGAGAAACCGATAATAATTCCAAACAAACTGGTTTTCAACAACTTGCAGCCAGACAATTAATCCGGGGATTGAGCAAACAAGTTAAACTAGATAACTTAGAAAGCTTAGATGCAATTCACGCTGTAGCCAAAAAATATAAATTAGTTTCCCCTTATTCTTCGATGTTAGTGTTAGTAAATGACGAACAAAGACGTTTACTTAAAGAAGCAGAAGCCGCCAAAGATAGATTCAATCGCAAATTAGAAAGCGGTAAAGAAGATTTGAGCAAACCTAACAATCCCTTAAAAACCAGCGTACCCGAATCTTCCAATGGATTGGTATTAGCTGGAAGTGGATTATTATTGCTTTGGTTTGTGAAACGCAAACGTTAATCAATTATCAATTAATTTTTGATTGTTCGTAGTAAGGGCTTTAGCCCTTGTTGCAAGATAGATAGTAGGTTGGGTTAGACACGATAATAAATTTAACTTGTTACGAAAAAATGAATTCCCAAAGTGTCGTAACCCAACATGATGATTGTAGATAAATATTATGTTGGGTTACGGTTAAAATATAGATTGTTTGTTTAAAGTTAATATTAGAGTGAACTTAAACCAACTTACAAACTAGTTTATAAAAGAAAAAATGAGTTATGCATTTGAAGGGGTTTTATGTGTTGCGTCTTTTGAAAATATTCAATCTATTAGTTCGCAAATATCTACTCCTTTTAAATTAAAAGTAGATAAAATTAATGATTGCTTATCATCTTTATCTAGAGTTGAAGATAGAAGAAATTGGGTGTTTTCTTCAGAAATGGAGTACGTAGCTAGTCAAATATCAGTAATATTTTCTAAAGCTATCTTAGTTCGATATGATGATAGGGTTGGGTATAGAGAATCAATTTTGTTTCAGGAAGGTCTTCCTTTGAAAACATTTGATTTAGCAGATGAGATTTGGGTAATGCTTGATGAAAATGGGGAACCAATTGTTAATGGTCTAAAATTTACAACAGAACAGATAGAAGATGATGATAATGAAGAGTACGAAACTATTTGTAATGCAATTCAATTAGGTTTAGAGTCACTTGGAATAAATACAAATGCTTGGAAAGAGGTTCATTCATTTATCACAAAATTCAATTAGAGAGATATTAAGAGCTAGTAGGTTGGGTTAAACACGAAAACAAATTTAGGTTGTATTTAAAATTGTATTTATCGTGTCGTAACCCAACATCATGATTATAGATAAATCTGGTAAAAAAACCTCATAATTAATGTTGGGTTACGGTTCAAATTTAGATTATTCGTTAAAAACTATATTTTCGTGAACCTAACCCAACCTACAAATTACTCACATTTTCCTCAAGCCAAGCAACTAAATCGGAAACATTTGAAAAGCTCAAAAACTCTTCCCCCAACACTTCCAATTGTTCGGTAGATAATACCCGAATACGTTCAACTATTGATGAATCAATCTCACCAAAACGTCGATTTAATTGTCGATTAAGAAAACGAAAAGCTTCTTTTTGCTCTCCCTTTTGTAAAATATCTTGATAAATAACTGAATCCTGCATAATATCCTCGCTTAATAACTGACGAATCAAACTTTTCTCAAACCGCAAACCAGCTAAAATCTCAGTGTACGCTGCTGTATTTTGCCTCGTCTCCCTATCTGAAATTTTAGCGACTTCCTTAGCAACCTGCGATAATAAAGTTTGTGGGGAATTAGTTTGACATAAAGGTGCTAGCGGCAATAATCCCAAGCTATTCAAAAATAAGCTAGAATCTTGCTCCCACATTCTTATTACTCGATAGCGATGTAAGGTTGTATCGTCTACATATTGTTCTGTATAAGCAATTTCGTCATCAGTTTGTTGCAAAAAGATTACTACTTGTACAACTCTACATTTATACTGACGTTTCAACCTTACTGAATAATCCAGCGTTCGGAAAGGAATTCCAGGTTTAGATTGGGTTAAAGTCTGAAATTCGATATGCAAAATTTGATTTTCAGTTTGGATAAAAGTTACCGAATCTGCGCGAATTGGTTCTATACTTAATTCTGTTTTCAACACTTTAACATTTGTAGATTCGGATGCAGTTAACCACCGCACAAATTCTGCGGGATACTTTTCTGCCAACAGCTTACAGACGTTATCAAAACTCATGATATTAAAAACAGTGAGCAGTGAACAGTGAACAGTGAACAGAAAGGTAGGTTGGGTTAGACACGAAAACAAATGTAGGTTGTAATTAAGATTTTTATTTATCGTGTCGTAACCCAACCGGAGCGATTGTGAATAAATATGATGTTGGGTTACGGTTCAAATAGAAATGATTTGTTTGCAACCAATTAATAGTGAACCGTGAAGCTAACCTACAAATTACAAATTATCAATTAAAGAAATTATTTCTTGTAAATCAGTTATAAAATAATCGGCTTCTTGTTTAACTTTTTCTCTGACAGCATATCTACCAAACCCGATAAATAGATCGACAACAGATTTACTTTCTAAATCGCTGACACCATCACCGATCGCGACAATTTTGTCAGGTGAATATTTATCTCGTAAACTTTTGACTACTTCGGGTTTACCGCCGGAGCGCGTTGAGGGATAATTGCGATCGAAGTCGCGATAGCTGCCATCTTCGTTAAAATAAAGGTCAACGGCTTCGATTAATTCCACACCAAGATAATCGGCTAAAGGTTTGATTGCTTGACGATAACCACCGCTTAAAATAATTGGTGTCCATCCTCGATTTTTCAAAGTTGTAATTACTTGCTTTGCGGAAGGTTCAACTGTATCGATATATAACTGACCAACTTTTGAGACAGAATCAGTAGATGGTTGAATAATTTCTAAACGTCGTGCAAAGATACTTTCTAAAGTGATTTTACCTTCCATCGCTGCCTCTGTCATCTTTTCAATTTCTTGAGTTGCTTCCTCACCAGCAACACGGGCTAACTCATCAACTCCTTCGATACTGCTCAAAGTACTGTCGCAATCAAAAATAATAATCTTGTCGTGTTGCTTTGTCATATCTCCAAAACCCATAACCATGAGAATCTTATCAATATTTGGTTGTTAGTGGTTAAAGGTTTGTAGTAAGGGCATCGGCTCCCTCTTCTCTGAGGACTAAAGTCCCTACTACGAACTAAGAAAGGTTTGTAGTAAGGGCATCGGTTCCCCTCTTCTCTGAGGACTAAAGTCCCTACTACGAACCAAGTAATATGCACTCCCTATCTTGATAATTGATAATTGTATGACGCTATTGCGCCACGCTTCGCTAACATTGATAATTAATAAATGCGATTTTTATCTTTATTTTTTGCTACTCTGCTTGCAGTAATCTTACTACCTATCCCGATGGTTGCTGCTGTTACTCCGATTATTCCTGGAGACAATCTCGTTGTTGAGGGAATTCCGCCGATTCCTGGGGATTTAGCTCAGAAAGTCGAACGCTATACTCAATTTCGCTCTGCTGGTATCTCTAGCTGGCACCCCACAAAACGTGAAATGCTGATTTCCACGCGGTTTGGGGATACAAGCCAAGTTCATTTGGTTAAATCTCCCTTCGGTACTCGTCAACAATTAACGTTCTTTCCCGAACCCGTTCGCGGTGCGAGTTTTCAACCTACCGATGGTAATTATTTTGTCTTTAGTAAAGATATTGGCGGTAATGAATTTAACCAAAACTATCGCTATGATTTGGATACCGGAGAAACGACTTTATTAACCGATGGTACATCAAAAAACAGCGGTGGCGTATGGTCTAATAAAGGCGATCGCATCATCTACACTTCTACTCGTCGCACTGGTAATGATGCCGATTTTTACATTATCGATCCGCAAAATCCCGCAAGCAATAAGTTACTAACCGAAAATGAAGGTGGTGGTTGGTACGGTTTGGATTTCTCGCCGGATGATGTTAAGTTTTTAGCGTTACAATATGTTTCTGTTAATGAAAGTTATCTATGGTTGGTAGATACTTTCACGGGTGAGAAAAAACGGCTATTACCCAAAGCAGGTGAGGAAAAGATTTCTTACGATGGCGCTTATTTTAGTAAGGATGGCAAAGGTTTATATGTAATTTGCGATCGCGATTCCGAGTTTGCCCGGCTAGCTTATGTTGAACTCGATACTTTGCAGCATACCTATCTGAGCAAAAAGTTTCGTTGGGATGTTACCGATTTTGACCTTTCCGATGATGGTAATTTTCTCGCTTTTGTCACTAATGAAGATGGAACTGGAGTATTACATATATTAAATACTGCTAGCCGTCGTTTTAAACGTTTACCAAAGCTTCCTGTTGGGCAAATTTACGGTATTCGATGGCATAATAACAACCAAGATTTAGGCTTTACGCTGATTTCAGCCAAATATACCGCCGATGCTTATTCTTTGAATATTCGCAACAATAAAGTTCAACGCTGGACTCAAAGCGAAACTGGCGGTTTAAATACTAGCAGCTTCTCAGATGCTGAATTGGTAAGGTGGAAGAGTTTCGACGGTAGAACAATTTCCGGCTTTTTATATCGTCCTCCCGCTAAGTTTACAGGTAAACGCCCGGTAATAATTAACATTCACGGCGGTCCCGAATCGCAATTTAGACCTTCTTTCCTCGGACGTTATAATTACTACCTGAATGAATTGGGGGTTGCAGTTTTATTTCCTAACGTGCGGGGTTCGACTGGATACGGTAAAACTTTTACTAAGTTAGATAACGGGTTTCGTCGGGAAGATTCTGTTAAGGATATCGGTGCGTTACTTGATTGGATAGCGACGCAACCGCAATTAGATGCAAATAAAATTTTAGTTACCGGGGGAAGTTACGGTGGCTATATGTCTTTAGCTGTAGCGACGAAATACAGCGATAAAATCAAAGCTGCAATTGATATTGTTGGTATTTCCAATTTTGTGACTTTTCTCGAAAATACTAAAGGTTATCGAAGAGATTTACGAAGAGTGGAATATGGAGACGAAAGAGATCCGAAAATGCGCGAGTTTCTCCAAAAGATTTCTCCTACAAATAATGCCGATAATATTAAAGTGCCGTTATTTGTGATTCACGGTAAAAATGACCCCAGAGTACCGTTAATTGAAGCCGAACAAATAGTAAAAACGGTGAGAAAGAATGAAGTACCAGTGTGGTATTTAATGGCGAAAGATGAGGGGCATGGGTTTAGTAAAAAGAAGAATATTGACTTTCAATTTTATTCTACGGTAATGTTTATTAAGGAGTTTTTGATGAAATAGGGCATTGTAAGATAATTATGATGTCAATTGTCCCATGTTTTTTTATTATTAGGACTTAGGTAAGCCCCCCTTAAATAAGGGGGGTTGGGGGGATCTGAACGTCTGAAATACTAGTTTTCCCTTACTATTATTATTAAAAAGCTGTTTAATAGTTTATAGATGATATTTTGGGTGTGATAAATGAAAACAGATACCCTATTTTACGAATTGATTAGGGAATTACCACAAGTGTTTTTTGAACTTATAGGTAAACCTGAAACAAATTTAGAAAACTACTCTTTTACAGTACCAGAAGTTAAGCAGCAATCATTTCGGTTAGACGGTTTATTTTCTACTTTAAAAGGATTTGAAAACGAACCGCTGTATTTTGTTGAACTGCCTGCCTTATAAAGACGAGGAATTTTACGAACGGTTATTTGGGGAAATCTTTGTTTATTTTCGTCAATATAAACCTGCTAATTCTCAATGGTATGCAATTGTTATTTATGATAGGCGCAGTCATGAAACTGAACCACATCCGCGCTATCAGCTTTTAATAGAAAATTATGTACGTCGTATTTACCTTAATGAGCTATCGAATGATGATTCTTTAGAAATTGGAATAGTCAAGTTACTTGCTGAAACTCCAACCAAGACTACGCCATTAGCTCAAAAATTGGTTAATAAAGCAAAGACAGAATTAACAGATGAAAGCATTCAACAGAAAGTGCTAGCATTTATCCAAAGCATTATAGTTTATAAATTCCCCAATCTGACTCAGGAGGAAATCGAAGCCATGTTTGATTTAGGTGAAGATATCAAAAACACTGGTTACTATCAAAGTATTTTGAAAAAAACTAAGTTACAAGTTGTTCCAAGTCTTGTTGAGAAAGGACTTAGTATTCAGGAGATTGCTGAAATGTTTGAATTGGATGTTGAAGAAGTTAGAAAAGTAGCAAGAGGAGAATTGCAATAAGTCATTTTACCACCTGGGAATCTGTTCCCAGGTTTATTGCTAAAAGCGTAATTACTCCATATTCACGAATTTACATATAGCCACATTCCCAATATTTTAACTAAGGTGTTGAAGGTGATGACTGCTGAACCCATCTAATATCATCTAATGCACGTTCATAATTAGAATTGTCCTTCTGTTGTTTAAAAATTTCTGCTGCTTTCTGATAGTCTGCAAGTGCTTTCTGCTTGTCTCCAAGTCTATGGTACAGCCGCCCTCGCTGGGAGTAGGCACCAACGGTTGCGACGGAGCTTTATATTTTTTTTGAACAAATTAAAAGTATTAGCGCTTCCAAAGCAATTATCAATCCCACTCTGCTTTAAAATAGCTCATAGGTTCAATTAATCGAGCTTTACTTCTGTGATTCGTGACTTTAAAATTCAATGAAACTTAGGGCTAAAATAACTACTGGTTGGAATTACCAAAAATCTAAATCATGGACGGCTCAACAACTACATGAAGCTGCTTTAAGAGATGAAAACTATCTTGAATTTCTCTCTAGTCAAATCCAGCAGCATCAAATTAGCGATATTTATTGTTTAGATCAACTTTTTCGCAAAAACACTAGAGGCTTCAAACCGCTCAAGAAATTTGTTGCTACCTTAAGTGAAATTGAAGGCGATCGCGATCTGACTTGTCACATTGATGTTTTTGCCTATAGTTTTCTCAAACAAGCTAAGAATTTTGATTGGATATTACCCTTTGAGATTAAAAACAACAAAGAGTTTATCGAAACAATCCGCAACTGGTTGGGGATTATCAGGCAACTTGAAAATTTCGAGCGGTTTGGTCACGATCTTCCACAATCATTAGCTAGCAAGTATTTAGCTCTCAGACAAATTATTTCGAGGCTCTCGGTGCGGGATGAAATTAGAACTTTAGCAATTTTGTTAATTAGCGGTCCTTCAACTTTAAAGGAAATATCTGAAGATTTAGGACTTCACTATAGTATGGGAGTTAGAAGTATTGCTGTTTTTATAAATATAGAAATTGTCAAACAATCGGGACAAATCTATCACATTTGCCCTGAATTCTTACCTGTAGTAATCTTTTGTATTCGCGAAACAGTTGGCTTAGATTTACTAAGTAATTATAATTTAGAATCAGAAATAATCAACAATTAAACCGTTCTTTACTAATAATCAACACTTTGACGATGGAAGACATACAAAAAGCCATAACAAAGCCTGAATTTTTAATTTATTTATTAATTTATTTAGGGACAATTATTGGCACTCAACTGCTCTACTCACTAGGTATTTACTTACGTCAGAGTAGGACTAATAAACGACGTTTTGCTCGCGGTTTACCAGGAACAATATTAATTCACCATGCAGAAAAACAATCCTCTCGTCGCATTGATGTTTTAATTCAAAACTTTCTTCTATTAGCTTCAGTTTTTATTGTTCCTTTTTTGTTAGTTTCTATCAGTTCTCTTGAGGATGCGGATAAAAGTAGCTTACTTCTGGTTTTTGTCCTTTTATTAATTTGGATTTTCGTTAACGGCACCGATTTGATTAAAGCCTTTTTCAACGGTCTAGCTTTCAAAACTATTACTGCTTTTACACAGCCTTTTCAAATTGGCGATCGCGTTAATCTTAAAGGTGTTAAAGGTAAAGTAGTTAAGTTTAATACTTTTTTTGTCGTCTTGATAACACCTGATGACGATCTTATTAGTATACCTACTCATACCCTTTGGAATGAAGTTTTAAACTCTGCTAATTCTGGCAGTCGTTCTTCTTTGTGTGTGATAAATTTTTACCTAGCTTCTTTTAATACTGCCGAGCAACGGCAGGCTGCTGAAGATACTATTTGGGATGCGATACAATCTTCTGTTTATTACGAACCTTCTTTACCGATGCAAATTTATCTGAGCCAAACTCCTGATGCCATTAAGTTGACAGCCAAAGCCTACGTCGCCTCTACTTATAACGAACCTCTTTTTAGCAGCGATGTTACTCGTGCTTTTTTAGATTTTGCTTCCAAAGCGAACATTGCTTTAGCTCCAAGTGCGTGGGAGGTAGGTGTAGAACATAGTTATGTCGCAAAAAGTAGAAAAGCTTAAATAACTTTCTAGTTATTTACAGAGGTTCTTCTCGCTTTCTTTAGCATTGGATTCAAGATAATCTTTTACTTGTAGGCAAGCAGCCTTCATTAGTTGATCTAAATCTAATTGCAACTCTCGCAAATCCCACAGGATTAACGTTCCGTAATCGCTAGCTGAGATAAGAGTTTTACCGTCAGAACTAAAACTAACACTAGTGACTGGCTTATTCTCTTCGTTTGAGGTTTGGAGTTCTTCACCATCAAGGTTCGCGTTTAAGGTTTGGAGTTCTTTACCATCAAGGTTCGCGTTTAAGGTTTGGAGTTCTTTACCATCTTTGTTAAAACTAACACTATTGACTGGCTTATTGTCTGGGTTTAAGGTTTGGAATTCTTTACCATCTTTGCTCCACCAAAGCTTTACGGTACCGTCTTCACTCGCAGTTGCAATAATTTTTCCGTTGGGGCTAAAAGCGACGCTTGAAACATTTTTATGTGCTTTGAGGGTTTTGGATTCTTCGCCATCAAGGTTCCAGAGTTTGATGGTATCATCATTACTAGCAGAGGCAATTGTTTTTCCGTCGGGACTCCAAGCTACACTCCACACCGAATCATCATGTCCCTTAAGTGTTTTGAGTTGTTGACCGTTTTTGTTCCATAGTTTAATAGTTTTATCTTTACTACCAGAAGCAATGGTATTTCCGTCGGGACTCCAAGCTACACTGTTGACATAATCCTTATGTCCTTCGAGAGTTTTGAATACTTGACCATTTTTGTCCCATAGTTTAATAGTATAATCATCACTACCAGAGGCAATGGTTTTTCCGTTGGGACTCCAAGCTACACTCCACACCGAATCATCATGTCCTTCGAGAGTTTTGAATACTTGACCATTTTTGTTCCAGAGTTTAATTGTCTTGTCGTAACTTCCAGAAGCAATCGTCTTTCCGTCGGGACTAAAACTAAGGCTAGAAACTTCACCCGTATGTTTGATTTTTGTTGGAATCAATTTCCATTTCCCCTGCTTCAACGTCCAGATTCCGATGGTACCGTCCGCTGTACCAGCAGCAATGGTATTTCCTTTTAAGTTCCAAGCAACGCTCGAGAATAATGCTTGATTATATTCCTCAAACTTTTTAAGTTTCTTATTCGATAAGCTCCAAAGCCTGACAGTATTATCCTCGCTAGCAGTAGCTATTTTCTTTCCGTCAGGGCTGAATTTGATGCTATTGATTGAAGCGTCATGACCTTTGAGGGTTTGGAGGGGTTGTTTCTGTTCTCCTCCCCTTGTGTGCCAAATTTTAACAGTATTGTCGGCATTTGCAAACGCAATAGTATTCCCGTCGGGACTCCAAGCTATACTCCGGACGGAATTATTACGTGTTCCAAGAGTTATGGTTTCCTCTTCCTCTATGTTCCAGAGTTTAACATTCTTATTACTAGTAAAGGCAATAGTCTTCCCGTCAGGACTAAAACTACCGCTATAAACTGTAATATTTTTACCTATGTTTTTGTCTTCTGGTATGGCTTTAACTACTTGACCATTATTAACATTCAAAAGTTTGATTTTATCACCTTCAATAGCAGAAGCAATTGTCTTACCATCGGGGCTGAAGCTGAAACTTGTAATGTTTTCTCCATCGGCTGTAAGGTCTTTCAGAGGATTTCCTTGGCTATTCCAGAGTACAATCTTCTTATTATCCGAATATCGAGAGGCTATAGTTTTTCTGCGGGCACTCCAAGTTACATTCTTGACGGAACCATGCTTTCGGAGAGTTTTGGTTTTTTCTGACTGCAAGTTGAATATTCTAACAGTGTTTTGATCTCTAGTAAAGACAATAGTTTTGCCGTCAGGACTAAACCTATAGACTCGATCGTTACTGCTTAGCTGTATGGTTTTAATTTCCTTGCCGTTAAGATTCCAACGTTTGATTGTACCATTTTCGCTAGCTGATACAATCTGCTTTCCGTCACGGCTCCAAGCTACATCAAAGACTTTACCTTGATGTTTTAAACGATTTTGCTCTCTAAATCCATGTTCATAAACTGCTGCCTGTAAAGCTGTTAAAACTAAACTACGAGTTTCTTGATTTGGGCGCAATCCTTGTTTTAGTATTTGTTCCCCTGCCCTAATGGCTTCAATTAGAGCATCAAACTTGAGATTTTTATCATATAGCATCGAGGATAATCGAATTAGAGAATAAATCTGACGTTCAAGAGCTGCTTCGGCTTTTTTCTTCTGCTTTTGGGCATTTTTCTTCTCCTCTTCAGCATTTTTCTCAGCCTTTTCAGCGTCTTCCTGAGCTTTTAGGGCTTTTTCCTTAGCATTTAGGGCATTTTTCTTCTGCTCTTCAGCAATTGCCTTAGCTTTTAGGGCATTTTTCGTCTGAGATTCAGCATTTACCCTCTCCTGCCATGCGGATACACCAAAACCAACGGCAACCAAAAGTGCAATACTAACGGCACCAAGAAAAAACTTTTGTTTTTTAGCACTTTTTTTCTGTTCGGCTATTTTCTCCTGCTGTAAAAGCAGCATTCTTTCTTGTCGGCGTTTTTCTTCTTCTTCTGCTCGCTCAATGGCATTTTGACTGGCTTGAATAAACTCTTTCTGAATAAAATTTACAGCAGGTTTTTTCTTTTTATCTTCTGTTTCTTCTAACCAGTTTTGAGCAATTATTAAGTTACTACCCCGCAATAATAAATCATCATTTTTATTCTTCTGCTCCCACTCTAAAGCTCTTTGTAACCACTTACTATGATTTTGGACGTGTTCTCTGTCAGTTTCAATTGTTCTGAGCAATTGATTGAAGTTAGCATTAAAATCTTTGTCATTGCTGTTAAAATCAATCCATTGCACTTTTGCTAATTCTGGATGTAAATCGCTGGTATCTACTTCCCGATGCAGCACCGTCACAAAGCGTTTATTCAACGAAGCTGCATACTCTACTTCCGAATTACAGTAAGGCGAATTTAGAGAACGCGGTGAGATAATAAATACAAAATTATCGGATATTTTAATTCCTCTATTAATTTCTTGTTGAAAATCACTCCCTGATGCTATACTTTCTTGATCGAACCAAGTCGTTTTTCCCTGTAGCTGTAAAGCATCATTCAACTTTCTCGCTAAGTCTGAGTCAGCACGGGAGTAGGAAATAAACACATCGAGCGATTCTAATGGAGGTTGTTGCAGACTTGCGGCAATAAATTCTGATTGTAATGGAATGGGTGGATGCTGTGTCCTTTTTTGTGCTACTTCCAACCAAGTTTCGGCGCTGTGCAGGTTATATCCCCGTAGTAAAATACTAGGATTTTGATTTTGCTGTTGCCATTTCAAGGCTTTAGTTAACAGGATTTTATGCTCGTTGTGGTAAGCTGCATCCTCATATAATATTTTCAGTAATTCGCTTTCATCGAGTTGATAATCAGCTTCAGTAAGATTATCCGTCAAGTCAATATACTGTAAATCCTGCAATGCAGATGGTAATTCTAAATTGTCAGTTGTTTGTACCAGCAGGGGAATAATCCGCTTATTGAATTCAACAGCTAAATCCAATTCTTGCTGAGTGTAAGTGGATTTGACTGCATGAGGAGAAAGTAAATAAACCAAGTTATCGGCTTTTTCAATCCCCTGTTTAATCGAGTTGACAAAATCTTCCCCTGTTTTAATATCTGTCGTATTTGTCCAAACCGTAATACCTTCTCGTCTTAAACTAGCGCGAATTTTCTCCATTGTGGCTCTATCTTCCTCAGCATAGGAGAGGAATACCTGAGTCATCAAATTATTACCATTTTTGATGCTTTCGGTAATGTATTCGCAATGCAAATCGCTGGGAAGACAAGGTGGTTGAGAATCTTTGAAGCGGATTTTCAACCAAGCTTGAGCCTTTTGCTTTTCTTCCCCAGTTAACAAGTACCTTGTTTGCTTTTGATTCCTCTCCCATTCCAAAGCTTTATTTAAAAACCTGGTATGCTGTTGTACATAATCTCTATGTAAATCAAGTAAATCAATTAAATCTGCGAGGGATTTGTCAAAATCATTTTTATCCTCTTGGAAATACACCCAGTTAATCTTACCGATTGTCGGGTGCATATTCACAAAAGATGTGTGTTTCCCTTGTGTTTTGTATGCCTCCCAATCTTGTAAACTACCATTGGGATATCTAGAAAGCCAAGTTTCCCGATTAATTTCATCGACGTGTAATAAAGGAATAATTCGTTTATTACACTTAATCGCTAATTCTATTTCCTTAAGACAATAGGGGGAATTGATTGAATGGGGACTAATAACAAACAAGAAAATATCAGCTTTTTCGATACCATCATCAATTTGATTTTGGAAATCAACACCCAAAGGAATATCGTTAAAATCGAACCAAACTTCCAACCCATGTTTGTTTAAGCTAGATTGAAGTTTTAAGGCAAAATCTTTACTGTCAGCTCGTCCGTAGGAGATGAAAGCATCGAAAAATTTAGTCATTAACGGCTTGCCTATTTTATGTAAAAATACTTAATTTTAAACTCATAAATTATAATACAACATTTGAGTGATGCGTGAGGCTACAAACCAGCGTTACTTCGTTCAATTTTTTCTCATAGCGTCACGCAACTTACAATACTACTCGGTGAAGGGGAGATCCTCCCTAACCCTCCTTAAAAAGGAGGGAACTAAGCCCCCTTTTTAAGGGGGTTTGGGGGATTTAACGATTGCGTTCAATTCCTTAACCGAGCAGTATTGTCACCCACCCTACAATGGAAGTTAAAACCCAGAGGATTCTATTTAAATAACTATTCCCCATTCCCCATTCCCTATACCCTATACCCCATTCCCCATTCCCTATTCCCCATTCCCCCCGAACCCTATTCCCCAATTAAATACGACTTAATCAACTCAGTCGTACTCACAAAACTCTCTTTGAAGTCAAGTATTTGCACCAACCCCGAAGCAACTAATTCCTTAGCACCCTCATCTGTAGTTTTCCCATCTATGGCAGCACTCAGCGCATCGGCTAATCTTCCACTACCAGCTACAGCCAGCACCTTTCTATTTGCTTTGTGGCTTTCCGATACATCTTTTCTGGAAATTTCTCCACCGTTAACTAAAACTGCTATAGATGGCGCTCCCTTGGCTATTACAGTAGCTACATTTGCTAACCAAGGTGATTCATCACCCCAGTCAGAGCCAGGAATAAACACAAAATGACTGTGATTTGGTTCCAATGCTGATACTTCTTCTGGTGGAGGTTGATTGGGAAGAGCTACTTTTCCTATTGGAGTTACACCAATTAAGGCAAATTGCGCCGATATCTGGGCACGAGCTTGCCCAATCATCTGCATCACACCAAAATCTGTACCACCATCCACAACAGAGGCACCTAGAGTTTCAATTACCGGAGCCAGCACATTGACAAATAGCGATCGCAAACGGTTTAAATCGGTTTCGCTCATTTTACCTGCACCACCCAAAATTACGAGGATGGGGCGCGGATTGTCAAAACCTAGTTCCGACATAGCCGATAATAAGTCCTTTTGAGACTCAACTCGAATCGCAGATGCCGTTAGTCCATTTGACATGGCAAGCCTAAAGGGTTTTTCCATGTGAGTGTAAGTAGGTTGGCGTTGAAAATTGTAATTAGGGTAAGGCTGTCGGCAGTAGGAATAAGGGTTTTAGGGTAAAAAACATTTTATTATATAGTTTGTTATATAGTTATATTTACTTGTGCCGACTTACTTATCAGTTTTAAATTATAGTATTGATTTATTATACACAGATGAGTTAGACGGAATACTCATCAAAAATGTATTTTCAACTAAAGCAATAGAAGCGGCAAGAAAACACGTTGAAAGCATATCATCTAAATTTGAACGGATAATCTACGGAGAAAAGCTTGGTTTCTCTCTAATAGAAACAGGCATATGACTTAAATAAGTATTTCCAGAAAGCATCTTATTTTATATTGCAATTAAATCAAATTTTTTCTAATCAGTTTGAAGCAAGAATATTTAACATTTTCAATAATATTCATAGTTTAAAAAATATCAATCCGCACAAGCTAATCCATATCAGCAAGTACGTCACTATTGTAAAGACTATGAAAGCGTATTTGTAGCTGCGGAAACTCAGAATTTTTATGTCAGCATTTGCGGCAGCCATTCACCATATCATTATGTAGGTGTTAGTAAAAAAACTGGTAAAGCTATACGATTACCTTTAAATGTAGATGGAGTAGATTGACGAGGACAATATTTTGAAGCTGTTAATGGTAACTATACCTATATCTTGGCTGATTCAACTGAAGGTAAAAACCTTAGTGTTTCTAGAGGTTATCGCGAACTTCTAAGCGAACCTGTTTTAAGAGGTTTTTAAACTAAATATCGTTTTACGTTCATTATTTATTTAAACCTAAATTAAAGGAGACGTTGCAGTGCAACGTCTCTACATTTTTTTTATATGATTAGCATTTTACCAATTACCTATTACCCATTACCTTTCAACATCATTTTAATTTGATCGATTAAACTTGTACCACCCCAAATTATTGCTGCAAAAATTGAACCGACTAATATTGCTGCGATCGCACAAATAGTTAAACCTCCCAAACTAATTGCACCGTCGTCTTCTAATAAGCCAAATCCAGTTACAAAAATGCCGATTGCTGGTAAAGTATTTGTTCCAGGAATGGGAATCATCATAAAGGTTGACATTAAGGCGATCGCAATTCCAATAATTATTTTACCTGGAATAGTAGTACAAATAAACGGTAAACGGGGACGACTTACGGCTTCAATTTTTTGTAAGAAAGGAATTCCGGCTTTGACAAATTTTTGGGCTGTTTCAAGCTTAATCGGACGTTTTGCAAATTTTTCAGGCAACCAAGGCTCTTGACGACCTATAATTAATTGCACTGCTAGAAAAATCATTATAATTCCGAAAGGAATCGATATAACTGGTGCTGGAAGCGGTAAAGCTGAAGGTAAAGAAAGGATGACGAATAAAAATCCGAAAATTCTTTCCCCTGCTAATTCCAGAACATCTTCCAAAGTTATCGTAGTAGAAGTACGTTCTTCTTCAAAGAAAAAGCGGTTTAATTCTTTGGACAGTTTAGCCATAAGATTATTAAGAATACAGTTTTATCAAGCACAATATACAGTCTGAGAATTCACTATACCGGAAGCGCTGCCTGTTTTCATCATGCGAAGATACTTAAAAGTTATTAGATTATTTTGGAGTGCTGCGATCGCTGCGGAATTGGAGTACCGAGTTAACTTTGCGATCGCGACTCTCAGCAGCGTGGGAAACCTTGCGGGTAGCTTGTTCAGCTTATTTTTGTTTTACCGTACTGGCTATACTTTCTCTGGATGGCAATGGGAAGCGGCTTTGATAGTCGTGGGAATTTACACTTTATTGCAAGGCTTTTCGGAAACTTTTCTGGCTCCTAACTTAAACCGCATCGTGCGTCACGTACAGGAAGGAACCCTCGATTTTGTTTTACTAAAACCCATCCGCAGCCAATTTTGGCTTTCTTCCCACACCGTTTCACCTTGGGGAATCTCGGATTTAATTTTTGGCAGCATTATAATTATTTACGCTGGTAATCGTCTCGGTTTGGGAATCGGCGATTATCTTGCTAGTGTTCCACCGCTGTTTTTTGGTTTAATAATCCTTTATAGCTTGTGGTTTATGTTAGGAGCTACAAGTATTTGGTTTGTCAAAATATATAACGTAACTGAAGTTTTGCGGGGATTAATTGAAGCTGGAAGATATCCAATGGTTGCTTATCCGGCGGCTTTTCGGTTGTTTTTTACTTTTGTAGTTCCGGTGGCTTTTTTAACTACCGTACCTGCCGAAGCGATGCTTGGTAGAAGTCAATTTGTATGGGTAATAGGAGCGGGGATTTTAGCTTTAGGATTGTTTTTTGTTTCGTCGAGATTTTGGCGGTTTGCGTTGAGATATTATACTAGTGCTTCGAGTTAGGGTTTTGGAATAAACGCAGAGGGGCGCGGAGGGAAGATTGTAGGTTGGGTTAGACGGACGAAAATATTCAACATCAACGTAGAAAATTAAATTCCGTCGTAACCCAACATTATGCTTGACTGATAATTAATATCTTAAAATCTACAACAAAATATTTATTATTTCCAAAACACTGATGTTGGGTTACGACGCTTTGAGGAATTAATTGGTTCATTATTAAATTGTGTCGTGCGTCTAACCCAACCTACGACTAGTGCTTTGAGTTAAAGTTTTGGATAATAATATGAAAATTTAACGCAGAGGGGCGCGGAGGGAAGCGCAGAGGTACGCTGAGTTTGAAGAAGAGGAAGAAAAATAATGCGTTATGCAATTGTAATTGAAAAAGCAACCAATAATTACTCGGCTTATGTTCCAGATTTACCTGGGTGTGTTGCAACTGGTGTGACTATTCAAGAAGTGAATCAACAAATTAAAGAAGCAATTACGTTTCATTTGGAAGGCTTACGAGAGGAAGGTTTATCTGTTCCCCAACCCACTACTTTGTGTGAATATATAGAAGCTTTGTAATATGTTTTTTAAAAAGCTGAATGCTGTTAATACCATAGATAGAGAAACTATCAGCAGTGGTCATTCCGAATACTGCGATCGGGCATAATGGTATTACAAAAGATAACTCTCTCTAGCCATGCATCTTCCATTTCGGCTCCAGTCAAATCAGTTCCAGTCAAGTTAGTTCCAATCATGTCGGTACTATTAAGATAAGCATTAACCATTTTGGCATTAGTCAAATCGGCTTCATTCAAGCTAGCATGACCAAAGCTAGCTCCAGTGAGATCGGCATCTCTTAGGTTTGCGCTATCAAGACAGCATTGCCCGCAACTAGCATTGCGGAGGTTTGCTCTACTCAAATTAACTCCCTCCAAATATTGCTCGCCTAAATCGGCATTACTCATATCAATATCACTCAAGTCAGCGTTAGTTAATTCGCCACCATATAGGTGAATCCTAGCGAAATTTCTCTCCCCCTTCTCATAACGCTCTAACAATTCTTGAACACTTATATCCATCTGTATACCTCCAAAACAAGCTATTTCTCTCTACCTCTTTCCTCTGCGCCCTCTGCGTCTAGTAAGGTTTTTTCTCTACTCCCTAACCCTCAAAAAACCATCAAAATCAAGAGAAAGATATTCCAAAACATCCTCAACATTATCTACAACAATATGCGCTACTCCGAAAAAAGGAGTAACTTCCGGATTACTAGGAAGATAATTTAGTAATTTATCCCCAAAACTATCGCAAAAAGATTTCTCATTAAACCAATATTTTCCAGGTTCATATTTTGCTGGAATATCCGCAAGCACAAATCCATAAACTTTAGAATTTGCATCATTTAACAAAGAATCCCAATCTGGTGCTTTATCTCCAAAAAACAAATCGTAAGGATTAAAACCGAAAGCATATTCCGTAATATCTGGAAGCGCAACTTGTCCAAACCGTAACGGATTTAATTCTATTGGAAAAAGATTACCGTTACTAAATCTAAATTCAAAATGAAACGGAAAACGACGCATATCAAGCTTGTTTCCAATATGCTCCAACACCTGCATCGTTTGCTCTATTGTTTCAGCTACCACTTTTGTAGATGTATAATACACCGTATCGCTAACATCTAAAGTTGATGCAAAAGGATGTTGATAAATCCCAGTTATTACCGTTTTACCGTTTGCATTCCAAAAACCATCGCAAGCAAATTCATCACCATCTAAAAATTCTTCTACAAGGAAAGAAGAATCATTTAACATCGCAGGATTCATATGTTCTTTAGCAATATCAATATCTTTAAGAACTGAATCAACCGCTTTTACCCATTCATGTTGTCCCCGTACAATGCGAATTCCGATAGAAGCAGTTCCCAAACTAGGTTTTAGTACAACAGTTTCAACTTCTTCAAGAAATCGAAAATCCCGCAGAGTCTCCCTTGTAAGCTCTACATAAAATAATGGATATAGCTCTTTAACTAACTCGCGGAAAGTAGCTTTATTTTTGAAAGCATTAACTTGTTTTAAACGTTGCTGTGGTAGATTCTCAAGAATAAAAGAAAGACTTGCTTCCCAATTCATGATTACCACTGCATTTTTATCTTGAATCAAAGATGCAGCTTCTGTATTTTTAAGGATATTAATTGTTCCTGCTAAAGCTGATGTTGGTAGCTGTGAATAAACAGAAATATCCCAACGTTGGATTGCATTTAATAATGAAGGAGAAATAATATGTCCCGAAATAAAGCAGCAATTTAATTTTGGTAGTTTGATGTTTTTGTTCATAAGTGTTTTTCCCTACACCCTGATAACTGTTCACTGTTCACTGTTCACTTATCCAACTTCAACAAAATATCAACCAAATCCCCAGCATCTACTACATAAGCACCATTAATTTCGCTATTAAGAATATTTACACCACCCCTTGTAAAACAAAGTATTGCAGTTACCCACTTTACACTTTTTAACACCTTAACTTCTTTTGCTTGTCCTTTAACTTTATGAATTAAATCGCCTTCTCTAAAATCATGAATTTTTTTACCGTAACGTCTTCTTAAACGTCCGTTTTCATGTATTTTTGTCCCACCATGAGACTTAACGTCAACTACATACCAATTACCTTTAGGTGAGTGTAAAACTACATCTGCATCTCCCCATCTTTTAATTCTCAAATTATATTCTATCTTCCATCTTTGAAGTTCTAAAACATCTAATAAATCGGCTACATCAGTTTCGGCTTTTGCACCACGTCGAGCATCCAAAGCTCGTTTTTCAAAGTATTTCCCGCTACGGTACAAATAGTATGAGCCGCTTATACCTCCCAACAATAGTAAAATTGCTGCTGAAGAGGTAGAGAAAATAATAAATAACCATACTGACGCTATAAAAACACCCGCAGCTAAGAAATAACGTATCATTGCCGATCGCTTTCGTTTCTTAGCTAGTTTACGGATATATTCCCCCGGTTTTTTCGTTTTTGTGGACAATTTTTTAGTTTATATAATTTAAATATATTGAAAGTATATATTGCAATTAAGGTTTTTTGGTACCTTTCATATTCAATTTTACAATAAAAAACGGCTACTACTTATTATTATCTATTCTTTGATTCCCCTTTCCTGTTTCCTATTCCCAGTTCTGAATTCCTATATTTTACCCCCAAATTTTCTGCATATTAAGCACGAAGCCAGCTAAAACATCCTCTCCAGAAATAGTTTGAGGTAATTTTAATACTTCAACCTCTTTCCCCAAACGATAAATTTCTACTTCCTGTTTTTTCGATTTATCAACCAACCCAATCGACACCCATTTTCAATATATTCCCGCATCTTATTTTGAAGCTTTTTCAAATTGTCGGAGGGTGAGATTATTTCAATCACAAAATCGGGACAAAGAGGAATAAATTTCTCTTTTTGTTCTTTCGTTAAAGCATCCCAACGAGACTTTTCCACCCATGAAACATCTGGCGTTAAGCAAAGCTCTACCGAAGGTAATCGCTCTGCACCTGATGGTAATGTAAATCCAGTTGATGAATCAAAAACTTCGCCAAGTTGCTTTTCTTCGTTCCATTTTGCGACTTGAAAAATTAGATTGACATTACTTCTTCCCGTTTCTCCTCCCGTTGGTGGCATAACAATTAATTCCCCTTGAGCATTACGTTCTAGTTTTAATTCGGGATTTGTTTCACACAGTTGATAAAACTGTTCTTGGGTAAGTTTGATTATCGGATTTAAATTTAATGTAAGTGATGTCATAATAGTTATTCCTATCTTTGTTCTAGATCATCGCAGCGCATTTTACCAAATATTTTACCCCCAAATTTTCTGCATATTAAGCACAAATCCAGCTAAAACATCCTCTCCAGAAATAGTTTGAGGTAATTTTAATACTTCAACCTCTTTCCCCAAACGATAAATTTCTACTTCCTGTTTTTTCCGATTTATCAACCAACCCAATCGACACCCATTTTCAATATATTCCCGCATCTTATTTTGAAGCTTTTTCAAATTGTCGGAGGGTGAGATTATTTCAATTACAAAATCGGGACAAAGGGGAATAAATTTTTCTTTTTGATCGTTCGTTAAAGCATCCCAACGAGACTTTTCCACCCAGGAAACATCTGGAGATCGATCTGCTCCTGATGGTAAAGTAAATCCAGTTGATGAATCAAAAACTTCGCCGAGTTGATTTTCTTCGTTCCAAAACCATATTTGAGCGTTAATACTAGAGTTACTTCTTCCCGTTTCTCCTCCCGTTGGTGGCATTACAATTAATTCCCCTTGAGCATTACGTTCTAATTTTAATTCCGGATTTGTTTCACATAGTTGATAAAACTGTTCTCTGGTAAGTTTGATTATCGGATTTAAATTTAATGTAAGTGAAGTCATACAATTTTAGATTTTAGATTTTAAATTAATATTCATTCGTTATAGTAGTAATTCCCTACTCCCTACTCCCTTTTTTCTATTACCAATTACCAATTCCCCATGCCCATTCACGCGAAGCGTGCGGGCGTAGCCCAATGCCCAATGCCCTATTCCCTACGTATTAGCATAATCTAAAACTCGTTCCCAACCCCAGCGCCAAGCAGTTTCTATAAACATTTCTTTACCGTTAATAAAAACGATGTATTCCTTACCGCTGTCATAAATAATGTCCGCAACCAATTGATTGCGCTTATCGTATCCCCACATATTTGCTGCACCTTCCCACCATTTTTGCCCGCTCGATTTCAAAATAGGCTGATTTAGATATTCATCATGCCATTGCTTTGGTTTCCATTTTTCATTTAGCGATCGCACTAAAATAATACTCGCGTGAAATTCTTGTTTTTGTTCGTGCAACCATAATATATAGCTAATTGCTGCTCTTAAAGCATCTTCGAGTCCATCAAAACATCCTTCTAAGGCATCCCGTACATCAGCACGCGATAAATTTACACCTACCGTAACTAATGCTTTTTCGTACTTTTTAAATACTTCGTACTCTATCGAATCTTTATCGTATAACCACACGCTTAATTACCCTTAAAAAAGTAACTCAATAAAATCAATTAATTTAACACAAATACATTACTTTTAACTTTACATCTACAGACTAATATAAGAAAATTTGCTACCATACCATCAAAAAAAGCTCAGCTTCGTTGCTTATTATTGATTTATTTCAAGTAGTACGTATAATAATACGTATTGATATATTATGACAGATAAATGTTTGATTATTGAGCATTTCTGTTTATGCTCCTATACAGATGGATATAAAAACTGTGAATAACATTTACTCAGATGAATTAATTACAGCCACTGAGTTAAATCGACAACCCGGACGTATTTTGGATAAAGCATTAGAAAATCCAGTCACCATTACTCGCAACGATCAGTCTTTCGCTTTACTACGGCGTGAAAATGTAGCGTTATTTGTGAAAGCTGCCCAACGTAGTAAAGAAATTGTAGAACTTTTAAATACTGCTTTCCGTTTATTACTAAAGCAAAAAATTGGAAACGAGCATCCTTATAGTTGGTTGAGAGTATTTGATTCAGATGAATTGAATGAGTTTATTGATGAGGTAATATCAGCGTATCGTGTAGTTGATTTATCTGAAAAAGCTTGGGATGAGCTAGATGCAATAATTCATGAATGGCATGAGAGCGCTTTGGCAATATCTAATCCCCAATTAGAAGCAGCTTTTAGTCAGAATGACGAGGTTGAGGAAATAGTTTTGTCCAAACCTGAGAGTGAAAATGCTGCTTGAGCGTTGATATGTCAGAAAATACTCCAGAAGAAAATACAGAGAATATTGAGCCACCATTCGTAAAGCTAACGGCTCCTGACTTATCCGAGACATCTGAAATATCCGAATCCGAAATCTGGTTAGTGGTAGCCAAAAATCGTCGTGTCAATCGAGATTGGGAAGCGTTAATGCAGCGACACCCGGAGAATTCTAGCCGTTGTTATCATAATTTATGTACGGCACCTACAACAAGACAACCAGGACGTATTTTTCCATTAAAAGGCAAGAAATATAAAGGGGTATGGGAATATGAGGTTAGTAAAGGTGACAGAGTATTTTATATTCCCGATGAAAAGCAATTAAAAGTAGTTGTTTTTTATGCCGGAAAACATATTCAACCCGCACCAACACCTTAAATTACATTAGGTAATTTCGTGCAATGTGGTAGAAGATTTAAAAACTACTTTGACAGAATTAAAACACCATTTTATTTTACAAAAATTCCGATACAGATTACTTCAACATTTTCGTCAAAACCCCAATTTCGGGTAAAATCAAATTCTATATAAACTGCAAACGGGAGAAAACAGGGGTGCTGACACTCGGTGTAAATATTGACCACATCGCCACTATTCGACAAGCGCGGCGCACGGTGGAACCCGATCCTGTAGCCGCTGCGGTGCTGGCTGAGTTGGGCGGTGCCGATGGTATTACCGTACATTTACGGGAAGATAGAAGACATATTCAAGACAGAGATGTACGAATCCTGCGAGAAACTGTCAGGACTCATCTTAATTTAGAAATGGCGGCTACCGATGAAATGTTGGCGATCGCACTCGATATCAAACCCGATTACGTGACTCTGGTACCGGAAAAACGCGAGGAAGTCACCACCGAAGGCGGTTTAGATATTGCAGGACTTGTTGATAGAATCGGAAATATCGTTGAGAAGTTGCAAGGTGTTGGTATTCCCGTAAGTTTATTTATCGATCCCGAAGATTCACAAATCGAAGCATCTGTCAAGGTAAAAGCTAAATTTATTGAACTGCATACGGGAAGGTATGCAGAAGCAAAAAATGAAGTAACTCAAGATATGGAGTTAAATTTATTAACATATGCTTGCAATCAAGCCTTAAATGCCGGATTGCGCGTCAATGCCGGACATGGGCTTACCTATACGAACGTTTATCCCGTAGCTTGCATTGAAGGCATGGAAGAACTTAATATCGGTCATACCATCGTCAGTCGAGCTTCTTTAGTAGGTATGGAAAGAGCAGTACGAGAAATGAAGCAAATCATGCACGGGAAATAGTGAATAGTTAACAGTTAACAGTGAGCAGTAAAAATATCCTGATAATTGATAATTGTTAATTGTTAATTGTTATATGAGCGCAACACAATCTCAGAATCTACCGCTGTGGGTGCAAGAGAGAGAGCAGCTAATTGCAAGCAGCCTTGATAACGAATGGCGTGGTGGAAACCCTCCGGATTATTCCGAATCAAATCAAGGTTTGGCTGCCGAAAGTCTAATTCATCATCCTGCGGGTTCCCTTGAAGCTATTGTGGAAAACTTGGTGCGAGCTTTTGAATTGGAGGCTTCATTTAAAACCAATACACAACAGTGGTTATCGGTTGTAAATGACAAGTTTCGCATGAGTAGCAACGGTGGAGAAGAATTCACCGCACAAGATGTGTCGGATGCGGGAACTTATAACTTATTTATTAGCGATTCCGAACAATACAAAGCAACTGAAGAAAACTTTGAATCATCGGGAAGATTATTTCGCAGCGCATTTCCCAAAGGATTTTTATGGGAAGTTTTAGAAGTTTACAGTTCTCCACCAAACGTTACATTTAAATGGCGGCATTGGGGAACTTTTAATGGTAAATACAAAGACTATGCTCCTACAGGGGAAGTTGTGGAGATAATAGGGATGAGCATAGCCCGCGTTACTGATGACTTGAAAATCATCAATGTAGAACACTACTTTGACAACAGTCAGTTTTTTGCCAAGCTGACGAGTGGTGGAAAGCATCAAAGCGGCAAGTCAATTTGGGCAACAATCAAAAGATTTTTTTGGGGAAGAGAAACAAACCAAACTTCACCGCAGCTAGCAACTAGCTGTCCGTTTAAAAAATTAGCTGGTTTCAATTCTTCAAATTAAATTGAACTCGGACGCAGTATTATATGCTGTGTCCCAATCTTTTGTTAAATTAACTATCTCTATAAGGGGTGACAATGCAAACATACTATTACGTACTAGCTTCTCAACGCTTTTTATTAGAAGAAGAACCTTTGGAGGAGGTTTTAAAGGAGCGTACTCGCTATTATCACGAACAGGAGAAAGAAATCGATTTTTGGTTGGTTAAGCAGCCAGCTTTTCTCGAAACTGCTGCAATGTCAGAAATCAAAGCCAAATGTCCTCAACCTGCGGCGGCGGTTGTTTCTACCAATCCTCAATTTATCACCTGGTTGAAACTAAGATTGGAATATGTGGTAACGGGTGAATTTCAAGCTCCTACTTCAGAAATTCCTTCGGCGATCGCCAGTCTTGCTTCAGTTTCACCGTAGGGAACGGGGAAAAGTATTTACAGCTGATTACCTAGATGAGTGAAGTACAGGACATATCGTTGTAAGGGAGTAGGGAGTAGGGAGTAGGGAATAGAAGAATGTACTTCATTTACGCGGCATTCTGCTGTATGTAATCAATCGCGAGGGGATTTAATGTAATACCTTTAACAGGAGATAAAGTCTTTTAAATATGGTGTGTATTAGGGGAATAAATATGAATCCAAATAAGGTAAGTATTTTGCGTAAATTTAAAATACCAACCGCTTTAATATTATCAACAGCGGGTTTGCTGTCCGGTATAAATTCTGCATCGGCTCAAAGCAATCCTCCTACCTGTCAAGCTCCTAGAACTGGTGAATATCTGTTATTAGTAGTTAGTCCTACAGAAGATAATCAAACCCAACTAAAGCGAGTATTACCAACAAAAATTAGGACAAATACCTGTAAATATCTTGAGGATACAGTTACCCGTATCGGTGGATTTAAAAACATTGACGATGCCAATCGCTGGGCAAGATATATCAAAGATTCTGCTGGTTTATCTGCAATAATTACTACTAGACCTACGGGAACGCCCACACCATCTCAAGCAGGAACGCAAGCAAGCACCGTAAGTTACAAACCTCGACGTTTGGGGAGTGGTTACGCCGTACTAGTAGATTATTACAATCGTCCTCAATTAGCATCCGACGTTCGCAAAGCAGTCAAAGGAGACGTAGGTTTCGTTTCTTACGGAAGACGACCTTATTTGTTAGCAACTTACACCAGCAACCAAAAAGAAGCCTATCAGACGTTAGAAGAACTTTCCAAACGCGGCTTCTTTGCCATCATCGTTGATAGTAACAAAGTAATGCTACTGCGATCGGTCGTGAAATTACCCAATTAGTTGTTAGTTGTTAGTTGTTAGTTCAAACTCCTAACTCTTAACCCCTAACTACTGGACATTGATAACTGTTCACTGTTAACTGCTCACTGATTAATAAGCAGCTTGCGCCAACGCCGAAATAGTTATACCCAAAGCCGAACCGGCTATTACTTGAAAGGGTGTATGTCCGAGTAATTCTTTTAAACGCTCGGCGGCGATTTCTGGATGATCGTGAAACATTTCGTCAATCACTTGGTTGAGGATGCGTGCTTGTTTTCCGGCAGCTTGACGGACACCAGCAGCATCGTACATGACTATAACGGCGAAAATTGCAGCCAAAGCAAATTCGGGGGAAGCCCAGCCGATAGATTGTCCGACACCAGCAGCTAAAGCGGTAACAAGAGCCGAATGAGCGCTGGGCATTCCTCCAGTTGTTACTAAAACACTCACAGTCACTTTACCGTTCTTGATTAACTCAACTAGGAGTTTTAAAGCCTGAGCGGCGAAACAAGCTATCAAGGCAACCAGTAGTACGTGATTGTCAAAGATATTGCCTATGTCTTGCATGGTATTACGGTTAAATTAGGGTAATATTAGCAGCGGTTCTGTGCGTGAGTACGTGTGGGATACTACTTATTAACATCCCAATCATCGTTGAATTAATTGTTACGACTGGTGATGAAATAAGCGAGGGCAACTAAAGGTTTAGCTTGGTCTCCAAAGGGTTCCAATTGGGCACAGGCAGCTTCAATAAGTAGCTGTGCTTGTTTAGAAGATTCTTCCAAACCCCAAAGACTGGGATAGGTAACTTTCTGCGCTTTTTGGTCTTTGCCCGCAGTTTTACCTAATTGTTCTTGGGTTGCGGTGATATCCAGAATATCATCAACTATCTGAAATGCAAGTCCAATATTTTGAGAATAGCGTTGGAGTCTTTGTAAATCTTCTGTTGATGCTCCCGTTAAAATACCGCCACAAACAACGCTAGCTTCTAAAAGAGCGGCTGTTTTATGGTTGTGAATAAAATTCAAAGTTTCCAGAGGAACATCAGTCTTTCCTTCCATCTCTAAATCTACAACTTGCCCGCCAACTAAACCAGCAGCACCTACCGCACGTGCCAACCGGGAAATAACTTGTAAAATTTGGGTTGCTGGCACGTTTTTGGTATTGTTTGCCACATACTCGAAAGCATAAGCTAGCAAACCATCCCCGGCTAAAATTGCGACATCATCCCCATATACTTTGTGGTTGGTTAATTTACCCCGACGGTAATCATCATTATCCATCGCCGGGAGATCGTCGTGAATCAAAGACATGGTGTGAATCATTTCCAAAGCGCAAGCCGTGGGCATTGACATTTCGATATTTCCACCAGTCATCTCGCAAGTAGCCAGACATAAAATCGGACGCAACCGCTTACCTCCAGCTAAAAGAGAATAGCGCATTGCTTCATAAATTTTATCTGGATAAACTACAGCAATCGACTTATCCAAAGCAGCTTCTACAAGCTTTTGTCGTTCCTTTAGATAAACCGATAAATCAAACTTTAATTGTTTTAATTCTGGGGAATTTTTTGGTAGATTCTTTGCTGCAACCATTTGCTCCTGCTCCTTAATTTCCTGTATTATCTCAACTGCTAACTGTTAATTGCTCACTGTTCACTGTTCACTGTTCACTGTTAACTGATAACTGCTAACAGTATTTTCTAACAACATGGCAACAGTCATAGGTCCTATACCACCGGGAACTGGGGTAAGGAAATCTGCAACGGTTGCAACTTCATCAAACCTGACATCACCAATAAGACGACTTTTGCCGTTTTCATCGGTAATACGGTTTATCCCCACATCTACCACAACCGCGCCTTCTTTCACCATTTCGGCGGTAATTAATTGGGGAATTCCCACCGCACTAACTAAAATATCGGCATTTTTTGTAATATCTTGTAAATTTTGGGTGCGTGAATGAGCGATCGCAACGGTGGCATTTGCTGCTAATAACATCATCGACATTGGTTTCCCTACCAAAATCGAACGTCCCAAAACCACCGCTTGTTTTCCTTCTAAGGATATGGAATATTCTTCCAACAAACGCATTACACCCGCAGGAGTGCAGCTGCGTAAACCTGGCTCACCCCTTAACAATCTTCCCAAATTCAGCGGATGCAGTCCATCAACATCCTTATCGGGGGCAATTTGGTATAACAGAGCCACACTATCTAAATGAGACGGGAGAGGTAGCTGGACTAAAATCCCATCAACTTGTTCGTCGGCATTTAAATTATGAATAACTTCTTGAAGTTCGTTAAAACTGGTTTCTGTGGGGAAATGCCGGTTAAACGAAGTAATACCCACCTTGCTGCAAGCTCGTTCCTTGTTGCGGACATAAGCAGCGCTTGCGGGGTTATCTCCCACCATCAATACCGCCAAGCCAGGGGGACGACCTATTTTAGATTGCAATTGGGCTATCTTAGTTGAAAGTCGATCGTGAATTTTTAACCCTAAAGCTTTACCATCAAGCAGTTTTGCTGTTTTTGTTTCCATGAGCAATTTTAAGTCAGTAAATACGCCACGGCATTCACCATATTATTTATCTTCTCAGATAGTTCGGCTGTACGCTCAATAGAATTTTATCTGTTAAGAACTTAGTATTATTGGGAACTATGTATATGAAAATTACGACGAATTTAGCGCTGATGCCTAATCTGGATATGCTGCTTACCATGCAACGAGTTAGAAAAAAAATTTTCCATGCTGGGATATTCCATTTGGGATTAGCTCCTGTTTTACTCGCGGGGCTATTGAGTTGCAGCAATGTTAACGAGTACGGAATGAATGCCATTGGCGTGAATGTGACTGCGATTAGCGAGCTAAAACCGCAAAAAGGCGATAATAATGCTCCAGTTTACGTGAGCGGCAAAGTCGAGAGAAAAGTACCTTTGTTAGAAAAACAAATGTATCAGATTGAGGACTCCACTGGCAAAATTTGGGTATTAACCAATCAGAAAGGTTGGAAAGTTGGAGAAAAAGTTGTAGTCAAAGCAATTCCTCAGTACGAAAGCATTCCCATCTCTGGTACAGAATTAGGACAAGTTTACTTAGAAGAAAAGTAATAATTGAAACTTACACTATGATTAATATTTATGAACAACCAACATCCGCAGGTGCATTATGTAGCGATCGCAATCCTATATAAAGACAACAAATTTTTAATGCAGTTGCGGGATAATATCCCAAATATTCCTTATCCGGGTTACTGGGCATTTTTTGGCGGACATATAGAACCCGGTGAAACTCCAGAAATCGCCGTCAGAAGGGAAATTATAGAAGAAATTAGCTATACCCTTCCAGAAAAAATTACTGAATTTGGTTGTTATAAATCCGAAAAAGCAGTGCGTCATGTTTTCCACGCACCGTTAGAAGTTGAATTAGATAAACTAGTTCTCGGCGAAGGTTGGGATATGGGTTTAGTAAGCCCCCAAGAAATCCGCAACGGTAAACGTTATTCCACCGTCGCAGGTGAAGAAAGACCTTTAGGTGAAGTGCATCAGCGGATTTTGATCGATTTTATGAATAAAAGTTAGTTGTTAGGAGTTAGGAATTAGGAATTAGGAATTAGGAGTTAGGAATTAGGAGTTAGGAGTTAGGAATTAGGAGTTAATATTTTCTCCTTGTCCCCTTGTCTCCCCCGAACCCCAAAGGTTACTGCATCCTTCAAGATTGGATCGCTACCGCGCTTGCCTCGAATATTAGCTTCTCTCAAATCAACCCCACTAAAGTCACGCTCCCCATCAGCATATCTTTGGAGCAACTCTTCACCATCCATCCTCTTCCCCCTCTTCCCTCAGCGCTCTCTAAGGCTGAAAAGTTGTTCATGGGGGAAACCCCCAAGATCACACTTTATGTCCTATCGGACACGCTCCGCTAACGCTGCGTCAAGCATCGGTTTTTTAAATCGATCTTACACCCTTCAATAAAAACCCCAAAACCATCTTCATATAATCAAAACTTTTATAAAAACCCCTAACCAATTAAACTTCTGTATTCATATTCCTTCACAAACCCGTTACCCAACTTTACACAAAAAATTTTAATGACAGGATTCTCAATTAAGCCACGAGATTACAAGAGTTTTCGCTGTAATATGCTATTGTTATGTTGAGGGAAGCAGTTTATCTACTTTCAAGAATTTCGATAAACTAACCCCTTATTAAACAGCAACTAACTTGATATTTACATCATTAACATACTACAAAACCGATAAAACCTTGAAAAAGGCTCGTGGTTAATATGAAGCGATGTAAATCTTACTGTAATTAACAATACTAAAAATAACCTACAAAAATACTGGTATTGACAAATCAAAGATTATGAATTATTTATTCTTCCCCCTCTCCCCCCTCTCTCCATTCCCAAACAAAAAATTAGTCCAATAACCTAAAACCGCAATAAACTAAAACTATTGTGGAGAAGGTGCTATGGAATCAGGTTTCAAACTGCCGAGATGGTTAAGTTTTGGGTTGGCTTTTCCGCTGTTTATTCTTAATGCTTGGGTATTGCTGGGAGTTATAAAATATCTTCAACCCTTGGTAAATATAGTTATTGCAGCAATATTATTAGCTTTTGTTTTAGAATATCCGATTGGTTTTTTCCAACAACGAGGGGTAAACCGTAATTTCGCGACTGCGGGAGTGTTGTTGTTAGCGATTGTCATACTCGCGGGTTTGGGAATTACTGTTTTACCGTTGATTCTCGAACAGGTAAATGAATTAGTAAATATATTGCCAAGTTGGATTGATTCTGGAACCCAACAGTTACAAGTTTGGCAAAATTGGGCTGCTACTCAACAGTTACCTATTAATCTTGGTGGTTTACTACCCGATATTTTAGAAAGATTATCCAATCAAGTTCAAAGCTTAAGTGGTAGAATAATAGGTTTGGCATTCGGTACAATCGGCAGCGTTTTAAACATTTTGCTGACAATAGTGCTGACTTTGTACATGATTTTAAATGGCGATCGCGTGTGGGAGGGGATATTAAGATGGTTCCCGCAACGCATTGGTAAGCTCTTAAGCGAGTCTTTAAGCGAAGACTTCCAGAATTACTTTATCGGACAAGCAACTTTAGCTATCATTCTTGCAACTGGGTTAACGTTGGCTTTTGTAGCGTTGCAAGTTCCTTTAAATTTATTGTTTGCTTTAGTTATTGGATTTTTCGCGTTATTTCCGTTTGGTACTGGTATTGGAATTACTTTAGTAAGTTTGTTGGTAGGGTTGAAAAACTTTTGGTTAGGAGTCGAAGTTTTATCTGTAGCAGTAGCGATCGACCAATTTAATTACAATTTTGTAGCGCCGCGTATTTTAAGTAAATTTACTGGTTTAAATCCAGTTTGGGTAGTAATTTCTTTGTTAATTGGAGCGAAACTTTTAGGAGTCTTAGGATTATTAATTGCAATTCCCTTGGCTAGCTTTATTAAAAGCGTCGCCGATGGCTGGAGAGATGGGGAATTTAATATGGTGGATGAGAAGGAATAATTTGAGAGGGGGAAGAGGGGGAAGATGGGGAAGAGGGGGAAGATAAAATAATTTATATATCCCAGCAATTGTTTAAATCGTGAGTAATACAATTGAAGGATAAATAATATTCTTATTTATTAATTATATTTTTAGTCCTTTTAATGGACTTATGCTATTAGCCGGGGGTTTTCAACCCCTGGTGGATAAGGGTAAATCTATGAAGTTAAATCTATAAAAAATGTCCTACAGTGATTTCAGTCTGAGAAAGGTTAAACAAGATTTTAATTTAACTATTGTTGAGAAAAACACCTTTTTAGATAACATTAAACCTCAACAACCAAGTACGCAACTAGCTGAATTTATCAAAAAATATTTACCTCTAGCTTTAGCGTTAAATACCGAGAAAGCTCGCTCGGAAATGTTAATTTGTCCAATTTTACTAGAAATCAAAGAAATTTCAAATTCTATTAGCTTATTTTCTGGTAATGATTTTACAGTTGATGCATCAATTGGACTTTCTGGAGTCTGTGACTTTTTAATTAGTCTTTCTTCCGAGCAACTTTTTGTAGAAGCACCAGCAATAGTTGTAGTAGAAGCGAAAAAAGAAGACTTAAATGGTGGTTTAGGACAATGCGTTGCCGAAATGATTGCAGCACAAAGATTTAACGAACAAAATAATACTTCTATTCCGATTATCTATGGTACCGTGACAACTGGCGATCGCTGGAAATTTCTCAAAATCGAAAATCAAACTGTAACCATTGGATTAATGGAATATACGCTTCCACCGTTAGAACAAATTTTAGGAATTTTAATTAGTTTTATTAAATTTTAGGACTTATAAAAGCCCCCCTTTCAAAAGGGGGGTTGGGGGGATCTCAATTTCTATATACTTATTTTAAGCAAATTACTCAAATCTAAATTTCAGCTTGACCATTGGGAATACTTGATTTTGAATTGTTATCGGTAAAATTCTATGCCTGTAAATCAAATCATCGCTCAACTTACACCAGAGCAACAAGCGTTAATTCCAGTTTACAAGGAAAAGTGGCGTAAAATTGCGCGTTCAACCCAAAGGATTGATAAGGAGAAAGCAGAGGAGGCGGTAAAAGCAGCTTTTGAGTTGATTGGTGAAGCAGAGCCGAAAGTATTTTTCTTTGACAGCATTTTTTCAGCCATCAACGAATATAACGATAACGATGATTTGATTTGCTTTGGTTTGAACGACAATCTATTTCAAAAGCTGAGATTTCCGTTGATTTTAGATTTTGACAAAATACCGGAATGGGAATTCTATAATTTAAATCGCTTCCGGAGTGCATTAGCCAAAGATCCACAAAACTTATTTGAGTCAGAATTTTTAGATAAACTGATTGTAGATTTAGAAGATGAAATATACGACTCCCTGGAAGAGCAATGGAATATTACTTATTTTGACTTGCTTGAATCAATCGATGAAGAGAAGTTTATTCCCATAGATACCCAGCGGAAGTACATTAAATTCGACTTATTAATTGCTGAATGCAGCTACTACGACTTTTGTATCTCCGTCTTAGATTATCCCCACGATGCAAACCGATGGCAGATTTTGCAAAATGTCGTCAAAAATTGTCCTTGGTTTTTCCCGTTTCAAGGAATTTGTTTTATTTGCGATCGCCCATATAAATTATCCTTCAATGAAGAAAACCGTCTTCATGCAGATGGTGAAGCTGCGATCGAACACGCTGACGGATATAAGGTTTATGCTAATAGCGGCGTTTTATTGCCAGAAAAATACGGTACAGTACCGACATCGGAATGGAAGTCGCAATGGTTGTTATCAGAAAGAAACGCAGAATTGAGAAGAGTTTTAGTACAGGGAGTTGGTTATAACCGGATTTGTGAAGAATTAGGAGCAGTTGAATTAGATTCCTGGCAAGAATATAGTTTATTCAAGATTAAGAATTATATAGAAGTGGATGAATGGGCTTCACAAGATGCTATGGAGCCAATGCATTTATTAAAAATGACTTGTCCGAGTACGGGATTTATTCACTTTTTAAGAGTACCACCAGAGATTAATTCTGCCAGAGATGCGATCGCTTGGGTTAATTGGGGAGTCTCGCCAGAAGAATTTGCAGTACAAACTTGAATAAATTGTCATTATCGCTTTGTTGGGTTAGACGCTTTTACTATTTAACGTTGAATTATCGAATGTATATAGCATCGTAACCCAACATTTTTAGGCGTTTGAGCAAAAACCTTAAATTCTTTGTTCGTAGTAAGTGGCTCTAGCCCTCTCTTCTTAGTTAGTTTGTAGTAAAGCATCATCGAATTCAAATACAACCAATTTTAGGATATTTTATATTTATCCAAGATGGTGGTGTTGAGTTACGACTACAAAAATACGAAAAATTACCGATTTTAAAAAACCGCAGAGACAAGGCAGTGCGTTGCGGAGGTACCCTCCGTTGTAGCAACTGCCGTGCAGAGAGCGCAGCGAAAAGTGTGGTCTTGGGGGTTTCCCCCATGAACAACTTTTCAAGACAGAGGAAAGAGGTAAAAGAGAGATAGTGATGATTTGGGGCTTACAATTTTAATATATAATATTGCGATAAATGGAGATAATTGTGGAAGAGTGCAGATTAATAAAGTCCCTACAATTAGAAAACTTTCTTTCCTATGGAAGCGAGAGTGAAGAAATTGAATTACAACCGCTGAATGTATTAATTGGTTCAAATGCATCGGGAAAATCGAATTTAATTGAAGCGATCGCATTATTAAAAGCAACACCCACCGATTTACCAGCACCAATCCGTCAAGGTGGAGGTATTACTGATTTTATCTGGAAAGGTAGTAAAGAAAATCCAGTAGCTAGAATAAAAACGATTGTAAATTATCCTCAAAGAATTTTATATGGAATCTATTAATATTCCTAAATACATTCAGCTTAGATGTTTGCTGCTCAAGGTTTAATAAATCCTCGCCGCTTGGGAATAGCTATTTTTAATATCCCTCGACTGGTAATAACCAGATTTTTGCTTTCTTTAAAGAATATTCTACCATACAATTGAACCGATTCTTTCTGAGAATATTTTCATAACTCAATCTTTCTCCTGATATATGGGAATACTTTGAATATCAACTACCAACAATCTATATAAAGGGTTGAAATTTACCAATGTCCGAAAATCCTATTATTACCGCATTAACACCAAATTGTAGGTTGGGTTAGACGCTTTTTTAATAAGCGGGTTTTAGTTAAAAATCTATATAGCGTCGTAACCCAACATATGCTTCTTATATCTACAACTCGGATGTTGGGTTGCGACACCAGATTTAAATTTTCGTTACAACCAATTTTTGTTTTGGAGTAAGACCCAACCTACAGATATTATGGGTTTGGTGCTGAAATTTTTAACTTTAATACGGGAATACTTTAAATATCAACTTTGAAAAAATCAAAAATATTCCCTTATGTCCGAAAATCCTATTATTACCGCATTAACACCAGAGCAACAAGCTTTAATTCCGGTTTATCGCGAAAAGTGGCGAAAAATTGCGCTTTCAACCCAGAGAGTTGATCGAGAGAAAGCGACGGAAGCTTTAAAAGCAGCTTATAACTTTTTTGATAGCGAAGCTCCTGAGATTGAATTTTTTGATAGTCCCAAAGCAGCTTTAAAAGAATTATCCGATATTTGTTATGATTATCTAGATTTTTCTATTTTATGCGATTTACGACATCCGTTAATAAATTATCCATACGAACGCTCTCAAAATACTACCACAATAGAAGAACGAACTGTAATAGAACGAGAAATATTAAAGATAGTATTGGAACAAAATTATAATATACATACCCAATTAGAATTAGAAGAAGATTTTGATGAAGAATTTTTGATACCTGACGAACATATGTTAGGTGGTATTCAAACTGATTTTTTAATTGCCGAATGCTGTTTTTATGATTTCTGTATTTCCGTTCTAAAGTTACCTCACAATCAACAGAAATGGAAAGCTTTTAAAAATATAGTTCAGTATTGTGGATGGATTTTTGATTACAACAATATTTGCTTAGTATCCAACCGTCCAATTAAACTATCTTACGACGAGCAAAACAATCTCCACGAGTCAAACGGTAAACCCGCAATCGAATACGCTGACGGTTTCAAGGTTTATGCTTATCACGGTGTTTGGATACCTGAAAAATACGGTGAAATACCTTCATCACAATGGAAATCTCATTGGTTATTATCAGAAGAAAACGCTGAATTACGACGAATTTTAATTCAATCCATCGGTTACAACCGGATTTGTCAAGAATTGGGAGCAGTTGAATTAGATTCTTGGCAAGAATATACTTTACTAAAAATTGAGAATTACACAGAAATTAATCCCGAAACTTCAGAAACAATGCATTTATTAAAGATGATTTGTCCAAGTACGGGATTTATTCACTTTTTAAGAGTACCACCAGATATTAATTCTGCCAGAGATGCGATCGCTTGGCTTAATTGGGGAGTCTCGCCAGAAGATTTTGCAGTACAAACTTGAATATCTATATTGCGTCGTAACCCAACATTTTTATTTATGCTTCGATGTTGATGTTGAATTACGAATCAAATTCCATTTTAGTATCTAACCCAACCTACAAACTTTACTACAAGTGTTGCCAATAGTTGGAAAGATAGAGAATTTGCTCCGGATGAATCATTAGTTGAAAATTTTTTAATCTTAATAGGTACCATTACGTGATACAATATTATCTGTAGGAAGTAAAACCGATTATAATCGGTTGAACGCAATTAAAAAATAGGTTATTGAAGCGGCGAGGATTAATTAGACCTTGAGCAGCAAACATCTAGCCTGCCTATTTTTATTTATTAAGTATTTTATCGGAATGATTAAATAAAATTATTCGACAAACACCAATAAATAAGAAGAAATAAATATTTTCTCCAAATTAGCAAAACAGCATATACACGTCCCAACAGATTATATCAAAAAAAAATTACAAATTAAAACAACATTTTTATACAGTCAATCAAACAACGTAATTCCGTTAATTAAATGACAAGACTTGCATTATTAACGATGCTATTCTCAACTAGCGAAAAAGTTGTAAATTTTGATTGCAATATATAGCTTTAAACCCCTAATTCCAATTTTTAAATTATTGAGATTTATTAAGTGAAAAAATATATGATACTAAAATTAAATTGATAAAACCGTATTTAAACGCTTGAAAAATAAATATGCTTATTAAATACGTCACCTGATGAAAAATAATATTTCCTCAACCCCCCATCGCGATCGCAACATCTCACCAAAAAAGCTCTGCGCTCCTTTGCGCTTACCTCCCTCCCCTCTGCGTTGAAAAATAGATAATTCCGTCATTGACAGATTTGAGATAAAAAAAGTAATTTATTTAACTCGAAATAAATAAAAATAGTAATTATATGCAAAATCCCAAGGATTATATAAACCACGATTGTAAAAAATGCAGCAAATAACCTGTAGTCAACTTGATATAAAGGGTTAAAACCCTGACTACAAACTTAAATAAACTTTGAGTAAGTCAGGATAACCTCGGTAGGATGGGTTATCATCATATATTGTCAGCTTGCAATCTGCATCAATATTCATGACTGCATCTAAACACCAAAATACAACAACGATTACCGACCATCGCACGGTGGATATCAGTAAGCTGAGTCAAATGTACCAGCATTATATTGAAACTAAGGAAAAACATCCTCATGCGGTGCTTTTTTATCGAGTAGGTGATTTTTTTGAATGTTATTTTGAAGATGCTGTCACGTTAGCGCAGGAATTAGAACTCGTCTTAACTAGTAAGCAAGCTGGTGCTGATGTGGGAAGGGTGGCTATGAGTGGTGTTCCCCATCATTCTTGGGAACGTCATGCTACTGGCTTAGTTGAGAAAGGCTATGCGGTAGTAATTTGCGACCAGGTTGAAGATGCTTCGCAAGTTACTGGTGGTAGGTTAGTTAAAAGGGAAATTACTAGAATATTAACTCCCGGTACTTTGTTAGAAGATGGGATGTTGAAAGCAAGTCGGAACAATTATTTAGCTGCTGTGGTAATTGCGGGGGATAATTGGGGTTTGGCTTATGCTGATATTTCAACTGGAGAATTTTTAACTACTCAAACAAACGATTTGGAGCATTTAACTCAAGAGTTGATGCGATTGCAGCCGAGTGAGGTGTTATTTCCTACTAATGCGCCGGATTTGGGTGCTTTGTTAAGACCTGGTGAAAAGTCTAATAGTTTACCCGAATGTCTGCCACAGTCTTTTTGTTATGCATTGCGATCGCAGGTTCCTTTTTCTCAAGGGGAAGCCAGAAGCAGACTTTTACAAAAGTTCAAAGTGCGCTCTCTGGAAGGGCTTGGTTGCGATCATCTTCCTTTAGCTGTTCGTGCTGCTGGTGGTTTGTTGGAATATCTGGAGGAGACGCAGAAGGAAAATAAGGTTCCTTTGCAACCTTTGCGAACATATACTTTTACTGACTTTTTAGTTGTAGATTATTCGACAAGGCGCAACCTGGAAATTACGCAGACGATTCGCGATGGTACTTATCATGGCTCGCTGTCGTGGGCTATGGATAGAACGACTACGGCAATGGGTGGACGTGCTTTAAAAAGATGGTTGTTGCAGCCGTTGTTGGATGTGAAGGGGATTCGCTCTCGACAAGATACTATACAAGAGTTGACTGAAAATACAACTTTGCGTCAAGATTTACGCGGGTTGTTAAAGCAGATTTACGATTTGGAAAGGTTGTCTGGACGTTCTGGATCTGGAACTGCAAATGCTAAGGATTTATGGGCGTTGGCGGATTCTTTATCTAAGTTACCGCAGTTGGCTAATTTGGTAATGGATGCTCGTTCTCCTTTTTTGAAAGCTTTGCAAAAAGTTCCGCCGAGTATGGAAGAGTTAGCGGATAAAATCAAAGCTCATATTGTCGAATCACCACCGATACAGATTAAGGAAGGTGGTTTAATTAGGGAAGGGATAAATCCTTTATTGGATGAGAGAAAGGAATTGGTAGAAGATGACCAAAAATGGATTGCGAATTTAGAAATTGATGAAAGGGAAAGGACGGGAATTCCTAAATTAAAAGTTGGTTATAACAAGACTTTTGGTTATTATCTCAGCGTTTCTCGTGCTTTAGCCGAGAAAGTTCCCGATAATTACATTCGCAAGCAGACGTTAACTAATGAAGAACGATATATAACTCCCGAATTGAAGGAAAGGGAAGCTCGAATTTTAACTGCGAGAGACGATTTGAATAAGTTGGAATACGACATCTTTCTTGCGTTAAGAGAAGAAGTTGGTTCCCTTGCCGAAACCATTCGCAATATTTCCCGTGCGGTAGCAGCCGCTGATGTGTTGTGTGGTTTGGCAGAGTTAGCGGTGTTTCAAGGTTATTGTCGTCCCTCCATTATTGAAGGAAGAGAAATTACGATTATCGACGGCAGACATCCGGTAGTAGAACAATCTTTACCCGCTGGTTTCTTTGTACCAAATTCGACTTATTTGGGCAGGGAAGAAAATGGAAATAAAGATTCCCCTCCAGATTTAATTATTTTAACTGGGCCAAACGCCAGCGGTAAAAGTTGTTACCTGCGTCAGGTGGGATTAATTCAGTTAATGGCACAGGTTGGAAGTTATATTCCAGCTAGCTCGGCAACTTTGGGAGTGTGCGATCGCATTTTTACTCGCGTAGGTGCGGTGGATGATTTAGCTACCGGACAATCTACTTTTATGGTGGAAATGAACGAGACAGCGAATATTCTCAATCATGGTACAAGTAAATCTTTGGTATTGTTAGATGAAATTGGTAGAGGTACGGCAACTTTTGATGGACTTTCTATTGCATGGGCAGTAGGAGAATATATTGCCACCGAACTTTTAGCCAGAACAATTTTTGCAACTCACTATCACGAACTTAACGAATTAGCATCTTTATTAGATAACGTTGCTAACTATCAGGTGACAGTGAAAGAAATGCCAGATCAAATTATCTTTTTGCATCAAGTACAACCCGGTGGTGCTGATAAATCTTATGGAATTGAAGCGGGGAGGTTGGCAGGTTTACCAGCAACGGTGATAAAGCGAGCCAAACAGGTGATGGGGCAAATAGAGCAGCATAGTAAAATTGCGATCGGGTTGAAATCGTTGGATTAAAAGACCTAACCGTTAACTTCCTTCCCGGAGCAGAGAAGGGGGAACTTGAAAAAGCCTTTGTCCTCAGAGGAGAGAGGTCATAATTTTAATCCTGACAGCGATCGCAAACACCCTGCACCGTCAATTCATATTTATCTACGGTTAACCCAGCACGAATATTCTTAAAACTAATACCTTCAACCTGCTCCCAATCAATATCTTCAATACTTTTGCATTTGTTGCAGCGGAAATGGTGGTGTGATGAAACGTTTGCATCGTAACGACAAACACCTTCTTCTAATAAAACTTCTCTAACCAAACCCACATCTCTTAAAGCTTGAAGAGAACTATATATCGTAGCTTGAGAAGAAGTAGGGCTGTTTTGATTTAAACTAATTAATATTTGTTCGGCAGTTGGATGATCTTGACGATTAAGTAGGTTGGAATAAACTGCAAACCGCTGGGGAGTTACTCGCAATCCCTTAGACTTTAAAGTTTGGACAATTTTATCGGCTTGTTTTTCCATATTTATGATATATAAAGCGGATTGAATCAAAAGATAGGACTAATCCGAGCATAAATTTTTTGTATAAGTATTAATTTAACAAAAAACTAAAAATAACCAATGAGTAATTATCTCTATTGAATATTTATTAACTAAGAATTATTCTGACTTAGAAGTTAATCAAATCTTTGCTCAAAAATCAGGAGGTAACTATGGCTGCAATCCAACAAGTTCCTAACGTCGTCTTTAAAACTCGCGTCCGTGATGAGTCAGTTGAAGGCCCCAATCCTTATCGTTGGGAAGATAAAACCACTCAAGGTATTTTTGCTGGTAAGAAAGTTGTAGTATTCTCTTTGCCCGGTGCGTTTACTCCCACCTGCTCTTCCAATCACCTGCCACGCTACGAAGAACTTTATGATGAGTTTAAGGCTTCAGGTGTGGATCGAATCATCTGCGTTTCTGTAAATGATGCTTTTGTAATGTTCCAGTGGGGAAAGCAAGTTGGAGCAAAGAATGTTTACTTACTTCCCGATGGTAGCGGTGAATTTACCCGCAAAATGGGAATGCTCGTTGATAAATCAAATTTAGGTTTCGGATATCGTTCTTGGCGTTATTCCATGTTGGTGAATGATGGCACCATTGAAAAGATGTTCGTTGAGCCGGATTTTGGCGATAACTGTCCCACCGATCCTTTTGAAGTTTCCGACGCTGATACCATGTTGGCTTATTTAAAGGGAGGTAAATCAGCTGGTGTTTCCGCTTCTCGTCGCGCATTTGTAGGATAAGCGAAGAATTTTGGATTTTGGATTTCTCTCATCAGTGGAATCCAATCCAAAATCTATTAAAAATCAACATACTTTTTTATTCAGAATTAGATTAAGTGGTAGGTTGGGTTAGACGCAGAAAAAACTTAAACATAAACGAATAAATTTACCCAAGCGTCGTAACCCAACAAAGTGGTAGGTTGGGTTAGACGCAGAAAAAACTTAAACATAAACGAATAAATTTACCCAAGCGTCGTAACCCAACAAAGCGCGTTTTTATTTCATATAGACATTTTTGAAGGGATTTGTTTTATTGGATGTTAAATATTGTTGTGGTGTAAATTATTTATTTTAATCTTCTCGATTGAATTGAAATAGCATTAATTAACAATTAACCGTTACTAAACTTACCTATAAACTTCAAATTACCAAGTTCAACAACTATCGTTCCTAATGCTACCATCCGGCATAGTAGTTCGACAGAAAATACAACCAATTTCTAACCAATAATCAATTTCAACTCCAGTAGCATTATTCAACCTAGCATTGGTTAAGTTAGTATTTGTAACCAAAACTTCACTCAATTCAGCACGAATTAAGCTAGCTCCAGTAGAGTCAGCACCACTGAGGTTAGCCTGAGCCAAAGTTGCACCCGCAAGACTAGCCCGGATGAGAAGAGCATTACTCAAATCGCTCTGGCCAAATCGGCTCCTCGCAGAGAACAATCACTCAAGTTGGTTCCGATCGTATCAGCATGGAGAATAGCACCACTGAAATTCGACCCACTCAAGTTAACGCCGTCCAATTCTCCACCTCTACCTCCTCCACTAAATCGGATACCAGCAAAATTTCTTTCCCCCATGTTATAACGCTCAATCAATTGTTCGGCAGTCAATTCAGTAAATTTCATGTCTATTCGTCATCAGAAATGTATACGGTAAATAAGCTCTATCGTAATCCATTCCTATTGTCAAAAAATTGGCAGAATACGCCAAAATTTAATAGATGTTTTTAAAAGCCAACAAAATACAAAGGTTTTAACAATGAATCACAAATACATCCTTCAAACACAAAAAGAAATCGACAATAAACATCTAGAAGCCTTATTAATAGAAGGTTTAGAAAGTGGTAAACCAGTAGAAATTAACAAAGAGTGGTGGCAGAAAAAGCGAGCAGAATTAATCCAACGCTTACAGAAAAAATAAACACATATCCTACAATCCCCAATCCCCATTTATATATTTGAGAAACTACCCCAAAGCTGATACCGTCTGAAAATTAGTAAATCATCGAAGTGGACTTTCAGCTTGAATCGATCAAACTACTGGCAACTTTTACCTTATATCCGTCCCCAATCGCAAACGATCGCTAAGGGTTTTGTGGGAATTATCGGATATGTTATCGCAACATTAGGACTAATTAAGCTTGTAGAAGAGTTAGCAACTCCCTTTGGACAAGGAAATGTTTTACAGATAGCGAAGCTTGCGGTTATTTTGGCAGGAGTTTTCTTAATTAGGGGATTTTTTCAATCAGTACAAGATATTTACATGGCGAAAGCTGCTTTAAGGGTAGCTTATAATCTCCGCAAGCAGGTTTACGCTCATCTACAAAGGTTGAATTTAAGTTACTTTGAAACCGCAAAAGCTGGAGATTTATCTTACCGACTCACCGAAGATGTCGATCGCGTTGGGGAAGTTGTCCACAAGATGTTTCACGATTTTATCCCTTCAGCTTTGCAACTAGTTTCCATTCCTATATACATGATTTACCTTAGTTGGCAACTAACCTTAGCTACATTAATTATTGCTCCCTTGATGGGAGTTTTAATTGCTTGGTTTGGCGATCGCTTACAAAAGTTATCTCGTCGCAGTCAAAATCATGTATCCGATTTATCGGCAATTTTAACTGAGGTGTTTGGCGGAATCAGGATTATACAAGCGTTTGCGGCGGAGTCTTACGAAGTTGAAAGGTTTAGTAAGGAAGCGGAAGGCACTTTAAAAGCTAAGTATAATACCGAACGATTAAAAGCAATTCAAATTCCGATTATCGGATTTTTACAGGCATTAAGTTTTTTATTATTATTGTTTTTTGCAGCTTGGCAGATTTCTATAGAAAATATTACCGTTGGAACATTTTTTAGTTATCTGTCAGCAGCAGCTTTATTAATCGATCCTGTAGGACATACTACTAATAACTATAATTTATTTAAGGAAGGGGAAGCTTCTGTAGACAGAGTTTTTGAATTATTAGCAATTAAACCAGCAGTAGTTGAGAAAACAGACGCGATAATTCTTCCCAGAGTTACGGGTAAGGTAGAATATCGTAACGTTAGCTTTGCCTATCAACCAGATAAACCTATAATTAAAGATATTGACTTGTTGGCAATGCCGGGGGAAGCGATCGCTCTCGTAGGTGCTTCCGGTGCTGGTAAAACCACATTTGTAAATCTTTTACCGCGCTTTTATGATACCCAACTCGGTCAAATTTTAATCGATGGAATTGATATAAAAGATGTTACGCTGAATAGTTTGCGGCGACAAATTGGAATAGTACCCCAAGAAACCGTGATGTTTTCCGGTACCATTGCTGGTAATATTGCTTTCGGACAAACTGAATTTGATATGCAAGCTGTTGAAGAAGCAGCGAAAATTGCTAACGCACACGATTTTATCAGTCAACTGCCAGATGGTTATTATACCGTAGTTGGGGAACGCGGTGCAAAACTATCTGGGGGACAAAGACAAAGAATTGCGATCGCCCGTGCAGTATTATTAAATCCGAGAATATTGATATTAGATGAAGCGACATCTGCACTAGATTCGGAATCGGAAGCTTTGGTACAGGAAGCATTGGAAAGATTGATGGTAAATCGCACGGTGTTTATAATAGCTCACCGTTTGAGTACCGTGAGGAAATGCGATCGAATTTTAGTAATGGAACATGGGGAAGTAGTTGAATCGGGTACCCATGATGAATTGTTGGCTTTTGAGCGTCGGTATGCCAGATTTTATGCAAGGCAGTTTAGTTGAATTCACATCTTGCAACATTTTCAATAAGCTTCACAAACCGCCTTAGAATAAATTCTCAGGCTAATAAGCAAAGTCTGATAAATCAGACTAGGTAAGAAATAAGAGTGCGTTTTAACGTACTTTGTATATGCAGCCCTGAAATTGATTTCAAGGTGGGATGGGGTAAAACGCAAGATTGCTACAAAATGTTAGGTAATGATAGTTTTTTTTGTATAATTAAATATTATTTATTATTTCTCCCCTCAGTATTTGTAGGGTGCGTTATGGCTTCAGCCTAACGCACCGAAATTCTATCTCTAATTTTAATTCGTGGAGTTTGCGATTCGGGAATACTTTGTAAATCAAGGGCATTTTTGCCAAATTCAAAACTATCTTGATAATTCCGAGCATTGAATAAACCCTGATAAAAACCAGTTGCAAACTTAATTGCAGCATTATCCCCAATAGCCTGATTCATCCCAATTACACAATTAATATGCTCGTGAATTGCTTCTGCTTGTACTTCGCTATAACAAGCATTCATCACCACACATTCAACATTCTCTTGACATAACTTAAATAAATCAGCTAAAGACTGACTACTGACAAATTGCTGTTGTCCGTTTTGATTGTCTAATATTAAACCATCATCCCCCGCACCATGCCCGCAAAAGTGAACAATATTTGGCTTATGGTGTAATAAAGCCGAGTGCAAGTCATCAACTTGTATAGCCCACTTACTGATAATTTTAATTTCTTCTCGATATTCAGCTTGTCTGTGGACTTTTTCGATTTCTCGCACTTCTTTATCTAAGCGCAGTTTAGTTGTATCTGTGGGATTAGCGGCTAAAATCAAGATTTTTTTTGGTTGAGTAGCTTTTTCTGATACTTCGTTGTTTTGGATTCCGATTTGGTTGCCTTGTATTGTGGTATCTCCGGCATTGACGTTACCAACTTCTTTATTAAAGTTAAATTGATTTTGATACTTATAATTTTCTGACATATTTTTATTCCTTAATTGTCATTGCGACTGAAACGAAGTGCAGGGAAGCAATCCCAGCAATTGAGAGATTACGTCGCTGCCGCTCGTAATGACGTAATCACCTTGCTTTTACGTAAGTCTTGGATTATTTTGAGTGCCTATTTGATTTTGTACATTTGTATCTCCGGCATTGACGTTACCTACAGATTGATTAAAAATAAAAGTTTTTGATGAATTAGAACTATCTGAATTTATCTCATCTTCTACCGGCAGAGAATGGAAAAGATCGTGATTATAAAACTTAAACCGCTCTTGAATTTTTAATATTATATTTTCTGCTCTACTTGTATCATTCAAAAGTAACCGCCACAGTTGAGCAATTTTATCTGAATTTGCAATTTCTCCTAATGCATCTGCCGCACTCCTATCAACATAGGAATCTCGTTCGTTCAAAGCTTTAATAAGAGGATCAACTGCCCTTTCGCTGCCGATTTTTCCTAATGCATATGCGGCTCTGCTACGATCATAGGAATCTCGATCGTTCAAAGCATTAATAAGAGGATCAACTGCCTTTTCGCTACGGATTTCTCCTAATGCATGTGCGGCTTTCCAACAAACATCGGAATCTTGATGATTCAAAGCTTTAATAAGAGGATCAACTGCCCTTTCGCTGCCGATTTTTCCTAATGCATCTGCGGCACTGCTACGAACATAGGAATCTTCATGATTCAAAGCATTAATAAGAGCATCAACTGCCTTTTCGCTGCCGATTTTTCCTAATGCAGATGCGGCTCTGCAACGAAGATAGGAATCTTCATGATTCAAAGCATTAATAAGAGCATCAACTGCCTTTTCGCTGCCGATTTCTCCTAATGCAGATGCGGCACTGCTACGAAGAAAGGAATCTCGATCGTTCAAAGCATTAATAAGAGGATCAACTGCCTTTTCGCTGCCGATTTTTCCTAATGCAGATGCGGCTCTCTTACGATCATCGCAAGATTCATGATTCAAAGCATTAATAAGAGGAACAACTGCCTTTTCGCTGCCGATTCTTCCTAATGAATCTGCGGCACTCCTACGAACATCGGAATCTTCATGATTCAAAGCATTAATAAGAGGAACAACTGCCTTTTCGCTGCCGATTTTTCCTAATGCATCTGCGGCTCTCCAAGCAAAATAGTAACCTTGATCGTTCAAAGCTTTAATAAGAGGATTAACTGCCTTTTCGCTGCCGATTTTTACTAATGCATCTGCGGCTCTCCAAGCAACATAGTAACCTTGATCATTCAAAGCTTTAATAAGAGGATTAACTGCCTTTTCGCTGCCGATTTCTCCTAATGCATCTGCGGCACTCCTACGAACATCGGAATCTTCATGATTCAAAGCATTAATAAGAGCATCAACTGCCTTTTCGCTGCCGATTTCTCTTAATGCATCTGCGGCTCTCCTATGAACTTCGGTATCTCGATCGTTCAAAGGATTAATAAGAGCATCAACTGCCTTTTCGCTGCGGATTTCTCTTAATGCATATGCGGCACTGCTACGAACATAGGAATCTTCATGATTTAAAGCTTTAATAAGAGTATCAACTGCCTTTTCGCTGCCGATTTCTCCTAATGCATATGTGGCATTCCTACGAACATCGGAATCTTCATGATTCAAAGCATTAATAAGAGGAACAACTGCCTTTTCGCTGCCGATTTTTCCTAATGCATATGTGGCATTCCTACGAACATCGGAATCTTCATGATTCAAAGCATTAATAAGATCATCAACTGCACAGTCTGAACGAGTAATCTCTAATAAGCGAATTTCCAGTAATTTGGTTAATTCTCGATCTAAAATAAGATTTACACTCTGTTGCCCAAACTCCGATTTCACCTCTCCCGCTAACCGCGCACCCAGCATCAAATCCACATCCAAGCCTAACCTTACCACCCGTAACGCTTGCGCTTCATTTTCAACTAACGCCAACATTAACGCTACAGGCTCAGTCCATTTGAACAAGTTTAAATAATCGCGTTTTAATTTAGCATCGCTAATGTGAGGTAATTCTCTCAGCCAGTATTCAGCAGCATAATATTCTTGTAATAACTGGTGGCGAAACTCGATTTTGTTACCACTCCCCACCTGAATTAAATGATGTTTGAGTAAATCCTCGTAATTGGACTAGTAAATCTTGAATTTCCTTTGCAGCCTCGGCAAGAGTTTTTTCTGATGCTTCGTTGTGTTGAATTCCAATTTGGTTGCCTTCTATGTTGGTATCTCCCGCATTCAAGTTACCAACTTGATTAATCTTAAATTCATTTTGATATTTAGAAGTTTCTGACATAGTTTTACCCGTACAAATTCCTATTTTTCTTCAATCCTCGTCTTTACCCAACCCCGAAAAGCTTTCATTATTTTATTTCTCCCCTCGCTTTTACTTCTTTCTAAATACTGGGGAATCACCTCACTCAAAGGAAAACCAGGAAAATGAGGACTTTCATTTACTTGAATATATTTACCCTTTCGCAAAACGTTAATTTCCAATTGCGTACCGTTAAATCGCCATAATTCTTTTACACCTAATACTTCATAATTATCAAAACGAGTTCTAGATGTAATATCGATTTCCAAAGCTATATCTGGTGGAGGATCTATAGTTAAATCGATGCGCTTTTTACCCCGAATTGCTGCTTCATTTTCAATATAGAAACAATCATCTGCTTCTATACCCCGCTTCATGGTTTCGCTTTTAAAAGTTGTTGAACCTAAACTTCTAAATTCAAGATCGAGTTCTTCGAGAAGTACTTTTACCAAGTCAGCAATAATAACTTTATCATCTTCATGCTCCGGTAAGGGAACCATGATTTCTAAAACTCCCTCACTATAATTAATCCGGGAACCCCGTTTTTCCCCAAACTCTTCTAAAAGTTGCTCGTACATCAACCAGCTAACATCAGTCATTATAAGTTGTTGTCCTGGAGGAACTACAATTTGTTCGAGTTGTACTTGCATAGTTTCCTTCCCCGGAGAGTTTTAACTTACTAATATTGTAAAAATTATTTTTGAATTTAAATTCACCTTTTAGTCATAGCGATCGCCATATTAACCGTAAGTGGCAATTCCCCCAAAGTAGGTAAAATATCGTCTCCTGAAAGAACAACGGGTAATTCATCGCCAACCCAAACCCAAACTTGTTGACGAGTTATATCTATTAACCAAGCCAATTGCGTTCCATTGCTCAAACAGTGGAGAATTTTATTCTGTAAATCTATAGTACTTTGGTTCGGAGAACGAATTTCAATTAACCAATCCGGCGCTCCTTCAAAGGCTCCATCTTCATCAGAAATGCGATCGCTACTAATTACACAAATATCCGATACTGGAGATAATGGAGGTACAATACACCGTAATTCTTGTATCGCTTCAAACTGCTCGGTATTGTTATTAATATAATTTACAATCTGGCGTTGCAACCGCGAATGAAAAAGAGTTGGCATCGGTTTTTGTAGCGCTTCCCCATTTATTAATTCCCATGCAGGGGAAGCCTCAATATTAGGTTGAGCAAGAAATTCAGTTAAAGGTATTTTTGCAACCGACTTTATCATGAGCCGTTAATTAAGCTTGCTCGAATTTTACCATACCTATATCTCTCTATCCTCTTTTCTCTGCGCCCTCTGTGTCTCTGCGGTTTTTTTATCAGTAATCTTCTGACGCAATAGGAGTAATTACGAATTATTCTCCTCCTCTCCCCCTCTCTCCTCACGCTACCAACACCCTAAAAAGAATATGTTACTTAATAAGGTAGTTTCATTCACTAAACTCAAGATGGTACAGACATCTATTAACCCAGAAACAGAAACCTTATTGCTTGAATTACCCAAAACAATTGGATTATACGTTACCCAAGAACAGTTTTTAGCTTTAAGTGCAGCAAACCGAGACTTGAAACTTGAAAGAAATGCGAAAGGAGAATTAATTGTGAATCCACCAACTGGTTGGGAAACTGGAGAGCGTAATATCAGCATTACCGGACAACTATATCGCTGGTACGAAGAAAACGAAAGTTTGGGTAAAGTTTTTGATTCTTCTACTGGCTTCATTTTACCCAACGGTGCTACTCGCTCCCCCGATGCTTCTTGGGTTTCTCAACAACGATGGGATGCACTTACTTTAGAACAAAAAGGAACTTTTGCTAATATCTGTCCCGATTTTGTCGTTGAGTTACGCTCTAGCTCGGATAGAATTGAGCCTTTACAAGCTAAAATGAAGGAATATATAGACAATGGCGCGAAACTGGGTTGGTTGCTCAATCCACAAAATCGGCAAGTAGAAATTTATCGATCGCCTAAAACAGTAGAAGTATTGGAAAATCCTACAGAATTATCTGGTGAAGATGTTTTACCTGGTTTTGTGCTGAATTTGCGTCGGGTGTGGAATTGAAAATTAATCCATATTTAAGAAGCTAATTTCAAATCTTCAACCTCAAAATTATGATTCTCCTGCCTCTAATACACTAATCCCCACTCAATAATTACTGAGTGAGGATTAATTTATATTTAGTTAAACTCGGTTTATTCACAACTTTTCTCCGAAGGAACAAAATTATGATAAACTTCATATTACGTTCGTGCCTAAAATCGAACGCAAAGACGAAACCCCTAGACTAGATACAGGGAACATCTACCTTTCTTTCAAGAAAATCTCAAGAAACTTCTATTCTTGAGTTAATTCTAATTAAAACTAAACTTCTGCAATATTAACCTTCTACCAATTTATATTGCTGATACAAATGATACCAAATAAAAGTAACATTTCGTTACATAATTTTGTTTGTATTAGTTTTATTTATGTAATTAAAAATTTATCGTTAAACAATATAGGCTATCAAGCATAGAAGTTAAACAATACAAAAAAATTCTATGCAGCAATCTAATAGTAATTTTCAGGATATCCTACGGCAACTTGTAACCCTAGCTGCTGTAGTAATTGCTTTTGTAGTCAACGTCTTATCAAACATTTTCCCGCTTAACGGACTTACAATTGGTGGAATATCGAATACTTTATTCAAAAACGTTTTAATAATTCCCGCTAACTATGCCTTTGCGATATGGGGATTAATTTACCTGGGATTATTTGCTTTCGCGATTTATCAAGTCTTACCTTCCCAACGAGAGAATCCCAATTTACGTAAAACCGGATATTTATTAACAATTGCATCAGTAGCTCAAAGTATTTGGGTGTATCTATTTTTATCTCGGCTTTTCATGCTTTCAGTTATTGCAATGCTGTTAATTCTACTACCGTTAATTACCATGTATTTACGTTTGGGAATTGGTACACCTGCATCACGCGCCGAAAAATGGTTTATTCGTTACCCAATTAGCATTTACCTGGGTTGGATAAGCGTTGCGACTATCGTTAATATTGCCAGTGCTTTATATATTAATAATTGGAACGGTTTCGGTATATCCCCCGAAATCTTGACTGCAATTATGGTAATTATTGCCACACTTATAGCTGCGATCGCACTTCTTCAACGTCAAGACATTGCTTATAGCGGTGTAACAGTATGGGCATTAATTGCGATCGCCATAAAACACTGGGAAAATTTTATTTTGAGAATCCTAGCATTATTATGCGCTTTCCTAATCATTGCGATCGGCTTATTTTCAAAATTCACCCAATTAAAAGTTAAAAGTTAAATAACTCAATACTCCTAACTCATCCCCTTGTCACCCCACGCCCAATTCTAAAGCGATTCTAAATAACTCAATAAATCCGCCATTTCTCTAACGTTAGGCTGAAATTTGGGCATTGGAGGGGTATTTCCGTCAGTCACTTGGTGAATCAGTCCATAACGAGATTTACGTTTGGATACCCCTTTTAAAGAAGGACCTACACTTCCCGTTGCTTCCAAGCCGTGACAGCCAGCGCAGTTAATTTGAAAAATTGCATGTCCTTGAACGGGGTTTCCTACTGTAGATAATACAGTTTTAATATAGGGGTCGGAAGTTCTTACCATATTTACAGCAAAAATGCTTAAAAGAATTGTTAGCAAAACGGAAACCGCGAATAACGCGATTCGCCCCATCAGAATGTCCGGTTTGGTAATCTGGTTATCCAAAAGGTTTGCTGTCAAAGTCGGTGTCTACAAAAATATTTCATTTCATACACATAGCTTAAAAGTTCTTGACGGTCTGTGCAAGCACTAATCGCCGTTTTTTGCGGGTTAAATGTGGCTCTAATTCACTCACTGACCGCTTTTTGCCGCTTATAGTGGTAAAATCAAAGATAGTAAACAAATATGAAATCTATTGCAATAAGGAGAATCTAATGGTTGAACCGTTACTTGACGGCATGGTTCTAGGTTTAGTTTTCGTTACTTTGGCTGGTTTGTTTTACAAAGCTTACGAGCAATACAAACGCGGCAACGAACTCGGACTGTAACAGCGAGCAGTTACCAGTTATCAGCGATCGGTTCCTGGTAATTGGTAAGTATTGTTTCTCAAAGGGGACTAAAACCAAATCTTCATTTAGTCCTCTTCTAGAGGACTTTTGCTATTTAACAGTGGTTTTCAACTTTCAAGCGGATAAACCAAGTTTATAAAATGCTGGTTACGAAAAAGAATTATTGGTGAAAAAAACTTCAAACTCCAACCTTAGTGGTTACAAAAAAAAGTAGCCTATTAAAAAGCAGAATTATATTATGTACTGGTAACTGGTCACTGGTCACTGATAACTGTAAAAACTCACAGCAGTATTACCATAAACTTTTTGACGGCAGATTTCTAACTCTGGTATTTGTGGTGGTGTGAATAATTTAGGGTTGTATTCTACCGCAACTTCTCCATTGATATCTAAAAGCTTGTAGCGAATGATGGCTTCTAAAACTGGTTTGTATAAATCGCTTGCATAAGGTGGGTCAAAATAAATTCTATCAAACTGTTGTTCGCTGAGTTTAGGCAACTGCTGTAAAATGTCTCCTTGTAAAAGTTTCCATTCTTGTTCGGAACTTGCTACTTTTTGCCAATTTTGGGTTATAATACCGCAGGCACTTTTAGACTTTTCAACACCAACTACAACGCTTGCTCCTCGACACAAAGCTTCCGCACCCATAGAACCCGTTCCGGTGCATAAATCTAACCAGCGACAATCTGCAATTGCAACTTGCCAGATATTAAATATAGCTTCTCTTACTCGTGCTAGAGTAGGTCTGGTTTGCTTCCCTGGTAATGTTTTTAATTGACGATTTCCGTAGATTCTTAGCATTCCGGATTTTCGTGTTGTTCGGGATCTTAGCGACAATAGTACTTTTTACTGCCGAATATAGAATATAGCAGAAAAACACGAATTGAATTGTTGCATTAAATTTGAATTGTTTGCATTGGCAATTGAATGTAAGATACTTGCAAATTAATTAAACAGCTTAAACAGCGATTTTTTCACGTACCTGAGAGACAAAATTAGAAAGGATTTGTAGTCCAACGTTAGAGGATTTTTCGGGGTGAAATTGAACTGCGGTGACATTATCGTAAGCGATCGCAGCAGTTACAGTTTGACTACCGTGAGTTACAGTTGCGGCATTAATTTTTTTATTTACTGGATCGACGTAGAAAGAATGGACAAAATATACCCAAGGTTGGGGTGGTAAATGCTCCCATAAAAGTGACGTTGGCTGAGTTATTTCTAATTGATTCCAACCCATATGAGGAATTCTGATCTGCGACTCGGTATGAAAGCGCCTCACTTTTCCTTTGATGATTCCTAATCCATTTTCAACTCCTTCCTCGGATGATTCAAAAAGAATTTGCATTCCCAGACAGATTCCTAAGAAAGGTTTTCCTTGAGCAATGACATCTTTAATTGGTTCGATCAAACCTCGCGATCGTAAAGAACGCATTGCTGGATCGAATGCACCAACTCCAGGTAATACAACTGCCATAGCTTTTTCCAAATCTTTTGGTGAACTTGTAATTTTAGGAGTTGCACCGGCTTTTTCTAAAGCTTTACAAACTGAGTGCAAATTACCCATGTCATAATCAATTACTGCAATTACCGCCATTAACCTACTCCCGATAATTTACTAGATGGAGGGTGAACCTATTTTAAATAATAAATTTGATGACGCAAAGATTGCTATTAACTTATGAACAAATTTTGGCTTATCTGTTACAAATCAATTTGTTCTGATGACTTACTGCTTAAAATTGCTTTACATAGCTAGAGGGTATGGTTGATTTGATTTTGCCGCACTAAACTTACCTATAAATTTACAACTTGTTGGTTTAAGAGAAATTAAAAAACAGTGAACTTTTAACTCTATGCTATTCCAAGCAGCTCAAAGATGCAAAGTCATAAGCCAAACACAATAGAAAATTTAGTGGAAAGAGTAACAGCAACTATGCAGGAAGCCTGCTTTTTTAGAAGACTTGACACAGATACAAATAAAGACTTACATACAAATTCCGATAGTTTTAAATAAGTATCTAATAAGTACTATAGTACAGATATATTCCGTATTAAGTAAATCAAAAAGGATTTGCAGAAAATGTGTTGCATACAACTGTTGATTTCAACCAATGAAAAGCCCTGGAGTAAGGCAGTTGAGATCGAATACCGTTCGGGAAAATAAAAAGGAAAATGATTTTATTATTTAATTTTAGATAGCTGGCTACAACAGCAAATTTAAGGTTGTTGTATATCGACCGCCGTTATTTTTTTAACAAAAAAAATATGATAATTTATTGCCAATCCCCGAACAATTAGAAGGTAGGTAGGCACTTTGATCTATATAGGTGCGTCTTTAATCAAACGAAAAAGCGAATCTTATATGTTTTCTTTCTTACTCAATTTTCCTATCGCTCAAACAACTCCTCTTCCACCTCCACCTGTAGAAGTAGTACAACCGCAACAAGTGCGTCCTTTACCGGGTAAACTTGATGATGTCCCGGTTTTTAATAGCAACAGTCCGGAATTAGTTCTCGAAGAAGGAATTCTGCTTTCAACATTTCGGGGGAGAAGAAAGAAAGTACCCGAAGCGCACCTTAATTTCCCTTTCAAAGGAAGATTTGATATATTTGCTCATCATGTTGCCAAAGCATCCGAACCTTCGGATTTAAGAACTTTATATCTGGGGATAATGCTGCATAACCCCACCTCGCAACCTGTAACGGTAAATGTATTACACGCAGCGAGTTATTTAAGTCAACCGGATGCGCCATTCATTGATTTACCATCCCAAAAAAATAATTATTTTGGTACGGTGTTTTCTGGTCCTGGAAGTCGGGTTATGAGCGATATTCTTAGAAAACGCCGTCAATCGTCTTTACCCACTCAATTAATAATTCCAGCAGGGGAAAGTCGAATGTTATTAAACGCACCAATTCCTGTTAAAGAACTGGAGCCACCTATTAATGGACGTTCTACTTTAATAAGATTGTGGAGTAGTGGTAAGGTATATGCTGCTTCTTTAGCAATGTTTGCACCAAAAAACGTTAATGGAAGCGAGCGTGCCCCAACATTACAAGAATGGCAAAATTTACTTGATAAAGGTAACTTAGCAGGACCAAGAGATAAAGCACCTACTCCACCAGAAGACATCGACAAACCAATTATTTACGGAAGAGTCTCCGGAGTTGCAAAAGGTTCTCAATGGAATTCTTTAGTCGTCGATCGCCCTAAAAAGACTTATCTTACAATTCCTCAATCGGGTGAAGCTTTTTCCTACGGTATTGCTACCCTACATCGCGGAACATTAGGAACCAACCAAATTCAAAGTGCCCAGATGTTAGCACGCTATCCCGACACTGCATATTACGCTCACGGAAACTATGGGATTTTATACAGTTTGCAGTTACCTTTATTAAATAAATCGGATACACCGCAAACTGTTAAAGTATCATTGCAAACACCGATAAAAGAAGATAAATTAACCCAAAACGGGTTACGCTTCTTTGATAATCCAGATAAAAGAGTATTTTTTCGCGGTACGGTAAGGGTGCGTTATACAGATGACAGAGGATTACCCCGTACCCGCTACTTACATTTGGTACAAAATAGAGGCGATCGAGGCGAACCCTTAACAATATTAAATATGAAACCAGGTGATAAGAGACTTGTAGAAGTTGATTTACTGTATCCCCCAGATGCGACACCACCGCAGGTACTTACAGTTGAAACGGAAAAGAAGTAAGAATTAGTTTTTCTTGTAGGGTGTGTTAGACCCACGATTATGTATCATTTAAAACGATAATCTATCTACGGGTCTAACGCACCATCCTGATTTAGTGGATGACGGCAAAAGATAAAATGACGCTACAAATATCTGGGTTAAAGCGGGTTGGTAAATGAGTTATCTTTAAATTTATTAATGAATTGAAGCAAATTATGACTGCTGAGGAATTGTTGCAACGTTATATTGCTGGAGGAAGAAATTTTAGCGGAATTGTTATTAGTGAATTGCGTGAAGGTTTGTTCAGAGGTATTAACCTCAGCGATATTAATCTGGAGGGTTCCTCTATTGATATTGATTTCAGTGGTGCTATTTTGAGAAGAGCTAATTTGCGATACAGTGTCTGGCACTTTTGGAAGTGGGAAAACGTTGACTTAAGTGGTTCCGATATGACTGGGATCAACAATATTTGCACTTGTATTTTCGTTCGCTGTAACTTCAGTAATACTATCTGGGATCAAGCCGACCTGTTTCAATCTACTTTTAAAGATTGCGACCTGCTTGGTGCTAACTTCGATAATACCAAGTTTAGTGAAGTTGACCTGTATGGGTAAATTTTGAGAAAGCTGGCAAATGAAATCTAATCAAAATAATCTAAATATAAAAAAACCCCTCTGAATATCACAGAAGGGTTTTTTTATTCTATCTTGTTTGAATTAAAAACCTGGCACCGAGCTATTTTCACAGGAGGCAACCCTCCAACTATCGTCGCCGCAACAGCGTTTCACCTCTGAGTTCGGGATGGAGTCAGTGTGGTTCCACCGCGCCATAGGCACCAGGAAACTTGTAGGGAATACAGAATCCCTGAAGGCTGCATATTCACGCTATTTGTAATGATTGTTATCTTTAATACATTGAACATCAATTGATAGAGGTCAAGCCCTCGGTCTGTTAGCATGGCTCGGCTACATACATTACTGCACTTCCACCTACCACCTATTAACGGGTATTCTTCCCGTGACCTTACCTACTTATGTAGTGAGAACACTCATCTTGAGGTGGGCTTCCCACTTAGATGCTTTCAGCGGTTATCCGCTCCGCACTTGGCTACCCAGCGTTTACCGTTGGCACGATAACTGGTACACCAGCGGTGCGTCCCTCCCGGTCCTCTCGTACTAAGGAGGACTCCTCTCAATGTTCTTGCGCCTGCACCGGATATGGACCGAACTGTCTCACGACGTTCTGAACCCAGCTCACGTACCGCTTTAATGGGCGAACAGCCCAACCCTTGGGACGTACTTCCGCCCCAGGTTGCGATGAGCCGACATCGAGGTGCCAAACCTCCCCGTCGATGTGGACTCTTGGGGGAGATCAGCCTGTTATCCCTAGAGTAACTTTTATCCGTTGAGCGACGGCCATTCCATTCTGAACCGTCGGATCACTAAGGCCTACTTTCGTACCTGCTCGACTTGTAAGTCTTGCAGTCAAGCTCTCTTATTGCCTTTACACTCGACGCACGGTTTCCAAGCGTGCTGAGAGAACCTTTGCGCGCCTCCGTTACCTTTTAGGAGGCGACCGCCCCAGTCAAACTGCCCATCTGAAACTGTTCCTCTTCCGGCTAACGGAAGTAGGTTAGAATTCTAGCTTCGCCAGAGTGGTATCTCACTGTTGGCTCCACATTCCCCACAAGGAATGCTTCAACGCCTCCCACCTATACTGCGCAAGCCAAGCCCGAACCCAATTCCAGACTACAGTAAAGCTTCATAGGGTCTTTCTGTCCGGGTGCAGGTAGTCCGTATCTTCACAGACAATCCTATTTCGCCGAGCCTCTCTCCGAGACAGTGCCCAGATCGTTACGCCTTTCGTGCGGGTCGGAACTTACCCGACAAGGAATTTCGCTACCTTAGGACCGTTATAGTTACGGCCGCCGTTCACCGGGGCTTCAGTCGTCAGCTTTAAAGCAAGCTCCTGACCGACTTCCTTAACCTTCCGGCACTGGGCAGGCGTCAGCCCCTATACGTCCTCTTACGAGTTTGCAGAGACCTGTGTTTTTGGTAAACAGTCGCCTGGGCCTCTTTACTGTGACCTGCTCTCGCAGGCACCCCTTCTTCCGAAGTTACGGGGTCATTTTGCCGAGTTCCTTAGAGAGAGTTATCTCGCGCCCCTTAGTTTACTCAACCTCCCTACCTGTGTCGGTTTCGGGTACGGGTATTAAGCTTTCAACACATAATCGGCTTTTCTTGGCACTATTCTTCACTACGCGCCTTCCGTAGAAGACTCCCAATCCAATCAGGGTGTAGCTATCCTTAATGCGTCCTGACCATGCTCCCACTTAATAGTTAGGGACTATTGACCCTATGTCCATCGACTACGCTCTTCAGCCTCGCCTTAGGTCCCGACTAACCCTCCGAGGACGAACCTGGCGGAGGAACCCTTAGGGTTTCGGGGTATATGATTCTCACATATATTTTCGCTACTCAAGCCGACATTCTCACTTCTATACAGTCCACAACTGCTCGCCGCTATTGCTTCTACCCGTATAGAACGCTCCCCTACCACTTACAATGTAAGTCCGCAGCTTCGGTACATTACTTAGTCCCATTCATTTTCGGCGCAGGAGCGCTTGACCAGTGAGCTATTACGCACTCTTTCAAGGATGGCTGCTTCTAGGCAAACCTCCTGGTTGTCTATGCACTCCCACCTCCTTTGCCACTTAGTAATGATTTTGGGACCTTAGCTGGCGGTCTGGGCTGTTTCCCTCTTGACGATGAAGCTTATCCCCCACCGTCTCACTGGCAACGTGTTCTCTGGGTATTCTGAGTTTGTCTCGATTTGGTACCGCTTTCGCAGCCCGCACCGAAACAGTGCTTTACCCCCCAGATATAATCGTTACCGCTGCGCCTCAACACATTTCGGGGAGAACCAGCTAGCTCCTGGCTCGATTGGCATTTCACCCCTAACCACACCTCATCCGCTGATTTTTCAACATCAGTCGGTTCGGACCTCCACTTGGTGTTACCCAAGCTTCATCCTGGACATGGTTAGATCGCCAGGGTTCGGGTCTATAAATACTGATTAACGCCCTATTCAGACTCGATTTCTCTTTGGCTCCGGCATTCCCGCCTTAACCTACCAGTACTTATAAGTCGCCGGCTCATTCTTCAACAGGCACGCTGTCACACGTTTAATCGTGCTTCAACTGCTTGTAGGCTAATGGTTTCATGTTCTATTTCACTCCCCTTCCGGGGTTCTTTTCACCTTTCCCTCGCGGTACTTTTCGCTATCGGTCACGTAGTAGTATTTAGCCTTACGAGATGGTCCTCGCTGATTCACTAGGGATTTCACGTGCCCCTAGCTACTCGGGATTCAGTTAGTATCGTTCAATTTTCGACTACAGGACTTTCACCTTCTCTGGTGCAGTATTTCGCTGCTTCATCTAATCTACCGATTCCATGTCACTGTCCCACAACCCTGTATTGCAAGCAATACAGTTTAGGCTATTCCCCGTCCGCTCACCGCTACTAGGGGAATCACTTTTGTTTTCTTTTCCTCCGGCTACTAAGATGTTTCAATTCGCCGGGTTGGCTCGTTCCTGCCTATATATTCAGCAGGTCGTCTAAAGGGTTGTCCCATTCGGACATTTCCGGCTCATAGCTTGCTTCCAGCTCCCCGGAACGTTTCGTCGGTAGCCACGTCCTTCATCGCCTCTACGTGCCTAGGTATCCACCATTAGCCCTTTGTAGCTTGACCACATTGATGTTCCAATACAATCATTTTGACAAAATAGGATATCTAGATACAATATCTAATTACTTTTACGCAATTAAACACTACCTAAAATCATTTTCGCGTGAATATGCAGTTTTCAAGGTTCTGACTGGATAACAATCCAGCATTCCGACTTTTATTAGTCTGGGTGCTGAAATTCCATACTTATGATGAATAAAAATTTTGGTGGAGGTAAGCGGACTCGAACCGCTGACATCTGCCTTGCAAAGGCAGCGCTCTACCAACTGAGCTATACCCCCATCTACAGCTAAGAGTTATCAATTACCAGTTATCAAATTAATTGAATACTGTTCACTGTTCACTGCTCACTGTTTCAGGTGGGCCATCCTGGACTCGAACCAGGGACCTCACCCTTATCAGGGGTGCGCTCTAACCACCTGAGCTAATAGCCCATAAGTGATAATCAATTAACTAATCAATTTATATTATTAAATATAATTAACTAATTAATTACCGAACCTATAATTGTTTGAAAGCCAAAAGTAATACCTAATCTACGTTACGACCTAGGATGTACCTTCTCATCATCTAATGGCAAATTGCTTTTAATGTATGAGTGGTTAGGTCTCCCTAAAAGGAGGTGATCCAGCCACACCTTCCGGTACGGCTACCTTGTTACGACTTCACCCCAGTCATCAGTCCTACCTTCGGCATCCCCCTCCGCGAACGGTTAGGGTAACGACTTCGGGCGTGACCAACTTCCATGGTGTGACGGGCGGTGTGTACAAGGCCCGGGAACGAATTCACTGCAGTATGCTGACCTGCAATTACTAGCGATTCCTACTTCACGCAGGCGAGTTGCAGCCTGCGATCTGAACTGAGCCATGGTTTATGAGATTAGCGCACTATCGCTAGCTGGCTGCTCTTTGTCCATAGCATTGTAGTACGTGTGTAGCCCAAGACGTAAGGGGCATGATGACTTGACGTCATCCCCACCTTCCTCCGGTTTGTCACCGGCAGTCTCTCTAGAGTGCCCACCCGAAGTGCTGGCAACTAAAAACGAGGGTTGCGCTCGTTGCGGGACTTAACCCAACATCTCACGACACGAGCTGACGACAGCCATGCACCACCTGTGTTCCGGTTCCCGAAGGCACATTCTAGTTTCCCAGAACTTCCGGACATGTCAAGCCTTGGTAAGGTTCTTCGCGTTGCATCGAATTAAACCACATACTCCACCGCTTGTGCGGGCCCCCGTCAATTCCTTTGAGTTTCACACTTGCGTGCGTACTCCCCAGGCGGGATACTTAACGCGTTAGCTACGGCACTGTCCGGGTCGATACAGACAACGCCTAGTATCCATCGTTTACAGCTAGGACTACTGGGGTATCTAATCCCATTCGCTCCCCTAGCTTTCGTCCCTCAGTGTCAGTTGCGGCCTAGTAGAGCGCCTTCGCCACCGGTGTTCTTCCTGATCTCTACGCATTTCACCGCTACACCAGGAATTCCCTCTACCCCGAACGCACTCTAGTTTTGTAGTTTCCACCGCCTATATGTAGTTAAGCTACACGCTTTAACAGCAGACTTACAGAACCACCTACGAACGCTTTACGCCCAATTATTCCGGATAACGCTTGCATCCTCCGTATTACCGCGGCTGCTGGCACGGAGTTAGCCGATGCTGATTCATCAAGTACCGTCATTATCTTCCTTGATAAAAGAGGTTTACAACCCAAGAGCCTTCCTCCCTCACGCGGCGTTGCTCCGTCAGGCTTTCGCCCATTGCGGAAAATTCCCCACTGCTGCCTCCCGTAGGAGTCTGGGCCGTGTCTCAGTCCCAGTGTGGCTGATCATCCTCTCAGACCAGCTACCGATCGTCGCCTTGGTGCGCTTTTACCACACCAACTAGCTAATCGGACGCGAGCTCATCTTTAGGCAATAAATCTTTCATCTTGCGACACATTCGGTATTAGCAGTCGTTTCCAACTGTTGTCCCGAACCTAAAGGCAGATTCTCACGCGTTACTCACCCGTCCGCCACTATCTCCGAAGAGACCGTTCGACTTGCATGTGTTAGGCACGCCGCCAGCGTTCATCCTGAGCCAGGATCAAACTCTCCGTTTTGATGGATACAATACTTAGCTCACAGTTAAATACATAACTAACTAAGCATTGTTTTGTCCTTGACTAACTGATTTAAACCTCAGTTGTGGTTAATTACTTTACTAACGCAGACCATTTATGGTATACTGGCTTTCAAACAAATATATAATTTTCTTGGTTCGGAACCCTTGAGGAGTCGGCGTTTCGCGTTTCTCTCTCTCAGGCACTTATACATAGTACCGAGAGAACCTATTCGTGTCAACACTTTTTTCAAAGTTTTTTGGAAAATATTTTAGTCGATTGCTAGAAGCCTTACGTTTCAAAGGTTTTGAGGTTAATTTTTTTTTAGATTTTTTTTGAAAAAGTCCTCGGTGGGAATAAACTTTGCTGGTTTAGCTCTATGGCGAACAAAATAACTGGCGGATTTTGATTTGAGATGCTCCAAGTTGGGGCTTGAAACCTTGGAAGCCATACATGAATATTTAAAGCTGGCGGTTAAAGCCGCGCCTACACAAGCAAAGTCCGCCTGCGCGGACTATATATATGAGAATTCTTTTTTGATGTTTGGCTGTTGAAACCATTGTTAGACAAGCAAAGTCCGCCTGCTCGGACTATATATATAGAGATTTGGAGTAAGTCAAGACTTGTAACTGTAGTGTTTCGCCAAAGTTTCAACAGTTTGGTTTTAGTTAAAGGTGTTTGCGATTCAAGCCTTACTAAGGACTGAAGGTGAAATAATATAGTATTGATGAACTAATCAATTTACTAAACTGCCCTATGAGACAGAAATTAAATATAGTGACTTTGGGAGTCAAAGATTTAAAGCGCTCTTTGAAGTTCTATATAGATGGGCTGGGATGGAAGCCATCGATCGCAAGTACGGAAAATATTGCTTTCTTCCAGATGGGTGGTGTTGTGCTTTCTCTTTATCCACGAGAGAAGTTGGCTGAAGATGTAAAAACTAACTCTGGTGGTAACGGCTTTTCTGGAATTACGCTTGCTTACAACGCGAAAGAGGAAGCGGAAGTAGATGAAGTACTTAAAAAAGTAGAAAATTTGGGAGCAACTATCGTCAAAAAAGCTGAAAAAGTTTTTTGGGGCGGTTACAGCGGATATTTCGCGGATTTTGACGGACATTTATGGGAAGTTGCCTGGAACCCGTTTTTTGAGTTTGATGAGTAGGACAATCTCGTACTACCTTAAAAATAGTAAACGCAAAATTTAGCAAAACAATTTTTCATGGAAACCACATCGGCTGTATTGCCTCCATTTATTATTTTGGATAATCATCTCAAAGAGTGGTTGCGAGAAGATATCGGTAGAGGCGATCGCACTACGCAATGTCTTTTAACTCAAGATGAAGCGGAAGGTACGGCACGGTGGGTAGCCAAAGCTAATGGTGTGGTGGCTGGATTACCTATTGCTGGTAGAGTATTTCAACTTTTAAACGAAAAGGTTGATTTTAATGCCTTGGTGAAAGAAGGAGAATTTTGCGAGCAGGGGAAAGTTATAGCTCAGATAAAAGGCTCCCTTGATGCTTTGTTGACGGGGGAAAGAGTAGCTTTGAATTTGGCGATGCGTTTGAGTGGTATTGCAACGCTGACTCGGAAGTATGTTGAAAAAATTGATAATTTACCTACTTTATTTGTAGATACTCGCAAGACTACACCAGGTTTGAGGATTTTAGAAAAATACGCTACTCAAGTTGGCGGTGCTATTAATCATCGGATGGGTTTGGATGATGCGGTGATGATCAAAGATAACCATATTGCTGCTGCGGGTGGAATTGGGAAAGCGATAACTTGTATTCGTGCGCGGATTCCTTATCCTTTAACTATAGAAGTAGAGACAGAAAATTTAGAGCAGGTTAAAGAAGCTTTGGAATATCAAGCTGACATTATTATGTTGGATAACATGAAGCTTGATATGATGCGCGAAGCTGTAAAAGCGATTCGTCAGCATGATATAAAAGTGAAAATTGAAGCTTCTGGTAACGTAAATTTGGAAACTATCCGCGCTATAGCTGAAACTGGGGTTGATTATATTTCGAGTAGTGCGCCGATTACTCAGTCAAAATGGTTGGATTTGAGTATGAAAATTTATTGAGACGAATACATCATATATAGAAGTGAAAATGAAAGCTTTTTTTACACTAATTTCTACCGAACCCGCGCACAGTGCCCCTAATTTATAATTATGGGGGTGTGGTGCGCTCGCGACTAAAGGTCGCCAGTTTCATCGCTTTTCGTGATATTATTTATCTAGCGGTAAAGCGCACATTTAAAAAGCCTAGCAGGTCTAGCGGACAGACCCCGATCCGGAACCCTGGGGGCAATAAGCCCAAAATCTTGTATAAATATGGGAGTCAAAGCAAGAAATTGAATAAATAATTTCAAACGCGGTCGGGCAGTCCGTGTGAGCTTGTGGACGTATCTAAACGGGGAGATTTGAATAATCGTATTTAGATTTCTAGAGCGGACGGATGAAGCAAGAATCCCCATCAATAAATTGAAGGGGAGTGTCAAAATACCAATTGCGATCGCATTAACGCTGCTTCCATCTACTCAAGCAAATGCTCAATACAATATTCAATGGAAAGCCGTACCGGGAACTGCTATTTTAAGAGAAGGGAATCCAAAACCTCAACCGGATTATATTGGTACAAATACAACAATACGCCGAGGTGAAAACGTTGTATTTGATGCCTATGTTGATGGACAATATGTTTTATATGCTGGCAACTGCCGCAGGCAAATGCTTTATCGTTTAAGTATTGGAAGCTTTGATAACAAACGTCAGCCTCAAAATGTCAAACCATATCCCAATGAAAAATGGTTTCGAGCAAATAATTTTCAAAAACCCATACTTACAGCAGCCTGCTCGCAATAATCAATTACTCACAATCATTTCTACAGATACAGCTATATCTGGAAACGCCAACGGGTAAATCTTCCCTTCGGTTATTGTAGATTTTGAAGCGTATTCCCCATCTGATGGTTGCCTAAATATAATTAAATGTCTTTTTTTCAGATTTACCACCCAATATTCAATAATTCCAACTTCAGCATAAATCTTAGTTTTCGTTTCCAAGTCTTTCTCTAAACTGGAATTGGAATATTCAATTAACCAGAAAATATTTTCGGGATAAGGATGATGTTCTAAATATTCGCGTCCTAATGGTTTAACTATAGCAATATCGGGTTCGGGTTCGGAATTATTTGGAAGCGTAATCGGTTTTGCTTGACGAATTTTTGCAAGATTATCCAATAGCTTAGTTAAGTATTCCCCAGCTTCAGTACTAAAATAAGCGTGTGGTTTCCCTTCAGGTGACATCTCTACAATTTCTCCCCTTAATAATTCCACGCGACGATTATCAAATATTCCCGCTTCAATCATCTGGTGATATTCTTCGATCGCCCATTTGGCTAGAGTTACTGTCATAATTAGTCTCCCATAATATGTAATTTAATTTTATCTAAAATATATTATTGAAAGCTTTGTCTTAATTTACAAGTTGCAACTTCGCGATCGCACTAAGATGATCTGAACCTCCTCCTTTACCAACATAAGCATCAACGGTTTGAAGTTGTTTTGTATGCCAAATATAATCAATTCTGCCAACAGGAAAAAATCTACTTGGGTATGTATGTCCGAAACCCCATCCTGCTTCATGAAAACTATCCTTCAAGGCATTTTGCATTTGAGAATAAGTTTCTGATGTATCGGTAAAGTTACAGTCGCACATAACTATCATCGGTTGATCGTATTGTTTTACAATGTTGCTTAAATAAGACACTTCCGCAGCCCGACTTTTGTACCAATACTCAGCTAATTGCATAAATTTATTCAGAGGGTAATTTGGAGTCAGATGTGCAACTATTGCCTCTATTGGTTCCCCATTATTTAAACGAAGCGTTACTTGAATTCCTCGCTGTATCGGTGGTGCGGGCAAAGCAATCAATTTATCAATCGGAAAGCGACTTAAAATACCTACATTATGAGAAAGTTCAACGGGATGAAAAGCGCTGTAAGGATAATATGCAGCAAAGCGTTTCTTTAAGATAGGTGCAGTTTGCGATCGCACTTCTTGTAAACCAATAATATCAGGTTTATTTTCAGCAACCATTTTAGCGATTGAATCATAATCATCATTATTAAAAAGCATATTGAATGTCATTGCTTTTATAATTGGCTGATTTTGAGTAATGGGAGCAGATAAAGACGGTAGAAAAAAAGAACCGTACAAACCAATAAATAAACCCAAAGGAAAACAAAGCGCAAAAAATAACCGCCAGTAACGACATAAGAGGGCAAATGGTAAGAATATAATTAATGGAACGAAAATATATAGAGCTACAGTGTTAATTAACGCCAACCACCAAAAACTATCGAAGAAAAGGAATCGTAATAAAATCCACAGACAAAATAAAACGACGTAAAGCCATCCAAGATTAGAGATAAATTTAGAAATACGCATGAGAAATTTAATATAAGGTTTATTGGTTTTCTATTGATTGTTATAATCTACTTTATTTAAAATAATTTGAATAGCATTTAAAATCACTTCTGGACTATCAACCCAAACAAAGTGGTCACTTTTGGGTGCTTGTAATTGAATGCAATCGCTAGATAATTTGAGTAATTCGGCGTGCATCTTTTCTCGTAGTTGATTAGCAGCTTTTAACGGTAAAGCAAAAGTCCATATAGAAGGCTTGAAGAAAGAATCGGCTTTAATACTAACTATAGGTAATGCACCAAATTGATTTGCTTTACTCACATGACGGGCACTAATATCAAGAGTTAATATTTCTTGAGTCATGGTAATCCAATGTTTCACTCTACAAAAAGAATGCTTAATTGGATTGAGGGAATGTTGAGAAAATTGGCGTAATTCTGGCTTGATAAATTCAAATGCTCCAATTGTTTTCAGCAAACGGATAATACCAAAGATCGAACCCAAAATTGACATCATAAATCCTGAAGCAAAGAAAAGCTGCAAAATTTTTAAACTCAAAGGCATATTGAGCATTCCAGCTTCGTGGAGTCCATCTGTCAACACCATTCCGACAACCTTTCCAGGATATTTATGTGCATACAGCCGCACGTTGTAACTTCCAAAAGAATCTCCCACTAAAATATATGGTGGTTCGATTCCAGCCCTATTTAAAAGGGTATCTAGTTCCTTAACAATATTTTCGCTGCTTCTTTGGAAAGGGCTACGCTGGCTCCAACCATATCCAGCGCGATCGTAGATGCATACTCGTGCAATTTTAGCAATATCTTCGATGAGTAAATAACCTTCAATTCCACCCAAACTATGGTCTAATACAACTGTTGGAAGGGATTCACCCATCGTATATAAATGTAAGTTATAGCCTCCAATATCAATAAGTTGCCCTGGAGGAGATTTTTTATCTTCAATCCAGGTTGCTATAGTTTGATAGATAGTAGTTGCGATTAGGATAAGATAATTTATTGGAATATCCATTTATGTGACAATTTTTGTTTTCTCATGCAATATAACTTAGAGTTACTGCGTTTGTTTTATCAAGCTTAAATTAATATGGAATCTCACATCGAAGTTATCGGAGAATCTAAATATTTAGAAACAGTACAAAAATACGTTGCCGATATCAATATAATTGTATGGACAAATCGCACGAAAATTCCTTTAAATGAAGTTACTGTTCTACGGAATCTTTGTATTGAAGCTTTATTATCAAATGGTTTAAAAGAATTTGAATTAAAAGAAGGGGGTATGGATATACGGGAACGCTCTTTAAATCGTCGAAGAATTAGACAAGAAGCACGTCAGAAAATGATTATCTCTTGTTCCGATCTATCTCGTTTAATTATGGCTGTATCTACATTAGAGAGATTATTCAAAAAACCTCGCTATTCATTTACTTTAGATATGCGTCAGACTGTATTTAGCGCAAGTTTAGAAGTTAAGGAACAAGCAAAAAAAGAAGCGATTAAAAATGCTTACCGTCATGCCAAACTTTTAGCAGAATCAGCAAATATTGAAATTAAAAATATTACTCAAATAGAAGAAATGACTCCAATTATAGGAGAATCCGAATCTAATCATGAGTTAGAAGATATAGTTGTTACGACATCAAAAAGTGATGCAAATTATCGAAATCTTGAAAATGCTGTTCGCGAAATAACGATTCGATATCGAGTAAGTTTTGCAATTAAATCGTTGTCTGAAACCACAGTGCGATTAAATACCGCCGATTTCAGCTAAAAACCCCGTGTTAAATCGCTTTTTTATATCAAGCTGGATAAGTAAATATTTTCACCAGCAACTATATATATAGATGTACCAAACCGCCAGCAAAGAATACTAAGCGGTAGAATACATCTGTCAGATTGTAGAATTTTAAGTCAGCTACAAAGTCCTAAAATCAATTAATATGCTTTTTTGTATTCCTAAAGAGTAAGCAGTAAGATTAAGAGAAAATTTACATATGAACGCTACACAAGAACATCTAAAAGAAAAGTTAAAACAGGCTTTAGGTAAGGCTTTCGGTGATGAATATGCCGATACCGATCCAATTTTAGTTCCTGCGTCAAATCCCAAGTTTGGCGATTTTCAAGCAAATATGGCTTTGTCTTTGGCGAAGAAGTTGGGAAAAAAGCCGAGAGATATTGCACAAGAGGTAGTAGATAATCTTGATGTCTCCGATATTTGCGAGAAACCAGAAATTGCTGGCCCCGGTTTTATCAATTTACGGTTACAAACATCTTATCTCGAAGCCGAGTTAAATTCGATTCAAACCGATGCACGTTTGGGAGTACCCACCGCAAAACATCCCAAGCGCGAGGTTGTAGATTTTTCCAGCCCGAATATTGCCAAGGAAATGCACGTCGGACATTTGCGCTCTACTATTATCGGTGATGCGATCGCACGAATTTTGGAATTCTGGGGACATAATGTAATCCGGTTAAATCACGTTGGTGACTGGGGTACGCAGTTTGGAATGTTGATTACTTATCTCCGGGAAGTTTCACCCTCAGCGTTGACTACTGCGAATGCTTTGGAAATCGGAGATTTAGTTAATTTTTACAAGCAAGCCAAAAAACGGTTTGATGAAGATGATGAGTTTCAAGAAAAATCTCGGCAAGAAGTTGTCAAATTGCAAGCAGGAGCAGAAGATACAGTTCATGCTTGGAAGTTACTTTGCGAACAATCGCGACAAGAGTTTCAGATAATTTACGATTTACTGGATATTAACGTAGAAGAAAGAGGTGAATCTTTCTACAATCCTCTGTTACCGGAAGTCGTGGAAGATTTAAATAAAACTGGATTATTAGAAGAAAGCGATGGTGCAAAAGTTGTATTTTTAGAAGGATTTAAAAATAGAGAAGGAGAACCTTTACCGTTAATTGTACAAAAATCCGATGGCGGTTATAACTACGCAACAACAGATTTAGCAGCATTACGTTACCGGATACAAAAAGACGAAGCCAAAAGATTAATTTATGTCACCGACGCTGGACAAGCAAACCATTTTGCAGGAGTTTTTCAAGTAGCAAACCGCGCTAATTGGATTCCCGAAGATGTCGAAATCGTTCACGTACCCTTCGGTTTGGTATTAGGAGAAGACGGGAAAAAACTCAAAACTCGTTCTGGAGAAACGGTAAGACTGCGGGATTTATTAGATGAAGCAGTTTCTCGCTGTCGTAATGATTTAGAAACAAGGTTGAAAGAGGAAGAAGGAAGAGAAGAAACAGAAGAATTTATTGCTAACGTTGCCAAAGTTGTGGGAATCAGCGCGGTTAAATATGCCGATTTGAGTCAAAACCGTACTGGTAACTATAAATTTAGCTTTGATAAAATGCTTGCGCTCAAAGGTAATACCGCACCTTATATGCTTTATGCTTATGCACGAACTCAAAGTATTAGTCGTAAAGGTGATATTGACTATAATAACTTGGGTGACAATATCAAAATTATGCTCAAAGAAGAAGCTGAATTAACTTTAGCAAAACATATCTTACAACTAGATGAGGTTGTTGCTGAAGTTGAGCAAGAATTGCTTCCGAATAGATTATGCGAATACCTTTATCAATTAAGTGAAAAATTCAACCAGTTTTTTGAGAATTGTCCGGTTTTGAAATCGGAAGAGCCTGTTAAAACATCGCGGTTAGCTTTATGCGATTTGACAGCGAGAACTTTGAAATTGGGTTTAAACTTGTTGGGAATTGAGGTTTTGGAGAGGATGTAAATTGTAGGGTGTGTTGTCGCAACAGCGCAACGCACCATAATTTTTTAATAATCAGATGAAAATGGTGCGCTAGCCGCGAAAAATACATATTCCGTTATAATCAAGATTAATTATCGCGCCATAACACACCCTACAAATTACTTTTTTCCAAATCTTCTATAATTCCCAACATTAACTGTATTGCTTGATAATACTCTTGTAAAGGTGCTAATCGAAGCATACTTTTAAATAAATTTGGTTCAAAAATTCCTTCGGGATATTCTATGGCAATGTATATCATGTCATCTACAAAAGAAACATAAATATTTCTATTAAATTGTTTACAAAACCTAACTAGCTTTTCTATCAAGCTGGTAGATAAAATATTATTTGCTTGTACTTGGTCTTCGCTGTAAACTGTAAATAAAGAATTAAACTCGGAATTTTCAAGTTTGATAAATTGTTTTTTACCGTAATATAGCAAGTTTATCTCGGTTTCTAATAATTTTGGTCTAATTACTGTCAATGCTTGAGATAATTTATTAGATTTAGCAGTAAAAAATAAGCCTTTAAAAACTTGAGTATTGTAACTTTGATTTTTTAGTACCTCAATTTGGAAACGTTGGAAATCAATATTTTTACCGTATATGATTCGCTTAATTAAATAGGGTATCCCTTTTGATAATCGAAAAGCGAGCAATGAAATTGCTGCAAAAAAGGAAACTACGGGTACTGTTTTGACATTCTGTTTTTTATTTATATTGTAAATTTTCGTCCAAGGATAATTTGTAGCTGAACTAATATTAACTGTGGATAATCTGATATCTTGAGTATTTATCTTTCCACCGATTATATTATTTTGGTGAATAAAATTAGGTTCAAAAAATGCATTGAAGAGTTGACTTTTACCTATATCGAAAAGAGTTCGATCGTTTTCTTTCTCTGAAGATACTGTTGATATATTTAAATGTTGATTTGGATCGATAAATTGATATAGGTTTTTAATTATCTTATCATCCAGTTTATAAGTAAAAGCTTTAAATACACAATCATAAAACAAAAAATAGATAATAGAAAATGTTATAATTAGTAACAAATAAATTAAATTTGGGAATTGGGAAAAAAAGAATAGTATAGTCAAAGCAGTAATATTACAAACAATAATTATTGCTATTGCTTGTTTTCGTCTGATTTCAAATATTTTCAAATTATTCAGTAAACTTTGTTGATAAAATTGCTCAAATTCATCAAGCGTTTTTAAACGAAATGGTTTTAAAATAGATTTTGAAGTTGGAGTTTGAGATTGAGTATTTACGATAACGGTTGATTTATCAAAATTTTTTATTTCTAAAGCTAAATCCTCTGTTTCAATAAAATTTTCAGGTGGATTTTCACGAAAAAGATCGGTAAATAATAATTCTCTTGCCCATCTGTGACTAAGCTTATCCTCGCTTGTTATTAATTTTATGCAAAGTGAAGTAGCTCGTTCAAATTCTCCACTATTTTGATAAAAATGCACTAAATATTTACTAGCTTGTAGATATTCTCTAGTTCCCGGTAAAGTACTTTCACAATATTCTTCAAGGATTTCAAATGCTTCAGCATAATTTTTATCTATCAACGCATTATATCCCTGTTGATAAATAACTGATGCTTCTCTGGAAGTTAATAATTCCGTATTGTTTTCTGTATTTCTTGTTTTTTTATATTTGTTATTTGACAAAGAAGATAGATATTGATTTGCAATTAATCGACTTATATAATGATTGCTGTTAAGAAGTTGATTGCAAAGCGCGATCGCATTTTTTGATTGTCCGTTGGCATGGTAGGCTTCAATTAATAATACTTGTGCGTAAAGATGTTCTTTAGTATTAAATTTTAGACTTTCGCAAGCTGTTTCTAAAGTTTCTACAACATGAGAATTACTTCCAAATTCTAAATAGTCATTTATTGAATGCAATACCAACTTTGCAGATTCACTATCCCAAAGCGGCTGATTATCGCTCTCAATAACTTCTTGTGGTAGCGATTGATAAGCTTCTGGAGATAAATAAGCAAGTACCCGTTTAGCCCATTTTCTTACTTGAGGATGTCCGTTTGTGGCTAATTCCTTAGTGTGTTGAATTGCTTTAGCTTTGTCTCCGAGATAACCGTAAGCTTTGACAATGTGTTGTTGTGCGTAAATATATTCTGAAAAGTTAGCATCGGAATCTGTTTCATAGTTTTGACAGTATTCTTCCAATAATTCTATCGCGGTAGAAAAATTTCCACGCTGAATTGCACTTACACCTTCGATAAGTGTATTTAAGGTAGATGACATGATTAAAGTTGGTTGTTAAATTGATCGGGTAAATATAAATTTAGATGTTAATAGAAGGGATAAATCCCTTACTACGAGCAAATAAATAAGATTTTTATATTAATATTATATGAAGTGTTATTTTGACGGTATAAGGGTGTAATTACGCAATTAGGTGTAGAGACTTCGCACTGCTACGTCTTCATAAACTTTGGTTGGTGTTAGATGAAAGTTATTATTTTAAGCTAATTATAATTAGTTGAAAAAATATACACCTGGCGATTAAGAATATTTATAATTTTTATTTGTAGGGTGTGTGACGCTTGAATAAATTTGGCTCGTAACTAAAAGAATAGTAGCGTCACGCACCAACGACAAACTACGGTGAAATCGAAACAATATGCCGCACCTGGCGATTCAAATCGCGGCTACACAGGGGAAACCCACCTTAGTGGGTTAGGAAAATTAGTTTAGGGATTGTAAATGAATTCGCTTTTTATATAAATACCAGCGCGATCGCCATTTTTGGTTTCACCGATGATATAGATATTTTCTAAATAACCGAAACTAAATCTATACATCATCACTTCAGAAAAAGTTTGATTCAAAAATTGATTTATTTGGGTGTATTTTTGATAGATAAAATCCCATTCTTCAGGTTCATCTACATATTCTTCTTCAAGATCCTCCCCATCTGAATAGAAGCTATGAAATTGACTTAGTTCTAAAATTCTTGAAGTCTGTAAAGCTTTTTCAATTGCTGATTCTTTGGTTTTACCAGCAGCGTAAACCATGCGGTAATCATGACTACAGTTATAATTATCAATATCACCACCCTGTAAAATAATTTCTCCAAACTTAAAGATAATTTCTTTAGTTTTTAAAATTAAATGTTTTGTGTTTTCTCCCATTTCTTCAAGATTATTTTTTTTATTTTGCCGAGTTCGAGAAATTTGCTCTTGTGGAATAAATGATTCTGTGTAGACAGTAGGACATACGCTAAACCAATCTCCATCGATTGTTTTACCAACAACTAAACCAACCGGGTTATAAGCAGTTTTAAGATTAAAATACTCTAACTCTTGTAAATTATCGGTTAATAGTTTAAACAATTCTGGAATTATTCTTGCTTTTTGGTTGATTTCCTCTGTATCTAAATCAAATCTATGAAAAGACATCACATATTGCATTACCTGCCAATTTTTAAGTATTACATCATCATCTGTTTGCTTTAACCATCCTTTTGAAAGACTTAACTTTAACGGATTAAATTCCTCTTGCTTTGATGTCTCCCAAACAAACGGATAAATATATCCACCATCTTCATGCCCAGGAAATCTCATACAACGACAAGATTCTAAGAAAATTTCTAAAGTTGCTACAATTTTCTTTGTTTCTTTATTCATGATGTTTTATTTTTTATTTTTCAAGTTTTAATTACTATTTGATAATCTTTGATTCGCTGCTGCTCTAACAATCCAATTACCATCACGGGCAAGTGTTTCACGTACTTCTAAAGATGTCGCTTGATTCTCAGCAACTGCATATCTTTCTAACCAAGATGCAGAATTCGCACCTTGATTTAATATTTCCCCTGGTGTAACGGGATGAAGTAGGGTGACAAACCGCACAAAAGCGTTATCTGAATCAGCGTATTCTGTTAATACGGTTGCTAAATCATCGCTGCTGGGGTTATAAATTCGGGGAAGACTTTGAAGAGTAAAAGTTTGTTGAGTGTCGATTGGTGAAAAAGCATCATAATAAATGGTTGGCTTGGTTACTAGTTCCAATGCTTCATTACTTTCACGTTCGCTTTCCAATTCCAATTGAATTTTATAAATATCAAGACGACTGAGACTAGGATTTTTGGTTAAATTATGACCGGAAGCAAGCTTTTGAATTAAATCCTTGGGAGTATTGGGATTTTCCGCAACTAATCTTAGAGTATAAGAATTATCTGTTTGAGCAGCTTTTCTAAGAACACCAACGGGAGCATTAGGATTTTTGATAACGTCTTGAACTCCACCTCTACGACGTTCAGCAATAAATTCTAATACAGTTATTGGAGTCTGAGGATTTTTAGCAATTTCTTCTTGAACGCTTGGTTTTCCACAGGTAAGCGCTTGTTGCAAATATTCGATACGCTGTTCTTCTGGAGTTTGAGGATTGTAGGCGATCGCCATCCGAACATCATAATCATTTTCATATTCATAATATCCCCTTGGATTCGGAGGTTCGATAAATTCATCTAGCAAATTTTCTCTTATAGATGAAGGAGTATTGGGATTACGAATCAAATGTGCTGCAATTACTCGATGGTCTTTATCACTTTGGAATCCGAAATTTCTGAACATCAAAAGACCAAAAAGAATATGATTTGACCATTCTGAACCCAACCATTCTCTGTCTTTGTATGGAACTCCCCCTCCCATACCAAAATTAAGAAGTATGAATTGGCTTATACCTTGTAAATATTCAGTTTCTTCCTCGCTCAAAGAAGCTAAAAACTGATTCCAATCTTGTAAGATAGTCTCGCGAAATGCACTATCTTGTTGCAACTGAAATAATATTTGTTCTTGGGATTGATAATTGGCTATAAAATTTTGAACCCGATTCAATAAATTTTCTATATCATAAACAGCATTATCAGGTGAAGCGGACATAAATTGAGATAGTGTATCTATCATTCTGTTGAATGGAGACAATCTATCTGCGATTTGTTCTAACATCGCTATGGGAGTATTACAATTTTCAGCAATAATGTTAATAATGTTATTGTCTCGATTATTTATAAACTCTTCTAACAACTGTATTCGTAAAGCCTCTGAAGCCTTTTGATTAAAAGCAACAGCCAATTTGACTTCAGGATTAGGATATTCAACTAATCTTTCCAAAATTTCTGCTGAAACCTGCCCATGCTTAGCAACATCTACCAAATATCTAATATCATCCTCAACCCATTTATTTGAAATGCCTGGAGTTGAATTATTACGAATCTCTTGTTCTAATCTTTCCGCTCGCAATACTTCTAAATCAATATTCGCTAATTCAGCTAAAATCCAAGTTGGTGTATTTGGCTGTCTCAACAAAAAATAATCGTATTTATATTTCCAAGGTGCTGTACTTATAAATGTTTCTCGGAAAAATCGCTCTAATATACTCGCTGGTAAATCGTCCTTGTTTTGAATTAAATTTTTATAATCAGCAAACAACTGATGCAATGTCTCTTCAGCAATATTCGGATGTTCTACAACAGCACCTTGAATTTGTTTATCAGAATTTTCCGCTAAAACAGCCAGAACATCCGCACTCGTTCCCGGATTCTTCGCTACAGCTAACCTTATCCGAAATTCCTCATCCGCTGCCAACTTGATCAAAGTATCTTCCGGAGCAAAAGGATTTTCCGCTACCGTCAACCTCACCCAACCCCAACGACTCTCCCCCAAATCTTCCAAATCTCGAATATCCGCATCCCAATCCCCAGCCAAATCATGCTGAATTTTCACCAACTCGATCGCATCCGACGGACAATTTTGGTTAAATTCCACCGCTAACCGTACCGCTAAATCCAAATCTCCAGCTAACAATTCCAACAGTGAAACCGGAGTTTCTTTATATTCCGCTACCTGCAAACGTGCTTCTAATTCCCCTTCTTGCGCTAACCTTTCTAACAACTGCAACCGATACCGCAGCGGCATATATTCATTTTTCAATCCTTGAATTAACCGATTCACCGGAACCCATTCACTCAAAAAATCGGGAGGTACGGGAGCAAATTTCATCAACTCCACTGCTAAAGAGTCATTTTCTCCCAAATCCTTATTTCGCAACACTTCCGAAACAACTTTCCGATAATCTTCCCTTACTTCACCCACCCAATTAACGTGTAATCTCGCAACTTCCACAACTGTGGAATAATCGCTGTTAACTAAAACCGCTAAAAGACTGCGGGGAGTTTCGCGAAAAGTAGCAACAGCAATCTGCATTTCCTCGGATTCCCCCAACAATTCTGGAGCATCCAAAAATCTTTGTAAATCCCCTGTACTAACCCTGTAAAGTGACTGCATAATTCTAAATTTATCTTTTATAGTACTAATATACTATTATTCTGTGGATTGTCAAAAGTTTGATTATTAAACTTATGATTCCCCAAATGAAGATAAAAATATGCAGATAATTATTTGTATAAAGTTTGTAGTAGCGCTAGTCTTCGAGCCTATTTTTTGTAAGTGAAGAAGATTGCTGAAGAGAAAAAACCTTACTAGACGCAGAGTACGCTGAGGGAAGAAGTGGAGAGGATTAATAAAAGATGGTGCGTGACGCTAGAGAATTGTAAGTACATCGCAAATCGATCGAAGCGTCACACACCCTACAAAAAACTCTCAATCTCTTGTGGGATATTCTTACAACAATCCCCGATAATGAATAAACGTCAAAAGAACTGCCCAAGAACCCAAGGCAACTTTGATCGCAACTAAAAAGTTCAATAAGGGCAAAACCCCGCCGCTAAATAAGGTACCTAATTCGCCATGAGGTAGTTCAAATCCAGATAGTTTAATTACAGCCAATACAATAAAAATCAAAACGGAAATCTTCTCCCATTTTGAAGCGTACCATTTCTTATAAATTGCCTGCATCCATTCTGAGGAGGAGGTTATCGCCACCAAACCGATCGCTGTACCACCAGCGACTCCCGCAGCAAAACCACCACCGGGGCTGAGATGTCCGCGAATGGCTAACTCGATACCTACTAAGGCTGCAATTGTCGCACCCAATCGGGCTAATATAATTGAAGGGCGATCGTTGAAATGATAAATCGTACAAAATGGTCTTTCGTTTGCCAGCATATAGGTGGCTCCCATGATGGCGATTGTAAACACGACGACTTCAAAAATGGTGTCGTAAAGCCGATTCCGAAAGATGATACCGGATACTGCATTGGGTACTCCGCTATCTTGTACGACTGCTTGAACAATCGATATTGATAATTCTCCTTCTGGATTTGCTACGAGCAACATTTTTACAAATAGCGCCATCCCAGCAACTATATATATCCATTTCATAGCGGTTGCTCCTCTAATTTGGGTAAATTATCATCTATTGAATTTGCGTAATTCAAAATCGTTTGAGGGGATGAAAGTTCGGTTTGCATGATGTCGTAGATCCGCTGAATACGAATTGTAGTTCGTAATGGTATGTCTACATCTAAATGATGAGTACAGGTTGCGTGGATTTCTTTTTCACTCATAGCTCGCTGTAAAGCATGAATATCGTTGTAATGTACTAATTCCAATCGCATATGACGCTTATTTAAAATCCTGCGGAAGTCAGCGGTTAAGTCTATAAAAGCTGGTTCTTGTTCGAGATGATGGGCTGCGTCTGCCAATACTCCGACACGCAATACTAAGGACGATCGCACGGCTACGGCATACAGGGTAATTGCTAACAAAGTACCCATCAAAGCTTCAGTTAAAGCGACATCCGCAGCACCCAAAACGGCATAAACTAAAGCTGCGATCGCACCTAATATTCCCCTTAGTGCTAAAGCATGGTAGGGATTAACTTGAAGTACTACCAAGCAGGACGTTAAAGGGAGTAAAGCAACGATAATATAAAGATAAATATCAAGATTTTCGTTCATTTTCCTCTCCTTCACCGGAACAGTAAGCTAAAACGTAACCAAGCATGGTGTTCCAAATTGCTAAGGTGATGATGGCAAGAACAAACAACGTCCATTCTGATGGTCTTTTTAACAGCAATCCGAAAACAATGGCAATTGAACCAAGGGTATCTGCGACAGAAAGACTGTGTAATTTAAATAAAACGGAGCGCTTCCCCAACAAAGGAAAAGTACCCCAAAACCAAAAGAAAATCCCGACACCAATACAGATATAGCTAAGTATATTTATCATTTTCTCTTAAACGTTTGAGTATATGTGCTAACAACATTATTCCGGCATCACCGACGCTGAGGATAAGTACTGCAACTACGCCAATCATCCAATCATCCCGGATTACGGATACCATCAAAGCGATGATGGCTGTTTTGGTGGAAATACTCGCAAATGCCAGCATTGTCTGCCAGATATTTTCATCCTTCCAAGCTTCGTAGATGGGTATTAGCAAAGCTAGAAGCATGGCAAATAAAATTATCAGATTTATATTTATATTCACTATTCTGCCCTCTTCGGTAGCACTCGATGTACTTCATACCAGCCATCTTGGCGGTATTTATAAACAATGGTTTTCGGTGTAAAGGTAATTAGAAAGATATCTAAAAATATCAATCGGGAAGATCGCTTTGGTGGAATCTTTTCTAAAATTACATCTTCATGTTGGTGAGGACGAATAATGATTTCAAAGGCTTCAATATAAGCTTGGGGAATCGCCAGAACAATTTTACCCAGCACAGTTAACCAATCTTTCAATACTTCTTTGGATGGATAACCACGCGGTAAAGCAAAAGCAATAATTATACCGATGATGATATTGGCAACGCTCAAATCGGATGTGAGCAGAAACCAGATAGTTAGTCTTAATATGAGATTTCCAACCATGAAAATGCCATCCAAAATAGTAAAATTGCAACAAGACTCATTACACCGATTAAATGCTCAAACTCTTCAAGTACGTGGGGTAATTTCAAAGCGGTGCGTTTAAATATCAAGAAATACAGCAACCAGCCCCCAGCTAAAGTTACAAATGCTTTGGCAATATTGTAGATGGTATAAGCTTCGAGATAAAGAACATTAGCGGTAATCAACCAACCCAACAAAAGCACGATCGCAGCCCAAAAACCGGGCTTTGGTTTTTCTCCTTCTCCATGCGGTAAAAAGATAAATTTGGCATATACTATTACCGTTCCCACAACGGCAACGTTCATTGCAATTTCTTGCCAAGGCAATAAATTCTTCATCGTCAAAGCTTTGGCACTAAACCCCGTCAACAAGGGAAAACCCGATATTGATAAACTCGCTATAACTAAAACAATCCAAGTTGCAGTATTAATGGGTTTATTTTGCAATTCCTTTAAGCTACGACTGGGTAAATTACCAGCAGTCAAAAATAACGCCGATTTTGCTAAACCGTGCGCTAAAGCATAATAACCTCCGACTAAAGGTGCAGCCAGAATCCAACCCAATTGGGAAATCGTACTTGAAGCTAATACCCGCTTGGTGTCGTTTTCAAATAAAGCGTAGATTATTCCTAAAAAAGCGGTTGCTATTCCGAAACTCCTAACAATCGGATCTATATCTTCGACAATTAAGGCACACCGCACCATCGGATAAACTCCAGCTTTAACCACAACCCCCGATAGCAAAGCCGAAACGGGAGTCTCGGATTCCGCATGAGTTAAAGGCAGCCACAATCCCGATACAAAAACCCCTCCCTTAACTAAAAGCCCGACAAAAATTAAAGCCAAAGCTTCCGGTGGAGCTTTACCCAAACCTGCATAATTAAAGGAATGAGTAGCTTGATAAACCAGCACCGCACCGATTAAATAAAATAGCATTGCCGTATTGCTGATAAACAGATAGCGTAAAGCCACCCAAATCGAACGATCTGTACGTGGATAGGCAATTAACAAAAATGCTGCAATCCCGCTGACTTCCAAAGCCACATATAAACTAATAAAATCCGTACAGGCAAATGCTGCATTGACGCTGCCATGCACAATAATAGCTTGAGTGTAGAAAAAAGCTGATTTATCGCTACGCCAACAATATAAGATAACTGCGGCAGTTACCAAAGCATTAGTTAAGATAAAATAGCCGCTTAACTCATCGACGGATAAAGTTACGCCAAAATTATCAACTAATTCCAACGTTAATGGCGATCGCTGGATAAATAATATTAATGCATATGCGAAAGAAGCAACCGTCCCCAACAATGCCAGATAGCGGGCAAGTTTGGGAATAAGATAGATAGTGAATCCTAAAAAAAACGGCAGAGTTGCCCAAACAATGGTAATGATGTTCATGGTGTGTTATTTTTCTCAATTTCACTACTTTCCAAAGTGGGATTATCCCGAGCCAACTTCATTACACCAACCAACATCAGAGCTTGAATTGAAAAGCCAATTACAATAGCTGTTAAAATTACCGCTTGAGGAACTGGATCTGCATAAGCACGATTCTCCACACCCGAAAAAATCGGCGTAAACAAACCATTTCGAGATGCGATCGCGACATAATAGGCAATAACTCCAGTACTCATCACATCCATAGCCACGATTTTCATCACCAAATTTTTTTTAAAGATGATGCCGAAAAATCCGCATAATACTGTTGCAAGGATAAAAGCTTCTAACACAAGTTTTGTTTTTTAGGTAAGGTTTCGTTATAATTATTTTCTATGAAGTGTATTATTTTTGATTTATAGGGGTTTGGTATATCTAGGGTAATAGAAGATATACGAAAAACCATCAATTAAAATATTTTTTAACTGAGTAAAAATAATACGAATGCTTTGTTAAGAGTAGGCTCTAGTTAGAGAATTAGCGTTATTTAAAGATTTTACATATCCCGATTTATATAACTTTTTAATAAAATACGAAGGAGGAAAGCGTTTTTGAGTTTGTAGAACGCGGTTAATATACGCATGGATCTTGATACTTCACCCTGTTCTTAAGAATTGATTAATGTCTTATATATACAATAAATGGTAATAGGTGTTCAAAGCAAGGAATTGGTGATAGGTGATTGGCGATGGGTAATTGAGAATAGATTGTAAAATTAACCTGGCGATTAAATATGCCGCACAAGCGCGGTGAACACGGCTACACGCCGCATTACCCACCGTGGCAGAAGTTTAAGATTATTTATAATATTGATTTGTAGGGTGTGTGACGCTCTTATAAATTTGGTTTGTAATTAAAAGAGTATTAGCCTCACGCACCATCGGTAAACTAGTAGTGCGTTTCATTTGTTCTGATGGGTTGTAGAGACGTTATACATAACGTCTCCCAAAGTTTACCGAGAAAACAAACCCGTCAAATTTAATGCAAAGGACTACTAGGGTGAAATCGAAAAAAACTGTCATCGTGGTGAAAAACCTGGCGAATATAATATGCCGCACAAGCGCGGTGAACGCGGCTACACAAGCAAAACCTACCTGCGTAGGTTTAAGAATATTTATAATATTGATTTGTAGGGTGTGTGACGCTCTTATAAATTTGGTTTGTAATTAAAAGAGTATTAGCGTCACGCACCATCGACGAATCAAGGATTGTAATCAAATTCGCTATTAAGCATTAAACCAACTCGGTCATTTTCTGCGGATTCTCCAATTATGAATACTTGTGTATAATCCCAAAAGCGGAATGTATACATCGTTAATTCTGCAAATTTGGCTTTGAGAAACGAATTTAAATGTTGATATTTATTGTATAGTTCTTCCCCTTCTTCTTCAGAACCATCACAATAAAAAATATCATCTTGATTATCTGGGTAAAAGGTTTGAAATTTACCGATTTTGAGAAACCCAGATTTAATTAAAGCATTTTGTAGCGTTGTTTCTTTTGTAGAAGCGGTTTGATAAATAATTTGATGATGATAAGTTTGTTCGTAACCGCCGTCATAATGTCCGTAAGTCAAAACAGGTGTTAAGGATTCAAGAATTTTATCAATTTGAGATTCTAAATCGGTGTTTGGTTTATTTGGCAATATTTCTGTATTATTTTGGGTAACTATAATATCGCTGAAATCTGGAGTTTCTTGAGGTACGGTAGAAGTGACACAAATCCAGCTTTCATCATCAAGTTGTCCAGCGATCGCAAAACAGGAATAATCTGCCGAACAACTAAATTGATAAACCTGTAAGTTTTTTAAATCGGATTTTAAAAGGTTTGATAGCTGCTGGTAGATATTTTTGCGCTGTTGGAATTCTGGGGATTTTCTATCTACTTCATCTTCTTCGTCTTCAAAAACACAATCTGCATAAAAATTATCACCTCCGGGTGTTGGAACACCCATTTGTTCTATTTCCTGCCAATTATTAATAGCAATTTCAATATCTGTGTTTCTCATCCAACCTTGAGAATGAAGTAGAGATATTAAATTGAATTTTCCTTTTACAGAAGATTGCCAGTAGAAAGGTTTCCATTCCGATGTGTGGTTAAAACGAAGACGACAGATGATTTCTTCTTGGAGTAGAACTTCGAGGGTTGCTAGGAGTTTATTTGTTGAAGGGTTCATAAATTTGGTTTTGGGATTAAGAGGAATAAACCGCAGAGAGCGCAGAGTACGCAGAGGAAAGAGTTAAAGAGACATAGTTTGTAGGGTGTGTGACGCTTTTAGAAATTATGTAATATAAACGATGGTGTATTAGCGTCACGCACCAATCGGAAATTTTGTTTTATAAGTTATGATTCGCTGCTGCTCTAACAATGCGATTACCATCACGAGCAAGTCTTGAGCGTATTTCTAAAGGTGTCGATTCGTTTTCTGCAACACCATATCTTTCCAACCAAGAAGCGGAATTTGCTGCTTGATTTAATATTTCCCCTGGTGTGACGGGATGAAGTAAAGTTACAAACCTAACGAAAGCGTTATTTGATTGAGCGTATTCTGTTAGTAGGGTTGGTAAGTCGTCGGTGTCGGGTTTGTAAATTCGGGGGAGACTTTGAAGAGTTGGGGATTGTTGGTTACTTTGTCGGAAAATCCTTTGATTACTGTCTCGTTTCGACATTAATCTTTGAGCTTTTTCAGTTTCTTGTTCGCTTTGTTTTTCTAAGTGAATTTTGTAAATATCAAGGGGAGTAAGATTCGGATTTTTTGGTAACATCTGACCTGAAGTAAGTTCTTCAAGTAAATCTTTCGGGGTATTTGGATGTTCTCCAACTAATTCTTGTGTTGTTGAATTATCGTCTTGAGCAGCTTGTCTAAGAATACTTACGGGAGCATTGGGATTTTTGATAACGTCTTGAATTGAACCTCTATAATTTTGAAGAATAAATTCTAAGATAAATTCCGGTGTTAAAGGATTTTTAGCAATGCTTTGGTAAACATATCCTCCAGCGTTCCATCCGATATGAGAAACTTGATTAGAAAGCAGTTGCTGTAAATATTCAACACGCTGTTGTTCAGAAGTTTGAGGATTAAACGCTACAGCCATACGCATATCCCAATCTTCTAAATATTCACTTTCATCATCGGGAGTTTTCTTATGTTGTTCCCATAATCTTTCTCTCAAAAAAGCTGGTACTGATGGATTACCTAATAATGCAGCTACAATTTCTTGATTAGTGCGATCGCGATTGTATTGGGTGTTCACTAAATGCATCAAACCATCCAAAGTATCGAGATTTTTCGCTAACTCTGGATTATCAAACGAAGGTTGTCTCAGCTTGGAACGTGTTTGAACTGTATTCCTTCCTTCCCACTCACCATGAGGTTCTTGATTAGATAAATATTTAAGAGTTTCTCTTTCGGATTCATTAAGCGAATTTTCCAAATCGTTCCACTCTTCCATAGTTGAATCAGCAGTAAATTGTCGAAGCCAAAACAGAATCATCTCAGGTGACTGACCTTTATAAATAAAAGTTTTAATCTGCTTTAATAAATTTGGTGTGATATCTGGAGCTAATTCAAGCAACAATTCTACTGTCCCATCTAACTTATACGATGCATTCGCTAGCTGTTCTAAAACAGCAATCGGAGTTTGTGGATTGCTGGCTATTTGAACCTTTATATAATATTTTGAGTTTACAAATAATTCCTGTAACAGCGAAATTTTTAATTCTTCGGGCGTTTTAGGATTCTCGGCTATAGCGAGTTGTAAATTGGAATTAGGATATTGCGTTAAATACTCCAAAATATTCGCTGAAACTTGAGGATGTTTAGCAATATCAGTCAAAAAACCTGTTTCATACCCAAGAAAGGTTTCTAATGTTTCAACTACTGGTGAAGAGTCTCTTCTAGCTATTGCTTTCGCTGTCAATTCTTCTATATCAACATTATTCGCTAATTCAGCTAAAATCCAAGTCGGAGTATTCACCTGTCTCAACAATATATCTCGATTTTTATGTTTCCAATCTGGTAAATCTGGCTCTTTCTCCCTAAAAAACCGCTCTAAAATACTTGCTGGTAAATTATTTCTTTGTGGAATTACATTTTTATAATCCGAAAACAATTGATCTAAAGTCTCTTCCCCAGTATTCGGATGCTCTACAACGGCAACTTTAATTTCCTTATCCGATTCCGCTAAAACAGCTAAAACTTCCGCACTCACTCCCGGATTCTTCGCAACAGCCAACCGAATCCTAAATTCCCCATCCGTTGCCAACTTCATCAAAACATCTTCCGGAGCGAAGGGATTTTGAGCAACCGTCAACCTTATCCAACTCCAACGACTATTCCCCAATTCCCTCAACTGCTCAACTTCAGCATCCCAATCGCTAACCACATCATGCTGACTTTTCACCAATTCAACTACTTCCAACGCACAATTATCGTTAAACTCCACCGTCAAACGCACCGCTAATTCTAAATCTCCCGCTAACAATTCCAACAAGGAAACTGGTGCTTCTGAAGATTCCGCAACTACTAAACGTGCTTCTAATTTCTTCTCCCCAGCCAACCTTTCCAATAACTGCAACTGATACCGCAACGGCATATATTCGTTATGCAATCCTTGAATCAACCGACTTTCCGGAACCCATTCGCTCAAAAAATCGGGAGATACCGGAGCAAATTGCATCAACTCCACCGCTAATCTGTCATTTTGTCCTAAATCCAGATTTTGCAGCACTTCCGCAACAACTTGCTGGTAATCTCCCGTAATTTCACCCGCCCAATTAACGTGTAATCTCGCAACTTCCACAACCGAGGAATAATCGCTGTTAACTAAAAGGGTTAAAAGACTGCGGGGAGTTTGGGGGAAAGTTGCGATCGCAATCTGCACCTCCTCCGATTCCGTCAGTAATTCTTCGGGTATTTCTAAAAATCTTTGTAAATCCGATGCACTAATCTGAAGTAACTGCATAACTTTAAATTTATTTAATTAGTACTAAAGTACCATAAACGGGACTAAGGTTATTAAATTTATAATTCCCCAAATGACGACAGATATTTCTAAGAGGATGTTTAAAAAGTATTGTTAAGAGCGCAATTCTCGGATTATCCTTTCACCCCTTAGAAAAGGCTACCGCGTACATACTCTAAAGCTGTGCCATAACGTTTCGATCCCCCCTAGTAGTGCTTTTCAAAAGTTTTGACGGGTAATAAAGGTTTGTAGTAAGCGCTGTCTTCGCCTCATATTATGGAATCTGGAGGGGCTGAAGCCCTTACTACAAACCTATCAGAATTAATGGGACAGACTACTAGTCCCCCTTATTTAAGGGGGATTTAGGGGGATCTTTCTCTCAGCGCTCTCCGCGTCTCTGCGGTTTTTAAAATCAGTAATTTTCTCTAAAAACGAATAAAGACGGAGCATATTACGCCCCGTCTCTAGAAAATCAAATATATAAACTCAGACAGAAACTTATTTTGGTAAACTGCCTACTTGAGGCTTATTAATGTGTCCATAAACCATTCGAGAAACTTGGTTAATAAATGATTTAGCGCGGGCATCGCGGAAAGGTCTTGTTACCATAATACCTGCTAAATAACGCTTACCGTTTGGCATTGTCACAATACCTGCATCACCAAGAACAATTCCCAAAGTTCCTGTTTTATGAGCAAATTTTGCACCTTTACCAATACCTGCTCCTAAATAAGCTTTATTCTCGACGCGATGCATAATATCTAAAACTTTTGCGCGGCTGGTACTACTTAATAACAAATTATTAGAAATCAAAGCTCCCACTCTAGCTAAATCTTTAGGGCTAGTAGTATTAGTTCCTTTAAAATCACCAAGTAGATTGCGGATTACAGTATTTTGCAGTCCCCAATTACGGAAGCGTTGATTTAATCTAGCTTTACCACCCAAGCGATCGATAACCATATTAGTTGCAGTATTATCGCTGATGGTAATCATTTTAGTGACGGTTTCCATCAAACTAAACTTAGTACCGGGACGTTTGTACTGCATTACTCCCGAACCACCAGTGATCAAATCGCGGCGCATGACTACAGTTTCATTTAATTTAACTCTACCCGCGTCTACTTCTTCAAATAAAGCGACTAAAAGCGGAAGTTTAATTGTGGAAGCTGCGGGAAATGCCTTTTCTCCATTTATGTCTAAATAGTCGCCGGTTTCCAAATCTAAGAAAAACATTCCTGGATCTAAATAACTGTAGCGAGACATTAAACTTTTAACTTGAGAATAGAGTTGCGGTATTTGACTTCCTAAAGGAACAACTCCTGCGAATGATGAAGCTTTGGGAAACCCCACGGGAATCTTTACTTCACCAGCATTCGGATTGGAAGTAAGAGTTCCGCGATCGATGGATGAGAAATTAACCGTCCAGTGGGAAGAAGTATCGCTTTTAACTAATAGTTTGTCGGGAGAAACTGTATAACCTGGTGCTAATTCAACTACTAATCGAGTAGTTTTATCGTCAACTTTACCAACTCTAATTTCTTTGACTGCGGACTTATATTGTTGACGAATCGTATCTCTACCCAATTGCGTACCGGGTAAATCAATTACAAGTCGTGTGGGATTATTAATTAAAAATGCTGTCGGTTGAACTCCCGAATCAGTCGTTAAATCTAGTTGATTTCGTGTTGGATTAAAATGCCATGATTGAAAGTTAGCCGCATTTAATGGAGAGGATAACAGTACAACACTGCTAATAGCGCTAAGCAATAAAAAGCGTAGTCTCATGTGTATGATTTCCAAGCGAGCAGAGTATTTACTTGAATACAGTTTTCAGTTTCTCTAGGTATTATCCGGAGAAAAATATCAGTATTATCCGATAATAAAAAAGATTTTTTGTGTATTATTATTAGTTCAATTCTTTCCAGACGCTTATATAAATGAATGGTTCCATTACTAATTTCAACTGATATTTTGGATCGTTATCAACAGACTCTCCGGCTCTTGTTTTTGTTCCGAGGCTCAGTTTAGTAACTACGGTTAATATTGATAGACTATTTAGCTGCTGGTTGTCAAAAGTCAGATCGGCAATTTAATTACTAAACTTATCCATTTCTACAGTTTTATCGCTCAAATTTGAAATACTTATTGATGGAATTTTAGGTGCATTACCTTATATAATTTCCACGGTATAACAGACTTGTAAGAAACTAAAAAGAATTACTTCTTTCTTTGCGCTCTGTGCGTCTAATAAGGTTTTTTTCTCGGTAATCTTCTAGCGAAAGGAATAATATATTGATATCCCTTGCATCTACCATCTCTATGAATACTCTTTCTAACTACATTAACGGCAAATGGCATAAATCCGCCGCAACCGAACATCTTGAAGTTGTTAACCCAGCGACAGCAGAAGTGCTTGCCCAAGTACCTTTATCACCAAAATCGGAAGTAAATGAAGCAGCCTCAGCAGCAGCAGAAGCTTTCAAATCTTGGCGACGTATTCCCGCGACACAACGAGTGCAATATTTATTCATACTTAAATACTTATTAGAAGAACATTTAGAAGATATTGCTCGTACAATCACCCTTGAATGCGGCAAAACCTTGGCAGAATCGAGAGGTGAAATGCGCCGCGCGATCGAAAACGTAGAAGTTGCTTGCGGTATTCCGATGATGATGCAGGGAACTAACCTGGAAGATATTGCACGGGGAATTGATGAAATGATGATTCGTCAACCTTTGGGAGTATGTGCGGCGATTTGCCCTTTCAACTTTCCGGGGATGATTCCCTTTTGGTTTCTACCTTATGCGATCGCTTGCGGTAATACCTACATTGTCAAACCTTCGGAAAAAGTTCCGTTGACGATGCAGAAAATCTTTGAGTTATTAGAGCAAACTGGTTTACCCAAAGGTGTGGTTAACTTGGTAAACGGCACCAAAGAAGCTGTAGACGCAATTTTAGAACATCCACAAATTAAAGCAGTTAGTTTTGTTGGTTCCACATCTGTCGCCAAATATGTTTACAGTTGGGGTGCGGCGAATGGTAAACGGATGCAGGCTCAAGGTGGTGCAAAAAATCCGATTATCGTTTTACCCGATGCAGATATGGAAATGACAACCCGCATCGCTGCCGATAGTGCTTTTGGTTGTGCGGGGCAAAGGTGTCTTGCGGCTTCGGTAGCAGTAACTGTAGGGGAAGCAAAACAAGAATTTACCCAAGCGATCGCAGAAGTTGCAAATAACCGAATTGTAGGTAACGGCTTGGAAGATGGCGTACAAATGGGAGCCGTGATTAATGCTTACAGTAAAACGCGAATTGAAGGTTTAGTTGAAAAAGGTGTGTCATCGGGTGCTTCTCTACTAGTTGATGGCAGAAATCCGCATATATCGGGTTACGAACAAGGTTACTTTATCCGTCCAACAATTCTACAAGATGTAAATCCCTTAAGCGAAATCGCCAATACAGAAATATTTGGTCCCGTATTGAGTTTAATGCACGTCAACAATATTGATGAAGCGATTTCCTTAGTAAACAACAGTCAATTTGGAAACATGGCTTGTTTATTTACCACATCCGGAGCAGCAGCCCGTAAATTTCGCTACGAAGCCCAAGCCGGAAATATCGGTATAAACATCGGTGTCGCCGCACCAATGGCATTCTTCCCCTTCAGCGGTTGGAAGCAAAGCTTTTTCGGAGACTTACACGGGCAAGGAAACCACGCAGTAGAATTTTTTACTCAAACCAAAGTCGTCGTAGAAAGATGGAAAGATGAATGGTCGAGAAAGTTTTAGAATTGGGCATGGGAACAGGTTAAAGGTCTGCATGTCAAAGGTAATAAGTGGGTATGCCTTCATTATTTGTGTCATTGTTCACTGCGTGAAGCAATCCCAAACCCTTGCGATGAACCGCACCCTACGGGTGAATGCTTCGTTTCGCCCTCGCCGCACGCTCCGCGTGAACGCTGCACTCGCAATGACAATATACAATTAATTTTGCATGAGTACCTATAGTTAAAAGCTTTAAATTCTTAACTCCCCATCTCCTTGTCTCCCCATCTCCCCATCTCCTTGTCCCCCCATCTCCCCATCTCCCCATCTCCTTGTCCCCATCCCCCCATCTCCCCCTCTCCCTCTCCAAAAAAAATTCCCCCGCTTGGCACACAAATGATGTAATATCCGTCACTGTAAGTTAGCTACGAATAAATCCAATTATTTTATAGGTGTGAAGGAGTTAAAAATGAAAGTACCTTTTATCGGTAAAACATTAGTTGCGTCTTTAGGTTTACTCGCTTTATTTGCCCCTCAACGTGCTGATGCTCAGATAGTACCTCAACCTTGGGTGTCTGTTGGTTCTAAAGATGGTGATGTTACCTATGCTGTCGGTGCAAAGGCTTTAAATTACGGTGCAGAATTGGGAGTAGGTGAAGACGGTGCTGTTGGTGTTGATGTACTGCAATTTCTTCCTTTACCAAAGGTTTCTCCTTATGTTGGAGTAGGATACTATACAGAAGGTAAAGGTGTTTCGCTTTCCGGTGGCGTACAAGTAAGCCCTACCAAAAACTTGGTTGTTGGTGCTGGTTACAATACACGTCGCGGTATTAACGGACAGTTGGGAATTAAGTTCTAATTTTTTAATTTTTTCTAAAATATCTTAAATAGATTTGATTTCGACATTGTTGACTTTCGGGTTGGCGATGTCGAATTTTTGTTTATACTTTAAGTTTTATTTATACATATCTTCAGACTGAGAAAAAACAAAATAAATTAATATTTAGTTCTACCTTCCGCGAGATAGTTACTGGTAACAAAATCTGATTTAATTAGAACTAAGTAGGTGAGCGTAATAAAATATAACTATAACTGTGTTTCGTCATTGCGAGGAGGTACGACGAAGCAATCACAACCGTTTCAAGCTTTTTACATTTTGTTACGTAGTTGGTTTTATTTCTGCCGACTTACTTAAGTGCATTTATTCCTATATTAAAAATAGAGGCAATATAATCCAAATGCTGCTGCTAATTAAAAAACTTGGTGGTTGGAGCAAGCAAAAATTTTCATGGCTGTGGGAAAGTAACAGCGGAGATTGGCCCTGGTTGGCTGAGAAACCAATGCAAATTGCGGGACTTAACCGTGGTTTGTGGAGGGGTGCGGTTCCTTCAACCAGCTTTTATGTTTTGCTTTCACTATCTGGAGTAATTGCAACTTTCGGACTTTTAGCAAACAGCGCAGCAACCATTATCGGCGCGATGATCGTTGCACCTTTGATGGGACCGATAATTGCGATCGCCTATAGTATAGTGGCAGGAAACCAACGTCTTTTAAAGCGTTCGGTTTTTACTTTAATTAAAGGTGTTTTATTAACTGTTGTTATCTCAATTGTAATTGCCAAACTAGTCGGGATTAGAACTTTAGGTTCGGAAATCGGGGGAAGAGTCAGTCCCACTTTACTCGACATGGGAGTAGCTTTAGCAGCAGGTGCGGCTGGAGCTTATGCAAAATCGCGTAAAAGCATTTCTGATGCATTACCCGGAGTTGCGATCGCGGTTGCTTTAGTTCCACCTTTAAGCGTCGTTGGTATTGGATTGGCGATGAATTCACAGTCGGTTGCCGTAGGTTCTAGTCTGCTGTTTTTAGCTAACTTAACCGGGATTATTTTTAGTGGTGCAATAGTATTTTTATCACAAGGTTACGGTTCCTTAATCAAGGCTCGTCAGGGTTTGACCGTATCGATTATATCAGTAATTCTGCTGGGTTTACCTCTAACTTTTTCGTTACAAACATTACTGGTTCAAGAACAAGCTCGCCGCCAAATTTCCTATTTACTCTACAATAAAACTCAAACTTTTTCTAATACCAAGATTAGAAGCATTAAAGTACGGCGAGGAGAAGGAGAGCAACTTTTTGTTGATATGGAAGTAGCCGCTCCTTTTGGTTCGATTACACAGAAACAAATGAGCGAAGTTCATAATTTTTTACAATCAGAATTGAAAAGACCAATAAATTTTCAAGTTCAAATAATTCCAACTCAACAATATGCACTTCCAGCTTCTAAAATTTAGAATATAATTTAGTTGAAATTTTGCCGCAATTACCTATTAAGTTAATAATTATAGGTTTATTTATTATTTGCAATTTCACCGAAAGCTGATGATAGAATAAACAGAAAGGAGGGTTTTTGATGGCGAAAAGGAAAATTTTAGAGGAAGGTAGAGATTATACTTTTCGTTCTTATTTTGAATTAGCTTACGAACCCGATGAAATTTTAGCTGAATTTGACTATACGCTGATTATAAAAGAACTAACCTTACCTAAAACTACTCAAGAATTACAGCGAACGTTAGAATTGAAGCAAAGAATTAGAGATATTTTACCTTTTGTAAGTTTAAGCAATGAAACTGCAAGGAGAGAAACCTTGGTATCACCTTTGCTTTTAGAGGTGATTCGCTATTGTGAATGCAAAATGCGAATCGAATATCCGCTCAGAGTCAGCAATATATTAAAAGGTCATTTAGATTATTTATTACAATTAAAAAATCAATTTTTAGTTATTGAAGCGGAAAACGACGATTTAACTAGAGGTTTTACTCAATTAGCGGTTGAATTAATTGCTTTATCGCAAGTTGAAGAACAAGATATTTATTATGGTGCGGTGACGATTGGTGATGTGTGGAGATTTGGAAAATTAGATAGAATTCAACAGATAATAACTCAAGATATTAATTTATTTAAAGTTCCTGATGATTTGGATGATTTAGCAAAAGTAATTGTGGGAATTTTGCAAGGGGTAGAAGTTTAAGCTCATCCCTCTCGTTGACAAGGAGAGGGGAAAGGGGTGAGGTTTCCTGAAGTGTAGTTTATTTAAACGAAAACCCCTATATCATTAAAGTAATTGAAAAGCTTTTTTAAGGATTGTATTCAATATTTTGATATACTCTTAAATCGCTTCTCCGTCCATAATTCTATATATATTTGGTTCATCATTAAGAAATTCCAATGAACCACCACTTTCCACAAGATGAACAAATTCGTTGTTTGAAGGATATGGAATATTGCTAAGTAGTTTTGATTGTAATAAAGCTTGCTCTGCTGGAGAAAGAGAAAGAATCACTTGTACTAAAGATTCTACCAATTGTGTATTTAGTGGTTGATTTATGTTGAAGTTTGTCATATTGATTTTGATTTAATTCTAAATAATATAATTATCGTATTTAAGTTTTTTCTTTGCTGAGATTATTCTTCCACTAAATCTCAAATTAAATCTGGATGGTGCGTTACGGCTATTTAAATTATTGATTAAAAACAAAATTAACCGTAGCCGTAATGCACCCTACAAAAGACTACAAACTAAACCAAATCAGGAAATACTGACTGTACGGCTGGATGCGCGATTTTATGGCAATCTACATTTAATCCTTTAGCTAATGCTGGATTATTAACTAATGCTTTTATTCCTTCATTCGCTAACTGCCGCACGTAAGGTAATGTACTATTATTTAATGCTTGAGTTGCAGTCCAAGGTACGGCACCGGGCATATTCGGAACGCCGTAATGTACTACTCCAAGTTCCGTATAAACTGGATTTGTATGGGATGTCGTGCGTAAAGTCTCAATACATCCACCTTGATCGACTGCAACGTCTACAATTACCGCACCGGGCTTCATTTTTTTAACCAATTCGCGAGATACTAGAATAGGCGCTCGTCTTCCTAAGACTAAAACTGCACCAATTAATAAGTCTGCTTGAGGAACTGATTCTTCAATATGGGCGGAATTACTGTAAAGCAGTTCAACTCTAGAACCGAATAAGGTTTCTAAATAAGATAAGCGTTCGACGTTAATATCTAAAATTTGTACTGTAGCACCCATACCGACGGCGATTTTCGCGGCTTCGGTACCGACAACACCACCACCTAAAATTACCACTTTACCGGGCTTGACTCCGGGAACTCCACCTAAAAGTACCCCCCTACCACCTTGTTGACTTTCAAGGTACCTAGCACCAAACTGCACCGAAAGACGACCCGCAATTATACTCATCGGGGTAAGTAAAGGTAATTTATTCGCACCCGCTTGCTCTACAGTTTCGTAAGCGATCGCCGTAACGCCACAGTCTATTAAATGTTCGGTTAATTTTCTATTTGCTGCTAAATGTAAATAAGTAAATAGTAATTGCCCTTTCTGCAAAAATTTATACTCGGATTCTAAAGGTTCTTTAACTTTGACAATTAATTCACGATTCCAAACATCTGATGCGGTGCCAATTGTTGCCCCCGCGCTTACGTAATCATCATCTGTAAATCCAGCACCAGCACCAGAAGAAGTTTCGACAAAGATATTATGACCTGCTTCTTTTAAAACCCTGACGCTAGAAGGACTTAACCCCACTCGAAACTCTCTATCTTTTGTTTCCTTGGGAACGCCGATTTCCATATACTTCCCCTAAATAGAATTACTGCTTTAATGTTGCTTTAACTGTAGTGTGTCAATTCAATGGCAGGCATGTTGAATTAAATATTACCAATTTGATCTTAAATTCCTTAAATTCTTCAAATAACCCTCCCCATTGGGTTTTTAACTATCGTATGAAGCTTGTTACGTTATATAAAAAATAGTAAAATTTTGTAAATAAGTGTTCATATTACCTTGATTTTGAACAATTAAAGGTAGAAGTACGCTTATCGGCATCTAGTTAAACAAGTTCGCTTTTATTAAAGGAGGTATTTTCAATGACAGTACAACAGCCACAACCAACGACTACACCCAAATTAGAAGAACCAAAATTAGGCTTTAATGAATATGCAGAACGTTTAAATGGTAGAGCAGCGATGATTGGCTTCATGATTATGGTGATAATTGAATGCATAACCGATCGCGGAGTTTTAGCATGGTTGGGATTGAGATAATTTTTTAAGAGGGAGTAGGGAGTAGGGAATAAGTCAAAGATATTTTGATGCTGCTCAGAAGTAGGGTTTTTATAAAATTTGTAAGTGTATTACAGATACGTATTCTAAAAACCCGACTTCTCAACCGAATATTTCCTATTCCCTATTCCCCATATTTTTAAGAGTGTTGTTCTAAACTTGCAATTCAATATAAAGACAAGAGATAATAACTAAACTTAGAAATTCTAAATTTTGAATAAAGTTAGGGAATACCTTACTTGCCTGTTGAATAAATTTATAATAGTATTAATGCTTTGATATAAAGCGCTTATAACGCATTATCGCTATATTAGTAAACTTATACTAAAGGGTAACTGAAAAAACGCTGTTATGAATGCTGTATTTCCTCGCATTGTAAAATCAGCCTACCGCAAAGAACCACTAATCACCATATTAATCACGATGGGAATAGTGGATGCGCTAATTGGTGGATTGGATGACAGTTGGGCATTGTTTATTTTTGGCTTAGGAACTGCTGGAGGAGCCTTAATACTAAGGTGGTGGCGGATTCAGCAACGCCCATACGATCGAAATGAAGAACCTGTAAAACAATTATACTTGCCAATGCATTCTTCAAAATCGGCTTTACCAATGCTGAGTATTTCTAAGAAAAAGCCGCCGCAATAAGAGGTTAAAGGTTAAAGGTTAAAGGTTAAAGGTTAAAGGTTAAAGGTTAAATAAAATACAAAAATAATATTGAGACGTTGCTACCCCCGCGCCGAGAGGGAATGCAACGTCTCAAGCATTTTTGGGAATAAAATATCAACGATCGCAAAAATTTATCTATTGGCAAACTTTATTGGACAAGGCAAAATAGATTTTAAGGAGGGTGTATTCCCTACTTCGTGCTTTTTAAGGGTATTTGCCCACAAAATATATAATTTATGAAAAGTTATTGCGATAATTTTATAAAGTTTAAATTTACTACTAAAGTATTACTAGCGAAATTGAGTGCGGTATTAATAAGCTCTGCAAGTGTTGTGGGGATTACTGAGTTAGCATTAGCTAAGCCTGTCATTATACGAGTTAATGGGGGTTCTATTGCAGCTAATAATTTTGCCAATCCTGAGTTAGAGCATACTTTTAAAGGGCATAAAGGAGCGGTTAAATCTTTAGCTTTTAGTCCTGATGGTAGAATGCTTGTCAGTGGTGGTTCTAACAGCGATGGTATTATTCGTTTATGGAATGTCGAAAAAAATAAACGCTTGGGTGAGATTAGTAAAGCGCATCAAGAATCGATACAATCGGTGTTAATTTCACCAGACGGTAGACATTTAGTTAGCTCTAGCACTGACAATACCGTTAATATTTGGAGTTTAGAAAACTATAAATTTATCCGTAGTTTTAGGGGACATAGCAGTAACGTACTATCCTTGGCGGTGACTCCAAACAGTAAAATTCTCGTCAGCGGTGGTTTAGATGGAATCCGCGTATGGGATTTATTACAACAACGTCCTTTGGCGACATTAGCAACCTTTGATAATTTGATTCACGCGGTAGCTATTAGCCCCGACGGTAGGATATTGGCAAGTGGGGATAATAAAGGAATTGTCAAACTATGGGATTTAGAAAGCGGAAGATTAATTCGCGGATTTAAAGTTCACGATCGGCAAGTAAACGCTCTAGCCTTTACCCCAAATGGCGATAGCGTTATTACAGCTAGTAGCGATCGCACTATCAAGATGTGGAATTACAACACCGGAGAAGTGCTGCAAACCTTCGCGGGGCACAATAATTCAGTAATTGCGATCGCGGTGAATCCAGACGGACAAACTCTTGCTAGTGGTGGTAAAGACGGGATTAAAATCTGGGATTTGAATACGGGTAATTTATTAAATTCACTTTACGGACATTCAGACTGGGTAAGTTCCCTTGCTTTTAGCCCAGACGGAAAAACGCTTGCTAGCGGCAGCTTTGATAAAACGGTTCGTCTTTGGGGAAATCAACCGCCAACATTAAATGCAAGTTTAAAAACGAAACTGAAATAAGGCTTAAATAAGGTTCGTAGTAAGAACTTTAGTTCTCTTAATTTAAGGACTAAACCATTGACTACAAACCAATTACTTCTTATAAATTGAATTAATCGCAAGCACCATTAAAAATGAAACTTAAATAAGGTTCGTAGTCAGAACTTTAGTTCTCTTAATTTAAGGACGCGCATTCCTTACTACAAACCTATTATTATTTATAAATTGAATTAATGGGAAGCACGATTAAAAATTCCGTGCCTTTTCCAGGTGCTGAATTACAGGTAAGTTGTCCGCGATGTTTTTCTACTACAATTTGATGGCTGATGGATAATCCCAATCCGGTACCTTTGCCAACTTCTTTAGTTGTGAAAAATGGATCGAATAACTTGGAAAGCACCTCTTCTGTCATTCCCGGACCATTATCAGAAATAGCGATCGATACCCATTTATTATCTATAATTTTAGTGCGAATACGAATTTTAAAAGGTTTGAAAATATCTTTTTTTGTATCTTCTGCTGCCCATCCTCTATGACCTATTTGTTCGTGTAAAGCATCAATTGCATTAGCAAGAATATTCATAAATACTTGGTTTAGTTGTCCGGGATAGCAGTTTATTTGTGGTAAATTTCCATATTCTTTGATTACTTCAATATTTGGATGACTAGATTGAGCTTTTAAACGACTTTGTAAAATCATTAAAGTACTATCAATACCCAAATGAATATCAACTAGTTTAATTTCGGCTTCGTCTAAGCGAGAAAAAATTCTCAAAGATTTAACAATGTCTTGAATGCGTTGAGTTCCTACTTTCATCGACTGAATAATTTTAAGAAAGTCTTCCTTGATAAAATCTAATTCATCAACGTCAATTTCCTGCTGAATTTCTTCTGGATAATTAGAATATTGCTGTTGATATCCTATTAGTTTGAGTAAAGTTTGGCTGTATTGTTCCACGTAGTCAAGATTTGCATGAACAAAGTTAACAGGATTATTTATTTCATGAGCAATACCTGCAACTAGTTGACCTAAACTAGACATTTTTTCATTGTGAACCAGTTGAATTTGGGTTTTCTTTAACTGACTCAAAGTTTGTTCGAGATTAGTTATTGCGGTTTCTAAGCGATCTGACTGAGTTATGGTAGATTGTTCCGAAACGTCCAATAATTGATTTAATGTGCCAACTTGCGATTTAAAACGCTGTAAAAGATTATCTTCGTTTAGATAATTTTTATTAACTCCGCTAAAAACGCGATCGTCAAAAGGGAGAATTGCGGTTTTAACATTTAAAGCTAAAGGGCGGATTGATTCTACAATTGTTTGCGGAACAGTTACTCTTAAAAACATCAGAACTGCAAACATATCTCCCGAAGGTAATAACCCCCCAAATCCAATTACCGATTTGACTCCAAACGGAATTACAAATGATGTTTGGGAAGGAATATAAGGACTATTCAAAGCATCGGGAACGTAAAAAACATTGTACATCCGCTGTTCGAGATCGATCGATAAATTAGGATCGGGTTGCAATACCATTTCTGGATTTAATCCAAGTTGTTTAACTAATTGCGAAATCATTGGTATGCGATGTATGGTATCTTCATTTACAAGCGGAATTGCTTTATGTCCCACAGATTTATAGCGAGAATTCCATTCGGGAAGTTCACCCGCAGTAGCAAGTAAAGTTAAGCATTTTAATTTGTCTTTTAAACTGTCTGCAACTGGATTATTTTCTAACATATCCCGCGCATATTCTTGCAATTCAGGAGTTAATTTTTCATAGGCATGAGTTTTAAAAAAACGTACAAGAATGCAGCTTTTTTCTCCAGTATTCTTATCAATTAGATGTTCGTAAAAATGTTTGATAATTAAATCGCTAGCAACTTCCATGCAATCGGCTTTTTCGGTAATCTGACGTAGAGCTAAACCACATTCAGACATATCTCTAAGAGTAAATTTAGTTAAGTCGTACATAATATGTAGATTTCTTCCCTGGATTAAAATCGATAAAATACCACTGATAAGCAGATAAGCTTTAAAATCTCCGCATCTCAAGCTTATTTTTCCCTATTTTGGGGATTTTCTATCAAAATCGAAATAATTTATCGGAATGGCTGCAATAGTTATTGAAAATAGTCGCGTAGTTCAAGAAGTATAGTATGTTTAACTACGATAGCTTTTAATTAGGTTTAATAGAAATGAATTTATCAGGAAGAAGTACTGCAATTTCCTCAGAATACATACCCCGTAAATATCAGTTTTTCGATAGTAATAACGTCTTAGATACAGAATGGCGAATTAATGGAATGCCAGAAAATGTAATATCTGGAAAAAGACGTTTATTGTCATGGCATGAATGCGGCGCATCAACAGCAAAAGTTATTTTACCCCCGAATTTTGTAGCCCCATCTGGTATATTCAGCGCCGATTTAGAAATTTTTATCCTCAAAGGTGCAATTAAAATTGGAGAATGGCAGTTAAATAAACATTGTTATTCTTTTATTCCCGCAGGTGTAAAAGTTGGTGATTGGAAAGTTATCGGAAATGAGGAAGCAGTAATCTTATGGATGGAAAATGGTTCAGTTGATTTTGATTATCAAAATGTCAAAGATAACCATCCAGATGCAATATTGAGTGAATTTATTCCAGCACTAGATAGTAAATTACTACCGTGGGGAAAGTCAGATACCGCTCAATTTGTGCAAGCGAATAAAAAGTGGTTAAGAAAAGATAGTAACGGTGGTGGAGTCTGGCTACTCGCCGTTTTACCTCATTATGACGGCAGATATCAAATGATTCAATCTTATAATGAAGAAGCTTATGGTTTGGCTGGGTACGTTGACATAGGAAATTTCTGTTTTGCAAAAGATAGCTTTGGCTATACTCCTAGTTTTAGTACTGTTCCCATACATAAAAGTGAAGATGGTGGGTTATTTTTCGTTAGAATTGATAGAGATTTATCAAAACCAGGAACCGTTTTATCATATGCAAATTAAACTCCTATCTTAAATAAAAAAATGAATTTATATTATAAAAAAATTATCCTCAAACAATTTGCTGAAGACTTCAAATCCGCAATTGAAATTGTAGAAAAAACCATACCCAAACCAGCAGCCAACGAAATATTAATTCGCAACAAATATGCTGGAATCAACGCCGGTTTTGACATTTTAGCTTGTTGCGATCGCATCCCCTACGTTAACTTAACTCTTCCTTTTGATTTAGGTGTAGAAGCGGTAGGAGAAGTAATAGAAATAGGAGAAAATATTGAAAATAAAAATAAAGATCTACAAGTAGGTGATGCTGTAGTAACTACTGTACGGGGAGGTTATTGCGAATACCGTACAATTGAAGCGAAGCTTGTGGTTAAAGTTCGTGAAGCAACGCCGGAAGTCTTAACATTAATGCCTACTGGTGTTTCAGCTTTGATAGCTTTAGAACAAGTAGGAGAAATGAAAAGCAATGAAGTTGTATTAATTACAGCAGCGGCGGGAGGTACGGGACATATCGCGGTACAATTAGCGAAGTTAGCAGGTAATCATGTCATCGGTACCTGTGGAAGTGAAGCGAAAGTAGAATTATTAAAAACATTGGGATGCGATAGAGTCATTAACTATCGGCAAGAAGATATAAATCGAGTTCTTAAGCAAGAATATCCTCAAGGAATCAACCTCGTTTTTGAATGCGTCGGCAAACAGCTTTTCGATACTTGCGTAGATAACTTAGCAATTCGAGGGCGTTTAATAGTAGTAGGCAGCATTTCCGAATACGCTCAAAATGCCGAACAAATATTGCAACCCCGTATCTACCACAAACTAATGTGGAAAGCAGCATCAGTACGCGGATTTCTTAATCCCTTGTATGCAGAATATATAGACGAAGCACAAAATAAACTATTAAATTTGTTCTACAACAATAAAATTAAAGTCGCAGTTGACTCAACCCAATTTAACGGCATAGAATCCATCCCCACAGCAATTGAACACTTACTTAGCGGTAAGAATTGCGGTAAAGTTGTTGTTAGATTTTAACAACGGATGCATTTGTTTTGGATTTTAAATTGAAGGCGATCGGTTAGGAATTGAGAGTTATGATTTGGGAATTAGAACTAGTAATTTATAAAACTCTTACCTTTAACCTTTAACCTTTAACCTGATTAACCTTTAACCTAATTAACTTTAATCTAATAAAAATCTGCGCTTAACTTGCTGTACAGGTCTTGCATTCATAGGAAAGATTTTAGCAAACTTCTGTACTTGCCGTTGGGAAACTTCTACGGGTTCTTTTAAAACAATCCAATTTACAGTTTCGGAGCAAGGTGGTGTAGTTAAAGAGCCGAAGTAACGATAATAATCTTTGTTTTTTGGTAACAATTGGGCAGCATTAATACTAATATTTTGTTTAGTTATCTTTTGCTCTTTTTGCATCGGCATATTTTGCCAAACTTGCTGTAATGCCTGGTTTTCTTGACCTTGTTTGAGAAAAACACCAATCACAGCTAAAGAACCTTTTTCACTTTTATGAACTAAATGTAATTCCATCGGTAATGCTTTACCTTCAACTTGATGTTCGCTGGGATTATGAAAGTGAAATTGTAGTAATTCATAAGGTTCATTATCAAGCATTAATATACTTCCCGGCTGATAATCAACTTGGATAGTATGACCATTATTAATAATACTAAGAGGAGTCTTTTGATAATTTATTTTTAAGGGCGGTAAATCCGCATCGATCGCCTTTTGAAGATTAACTGGAGACTGGCTTTTACCTGACTGACAAGCATAGTAATCTGATGATATATTACCCCAGTTTTCGGGACCTTCTTTACCAATATAACCCCAATGAGATTTATCTTTTTCGAGTGATACTGATGACGTGAATGAACTACAGCCAAACAAAGAACTTACTGCGATTCCAGTAGCTGCAACCAAACCCTTTCTTAGTAATTGTCTTCTATCCATAAGTGTTTGCGATCGCATCCAATGCCACATTAATTTATTCGACGAAATTTAGCTTTAGTGCATTTAGTCAAGTACAACAAGACACATTGTATAAATAAATAATTGATTTGTCATATTTATTTAATCTTGATTAATTTTTATTATTGTTTGCCTGGTGAGTTACTGTTGTTCTTTGTTCACTTCCAGATTAAATATTTTGTAATTATGTTTACAAGCTATCTAGTTTTAGCGGAAAATATTTCAAGCAAGGATGCAATACCGTTGTTATTTTCTTCGATCGCTAATCATCTAGCGAAAAAGCAGTAAAACAAACGCATTCGTTGTTAAAATCGTAAATCTAAAATCTCAAATAAAATGACTCAAACTTCAGAAAACACTTTAAAAGTGGCACATCAGGCGTTTGAATATTTTACGCATGGTTTAGCGACAGGAGAATGGAATAATTTTTTAGATATGCTTACAGAAGACTTTAGCTTCTGGTTTCCCCAAGGAAAATACCACGGTTTAAATGTCGGCAAACAGCAAGCAAAGGAATTTTTAGAATACGTTGCTTCTTCGTTTAATTCCGGACTTAAAATAACTTCATTAGAAAGAGTTACCAGCAACGATACAACAGTTGTATTTGAATTTTGCGACGAAGGAAAGTTAATGGGAGAACCTTATAAAAACCGAGTCGCAGTATCCTTTGATGTGCGTAAAGATAAAATTTACGGATACCGCGAATACTTTGGTAGCGATGGAAAATCGAATTGAACTGACATTTTGCATGATTCTCAAGAAGCCTAAAGAAACCCGGTTTCTTGTCGTGAAAGCGTGAATATCTCGTTGGGAAACACTATTGAAACCGGGTTTCTGAAACTGGTGCAAGATTTGAGATTGAATCAATTATCAATTACCAATTACCCATTAACTTAATTATTCTCAATATTTGGTTGACTGAGTTCCTGACATTTAGCTGCTGCGGCTTCATAAGCTGATAAATATTCTTTACCGCCTAACATTACATCCCCATAATATTCATAAGGTGTATCACCATAGATTGGCAATGGGTCATCTTCGGGATAATCTTCTTTTGACTCATCGATTATCCTTTTAAGCTTTTTAGCAGTGAAAGTATGTGCTGTAAAATACCACATTTCTTGAGAATCGTTGGCTAAATGCGGTAAATTGGGGTCGAGTATTCGCGAATCTAACTCTATCCAAGCGTGTTCGAGAAGTTGGAAAGGTTTACGTTTAATAACCAAAAAACCTTGAGCATAAACTGCACCCTCAGTAGCCAATACCGCTTTATAAGCATTGTCAAAGGGTTTTTTAGCTTTACTTTTGATTTGAGTGGCAATTTCATGGGAACCAGCTTCATCCAGTAACTTATCCATCAGTAGCAAGGATAAAAGCATAGACTACAGTTTATAGTTTACAGGTTACAGGTCAAAGGTCTGCATGTCAAAGGTTAGGAGTGAGGAGTGAGGAGTTAAGAGTTAAGAGTTAAGAATTATCTACCCCATCTCCCCATCTCCTCCTCTCCCCATCTCCTCCTCTCCCCATCTCCCCAAAGGTTACTGAGCAGTTCGACGTAGCTCACTGTAAGACTTGTCGAAGTACTCCCCATCTCCCCAAAGGTTACTGAGCAGTTCGACGTAGCTCACTGTAAGACTTGTCGAAGTACTCCCCCTCTCCCCCATCTCCCTACCAAGCAAATCCAATTGCGATCGCAGTTAATACACTAAATCCCAAAGTGATAAGCCCACTAAATAATACTTTTTGATAAATGCGGTTTAGTTTGTCTTCGCTAAGTTTTCTTTGGTTTCTCTCAATTTTTAGTTCGGCAATTAGTTCATTTATTCTTGGTTTTTGCTGCTTCTGAATAAATGCTGCTAAATAATCGTGTACGAGTTGATATCTATCGGCGGGATTTTCGGGGATTAAAACAACTATCCCTGCTTCTACAAAAATCCGCAATACTAAATCTAATTGATTGGTTTCTTTGCTTAATTCTTCTAAAGATAAGGCTCGTAAGTTTCTTTCCAATTCCGAGCGAGTTTTTAAGGGACGGGTACCTTTTTCATCTGTAAGTAAATATAATAATAGTTCAGCTACGTGACGATTTATTTCGCCACAGTCTTCTACTACTTCTTTCATGTAGCGCTTGACTAGTTCTTCTTTGGGACCGCAATTTTTATAATGAACTAATGTTGTAATATTTTCGGTTTGTAGTTGCGCTCCAACTACTTGTAATTCAATTGGGCGCACTTCTCCGTATTTAGCTGATAAATCTTGCACCAGTTGCTCTATAAAACTTTGTTCTAAATGAAAATTTGAATGTTGTGTCAGGCGTTCAATTAAAGATTTAGCGTCTGAAGATGCAAAGTTATCTAATTTATAAAGTATATTTTTACTGAGAATATCATTGCTAATAATATTCATGCTGGATAAACGATTGCATTCTAATAGATAATGTAGATAATCTTCACGTAAAGACAAAATAACTTTGACATTTAGAATATTAAGACATTCTCCCATAAATTCAAAAAACTGCTTTCTTCGAGTAGCTGAATCATAAACAAAGAAGAATTCTTCAAATTGATCGAAAATTAATACTATTCTTAAATTACGCCATTCACTTTGCCGCAATAATTCTAAAATATCTTCTGGTGATTCAGGATTCGAGAATGGAAAATGATAAACTTTTTTTCGTATTTCTCCTTCGATTCCAAATTGCATTCCTTTAGATTGTAATGCTTGAACTAATAATTTTCCTAATTCATATACCCAATTCGTGTAAATCTTTACTGATATTGGTACTATTTCCTGTAAGCCAATAGAACTGTGTTTTAAAGCTGGTACTAATCCCGCTTGTACTAAAGAACTTTTACCTACCCCGGAATATCCATGAATAACGATCATTTTACAGTCGGGACGAGCAATCTTTTCTAATAATTTTTGTACGTCTCTTCCTCTACCAGATGCAGTCATTTCCGGTGCGACTGTTTCTAATACAGATGCTGCCTGTATGGAAGCTGTATGTAAAGTTTCTACAATTAATGAGGCTTGTCTTTGCGGTTGAATTATCCCCGCACCAATAAAGGCTCTAAAACCATATTGTTGTTCGATAGAACGCTGTTCTAATTTAACGCGAAATGCTTCTAAATAACGATATTGTTCCCAATATACTTCGCGTAAAGCCTGTAAAATACGAATATATTGATGCGGGTTATCTTGAGAACCAATATCCCTTGCCATTTGTAGATGTTTTACCGATCGCGATTTTTGTTCGATATGTCTTTCTGCTATAGCTAATAAAAGTAAATATAAGGCGCGATGTTGTAATTGTGCTGACGGTGCTTTGGCGATATTATGTAAAGCTTGATAAGCATATTGTTTCGCTTGATTCCATTGATTTTGGCTCGATGCAACCTCCGCTAAAAAGCCGTAAGCTTGCGCTACCCGCAGGGGATTACCATATAATTGCTGTAAATCCAAAGACTTTTGAGCAATATTTTTTAATTCACCCCAATCTGACAAACGTTGTAAAACTTCACCCAAAGGATTAATAAATTTAGCAACTAAATTGGGACGATTTGCTTTAATAAAAATATCAATACTTTGCTGAAAATATTTTTTCGCGTCTTGTAAAAAATCAACAGATTTTAAACGATATCTTTGAGCTTGTTGAAAATAGCATAACCCGATATAAAACAAAATTACTCCCATCCGGAATTTAGGATTAGCAAGAAGAGGGAGGTGACAAGGGGATGAGACAAGGGGAGTAGGAGAATAAATTTTTTCTTGTTTGATGGATAATCGATCGCTGTCAATTGAATCCCAAAAAGCCAAACTTTGATGATAAAATTTCAAAGCTTGCTCGATCTCACTTTTTAGATAAGCATCTTGTCCCAAAACAAACTCTACACTAGCTTTGAGAGCAGGTTCTAACTCATGTCCCCTACCTTGTAAATCTTGCAACGCAGTAATCACCTCTCGACGACGCAGATATCCCATTTGCCAACCCAAACAGTAAGCGTCTGCCGCCAAAGCTGTAGCAAATAAAGCATCGGTATCTTCCTTTAGAGTTGTGGTTAACTCATTGGTAGCGATCGCAAATTCCGTAGTAGTAGCCCAACTCTCGAAATCGCTTGCCGAGCGCACCAATTGCGGTAAAACTTCATCCGTCACCCACAGCACAACGGGGAAATTAAACTGCTTGCGAAACTCCTCCCGCACCTGATTGCTAGCACTCAACATTTGTTTTAAATTATGCACCGACTCTAAGTAAAAAACCATCAAAGCATCCGGTGGATTATCCTTAACCTCACAAGCAATAGTTCCATACAAAGTCTTATCAGTAGGCTTCAAATTAAGAATCCGGACATCAATATCCGTAAGCTGTCGCAAGCGCTTTACCAAACGCGATCGCAATCTTAAATAATTACACCGCGCCAAAATCAACTTAAACTCACCCACCGAAGCTTCCAAAGTCCAAGCAAGTTCCTCTAAGCCTTGTTGGTTGGAGAGGGGGAGAGGGAGAGAGGGGGAAGAGGGGGAGAGGGGGGAGAAATATTTACATTGTCATCTTTTCCCTTTTTTCGTAATCCTTTACTATCTTCTAATTCTTCATTCATAACTTCTAACTCTTAACTCTTGATTCATAACTCCTAACTCCTAACTCCTAACTTCTAACTCCTAACTTCTAACTCACTTGCCTCTGCCAAAATAGGATTGATGTCAAACCAAGATTCGCCACCAGCATCGCGGTATTCAAATACCAAACGACTGTGAATTAAAGTTTGATATTCCCAATCACCTCTTACCTTTTTTCGTTTCTTAACCTGACGCAACAATTCCCATTCATCATCAGAAATTTGCATAGTCATTTCATTCCGACGGTAACGAATCAAAGCTTCTAAAGTTTGACGCGACAAAGGAAGTTTTCTCTCTCTTTGAATCCAATTATTCAACAACCGCAGCAAATCCCGCACGTGTCCACCACTAACCTGACATAATCTATCTAGGCTTTTTGCATCGTCGAAGATTTCAGTAATTCTATTTAAACGCTGTTGTGGATTCAAATCGGGAAAAGCCCGCGCTAAAACCATTTGTCGTAACAACACCATCCCTGGTTCAAAGCTGCTACCGTCTGGTAATTCTACTGATACCATTGGTAACACTCTAGGGTCTTCGGGAAAACGTTGAGTTAAGTTTCCGTAGTCACTTGAGAACTTTAATGCTAAAGGCATCGTGTAAACAACATGACAACGCAACTTAGTTAAATACTCGCTCTGATCGATAAATAGATACTCTTGTTGCGGTCTTCCCCAAGACTTAGCGCGAGAATCCACGCGATCGAGATTATCCACTATCACCACCAAACCATTCTTACCATGCTGCTTTAACTTTTCTACAGCAGGTTCGAGTAATTCAGAATTAATCGCCTCCAACAACTTAGTCTTTTGAGGACCCAAATACTGATTTAAACGCCCTCGTAAAGTTGCATCATCCTTCGTCTTCGCCGTAATTTCTCCAATCCCAAAAGCCAGAGAAAACCGATCGGAATCCGAACTAACACCAACATCTCCAACACCCGGAAGTTTAGCCTTAATGCCCATAACTTCTGCATTTAGAACCCGCCAAGCACCCTGTAGTAACTCCTTCAACAGACTGGGTTCATCCAAACTTATATTATCTAAACTCTGACTAACCCGACGCGCCACACTCAGCAGAAAATCGCCGATATCAACATCAGCCATTTCCATATCTTCACTAGACTCAAAATAGACAACATAAAAGCCTTCTGCTTCCAGTTCCGTCTTCAGCCTTAACAACTCAGTAGACTTGCCGCAGCCAATATGTCCCGTAAACAACACGCAAGTAGGTTCTTCCGGCGAGAAAAAAGTAATATTATCCCGCAACTCCTCAATAATCTTGCCACCTCTTACCGAAGAAAAATCAATATAATACTTTTCGTCTTCAGCATTTTCGATCGCCAGAGTTTTGCTAGGATTCGTAGCTTGAAAAAACTTTCGTAAATCTATGTTCATACCACCAAACCCGTATTTTTAATAACCTCTCAACCCCAATAGATTTACCAGCAGCGTTACTGTACTAGTATTTGTTCGTAGTAAGGGCATTGGTTCCCTTCCATGCGAGGATTTTAATCGTCAGAATAAGAGTTAAAACTCTTACTACGAACTTTTCTACTCATCATAATTAAGTTTGTAGTAAGGGCTTTAGCCCTTGTCACAAATCATCAGATAGGAGAGTTAAAACTCTTACTACGAATCTTTCTACTCATCATAATTAAGTTTGTAGTAAGGGCTTTAGCCCTTCAAGGGAACCAATCCTCAGATAAGATTAAAACTCTTACTACGAACCTTTCTACCCATCAGATTTGTTTTGTAATGTTCGCGTTTAACTTTCTGCTAATAGCAAGATCGCAAGATGCTGTCCTAAGAGGACACGCTACGCGAACGCACTAAAACTAGAATTAATACTTAAGAAAAAAGCACTACAACATCAAACTTATACTATGGTATAGTCCTGATTAACAAAGTGTTAAGTGATAAAATATACTTTTATAAATTAACTTACTACTAGATTACAAATAGGTTAAAGGTTAAAGGTTAAAGGTTAAAGGTCAAAGGTTAAAATTCTTTTTGTCTCCCCATCTCCCCATCTCCCCATCTCCCCATCTCCCCATCTCCCCATCTCCCCATCTCCCCATCTCCCCATCTCCCCATCTCCCCATCTCCCCATCTCCCCATCTCCCCATCTCCCCATCTCCCCATCTCCCCATCTCCCCATCTCCCCATCTCCCCATCTCCCCATCTCCCCATCTCCCCATCCCCCCATCCCCCCATCTCCCCATCCCCCCATCCCCCTCTATCCTCCAATCCCCTGATATGGCAAAATAAAAACGGTGATAAGTTAAATATATTAAGGTAATTTATAGGTGAGTTCTACTAAAAAAACTGCTATTGCGCGGCGCGTGGTATTCCCTTTTACTGCCATTGTGGGTCAGGAAGAAATGAAGCTGGCTCTAATTTTGAATGTGATTGACCCCAAGGTTGGCGGCGTGATGATAATGGGCGATCGCGGAACTGGAAAATCAACCACGATTCGAGCGCTTGCGGATTTACTTCCAGAAATTCCCGTTGTGGCTGGCGATCCCTTCAATTCCGATCCTAACGATACAGATATGATGGGTGATGAAGCTCGTCAAAAGTTGGAGTCAGGTGAAGATATTGCTGTAGAACAGATGAAGGTGCCAATGGTAGATTTACCGTTGGGAGCCACAGAAGACCGAGTTTGCGGCACTATTGATATTGAAAAAGCTTTATCGGAAGGCGTAAAAGCCTTTGAACCGGGACTTTTAGCCAAAGCCAATCGGGGTATTCTCTACGTTGATGAAGTCAACTTATTAGATGACCACCTAGTAGACGTTCTCTTAGACTCCGCCGCTAGCGGTTGGAACACCGTCGAACGTGAAGGAATTTCCATTCGTCACCCAGCGCGTTTTGTTTTAGTTGGTTCGGGGAACCCAGAAGAAGGCGAATTACGACCCCAATTACTTGACAGATTTGGAATGCACGCCGAAATTCGCACCGTTAGAGAACCAGCATTAAGAGTGCAAATCGTCGAACAAAGGTCAGAATTTGACCAAAATCCGGCTGCATTCATCGAAAAATACCAACAACATCAAGAAGAACTACAACAGCGCATCATTAAAGCCCAAGAACTTTTACCCTCCGTTAATATGGATTACGACTACCGGGTAAAAATTTCCGAAATATGTTCTGAATTAGATGTAGATGGTTTACGCGGTGACATTGTAAGCAACCGCGCCGCCAAAGCCTTAACCGCCTTTGAAGGACGTAACGATGTCACCGTAGACGACATTCGTCGCGTTATCGCCCTCTGCCTGCGTCACCGACTGCGGAAAGATCCTTTAGAATCCATCGATACCGGCTACAAAGTAGAGAAAACCTTCTCCCGCGTCTTCGGCGTAGAACTTCCAGAAGATGCAGCCAACCTCAACGGAACCGGAGAAAAAGTAAAAGCAAGGTAATTAGGTTAAAGGTTAAAGGTTAAAGGTTAAAGGTTAAAGGTTAAAGATTAGGAGTTGGGAATTGGGCATTGGGGATTGGGGATAGGTTAAAGGTGAAGAATAAATTTTCAACTCATAACTCATAACTCATAACTCTCCCCATCTCCCCCATCTCCCCATCCCCCCATCTCCCCCATCTCCCCCTCTCCCCCATCTCCCCCATCCATCATCATGATTAGAACCTGTTACTCCTGGATACACACTTTATTTTTAGCAAGTCAATACAATCCACCGAGATTTGTGGAATTAATTATGCTCGGTATGGCATTAATAATGCTGACAATTTCCACTTTTATCGCCGATTTGCCTTATTTGATTTTGGGTTTAAGTTTCGTGGTTGGGGCATCAGTTTCTATTTTGGTAAGAGAAGCGATCGCACCAACTCCTCAAACGCGAGTTACGAAACTAACTGCATTACTCCTGCTTGTTGTTAGCGTTTATGGTTTTGCTGACTTGTTAAAATATTTTTCTTAATTTTACTCGCTTCCCTGTCTTAATTCTAAGAAAGGCTTGCTGAAGCGGCGATCGGTTCAAAAAATATATTCAAAATTAAATTTTATATCCCGTTTGTGCTTTCAACACGAAGGGATATTTCTTTTTTATACATACAATCTCAGCAGACAAAATATTAAGATATTTTAAGTAGTTAAGCATTGAATATTGTAATTTTGGCGAGGGAGTAGGCAGTAGAGGAGTAGCGAGTAGATGTCTCCCCATCTCCCCAAAGGTTACTGAGCAGTTCGACGTAGCTCACTGTAAGACTTGTCGAAGTACTCCCCATCTCCCCATCTCCCCATCTCCCCATCCCCCCATCCCCCCATCTCCCCATCTCCTTCAATCTTCCCCTACCATCAGCGGAAATCTTTCACCAGCAAGATAAGCATCAAAGTTTTTTTCAAAGTATAGCCAAGAAGTCATATCTTCCCCTTCTTTAAAAGACTTTGGGGCATTTTTATAAAGAGGTACGCGATCGCTTATTTCATCTTGCAGCAGTTGCGGTAATTCCGACAAACCTTTTACTTTACTACCATAAGCACTATAAATAAGTTGTCCGGGATTGTTACCCATTTTCATCCAGGGAACCCACTGTCCGATTCTATCCCAACTAAGTTTTAATTGTGTTACTGAAGCTAATTCAGGGTTTAATAAATCTGCGGTGGGAACCGATAGTTTAAATAATTCCGCTGCTTGATAAGTTTCTTGGGGACTGTATTCGGCGAATTTAGGATTGGATGCTAAAGGATTGGGGTAAGTAGGAAATATATCAAATACAAAAGTTGTCGTATCGCCTTCTAATTGAGCGGGAAACTTACCTTTAAAATAGCCTTGTACGGGATTGTTAGCAACGTGCATTACTGTTACCGTTTCTCCCGTAAAAGGATTCTCCCATTTATGCAATATTTCTTCTGTTTCTGGGTTGAGATAGTAAGTTAATTCCCTAGATGTAAAATCCCAACTTCCTTCTTCGTGCAAAACACATCTACTAACACTTACCCCCAGCATTTTGAATAACAGTTTACGCTTTTCACCAGGAACAAAACCATAAATTTTACCAGCCCAAGTCAAAAAAGTTGACTCAGAAGAATCGAGAGAAGAACGAGTTTTTACCCAATGTTGGGCTTCATATTCCTTTGTTTGAGCAACCATTGCAGTTATAAATTATCAATTATCAATTATCAATTTATACTAACTCTGAGAATCCGCTTTGATAAATTAAATTCCTAGTTGAGATAGGGTTGGCGGAAATAGGGAATAGAAAATATAGTGATTTCTGTAATGCGAGCATCTTGCTCGCTAGCAGTCAGGTTTACGTAATGCGAGCATCTAGCGAGCTATAAGTCACGAGCGAGCTAGAAGCTCGCACTACGAATGTGTTATCCTGCATAATTAATGTGGCTCCGTACTAGTAGTCCTTTTCATTTATTTTGATGGCTAAAAAGGTTCGTAGTAAGCGCTTAAGCGCCTCCGGATTTAGGGAACCAATGCCCTTACTACAAATCTGGATTTAGGGCTTAAGCCCTTACTACAAACCTATCAAATCACTAGGGAGCAAGATAGCGGACACTACCAACCATCTGTTTTCTATTGGCAACTGCTCAATGATTCAAATCTTCCAAGGCTTCCACAGCCGATTTATATCTTTCCGAAGCATCATAGCGCACCATTTTATCTATAATTGCGGCAAGTTTATCGCTAACTTGCGCCCATTCGCGCCATTCTAAGTTTCCCGTATCCGGATTTGGCTGCAATTCCTGGGGAAGTAATCCGGTTATTGCTTGGATTGCGATCGCACCTAATGCGTAAATATCGCTGCTGAGTCGGGGATGCCCCGCAAATTGTTCTGGTGGTGTATAACCCCGCGTACCAATGGCTACGGTAGCTAGTTCGGTTTGTTCTTTTGATTGCGGCTGCATTAATTTTACGGCACCAAAATCAATTAGCACCAGACGATTATCTTGATTGCATCTAATAATATTTGCGGGTTTAATATCGCGATGAATTACTTGGCGTTGATGAATAAATGTCAGAACTTCTAACAGTTCTTTGAGCATATCGATCGCATAAGATTCACTTTTTATATCCTGATGAGGTGGTAATTCTTTAGTTAAAGGATGTCCGGGAATAAATTGCTGTACTAAATAAAATTCTTGTTGTTCTTCAAAAAATGCGTATAATTCTGGTATTTGATTGTGTTGTCCTAAAAGTTCGAGAATTTCTGCTTCTGAGTCGAACAATCTTCTGGCAACTTGTAAAAATCTCGGATCTCTTCTAGCTGGCATTAATTGTTTTACCACACAAGTTGGTAAACCGGGGCGTTGCATATCTTTAGCCAAATAAGTGCAGCCAAAACCACCTTGAGCGAGAACTCTAGTTACTTTATAACGATTGCTAAGTAAGCAACTTGACGGCGTAGAAACAGCAGCTAAAGGTTGTATTCGAGGTGCATCTTGAATACCCGTATCCTTTAAAAGTGTATTTAATTGTTCGATCGCTTCTTTCTGCTTTTCAACTTGTAAAACAATAATGTTCGTTTGTAATTGCGTTTGATAGCTCGTATAACCCAATACGCCCATAGCAGTAATAACTAATGCCAGGGCGGGAGGTACTACAGGAACCCAACCAGCTTGTAAAATTATTAAGTAACAAATTCCCACTAAGCCAGCTACAGTTATACTAGATACTATTAATAAAAATACAGGTCTTCGCACTTTCCACGCTAAAACACCACCAAATAAAGACCAAACCCATATCCAGGCAAATTCCAGCCATTCGGGAAAGTACCAGATCGAAGGTCTTCCATCTAACACTGAACTTATCATTTGGCTTGTTATTTGTGCGTGAATAAATACGCGAGGAATTGCTGACGGTTCTCTGAAAGTACTGTAAGGAGTACGCAATCCAGGATCTTCACTGCGATCGCTAATACCAATAATTACCAAACGGTCTTTAATTAATTTAGGATTTACTTTATCTGTTAAAACCTGCGTTAAAGTAACAGTTGGAGCAACATTAAGATGATTGCGGTAGTTAATCAGAATTTGAGAACCACCATTATCAATATTTATGTAGCCACTAGAATTTTTTTGCAAGCGAGGGAAAAGTACTTTACCTATATAAAAAACGTTATCTTTATCTTTATCTTTAATAAAACCAGGATCGAATTTTTCTAAATAATCCATTGCTAAAGTACTGGCAAAAGAGTAACCTGTATTGCAACTACTATTTGGAAAAGGTGGAACTAAAAGTAAACCCCGGCGAACAACATTATCAATCTTATTATCGGGAATTAAATCGCTAAAACCTATATTAGAACCGTTAGAAAAGTTGGGCGGTGGTGGTATTTCCGGTTGATAATCAGTCTTGAATACACAAGCAGCAATAATCTTTTCTTTCTTTATACCTGCGGCTAAATTAGTTTGTTGCGGACGTTTAATATTTAAACCAATAACACGCGGTTGATAAGACTTAAGCTTTTTTAATAGTTGATTAATAGTTTCATCGGGGAGTGGATTACCGTAGTTTTGCAAATCTTTTTGAGTTACAGTTACCAATAAAATCCGCTTATCGGGTGGTTCTGAAGGACGCAAAAGCATCATTTGATCGTAAGCACGTAACTCCCAGCGCTGCAACCATCCTAATTGCCGCACGCCTAACCCGAAAACAGTAATGCTTAAACTAGTAACAAAAATTGTTCGCCACCAGCTTGTAGAAGTCGAATCTTGAACAGAAATATTGCGATCGCTATCCGCGACTGGGGTAAGTTGATTGTCATGCCTTACCAACATACCCGGTTTATGATTTAAAAACGCAATACGGAAATTATCTAAAAGTCTCCTAATCACGGTACGGTTACAATAGCCTGAATTGGTAGATGTATATTTAAATATAGTTGAGGATGGGAAATCAAGGAAAATATTCAGTTATAAGTTATACAATTTTACAAAAATTTTGAAGGTAGGGAGAGAGGGGGAGAGGGGGAGAGGGGGAAGAGGGGGAGATGGGGAGATGGGGAGATGGGGAGATGGGGAGTACTTCGACAAGCTCAGTAACCTTTGGGGAGATGGGGAGATGAGGAGACAAGGGGACAAGGGGACAAGGGGACAAGGGGACAAGGAGAAAGTATTAACTGCTAATTCCTAATTCCTAATTCCTAATTCCTAACTCATAACTTCTCACTCATAACTTCTCACTCCTAACACGAAAAAATACATCCGTTTCTAAAATCTAATATTAATAAATGCATCAAATTTCCGGACGCTGGCGTTTAGGGCTAGCATTGTCTTTGCTGACGGTTATGTTGTGGGGTGTTTTACCGATCGCCTTGTCGATAACGCTACAGCGATTGGATGTCTATACCTTAACTTGGTTTCGCTTTCTGGTATCTTTTTGTTTACTCGCTTGCTATCTGAAGTGGCGCGGGAGTTTACCAACTGTTTCACAATTGCGTTCTACTAGATGGGCGCTGGTAGCCATTGCAACTATCTTTCTGGCGATGAACTATATTTTATTTGTCAAAGGTTTGGCTATTACTACCCCTGCAAACGCTCAAGTCCTGATTCAGTTAGCGCCTTTACTAATGGGCTTTGGAGGTTTAGCCATTTTTAAAGAACGCTATAACTTGTTTCAGTGGATTGGCATAAGTATTATTACTATCGGCTTTGTTTTATTTTTTAACGAACAATTATCTAATTTAATTACCGCACAAACAACCTATCTACTTGGTAGTGGTTTAATTGTACTAGCTGCGATTACTTGGTCTATTTATGCTTTAGCTCAAAAACAGCTTTTGCAAAGTTTATCTTCCGCTCATATTATGCTAATTATTTACGGAGGATGTGCTTTAATATTCACATTCTTTGCTAGTCCTGAAACAATTTTTACACTGAATTATTTACAAAGTATAATGTTAATCTTTTGTGCTTTAAATACTTTAATTGCCTATGGTGCTTTTGCTGAAGCATTAGCACATTGGGAAGCATCGCGAGTTAGTGCTGTATTAGCTTTGACTCCTCTTGTAACATTATTATCATCGTGGCTTGTATCAGAAATATCACCAAATTTGATTGCTGCCGAACATTTTAGTTTGCTAGGAATAATCGGAGCTATCTCAGTTGTATGTGGTTCTACGGCTATTGCATTAGGAAAAAGATAATAAGTTTCGATTTTATCCCGTGTTTTTACTGGTAGTTAAAATCAAGTTTATCATTGCTTAAAAGTTTAATTTTATCTACTGAAGCAGATGTTGTTTTTATCTGCTATCATGTCATGGTGAACATCAAAAAATCATTTCAATTTATTTATTTGTAAGTAATTTGACTTACCTATAAATACGGTTGAAATGTAAAAGAGCATTCTACCTATCTACCTTGCTTCATTAAATCAATACATTATTAGTACGGTAACTAATATTTAATACAACCCAGGGTGTCTGAGCTACCAAATCTGCCGACGTTAAAGCACATTTTTTTGGCACTATCGAGTGATGAACAGCTTGTTTGGTAAATGGACTGGCAACCTGAGAAAATCTTGGTTGTTGCTGGTTCTATCTGTACTTATATCTGTTTTTGGTATCAGTAATTATGCTCAGACTGCGGAAAGAATTTATGCAACTTATTCAGCATTACAACGTTCTATTTCTATAACTGCTTTGTCCAAGTTCGCCGAAAGTGGCGAAGTTAGCGAAGATTTAGCGGTGTATGCACAGTATTTAAAACCGGAACAAATAGCAGAGCTAAGGCGAATTTTAACAACTCAGATAAAAGTACATCCCGTAGCGGTTTCGCAGTTTCTCTACACCTCACAAGGTGAATTTATGCTGCATCGGTTGGGGGAAGTAATTAAAACCGATAAGAGCGAAAGTAAGCCCACGTTTCATGCTTTGCGATCGGCTTTAATTTTAGCTGCCGATGAACCCGGAGGTTTAACTTTATTAAATATATTGCGGAAATATCCTAACTCCAGCATTCATATTGATTTAGCGCAAACTTTGAAAATTTCAGCCCAATTACAAGCGCTGGTAAACGAAACAAATAAGGCTGTCGCGGCAGTTTCTGCTAAGTCTGATACGGAAGCTGCAATTCAAACAGTTAATATTAATAATTTGCCTACACTTAACCGTAGAGGAAAGTTTGTTGCGAGCAAGCAAACCCTAAAGTTTTTCGACGTTATCCGGGGAAGATTGCTAACAACTGACGTTTATCTTCCGAAAATTAGCTCTCCCGTACCCGTTATTGTAATTTCTCACGGTATAGGTACGGATAGCAGCAACTTTAGATATTTAGCCACTCGATTAGCAACAAATGGATTCGCTGTGGTTGTTCCCAACCATCCTGGTAGCGACACCAAACAAATAAAAGCCTTATTGAATGGAAGCGCCTCACAAGTCGCACAGCCTGAAGAATTTATTAATCGTCCCTTGGATGTTAAATTTGTCCTGGATGAATTAGAGAAGCTCAATAATACCGATCCCCGCTTTCAGAAACGTCTGGATTTACAGCAAGTAGGTGTATTTGGACAGTCTTTCGGTGGCTATACAGCTTTAGCTTTAGCGGGTGCAAAAATTAACTTGCAGAAAGTAGACAGAGACTGCAACCAAGATGCTTTAAAACAAACTTGGAATATGTCTTTATTACTGCAATGTCAAGTACGGGAATTGCATATAAACAAATCAAAAGAATATAACTTTTACGACTCTAGAGTTAAAGCTGCGATCGCAGTCAATCCGATCGCTAGCAGCATCTTTGGGAAAACTGGCTTAAGTGAAATTAAAACTCCAGTAATGATGGTAACAAGCAGCGAAGATACGGTTGCACCGGCTTTATACGAACAAATTCTGCCTTTTTCCTGGATTCCAAATCCGCAAAAGTATTTAGTGCAGCTTGAAGGTGCAACTCACTTTTCTGCTATTGGCGATGGAAAAGGTAGTTCCGAACAAGTTGGATTACCCTCAAAATTGATTGGAGACAATCCAAAACAGGCACAGACTTACATCAAGATTTTGAGTTTACCTTTCTTCCAAACCTATGTATCGGGGAACTCCCAATATCGTCCCTATCTCACCGCAGCTTACGCAGAAAGCATTTCTACAAAGTCCATGAATTTGAGTCTGATTAAGAACTTAACCACTACCGAAATTGCAAAGGCAGTGAACGGTGAGCAGTGAGCAGTTAACAGTTAGCAGTTAGCAGTGGTTCTTAAGGGCTGTTATACGAGATTTTCGAGACTAATTTGGGGGACGGAAACCGACACCCCCCAACTAGACTCACTACCGCAAAGTGAGCTAAATTCGGCGCATCATTATAAAGAAATGGGATTTTAAAATTTCACTGTAAATATAGTCAGATATAGACAAATATACTCCCATAGAAATATTTTTGACTAATTCACAGGCAATGGTATGATTAAAAATATCAGTACAATAGTATTGCTTAAAATTATGCATCTGGTTGAAAAGCACGTAATTAATCGAAATCACCTCTATTTCAAAGAAATAGATAATTTGTGTTTTTTAGCAAAGAATCTGTATAACGCAGCCAACTATGTAATCAGGCAAAGCTTTATTTTTGAGAAAAAATATCTATCATATAATGCCGTTCAAAAACTGATGACAAGCAGTACCGATTATAAAGCCTTACCTGCAAAAGTATCACAACAGATTCTGATGCGCTTGCATGAAGCATGGCAGGGCTTTTTTGCAACGATAGCTTGTTATAAAGAAAATCCCCAAAAATTCTTTACAAAACCACGAATACCAAAATATTTGCATAAAACGGAGGGTCGTTTTCCATCTATTTACACAACTCAGGCAATAAGTAAAAAATATCTCAAATATTCGCAAATTAATCCATCTAAAACAAAAATATTCATTAATACAAATGTATCTCAAATACGTCAAGTAAGATTAGTTCCTAAAGCCGGTTATTATGTATTTGAAGTGGTTTACGAACGAGTTGAAATCACTGATAGTTCTAATAGTGATAATATTGCCGGAATTGATATTGGCTTGAATAACTTAGCGGCTGTAACAGCGAACAGTGCCATGTTTCAACCAATACTTGTAAATGGTAAACCATTAAAAAAAATAAATGCTTTTTACCACAAAAAACGTAGTAACTTACAATCTCGATTACCAAACAAACAAAAAACATCTTTAAAAATTAAAGACTTGAATCGGAAGAGAAATTTTAAGATTGATGATTATCTTCATAAAGCAAGTCGTTTAGTAATTGATTACTTGGCAGCAAACCGAATCGGGACACTAGTAATCGGTCATAACAAAAAATGGAAACAATCAATCAATCTTGGCAAACGTACCAATCAGAATTTTGTATCAATACCGTTTTCCCGATTTATTTTAATGCTTAAATATAAAGCAGAATTAATTGGGATAAAAGTAATGATTACAGAGGAAAGCTATACTTCCAAATGCTCGTTTGTTGATGATGAAACTTTGTGTAAGCAATCAACTTAACTTATAGAGGTAAAAGAGTTAAACGTGGATTATTTCGTAGTCAGTCCGGGATGTTAATAAATGCTGACTGTAATGGTAGCGGCAATATTATCAGAAAAGTAGTCCCCAATGCTTTTGTTGAGGGGATACAGGGGGTTGTAGTTCCTCCGGTGAGAATTACTCCTCACTTCTAGGAGTTTTATTGTCGATGTTATATTTGACTATAAAATTTACAACTATTAGCAGTTATTATTTAAAAGAAGTGAATACTGTTCACTGCTAACTGCTCACTGTTAACTGTTAACTGATTTGTTTGGTTTTTTAAATCTCGATAAACCTTTTGATTGGACTTCTCACGATTGCGTAGCGAAAACGCGCAAACTCTTGCGTATCAAACGCATCGGACATGCGGGAACTTTAGATCCAACTGCTACGGGTGTTTTACCGATCGCCATTGGTAAAGCAACTCGTTTGTTACAGTATCTTCCTACTGATAAAGCTTACAAGGCTACGATTCGGTTGGGGGTGCAAACTACAACTGATGATTTAGAAGGGGAAGTAATCGATCGAAAGTCTGCAACTGAATTGGATTTGGCAACCGTAAAAACGGCGCTGAAGCAGTTTACTGGTAAAATTGAGCAAATTCCTCCGAGTTACAGCGCTATTCAAGTTGATGGCAAACGACTTTACGATTTAGCACGCAAAGGTGAGAAAGTTGAAGCACCAGTGCGGAATGTAGAAGTATTTAATATTGATATTTTAGATTGGCGAGATGGTGAATTCCCCGAATTAGATGTAAATATAGCTTGCGGTGGGGGAACTTATATTAGGGCGATCGCTCGCGATTTGGGTGCGGTGTTAGAAACGGGTGGAACTCTCTCCGCTTTGCAGCGTACCGTAAGTAGCGGTTTTAATTTAACAGATAGCATTACTTTGACTAAGTTGGAAGCATCTTTAGAAACGGGATTTGAACCGATGGCTGCCGATGCGCCCTTACAGCATCTTCCTGAAATAACTTTAGCTGAAACAGAAGCGCGGAGATGGTGCCAGGGTCAGAAAATTTGCGTAGATAGTCAGGTATTAGAAATATCAAGGATTTATAACGAAGAAAGGCTTTTTTTAGGAATTGCTGAATTGAAAGAAAATTTATTAATTCCGCGAATGGTATTAGAAGCGGTTTCTTGAAAAAGGTTCGTAGTAAGGGCTTTAGCCCTTCGATGCGAGGATTTTAATCGTTAGATGGGGGCGTTGCTGAGTTGAAATATGAAAATGTGATTTCACATTGAAACAGATGTAGCACAGAATAGTCTCTACACAGGTTTCATATTTAATACAAAATGTAAATAAACATAATTCATTACTCAATTCAGCAACGCCTAGATGGGGAAGTTAAAACTCTTACTACGAACTTTTATTACTCCTCAAAACGGGTGGGGACACACTAGTAGTCTGTCCCCAGCCGTTTTAAAGGGTTTGTAGTAAGGGCATCGGTTCCCCAATCCGGAGGGACTGAAGTCCTTACTACGAACCTTTTTAGCCATCAGAATTAATGTGGTGGAGTACTAGTATTCCACCACATAAGTTATGAGGGGTACTTCCTCAGTCCTCTTAAGAGGACTTTCGCTATTAGACAGGGACTTGCAGTCCCTGGCGGGTTGAATGCCCACCCGGCAAAATTAATGTGGCGAACTACTAGGAAGCAATCACCCACTATTAAGCAATACTGTTAATTTTAATCACAATATCGTTGAAATCTTTATCACCACCGTTTGGTAAATCCTCAAAACCGAAGGTGTTATCATCCAACAACTTAATGTGGTCAAAGTTCCCGTTATCGGTATTAGCACCCAAGTATGAGAAGTAAACGGATGCTTCACCACTCAATGCTTGAGTCAAATTACCATCAGCGATAATTAGAGGAACTACTATAGAGCCAGCGTCAAATTCAAGACTTCCGGTTTCTGTATTATCATCGCTGGTGGAGAATACTGAAGAAACTAAGTTGTTTAAAGCAGCTTGTAGATATCCGCCCTCACCAACCGCTACACCGCCAACAGTACCAGTAATATCATCAACTTTGTAGAAATAAACTTGATTGTCGAAGTCAGCTTCTCTGCTGATGGTGTAATCTACAGTGACTTTATCGGTAGCGAAACCAGTTAAGTCAATCGCTTCAACTGTAGTTCCATTAACATCCTGAGTGAAGATGGGATTTTGTACAACAGGTATAAACACCTCACTAATAGCGCGATCGGCTTGAATTAAACCATATCCAGTTGCATCGTCAAAACCGACATCAAATCCTGGAGTTGATGGATCGTCCATATCTAATGCTGTATTTTCCAAGGCTGTATAAATATCAGCAGGATTTTTACCTGGAGCCGCTTCAAGCATTAAAGCCGCTACTGCTGCTGCATGGGGAGCCGCTGCCGATGTCCCGAAGAAATTAGGAAATCCATCTCCATCTGTATCTTCCCCAAAGAATGTGGTGTTGGTTCCATCTGGGGCGACAATTTCAGGTTTTTGGCGCAGTTCTAAGGTTGGTGTACCATCAGTTTCAAACAGGATGGGTGTAGGTCCGGGTGAAGAGAAGTCCTCTAAGACAGCCGGATCGGTACCAAACCTCGGCGTATCCTGATAAAATGCTGCCCCAACAGCCTGAGCGCCATTGGCATTGGCATGACCGTAAAGTGTTCCACTGGCAGTATCGAACTCGTTAATGGTGATATTTCTATCAAATATCACGTATTTCATCAAATCAGGGTTAGGACCATCGAAATTAGAAATGGCGATGTTGAACTGGTCTGTCCCAAAGCTTCCATCGTTGAAGAATGACAAAGATTCTACGGGATCGGCACCAATATTAAAGTCTCTACTACCAGCTAAGACACTGTTTCCAGTACTATCAAATACAAAAATGTCTAAATCGTTAGGAGAACCAGCACCACCACTAACTGAGAAGAAGGGCGAATCCCACTGAAAAGACATACTAAATCCGCTGTCAACAGGAATCGTGATGCTTTGCAAAACATCTACACCTGCACCAGGATCGAAATCATGAAATTCACCAAGACTGGATACTTCACCGCTAGGATTAAAAGCACTTTCGTAGGCATCACGACCGTTGTTTCCAGCAGAAGAGAAATAGGAAACTCCATTCCCCACTACAGTATCTACAGCTTGAGCAATAATGCCATCCTGGAACATTGGTTCGTCAAAATAAATAATGTCATCCACGATGACATCAGATCCAGCTTCATTTGCTAGGTTAATAATGCCATTAGCAAAATTAGCCTGACCTCCATTAGCTGTATGAAATGCTAATTTAGCACCAGGTGCAACGTCATGCACTAATTGAAGCATCGCACGACCTTCATCAATATTGCCACTTGCACTTGAATCTGCAAGCACGTTAACTGGTATCGTATTACCTAAAGGATTACCAGCGCCAGGTAAGTCGCCGCTAGCAACATCGGCAGATGCTCCACCTAAATCATCGTAACTATCAGACAGCACACCTACGGTAACTCCAGTCCCATCTACACCAAAGCTACTACGAGCAATGTCAGCATTCATCGCTGCATCAGCTTGACTGGTAGTAGATCCGACATTAGTTATTGAAATGGCTGGTTTTGCAAATTTGAGGCTACCTAGATTAGCTAATTCATCAATAGATTCAATCGGAAATAAGCCAGAAACAATGGAGCCAAAACTAGATGCATTTTGCATTCCTAACTTTTGCAAATCGGCAAGTAAAGTCTCAACATCCTCTACAGCCACCGCATCAATGACTACTAAATTACCCTCCATTAATGATAGATTGCTCGATTGTAAAAGAGCTTCATCTTCATCGTTTTGCTTTAAATTCGATTCATATTCTTTTTGGAGCGAAATTAAATCAAAGCCTAACTTTTTGACCTTTGGATCTTTTTTATCAAGTAGACTGAAAGAATCTCCTAAAATTAATGGGTTAGAGGAAATAGAAGTAGAATTATTAGTTGTCATTGTTATTTGTTCCTAAGTTTGATGTACTCAATCAGGCAAATAACACCCCTCAATCCGTGAATAAATTAGTTCCCTTGGATCTAACTAAACTTGAGCATGACAACATAGCGATTTTCTCAAATTGAATCGCTTCATTGACATAAATTGCCAATTGAAAAATACTTAATGTTTAGGTAGGAGCAACTGCTGGCACTTACAAGCTTTAATACGAAGATAATTATTGAGCGGGCTATTTAATAATACTTACAACTAAGTAATTAAACTGAAAAGGATATGCACTGAATGTAGGATTTTGGAAACTAATAATCTTTAAACTAAAAACTAATCTTTTCCCTCCTACAATTAACATCATAGTAAATAAAACGCGAAAGCAAAGTATCAAATTAAACACTCCCTTTAACGTTTAATTCCGAAAGGCTCTGATTTACTCTATTAGTGTAAAAACATACTTAATCTCAGTTTACGAGTATAGAAATTGAGCTTTTCCTAAAAGTTGGTAAATCTTGCTGCACTTATACTTGTGAACAAAAAAAATCCAAAAACAATTTTGTCATATACACTACGTTTGTGAGAAACAATTATGAATTGATTGTTTCTACAAAACTAAAGATGATTGGAAATTAATAATGTTTAGGCGTTTTATAAATCGTCCGATACCATTAGCATCTGTATTTCTGTGTATTTTCTGTCTGACTTTGATATATGGGTGCTTAGCATCACAACCTGTTGCTGAAGCTTCATCGCTGCTAACCGAGCCTTTTCTACAGTTACCAACCGAAAACTCAGTTAAAGTTGTTTGGTTTACCGAGTTTCCTGGCGAGAAAAATATGGTTGCTTACGGTGAAAATCTTAAACAAACTACCGAGGCAACAACAATTAAATTAAGTCATGCTCGCGAAGATCAAAAATCCAGAGTTGGACAAACTGAAGACAAACAATATCAACAACCAGTCGATCGCAATATTTGGCGACATGAGGCTGAAGTTACTGGGTTAACTCCGAGTAAAGAAGTTGACTATCAAGTAATTAGCAAACCTGAAAATGGTGGGGATGCAAAAAGTCAAATTTATAGCTTGACACCTGCACCTCAACCAGGTAAACCGTTAAAAATTCTGCTTACTTCAGATCATCAGCTTAAACCAATGACGGCTGCAAATTTACAAAAAGCAAAGGAAACTGCCGGGGATATTGATGCGGTATTTATGGCTGGCGATTTGATTAACATACCAGATAGAGCCAGCGAATGGTTTGATGATAATCGTGGTGGTGCATTTTTTCCGGCTTTTCAAGGTAGAGCTAATTATCAGATAGATAAAGATGGGGTGAAAACTGGTTATACTGGTGAAGAAATTATTCAAGAAGCTCCTCTTTTTACAGCTATTGGCAATCATGAAGTGATGGGAAGAAGAGGTAAAAGTGATAGTTTGGGTGATGAATATAACGATGCAATTCCTCGTGCAGTTGCTAAAGATTTGTACGGTGAATCATCTTTATCAGCCAATTCTTTTAATACCGATACCTACGAAGAAATATTTAGTTTACCTGAAAGTAAATCGGGGGGAGAAAAGTATTATGCCACAACTTTCGGTGATGTGCGTTTGATAGTACTTTATGCGACAAATATCTGGCGAGTTCCTAGTTTGGAACCAGATGCAAAAGGTAAATATCGCGAAAGAGAAGCCGATTTTGATAACCCAGAAAACAGAGGTTACGGACAGCATATTTTTGAACCAATTGATAAAGTTAGCCCCCAATATAATTGGTTAGTTGAAGAATTAAATAGTCCGGAATTTAAACAAGCCAAATACAAAGTTGTCATGTTCCATCATCCGGTTCACTCTTTAGGAGAAAATATTGTTCCGGCTTACACAAATCCCGTGGAGACAATTGAAAAAGATGATAGCGGTAAAATCACAAATATAAGTTACGAATATCCTCTTGAACAAGATTACTTAATTCGGGATATTGTACCTTTATTAGAAAAGAATAACGTGCAGCTAGTATATTACGGACATTCCCACTTATGGAATCGATTTCGGAGTGAATCGGGAACGAATTTTTTAGAATCATCAAATGTTGGTAACAGTTACGGTGCTTTTGTGGGCGATAAAAAACGCAACGTACCTCAAGCATACAAAGAAAAGTATGTTGAAACAGGCAACCCGAACGGTTTAGAACCGATAATGCCATCAATTAAACCATTAACTGGCGAAGATGGTAAACCTATTCCTTATATTGCCAGTAATGAGATTACCGTATTTAGTATTTTAGATACGGGCAATGGTACGGTTGATAGTTACTATTTCGATACTACTAAACCGGAAGAGAAAGTAGTTAAGTTTGATGAATTTGAGTTGAAATAACAGATAAATAATGTAGAGACGTAAAATTTTACGTCTCCTCGAATCTAAATAATAACGAGTTAATTAGGATTTACGTCTCCTCGAATCTAAATAATAACGAGTTAATTAGGATTTACGTCTCCCTAAATTTAAATAATAACGAGTTAATTAGGATTTACGTCTCCCTAAATTTAAATAATAACGAGTTAATTAGGATTTACGTCTTTGTTTAGAACAAATTAATTATTTTAGACGTTAAGATCCCCCCAACCCCCCTTGGCAAGGGGGGCTTTTTATTAAAAATTTACCTCAAAAAAATTAAAAAAAACGCTCAGAGGTAAGTTTAAGAATAGTGTCTCTACAAGATTATTTTAGATAAATATCAAATTAACTTTAATTTTAAAGCTATACCTGGGAATCATATATAAGTCAGGCACTACCGTTTTTATATATGTTTGTCACGTCAATCGAAAAATATCTTCAAACTTCTAGCTGGTTGGGAATCTTAGCAATTTCGTTTTTACAAGTTCCAGCTTACGCTCAACGAGTGGTTGAAGATGGAACTTTACCTACTCGTGTTAAAACTACAGATAATCTCAATTTTACGATTGATAGTATTAATAATAAAAACCGTGTAGGAAACAATTTATTTCACAGTTTTAAAGAGTTTTCCATTCCTACAGATGGCTCTGCGGTTTTCAATAATCCTACAGATGTAGTTAACATAATTAATCGGGTAACTGGTGGCAATATTTCCAATATTGATGGGTTAATTAAAGCTAACGGCAATGCAAATTTATTTTTGATTAATCCTGTGGGGATTGTATTTGGTAAAGATGCTCGTTTAGATATCGGCGGTTCGTTTTTTGGAAGTACTGCTAATAGTATAAAGTTTGCTGATGGTGAATTTAGCGCGATCGATACCACAACAGAGCCGCTATTAAGTATTAACGTTCCTTTAGGTTTGCAGATGGGGAGTAATTCTGGAGGAATTGAAGTACAAGGTGATGGTTACGCTAATACGAATAATGATAGCAGCAAGGGTTTACGAGTTAAATCAGGAAATACTTTGGGTTTAGTTGGCGGCAAAGTTTCTTTAAATGGAGGTATAGTAACGGCATCTGGAATTGAGTTGGGAGGAGTAAATTCCGGTTTAGTTAATATTAATTCAATTTCAGAATCAATTTTAAATTACGATAACGTAGAAAATTTTGGCGATATCAAGCTTTATAAAATGGCTTTAGCAGATGCAAGTGGTGAGGAAAGCGGTTCGATTCAATTACAAGCAAGAAATATTGCGATCGAAGATGGTTCAAAAGTTTTTGTGCAAAGTCGCGGTAAGACATCGGGAGGGGATATTATTGCCACTGCAACTGATTCAATTGAAGTAGTAGGAAGCAGTTCAGATGGAAATTTTGTTAGTACATTTTTAACCGAAACTACTAATGCTGCAAATTCAGCAAAAATTAAAATTACAACTCCAAGTTTACTTGTTTCTCAAGGTGGCAGAATAACTACTCAAACTTTTAGTTCTGGAAGAGGAGGGGATATTACTATAAATGCTTCCGAATTGATACAAATTAGTGAATCTTCTACGATCGCTCCTAGTAATGACAGTGAAATTTCTACCCTAAGTTTTAATTCCGGTGCTGCTGGAAATATTAATATTTTAACCAAACAGTTTTCGATTTTAGGTCAAGACGTTCAATCTAGAAACTTTGGTATTAGCGATGGTGGAAATATTTCGGTGTCAGCAGATAACTTGACGATTCTCGATGGTGGAGGAATTGCTTCTTTAACTTTAGGAAATGGTTCCGGAGGAGATGTCAAAATTGATGCCAAATCTATTCATTTAACAGGTTTGAATTTGGATACTTTTACACCCAGCGTTTTGAGTGCTGCAACACTTGGAATTGGAAACGCAGGTAATTTAACTGTTAATACTCAAAGCTTGGTAGTTCAAGATGGTGGTAGAGTTGATTCTTCCACCGTGGCTTCTGGTAAAGCGGGAAGCGTAACCGTCAATGCTACAGATTTTATCGAGATTAAGGGTACCGTACCGGGTTCGGTGAATCCTAGTTTAATCATTTCTAGCGCCAATATTGTCGATGAATCCTTGCAACAACTTTTCGGATTACCTGCTATGCCCACCGGAGATTCCGGAAATGTGAGTATTAATACGCCTATTTTAAAAGTTTCTGATGGTGCAGAAGTAACGGTAAGGAATGATGGAACTGGTAAAGGTGGAATATTAGATATTAATGCTAAAATAATTCGACTTAACAATAAGGGAAAAATTACCGCATCAACTCAATCTGGTGGAGGTGGTAATATTGATTTGCAAGTTAAAGATGGTTTAATTCTTAAAAATCAAAGTCTTATTTCTGCTGAAGCTGGCGGTACGGGTAACGGTGGAAATATTAATATCAATTCTCCGGTAATTGCAGGTGTGGAAAACAGCGATATTATTGCTAATGCCCTACAAGGTAATGGTGGAAATATCAATATTAATACGAGCGGTTTATTCGGTTTGCAGTTCCGAGATGAGTTAACTTTCTTCAGTGATATTACTGCTAGTTCTAAATTTGGCGTTAACGGTACTGTAGAAATTAATAACCCGGCAATCGATCCTAGTTCAAATTTAGTAAAATTACCAATGGAAGTAGTTGATAGCAGTCAACAAATGAAGAGTGGATGTAGTGCGAATCAAGGAAACAGTTTTACGGTTGTCGGTAAAGGTGGTTTACCTACAAATCCCGCAGATGTAATTACAAATGTAAATTTATGGGACGATTTGCGGAATTTTAATCCTATTAGTAGCGGTAAAAGAACAAGTATTCAAGTCAATAATGATTCTCTCATAAAAATAGTTGAAGCTACTGGTTGGGTTGTTGATGAAGAAGGAAATATTGAATTTGTTGCTGAATCTGGTAATCGGGATAGTTGGGAAAATGCAAGTAATTGTAAAGGGGAAATAATTAATTAGTAGTAAAATAGGGTGCCTTAACGTACTCCATAAAAATATTTTACGCAATCTTCAATTTCCAACTCACACCTGGGAACCATATATAAAAGTCAAATACTAACTTTATATATGTTTATCCCTTCATTCAAAAAATATCTTCAAACTTCTAGCTGTTTAGGAATCCTAGCGATCGCCTTTTTACAAACCCCAGCTTATGCCCAACGAGTAATTGAAGATGGTACCTTACCAACTCGCGTCAACAGTACGGATAATCTCAATTTTACGATTGATAGTATTAACAATCGCAACCGCGTGGGAAACAATTTATTTCACAGTTTTAAAGAATTTTCAATTCCTACAGGTGGCTCTGCGGTTTTCAATAATTCTACAGATGTAGTTAACATAATTAATCGGGTAACTGGCGGCAGTATTTCTAATATTGACGGGTTAATTAAAGCCAACGGTAATGCAAATTTATTTTTGATTAATCCTGCGGGAATAATATTTGGTGAAAATGCTCGTTTGGAAATCGGCGGTTCGTTTTTTGGAAGTACTGCACAGAGTATAAAGTTTGCTGATGGTGAATTTAGCGCGATCGCAACGACAACACCACCAATATTAAGTATTAATGTTCCTTTAGGCTTGCAGATGGGGGCTAATTCAGCAGCGATTGAAGTACAAGGTGATGGTTATAATTCTACTTCTAATGATATCAATCCATTTAGTCCTTTTATTTTTACCAGTTTTGATGGTTTGCGAGTAAAGCCGGGAAACACTTTAGCTTTAATTGGTGGTGAGATTTCTTTAAATGGAGGTATGGTAGCCGCAGATTTAGGAAAAGTTGAGTTAGGAGCCGTGAAATCCGGTTTAGTTAATATTAATTCAACTACGCAAGGTTGGAATTTCGATTACAAAGGGTTGCAAAATTTTGGCGATATCAAGTTTAATTCTAAAGCTTTAGTAGATGCGAGTGATTCGATTCAATTGCAAGGACGAAATATTTTTATCCGTGACGGTTCAAAAGTCTTTATGCAAAATCGGGGTAAGACAGGGGAAGGAATTGAAGTAAATGCAAAAGAATCAATTGAATTAATCGGAACTACTCCAGATGGAAATTTGGGAAGTGCAGTGTTAACTCAAAATTTAAGAATAGGAAATGCGGCAAAAATTGCTATTTCAAGTCCGCGTTTACTTGTTTCTCAAGGTGCAGGAATAACTACTCAAACTTATAATTTTGCACAAGGAGGTGATATTAATATAGATGCTTCCGAATCTATACAAATCAGCGAATTATCGCCTATTAATCCGAGACTTTTTAGTCGAATCAATACTAAAAGTTTAAATTCTGGTGCTGCTGGAGATATTAATATTTCAACTAAACAGTTATCGCTCTTAGGTCAAAACATCATTTCTGTTAACTACGCTACCAGTAATGGTGGAAATGTTAAGGTGGCGACAGAAAAATTGACAATTCTCGATGGCGGAATATTAGGAACTGCAACTTTTGGAATTGGTTTAGGAGGAGATGTAAAGGTTGATGCGAAATCCATTGAACTAATAGGCACGAATTTTAATTTTTTTAGGTCTAGTAGCTTGAGTGCTGCAACAATAGGAATGGGAAACGCGGGTAATTTAACTGTTAATACCCAAAGCTTGATACTTGAAAATGGTGGTAGGGTTGATTCTTCTACACTTGCTTCTGGTGCTGCGGGAAGCGTAACCGTCAATGCTTCAGATTTTGTAGAGGTAAGCGGTACCGTACCGGGTTCGATCAATCCTAGTTTAATTATTTCCAGCGCCAATATTGTGGATGAATCCTCACAACAGTTTTTTGGATCGCCTGGTATCCTCAGCGGAGATTCAGGAAATGTAGATATTAAAACGCCGATTTTAAGAGTTAACAATGGTGGGGAAGTGACGGTAAGAAATGATGGAATTGGTAAAGGTGGAATCTTAAATATAAATGCTAAAATAATTCGACTTAACAATAAGGGAAAAATCACCGCGTCAACTCAATCTGGTGGAGGTGGTAATATTGATTTACAACTTAAAGATGGTTTAATTCTCAGAAATCAAAGTCTTATTTCTGCTGAAGCTAGGGGTACGGGTGATGGTGGTAATATTAATATTAACTCTCCGGTAATTGCAGGTGTAGAAAACAGCGATATTATTGCTAATGCCGTGCAAGGTGATGGGGGAAATATCAATATTAATACTCAAGGATTATTCGGTTTACAGTTCCGAGATGAGTTAACTACAGATTCGGATATTACTGCTAGTTCAAGATTTGGCGTTAACGGTACTGTCGAAATTAATAACCCGGCAATTGACCCTAGTTCCAGCTTGACACAATTACCAACTGATGTAGTTGATAGCAGTCAAGAAGTAGCGAGTGGATGTAGTGCGAATCAAGGAAATAGTTTTACGGTTGTTGGTAAAGGTGGTTTAGCAGCAAATCCCGCAGATGTAATTACAAACATAAGTTTATGGAACGATTTACGCGATTTAAGTGTTATTAATAATGGTAAAAAAGGAAATATTCAAGTTAAGAATGATTCTCCAAGAAAAATAGTTGAAGCTACTGGTTGGGTTGTTGATGAAGAAGGGAATATTGAATTTGTTGCTCAATCTGGTAATCGTGATAGTTGGCAAAATACGAGTAATTGTAAGGGGGAAGTAGAGGGTGTTTGATAATTTACCCGGCGCTTTGTTACCGCTTCTACACAAGCGAAACCGGACGACCTGGGTTTACGATTACATTTCCTGGTGGTTGGGAACGCGATCGCAAAATAATTAATTTAAAATCAATCTAATGTTTGTTTTTTCAACAATTCTTTTACCCAGGTAGCATCAGTTTCTGTAAGTGGTGGTACTGGTTCGCGAGTATAATCAATTGCTAAATCAAAACCAGCCCTTTCATAAACTCCATTGATTAATTCTTGCAAGTTTACTATCGGTTCGCGATCGCCTTGACGTAGAGGTAAAGGAAAAGATGGTATAGCTTCTTGTAATTCAAAGGGGTACAATTCAGCTTGCGGACGATATTCGCTACGACTTAGCAAAATGCGATAAGTTGATTTAATTTGCTCGTTTTCTAAAATCGGCATGGGTTTTCCGGAACGCAGCAAGTCAATTTCTACTAAATGAGATAAGCTAGCCAAAATTTTCTGACGCTTTTTCTGATATGCGTTTTTACCTTCTCCAGCACGCTTATTTTTTGGTGAAAGCACTTCTATTACCGTTACAACTTCTCCAGTTCCCACTTCTCGCACTTCTAGATATCCTTCTCGCACTTCTTCCGGCATGGAAAGAGTAACATTTACAGGTTTCGCTGGCGGTGATGCAACTGCAATATTAGATGAATCATCCCGTGTTTTTGTAGAACTCGACACGCTAACATCAGGAATACCAACTAAAATTGTGTTTTCATCTGTCATTTGATATACCCTTTTCTCAACTGCTACGCGATATTTTGGACGGAGTTGGGGAGCTATAGCATCTGCGATCGCAATTATTAGCCTGCTATGAACTTCAGCCCAGAGTTCGGGATTTTCTAGATAAGGATTCATTCCTGGGAATGGAGAAGGCATGGTGATTTTGGATTTTCTTAAATTAGGGTTCTATTAATTTTATGTTAACAATTTCGGAAGATTGACGTTGTTAAAATATGCGTGTTAAACCGACATTAATGTAGAGACGTTGCAGTGCAACGTCTTCCTGTATTTTGAGCGTTATTTAGAATTGGGGAAAATAGTTTTAAAACACTAATCTTGTGAGAAATGTTGCGGAAGGGATATTTGTTAAATCGAAATATTGCAGGAGACGTAGCAGTGCTACGTCTCTACATTATTGTGATTATTTACAGTTTGCCGGTGAATACTTTTTCGGCTGGTCCACTCATGTAGATTCGTTGGTCATCTGACCATTCTATTAGTAATAGTCCTCCGGGAAGTTCTACGGTAGCTTTGCGATCGCATTTCCCGTTCAATACTCCAGCTACTAAGGAAGCACAAGCACCAGTACCGCAGGCTAATGTTATACCTGCGCCGCGTTCCCATACTCGCATTTTTACGTAGTTGGAACTGACAATTTGAATAAATTCAGTGTTGATTCTTTCGGGGAAAGCTGGGTGATTTTCAAACTGAGGACCGATTTTTTCTAACTCAATGGCTGCAACGTCTTCTACAAAGGTAATGCAGTGCGGATTACCCATATTTACACAGGTAACATCCCAAGATTTACCCGCTATTTCCACCGTTTGATTAATTACCTTTTCATTTTCACCGGCAAGAGTAGTAGGAATTTCACCAGCAGTCAATCTAGGATTCCCCATATCAACTTTAATTTGACCGTCAGCCATTAATTGAGGCGCGATCGTACCAGCTAAAGTATGAATGCTGTACTTATCGCTTTTCGCGTCTCCTTCCAACTCAGCCAAAAAAGCAGCCATACAGCGAATACCATTACCGCACATTTCCGGTTCCGAACCATCGGAGTTAAAAATCCGCATCGTATAGTCAGTACCATTTTGACCGGGCAAGGCAAAAATGACACCATCAGCACCGATACCAAAATGGCGATCGCACAATTTAACTGCTTGGTCTGGAGTAACCGCCGGTTCTGAACTTGAGCGATTATCAATCAAAATAAAATCGTTACCTAAACCATGATACTTAGTAAAATCAATTGCCATTTGTTCTATGAATGAATTATTACAGTAAAAGAAATAGTGAGGAGTGAGGAGTTAGGAATTAGGAGTTAGGAATTAGGAGTTAGCAGTTAATTTTTCTACCCCCTCTTCCCCCTCTTCCCCCTCTTCCTCCTCTCCTCTTCCTAACTAATTTACATTCATACATCATTACGAAAAATGTTGACACAATTCGATACCTCATTACCCAGCATCAAGCAAGTTCAAAGGTTAATCAAAGAGAAAACCTCAATTGAATTAAAGCTGATAACCGGCGACACGATCGCGGGACAATTATTATGGCAAGACTTAGAGTGTTTTTGCATCATGGCGAACGATAATCAAAAAACCACCGTCTGGAAGCAAGCGATCGCTTATTTGAAGGTTGGGAGTTAAGGGGATGGGGGGATGGGGGGATGGGGGGATGGGGAGATGGGGAGATGGGGGGATGGGGGGATGGGGTGACAAGGAGATAAAAAGAATTTTAACCTTTAACCTTTAACCTTTAACCTTAATTACTCCCTATTCCCTATTCCCCATTCCCATGCCCAATGCCCCGTGCCCAATCCCCATTCTTCATTCCCTCAACTCATCGAGCGGTAAATATTCGCGTAATGCTTCTAATTCTGCGGCTTTGACTACTGGAATTGATAAGACTGGGGGGTTAGTTTGGGGTAAAAATAGTTCTTCTAATTGAACTAAAGCTGATAATCGACCGCATAATAATAGTTGATCGCGGTTTTGTAGTTTGGTTTTGCCGTTGGGATAGCGAATAAATTTTCCTTCTCGTCGGATTGCCTGTATTTCTACGCTGTGTTGCTGACGTACATTTAAATCTGCAATGGTTTTACCTAAGATGGGGGATTCCGAATCGAGTTTTATCCACTGACAAGCGCTGTTTTCTCCGGGTACAGTGGCTTTCCCGGATGCGAATTCGTCTAAGGCGGCTATTTCTTCGGATGAGCCGACTACTAAAAGCCGATCGCCTTCTTCTAAGATGGTTGCAGCGTCGGGATAATCTATTTCTTCTTTGCTGGTGCGTTGAATTGCCATTAAGCTAACGCCGGTTAGATAGCGCATATCGGCTTGTTCTAAGGTCATTCCTACTAATGGTGAGTTTGTTGGTAGGGGATACCAGCGTTTGTTTAAGTCGGCTGTGGCGCGTCGTAAATCGCGGGCTACTTCGGAGGCTGATTGTTCGGGACGAAAATCTAAGTAGTGACGCTGGCGGATTTCTTGGATTTCTCGCTGTACCCCTGCTGGTGATAAGCCGACATCTGTTAGCACAAAGGAAACCATTTCTAAACTAGCTTCAAACTCTGGCTGTACTACTTCTCGCGCTCCTAGTTGGTAGAGTGCTTCAATGTTTTTGTTATTTGTGGCGCGAACAACTATATTTAATTCGGGAAATAATTCTAAACCGCGACGTAAAGTCAGACGGGTACTCATTGGATCGGGAAGTGCGATCGCCATTGCTTTGGCTTGATTGACTCCTGCTGTTTCTAAGACGTGAAAGCTAACGCAGTTGCCGTATACGTAAGGAATTCCGGCTTCCCGCAGTTGCTGAATTACTCTTTCGGATTGATCTATAACTATTACAGGTAGTTTATGGGAAAGCAGCAATTTAACTAAATTTTTGCCTACTCTACCGTAACCGCAAACTATTACATGATCTTTTATTGGTAAATCGTCGGCTACGTCGATGGGTTTGCCTTCGCCCTCCAGATAAGGCTTTAACCAAGGCATTGTTTCTGCCCAATCAAATAAAATTGGTACCAGTCGCAACACGAAAGGCGTAATCACTAATGTTACTGCTGTTGTTCCTAATATCAGTAAATATACTTGACGAGATACCAACCCCAACTGTTGACCTTCACTAGCCAAAACAAACGAAAATTCACCAATTTGAGACAGTCCCAAACCCGCAATTATAGCCGTCTTCAGCGGATAACGAAATATTTTTACTAAAGGAGTGATAATTAAAAATTTACCGATAAATACCAGCGTTACCAATCCTAAAATTAATTCCAGATGGCTCCACAAAAAGACTGGATCGATCAACATCCCGATCGCAGCAAAAAACAAAGTGGCGAAAATATCTCGCACGGGTTCTACATAAGTCAAAGTTTGATCGGCGTATTCCACCTCGGAAATCATCAAACCGGCGACAAAAGCCCCCATTTCAATGGAAAGCCCCAACTCTTCGGTTAACAAAGCGATTCCCAAACACAAAGCCACCACACCCAACAAAAATAACTCCCGACTTTCCGTGCGTGCTAGCAACTGTAACAAAGGTGGAATCAGCCAAATACCCGTAGCCACAGCACCCGCAGCAAACAAACCAATCTTTAACAGCGCCATTAGCACCGCCACACCAAGAGTTTCCAAAGGCTGATCCAAAGCGGGTAACACTGCTAGCATTAACCCCAACGCCAAATCCTGCACCACCAGGATTCCCAACATCACTTGTCCGTGGGGGGTTTCCGTTTCGTTGCGTTCCATCAAACACTTCAAAACCACCGCAGTAGAAGACAAAGATAAAATCGCCCCCAAAAACACACCTTGAACCGGCGAATCTACCCAACCTACCCCCACAGATATCAAAGTTGTGACGGCGATCGTTAAAATAATTTGTAAACCGCCACCACCCAAACTAATTTTCTTAACCTTATTGAGTTCCGCAAAAGAAAACTCCACCCCCAGCGCAAACAGCAAAAAAGCCACACCAAACTGCGCCAAAGTTTCAACTTGGATAAACTCCTTAATCAACCCAAACCCAGCAGGACCAATGATCATCCCCCCCACGAGATACCCCAACAACACGGGTAAACCCAAAAGCGAAGCAAACAATCCCCCACCCGCAGCAACAGCGAGAACCGAAACCAAATCAACAATTAATCTAAAATCTTCTTGCACAGCTTATAAAAAAATATTAATATCCCTGTTTATTAGCATACAAAGATTCGTGAAGACTGACTCAGAAAAGAATGGGAATTAGGGATTAAGGTTAAAGGTTAAAGGTTAAAATTCTTTTTGTCTCCTTGTCTCCTTGTCCCCCCATCCCCCCATCTCCCCATCTCCCCATCTCCCCATCTCCCCATCCCCCCATCCCCCCATCTCCCCATCTCCCCATCCCCCCATCTCCCCATCTCCCCATCCCCCCATCTCCCCATCCCCCCATCTCCCCATCCCCCCATCTCCCCATCCCCCCATCTCCCCATCCCCCCATCTCCCCATCTCCCCATCTCCCCATCCCCCCATCTCCCCATCCCCCCATCTCCCCATCTCCCCATCTCCCCCTCTCCCATTCCCAATCAAATAATCATTTCTTCCAAAGCTGTTTGTAAATCTTGGGTTAATTGAGCGACTGCTTGTTTTGCGGCTTGATGATTTTGTTTGTTTGAAGCGCGATCGCTTACGTCTATTGGTTGTGCGACAGTAATTGTACTCTTTCGCCATCCTAAGCGGGGACGACGAGGATTTTTGTTGCCTTTGATTCTGGCGATCGCATCAAATAAGATTAAGCTTGTTTCGGCAAATCTTTCAAAGCTGGGTTTTTGCTGAATGTAAGTACCCGTGACGGCGACAAAACTTTCTACCAAACGCATATGCTGCATCCGTAAGTCGGCTTCTGCGGCAATCCAATCTGCTAATCCGCGTTTGAGGGGAGATAATTTTTTCAATTTAGTCGAATCTTGGCGATAAATATAATTCCAACCAGCTTCTTCTAAACGACGACAGCGTTTGATGATATTTCCGGTTTTTTTAATACCAAAATATTCTTCTCCTACTTCCAAAGATACATCTAATAATCTTTGCAGTCTGGCGGTAAAATCTTCTTCTGGACTAATCGATTCAGATGAAGGTAAATCGCGATGATAAAAACAACGATAAAATTCTTCCATTTCACAAAGAAAATATTCTCCCAGCTTTAATAAACGCGGGTAAAATAATTTTTCTGGTTCTTCTGCTTTGATGTCTATTGTTTGTTTTGGTAAACCACAATCTGCTTCTAGATTACTTAACAAGCGATCGAGTTTCGACCACTGAGGATTAATGTAATGATACTGAATATTAATCGGAACAACGATAACTCTTTCAATACGGTTGACTTTTTTTAAATCCTCTACAGTCCAAAACGCTAATTGAGCTACACCAGATTCGAGGGGGCTAACAACTTCACTGTGACCATTAGTAGCACCTTCGGGGGCAACCACTAAAGGAAATTTACCATTAATCAATAATTCTCTAATCTTTTTAATCGCTTGCAAATCCAGAATTCTACCTCGATGTACGGAAACACCTCCCATCTGAGATAACAACCAACCCAGCCAATTACCAGCCCAGATTGTCATACCTCTGTCGTACATAAAATGCACTTGGATTGGAGATTGTAAACTAATATTTTGTTGGCGAGCAATCCTGCGTATGCCGCGAGAAAATAAATATAAACCGCTAAGGGGATCGTCTACTTCACAATGACGAAAAGCAAACATGAGGCGAATTTTACCTATCTGGAATTGATGGTAAAGCTTAACAAGAGTTTCTCCATTGACTATTTCAACTTGGCTAATTCCTGCTGGCAACCAAGGTAGCAATCGAAATCTTCGTAAAATAGGCAATAACCAATAAACAAGCCGAATAATAAAGGGGTTAAAATTCGGAGGAATAAAATCAAGTTTTGGTTTAGCGCGTTGCATATGTTCGGCGATCGGTTATCAGTTAAAGGAAATCATATTTTCCTATTCAAGAATAAGCTAATTCCGAACTCATAAATCTCTTTCGACCCGATTTTCCGTGTTTACTAGTATTTCTTGGTAGTTAATGTAGTTCTAATTTTGTAGTATTAACCGACCATTCAAGAATTGTATAATATGTCAAAATAGAAGGGAGCAAGGAACGGGCAACAGGTACAAGAAGTAGCAATAATAGTTAATGCCAAATGAAAAAAACAATTTTTTTTGTATCCCAATGGTTGTAAGTTCTTATACTTAGTTAATATTTTTAGCATTACTAATTTTTTTTTAAATTTCACCAAGTAATTTGGCGTGAACAAATATCACTCCAAAACAAGTTTTTTACCAATGGTTACATAATTGGTTTTATATGTGCTGACTTACTTACAGTTTCTATTTTCTATTCCTTGAATCAAACCGAATTCCTATAACTGATAACTGATTATGCATATAATTTGGTTTCGTCGAGATTTACGTTTAAGTGACAACGAAATCGTTAGTCAAGCTGCTAATAACACCGAAGTTTTACCATGCTTTATTATCGATCCTTGGTTTTATCAGTGGAAAGATATTGGTAAGGCACGAGTCAGATTTTTATTTGAATCTTTGGAAGATTTGGATAATAATCTCCAAAAACTAGGTAGCAAGCTATATTTATTTGAAGGAAATGCAGTAGATATTCTGCAACAGCTAACTAGCGAATTAATAGAATGCGATCGCCAACCAAAACTTTATTTTAACCGCGACGTACAGGTAGAATATGGTATCGAACGGGACAAATCAATCGTAGATTTTTACCAGCAAAAAAACCTGGAATATCACATCGGTTTAAACAACTTTATTCAACCAAACGAACGTCGCGATGAATGGTTTAACGAATATTACACTTATCAAAGAGGAGAATTACATCCAACCCCGACTGATATAAATACACCGCAATTATCTTTAAATGTACCCCAACTGACAATCGAAGAATTAAAGCAGAAATATCGCAGTTTTTGGGAAACAGAAATTTATTTTCCTGGTGGAGAAACAGAATCTACAGCTATATTAAATTCATTCCTTTCGAGTAGATTTAAAGGGTATCATTGGAAACTTTCTCGTCCCTGGTTGGCGCAGAAAAGATCGACATCACACCTTTCACCTTACTTAACTTTCGGAACAATTTCCACGCGCACTGTATATCAAAGAACTAAAAAACGCGCCGAAGAATTAGAGAAACAACCTACATCTGGATTTTCTTTAAAAGCATTTAGAGATCGTTTGCGATGGCGCGATAGCTTCAATCAACGTTTATATTCCCATCCAGAAATAGCTTACATCAATCGCTACTCAGAATTCGACGAATATTATAAACCCGATCCATTAACACCCGAAAAGCAAGAATTATTTGAAGCTTGGTGTGAAGGGATGACAGGTTTTCCAATGGTAGATGCGAGTATGCGTCAATTGGAAAGAATGGGTTGGATGAATTTCCGAATGCGGGCAATGTGCGCGACTTTCTTAACAATAAACTGTGGTATTTCCTGGCATCATGGTGCCGAACATTTTATGAATTACTTAATAGATGGAGACTTAGCCATAGATAATTGGCAGTGGCAAATGCAAGCAGGAATTACCAATCCCCTCAGCAGCACTTTCCGAATTTATAATCCTACCAAGAACATTAAAGAAAAAGACCCAGAATTAAACTATATTTACCATTGGGTTGAAGAATTGAGAGGTTATAGTTTACCAGAAATTCTTGCTGGAGAATACATCAATGAAAGTTCTTATCCGCAACCGATGATTGATTGGTCGCAAACACGTAAAGTAAACGGTAAAATAGTTTCGGATTTACGTAAAAAAGTTAGAGCAAGATTGCTTTGTGAGAAAGGGGAAGAATACGATAATGCAATTGCGGCAAAAGGTTCGTAGTAAGGGCTTTAGCCCTTTCCTATGAGGGCTAAAGCCCTGACTACGAACTATGAATCTTTTCTTCTAAATCTCCAACTTCAAAAGTTTGGGTTCCCACCGTTACTTTATCTCCGGTTACTAATTTTTTACCCCGGCGAGTTTCCACGGTACCATTAACTTGAACTTCACCATCCACAATCATGTGTTTGGCTTGCCCTCCGGTTTGCGCGATACCTATAAACTTCAAAAATTGGTCGAGTTTAATCATTATCAATTATCTAATGAAAATATTGCATTAATATCGATTCCAATTTAACAATACCAATTGGTTTACTCACAAAATCATTGGCACCTGCTTGAATATATTTATTACGTATATCATCCGTGGGACTTGGTGTCATCATTACTACAACTTTATCTTGTAAATCTGAAGTTTGTCGTAAGGAAGTAAGTAAATCCCAACCGCTAAAATTTTCTAATTGGATATCTAACAAAATTAAATTCGGTTGATAAATCCGAACTTTTTCTAAAAATTCTTGCTCATCTGGCATCCATTCTACTTGATAGCCAATTGTTTGCAAATAATCTTGTAATAATGTCCCGGTATGTTTGTCGTCTTCCACTAATAAAATGCGCTTTTGGATCGCAGTATTTCTAGAAGCGATCGCCTGATTGATATGCTGAATTTTTGCTTCCCATTTATCGATTTCGCTGTCTTCTTGAAATTCACCATCGGGAATAAATAAAGTAAATTTACTACCTTTTCCATATGTTGATTCTACCGTTACATCTCCACCGTGCAAGCGGGCTAATTTGCGCGTTAAAGCTAAACCCAAACCAGTACCTTCATACTGACGATTTAAGCGAGAATCAAGTTGTTTAAAAGGTTCAAATAAAAGTTTTAATTGATTTGACTTAATACCAATGCCAGTATCAGATACCTCAAATGCTATACCTCCAGAGATTCTGATTACTTGCAATGAAATTTTACCCTTTGAAGTGAATTTAATGGCGTTGGTAAGTAAATTCAATAGCATTTGCTTGATTCGGCGTTCATCAGCAACACAAATATTTATTTTGTCAATCGAATAAGTTAACGCTAATCCTTTTTCTTCGGCGCGATCGCGTACTGTTGATATAACGTAATTACATAAATCTTCTACCTGTAAAGGAAATAACGATAATTCTTCTTTTCCTGCTTCTACCTTTGATAGATCGAGAATATCGTTAATCAGTTCCAATAAATGTACGCCACTGCTATATATACAGTCAATATATTCTTTTTGCTTGTCATTAATAGAACCAATAATTTCTTGTTGAAGCAACTGTGATAAACCCATAATTGCATTCAGAGGTGTTCGCAATTCATGGCTCATTGTTGCTAAAAACTCACTTTTTGCCCGACTGCCAACTTCTGCGGCTTCTTTACTTTCTCGTAATTTTGATTCAGTTTGTTTACGTTCGCGAATATCTTCAATAATAGCAAGAAAGAACTTCGGTTTACCATTTGCACGTACAATCAAAGAAATACTTAAATGCGTCCAAATTGTACCACCATCTTTGTGTAAAAGCTGTCTTTCTATTTCCAAACGCTCAACTTTACCTAACATCAATTGCTTGTAAACTGCCACATCTCCATTTTCAAAGTAAATATAATCTGCAAAACTTTTTTGACTAAGCTCGCGAACATCATAACTTAACATTTCACAAAGCGCCGGATTGACATCAACAATTCTGCCTTTTATATCTACTAAACAGATACCCATAGAAGAACGTTCAAAAATCGCCCTAAATTGCGTTTCACTCTGTTTCAATGCCTTTTGCGCGGCTTTACGCTCGCTTGCTTCTATTGCTAATGTCACAAAATCTGCGATCGAACTCGCAAAACTTTCTTCTTCCAAACTCCATTTATAGCATGAAGATATATCGTTATCGAAGTAAGCATAACATATAATACCTACTATATTACCCTTAAGCCAAATCGATACATTTAATACACTTGTTACACCAAATGCAGCCAGATAAAAATTTGAGAGTTCTTGATTTACAACATCTAAAGTATTATCGTCAGAATTAATTCCGTTTTCTAAATCTGCAAAATAATTAGGAAAATCCTCTTTTCTTAAAACAATCGATTTTGAATGACTCTGGGCAATACGGCTATATAAATCAATACTTTGCAATTGAGAAAGATCGTCATTATATAACCAAACGCCTACTTGATTTACATTTAAAGTTGTTGCAGCAGCTTGTGTAATCTGCCTGATTCCATCAATCAAACTTCCTTGAATAAAAGCTTTACTACTAGCTAATTCTATTAAAGTTTGATTTTGGAGTCTTAACAGATTTTCTTTTTGCCGCTCTGTAATATCTCTTATTGCCGCTACTTTTATATGAGAACTATCAGAAATTATTTTAGCTTGAATTTCTATCGGAAATGTAGAACCGTCTTTTCTGATTGCAGTTACTTTATAAGGTTTTTCATAACCAGAAAGATTTTTTCTAATTAATTCTTGCGATTCTGCCGTAGCTAATTCAAAGCCATTTTTACCAATTAATTCATCCACTTCATAACCAGTTATTTGGGCTAAAATATGATTTACGTCTAAAATAATTCCTTCAAAAGTAGCCTCTGACAAAAAACGCCACTTTGCTTCATTGCTATCTTGATTCTGAGAATGCCTGTTCTCAATCCGGATATCTACATTAGAGCGTTTTCGTCTCTCGATTGCAGATATCACCATCCTTCTTATTTGTTCGTTAGTCTGATTTTTTACTATAACTTCCTCAGCACCCGACGCGATCGCTTTTTGTAAACTTACTTCATTCCGATTTCCACTGATTACCATAATTGCCGTATTAGGCAACAGTAAATATATTGATGAAATAAATTCAAAATCGTCAATATTCTTTAGCGATAGATTTAAGATAATCGCATCGATCGATTGAGCAGAGCTAACCAATTTAGCTTCAGACAAGTCATTTGCTACGATAACTTGATGCGGCAAGAGCATTGGTTGCAACCACTGAATATCGCTTTGATTCGTTTTTAGCACCAAAATACCATAGTTATTCAATGTCATGCTCATCACCAGTAGAGCAAATATTTAAAATTACGACGCAATCAAAACATTACTAGTGTCTCATAAAATGCCAGAAGTATGAAAATATTTTTTTGTAGACGTATATTTACGTAGAAGAATTGCAAGACTATGAATTTGAGGTCAGAGTTTGAAGTTTGAAAAATTATTCGGTGCCTTTTATAAATTTATACCATAGTGCTGAGGTTAAAATCTATCTTTAGATTATTTACATTATTAAAGCAGGTGATAATTATGGTAATAGCAGCCCTTGTCTTCGAGTGAAAAAATGACGAAAGACAGCACCAGAATAGTTTCCTTAATTCCCAGCGGGACTGAGATATTAGCAGAGTTGGGATTAACCGATGCTATAGTCGGACGTTCCCATGAATGCGACTTTCCTGCTTCTATTGAAAATCTACCCGTTTGCACGATCGCAAGATTAAATAGTGACGCTGCGAGTAGCGAAATTCACGACAAAGTTAACGATTTATTGCAGTCTGCTTTGAGTATTTATCAAATCAAAACAGATGTTTTAGAGCAATTACAGCCTACTCATATTATTACTCAAGATCAATGTGATGTTTGTGCTGTCAGCTTTGGAGAAGTTGAAAACGCGCTCAAAAGTCTTACCAATTGTTCGCCGCAAGTTATTTCTTTACAGCCAGATGTTCTTCAAGACGTTTGGAGCGATATTGCAAGAGTAGCTAAAGTTTTTGATGTAGATTCAAAAGCGGTTTTAGAAAGTTTAAAAAATCGCGTTACAAATATCGAGGCTAAAACTCAAACACTTCCCTTTGCAAATATTCCCAGCATCGGCTGTATCGAATGGACTGAACCCTTAATGAGTGCAGCAAATTGGATTCCCGAATTAGTTACCTATGCTGGAGGGAAACCTTTATTTAGTCATAAGGGTAAACCATCGGAGAAATTGACATGGGAAACTTTTGTCAGCAGCAATCCAGATATAATCATCTTTATGCCTTGCGGTTTCGACTTAAATCGCACTCGTAAAGAAGCCCATTCATTAACTCAACGTCCCGAATGGCAAAAACTGCAAGCAGTGCAAAACGGTCAAGTTTACATCACAGATGGTAATTCCTACTTTAATCGTCCCGGACCCCGCTTAGCAGATTCGTTAGAAATTTTAGCAGAAATCATCCATCCAGATATCTTTCAATATGGTTATGAAGGTAAAGGTTGGGAAAAGTTTTAATTAGTTAGGAATTAGGAGTTAGGAGTTAGGAGTTAGGAGTTATATCATATTCGCTTAATTACTTATGAAATGTCATTGCGAGTGGAACGGAGTGAAACGAAGCAACCACAACACTTTGAGATTGCTTCGCTGTCGCTCGCAATGACAGAAATATTTTTGTTCACATACTTACAATCATACCTTTAACCTTTAATATGCAGACCTTTAACCTTTAACAATTATCCAATCAATAAGAGGTTTTAAAGTTTCGGGTATTGAGCTTTCATTTACAGTTACCGTATGCTGTTTATTTTTATCTTCTATTGTTAGCGTATATTGAAAGCGATCGCGTTGTTTGGATTCGTCCGCTATGTATGCAGGTAAATTAAAGAAATTTGCAGATTCTAACAACATTGGCAACTGTTCGGCTTGATTTTGCGGTAAATTCGCACTATCAATCTCGATAACTTTACTAATTCCAGCAAAACCGCCGCTACGCTCTAAAGATATTAACATTTTGATTGGGAATTGGGAATTGAGGTCAAAGGTCAAAGGTTAAAGGTTAAAGGTCTGCATGTTAAAATTATTTTTATCTCCCCATCTCCCCATCTCCCCCATCTCCCCCCTCTACCCCCTCTACCCCCTCTACCCCCTCTCCATTTTCCCATGCCCAAATCTTAATTAACTCCAACTTCTTTCCAAGCATTTTCTACGGCTTTTTGTTCGCTGCTTGCTTCACCGTAAAGTTCTCCTGCGACTGCAATTGTCATTTCTGCGGCGAGTTTAAAGTTTGCTTTTGAATCTAGTTTCTCGCACAAGCTTGCGTACCAAATTTTTCCGGCTTTCTCCCAAGCGTAACCGCCTATTTCTGTTGCCGCTAAGTAAAAAGCTCGGTTGGGAATGCCCGAATTTATATGTACTCCGCCGTTGTCTTTGGTACCAGTATAGATGTCATCCATGTGGGCTGGTTGGGGATCTTTACCAAGTACTGAGTCGTCGTAAGCTTTACCTGGCGCTTTCATTGAGCGAATTGCTTCCCCTTTGACTTTTTCGGTAAATAATCCTACACCAATCAACCAGTCTGCACTCTCGGCGGTTTGATTGTTGATTCGCTGTTTGACTAAGGAACCAAACACGTCAGAAAAGGATTCGTTAAGCGCTCCAGATTCGCCGAAATAAATTAAATCTGCTTCATACTGGGTAACGCCGTGGGTTAATTCATGTCCGATTACATCAACTGATTTGGTAAAACGGTTAAAGAGTTCGCCGTCACCGTCACCGTAAACCATTTGAGTGCCGTTCCAAAAGGCATTTTCGTAATCTTTGCCGTAATGTACGGTGGAATCTAAACGCAAACCTTTACTGTCAATGGAATTGCGATCGCCAATTTCTTTGAAAAAGTCGTAAGTCGCGCCAGCACCATCATAGGCTTCGTTTACGGCTTCGTCTTCGGTGGGAGAATCGCCTTCGCTGCGGACTATTTCTCCAGGAAGTATTTGAGAATTTTTAGCATCATATATAGTACGGTTTTTCTCAGCAGTTGGCGGCGTATCTTGGATATCACTTAAAGCAATGCGCCTTCCACGAATTTGCGCCGAGAGATTCAAGGTTTCAAAAGCCCACTCGCGTTGGGTTGGCGTACCGTTGACTGCTACCTTTTCCAATATGTAAGGGGGGACAATACAACAAATAGGGCATCTATTATGAAGTGAATGTTGATGATTGAACCCATAAGATTTCTTTCGTTTTTTTCTAGCCATTTAAAGATGTTCTCCCTTTTTAGATTTTTGATTTTAGATTGAGAATAAATAATTAAAGCTCTTGAGGGGCATCTTTCCCCGTTAAATTAGAAACAGCGAAATTCCAAATTTACTCTGCTTCCCGCGCGGGTTAATGTGACAAATGAATCAAAACCTTTACTTAAGTAAATTATATTTTGATACCAAATTCAATGAGTTTAAACTATAATCCAATATTGATAATATTTTTTATTACTAGTTGATAATTGTTTATATTTATAGGACTTACGCAACCGCAACGAGTTATTAAGAGAAGTCGGGTTTTTTATCTAAGAGTATCTGTAACAACCTGAAATTTTTATAAAAACCCGACTTCTGACCATTGCCATTCGTATCACATTAAAATCGCATTCAAATCATATTGACAATTTACCTTCTTTATCGAATGAATCAGCCCTGCCGTATTATTGGGGGGCTTTGCGTAAATCCTGTTTATTATTTAAAATTAGATTTCCTTGAATAATAAAAACGGGCAAGATGCCCGTACCACAAGAACTTAAGAAGTAATCCAAAATCTAAAATCTAAAATCTCTATATTATTCCCCCAAACACCGCCGATCCATAATACTTCCAAGGTACGGCTACGGTATTAAACCCAGCTTTCACCAGCATCTGCAACTGTGTATCTAAAGTTGCTAATTGATCCTGACTCGAATAACCGTAACTAGCAGCATAATCTACAGAATCGCTATTACTTGCCAAGCGAGAACGAACGGATTGCATAGACGTTCCTTTTTTTTCTGCCCATTCTTCTCCCACAGCTTTGTAAATTTCTGCTAATAAGGGTGATTCTGATAAAACGGGATCTGCATTCCAGAAACAACCACCGCTCTTAAGACTTTTACCGATGCGTTGAAATAACTTTGCTTTCATCTCGTTACTCAGATGATGAATTGCTAATGATGAGACACAAGCATCAAACTCGGTACCAATCTCTAACTTTTCAGGGTTATTCGCCCATTCGCCAAAATCTGCTTCTATACCACTCCATTGCTGATATCCAGCTTCAGCCATCTTTTTTCGAGCAAATTCAATCATTCTCGGTGAATAATCCAGAGCGATAATTTGAGCATTCGGACAACGCTTGAGTATTTTCTTGCTCAGTTCACCCGTACCGCAACCTAATTCTAAAATACGACGAGATGTAGAAGGAACGCAGCGAGCAACAGCTTCGAGCATTTCATCATAACTGGGGAACAGTTGCCGCATTCCAGTATCAAAATCGGTAGTTTGAGCGAAAACTTCACCCGGAAACACTTGTTGCATGAAAATTTTTCCCCTCAGAAAGCAGCATCAATACAATCATGCATCAATTTTTGTCTTCTAATTAATATTTTTTTGTCGCAATATTAATTATAGATAATTCTGCACAACTCAATCATAGCAAAGATTTTAGCCGATAACTATTGCTGAAATTACTTTTAAATAAGCAGGAGTTGAAACAAAGATTCACCGATCGAAAGCACCAAATAATACACCAAAACTGTGGAATTTCTTTAACATAGTTATAGACCTCACTAGTTTTGTGTGGTTGTGTGTTGTAAAACTTAGTTGTAATTTTGTCGGGGGGTTACACCCTTGGCATTTTTTTTTGCTAAACTGCGCCGCGCGGGTTTCTCGGTTCTTACAAATAAATTATGAGTGCTATAATCAAACGCTATATCAATTTTATTATGGTGAAAACAAGAATGTATAAAAAGAATAAATCATTCCTTAGTTATACTTAAAATTAATCCTTTAGGTAGATACCATATTTGTCATTTGATAGATTGCCAAATAATAAGAAGTTAAATTAGAATCTTGATATATTTTTTTGTTGAAATTTGTTAAGTTATATTTCCGCAATCCAAATTACGGTCTGAGTAATAAATTGAAATAAATTCTTTTGTGTAAATTGTAACTGGATTATTTATGCCTTCAATAGTAGAGACAATCAAAGACAGCATCAAAGATTTAGTTGGTAGTGCAGTTAAAATTTTTCCTGCATTATTAACGGCACTAATTATTATATTTTTAACTAGATTTGCCGCTCAATTTGCTCAGAAAATAACTCAAAAAATTGCTCATAAAACAGTTAGCAGCAAATCGCTACAGTTTTTGATGGCGAAAAGCGCGTCTACAGGCACTTGGGTTCTAGGAATTCTTCTTGCTTGTGTAATTGCTTTTCCCGGTTTAAGTTTGGGAGATATTATTGCTACTTTGGGACTTAGTTCTGTAGCGATCGGTTTTGCCTTTCAAGATATTTTCAAAAACTTTCTTGCCGGTATCTTAATACTATTACAGCAACCATTCCGTATCGGCGATCAAATAGTTGTTAACGATAACGAAGGCACTGTTGAACAAATTGATATTCGTACAACGGAAATTATTACTTATACTGGGGAACGAGTTGTAATTCCTAATTCAACAGTATTTACAAGTATAGTTCGGGTAAGAACAGCATTCGATCGCAGACGCACGGATTTAGCTGTTGGTGTCGATTATAATACTTCTTTAACCCAAGCTTCTGACATTTTGGAGCGAACAATTTCACAAGTCGAAGGCGTTTTGGATAGCCCATCAGCAGAAATAGATTTAGTTTCTTTCGGTGATAGTTCTATCGATTTTATTATTCGCTACTGGACTTTATCTCAACAAAAACAAGTCCGTCACGTTCAAACCAGAGCAATTATAAGTATCAAGCAAGCTTTCGATAGAGCCGGGATTAGTATTCCTTATCCAATTCGTACTCTGTACTACTACAATCAGGACAAGTACAACGATTATATGCCCGATTCAAACGGTGAAAAATCTTCACAAGTTGACTTTAGGGACGATTACCAGCGATCGGGAAGCTGATTATTAATAATACTAAAGCCTGGTAAAAGGTTTACCAGGCTTTATCATTAAGATTTATTAAGGTCAAATCTTTACTTTTGGTCAATGATTTAGAGAATTGAATTCAACAACTAAAGTTTACTTAACTCATAGCAAACAACGCATTTACATATCCTATCTAGGAGTTTGGCTTACCAAATTGGTAAATGCCACATTTTTAATGCTGAAATTAACCTGGGCTTTGACCGAAGACACATTGTCATTACCCAACTGAGTTCGTGATGCCTTGCTCGTGTCTTACTTATTAAGTTATCACCTATCCAAAAAAATAAAACCCCTTATTCACTCAAGTTTACGAGTCTTCAAATTTCGCAATATTATTGATTGGGAATTGGGAATTAGGAAAAATCAACTTATTAACTGTTCACTGTTCACTGTTAACTGTTCACTGTTTACCAATTCCACATTACAGGGCTATCATCATGATGGCTGGTAACGATATTTCCGATCGCGTCAATTTCTTGTAGTTCATCTTGAGAAAGTTTCACGGAAGCGGCTTTGGCGTTATCAATAACGTGTTTGGCAGTTCTAGCACCCGCGATCGCATTAGTTTGAGGTTGAGCAATTAACCATGCTAATGATAACTGTGCGAGGCTGCATTGATGACGCTCGGCGATAGGGCGCAGTTTATCTAATGCAAGTTGGGCGCGTTTCATGTTTTCTCCTTGAAATAATTGGTTATCTACACGATGATCGTCGGGATCGAATTTATGGGAAGCATCAAATTTTCCAGTTAGTAATCCCTGAGCTAGAGGCGAATAAGCAAGAATGGAAATATTATTTTCAATGCAGTAAGGCATTGCATCATTTTCAACCTTTCGCCAAAATAAAGAATAGGGTGGTTGCAAACTATCAATTCTGCCGTACTTTGCAGCTGATTCTAACTGAATGCCAGAAAAATTTGATACGCCGATCGCTCGGATTTTACCTTGTTCTTGCAAGTGATTCAGAGCGTTCATCGTCTCTTCTATAGGAACAGTTTCGGTATTAAACGAACCACTAGCCCAATGAATTTGGTATAAATCAATATAGTCAGTTTGGAGATTTTTTAAAGAGCGATCGCAAGCTTCTATTACTTGTTGATATTTAAGATGATTGGCAAAAACCTTTGTGGCATATTCAACTTTATCTCGGATATCCGACAAAGCTTGGGCAACAATTTTTTCTGAATGTCCGTCACCATAAACCTCAGCAGTATCAATAGTTGTAATCCCATTTTCAAAAGCTGCTCGTATCGCTTTAATAGAATCATCATCCTCAATTCCTACCCATTTTGCTTTACCAGCTTGCCAAGTTCCCATCAAAATAGGGGTAATTTTTACATCTGATTTTCCCAACTTGCGTTTTTCCATGATTTATTTCATCCCGATCTAAAAGTCTTAGTTAAATAGTGTCACAGTCTACGAGTTGTTGAGTCAAATTAAATTAATGAATTAGGGATAATAGGGAATTGGGAATTGGTAAGGAACATAAAAACTTATAATTTTTGCAGCTACTGTTATATAACAATCTAAAATCTAAAATCTAAAATCTAAAATCATAAATGGAACTAACTACTTTTCACGCACTCAAAGAATGGGCGATCGCCATCAACGCTTTAGAATCTGGAGAAACGATAATGTTGTTGCGGAAAGGGGGTATTCACGAAAAAGGAGGAAGTTTTCGGGTTGCTCACGATCGGGTTTTGCTTTATCCAACCTACGAGCATCAACAAACTTTCATGCTCAAAGCCGATTATTCAAATCTTGTGATTCCAGTAACACCCGGTTGGCGACCTGAAAGCGTTAACATTACTAGTTACGCTCAAATTACCCATATCTTACCCGTTACCGACAACTCAATCGTTAATGCTTTACTTCCATTCCACATTTGGAACCAAGAATTCGTGCGCGATCGCCAACAGTGGAAACCCGAAGAACCCTTGTTTATACTGTTGTTGCGGACATACAAACTATCAACGCCCCAACTTGTTACCTACGATCGGCGATATGGTGGATGTAAATCTTGGATCGATCTAAATGAATCTATTTCCCTTGAAACAGCACAACCAGCAATATCCGAGAATGTTTATTCTGAATTAGTAGCCCAAATCTGCGGAATTATTGGCGATTCTTCTTATGCTTCATAAATAAATTAAATTGTGAAAGCTTTTACTGGTAAGGCTTTTATAAACACCCCTACAATATACTGATTTCTTCATGTAAATTTATACAACTTAATCGTAACTAAAGATACACACACTTAGTACAAATACAGATAAAATTAGACAAACACAGATGTTTGCGATCGCTAGTTGATTTTCGATTCCACGGACGATTTTGTCTGTGGTTAGTTTTTATTTAGACAAGAAGCAGTGAATGTTATTTCTAAATAAAGCGATCGACAAACGCGGTTAACTATTGCCTGAAAAATATAACTCATTTTTCAAGAGTACCCAAAAGGGTGAGGTAATACTTGACAAATATCTGTATTAATGTAGTAAATGCGAGATCAAAAGGAGCTTGTATGAGAAGAATGTGCTGGTTATCCAAGTCTGGGGAAAGCGGAGAGAAAATTTTACACTTGCAGACAGCACCGAACGAACCTTGGCGACCATACACCGCTTTTCGACAATTTGCAGTACCAGATTATAAGATACCGGGCGGTTCCAAAGGATGGGCAACCTATCAAAAGTTATTAAAAGCAGGTTGGACAATAGTACCCAGCGCCCGTGCCAACGAATTTTCCACATCAAACGCTTCAGTTGAATTATAAAAAATAGGGAGTAGGGAGTAGGGAGTAGGGAGTTAGGAGTACTTCGACAAGTCTTACAGTGAGCTACGTCGAACTGCTCAGTAACCTTTAGGAGTTAGGAGTTATCTCCCCCTCTCCCCCTCTCCCCATCTCCCACGCTCCCCATCTCCCCCGAACCCCATCTCCCCATCTCCCCATCCCCCCATCCCCCATCCCATCCTCTTCCTAAATCCCCCTAGCTTCACCTTCACCTCTGGGATCGGCTGCACCTTCGAGGGTGCCATCTGGCTTGACGACGATCAGGTTGGAGTTTCCCCAAGGGTTGGTTTGCTTAATTTTGTGTCCCCGACGCTTTAATTCTTGCAAAGTCAATGTATCTAACCCCCAAGGCTCGACGCGCAATATATCGGGAAACCATTGATGGTGGATGCGGGGTGCGGAAACTGCTGCGCCTGCATCCATGTCGTATTCCAAGACATTAAGAATTATTTGCAATACTTGAGTAATAATGGTGCTACCTCCGGGGGTACCCACAGCCATCCGTAAACGTCCGTTTTCGGTGACAATTGTGGGAGTCATGCTTGATAGCGGGGTTTTGCGGGGTGCGATGGAATTTGCTTCGTTGCCCAGCAAACCAAAAGCATTGGGAACTCCGGGGGCTGCTGAGAAATCATCCATTTCATTATTAAGAACTATTCCCGTTTGTGGCGTGACTATACCAGCACCAAAACCCAAGTTAATGGTAAACGTTAAACTTACGGCGTTGCGTTGTGCATCGATAACTGTTAGATGACTGGTTTCTGTGGATTCTTTGAATTTTTGTAATGTATTGCGAACGACTGGCTTGACTTGAGTAGAAGGTTTTGCACGCTGCATATCAATTTGCTGGCGGCGAAACTTTGCATATTCGGGGTTTATCAGCTGTTGTTGGGGAACTTTGACAAAATCGGGATCGCCTAAATATTCCGAGCGATCGGCGTAAGCAATTCGCATCGCTTCTACCATTAAGTGGATTGTATCGGGGTGGTGCCATCCTAAAGATTTTAGATCGGTATCGCCGATAGTATTTAAAATATTTAACATCTGCAATAAATGAATGCCTCCTGATGACGGTGGTGGCATCGAACAAATTCTGGCTTTGTTAAAATTACCGCATACCGGGGTACGCCAAATCGGTTTGTAGGATTTCAAATCTTGTAGAGTAATTAAACCGCCATTTTTCGCCATATCATTGGCAATTGTACGGGCGATTCTTCCCGTATAGAAACTGCGAGGATTTGCAGCGATATCTTGCAAAGTTCTGCCTAAATCCCGCTGTACCAGCTTTTCTCCCGGTTGATAAAAATTACCGTTGCGAGTAAAAATAGCTCTTGCAGCTTGGTTGCTAGCGATCGCCTTTTCGCGTCTTTTGACAGCTTGCACAAATTTATCTTTGACAACAAAACCATCTTTCGCCAACCGAATCGAAGGCTCAACAACCGTATTCCAAGGTAATTTGCCATAACGACGGTGAACTTCATACATCCCCGCTACAGTTCCCGGCGTACCCACAGCCAGATAACCATTGATACTTGCATTGGGACGCACCTTACCGCTACTATCCAAATACATATTTTTTGTAGCTTTTAACGGAGCCCGCTCGCGAAAATCCAAAGCCTGAATTGTGCGCTTTTTCGAGTCGTGCATTAACAAAAAGCCGCCACCACCAATTCCTGCCGAAAAAGGTTCTACTACAGAAATTGCAAAAGTCGTGGCTACCGCAGCATCGATCGCATTACCGCCTTTTTGTAACATTTTTAACCCGGCATCGCTAGCTAAAGGATGGGCTGAAACTACCATTGCTTTTTTACTGCGTAGCGGTTGGATAAAAGCGGCAGTGGCTATTTGTGTGTAAAAAGTGATGCTAAATAAAATAATTGAGCGGTAGAAAACACGCATATATTTTGGTTCTAAATAGAATTAATATTAATTAAGAAAATTTATACCATGAAGTAAGCGCGTTTGTATTTTATGGTTCTTCCGCACAAGGGGGTGCTATTTAAATAGTCGTAAAAAGGCAGAAGGCAGTAGGCAGTAGGCAGAAGGCAGAAGGGGAAGAAGAAAGGCATTAATAAATAATACTAAGGGAATTGTTTGAAATCTTAATACAGCAAAGGTTTGAGTGAATTATTCCTGAAATTTAGCATCCCTTTGTACTGAAAAGCCTATTTTATTGAGTCTCAATTTTTCTAATCGCTGGTTGTTTTCTTTCAGGGGAGGGAACATTAGCAGGAACAATAAACCCGACAGCGAAATATGTAATGCCAATTAAAGCAGCGATGGCTAAACTAAACTTTGCAATATTCGCTAACTGGATTGGTTTCGGCTCAAAACTTGATTTAACTGATGGTGGGATTTCAAGAGCTTCAGAAGTGGTGGGGGAAGCCTGAGTTACTTCTAATTTTTCGACTTGCTGACTATTTTTTTCCTCAGTAAGCTCATCGCAATCCTCAACAAGCAATGATTCTAAAGCTTTAAAAGATTCTTCTCGATCGGCTTCGTCTTTTCTTCGTATTTCTAATTGCTCGATCGCAACATTTTCTTGAGCATAAAACAATCTGTCAAGCTTATGAAATAATTCTTTTTCGATGTAGAATCCAGCCAGTTGTTTAGCGTGTGCGATCGCATTCTTCATCGACTGAAGTTTCACTTTATTCCAAGTAACTATGACTCCTTGCTCATGATTCTCCAACAATAAACAATATTCATTTTGACTTGATTCGTCTATTTGTACAAACAAAGTGTAGTGTCTATTTAGTGCTATTTTCGGAGAACCAAAATCAGATTTTTTAAAGCAAACCTCTTCACTTTTAAGAATAGGCTCCAAAAGCTTAAATGGCTGTCGCAAGGTTGTATCCTCTGGTTCTAACAGCTTGCAAGAAGTAAAGTATAAATTGTTGCTGATAATTTACTGGGGCTTTACCTTTTGATTCTTCATTAATTCCCCATAAGTTGAGAGCAATTTTTTCGTCGGAAAATCCTTGCTGACTCAAAATTTTGGCTTGTTCTAAATCTTTTTCAATTTCTGACTTAATATATGGTTTTTCACTTAAAGAGAAGCAGAATTCGTCACGTTCTCGACCAATTAAAATGTTATCAATATCTTTGATGATAAGAGCATATTCGTTGATGTTGTAACTCTTAGAACCGTCTTCCTTACCGGCTTTTTCTCTTGTTGCGATCTGATGAGCAAAAGACATTTTATGTCTGTGCTTGCGAACCATCGCACTCAGCAACCAATTAATGGAAATACCTATATACGATCGCAGCCACTGTCTTAGGGTTGACTCAATTGTGGTGTCTATCCCTGATACTCTTACTTCTTGCTGATATTTTGCCCAAGTGGGTAACTGACTCGCCAGGTTGCCAAGATGCAAAAGATTTTTGAGCATTACATACTCTGCAATTCCTTCGAGCCATTCGCTTAAAGTGTCGTAAACTTCCTCTATAGCAAGATCGTCGCAATAATAATAGAAGTCCTCCATCTTGTCTACGCCAACGAAATGGAGGTCATTAATTACTAAAGGGGATATTTCGGCGAGTTCCATCTTTTCTTCTGTTTTCGTCAGAATTTCGCGATCGCCTACCAAAGGAAGTTCAACACCCGATTCAGTAAAGCTTTTAAGTCTGTCCGGTTGACTGTAAAGCAAAATACTAACGATGTCATCTAAAGCGATCTTGCTATTCTTTCCTCCATCTTCATAGTAAAAACGAACCCGATGAACAAAATTATTCACTGGATTTTCAAATTCGTATGTGCAGAAATTATATGCCATTGTTTTTTATAGATGCATCTCTCTGACTGTATTAGATAGAGTATTGCGTTCAAATACCATCTAGTGGTAATTACCTAATTATTATAACGTCTAATAGATAACTAAGAATTATCAATGAAACTATTATGCCGTCTTCCGCTACCGCGATGATCTTTGCCTCGTTTTGGAGACTTATGCTGCTGTAACTGTTGGCGAAGATCAAATTGATTGCTTGCTATCTGTTGAGAATTTTGGACAAACGAAGGTGACGCTACTAAAATCCATAGCGGTAAAACAAAGTATAAAATTTTCATATAACCTGAGTTTAGTTAAGGAAATTTGCTGTTAATACAACAAACTACATCCCTTACTATCTCGATTGCAAGTAAAATAGGATACATAGTCTTTTTTATTACCGAGAATAAATTACTTTTTGATAGATTTTTGGGTTTTGATAAGAGTTAATGATGCTGTTATGGCGATAGAGGCGAATAAATAAAAATAGTTAATTTTATGCACCACTATCCCTATTCTTGGAATATCTTCGTGAGAACATGATTTTTTGTGCGATCGCATATTCCGGGTATCAGCAGGCAAGTGCAAATCGGATATGAAATTTAATTTATTCGTTTGTACGCCAATTTTTGGAGACTTTGCAATGCAACGTCTCTACATTGTTATTTCAGAAAACCTTAACAAGTCTTTCGCTGTAGAGGAATTTTTTTGATTACTGGTTTCAACCGAAGAGCTTTCTGTTGCAGAATTTTTTGGACTACGGCAACTAATTGTAGAAAAAGATTTTTAAGGTTTCATTTGATATTAGGTGGATGTGAGTATTAAGACAGATAAATTGATACCAAGACACACCTTTTACTTATGCTTTGTAGTTTTAATTATAAAAATCAAAAAAGTAATGATATCGGTTGCTAAAAGTACATAGTGAAAAATTTTATAGGGTTAAAATCAAATAACTTTTAATTCCTAACTATTCATTTTTAACTTTGAAATTTAATTCTGGAGAAAAGAATATGCAAAGCGTTGTTGTTACAGGCGTTTCCACGGGTATTGGTTGGGGTACGCTGAAAGTACTAACCAGTAAAGGAATTCATGTATTTGGTAGCGTTCGTAAATCTGAAGATGGAGAACGTTTAACTAAGGAGTTTGGCGATAAATTTACACCTTTAATATTTGATGTTACGAATGAAGAATCGGTACGTGAAGCTGCGGATAAAGTTAGCGATCGCATTAATGGTAATAACTTACTTGGTTTAGTAAATAACGCGGGTATTGCAAAAGGTGGACCTTTGATGCATCAACCGATCGCGGAATTTAGCAAACAAATTGAAGTTAATTTAATCGGACAACTAATTGTTACTCAAGCTTTTTTACCTTTGCTCGGAACCAACTCTGCTTTTAAAGGTAAACCGGGAAGGATTATTAATATAAGTTCGGTTGGTGGTAAGATTGGAACGCCATTTCTGGGTGCTTATAGCGCATCAAAATTTGCATTAGAAGGATTTTCCGAAGCATTACGACGCGAACTGATGCTCTACGGAATAGATGTAATTATAATCGGACCTGGTTCAGTAACGACACCAATTTGGGATAAAGCCGAACAAATGGATGTTTCTACATACGAAAATACCGAATTTGCAGCTTCAAGTAAGAAGTTTTTAGACTATGCGTTGGAAAAAGGACGCTGCGGTTATCCAGCAGAAGATGTAGGAAACTTGATTTTGAAAGCTTTGACAACTGCAAAACCGAAAGTTCGTTATCCCATTGTTCCAAATCATTTCTTCGATTGGACGCTTGCCACATTACTTCCCAAACGAGTCATCGATAATATTCTTGCCAAGCAATTCGGGTTAAACAGCGAACAGTGAACAGTGAACAGTGAACAGTGAACAGTTAGCAGTGAACAGTGAACAGCGAACAGTGAACAGTGAACAGTGAACAGTAAATAGCAGATTGTCTTGTTTATGTATAACTAGCGGCGGTAAGTACGGTAACGACATACGGTTTTGTAACGATAACCGTTACGGGTGCGGTAACGACGGGTGCGGTAACAGGTACGACGACGAATAACTCTAACCCGACGGCGGCGGCGATCGCGAACCCGACGACGAATAACTCTAACCCGACGAGGGCGATCGCGAACCCGGCGATCGCGATAACGACGAGCGAACAATTCTTCTTGAGGCAGTTCTGTTTGAATTTCTGCTACAGATTGTTGAGCAGTTTTTGACAATAGGGCACTAGCTGGAGATGCCCCTGGCAATATAGCTGAAGCTGCAACTAATCCTAAAGCTGCAAATTTAACCTGTTTAAAGATCATTATATTAAAATTCAACGATACACAAGTATTTTTACTTATTCGGGACAAACTTTTTCGTTTTATTTACAAGTCTTATCTAGAAAAAAACCAGTATTGTGTATTCCATCCTAACTGTAAAAACAACTAGATAAATGATTATTCCTTACTCAATTAATAAAGTTTTTATAAAAATTGCGAAATTTCACTGATATATAAATGAAAGGTAAAAAGAGGAGGATAATTCTTAACTCCTAACCGATCGTCTTTTAACTTTAGTCTCCCCCTCTCCCCATCTCCCTCTCTCCCCCTCTCCCCATCTCCCTCTCTCCCCCGAACCCCATTCTTTCTTCCCACAATTTGCAGTAAGCTGATATTTTATCCGCTCATCTACTCAACTATGGCAACTATTAACGACAATTATTTGAAGCTAAAAGCAGGTTACTTATTTCCTGAAATTGCTCGGAGAGTAAACGCTTTTGCTGAAGCTAACCCCGATGCTAAAATCATCAAACTGGGAATTGGTGACGTTACCGAACCATTACCGCAAGCTTGTCGCACGGCGATGATTAAAGCTACCGAGGAAATGGGCAACCGAGAAACTTTTAAAGGTTACGGTCCCGAACAAGGTTATGCTTGGTTAAGAGAAAAGATTGCACAACAAGATTTCCAGGCGCGGGGATGCGAAATTGACGCTGACGAAATCTTTATTTCTGATGGTTCTAAGTGCGATACGGGTAATATTCTCGATATTTTTGGTAAAAATAATACTATCGCAGTCACCGACCCAGTTTACCCTGTTTATGTTGACACTAACGTCATGGCAGGTAATACGGGAGATGCAAAAAAAAGCGGTGAATATGAAGGGCTAGTATATTTACCAGTCACGGCTGAAAACAATTTTACCGCTCAAATACCTTCTCAAAAAGTCGATCTAATCTACCTTTGCTTTCCCAACAATCCCACCGGAGCGACAGCTAGTAAAGAAAATTTGCAAGCTTGGGTAGATTACGCCTTATCTAATAACTCAATCATCTTCTTCGACGCAGCTTACGAAGCCTATATCACCGACTCCTCAATTCCCCACTCGATTTATGAAATTGAAGGAGCCAGAGATTGCGCGATCGAATTCCGTTCTTTCTCTAAAAACGCAGGCTTTACCGGAACCCGTTGCGCGTTAACAGTAGTTCCCAAAACACTTACCGCGAAAGCATCCGACGGTTCCGATGTCGAATTATGGAAACTGTGGAATCGTCGTCAATCAACCAAATTTAACGGCGTATCTTATATAGTACAGCGCGGTGCGGAAGCGGTTTATTCCAAAGAAGGGCAAGAGCAAATTAGACAACTGATTGGCTTTTACTTAGAAAACGCCAAAATTATCCGCGAAAAACTCACCGCCGCAGGATTGCAGGTTTACGGTGGAGTTAACGCACCTTACGTTTGGGTGAAAACACCTTTAGGATTAAGCAGTTGGGACTTCTTCGACAAATTAGTCAATACTTGCAATGTAATAGGAACACCCGGTTCCGGCTTTGGTGCTGCGGGTGAAGGTTATTTCCGTATTTCAGCTTTTAATAGCAGAGAAAATGTAGAAGAAGCAATGAAGCGAATTACCGATAAATTTAAAGTTTAAAGTTTAAAGTTTAGAAACATTAGTCAGGCATTTTGCCTGACTATGATTATGATATGAAAGATCAAGAATTATTAGAAAGAATTGTCCTTAATTCCAAAGTGCTGGCAGGTAAACCAGTAATTAGAGGAACTCGTTTAAGTGTAGAATATATACTTAATATTTTAGCTCGTGGTGCAACAATTACAGAAATTATTGAAGAATACCAAGATTTAAATCCTGAAGATATTCAAGCCTGTATTTTGTTTGCAAGTAAATCTCTATCGAATGCAACATTTATGCCATTCGCGATCGGCTAAGTAATAAGTATTAGGTAATCAAATTGGATATTTATTCAATAAGTGCAATTTTAGAAAAAGTTGCAAATTGGGCGGAAATACGTTCGGAAATTTTAGCATTAGCTTTAGTGGGTTCTTATGCACGAGGTGAAGCAAAACCCAATTCCGATATTGATTTAATGGTTATTACCTCAAATACAGAATTTTTCCGTCAAAATCATAATTGGATACATGAAATAAATTGGGAATCCATTAATTACAAAATTCTCACGTTTAATGATGCTCAATATGGTGTAGTCTGGTCAAGACATATATATTTAAGTAGTTTAAATAACGAATTTAACAATATAAAAGTTGAAATCAGCTTTGGTTTGCCTACATGGGCATCAGTTAACCCCATCGATTCGGGGACTTTTAACGTAGTTAGTCGCGGTTGTAAAATTATTTACGATCCACAAGGAATTTTAACTAATACCACACGGCTTAAATAGCGCACCCATTTTTTTTATGCTCAGAAGTCGGGTTTTTAGAATACGTATCTGTAATACACTTACAAATTTTATAAAAACCCGACTTCTCAACCGCAGCGTCGCATGTCAAAAGTGGTCCTTATGTCCGGTTATTATATGGGTACCTAACTTATGCCCGTCTGTACTGTACTAGCTTGATGCTCAAAGATTAACACCGCAAAATGTTAGGCTTGTAGTTGCGATCGCCGCGCTAAAACATTTTAGTTTAGACAAAGTATGCCGTCAAAACCAGACATAGCCTATATTCCCTGCAACCAAGAGATTGTAGAAGCCATACTCGAATTAGCCAAAATCAACTCCCAAGATATTTTCTACGATTTAGGTAGCGGAGACGGACGTATTTTAATCAGCGCTGCGAATAAGTATGGAACTCGCGGTATAGGTATCGATATTGACCCTCAAAGAATTGAACAGGCAAGACAAAAAGCTCTAGAAAATGGCGTTTCAGAACAATTAGAGTTTTACCAGCAAGATTTATTTAGTAGTAATTTCGCTGATGCAACGGTAATATTTATTTATCTATTACCCCATCTCAACTTAAGATTGCGTCCCCAGCTATGGCAGCAACTCAAACCAGGTACGCGGATAATATCTCGCGACTTTGACATGGGAGACTGGCAACCATTACAACAGTTAAAGCTTACCGTAAAAGAAGAGGAAGATGAACTTGTAACTCTATACTATTGGGAAATCGGGAATCAGTAACCTGTTACCAGTGAACAGTGAACAGTGAACAGTTATCAAGTTTTGATTGTGTATTGTACATTGTTCATTGATAATTGATAATTGATAATTGTTGATTGACTAAAAATGTCTATTTCAAAAACTGAAGCGAAGCAACTTTTAGAACGGATGATTTTTGAAGAGACTCATCCTCAAGATTGGGTACAGGATGTTTGGGGATTAAGTCCATTGTTGGGAGATAGCGCTGCTAAATTATTTGAGGTTTTTGAAGCTTTGATTGAATGTTGCCCGGAAGGGCAATTAGAAAATTTATTGCAAAGCTATTATCAAGAAAATTTGATGACTGATGACTGATAACTGTTAACTGATAATATCATGCCTCAAACCAAAATTTACGGTGTTTCCGAGTATCTAAATCCGATTAAGAATCAACTTAGTACAGTAATTCACAGTTGTTTTATAGATGGGCTACAATACCCACCGGAGAAACGTTTTCATCGCTTTTTTCCAATGGATAAATCTGATTTTATTTTTCCACCAGATAAAAGTCAGAGCTATCTAATTATTGAAATTAGTATGTTTGAAGGACGTTCTATTGAAGCCAAAAAACACTTGATTGGCTTACTTATTAAACGTATTAGCGAAAAATTTAGTATTTCTTTGAATGATATCGAAATTACTATCTTTGAAACACCTAGACATAATTGGGGTGTGCGTGGTGTTCCCGGTGATGAGTTGGATTTAGGTTACAAAGTGGATGTTTGAAGAAGGTAACTTTAATTAAGACTTAGAAACACCATTAAGAGCTATATGATTTTATATTTTAATTTAAAATCTCCTATTCTCTATGCCCAATATGTAATTACCTATACCTGATTTATGAAAATTTAATTTAGCTTTATGAAATTTTTATCTGTTAAATCCTGGGTATACGATTATCCGTAGAAACAATGATTGTGCTAATTAAAGTTATTTTATGACTCAGCATCAGTTTTTAGATCGGCGTTTTCAAGAATATAATGCAGCTTTGATGAAAGCGCTACAAAATTTGGCTACTCTGTTAGAAGCGGAAAAATGCTGGGAGCAAAGTAAGCTTATCGGAATTATGCTTGATGTTTTATCGGAAGTCGAAAATAAAAATGCACAGTCGATAGCTGCAATTGAAGAAGAGATTAAAAATTCTCTGTTATTAGACTAAAACGGTAATAAAGTAGTCTATTAAATAGTCGAAGTAGCCCTTTAATTCATCAATTGCTTTATCTGATACGACAGCAGAACTTTGCCATTCGCTGATATATTTGCTTCTAATTAACTCGAATGCTTTCAAATATATTTCAACAGGGGGTTCGTAATGGGTAACTACTCCTTTATAAAGTAAACGGGGTTCAATTTCATTTTCCATGCAGCTACCAATTAGTTTGAGGTATTTGCTGATATTACGATGAAATTCATCTAGATGAGGATGTTCCTGAGTTAATAATTCACAGGCTACTGCTTGCGCTAATTCTATTCTATTAGCTAATAGCAATCTTCCCCCTTCTATACATCCAGCCCTTTGTGCTTCTAATGCTGGAAGCGATGCTGTTAATTGTCTTTCAAGATGTTCTAAGCAATAACGAAGTTTGTCTTGTCTTTCTTGAATTTCTTTGAGACTTACAATGCCAACATGAGATAATTTTTTATCTTCTAACTCCTTCAACAAGACTTCTACGGTTGGCTTAATAATTTTAGACATAAAGTCTATCTGTTCTTGAATTACCTCTAAGATTTGATGACGTAGTTCGTAGTTAACTATTTTTTCTAAACGATTATTTGTAGTTTCTTCCAAAGAATGAAATTGCTGTTGTAAAGAAGAAATCATCTTTTGTTGAGCTAATTCTGTCTGTGGCGAACTTTGATATAACTTGTTTTCCAAATGTTCTATTCTTCTTTGCATCTTTTTAAAAAGAGATGCATTTACCCAAGGGCTGAAGATAAATCCTGCGAATCCGTATAAACTTTTTCCCATCTTTTGTAAAACTCCCGTGTGATTAAACTTTCGATTCATCCGGTTTAACAGTTTTCGCCGCTAAGTGCGGTTAATAAATTATTAAGCGTGAAGGTTGGGTTTAAGTCCCACATTAAGAAAATTAAAGGTATTAATTATACAATCTACGAAATGTTGACTGTTGCCTAATATTAACCCGCTCCATTTTGACAGCGAATAGTTAACAAAAGCAATAACCGTAAATCACCAAAATTGTTCAGACTATTATTAGTTATTGGCGATCGGCAAAATAAAGCTGTATTTATGAAAAATTCTAGCGATACTATATATAAATCGCAATCATACGGTTACTCACTCAAAATTGCTTTACCTTCCTAACGTATATTCTAGCAATTTAAACGTTTTAAAAGATTTAACTATACGCAATTTTCGCTATATGCTTCACTATAAAATTACAATTACTCTGTTTACAAAATATTTATTTTACCCCAACTACTTTCTCAACCTAATACTATAGATAGATGCCACTAAAGTACAGTAATGTTATTTAATTAAAAAAAGATAAAATTAGCAGCAAATTCATCAAAAATTATTAGAATTCACTAAAACTTTTGTAAAAATTTATATAACCTTTGAAAAAGTATTAGTGGGTAAAACCGTACAGAAGTATTAGCGTTTTCTACCCAAACAATCTCAGTTTAGGTAGATACAATTAGAGTATGGCTTAAGTAATGCTGCGATCGAGAAGAAATTCCCAAATAATCCAGCATACTAAGGGAGAAAAATATGGGAAATCAATTAAAAACAGCCGTTTTGCTAGCTGCCCTCAGCGGACTTTTGATAGCTATTAGTTATTGGGCGATCGGTGGGAGTGCAGGTTTAATTATAGGTATCGGCATAGCGGCAGTAACTAATCTTGTATCTTGGTATCAGTCAGATAAAATCGCTTTGAAGGCTTATCGAGCGCAGCCAGTATCGTCAAGCGATGCACCGGGGCTTTATCGGATGGTAGAAAGACTTTCTCAGAGAGCAAATATTCCCACACCAAGGATATATATAGTTCCCGGTTCCAATGCTAATGCTTTCGCTACCGGAAGAAATCCAGAGAATGCTGCGGTTGCAGTAACTGAAGGGATTTTAGACATCCTCCCAGAGGAAGAACTCTCAGCCGTACTTGCCCACGAACTTACCCATATTATTAATCGCGACACCCTCACCCAAGCTGTTAGTGCTACGATCGCCGGTGCAATTTCCTTTTTGGCGCAGATGGTAAGTTACAGTTTATGGTTTGGTGGAAATTCGCGGGATGGTAATAGAGGTGCAAATCCTTTGGGAATATTACTAACAGTTACCCTAGCGCCTTTAGCTGCAAGCGTGATTCAGTTAGCAATCTCTCGCACGCGGGAATTCTCTGCCGACGCAGGATCGGCTAAGTTAACGGGTAATCCCCGCGCTTTAGCACGAGCTTTGCAGCGGTTGGAAGCCACGGCGCGAGATATGCCAATGCAGGCAAATCCAGCTTTTGAGCCTTTGTTAATTATTAATCCTTTGAGTGGAGAATTTTTGGGTAACTTATTTAGAACTCATCCCACTACCGAAGCCAGAGTTGAAGCATTACTGAAAATAGAACAACAATTAGCCACGATTTAATTAAGTCTCAAGGGTGAAGTTGGTTGAAAACCCAAGCAGCCAACACGCGGTCATAATTCATAATTAATAATTCCATAATTCTTTACGAGTATCTAAAATCATGACAGATAACAACGAACAACCCAAAGTAATAGTAGAAATCAGCCCTCAAACCACCGAAATGGTAGAAAGCCAAATGGTTGGTGAAAGCCAGGATGTCAAAGATGAAACCGCAGCCTTGATTGAAGCACTCAAAAGACGCGCCCAAGCAGAAGCACAATCCGCTGGTACCCTTACCCGCGAAACCTACTTAAGTGCAGTACGTCAAGCGCGAGAAACAATCGAACAAAACCAGTTGATCGAACGCGCTCGCATCGAAAATGCTTTCGAGATGGTGCAAAACGAAGCAACTAAAAACTTTGATTCGATTATTGCAGAAGTACAAGAATTTGGCGATCGCTTACAAGCAGCAGCACAAGCAGCTTGGGATGTATTCACAGCACCCCGTCCATAATTTTAGTAGTAATTAAAAAAATTAGTACGGCGTTGCGATGCAGCGTCCTTTTTTTTGGAGATGGGGAGAGGGGGAGATGGGGAGATGGGGAGATGGGGAGAGGGGGAGATGGGGAGATGGGGAGAGGGGGAGATGGGGAGAGGGGGAGATGGGGAGAGGGGGAGATGGGGAGATGGGGAGAGAGCAGGGGAGGCAGATGAGGCAATTAATTTTTTTTTACAAGAAAACTAATTATTTATTTTCTTCCTCCGCTTCCTCCGCTCCCGGAGCTTCTTCCGCAATATCACTCCTAACTCTTAACTCCTAACTATTTCCATGCCAATTCTCAATTTCTAACAACTAACAACGCTCCAACTAACCACCTTCCTCATATAATATTAAGGTTTTCACAAAAAGTTGAAAATCCCTGCTCGAATAAGAAGTAATACCTATGCGAACTTACTATTGCGGCGAAATCCGTTCATCTAATATCGGAGAAACTGTTACTTTATATGGATGGGTTGACCGTCGCCGCGATCATGGGGGTGTGATATTTTTAGACTTGCGCGATCGCACTGGCATTGTGCAAATTGTCAGCGATCCACAACGAACTCCTGATTCTTACGAAGAGGCGAGTAAACTGCGCTCGGAGTATGTTGTCGAAGTCACGGGTAGAGTATCGCAACGCCCGGATGATTCCCTTAATTCCCGCTTACCCACGGGTGAAGTTGAAATTTACGTCGATAAGATTGAACTGCTCAATGCGGTGCGATCGCAATTACCTTTCCAAGTTTCTACTGCTGATACCGAACCCGTGCGGGAAGATTTACGACTAAAATATCGTTATTTGGATTTGCGTCGGGAACGTATGGCGGGTAATCTCAAATTACGCCATCAAGTTGTTAAAGCTATTCGTCGCTACCTGGAAGATGAAGAAAACTTTATCGAAGTTGAAACTCCAATATTAACTCGTTCGACTCCGGAAGGCGCACGGGATTTTCTTTTACCAAGTCGCGTTAATGGCGGTGAATGGTTCGCTTTACCCCAGTCACCGCAACTATTCAAGCAGATTCTGATGGTATCGGGTACGGATCGATATTATCAAATTGCCCGTTGCTTCCGCGATGAAGATTTACGCGCTGACAGACAACCGGAATTTACTCAGTTGGATATGGAAATGAGTTTCATGTCTGTTGAGGAAATTATCGCACTTAACGAAAAGTTGGTTGCTCATATCTTCAAAACTGTTAAAAATATCGATCTACCACGCAACTTTCCACGTCTTACCTACGCCGAAGCAATCGAACGTTACGGCAGCGATAAACCCGATACACGCTACGATTTAGAACTAGTTAATGTCTCGGATTTACTCAAAGATAGCGGTTTTAAGGTATTCCGCGATGCTGTTGCCAAAGGCGGCATTATCAAAATTCTTCCCATCCCCGGCGGCGATGTCATATCTAATGTCCGTATCAAACCGGGTGGCGATATCTTTAAAGAAGCCAGCGAAGCCGGTGCTAAAGGTTTAGCTTACATCCGCGTTAAAGAAAACGGGGAAATCGATACTATAGGTGCAATCAAGGATAATTTAAGCGAAGAACAAAAACAAGAAATTTTGCGCCGCACCAATGCAAAAGCTGGACATTTGTTACTTTTTGCTGCTGCCGATACCAATACCGTTAACAAAACTTTAGATAGACTGCGCCAATTTGTAGCCAAGGAATTTAAATTAATCGAACCAGATAAAATAAATTTACTGTGGATTACAGATTTCCCGATGTTTGAATGGAATGCAGATCAAAAACGCCTGGAAGCATTGCATCACCCATTCACCGCACCCCATCCTGACGATTTAAAAGACTTAAAAACCGCACGCGCCCAAGCTTATGACTTGGTATTTAACGGTTTTGAAATTGGCGGTGGTAGCTTGCGGATTTATCAACGAGAAATTCAAGAACAAGTATTTGAAACCATCGGTTTATCAGTTGATGAAGCGTACAATAAATTTGGCTTTCTTTTAGAAGCTTTTGAATATGGTACTCCTCCTCATGGTGGTATTGCCTACGGTTTAGATAGATTGGTTATGCTGTTAGCAGGAGAAGAATCAATTCGGGATGTAATTGCTTTTCCCAAAACGCAACAAGCAAGTTGTTTGTTAACAGATGCACCTTCAACTGTAGATGCTGCTCAACTTAAAGAATTGCACGTTGCTTCAACATTCAAGCCTAAATCTAAGTAATGCTTGAGCAGAATTAAGATAAATTCGCAGCAAGGGTTAGGGGTAATTAAGGTTGAAGGTTAAAGGTTGAAGGTTAAAGGTTAAAGGTCAAAAATACTACCTTGCCCCCTTGTCTCCCCATCTCCCTCTCCCCTTACCCCTTGTCTACCCATCCCTTGGTATTTTCCTACCATTAAAAGAAAACATCCGACAGATGGAAAGCTTAAACGGTTATATATTCTCTTGCCGATCGCGGTATTTATTGTGGATTCCATATTTACAATCATGCCTGGTAACTCGTCAATTGCATACAGCATCCTCAAAAAAATATTTTAGATAAGTAAGTTATTTTTGATAAAATTATCTGAAAGCAAAAAAAAAGTAATAAAAAGTAGGAAAAGTAGGAAAAAGAAACCTAAACATATTAATTAAGTAGGAAAAACATCCAATATTTGATTTGATCGAGCCTGGAATGCTTATTTTAATCAGACATAAATAGATCAAAAATCGCTTTATAAATCATTTCATAAAGTATTGCAGAACTAAAATAAATCAGTAATAAAATCTATTTGCAAGAAAACATAAAGATACTGTATAATCACTGATAAGAAAAGAACAGTTTTCTCAAAAATAGTCATAGTAAGTATTGCAGCCTTGCTCAACGGCTATGATTCCTGCTGAGAAAAGTATTATATTACTCAATATCAAGATATTGTAAAGTTAATATCAAGATATTGTGAATTATAAAGAAAAGGTATTGTTACCTTGTCGTGAGTGTTGGTACTATTCCATTGTAAAAATAAATACAAAAGAGGTTGTATGTTTAATAACTGGTAAATTAGTTTACTGTCGTTGATGCTATGGTAATTTTACTAAGGTCAAATTTTTTTACAACTTTTAGTAGCCTTGAAACTGACTAAAAGAACGATCGCAATTGCTGATTAGATATAGATTGTATCACTAAAAGAAAAAGTTTGATTTATCTTTACTGATTTCTATCATATCTTAACAAACTTTGGGTAAATAAAGAATTTAAGCAGCGATCGAGTTATGATCTGGAGTTTTCTATGCTTGCATTGTTGTAGAGAATAATGTTGAGCAGCTTTTCCAACCCGTGTATGATTTGTGCTGTAAATAGCATTTAAGAAAGTCCGTAACAAATTATACGTTTTTTTATAGAAGTAGGGCTTTGACGGTCTAACGATCTCAGTCCTTCTAAAGACCTTTACTGTGTTTATTTTGACAGTGAAGGTTGAATAATATACTCTATGTAGAGTATAAATTTAAAAATAATAGGTGCATCTACTTTCCGACTTCGTAAAAAGTTAAGTTTGGGCAATTTTTTTTGAGTGTAATATATCAGAGTTAAAATTTTCTCTACGAAACTTCTTAAAGGGCGTATAGTTATCAGTAGTGTATCTGTATATGAAAGAAGTTAAATTAGTCAAAAGATGCGATCGCAATCGCAACCGTTCTAAAAGAAGGGCTATCTACTGCCCGGTGCATAGATGTTACTTACATAGCGTCAGTCAAAAATATAAATTATTTGCTTCCGATGCCAAGCAACTCCAACAAAAAGGAATAGGGCGACAGAATGCCAAAATATTGATAGCTAGTCAAACCGCAGTGCTTTTAGAAGATGAGTGGTTAGAAGCATTTTGGTGCGATGAATGCCAGCGAACGGAATGGTATCATGTCAAAAAAACTGGCAAAAGCTCTGACACAAATGTTGGACGTATTTCCTATTCAATATCGGTGGCACCTCGCGAACTATGGGAACGATCGGTAGGTGTAGATGAATCCAGAGGAAATCCTAGCGTTAGTGAATTTACTCGCAGACATGCACGAATGGTTAGCTATGATTTATAGGAGAAACCGGAGAAAGCTTGTATGAATTAATTCTTGAACAGAAAAAGAGATTTAGTTGTTAGCTGATAAGCGCTATTATTTGATATTTGCCGACTGATTCAACTCATTTAAACAAGGAAAAGGGCAAATTATCCTAATATTGATTTAGATAAATAGGGCATAAGGCATAAGAGGTGTAACTTTGAACAAGAAACCGTTTGTTAAGTTAAAAAACGGGAAGATAGTAAGCGCGGATTCGGGGGCAACAGCTTCTTTTAATGAAACCGATGAAACCCAAGCTTATACAAAAAAAACGTCAGTAACGTCCAAAGCATCAGGAATATTTTATTTACTTACTCTTATTTTGGTAAACGCGGGTATTTGGAGTGGGGCTTTCATGTATTTAGCCACAGCGAAACCAAAATATGTCAGTGAATGGGCAATTAATATTCCTGGTAGTGGTTCAACCTCTGACATTAATCTTCCTAATATTGGACAAGCAACATCGCAAAATTATTCAGCTTATGCGGGAGCAAATTACGATCCTAGAGAAAACTATAAAGCGATCGCAACCAGCGATCGAGTATTAGAAGTAGCAGCAGCAAAAGTTAATATTCCATTAGAAAAATTCGGCAAACCGCGAATTAAAACTGTTGACAATACATCGCTGATGAGATTTGAGCTTCAAGGTTCGACTCCCCAACAAGCGAGAATAAAATCCGTAGCTTTACAAAGAGCATTTGAAGCCAAATTAGACCAATTAAGGTATGAAGAAATTGCTCAGCAGAAAGCACGTTTGGAAAGTGGAATCGAAACCTCGCGGCGAACATTAACAGCCGCTCAAAGACGACTTAGTGCTTTCCAAGCTGCTTCTGGTTTAAGCTCTGAGGAACAACTGACTAAGTTAGCAACGAATATAGAAGATTTACGCAGACAGCGTGCCGAACTAGCAGCCCAACAGCAACAGTCTCAAGCCCAGCTTGCGGAATTATCTAGTAGTCTAAATTTATCTTCCGATCAAGCTTCAGATGCTTTTGTTTTACAAGCAGATCCACTCTTTCAAAATTATCTGAAAAGTTACAGCGAAGCTAATAGTCAATTGATCGGTTTAGGTGCAAGGTTTTTACAGACTCATCCGAGTGTGATTAACATCAAAACCGAGCAAAGAGATGCTCAAGCTGCTCTTTTAAACAGGGCGCAAGCTTTGTTAAATCGTCCGATAAGTATGGCGTTAATTAATCGGCTCAACTTTAGTAATAATGAATCATCTGGTTCTAAACGCGCTATATTATCCGAACAATTAGTGACAACAAGCGTAGCAAAACAAGGAATAAAAGCTCAAGTAGAGGCATTAGAGACAGAAATTCCGCAACTGGAAGCAAGGCTGCAAAAATTAGCACAGCAAAATTCCGTGATGGAAGATTTGAAGCGAGACGTACAAGTTGCCGAAGCAGTGTTTTCATCAACCATTACTAAATTAGACTTAGCAAAAACCACCGTTTCGGCTTCTTACCCAGAAACTCAAATTCTCGCTGCACCGAGTTTACCAACTGAGGCAAATGCACCAAGAAAAACCTTAGTTTTAATAGGTGCATCATTAGGCTCGTTATTGTTTAGTAGTGGAATTATTGGGTTATGGAAAGTTAAATCACAACAAAAAGAAAAAGAAAAAGAAAAACATCTTCGAGAATACGTAGAATACCCGGAATTTGTAGAAGACTATTACTAAAGTATGAAGCCCCAAAACTTTGAAGAGAGTTTAGTTTGGTACGTAATTATCGGCACTTATGGTATTTACGCATTCGGAATGGTGTTTCCCGTTTACTCCTTATTAGCATGGGTGTTGGGCGGGTATTTAGTTTTGAAAATTTTTTTGCAAACAGAGAACACCCCAGCTAACGAAAAAATTCGTATTCCGTGGATAACATGGTTATGGATAGTCTATTCGCTAGTTATTTTAGTTGCAACTTACGCTGGTATAACTGACTTTAAGTTAGGGACAAACGCTTTATTAAGAGGTATTTTAGGTTGGCTAACCTCTTCGACTATAATACCCTTATTTTTATTAAGCGGCTGTTTAAATATCAGACCAAAATTAATTTATCGAGCGGTATGTATATTATGTTTACAAAGTTTAATTGTAATTCCTATAGCTTATGCAGCTTATTTCCTGAATCTGCCCAGTATTCTTTATAGTTCTCCTATTGAAAGATTAATTCAAAATGGTCCAATATTTTATAACGTCGGATTTTATGCTTTAGAGTATGGTAGCTCGGATGTCCGATTATTTTTGTTTACTCCTTGGTGCCCAGCTTTAGGTTTAGTTAGTAATTTGTACTTTTTCATGGCGCTGCGAGAATCAAATAAAAGATGGCGTTACATTGGTATAGTTGGTGCGATCGCGATGAATATTGTATCACTTTCGCGAGTTGCTCTTATATCTTTACCAATAGTATTAATTATTATTTGGAGTTTGAAAAACTTTACCCGTCCCACCGTACAAATTACTGCTGGAATTGTTAGCTTTATCGCCGGTATTCTTAGTACTCAACTTAGTGATGCCGCCACAGAAGTAGTCGATACATTCTACAGTTCGAGAGCAAGTTCTTCCAAAGTTCGTGCAGCATTGCAAAGAGTAGCAATTGAAGGCTGGAAAGAAGCTCCAATTTGGGGACATGGAACTCAAAAACCGGGACCACCAGTATTAGCAAAGATGCCGATTGGCTCTCATCACACCTGGGTAGGATTGCTCTATACCAAGGGATTAGTAGGCTTTTTCGCTTTCTTTGTACCCGTCTTCTGTAGTTTCGTAAATCTATTAATCAAGGCACGAGATAGTAAAATTGCAGAAACATCTTTAAGTATTTTATTAATATTGCTCTTCTTCTCTTTTGGGGAACAAATAGATGTCTTGGGTTACATTTGTTTTCCTGGTTTAATTATTATGGGAATTGCCTTTAAGGAAAGAGAAAAGCCTATATTTTCTAAGTACCGATCTCACTTAAATTTATCTTAAGTTAGTTACTTTAATATATATAATTGCTCAAATTCAATCTCAATAATTTATAGATAATTAATAAAGCATTGTGTCATAATTTCTTTCCATTCAAGAAAAAAATCCAAAAATCTCTGCAAATTAATGATAATCGAAAAAATTAAGCAGCAACTGTCAAATCAGTTCATCCGTAATATAGGCTGGCTTGGAGGTGCTGAATTAATAAATCGTATATTTCGCTTGGGAGCAACAGTTATACTAGCTCGCGCTCTAAGCCCAAAAGATTACGGATTAGCAGCAGTTGTTCTAACTATTAACGAATTTACGACAGTTTTTACGCTCAGGGCTGGAATTGGAGGCAAAATTGTTCAAGCTGATGAGGAAGACGTAGAAGTTTTTTGCAATACAGCCTATTGGTTAAATTGGATTTTATGTATTTCCCTGTTCGTAATTCAATGTATTGCGGCTTTTCCTGTGGCTTGGTTTTATAACGAACAGAAACTAATATTGCCACTTTGCGTATACAGCTTAGTCTATTTAATGTTACCGTTTTTCGCCGTTCATAATGCATTAATAGATAGAGCTAATAGACTAAAAATCACGGCAATAAGTACGGCAATTCAGTCAATGCTGAATAACATTCTGATTCCAATATTTGCGCTTTCAGGTATGGGTATGTGGGCTTTTGTACTACCCGGACTTTTCACTACTCCGGTATGGATAGTCGTTACTCATCTTAACGAACCTTGGCGACCAAAAATGTCCTTTACTTTGGAAAGATGGAAAGAGATAGTTGATTTTGGTAAAGATGTACTTGGTTATGAATTATTAGAAAAAGTTCGAGCAAATATTGATTACTTATTAGTAGGAAAATTTTTAGGTGTTGAAGCTTTAGGAATTTACTTTTTTGCTTTCAATGCGGGTTTGGGTATCAGTTTAAACGTAATTAATATTATGGTTTGGCCCCTGTATCCTCACCTTTGTGCTGCTAGACGTAATTATAGTGAATTTAAACAGAAATATTTCCATAGTCTTAAAACGATCGGCTTGGTAATAGTTCCTTTAGTTATTCTTCAGTCCAGTTTGGCTCCGTTTTACGTACCGATTGTTTTTGGTGAAAAATGGAAAATGGCAATCCCTATATTAGTATTAATTTGCCTTTCTGCGATACCGCGTCCTTTTGGTACGGCAGCGGCTTTATTACTGCAATCTTTAGATAAAGCTTGGATCAATTTGCGCTGGAGTGTAATGTTTACCGGAGTTTTTATTGCTAGTTTATTTATTGGTATGCAGTGGGGAATTTATGGAGTAGCAGTATCCGTATTAATTTCTCATGTTATCGCAATGCCCCTATTTACAGTTTGGGCAACAAGGTTTGTATTTGCTAGAAATTCAACTTTACTACTTAAATAAAATGTTAACTTATGTAAATTAAATCAATTTCTATGAAGATAAGATAAAAGTTTTATTTATTTAAGATACATTTGCTACATTGCATAGTTCTATCGCGTATTATTTGCAACGTGAGGGCTGTATCGAGAAATAAAGAAACTATGACTGTATGTTATTTGATCCAAACCTATAAAGATCCAGAACAGGTATATAGGCTTGTTAAATTGATTAAAAGTACCGCATCTGATTCATTTATACTAATCAGTCATAACTTTAATAGTTGTGACCTAAATACGAGTTTATTAAGGAAACTAAAGGATGTTGAGGTGATTCCAAATAATAACGTAATGATGGGTAGTTTCGCTATTCTTCAAGGTTATTTTGATGCAATTGGTTGGTTATCAAGTCAAAATATTAAATTTGATTGGCTGATAAATCTTACTGGTCAAGATTATCCTACACAACCTCTTCATAAAATAGAATCGTTTCTAGCAAAAACTGATTATGATGGTTTTATTCAGTACTTTGACGTGTTTTCTAAGCAAAGTCCCTGGAATCGAAAAGTCGTAAATACAAGATATTTATATCACTACAAACATTTTAAGCAGTATTTATCGCCCAAACAGCGGCTTATGTTGAAACCGATTAAGCATATTATTAATAATTGTCAACCTTTTATTCGATTAAATTCTTCCTATGGAGTAACCGTTGGAATTAAAAGTTCCTGTAATTTATTTAATAAAGAATTTACTTGCTATGGAGGCTCTTACTTTGCAACGATTTCTCAGAAATGTGCCGCGTATTTATATTCTTTTGTCAAAGATAATTATCGCGTGTTCGATTACTACAAAAAGACATTTATTCCAGAAGAGTCTCTAATACAAACTGTTTTGGTAAATAGTCAAAAATTTAAGTTATGTAATAGCAATTATCGCTATACGGATTTCATAAATAGCCGACACGGACATCCACGCATACTAACTAAGAAAGATTTTTCGATTCTAAATCAAGACAATATTCATTTTGCTCGGAAATTTGATATGAATGTAGATAGCGCTATATTAGATGAATTAGATAGAAAAATATTTGCAGATAGAGAAATAGATGTATCTTATACTAAATTTGTAAATCCTCAAGATAATTCTATGGAATTAGTAAAAATATAAAACTTAATTTTGCTTATTATGCTTGATTCTTCCTAAGATTTAGCATAATAAGAACTTAAGAACCACAAATCAATAAATTATTGCTAGATAAGGTTAACTGTAATGCCTGAAATATCAGTAGTTGTTCCCGCTTACAACTCTCAACGCACTATCTTAGAAACTATTACATCTGTTTTACAGCAAAGTTTTTCCGATTTTGAGTTAATAGTAATTAATGATGGTTCTACCGATGGAACTTTAGAGCTATTAGAAACCGTACAAGATACCAGATTAAAAGTTTATTCTTACCCCAATGGAGGTTTACCAACAGCTCGCAATCGCGGTATCGATCGCGCTAAAGGCAAATTTATTTCTTTTATCGACGCAGATGATTTATGGACACCTGAAAAACTAGAACTACAGCTTAAAGCTTTACAACAAAATCCAGAAGCGGGAGTTGCTTATAGTTGGACAATTTGCATGGGTAATAATGGCGATTCATTTCATAATGGTGTTGCTGAAAGTTTTCAAGGTAATGTCTATGGCAATTTGTTAGTTAGCAACTTTATTGCTAGTGGATCGAACGTGTTAATTCGTAGAGAAGCGATTGAATCGGTAGGCTATTTTGATAAAAGTTTGAAATCATGCGAAGACTGGGATTATTGGCTGCGATTAGCACCAAAGTGGGATTTTGTAGTTGTACGGAAACCCCAAATTATTTATCGATTATCTTCGGGGGCGATGTCAAGCAAAGTTGATGTGATGGAAAAGTATCAAACTTTGGTACTCGGAAGAGCGTTTGCATCAGCGCCGTTAGAATTACAATACTTGAAGAATCAAGGTTTTGCGAATATATATTTATTTACAACGCGACTTAGTTTAACTAGAACTAATGATGATAAAATTCCTTGGAAAGCTGTTCAAAAGCTATGGAAAGCAATTAGTCTTTATCCAAAAATACTATTGAGAAAAGAAACTTATGTTTTATTATTTAAGCTACTGATATTAGCTATTCTTTCTCCAAAAATTGCCACCGCTATTTTAACTAAAATTACTACCGTGCGTACAATTGTTGACCCTCGATTGCAAACTAATTCTGCTAAAAGTTAACAACTCTACTTGACTATTAGTTTAAAAATAAATTATGTAAACAATTACATCACTCCCTCTAGATATTAATTAAATATTCACTCTAGTTAACTTCTGGTAGTATCCTGCTACCAGTTTTTTTTATGCAATTAAATCTATCAAAGCATCATGAGCTACGAATCAGCGAAAAAAGTATTACTTATCACAAATACAAACAAAAAGCATCAAAAATAAACCAATTTATCTATCTTTGTATAGATATGTAAAATCATCACATCTTGTTTACTTATAATCATCATTCATCACCGATCGCAATCTACTAAGAAACACTTATGCAAACTATAATAAAAAAGCATCAATACACGGTTATAAAACCTAAAAATTCTATCACAGCAGTAAATGCATATTTATTTGAACAACAATTAATAACAGCATTAAGACGAAATCAGCACTCTATATTACTAGTTGATTTGGAAAAAGTAGAATTTTTAGATAGTGCTGGGTTAATGGCATTAATATCTGGTTGTAAATTAGCTCAAAATTTAGGAACGCGCTTTAGTGTTTGTTCTATTTCCTCTTGCTTACGAATCATCATTGAACTAACTCAACTTGATAAGGTATTAGAGGTATTTGAAAACCAAGTCTCATTTAGACAAACGCTTTAATGATATTTAATTCTTGATTAAAATAATGCGTTTCTTTAATTCATTTCATCGTCATCAAGGTAAAACAATTTGCATTGCTATCGTATTAGCTAGTTTTCTGTTTCAATTTTCCTTTAATTCCAACCAAATTGTTCGTAGCGTATCTCACCAAATTGATGTCCGATCGAATCAACAATACCCGGCTTTAGGTACTTCTAATGTAGCGATCGGTGGGGGAGGTTATGTAACGGGAATTTATCTTTATCCAAAAGAGCGCGATTTAGTTTATATAAAAACTGATGTTGGCGGTTTTTATCGCTGGGATGCTAAGAATTCAAACTGGATACCTCTTAACGAACAATTTTCTCTGGCGAATAGTAATTATTACGGAGGAGAAGCGTTAGCATTTGACCCAAAAGACTCTAAAATTATATATATTGCTGTAGGAAAATATACTGCGGACTGGTGGCAGGATAAAGGAACGATTTTCAAATCCTTAGATCGGGGAAATACCTGGACTAAGCTAAATCTAGATTTGAAAATGGGTGGCAATGAAGCACAAAGATGGACGGGGGAAAGATTAGCGGTTAACCCTTTTGACTCTCGAAATCTGTTTTTTGGCTCGCGTCAAGATGGGTTATGGAAGTCCAATAATGCTGGTAAGAGTTGGGTAAAAGTAAAATCATTTCCTTCACTCGCAGACAATATTGGTATTAACGCCATTATTTTCGATCGACATCAAAAAGGCACTATTTATGCACTAGCTCATAAAAATGGAATATATAAATCGACTGACAGGGGTGAAAGTTGGATGAAACTACCGAGAAGTTCTACCGAAGTTAACCGTATGGCTATAGGGAACAAAAATTTGTACCTAACTCATCAACAGGGTGTTAGTAAGTTTATCAAAGGTACTTGGAAAGATATTACGCCTACAAAGAATAAGACTGCGTTTAATGCAGTTACTATTAATCCAAAAAATCCAAACGATATTATAGTTGCTACCTATAGCGACACGTTTACCCAGATATTCCATTCTCTTGACGGTGGAAGCAAATGGACTGAGCAAAAACGTCAATTAAATAATACTGTCTCTTGGTGGTCAGACTATATGAAGTCAAATCCTGCGGTAGCCACCATAGAATTCGATCCTTGGATTGCCAATAGAGTTTGGTTAACAGATTGGTACGGAATATGGCGTACCGATCGCATCGATCGCAATCCCGTTGTCTGGACAAATTATCAAAAAGGACATGAAGAAGTTGTCACCTTTACTTTGGTTTCAACACCTTCTGGAGCATTAATCAGCGGTTTAGCAGACGTTGAAGGTTTTTATCACGATCGCGGACTCAATGCTTATCCATCGAAAATGTTGAGCAACGAACCTCATACATTTCAAGACACTTACAGCATTGCTTACAGCGAAAAAAATCCTTTAAAAATGGTGCGTGTTGCGGGAAATCGTCACAACAATACTTATAGCGGCGCAACTTCTAGCGACGGCGGTAAAACCTGGAAGCAGTTTGCCTCGTTTCCCGCCAATCAAATGGGGACGCGAGTAGCGATGTCTGCAACTAATCCGAATTTATTCGTTGTCACCCTCAGCGGCGCTCAACCTCAGCGAACAACAGACGGCGGTGCTTCTTGGCTTCCAGTTTCCGGCTTACCAAATGGCTTCGAGGGTGCTTGGAATTGGACGCAACCTTTAGTTGCAGACAAAGTTGATGGCAACACGTTTTACTACTATGCTTCGGGAAAAATCTATCGCAGCACCAACGGCGGCGAATCTTTTAAAGTAGTTTCTGAATCGTTACCTGATGCAGATTGGCACTCTTTAAATGGATCGGGAGTTAAAGGTGAATTATGGCTGAGTCTGGATCGACAAGGATTATACCATTCAACCGACGGAGGTGAGAATTTTACCAAAATTAAGCAAGTAAATAGAGCATATTTGGTTGCATTAGGCAAGTCTAAAACCGGAAAAAAGGGTAACGCACTATATCTATATGGAGAAATTGCCAACATCGGTAAAGGTATTTTTCGTTCTTTAAACAGCGGAAAAACTTGGCAAAGAATAGGCGATCCAAATAAGCCTATTGGTAACGATCCAAATGTTATGGAAGCTAGCTCCACTGAGTTTGGATTAGTTTTTATCGGCACTAACGGTAGAGGAATTTACTACGGTAAATAACTATTTATTATTTAATGCAAGTAGAAGTTTTGTCAAAATAATCCCAATAATTAAATAAATTGTATATGAGTATTACCGTCAGCATTGTGATACCAGCTTATAACGCCGAGCAGTATTTGGGTGAAACTATTGAATCGGTTTTAGCCCAGACGTTTGATGATTTTGAATTATTAATTATCGATGATGGTTCAACAGATAATACTGCTGAAATTGTCAGTAATTATAGTCTTAAAGATAATCGAGTCAAATTGATCTCGCAGGAAAATCAAGGAGTATCTATTGCTCGCAATACAGGCATTAAAATTGCCAAAGGAGAATATATTGCTTTTTTAGATTCTGATGATAAATGGTTGCCGAATAAATTAGCCGCGCATATAGAACATTTTGAAAAAACTCCCGATCTTGGAATTAGCTTTGCACGGGTAGAGTTTATCACTTTTGACGGTAAATCTACTAATTATTTTTCTCGATCGCGCTTATCCAAAATTGCACCCAAACATCTATATTACGAAAATATAATAATAACTCCATCTAATGTTGTTATTCGTCGTAATATCTTCGATAATATTGCAGGTTTTGATTCAAATCTCAGCGGCACAGAAGATGCTGAGCTATTTTTTAGAATCATATATCAAGGTTGGAAAATAGAAGGAATCGATAAAGTTTTAGTTTGTTACCGTACCAATCAAGCGGGTATATCTTCAAATCTTTATCGTATGGAAGAAGATTGGAATAAATTCAATCTCAAAATAAAAACCTATGCTCCCGAATTTGTCAATCAACATTACAAATACGCCAAGGCTTTTTTCTTGCGTTATTTAGCACGAAAAACTGTACGCAATCAGATATCTCCTCAAGTTGGAATAGATTTTATAACTCGTGCTTTACGAAGTGATTGGAAAATTATTTTTAAGCAACCTCGAAGAACAATTCTAACCACCATCGCAGTTTGCTATAGATATCTAATCAGTAGTTTTAGTTCCACTAGAGAATATACACAAGGCTAATTTTTTAGCAACTTTGAGCAAAAGTGAATCTAAAAAAGTGCGATCGCTATCTAATCATCTCGAAGTTATTAACACCATTTTTTTTAATTATGAAAAAACTATCTGTAATTATTCCCGTCTATAATGCCGAAAAATATGTTGCAGCAACAATTAAATCTGTACTGTCGCAAACTTATGAAAACTTCGAGATTATCATCGTTGATGATGGTTCTCCCGATGGCAGTATAGGTATTTGCCAACAGTTTAAAGACTCACGAATTAAAATTATCCGTCAAGCAAATAGGGGACTTCCGGGAGCAAGAAATACAGGTATTCGTCATGCGATCGGTGATTATTTGGCTTTCCTAGATGCAGATGATATCTGGCTACCAGAAAAGCTAGAGAAACACGTCCACCACCTGAACAATTCACCCACCGTAGGAATCAGCTTTTGCTATTCAGCATTCATTAACGAAAAAGGCAATTATACAGGACTTTTTCAAAAGCCTCGCAAGCTTTACGACATTACGCCATCATATATACTTTGTCGCAATCCGGTTGGTAATGGTTCAGTTGCTGTAATTCGACGTGAAGTTTTTGAAGATATTAAGTATCAAGATAATCTACACGGTACTGTAGAAGACTACTATTTTGATGAGCGCTTGCGTCATGCGAAAGCAGATGCAACAGATATTGAATGCTGGTTAAGAACTTCTATTCTGACTCACTGGAGACATGAAGGAATACCAGAAGCCTTAACTTTATATCGAGTAAATTCAGGGGGACTTTCTGCTAATGCTCTAAATCAGTTAGAAGCTTTAGAAAAGGTAGTAGAAAAGACTCGTTCCTATGCTCCAGATATTATGGATTGCTGCGAAAAGGTAGCAAGGGCTTACCATTTACGCTATACGGTTCGTCGTTTGGTAAGTTTAGGCGATGGAGTCACAGCTGTGAAGTTATTTAACCAAGTTATTGCGAATCACTGGCGAATTATTTTAGAAGAACCCGGTAAGACTGTATTAACGGGCTGTGCAGCTTATGTAGTTTGCGTACTCTATCTTTTAAGATTAGCTATCTCTAAGCCAGCAGTTTCGACTTGATAAATTTCCATTTGTATATTTTGCACCTTTTCAATAATTTTCTGGTGCAACTAATTTAAAGCAATTGGAAGGATTGTTATATTGTTTATTCCTTTGGATGCGATCTAATTTAAGTTGTAATTTAATGATCGTTTTTAATGAAATTTAGTACCAAAAATGAAAAAAGTATCTGTAATTATTCCCGTCTACAATGTTGAAAAATATGTTGCAGCAACAATTAAATCCGTACTGTCGCAAACCTATGAAAACTTCGAGATTATCATCGTTGATGATGGTTCTCCCGATGGCAGTATAGGTATTTGCCAACAGTTTAAAGACTCACGAATTAAAATTATTCGTCAAAAAAATACAGGACTTGCTGGAGCAAGAAATACAGGTATTCGCCACGCGATCGGTGATTATTTGGCTTTTTTAGATGCAGATGATATTTGGCTACCAGAAAAACTTGAGAAACACGTCCACCACTTAAACAATTCACCTACAGTAGGAATCAGCTTTTGCTATTCTGCATTCATCAATGAACAAGGAAACTTCACAGGGCTTTATCAAAAACCTCGTAAACTTTACGACATCACACCATCATACGTACTTTGTCGCAATCCGGTTGGTAACGGTTCAGTACCAGTAATTCGACGTGAAGTTTTTCAAGATATCAAGTTTCAAGACAATCTACACGGTACTGTTCAAGACTACTATTTCGATGAATGCTTACGTCGAGCTGAAGATATCGAATGCTGGTTACGAATATCAATCAAAACTCACTGGCGACATGAAGGAATTCCCGAAATACTAACCCTTTACAGAGTTACTTCCGGTGGACTTTCTGCAAGCGCTCTCAAACAGTTAGAAGCTTTAGAAAAGGTAGTAGAAAAAACTCGTTCCTATGCTCCAGATATCATTTGTCACTGTGAAAAGATTGCAAAGGCTTATCATTTACGTTACACAGTTCGTCGTTTAGTCAGCTTGGGTAATGGGTTAACAGCAGTCAAGCTATTCAATCAAGTTATTACTAATCACTGGCGCATTCTACTTGAAGAACCAGGTAAGACTTTCATCACTGGTATTGCAGCTTACTTGCTCTTTTTGTTATATCCTTTTAAAGCTACTTTCCGTAAGTCGGAAGTATCAGCTTGAGTGAAACTGCTTTGTAATTCACCGCAAACTTCTCAACAAAAATCATCAACTTTACAAAATGAAACTTAACAGCAGATTGGATCGAAGAATTACAACATTTATTGATTCCTTACCCCGTGGGAGAAACTTTACGATCAAAATTGCCCGATCGCTACGTAAGGAAAGATTAACTTGGGATCCTTGGATTCTTAAAGATGATGATATTTATCGGCTGTATTATTTAGCTGGTGCGAAAGTTATAGATCCTCGCGCCCCTTGGTGGACAGAAGCCTCAATTTATGGTGCTATTTCTAATGATTTAAAACATTGGCAAGATGTGGGAGCCATACTTGAACCCGATCCAACTAATCCATTGGAATCTCAAAGAATGCTTGCTGGTTCTACCTACAAAGAGAATGGTATTTATTACCTGTTCTACTCCGCAGCAGGTAAAAATGATATGTGGAATGAAGAGATTAGGGTTTCTTTATCTACTGATGCTATCCACTGGGAACGCCAGTCAAATCACGCTCTTTTTGTAAATTTGGATGAGCGCGATCGCTGGTACGGTAAATATAATTTCATCGAAAATGGAGAGACAATCGCCCATCGCCATTGGCGCGATCCTTACATAGTCAAGGATGAAGTTACTGGCAATTACTATATGTTTATTTGTGCTGCTTCAAAAGAATTGGCAGCTACCCAGTTTTGCGGTTGTATTGCTCTAGCAGTAGCTAAAAGCATAGGTGGACCTTACACAATCTTACCTCCTGCTTGTATGCCAAAATTCGATCGTACTAGTGAATCAATTTATACAGAAATTGAGCGACCGCAGGTTATTTATCAAAATGGTAAATATCATTTGTTTTTCTCTTGCTGGCCTCATCGGATAAATCCAAAATGGCTTAAGCAATTTGGTTCCGAAAGAATTACTCAATCTTCGCTATATTGGTATATTGCTGACGAAATTACAGGACCGTTTAAAGCTGTTAGTGAAAAACCTATTGTGATGGGCAGTGAAAAAACAGGTATGTATGGAACAAACTTTTTTCCATCGCCAAATAATCCTCAAGAATTCATTGCTATTGGTTGGTATCACAAATTACTTTCATTAGGAGTTTCACCATCATTGTTTCCTGTTGTATGGAATCATGAATCAGTTGAAATTAAATAATTTTCTCTACAAAAGCTTACCATCTGCGTTACACAGTTCGTCGCTTGAATAATAGCGATCCAATAACTGCCTTTAAGTTATTCAAGCAAGTGCTTGTACATTTTACTAGAAAAATTCGATAACTAACATCCTGCAAAAAATTATTGAAAAAAACTACCTAATTTATATCATCATGCTCGATGCAGTAAACCCGAACAATTATGTTGGTTAATTTATATTGAATGAAAACATCATGAATCCAGTTAATTTACTCAATCTAAATATTGATAATATTACTATGTTGGAGCTTTTAGAAAAGCTTCGATTTGGTGGTGTTGTATTTACTCCAAATGTAGATCATTTAATGAAAATGCAGAAGAATTCTGAATTTTATCTTGCTTATCAAAAAGCTGACTATATAGTTTGCGATAGTAAATTACTTGTATACGCTTCCAATTTTTTAGGTACTCCTATTCAAGAAAAAATATCTGGTTCTGACTTTTTCCCTGCTTTTTATAATTATTACAAACACGACGAGCAAATAAAAATATTTTTATTAGGAGGTTTGGGAAAAACGGCAGAAATCGCTCAACATAAAATAAATTCAAAGGTTGGTAGAGATATCATTGTGGCAACTTATTCACCTCCCTTTGGGTTTGAAAACGATTGCCAAGAATGTCAAAAAATTGTTGAATTAATTAACCAGACAAAAGCAACTGTTCTCGCTATAGGTGTCGGTGCCCCAAAACAAGAATTGTGGCTTTATAAGTTTAAAGATTGATTACAATACGTCAAAATTTTCTTAGCTATCGGTGCAACTATTAACTTTGAGGCTGGTCATATGAAGCGTGCGCCAAAATGGATGAGCGAAGTTGGTTTAGAATGGTTTCACAGACTTTTATCTGAACCTCAGCGGCTGATAAAAAGATATTTACTTGATGATTTACCATTCTTCTGGTTAGTTCTAAAACAGAAATTTAGACTTTATAAAAATCCTTTGTCGCAATTTCGGCAATATCAGATTAACATGAGTTCAAAAAAACTCGATCGCAGTAAGTCTTATATCTTGAACCTTAAAAGTAATTCAGCAAAAAATGATGCAAGATAACTGACGAAACTGATATCGCCTTTTTTACCCGTTCCCTATATCCTGTTATAACTATTTAATGCCCCATCTAGTTCATCTACTACTTATACGTTTATAGCGAATGCTCGTTAAATCAAATTAAATTATTTGATTTCTTTAGAGGATATACATGATAATTTATATTAGTTATCAAGGTCTTCAGGATGAGTGCAAATACCAACTTTAGTAGAATATCTTTGAAAGAAAGATTGCTCACTACTCTTTTTGGAGGTATCCCGAATATTTTTTTCGGGAAAAAGTTGAGAAGCTTAGTTTATCGTAGCCTTTTGAGTGGAATAGGTCGATCGGTCAACATTCAACATTTTGTCGAGCTGATTGGAACTCCTTGTATTGAAATTGGCGATCGAGTAAGTCTGTTGAAAGGAGTGCAAATAAACGCTTTAGGACATCCAAATAACAAAGTATATATAAAGGATCGCGTTAGATTAGAGCGGGGTGTTGATATTCGAGCGCTGCACGATACACACATCATTATTGATGAAGATGCATATATCGGTCCCTATGTCATTATTACTGGTACGGGAGATATTAGAATTGGGAAAAACTGTCTAATTGCACCGCATTGTGGAATATTTGCGAACAATCACATTTTTACAGATCCTACCCGAACAATTGAAGAACAAGGGTTAACTCGTAAGGGAATTGTAATTGAAGATGATTGTTGGTTAGGGCATAACGTCACGGTATTAGATGGAGTAATTATTGGAAAAGGAAGTATTATCGGTGCAGGTTCTGTAGTTAGCAAGAACATTCCTGCTTTTTCTATAGCAGTAGGAACACCTGCAAGAATCATCAAAAACCGTCTCGATAAACAAACGGTAAACTTCTCGTCACAACTATAATTATCACCGCAAATGCAAACACAAAGCTCTTTTGTGTAGATGCACCCTCTCAAAATGGATGGCTTAAGGCTATCGCCATCCACCACGGGGTTATCTCATAAGTAGGTTTGATAAAAAACGGGAGTAACCGTTCTTTTCAAACTTCTTACCCATCACTTTCCGATAAACATCTAAGTAACCATCTACCATACTTCTGATGCTGAAGTTCTGCTCGACATGAGCGCGACATTCGCTTCTATCTATTTCTCCCAAACGTTGAATAGCATTAACAAAATCATCAACGCTATTGCACAAGAAGCCTGTTTTACCGTTTGCAATTACTTCCGGTACCGAACCCATTGGAGTGGCTAATACAGGAGTTCCCGCAGCCATCGATTCTGTCATTACTAGCCCGAAAGGTTCGCGCCAAGTTATCGGAAACAACATCGCGATCGCACCACCTAAAAGTTCGTTTTTCTCGAAGTGGTTAGCTTCGCCTAAATATTCTATGTTCTTACCATCAATATGGGGCTTAATTTTGCTTTCAAAATAGTCCACATCAACTCTATCGACTTTACCAGCCATCTTTAGAGGTATGCCGGATTTCTGAGCAATTTCGATCGCTATGTGAGTTCCTTTTTCCGGAGAGATCCGCCCTAAAAATGCTAAATAGGGAGAACTCTGCGATTCGGCATAAAAACGGTGGCTTTCAGTATCGATACCGTTATACACCGTTGCAGCGTAATTTAACTCTTTTAAAGGTTGGCGTTGAGCATCTGAAATGCTTACATATGGTTGCTCGCGAGCTTCCGAAAAAATCTGCTTTGTGTCTGAATTGAAAGCACCGTGTAGGGTATGTACCGTTGGAGTTTCAACAAAACCAGCATGAAAAAGAGAATTATAGCCGACGTGAGAGTGAATTACATCAAAGTTACCAGCTTGCTTATAAACTCGACTTAATTGTAAAGCTTCATAGGCAGAATACTCTGTTATAGAAGGTTCTAGACGAAAAGCGCGGGGATAGACAGACTTTAACTTTGCCAAAGTCATTGAGTCTCCCGAAGCGAACAAAGTCACCTCATGTCCTCGTCGGACTAATTCATCAGTTAACAATCCTACGACCAACTCAACACCGCCATAACCGGGGGGAGGTACTCTCTCCCACAGTGGTGCAATTTGAGCTATTCGCATATAAATCTCCTAAAGTTTTTGTAATCAACTGTAACGAAGCGAGCCAGATATACTCAACTACCCCAGGATAGGGATATATTTACCTATATTCACCCTAAGAGGTACACAACTAAAAAAAACCGTTTCAAGAGTATATATCTAGCAATTTAATTTCAGTTGTTGAACATAACATTGTTGGACGAGAAGTTTAATTAATTAAAAAGAGCCTTAACGAGCAGTCCCTGAGATTACTTCAATCGAGTAGCTTTTTCGTCTAGCTTTGGCGATCCCTCTAAAGTGTCTCGGCATACAATTCACCTTGATTATACGCGAAAATCTCGAAAAAGTTTTGCTAGTTTGATTACATTCTTTTCCAAAATGCACTCTCCAAGCGTCATACAAAGTTTTTTTGATTTTCACTTTTAATTTAAAGACGAGAAACTTTTATGTAAATAGTCATAAACACTACAAGCATGGTAGTATAAACCGCACCTTGCTTATTTTAATAAAAATTTAATATTTAGTTTCAAAATAAAGATATAGGACGAATAAAAAATTATATTTTAATACTGAGGAAAAGCTTTTGAAGATAATTCCACCCGTGAGTTTGCGAGAAAAATTTATAGATTGTATTGCAATTCAAGGATGTAATAGAGTTAAATAACAAACATACTCTATTTAAAAATCTAATCTGATTGTAATATCTATATATATTATACTTATAATATACTTACTTTTAATATAATAAGTTTATATTATGTAAAATATACCTATGTAATTTGACTGAGAATCGCAACTGAAAATTTTTATTGTAATTCATGATAATTAAAATAGAAAAATACCCGCTTTTAGTAGGTATTAACATAACAAAACTATGAATTAAAGAGTTAGTTTCTGCTCTAATTTTTACAAGGAATAGAAATTAATTGCGTAAACAAAAAAAACGATTTTGCAAGCGGTAGATAACATAGTTTTAGGAATGAATTTTTAACCCCTCCATGTCCGATAAATCAAGCAAACAACCACTTATAACATTGCTCAGCGATTTCGGGATTAGCGATGAGTACGTTGCGGTAATGAAAGGTGCGATCGCGCAAATTAACCCGGCGTTGAGAATAGTTGACATAACCCATCAAATTCCACCGCAAAACATCGCCGCAGCCAGATTTTGTTTGATGAATGCTATAGATTATTTCCCTAGAGGTACCGTACATGTAGCGGTGGTAGATCCTGGGGTGGGGGGAAAGCGGAGAGCAGTTGCTGTAGAATTAGCGCAAGGAATTTTAGTTGCTCCGGATAATGGTTTGCTCGGTGGAGTTTTGAGTCAAAATTCTGTTATTTCGGCAGTAGAATTAACAAATCCAGAATATTGGCTGACATCTCAACCCAGCATTACCTTCCACGGTAGAGATATTTTTGCACCCGTGGGAGCGCATCTAGCTAGCGGCGTATTTTTACAAGAATTGGGAAGGGAGATAAATCCTGATAGTTTGGTTAAGTTGGATTTAGCCGAATGCACTTACAAAGATGGTGCGGGAGCGGGCTGCATTCAATATATCGACCATTTCGGAAATTTAGTAACCAACATTCCTCAAAGTTATATAGAAGGTAATGATTGGAGTGTAGAAGTAAGAGGGAAGAAAATAAAGGCGCGGCAAACTTATTCAAACGTGAAAGTGGGAGAATTAATTGCACTTGTTGGTAGTCACGGTTGGGTAGAAATTGCCGTAAATAGCGGAAATGCAAAGTTAGAATTAGGCGCAGAATTAGGCTCGGAAGTGCAAATTAGTTAATATTAGTTAATAATTAACCGTATTGTAGACTTTTTCTATCCTAACGGAAGATTTATATATATTGTTTCTCTGATAATAATAGATATATAAACAATTAACTCGCGTCAAACATTTATGTTATCTGTCGCGTATGAGATAGATATTAAAAGTAGCTAATGCAATAAAATCTATGAAAATCGGTAACTTTTTAAAATACTCATTTTTGGGAATATTCGGGATATTAGGTGTTTTAATTATTTGGGGATTAATTGAACCAAAATTTCTTGACGTAGAAGAAGAGACAGCCATAATTCCTAATCTTCCACCTGCTTGGGAAGGAAAACGTATCGGTCAGGTGACTGATTTTCAAGTAGGAATGTGGTTAGATAATACTGGTACCATGCGTCGTAGTATTGAAAAACTTGTAGAAGAAAAACCCGCAGCAGTGTTAATTAGCGGCGATTTTCTATATCATTCCTTGCCAAATGCATCAGAAGAAATTAGTAAAGTTACCAACGCAATTCAACCATTAATTAAAGCTAATATTCCTACTTATGCCGTGTTAGGCAATCATGACTACAGCCATAAACCACCCATACCAGAACTTGGAAAACAGGTAACTAGCGCTTTAGAAGGAATAGGTGTAAAAGTATTAAAGAATCAAGCAGTTAAAATTGATTCACCTGCTGTGAAAGCAAATAATCAACCGCTTTATTTAGTTGGCATTGGTGCTTACATTGCTAATAATTCCGACGTTAAGAAAGCTTTATCAGAAGTTCCTAATAATAGCCCTCGTGTAGTTATGATGCACAATCCCGCATCCTTTGCAGCATTTCCACCTCAAACTGCACCTCTTGCTGTGGCAGGGCATACTCATGGCGGTCAAATTCGGGTACCATTTACACCACAATGGTCTTGGATATCGTTAGTTAAAGGTGAAGAAGTGTATGGTGATGGTTGGATTAAAAAAGATTACGGGGAACCAGGTAATAATCTTTATGTGAATCGCGGTATCGGATTCAGCGATATTCCTATCAGAATCAACTGCCCTCCGGAAGTGACATTATTTACATTGCGTTCCCGTTAGAATTAATATATTGGGACTTACGCAACAGTAAAAATAAAAATATTATTCTAGGTTTGACCATCTTCCAATTCAGGGAGAATGGTCAATTTATTGAAGTTGAAATAATTTATATTTGGTCAGATACAATCGAAGCAAGTCAAATCAATCATTTAGAAATTATTATAGGTAAAACGTAAAACATTGATAACTTCTCAATCTGTTTTATGATTGGTGTATAAAAATATTAGTTTTCCAATGGACAACCAAGTAATCATTAAAATTTTGCAAAGAGCGATTTCGAGCATTCGCAAAAATAGAAGCGATGATGCTATCAATCAATTACAGCAACTGATAATGGAATTAGAAAGAAGAGTAAAAGAAGATGATTATCAAAATGATTTACCCGCAGAGCGCAACTGAAACTGAAGAGTAATTTTTACGGTAGGGCACTAAGAGTGAGGCTTCCCTTGTAGATGATGCGTTACCACAACAAATATATAACCCACAGTTAAGTTGATATTCCCTTTTAAGTGATAGGTAGAGCTTCCCCAAATTCGAGCTAACATAACTAAAGACGATAGGAGAATAGTTTATAAATATGACAGTAGCTAAAACTTCTGCCCGCGAACTTTTACGGGCTGCTTATGATAACCGTTACACTTGGGACAAGAGTTTCCCCGGTTATACCGCAGATGTAACTTATAAATATGAAGGTAAAGAATTTAAGGGAAAAGTCCGCGTCAACTCCGATTTGAAAGCGGAAGTTTTTGACATAGAAGACGAACAAGCCAAAGAAGCAATTAACAATCAGTTGTGGGAAATAGCAATTCATCGCATTAGACGCGAATTTGAAGACTCCCACAAAGACAATACTTTTAGTGAAGGTGATACCGACGAATCTGGTGCTGTAGAAGTATTAGTCGGTGGCAAGGCTTCCGGAGACAAATACAAAATTCGCGATCGCGAAGTAGTTTTAGTTCACCGTCACATTCACGGCGTAGTAGTCACAATCAACACGAGCAGCACCCACGACACCGGCGCAGGATATCTTGCTCATCGCTATGATTCGGTATACCACGATCCGAAAACAGGCGAACAAAAAGGTGGAAAAAGCGAATTTGAAGATAAATACGAAAAAGTTGGCGATTATTCCATCCTTAACGAACGGATAATTACCACCGAAGTCGAAGGAAAACCCGCGACTATGCAGTTTATCTTCTCTAATATTCAAATGTTGGGTTAAAGAGAGAGGGGAGATGGGGAGATGGGGAGATGGGGAGATGGGGAGATGGGGAGATGGGGAGATGGGGAGATGGGGAGATGGGGAGATGGGGAGATGGGGAGATGGGGAGATGGGGAGATGGGGAGAAATTTGGATTATTAATCGTTACTTCCAACTTCTAACTCCTAACTACTCCCTACTCCCTACTCCCTACTCCCTACTTTCGTAATTTCTCAACATTATCTTCCCAATTTCGACCGTCAAAAGGTATTATTTCAAATTGCGATATAACATCATCATCGAGACAGCGTAGATTGACATCAACACATTCGGGATGACTGCGAGGAATATAAAAAGAATGAATTCCGCAATTTTTACAAAATTTATGCTTAGCTACACCAGTATTAAAAGTGTAAGTTGTTAAATTATCTTCACCTTTTAACAAAGTAAATTTGTCTTGCGGCACTATTAAATGCAAGAAACCCTTCTTAGTACAAACTGAACAATTACAGTCATCAGCCTTGCGATTATCGACTACAACCCGAAAACGCACCGCACCACAATGACATCCACCTTCATAAGTTGCTTTCATCAGTTATCAGTTATCAGTGAGCAGTTATCAGTGAGCAGTGAGCAGTGAGCAGTGAGCAGTGAGCAGTTAGGAGTACTTCGACAAGCTCAGTAACCTTATTGAGTTAGGAGTATTGAGTTATGAGTTAAAAATTATCTCCTTGTCCCCTTGTCTCCCTATCTCCCCATCTCCCCCTCTCCCCATCTCCTTGTCTCCTTATCTCCCCATCTCCCCCTCTCCCCATCTCCTTGTCTCCTTATCTCCCCATCTCCCCCTCTCCCCCTCTCCCCATCTCCCCATCTCCCCCTCTCCCTCTTCCCCACTTTCTACAAATATTCCTGTAAAAAGTCTAACGGTTCATCTTCCCAAGCGGGTTCGGGTACCAGCCAACTTAATGTTTTTTTAATATCTTCTTCTATTTCATCGCTGTCTTTTCTGTCAAATAATTCCACCAAGATTTTCCAGTCACGCTCGTTAAATTCCTCTAAGGGTTGAGCGTGTACTTCTGGTTTCGGTACCGACCCGAATTTGGTTGAATCTGGTGAAATATCGCTTTTCACAAATTAATAGTAAATACGTTTTATATAGGTATGCATTAATTAAATATTTGGATACAGACTTGAATACAAGTCCCCCTCTCTTACAAAAAAGGGCTGGGCGATCGCGGTTTATATTAGACTCATAACTCTAACTCAAATAAATCGCTGTAATAATTTTGATTTTTAAAAATAAAGATTTGTTATCTAAACCATAAATAATTACGTAAAAAGTATATTCAGTAATGGTTCATCCTATCCTACTCAAGGCATACCCTCAAGGTTGATGAAGATTATGTGGATGCTCGATTAATTCTAGGTTAAACACTTGTGCAAAGCAGCTTGCAACGTGAATCCTTACTTCCGCGCAGGTAATACCGGGAATCCATTCGGTTAAACTTGCTACGGATTTATCTGATATACCGCAAGGCACAATCCGCTCAAAGCCTTTCATGTCGGGACAAACGTTTAATGAAAACCCGTGCATGGTAATCCAACGGCTCACTTTTATCCCAATTGCCGCGACTTTACGCCCTTCTAACCATACGCCAGTGAGTGATGGTATGCGTTCTCCTTGCAATTTGTAAACTGCCAATACGCGAATTAATACTTCTTCTAGTTGACGTAGGTACCAGTGCAAGTCTTGACGATGACGCTGTAAGTTTAAAATTGGATACCCTACCAATTGTCCGGGACAATGGTACGTTACCTCACCACCTCGTTCAATTCGATGCACCTCGTAAGTATTTTTGTCAAGGTCAAACTTAACAAACTCACTGCTCGATCCTCTTCCTAGAGTGTATACGGGAGGATGTTCCAGCAGTATCAACGCATCATCTAAACTAGGATCTTTTACTCGTTCACTCTGAAGTTCTTTTTGCCACCTCCATGCATCTAAGTATTGTATCACTACTTGGTTATATAACAAACATCGGTTATTTGTGTCAGACATACTATGAAAACTGGTAAAAGGCAAGAAGCTGATGGTACCCGATGTGTTTCAAGTTACCGCTACTGAGTGAATAAATGTCAAGCAATGCAAAGGATTTTAAAGGAAAGTCACATAAACCGCCTTTGTGAAAAATCAAGTGTTAATTTGAATATATTACTCAATTGTGTGGGGAGGAGTTCTGAAGATCGCCATTACGCTCTGTTAAAAATCGAAAAGCAAGCGGCGTATGGTGTCTATCCAATTTTTCAAATTAATTGGGGAATAAAACTTCCGAGAAGAAATTTTTGTCTATGAAAAGCACGTTTGGTAAACCTCCTCGTAACTACTATAAAGTTGGCGGGGAAATCCAGGTTTTATACAACCAGTTGGAGTAAGAGAAGCAAATCATTAGACCAAAGTCTAATTTAAATACGAGAAAATTTCGCATTAAGTTGCAAATCGTTTCTTACGCAAACGTTTCGTAGCTTAACGAACGAAAACGGTAGTTGTCTAAACCAACCATAAGTTTTCGTTCAAATCTTTATACCAAACAAAATATTTCAGCGGGAGAGTTTTCATGAAGCTTGTTATCCACGGCAAAAATATTGAAATCACGGATGCGATTCGGGAATACGTGCATCAAAAAATAGAAAAAGCTGCGAGTCATTTTCAGCATATTACCAACGAGGTTGATGTACATTTGAGCGTAGCTAAAAATCCCCGAATTAATCCCAACCAGACAGCGGAAGTAACTATTTACGCGAATGGTAACGTTATCCGTGCCGAGGAAAGCAGTGAAAATTTATATGCCAGTATTGATTTAGTTGCGAATAAAATTGCCCGTCAACTGCGAAAATACAAAGAGCGACGACGCGATAAAACAATTCACGATCGCAACAATACGATTGAAGAGGTAATTCCAGAAGAACTAGTTACGGATTTGATTGGCGATCGCACTCCCGAATTACCCGAAGAAGTAGTTCGTACTAAATATTTTGCCATGTCGCCGATGAGTGTTTCAGAAGCTTTGGAACAGTTGCGAATGGTTGGACATGATTTTTATATGTTCCACAACAGCGAAACAGACGAAATAAACGTGATTTACGAGCGCAACCACGGTGGTTATGGCGTAATTCAACCTCGCAACAACGCTCATTCCAACGGTAACGGAAATGGTAACGGTAAAGCGTCTCATGCTAACTTTACCATGCCAATAAAAACTAACTCTACTTACTAAACCTATGGTTAAAAGTAAGTAATATTATGTCCGTCTAAATAACTATCATTGCGACACTACCGAAGCAATTCCAAAACCTTGCCATAAGCCGCACCGTCGGTGAATGCTTCGTTTAACTTTGTTCCATTGGCAATCAGATATTATGGGAATTTGACGGACATCATATAATTTATACTAGGGAGGAAATATAAAAATCTACTCCAACATCAAGACTTTAAAATCATAAATCACGGCATTATAAACTGCCGTGATTTTTTATAATCGGATGGCAAAAAAAATTTTAATTTTGCAACTAATTATCTTATGTTTTCACCAAAATGATCGTAAGATACACTCCAATCAAACTTTATAATTTTGAGCAAATGTCAAAATACGAAAACAAGGAGCTAAAGCTTTTAGATATCAAACAATGTAGCTCAGTCGCTGATATTGTTGAGGGAATGAGTAAATGCTCTTTTGGTGCCAGGATGCTAGGTGAAGTAACTGCTAGAATCAGCCAATGGATAGTTGAAAAGGATGCCCCGGTTGCCATATATGATGGCAAATTAAACAGTCCTTTAGGTAAATTGCTCAAGGAGATGGTTAGGCGAAATTGGCTCACTCAAGTTATTTCTCAACACAACTATTCATTAGCGCCAAAACTCCAAGACAATGTAATTGTTATAGGTGCCTACTGTGAAAGTTTTGAAGAGACTTTATCTCGTCAAATCAAGCAAGTAATTTTTATTAATCAATTTGGCATGGCTTTACCAGGCCAGATATCAGATGGTTACTTCCCCAACGTGATATTCTGCGATCCAAAATTTGCAATTCCAGCCATTTTTGCCAGTCTTGAAGAGAGGTTAAATGGTCAGAAGACAACGATTCCCGAATTTATTGAAGAAATTGCTCAATATGGTGGTTTAGCTGCTCAGATCCATAGAGGTGCCCATACCTTATTGGCAATGGAAAAGGATCCTGAGTGCAAAGTTTTTCTCACCATAAGCGGAGCAATGACGATTGCCAAAATGGGTCTTGTGGTCTGCGATATGATTGATTTGGGGATGGTAGATGGTATTTGTACCACAGGTGCATTAATGGCTCACGGGCTAGTTGAAAGCGTTGGCTTAAAACACTTTAGATACGATCCTAATGAGGATGATGCTACCTTAGCTCAACAAAAGTTAAATCGTGTTTCTGATACCCTTGAGCCAGAAACAAATCTCGATCATATTGGCAATATAATCACCAAGGTTTTTGATGAAAGGGATGAAAAAGAACCCTTCAGTCCAAGGATTTTTTGCCAGGTTGTAGGCAAATATCTTGCAGACTTCTATCCTCATGAAAGAGGAATATTGAAATCTGCTTATCAGCACAATGTCCCGGTGTTTGTGCCAGCTTTCCACGATTCAGAATTGGGTAATGATCTCTACCTAGATAATCAGATGAAAAAGAAAGAAGGCAAAAAGGCCATACCATTGAATATAGAACTTGATACACAATATTTGCTGGATATAGTCACAAAGTCACCAAAAATTGGGATTTTTACAATTGGTGGAGGTGTACCAAGAAATTTCATCCAAAATATCACCTGTTTAATTGACTTGATCAATGAAAACCAGAAAGCTAATTTACCTAATCCACGATTTTCCTATGGCTGCCGAATTTGCCCAGATCCCATGTACTATGGACATTTGTCAGGATGTACGTACTCTGAAGGTATGTCATGGAGAAAGATGCAAATCGACGGTCACTTTAGTGAAATTCATGCAGACGCTACTCAGGTATGGCCGTTTCTGGTTAAGTTTGTCATGGAAGCTAAGGCGGTTGCCTAAAGCACGTAAATTAAATTTGCCAAATTATCGCTTCAATTAAATTTCTTGGTTTGTTATTTTTTAAGAATTCCTCACGAATAATTCAACCAAGCTTGTTTTTATCTAGATATACAGCACTTTGCAGATAAATTAGGTACAGCCTTATATTATAAAACTCTTGTGGGATGGGCCGATTGGCTCGTCCAAACGTATCTCATAACTCGGAAATATGCTGTATTTGGGAACTATAAAAATAAGAAAATTTCCCCAATATACAAATTAATGGATCAAAAAAATCAGTCAAACAAAAAAAAGATAACCGCGCCCAATTTACTGCTCGTTTTGGCTGCGGTTTTATATTTGGTATTTTCTTCGCAATCGCTTTAGGATTGCTAGCTGATGCTCAAACTTTGAAAAGCTTATTAGCGATCGCAATTGTATCAGCAGTGATATGTGGTTTCTTATCTGCGGCTTTTGGCGATCGCTTTTGGCTGTGGCTTCGTTTTTGGTTGTAATAAATTCAACTATTAAATAGCATTCTCAACTCAATTTAAGCTTGAAACAGGTTTATAGTTGATGAGAAAAACACTCATTGTATAAAAATGTCTCTAGAACCTTGTAAAGTTTGCGGTGTTCTCAACAGTAGTGAAGAAGAAATTTGTCTGAGCTGCGGTTTTCCTACAAAAGGACGAAAACGACCTGTAGTATTTCAAATTGCGGCGATTATTTTGGTTTTAGTTTTTGTCGTACCTTTAATTGCTACTTTAATTAATTTGATTAAACCCTCTCAAGAAGAGCGATCGCCAACTAATACAAAAACATCTTTAAAATTGTAGGGTGTGTTAAACCCACGACTATATTTGGCTTTAATTAATAACCTTGATACGTTTAACGCACCATCCGGAACTGATACAGAGTAATAGAATTTAAACCAATAGATTAAAAAATTACAATTACCACAAATTATCCTTGGTGCGTTAGACGCGAAACAGATATATTTTGTCACCATGAGAATTACCCGTCGCGCCATAACACACCCTACATTTATCACACGCTAGACGCTTCTATTTTTATTTCTTGCGCTTCATTAGCATTCAAAGCATCAAGAGTATCCCAAATTTGCTGCAACATTGGCTGTAAACCTTCGCCAGTCACCGCAGAAATTATGAAAACTGGAGCGTAGGAAAGATGATTTAATTGGGTTGCTAATGCTTCTAAATCTACACTTTCTTTATCTACAGCATCAATTTTATTCAAGGCGATAATTTGGGTTTTTTCTCGCAATTCCCGCCCGTATGACTGTAATTCTTGAACAATCGTGTTGTATTCACCAACTACATCTTCGCTGGTAGCATCAATTACGTGCAGCAATACGCGGGTACGTTCGATGTGACGCAAGAAATCATGTCCCAATCCTGCACCAAGGGATGCACCTTCAATTAATCCGGGAATGTCAGCAAAAACCGTACCGTCACCAGTAGGTTTTCTCACAACACCTAAATTAGGTATCAAAGTAGTAAAAGGATAATCGGCAATCTTTGGACGTGCTGCCGATAAAGCCGAAATTAAAGTAGATTTACCGGCATTTGGTAATCCAATAATTCCCACTTCAGCTAACAGTTTTAGCTCCAAACGTAAGGTTTGAATTTCTCCATCCAATCCCGGCAAAGCGTGTTCCGGAGCGCGGTTGCGATTGCTCAAAAAATACTTATTCCCCAGTCCGCCTTTACCACCTTGAGCAACTAATAAAGTTTGTTCGGGTTTAGTTAAATCGCCAATTAACTCATCGGTTTCGCCATTATAAACAGCAGTACCGCAAGGAACTTCAATTAATAAATCCTCTCCAGATGCGCCTGTCATATTTTTTGGACCGCCGCGAGAACCATTTTGCGCTACGAAACGACGCTTGTATCGGAAGTCTAGTAATGTTTGTAGGTCTTGTGAAGCAACCAAAATCACCGAACCACCTCGTCCTCCATTCCCTCCCGAAGGACCGCCAGCGGGTACGAATTTTTCCCGTCGAAAAGCGACAATACCATCACCGCCTTTACCTGCTTCTACTTCAATTTTTGCTTGATCGATAAATTGCATAATAAAAAATGGGCATGGGGCATGGGGCATAGGGCATTGGTTTTTTACCGATCGCTGACCACTAAACTATCCCCAATTGAAAGGATAATAATATCACTATTACAAAGCCAAGCCAGCATAGTTAAATTTGAAATGCTGATGACCAACAAATAGTAACTATAAGTATTTACCCTTCTATTTCCAGGATAGCTGTGTTTTAGCTTCCAGATAGACTATTTGAAATTCCTTTCTCCCATGCCCTATGCCCTATCCCCAATGCCCTTTTAAATTAAATATATTCCGAAACATCCTCGTTACAATCATCCGCTAAATAGGACAAAGCGCGGAAACGCAAGCCTACGAGTTGTTCGTAAAGCGGATTTATTTTGCACAACGGAGGAATATGTATGACTTTGCGCCCAAACAGTTTCACATCCCGCTCAAAAGGACATTGATTAGGAATCATTTTGCACAAAAAGCGGGCAACTTTGGGGTCTTGAACATCCAAACCGTCTAGCCAATCTCGCAGGGGATTTAAGGCTTCAATTGGCGGTTTTGCAGGAGGTGCCAGGGATGAAGCAGCACCTGATGCCGATAAAGCTGGTTGAGGATTTTCTAAAGTCTGGCGCAGAGATTCCAGCAGGTTTTTCGGCTCTCCCAAAGCTTCACAAAGTTGCTGCAATAGCTCGTCTTCGCTGGGAGAATATATTCCATCGGCAATAGCTACCATCACCGCAGTCCGCAAGAAGTTTTCTGCAACAGAGGTACCTTTACCGAAAATAGCAGCTAATTCTTCTGGCGTTATCGTTTCAAATGATTCTACATTCATCCCAGGAACTAATTCGTCTTGGGCGATCGCAGTTATCAATTGCTTTTCTTGCTCGTCAAAGTTTCCGTCAGCCCAAGCAATAGTCAGCAGCCCACGCAGCCAAGCAGATATTTGTTCGCTACTGTAGGGAGATTGAACAGCACTTGTCATAACTCACGTCTCTAACTTTCCCAAATCCATACTAACTCGCCCTTTTATTATCTTTTGGAAAGCTTGTTGCTATTTTCTATAAAAAAAAAGATCCCTGTTTGATATTTTGCAATCCAAAATTGCTAGTAAGTTTAGATCGCAAATCTTAATTAACGCTATTTGCTTGAAGAAAACATTATTTTATTTGCTAAGAAGATGTTTTCCAAGTCATAAATAAAACCACAAACGTTCAGATCCTCCATTATCTCCCATCGTCATTAGGGGAACTTTAACCCCCCGCATGCAAGGAGGGAAGGGGGGATAATCCGAGAATTGCGTAAAAACGATACTTGGAAAACATCCTCTAAGAAGAAACCCATTTTTGGAAAGTTAATACATAATTGCTATTGATTTAAATTATTTTTAATGATACTATTGATAATTATTTTTACTTATACTCAATTTTAATATTAATATTTATAACCGAACAATCTGCTGATTTTATAGAGAGGTGCATTTTGAAAACCCAAGTTAACCTCGGTACTATTCAACCAACATTATTAAATCGCTTTTTGGCAAGAGCTAAGCAGTTTAAGCGAGTTAAATATTCAACCACTCTGCCCTATATGTTCGTAGTAGAAGGCGTGGGGATGTATCAAAGTAAACAGCAATTTGAGCTACTATTTGATAAGCTTATTGAGAATTTTTATGATTCAGGATTGGCGTTTAATTCTGTATCCCCGTTGAGGATCGAAAACGTCAAATTATACCAACCTTGAAGCTAAATTTCTGCGGCGTTTTTCATTAATTTCTGCCATTCGGAAATATCTATCGTTTGGCATTATTTCAACTGGCTTAAACCACAATTACTAACTTCTTACAAAGGAATAAATAATGTTTCATTTTGGCATCGAGCATGAGGTTGCTTTCATCGATAATGCTGGAAATTTTGCTGATTTTTCTTGGGTAAAATTCGCTGATTTCAATCAAATAGTCGAAAAGTTACCTTTCTACAAAGAAGACTATCCCGACTTACGAATTGGAGACGCTGGAATTAAAGAAAAGCGTTGGTATATAGAAGGTTTTGAACGGTTTACTGATTCTGAAAAAGTTACCGAATGCGTACCCAAAGGAATCGAAATTAGAACAACCATCAATCCCGATATTCATAGTGCGATCGCCGAGCTATCTGAAAGTTTCCGTTTATTGAGAGAAACAGCCGCAGAATATGGTTTTTCACCAGCATTAATCAGCTTTAATCCTTACTACGATGCCTTCGTACCCAATCCACCTTTAAACGAGTATGAAACAAAACGAAGACAGGCTTCTCCTGAAAAGCAGACAGCCAATATTCCCATGCTTACTTATGGTCCGGATTTGAACATTTCGATGGTAGGATTAACTACCGAACGCATAATTGATATTGGTCGGAAGCTGACTTTTTACAGCCCCTATATTATTCCTTTCAGTTATAGTTCTCCCTTTTATCAAGGTAATTTATGGTCGGGTTTTTCTGTACGAACTTTTGTAAGAACGGGAAGAAGACCTGCGGCGATGGTATTCTTAGAAAAACAGGAAGAACTAATCAAAAGTATTCCATCTCTGACGAAAATTGCCCGAATTCCCGCAGAAGTTGGCAGAATTGAATTTAAAGCTTTTGATAGCTGTAGCGATTTTTCTATTTATGCTGGATTATTAGCTTTATTAAAAGGTCTTGTTTTAGACGATTCATTGTCTGAGAGAGCAACCGTACCCGATGCCGAAAAGCACCAACTTTCTGCACAACAAGGGTTTGATAACGAAGAGATTTTTACGAATGCAAAACAGATTTTACAAACAGTAGAAACTGTATTAGAAAATGACCCCGATGTGAATTTACTCGCACCATTGAAAACTCTATTAGAGAAGCGAGAAACACCAGCCCACAATCTTATCCGACTGTACAAGCAGACTTCATCTATAGAAGCAACGCTAAAACAAACTTACAGTAATTAGCAATTATTAACTGTTACCCTAAGAACTGCTTTATTGGATAAAGAAGCATAGATATTTACATTCTCACCGAATTTTAGATTTTAAAGAAAGGATTATGTATGTAAAATTCAAAATCCTTTCTTTAAATTTGCTTTATTAGGGACTTATGAGCGTATCGTGGGTGTTGCGTGTCATAAAGACATAGCCCCCAAATTTATTCGTGGAATAAATGGAAAATCTAAAATTCTCTAACCTTTATCCTATAGCCCTTTAGAATTCGACAACAGCTAATTAAGCTTTATTTGTTCCTGTTTTCTTGCTTGCACTTCCTGCCAAACATCTTCCCAACGTTCGCTAATTAAATCTTGGAGTTTAGCTAAGTATTCCTCAGATTGATAATTATCTTCTTCATCTTTCAATTTACTGTCAGTAAATAACAAGGCGGGCATATTCGATGCTACTTTAATCATGATAAATTTGACGACTTCAAGGACTATTGCAATTTTATCGCAACAACTTAGGTAAGTTGTATTATGCTTTACAAAAAATGATAGTTAACTATATTTAGGTATACATCAGTTCTCAGAGTTTGTAAGTAATTTCAAAACAATTTTAAAAAAGAAATTGGTAAAGTTTGGATTAAAAGTCAAGGAATGTAAATATATTTACGCGGAGAATTTTAGTAGTTAGTACTTGATGATACAAAATGTCATTATTAAAATTTGCTTACTCTCACAAATTAGATACTTTGTCAGTAAATTTTAACTAAGCAGCTAGTAATTAGTTAACAGCGTGTTAAGAAAACCCAGTATTATTTAAATTACTCATCAAGTAAAAAATATAAAGGTTTGCTCATATTCTCAGCAAAACCAAGAATACCGCGATCGCGATGTTCGTAAATTAAGTTACCATTGGAATCAAACAAAAAGGTTGCTCCCCGCTGTGTCAAATAAGCCGAGTCGGGAACGTAAGTATTCCAATTACTCAAAACCTCTGTCATATTTCGTAAACGTAAAGTTGCGAGTTCAAAAGGACGCTGAAAACCCTTTCCCCCAGCAAACTTGAAAAACGAACCTTTTATCGGTGGTAGAGGTGTATCCCTAACAACTTCTCGATCGTCAATTAGCTGAGGAGCTTTTTTATCTCCTTTATAACCCCTAAAAACTTCCACCAAAGTTCCACGGCTGCCAATCCCGGCACACATTAGCATCAAATTGAGCCAAGCCTTTTGTGAGGTTGAGAGCATGGGAAAGTTTATATTTAAACCGCGATAAAGTTGTAAATTTTTGTGAATTTCAGCTTGTGAATCTACGAATAGCCATTCTTGGGGAAATCCAGTGTAGTTACAGAATTTGATGCCAGAGTTGCGATCGCCAATTCCGATAGCGCGAATTGTGATTCCTTTAGCTGCGAGTTTTTCTTTTTCTCTTTGCAGCCACCAAGCATATTCTAAATTATCAAAATCCCCCAACTGCGACCAAATTAGTACGAGTAACTGCGAAGCATTCGAGCAGCCATCTAAAACGGGTTTAATTTCTCCATCGCTAATTCGCAAGCATTGAGTTTCACTCAAAATCGAGTAAACATTTTCTGAATTGGAGCGTGTTTGGGTATTCATCGGGTGCGAGCAAAAGTCTTCAGATATTATTTTAAAACTTTAAGCATTCTTAGATGACTAATAAATCCTTTTTATTAGCTGCAATATCCGATTGCAAAAAATATGGAGTAAACACCAATCAAAAAATTATCTTTTATCTCAGAAAAAAAGCAGGTATAAATTTCGTACATTTGATTATTAACCAAATTTATTTAATCCATAACTTGTACAAATCCCATACTTACAGAATCATATAGTTTACGAATTTTTTTAATTTGATCGTAGTCAAGAGGTTTATCAGATAACATTGACTTGCATAACCAATTTTGCTCGTATCGAGTAATTTTACCAGTTTTAAAAATTCTTTCAATAATATTATCCACGTTCAAACTCCATGTAATAATTACAAACTCTTGATTTTTCTTGTAAACTTTATAACTGCTTTAAGTATGACAAGCTTAAATAAAATCGTAAATATCAAAAGTTCATAAAACTTTGTATATCTTATTCATTCTTTAGATATAGCTGTTTGAATCGAAAGTATTAATAACGTTGTGAAAAACCCCTTTCATAGGCGTTAGAGATGTACTGCTCACAACTTCCTTAAACGCACAACTAATTAGATAAGTAATTAAATGGTTTTAATCGACTGTTTTCTGACAATTCCAACAGGAATTACCACAATTATCGCAGTACAAATCATTAAAATCGTTATTTTTTCCTTAAGAAAAACAGCAGATAATAAAATACTCATATTAATCTAATGGTTTCACTGTTAGTTTTGGTGATGCTTTTATCCATTGTGCTGTCAATAAATTAATTTAAAATCAATTTAACAATCTGTCAGCTTCCGGTTCCGCTTTTTTTCCGAATAAACAAGGTTATCCAGCAATGAGGCTTAGTATTTCTAACACCTCAGAATCAGAAATTGATTTAGGAATATCGATTTTAGGTAAACTACTTAAAAAGCATCTTTCCACTTTTTCCTCTGCGTACCTCCGCGCTAACCTCCGCGAAACTTTGCGTTAAAAATCTTTTATTCCTCCATCAAAACCAAATTTAAAGAATGAAACAAACCATCATCCAAGTTGACGCATTTACCGACAAACCTTTTTCCGGAAACCCTGCTGCTGTTTGTGTTTTACCTGCTCCTAAAGATGACGAATGGATGCAAAATGTAGCTCAAGAAATGAACTTATCCGAAACCGCATTTTTAGTCAAGCAAGAAGACGGTTACAGTTTACGCTGGTTTACCCCTGCAACAGAAGTACCATTATGCGGTCACGCCACCCTTGCAAGTTCTCACGTTTTGTGGTCTGAAAATCATCTTTCTGCCAATGAATCAGCGCGTTTTCATACCAAAAGCGGTTTATTAATTGCCAAAAAGCAAGAAGATTGGATTGAATTAGATTTTCCCGCGAATCCTTCTCAACCAACTTCCACAACTGCGGAACTTTCTGAAGCTTTGGGAGTACCCGTTAAAACAGTAATGAAGAATTCTCTGGGTTATTTAGTAGAAGTAGAATCAGAAGATTTAGTTAGAAATATAGAGCCAAATTTTACAACTTTAACAGATAAATTTCCAGAAGTTATTGTTACTAGTTTGGCTGAAAATAGCTCAGAATATGACTTTGTGTCGCGCTTCTTTTGTCCTGGTTTAGGTATTAACGAAGATCCCGTGACAGGTGCTGCTCATTGTTGTCTCGCACCTTACTGGAGAAATAAATTAAATAAAGATGAATTTTTAGCGTATCAAGCATCAAGTCGTGGTGGTGTGGTAAAGGTGAAATATCCAGGTTTCGATCGGGTTTTTCTGAGCGGACAATCTGTTACAGTTTTACGAGGGGAAATAATTTGTTAACAGTGTAGAGACGTTGCAGTGCAACGTCTCCCGATATTTTGATTAGTATCGACAACGAGCATGAAAAAGACAAAATTATTTACTACAAACCATCTAAAATACTAAAAATCCCTTCATACACCATAGATAATTCCTCGTCGGTAATACAATAAGGCGGCATTATATAAAGTACGTTTCCTAAAGGACGTAAAAGCAAACCTTTTTCTAAAGACTTTTCTCGAATTTCCAAACCCACTTTATTCAAATAACCGGATTCTTGAGTACTTACAATATCCATTGCCGCGATCGTACCCGTTACCCGCAATTTTTCAACTTTGGGATTTTCCTGTAAAGCTTCTAAATACTGTAAATGTTTCGCTTCCATACTGCTAAAAACAGGTTGATTTTCTACCATCAATTCTAAAGAAGCTAAAGCAGCAGCACATCCCAAAGGGTTCGCAGTGTAACTATGACCGTGATAAAGTGTTTTTATCGGGTCGTCGCTGTAAAAAGTATCGTAAATTTTCTCCGAACATACGGTAACAGATAGCGGTAAAAAACCCCCAGTAATTCCCTTTGATAAACAAGTAATATCCGGCGTAACCTGACTTTTAATGCTGGGAAACCAATCTCCAGTTCTACCAAACCCAGTCATCACTTCATCGAAAATAAGCAAAGTATCAAATTGCTTAACTAATTGCTGTAATTCCCGTAAAAACTCGGTTCTACACATCCGCATTCCACCAGCACCCTGGACTAAAGGCTCAATAATAATGCCAGCATACTGTTGAGGATTTTGCTTTAATTTTTCTTTTAATAGAGTTAAAACTTGTTCTTCCTTTTCTTCAACAGAAGTGTCACCGATGTAAGTTTCAGGAAAAGGTGAGAAATCCACCTCGAACAACATACTTGAGAAAACTTGAGTAAATAGCGATCGCGAACCCACAGACATTGCTCCAAAAGTATCCCCGTGATACGCTCCTTCAAAAGCAATAAATTTTTGACGCTGCTGCGAAAGATTTACCCAATATTGATAAGCCATTTTCAGCGCAACTTCCACAGCAGTTGAGCCATTATCGGAAAAGAAAACTCGGCTTAATTCTTGTGGGAGTTTTTTGACTAATTTTTCTGCAAGGTTTTCAGCAGGTTGGTGAGTGAATCCAGCAAAAATTACTTGTTCCAATTCCAGCGCTTGACGATAAATCGCTTCAGCAATTTTAGGATGGGAATGTCCGTGAATATTCACCCACCAGCTAGAAATACAGTCCATGATTTTGTCTCCATCTTCCAACTCCAGCCAAATTCCACGAGCCGATCTTACCTTAAGAGGTGGAGGAGAAGTTTTTGCTTGGGTGAAGGGATACCAGATGTGGGGGTGCATTGGTTGTTTTGGGGTTGGGTGAAAAATAATTTAAAAATCCTGGCGATTTAAATCGCCAGGTTCTCTTCTATAATGAAGGCTACAACCCAATTACATAGTTGAAACATGGAAAATCTTAACCGCATTACGGTTAATCCTAATGTTTGCTTGGGTCAACCGACAATTCGAGGTATGCGAATTACCGTCAGCGTTATTCTCAAAATGCTAGCAGGTGGTAGTTCCCTGGTAGATGTATTAAACGCTTATCCAGAATTAGAAGCCGAAGATGTTAACCAGGCTCTTAAATATGCTGCTTGGGTAGTTTCCGAGCAAATTCAAATAATTCCAACTGCTTGAAGGGTGTAAAGTGACTAATATCAAGCTGCTGGCGGACATGAATATTTCTCCAGTAACTGTGAGCAATTTGCAGATCCAAGGATGGGATACAATTCGAGTCGTAGAAATTTTACCTCCCACGGCATCGGATTTAGAAATCTTAGAATTTGCTCGTCAAGAAGAAAGAGTAATTCTAAGCCACGATTTAGACTTTTCTATGCTGTTAGCGGTGGGTAGTTACGATCGACCAAGTTTGATTACTTTAAGATTATCGTTTACAGACCCAGAAGTTGTAACCGAAAAGATTCTTAATGCTTTACTTCAAGTAGAAGAGACTCTTAATGAAGGGGCTGCTGTCACCATAGAAGACAATAATATACGCATCCGTAAACTCCCACTCAAATAATTAACCAAAAAACAATCCATTACTAACCATCAATTAACTTTCTCTTAAATTCGTGCTAGAATAGTATTCTTGTCTGTAATCAAGAATTAAAAATTATAATCCCCCTCTCCGTTAATGAAGAAGGGGTTTGTTGTGCTGCACGCTGGTAAAAACTTAGAGATAGGGAAAAATTAGGCAGGAAAAATTCTTAACCTCCGATTTGGTTCTTCCCCAAAACTGTTTGATTTGAGTCGATAATGTTCGACCAGTTCATGCTGCATTTTACGCACTTGCGACGATCGCGGTAGTAGTTCTACAGGTTGTCCTTTTGGTATGACGATTTGTTCTACCGCAAGTCTGGCTTCTTCTAAAGCGTCAATTTCATCATCGCTGCCGTTGTGCAGAAATAATTGTAATTCACGCTCGTCGCCAGCTTCGGGTTCGTCAATATTTAACAACCGACGCAAGCCACGGGTAATTTGCGGGATGGTGCTGGATTTAATCATGTGAATCGGCACTTGACGGGCTTTCGCCATTTGCCGCAGTTTCGCATGGTTTTTGACGTGCGATCGCAATGCCAAAATAGCATCAGCACTATCAATGTCTTTTGTCAAGACTACTGGCAAATGAAGTACCCCGACTACCTGCTCCAATTGGCTGCGACTTACGCCGTAGGGATAAATATGGAGAGGTAAATCTTCACCGTTTGGTCCGGAGTCCTTATTGCCGTTGCTCTCAAAACCATTAGAGTTATTGAAAGATTGATCTAATAAACGGTCAAATTCGCTGCGCCCAGAACCATTTCCATTTTGATATTCCGAATTTAATGGTACCAAAGGACGCATTTGACCGGATGCTCTCCAGCCGTTGGCTCTACTAGAGTGCCGCCCGCTCCAATTTTCTTCTCCTCTATCGGTTTGTGAAGCGCCACCGTTAATAGCAGTTAACTGACGGGTAATTGTCACTTTACCGTTATCATCTATGGATCTCACTTGCGGGCTGGGCTGTCGTCCTCTCAAAAGATTATCTATAGTATCAGCAACGCTTTCATGAACTACCCAGCGCTGCCTTTCTTGCATTTCCACAGCAATTTCAAATGTAGGAGGCGCTTTGCGTTCCAAAACTGTTTTCTGAGAGCCTCGCCTTCTGGCTTCATCATCTCCCAGCGTTACAGCCTGTATACCCCCTACTAAATCGGAAAGGGTGGGGTTTTTTATCAAGTTTTCAATTTGATTACCGTGTGCGGTACCAATTAACTGCACGCCACGTTCGGCAATAGTACGAGATGCTAACGCTTCTAACTCCGTACCAATTTCATCAATTACGATTACTTCGGGCATATGGTTTTCCACTGCCTCAATCATTACTTGATGCTGCTGATCCGGATGAGAAACCTGCATCCGTCTGGCTCTACCAATAGCCGGATGGGGAACATCACCGTCTCCAGCAATCTCATTTGAAGTGTCAATGATCACTACTCTTTTATTAAGGTCATCCGCTAAAACACGGGCTATTTCTCTTAAAACAGTAGTTTTTCCCACTCCTGGACGACCCAGCATGAGAATTGATTGACCGCTTTCGACTAAATCGCGGATCGTGCTAATCGTTCCATATATCGCTCGTCCGACACGACAGGTTAAACCTATAATCTTGCCGGTGCGGTTGCGAATAGCGCTAATGCGATGTAAAGTTTGCTCTATTCCTGCTCGATTATCTCCGCCGAAAGTTCCCACCCGCACTATGCAATCATCTATATGTTGCTGGGTAACGGGTATTTCGCTAAGATATTCGGCTCCATGCGGGAAACGTGCTTCTGGGCGACGACCCAGATCCAAGACTACTTCTACTAAACTATCTCTCTGGGAATGCTCTTCGAGCATAGAACGCAAGTCTTGAGGCAAAATGGCTAATAATTTTCGGAGATCGTCTGTAATCGTCATGCTTTTTATGGTGACGTTTTTAGAGATAGGGGACGAGCCAAAGCTCGCCAATCGCTCTTAATATTTGAGCGGGGAAACTAATGAATCAGCAAGCGATACAGCTTGCCAAAGCAATGTGGGTTCTTCTTCCAGACGAGCAGTTACTTTGACACTGGAATTATTCACCTCCTTTTCTTCTAACTGTTCGAGAATTGGTGAGAGCAATTTTCGGGCGTAGCTACCGTAAGCAACACCAGCAATGAATGCTTCAGTTCCCAAGCATGGTGTAGAAGAGATAACATTATTCTCTCCCATATTCTCACTTATGCGCTTGGTTAATTCTTTCAACAATCCCATTGCTTTCAATTTAGGCACGGTGTAACTATTAGTACCACCTGCCAACTGCACATATCCTGGTATTTTTGCTCTCAATACTTTGGCACCTAATTTTACAGCAGCTAATGTAGTGCCCGAACCAATATCGCCACTCATTGACCTACCGTCGGTTTGCCATATATTCAAATAAGCAAGTGGGGAAATAACATCATACAAACTATGCAGATAATCAATTATCCCCTCGCCATTTGGACAACTGATAGCGACTAATTTCAAATGCCCTATATATGGCAAAATTGTTTGCCACAACCTCTTGAATTCTGCCAAACGCCCAACAGTCGTATGAATCTCTACTGCATCTACTCCAGATTTCAGTATCAATGGCGCGATTGCTCCGATAGATGTTGCATAAGATACTGTTACTATTCTACCATACGGACATATGGGAACGCAACGACCGCAGCCATAGCATTTATCGGACAGAACTCCCGATTGGTTATATTTGATACTATCAAAGACGATCGCTTGTGCCGGACAAATGCGTTCGCACGGTCGAGAACATTGACTAGGGCATTTAGTAGAATCAAATTCTGCTTTACGAAAGTGTGGATCTTCGCCATCGTTTAAGCTAACCATCAACAACGGGGTTCCTTGATAGGCAAAGCCTCGTTGCTGGGCTTCTTCACCCAAAGCAGCAGCAGCTTTTAGCCCCTCTTGAGCGGCGACAATGACAGCTGGATCGGCAGCCACATCTATGCAGTCAGCCCCAGCCAGCGTGTAAGCTAAAGTTAAACTTCTAACCGCAGGCAGATGTTGGAAGCTGGCTCCGCAAATCAGCTTGAACCAGTGACCAACTTTTAGCGATAGTAAGGGGTCAAATAAATCAGTCACACTTCTATTATGCTACGTGACCGAGAAATAGATGAGGTAAATCCTCAATTTTCTTGCAATTCTTTCAAAGGAATTTCAAGAATAAACTCTGTACCTTCTGTGGGAGTCGAATTACAAAGAATTTTTCCATAGTGCTTCTGTACTATAATTTGATAGCAGATAGATAATCCTAACCCACTACCCTTTCCTACAGGCTTTGTAGTGAAAAATGGGTCAAATATGCATTTGCGAACTTTGTCAGGTATTCCCATACCGTTATCGGCAATAGAAATTCTGGCAGTACTATTGCACTTGAGAACATTTGTGCTGATGCAAATAGTATGAGCGTTTTTTAAATCTTGAGCTTTTTTGGCTTGCAATTCTGCTTGCTCGTCTAAAGCATCAATGGCATTGTTTAACAAATGCATAAACACTTGGTTAAGTTCGCTCGCATAACAGGTAATTAGTGGTAAATCGCCATATTTTTTGACTATCTCAATTGCATCGCGATAATTTGTTTTTCTTAATCGATGCTGCAACATTAGCAAGGTGCTGTCTATACCTTGATGAATATCGACTCGCTTATGTAAGGCTTGATCGTGTCTGGAGAAGTTTTGCAAGGCTAGTACAATTGAACGTATACGGTCTGCTCCTCTGTACATCGCACCCATTAGCGATTGTGAATCGTTCATCAAAAAATTGATATCTATCTCTTTTTCTATTTTCTGAATTGTGGCACCCGGATGCGGATATTCCTGTTGATACGCTTTAACTAAATTAACTAAATCTCGTACATATTCACTCACATATTCGAGATTAGCGTAGATAAAATTAATAGGGTTATTCACTTCATGAGCAATACCTGCTACCAAATGTCCCAAAGCTACCATTTTTTCATTTTGGATTTGCTGTACTTGGGCTGCTTTCAAATCTTGTAAAGTATTTTGTAATAAGACATTTTTTTTATGTAATTTTAACTGTAAAGAACGTAAATTAATTTGATTTTCTATTCTTGATATAACTTCTGCTGTATGAAAAGGTTTAGTTATATAGTCCGAGCCTCCGACATTAAAGGCTTTGACTTTATCTAACACATCATCAAGAGCGCTGATAAATATTACCGGAACCCGATCGTTTATTTCGTCTGCTTTTAATTTTTGGCAAACTTCATACCCATCCATTTCGGGCATATTAATATCAAGTAAAATTAAATCTGGTCGTAAAGTTTTACAGGCGTTCAATGCCATTTTTCCGTTTAGAGCTTTGCGAACTTCATAACCTTGGGTTGTTAACATTGCCGATAAAAGTCGCAAGTTGTCTGGAGTATCATCAACTACTAATATATTTAATTTCTCATTTATATTTGAATGCATTTGTTACCTAATTGTATGCAATATATTTTATTTGTTGTCAATATTTTTATTTGATTTTACTAACTATGAAATGCAATATATTTTATCGAGCTTGCATTATCGTGTAAATCAACTAACTTTTATTTTAAGCATGGTTAAAACTGAATATTTTTATTCAATTATTAGATATTAAATAATCTATATTCTTTTCATAAAATTAATAATTTTCACGGATCAAACGATTTATCTAGTAAAATATACTATAATTATATTTAGAAAATTTACCTTATATGACATATTATTTTAAACTATGGTTATAAGCAGAATGTAGGCGATCGCACTTTACAAGGCTGCACGCATAGCATCATAACGTCAAGTCAAATTGGTCGCTTAAAATATTCACCGCTAAGAGCAGTCATTTATAAGTATATTAGATAACACGCTGAAATTATAAATGCGATCGTCAAATATCAGAAGATCGTTCTATTATTTACACAGTTTGATTACCATCGAGGCGCTGCTAACATCAATTCTAAAATTGATTGTGGCTCCATTGCATGGGAAAATAAAATTCCCTGAGCAGAATTGCAATTTAAATTTCTAATCTGCGATAGTTGTTCCAAAGTTTCAACTCCTTCAGCAACTGCTTTCATGCCCATTGAATGAGCTATGCTAATCATTGCTGGAACCAAACCCATATTTATATGGTTTTCCTGCATCAAATTTAAAAATGATTTATCAATTTTAAGAGTATTCAACGGAAAGCTATGCAGATAACTTAAAGAAGAATAACCCGTGCCGAAGTCATCCATTGTTAGCTTAATATTTCGCTGTTTAAGTTCCTGAAGAGTTGTTTTGACATCTATGCTATTTTCCATAATTACACTTTCTGTAATTTCAAATTCTAAGAAAGCAGGATTGATTTTTGTTTCGTAAATAATTTGGTCGATTTGAGCGAGAAAATTTGGCTGTAAAAACGATTTTGCACTCAAGTTGACACTAATATATAAAGTGGGAACTGCTGGATCGTTTTGCCAAATACGTAGTTGATTGCAGGCTGATTTTAATACCCAAGTATCCATAGCATGAATTAAACCTGTTTCTTCTGCCACAGAAATAAATTCCGTCGGTAAAATTAAACCTTTGGTAGGATGTTGCCAACGAACAAGTGCCTCCAATCCAATAATTGAACCACTATCTAAAGAAACTATCGGCTGATAGTAAACAATTAATTCTTGCTGTAAAACAGCTCTTCTCAGGTCATTTTCTAGCTCTAAAATTTGGATAGCTTCCCGATGCATCTCAGGATTAAATACGTGGAATCGTCCTTTGCCCAAAGCTTTGGCACGATACATAGCCGTATCAGCATCTCTTAGTAAATATTCGGGTTTTTCATAATTAAGATTACCCCAATTTATGCCGATGCTTACATTAACGAATACCTGGTATCTAGATATTTGAAAATGTTGCTCGAAAGAGTTAAGAATACGCTCCGCAATGCAAGTTACCATCTCAATATCTGAGACATTCTCCAGAAGAATACCGAATTCATCGCCACCCAATCTGGCTAAAGTATCAAATGGTGACAAAGAACTTTGCAAGCGCTCAGCGATCGCAACGAGTAATTCATCTCCCACTAAATGTCCTAAAGAATCATTAATAATTTTGAAGCGATCGCAGTCTAGAAAAAGCACGGCGAAATTATAGTTAGATTCCTGCTTGGCGCGATTTAATGCTTGTTCTAATCGATTGATAAAAAAGACTCTATTAGGTAAACCAGTTAAAGCATCGCGTAAAGCACTTTCAAGCAGCTTACTTTGTAATTCCTGGCGAGAATGAACTTCTATTTGAAGCTTTTGCAGAGCTTTTTCGAGTTCTAAGGTACGCTGTTTGACTCTTTCTTCAAGCTCGTTATTTAACTTTAATACTTCTAATTGAGCATTTCTCAATTCTAATTGATTTTGTACTCGTGCTATGACTTCTGCAAATTCAAAGGGTTTAGTGATATAATCTACACCTCCTACCTTAAAAGCTTTGACTTTATCAAAAACATCGTCTAAGGCGCTGATAAAAATAATTGGTATATCGACGGTTTTTTGATTGCCCTTAAAACGCTGGCAAATCTCATATCCATCTATTTCCGGCATCATGATATCAAGTAAAATCAAATCTGGTAATTGAGCAGAGCAAGCTGTAAAAGCCATTTGCCAGTTCAAAGCTTTGCGAACGTTATATCCAACTTTAGCCAGAATTGAAGATAAAATACGTAAATTATCTGGGGTGTCATCAATAATTAAGATATCTTTATTAACAAGATTGGGCGAATAATTCCCATCTTTCGTTTTGCGAGTCAATTCCATAATTTATTCAAGCTATATTTAAAAGCTAAATTCCTGATTTTTAATCGTTATTGACTTATTAAGATTTATGAAATATGAAATTTTCTTAAGCCATACCATAAACTTTGATAACACGATAAGATGTTATCGCGGTAGAATAATTTTTGAAGCAGCTTTGAATAAAATTAGCCTGTAGGTTGTTTCCTACTGCTGCGCTCAAAGCTCTAGAAGCTATTAACCTCAACATTTTTAGCTTTTTACGATATAAGATATAAGGGTTATATCTGTGTACCCATATACAAATCTATGGATACTATGTATTTTAAACTACAAATAGGCTAAGATTAATATTGTCTTTGTAATTTAAAATATGTTTATAGGCTCGGCAAAAAAAAGAAGTTTTATTTATTAAAAAATTCTCTAGATAAAAACAAGTACTTGTGCCAACATTCAATTAAACATTTAACTTAAATAGGGAGTAGCGAACGGTTACACAACCGATCGTTATTTATATAGGAATCCGATCTGAATATTGAAAAAAATTAAGTATTTGTAGGGTGTGTTATGGCTTCAGCCTAACGCACCGAAATCTTGGTATAGTGGTGCGTTGCGCGCAGCAAGCAACACACCCTACGTGTTTTTCAAAAATCTGCGGAGTAATCCTATATATATAAAAGTAACTAACGCAAGCTTGACTACTTAAAAATTATTTTATAAAAGAAAAATCAGGAGTTTTTAGCTAGAATTTGAAGATATCGGTGATAAGTTTGAATGTATTCACTGTTAGCGACGCTATTGCTTAAAAATTATGGATTTAATTCACTATTAATTCCCTACTAAATTATGAACATTTAATTTTTTAAGTTCTTCAGTCTAAAGGCTTAACATATTGTTAAAAAGCTAATTTGATAATTAATTTACTAATACCACACGGCTTAAATAGCGCACCCATTTTTAAAATGGTCAGAAGTCGGGTTTTTATTTTTGAAGATATTGGTATTACAGATACGTATTCTAAAAACCCGACTTCTATACCCGAGCCGAGTCATGTATTGTTGTGGTCTATAAGTCGTTTAATATGGGTATATGGGTACCTGACTTACGCCTGTCTGTACTAGTTATTGATTAATATTATTCCTCATTCGCCATCCCCTAATTACTTAACTGTCAAATCAATTATAAATCTTCAGGACTTACGCGATTGTCACAATCGGATGGTGCGTGACACTGAATGCCCGATCGTTTCGTTCAAAATAAAGGAAAAGTGTCACACACCCTACAAGAAAAAATGTGCCTTTTTGCTAAGTCCTAATCTTATAGTTATAGTTATTAATCTTAATTATCCATAAAAAATTAGCTGCCCCATTGCAAAAATTTGCATTGAAAAAGACAGCAATATATATATTTTTTTTATATAGCTATAGCTATTTATTCAGCTTTAATCTTGTCTTGAGATCCTTCTTGAGTATCATAAAGCGGCGTTTTATCAATTCCACCGACTTTGTTTAAGGGCCAAAAACGAAGTACGGCACGACCGATAATGTTTTCACGAGGAACAACACCCCAACAACGGCTATCGTAACTACTTCCACGATTATCTCCTAACACTAAATAGGAGCCAGATGGAATAGTTTTAGGTTCAGATAAAAATGGCTGTGTAGATGCTGAAGTACAAAGTTCAATTGATGTATTTTTTACATCAGCAAGGTAATTTTTTTCTTCTAAAGGCTTACCATTTATATATACTTTGCCGCCGTTTAACTCTACCTTTTCTCCAGGTAAAGCAATTATCCGCTTGATAAAAGCATCATGAAATTTCTCTTTTTGTAGCTCTTCTGTAGGAGAGAAGACTACAACGTCTCCCCGCTGAGGAACGGAAAATTTGTAACTTAACTTATCAACAATTATCTTGTCTGCCTCCCACTGATTTGGAGTACCGTGCAAAGTGGGTTCCATCGAGCCAGAAGGAATCCAACGTGCTTCAGCAACAAAGGTGCGAATCGAAAGAGCAAGCACGATGCTTAATCCGATTGTTTTGCCTAATTCAAAAAACCAGGAATTATCGGGTTGTTGGTTAGAGTGGCGGTCAGACACTGGATTTTGCATGTAATTACTCAAGTAGAAACTAAATTATGCTCCAAAAAGAAACAAGACGGCTAGGGAGACTGTATTTTTTTATCTTAACTGTACAAAGATGCTGTTAGGAGTTATGTTGTCATGTTGACACGGTTATTTGTACTTGAATTAAACATTCTTCGTTGCTAATAACACATAATGCTTACCATCAAGGCATTCCATAAGTTTAACTTCAATCAGGATAGCTGTATGTCAAAATTTACTGTTATTTAGACCAAGTGTATCCTCATGTCATCTCCTAGTTTACTAATTCGCGGTGCGAGAATTCTTTTACCTAATGGTGAATTTATTGTTGGGGATGTGCTGATGCGCGATCGCCAAATTGTCAAAGTCTCACCATCACAGATAGACGAAACAGCTACCCACATAATTGACGCTGATGGGTTAACTTTGTTGCCCGGAGTCATTGACCCACAAGTACATTTTCGGGAACCGGGGCTAGAACACAAAGAAGACTTGTTTACTGCTTCCTGTGCTTGTGCCAAGGGGGGAGTAACTTCGTTTCTAGAAATGCCTAACACTCGCCCTTTAACAGTGAGTCAATCAGCTTTAAATGACAAATTACAGCTTGCTGCGAATAAGTGCCTTGTTAATTATGGCTTTTTTATTGGGGCAACGTCGGATAATTTGTCTGAATTGCTACAGGCTAATCCTACCCCAGGAATAAAGATTTTCATGGGATCGATGCACGGTCCTTTGCTAGTAGATCCTCAAGAAACATTAGAAGCAATATTTGGCAACGGTGAAATTTTAATTGCAGTTCACGCCGAAGATCAAACTAGGCTTAGACAACGTAGGGAAGAATTCGCAAATATTCATGATGTCGCCATTCACTCGCAAATACAAGATAATCAAGCAGCATTAATCGCAACAAAAAGGGCATTAAAACTTTCTAAAAAATATCAACGTCGGCTACATATTCTGCATATGTCTACCGCAGAGGAAGCAGATTTACTGCGGCAAGATAAACCTAGCTGGGTGACGGCAGAAGTAACACCCCAACATTTGTTATTAAATACGACTGCTTACGAAAAAATAGGCAGTTTGGCGCAGATGAATCCCCCTTTGCGAACATCTCGTGATAATGAAGTACTTTGGCAAGCGTTGTTAGATGGGGTAATTGATTTCATTGCTACGGATCATGCACCTCATACTTTAGAGGAAAAAGCGCAAACTTATCCGAAAAGTCCTTCCGGAATGCCTGGAGTGGAAACTTCTTTAGCTTTAATGCTAACTGCTGCTGTTGATGGGCGTTGTACTGTTGCCCAAGTTGTTAACTGGATGTCAACTGCTGTCGCTGCTGCTTATTGTATTCCTAATAAGGGTGCGATCGCTCCGGGTTATGATGCCGATTTAGTGCTGGTAGATTTAAACTCGCGAAAAAAAGTCCGACGCGAAGAACTTGTGACTAAATGCGGTTGGAGTCCTTTTGAAGGCTGGGATTTAACGGGATGGGCGGTAACAACTATTGTTGGCGGTGAGATTGTTTATCACCAAGGTAAGTTGAATACAGAAAGCAGAGGTAGAGCTTTGACTTTTAAGCATTAAAAATCAACCAGCGTTATTTTGGAATCGGCCAAAAATGCTGTTTCAAAGAATCTGGTAAAAAACTTTGATATTTAATAAATCCCCAAAGCGCTTGTTGTTATTCAACCAGGCGCTTTATTTTTCTTAAAATTATTAGAATTTAGAGCAAATATTTTCTTGGGCACTAATCAATCAAGTTTTAAGTCAACTAGAAATACAAAAATTTATACAAACAGTAGTTATTTCTACTAGTTTTCTTAGAAAATTTCGTTGTTAATTTTCAGTATTTATTCTGCTTTTAAATAAATAAATTGTAATTAAAGCAAAAAGTTTTCAGTATTTATTGCATTTGACAAACTAAAAAAATCTGGATACTGGAATTATTAATGGTATGCAAAACTACTTAAATAACAAAGGCAACTTTTATATTATCTTAACTTTTTTCACTTAAATACTAGCGTTTACCCTTACGAGCAATCACTCAGGCATATCAATAATAAACGTGTCAAACTGAACACAAAAACAGGTCGCACGATTATTAATAATGATGGAAAACTTTGGAAATAGGCACTTTTTGCCAGTATTTACTCATAAAGATACTGATAAAAATAAAGCACTTCTATAATTTATCGATCGGTTAGGGTATCACCCCCCCTTGTTAAGTGTTACTTGGTTTGGCATGATACTTATTCACTCTTGGGCATTAGTATAAAATAAATTCTTATTTGTAAACAGATTAGCAGGTTTTCAGGTGATTATAATTACAATGTATCGCTGTTTCTCTGATGAACGAGGAAGTGGCAGATAAAACGGATTAAATAAGAAGCGAGATTACTTATGTTTGTATATTTGATTTTCTAAGAAAGTAATTTGCTACTGGTTGCGATATTCTTCGCCTAAAGCCAGAATTTTCTCACTTATGGTGCAATTACATGGAACGATTTCGGCAAAGCGTACATTAGCCGTCTGGTGGTATGGGCTTTCGCGCTCAATATTCAAATTTATAGTGAGATAAATATCTGGCTTATAAGGCATCCGTTGTGCCCATTCGATAGCTACAATTCCTGGCGAAACTTCAATGCCTTCCCAGTAAGTTTCGAGGTTTAAGGCAATTATTTCCGAAGCATCTAAACGGTATAAATCAAGATGATAAAGGGGAAGGCGGGCTTGAGTATACTCATTAATAATAGTGAAAGTGGGGCTGACGATTGATTCGTTAATATCCAAACCTTTACCTATACCTTGTACCAAGGTAGTTTTACCCGTGCCCAAATTACCTTCTAGTAAAATTACACTATTAGGGGTTAGCGTCTCACCCAGAATTATACCCAAGCGTTGAGTTGCGAGTGCGTCTTTAAGAAAGATTTTCATCGTAACTCCATCAAATTCAAATTCTTAAAATTCTTAAACTGTGAATAAATTCCCCATAAACCCGAAAACTGGTAATTTCGGGTTTTATTTACTACGTCTATAAGAAAAAAAAATTTATAGTTCCAGTTATCTTTTGTAGGCAAAAAGTTCAGTTACAATCGATCGCTGACTCTTTTCTAAACATTTTGTACAGCTTTCGCATTCCTTTAGGAGTTCCACTATACCAACGTAGAAGAACTTGTGCTAATTTTTGATGATCGTGACGCACGCAACCAGTCTCATCTTCGCTCATGACGTTAGCTAAAACTATTCTGCGTCCGCAAAGAGTTACCTCTTCTCGATCCAAAAATACTGGATGAGAATTTTCTTTAGCATAACGGATTAGGGCGCGGGCAGTAGGAGACTTCTTATGTACTAAAACTGCATCAAATAGCTTTTGCTGGCAAGCTTTATCGATAGATTGAATGTGATCGGCAACCGTGTAACCTTGGGTTTCTCCCGGTTGAGTCATAATGTTACAAACATATACTTTAGGCACGGTTGTTGCGGCGATCGCATCTGCGATTTCGGGTACCAAAAGATTGGGAATCACGCTGGTGTAAAGACTGCCCGGACCCATAATAATGTAATCAGCATCTTTGATTGCTTTGATTGCAGTGGGTAAAGCAGGTGGATTCGCCGGAGTGCAGCCAATTTTAACAACTTTACCTCCAGCTTTGGTAATTTTTGATTCACCCTGAATGCGACGACCATCGTCTAATTCAGCCCATAAACGAACATCGCTAAGTGTAGCTGGAAGTACTTGCCCTCTAATAGCTAGCACTTTTGAACTTGTGGCAACGGCTCGCTCTAAGTCACCAGTAATTTCACTCATTGCAGTTAAGAACAAGTTGCCAAAACTGTGACCGCTCAAACCGTCTCCAGCACTGAAGCGATATTGAAACAACTCTGTCAATAATTTTTCTTCATCCGCCAAAGCTGCCAAACAATTACGAATATCTCCGGGTGGTAATACGCCAAATTCTTCACGCAACCTCCCCGACGATCCACCATCGTCAGCTACGGTGACAATAGCAGTAATATTCGCACTGTAAGTTTTTAGTCCTCTTAATAAGGTAGAAAGTCCCGTACCGCCGCCAATGACAACAATTTTTGGTCCTCGATATAATCTCCGATGAGCTAAGAGTACATCAATTAATTCTTCGTCACCTTCTGGTTTTAGTACCCGAGTAATTGAACCTACCGTGCGGGTTTGTCCCCAAACTAGCAACAGCAAACCGCCAATCATTACTATGGGTCCGCTGATGTAGTAAGGTATGATATTCGTGAGTAACGAGAGTGCGCTTTTAATTAACTCCAGCACCCAGTAAATTGGGGTTAATCCGCTCCAAATAGCGAAGCCCAGACTTGCTAGCACTACCCCCGCCATACTAATTAGAAACCAACGTTTAACCGATAACCCAGGGGACAACCACTTAAACCACTGATTGACTCGATGAGGAGCGCGACGGCGCGACTGTTGTTGCATGACGTTAAGAGCTTGTCTGAGAAAACCAATTGACATATCGCAATTGTAAGCAGTGGTCTAAACAATAATTAATTGAGAATTTACACTAAGAGCATTCAAATCTAAGAATGTAATTATTACAATTTTTAATTCTAATTAGCTGAATCCATCTAATTAACTTAACGAGAAAACTAAGTTAAATCACTGTAATTATATGAAAAGACAGTAAAGTAAATGCAAAGAAAAATTTTAGGATTAGATCCAGGATTAGCAATTTTAGGTTTTGGAGCAATTATATGCCAAAAAAATCAAGTTAACTCGCCTGCCGATTCAGTAGATTTACTAGACTTTGGAATTATTAGTACGCCCAAAGACATTCCAGTAGAGCAAAGGCTATCTACAATTTACGACGATTTACACACTGTAATAGAACAATTTCAACCAGATTTGGTAGCGATTGAAAAATTCTTCTTTTACCGGATGTCAAATACTATCCTGGTTGCTCAAGCTAGAGGAGTCATTATGCTGGTGTTGGGGCAACATCATTTACCTGTGGTAGAATTTGCACCTTCTCAAATTAAGTTAACTTTAGCGGGTTACGGTAAGGCTGAAAAATCCGAAGTACAAGAAGCAGTGGCGCGAGAACTTGATTTAGACTATATTCCCCGTCCCGATGATGCCGCTGATGCTTTGGCGATCGCGTTAACGGCATGGTTTCAATCATAAAGTATTATATGAACTTTATAAATTCTTTAATCGGTACTTAAAGTAATTGTACTGATGATTTTAAATAAACCTTTTTATTAATTTTTATAACTTCAAGTTGTATAGAAAAAGAAATATGAAATTATGAATAAATTATTAAAATTAATATAAAGATAGCGCGTGAAATTAGAGCTACATATAATTGAGGGCGATCGTTCGCACTGTATTTTTCTTCCCAATGATGTTAAACGTAGCGCCATAAAAATAGTTCGCATATTTTTATGCTTTATAGCGTAACAAGAGTGAAAACTGATAATTAATCCTGTTATTCTCTAAAAAGTAAAAGCTTAAAGAAACTTTACGTGAAATAGCACCATACTTATCTAAAAAAGAAGACATATACAATAATTTGTTTGCCTTGACTACATAAGCTCAAAATAATCATCTGCTCCTAAATGCGTGTCTTAACCTGATTTTTATGCAAATTTATCTAGATTACAGTGCTACAACTCCTACTCGTCCTGAAGCAATTAACATGATGCAAGCAGTGTTAACTCAAGGGTGGGGAAATCCTTCAAGTTTACATGAGTGGGGACAACGGGCGGCGACTATTTTAGAGCAAGCTAGAATGCAAGTTGCTAGTTTGATTAACGCTCCCTATGAATCGATTGTCTTTACTTCTGGAGGTACCGAAGCGAATAATTTAGCAATTATGGGAGTTGCTCGTTTGTATGCGAAACCCCAACATATAATTATTTCGAGCGTCGAACATTCCGCCGTATCAGAGCCTGCGAAATTGCTTGAAAGTTGGGGTTGGGAAGTTACTCGTTTGAATGTTGATGCAGGATGTAGAGTTAATCCAATAGATTTAAAAGCTGCTTTACAAGATAATACGGTTTTAATTTCGATTATTTACGGGCAAAGTGAGGTTGGCACGGTACAGCCGATTGAAGAACTAGGTAAAATTGCTCGCAGTGCTGGAGTTTTGTTTCATACAGATGCAGTGCAAGCGGTGGGAAGATTGCCCATAGATTTAAATAAATTGCCAGTAGATTTACTTAGTATTTCCAGTCATAAAATATATGGTCCCCAAGGTACTGGAGCATTGTACGTTCGTCCGGGAATCGAGTTAGTACCGTTACTAAGTGGTGGCGGACAAGAAATGCGATCGCGTTCCGGTACTCAAGCAGTACCGATCGTTGCCGGGTTTGGGGTAGCGGCAGAGTTAGCAGCCCAAGAATTACCAGTAGAAACACCCCGATTAATTGAACTGCGCGATCGCCTTTTTTCGCAATTAGCTGATGTGAACGGTTTAATCCCTACAGGCGATCTAATGCAGCGTTTACCGCACCACGTGAGTTTTTGCTTAGAATACGCCGATGGAGAAAAAATCAGCGGTAAAACCATCGTGCGTCAATTAAATCTAGCAGGAATAGGCATCAGCGCCGGTTCAGCCTGTCATAGTGGTAAACTGAGTCCTAGCCCCATACTTAGTGCAATGGGCTATTCCAAAGGAGCAGCAATGGGAGGTATTCGCATTACTTTAGGGCGTTACACCACTGTCGCAGACGTTGACTGGGTAGCAATGGTATTGAAGCAAGTAGTCAGCCGTCTCGATCGCTTTGCCCTTGTTGCTAATTAGAATCATTTTTAATTGGGTACGGGAGATGGGGAGATGGGGGGATGGGGGATGGGGAGATGGGGAGATGGGGAGATGGGGTTCGGGGGAGATGGGGTTCGGGGGAGATGGGGGGATGGGGGGGATGGGGGGGATGGGGAGATAGAAAACTCCTAACTCCTAACTCAATAAGGTTACTGAGCAGTTCGACGTAGCTCACTGTAAGACTTGTCGAAGTACTCCTAACTCAATAAGGTTACTGAGCTTGTCGAAGTACTCCTAACTCAATAAGGTTACTGAGCTTGTCGAAGTACTCCTAACAATTCCCAATTCCCAATGCCCAATTCCCAATTCCTAATTCCTAATTCCTAATTCCAACTTTCAATCTAAAATTTAAAATCTAAAATCCAAAATCCGATATGCCTGAATTACCAAGAACATTAGAAGACGCAATTGTTCAAGCCCGCGAAGCAACTCAAGCGGCTCTTGCAGATGGTTATACTCGGTTGCAAGTTGAGTTATTGTTTCCGGAATTGAAAGCATTACCTGCGGCGCAACAATTTCTACCAGCTTTTGAAGAGTATGGTGATAAACTAAAGATTTTCTTTGCCGATGCTGGCAGTACAGCTCTAGCTGGTCGCGATTGGAATGAAGTACCTTTCCAACTTACGGATATCGGTACTGGTAGGATGGCTGCGATACAGTCAAAAGTTCAACCGGAAGATGAAATTTTCTTGTTTGTTCAACCTACCTCGGTTGAAGTACCGCAGTTGGAAAAAATATGCGAAGCGATCGGCGAAAATCGTCCTTTTGTAATGTTCGTTCCTCGTTTGGAAGATTCGGGTACTGTAGGTATCGGTTATGCAGCCCGACAAACTCGCCAGCGTTTTATTAATACAGTTGAATCTTGTTACTATTTGCGTCCAATATTTGAAGAAGCTGCGTTATTTCGTTGCTATCCTGGATTGTGGTCGGTTTGGGTAGAAAAAAACGGCGATTATGTTCGTGTTGCGGAATTAGCTCAAAAGCCTTCTGGTGATGAATTAGATACGATTATATCCGACGGACAATCGCAAGGAGAAGGCGAGCCTGCTGCGGCGAAAAGTAAAAGTGTATTTAGAGGTTTGCAGCGATTTGTGAGGGCGTTGAGAAGTTAGATTTATCAACAATTATCAATGAACAATTATCGATCGCCTATTGTTCATTGATAATCGATCGTTCATCATCGATTTAATTAGTTCCCAAAGCGGCATTTAAAACTTTACTAATTCTTTGACGTGTTTCGAGTAAATGGGCTTTTGTATATTCGTCTTCGGAATTTGCATCATCTAATTTTTCGCCTAATTGACGTAGTTTGTACCATGCTAAGGTGCGGGCATCTTCAGGAACATTGACTTTTCGCAACACCATATTACTTAAGATGTCTAAATATTTTCGCTGCAATCCCCGACGCAAGCTGGAAATTTCAATGTCTTTACCTTTGGGCTTTAATACTTCCGTCCAAATGCTATCTTGAAGCGTATTAAATAATTCCGGTAAAGTCAGTGCTTCCCCTTTCTTACTTTTCAACTCAATATCTTTGAGACGAGAAAGGCGATCGCTCGATAGTAAATCGGACAAAACCATATTCTGCATATATAATATTAGGTCGTGGATGGGATAGTCCAACCGACCGATTTGAGGGTTGCTTCCCCAATGCCGCCAACGCGATGGTGCTAATTTATTCAACAATTCTGGTGAGAAGTTAAAAGCATCTTCGGCAAAGATATAATCTCCCAATACTTCTAAAGCTTGCCGCTGTTTTTCGACGGGTACTGGTTCAAATGGCAGACGTGTTTGGTCTTTGCTGGCGTAAACTCGGTAGAATGACTGACCGCCGATGTATTTTGAACTGTAGTAAATTTGTTGGAAGTAATTGCTCAATACTGCCCCAAAACGTTCGCGCACGTCGCTGTAACTTTCTCCCTCTAAAGGATAGCGCTTGTTGATTCTATCCCACATTTTACGGGCGTTATCCATTTGCCACTTAGAATAAAGCAGCACGTTAGAACTGTTATCCCATGCGTCGGCGGTTGGATCTAAATCGTAGACATCTTCATCAGTGGAATAACTATACTCTGGTTTGTAAGATTCGGAGGCTATTTCCCGTAAAACCGGCTTTTCGGCGTTGGTGGATGCGGCTTTAATTTGAGAGTAACCGTATTTTATCGCCCATGCATCGTAAGGTCCAATAATGCTGGGGAAATAATCTCCCTGCTTGACGCTTTCGGGGGCAATATTAGGAGGAATGTAGTCCATTACTGAAGCTACTTGTCCCCGACTGCGGGTAATAGTTGTGTCGTTCATTTCCTTGGGAGATAGCATAGTACTACCCCGGAAGTTATGCCTCAAACCCAAGGTGTGACCGACTTCGTGAGCAACAATTAACCGTAAGTATTGATGAATATACTCTTTGGTTTCTTGACTGGTAGGCGGTAAATCTCGCAACAGCGAAATCGCTAATTTACCGTAACCAAATTGGTTTGTGGCTTCTATTCCGTAACAAAGGTCGTACTTACTTGCTAATGTGGATAAACGGCGTATAACTTCTGGTTGGGATTCTTCAGAATTGTCATCTCCATCTGACAAATCGTTACACAACAAGCGATTTTGCATCATCGCCGACATAGTAAGATTTTTCGACTGGCTAGGCTGAACCATTTGCCGATAATCTTTCTTCAGAGAACTAACTAAACTAGCGTCAATTAAAATATCTGCGTCTAGAATTTCCCCAGTCAAAGGATTAACGCGGGATGGTCCCATCGCAAAATACCCATCTACTGTATTAATCCAGCGAATGGTGTTGTAACGGATGTCTGACGGGTCCCAAGTGGCAGTATCTGGCATCTGCTTGACTTCGATCGCATTTTTAAATCCGGCGGCTTCAAACGCCCGATTCCACATCAAAACGCCTTCTTCGATCGCTTTGCGATATTCATAGGGTGTAGCGTTATCTATCCAATAAACAATCGGTTTTTTAGGTTCGGAAATACTCGCGTTGGGATACTTTTTTTCCAACTTCCAACGATTTATATAGCGCACAAATGGGTCGCTGGGGTCTTTTTTGGATAAATCTTGATAAGCAGTGATGAAATAACCCACTCTTTCGTCGGCTAAACGGGGACGGTAAGTATTATCTGGTAGTTGAGAAAGACTGTAGTGAAGCTTGAGAGTAAAACCACGTTTGTCAGCTAAAGTACTAAATTTAGTATTTCTTGGCTTGCTGCTGGTACCCCCAGAAAAGTTTAAAACCGACTGAACTTCTATATTTTGAGGAAAAACTTTAGCAGTACCAAAATAAGAATCATCTTGAGAACCGGGCACTCCCAAACTCGAAGATAATCCAGCTAAATCTGCGAGCAATAAATCCCCTAAGTCAATAAGTATACTTTTGCTTTGGGGATGAATGCTTTGAATCTTAACTCTATAAAGAACAGAATCGCTAAAAGACCTCGCTAAAGAACGTACTTGGGGATCTCCTTCTTGAGTACGGAAGTTGACGTTACGAACTACAAAGTGTAAATCCTCACCTACTCGTTCAAAGTAAAACATAAAATCTTGTAAAGGCATCCCGCTGTAAATTCCAGCTTCGCCAATACCTGATTCTAAAGTTGCCGTTGCTAAATAATTTTTATTAAGCTGTGTTGGTTTAACTTCCAAATAAATTTTATTTTTTTCTTTGTCCCTGTAAAGAGTAAATAAACCTTTTGAAACTTGAGTATCTTTAATAACTTTATCGAAAGCTTTAAAACTATCTTTTGCAGTTGGTTTTGTTTCTGACTCGGTTTTACTAAGAGGCTTTTTAACTGGTTTTTTCTGTTCTTTATTTAGCTGCAAAAAAGGTTGTTGGGCTGCAAGTTTGGTGTCATTGACTACCCAAGTAAATGGAACTGGCTGGACTTCTTCTGTCTTACCAACTTCCCATACTTTGCCTGGTGGTAGTTTTTCGAGGCTCCTGCGATTAACTTCGTTTCCCCTGGGAGCATCGTTTAATTTTTCTGATTTTACGGCTTGAGTTAGCGTCACCGCTTCTTGTGCCGTTGCAGCTAATGCCTTAAAGCCAAAAGTTGCTATTGCTAACAAACCCTGTAACAAAATTATATAAATACTCTTTTTGTTCATCCGAATTATCTCCGGGCTACATAGCCTAATTCATTTGTAATGCTTAGGTCGCGATCGCGTATGCGAACCGTTCTCTCCTCAATCGATCGCCAAAACCGAAAAATATAATCTATTTAAATGCCTAGTATCAAGCAGAAAACTTTTTAGGTCAAATTAATATGACATTTCTCAGTTTTTTTGCCCCTTTTTACTGTAGTATTCTTCCTAACAATTGTGACTGTAGTAAACAGTACGCATTATTAAATAAACTCAGCAGAAAATATACTGGGAAGCTAGTATAACAGTCAAAGAAAGGTAAATTCCGTTTTTTAAACACGAAAAACCATTTCAAATAGAGATTTTAGAAAGTTTGCAGGAGGGCAAGCCGCATCGCGACGGTTAATAACCGTTATTATACCCAATTATAGATTTCTTAGTCGTAGTAAATCATACTAGTCTTGGATGTTCAAAAACGTCCTGAGTTCAAGAAAATATTCAGGTAAGCTCTTTCACATCAGTGCTATTAGCGTATTAAAACATACAGATGGTACAAATAGAACTTTTCAAGCAGCTTTGGAGAACTTGTTTGAAGCGGTTGTGGTTGGAAGAGGTGCTTCAGGGGGCATCTGAAGAAACCAAAACAATTACGATTTCGGCAAACACCAGCAAGTTACCTTTGCAACAAGTTGAATCCGATCTAAATGATTTGCAATTGAGTCAAGAAAAACTACAAGCAAGTCTGATCGAGTGGGCGCAAACAAACAATGGTTTTACATTTAATATAGATGACCGACAATTTCACGAACAGATTTATGCATTATTAAGTAATATTGCATTAAAACCAGAAATTATTGAAGCTGTAGCGATCGGGTTTAAGAATAGCGATTTGACGAACCCAATAATTCTTTTTAGAAGGTTAGAAGATTTTTATCGTCGCTGGTGTGATGGTGAATTTATTGATGCCGCACCAAATCATAACTTGCCCCAGAAGCAAATGTTGCAGCTACAAGCACAAAACGTTGCAATTGGTCTGCGGAAAGTAGATATAAATACGGGATTAAATGTAATGATTTTGCTTTTGGAATTACATCGATTTCAAGAACAAATTCAAGAACAAAATCTTGAAGCTGAAATTACTTTTTACCCATCCGACAAGCCCGACAGCGATAATTTTTTTACATCTAGGCTGTTGCGGGTAATTAATTACAGCGATTCGATTGAAATTGGTAATTTTAGTAATGTAGTTGGTGCATTTCTTAAAGGTGCCCAGTTAAAAGGCGTTTACTTAGGGGATGCCAACCTTACAGGTGTTAATTTCAGCGAAGCAAATCTTAGTGATGCTTATCTAGGAGATGCCAATCTTACAGGCGTACAGGCAAAAAAAGTAAACCTGAGTAATGCGAACCTTGGGGATGCAAATTTAAGCGGTGCCGACCTTAGAGAGGCGAATCTGACTCATAGCGACCTGACTCACTGTAATTTAAGCGGTGCGGATTTGAGTGGTGCGGATTTGAGAAGTGCCGATTTAGGCGATGCGAACTTGGCTGGCGCGAATTTGGCTGGCGCGAACTTGGCTGGCGCGAACTTAACCAGTGCAAATTTAAGAGATGCAACGCTAGATGGTGCTAACCTCAAAAATGCCATACTTTTAGGGGCGAATTTGAGCGATAGCAACTTAATTGGCGTAGAAATGAGTTATGCCGATTTGTGTAGAGCCGACCTGAGCGGCGCTAATTTAAGGGGTTCCACGCTCAAAGGTACAAATCTGAGCGATTCTATTTTATTTAGTACCAACCTGATCTCAGCCATTTTAGTTGCAGCAGACCTGAGTTACGCAAAACTTAATGGTGCAAATTTACAGCAAGCAAATTTACAGGGAGCAATTATTTTAGGCGCTGACTTAGGAGGAGTAGATTTGAGTCAAGTTATTCTTAACGAAGCTGACTTGAGTGGAGTTACCCTTAGCGAAGCAGATTTAAGCGGTGCGAACCTCAGCCATGCGATTTTGCTCGGTACCGACTTGAGTTATGCAAATTTACATCATGCTAACCTTAGCGGTAGTAACCTTAGCGGGGCTATTTTTAGTGGCGCTGACCTCAGCCATACCGATTTTAGCGAAGCAATTCTTGGCGGTGCCGACCTCAGCGAAGCTAACTTAGAAAATATGACTTGGAATGAAGATTTGGAATGGGAGAATGTTCGCGGTTTGGATAAAGCAGTAAACGTCCCTGAAATATTAAAGGAAAAATTGAAGCTGTTTTAAATAAAAATGCAAATAAATAAAGGTTAAATTGGGGAAGCTGAGTTGATTTTTCTTTAGACTTCTTCACATAACTCATGCAGAACGTTAAACTTCATTGCAATATAAGTATCTTCGATCGAAGCAAATAGTAAGTTCTGATATGCTCTATAAGCATCGAGATCAAAAAGGAGAACACTGTGGCAATGGAATCAAATGCGGTAATGGGCAACAACTCAGCACGTGAAGAGTTTAGCGAATATGTTGCTCATTTACAGTTTCATATGACTCTACAGGCTCGTAATCTGGTTCCAAGCTTAGGGCAAACTAAAGACAGCCGAGGAGAATTACTTCATCAAACCCAGGCTGATTTTGAAAAACTTGTTTCTCGCCAAGTAATCTGAACTCATACAAAAGTTAACAAAGTTAAAATAGAATGAAAGCAGTTCTTGTGAGAATATTTACGTGTTATTCTCGTCGGAACTGCTTTTTACGATTTAAAGTTATGAAAATCACTCTTTTGGCGCAACGGCTAATAACGTGGCATCCGTTAATATGATTGCAGCACTAAGCACGTACTTACAATATATTTAAGGGTTAAGGTTGGAAAGAGATGAAAATGACATCCTTACTTTCACAAAATATTAATATCGTTATTCGACCAGTTCAATATCGGGACTTAGATGATATAGAACGTCTATCCCAAGAGTCGTTTGCAGCCCAAGACACGTATGTAGAACATTTTGCTACACAGCAAGTGCAAAAACTGCGTCGTAATTTTGGAGTACTCAAATTTTTAAGTTGGTTTCCGAACCCCTTACAGCATCGTCTTTGCGCTTATGTAGCAGAACAAGGACGTACCATGCTGGGGATTATTCAGGTATCGCCGTTTAACAAGACACTCAGCACCTGGCGCGTAGACAGAGTGATGCTGGAGAAATCGGTAAACAAGCAAGCAATTGGTTCTCAACTTTTGCGCTACTGCTTTGAGTCGATTTTAGAAGCTCGCACCTGGATTTTGGAAGCAAACGTTAATGATAAAGAAGCCCTAGCCCTTTATCGCCAAAATGGATTTCAGCGTTTGGCGGAAATGACATATTGGGAAATCGAACCGGAATTATTAGCTTCATTGGCGCAAGCTGAGCCAGATTTACCTAATTTGCTACCTGTAAGCAATGCGGATGCTCAGTTATTATATCAACTTGATACCGCATCAATGCCGCCTTTAGTACGCCAAGTATTCGATCGCCAAACCCATGACTTTAAAACCGGCTTATTCGGTGCTTTAGCCGACGCAATTAAGCAGTGGTTAACAAAATCAGAAGTAGTTAGCGGTTACGTATTTGAACCCCAAAGAAAAGCAGCCATTGGTTATTTTCAATTGAGAATCGATCGCAAAGGAGAAACATCCCATCTTGCGACTTTGACCGTTCATCCTGCATATACTTGGCTGTATCCAGAGCTACTGTCTCAGATGGCTCGCATTACTCAAGATTTTCCATCCTCTTCGTTGAAAGTCGCTTCGGCAGACTATCAGCCAGAAGGAGAAGAATATTTAGAGCAAATAGGAGCAAGTCGTATAGAACATACATTAATCATGTCTCGTTCCGTATGGCACAAAGTACGGGAATCGAAATTCGTTTCTTTAGAAGGAATTCAGCTACCAGAGATGCTGCAAGGATTGCAACCAGCCCGCAAACCCATACCGGGGGGAATGCTGTGGACGCAAGAAAAAAGACAGCAAATGTTAGAAAGAGCAAAATTAAAAAAATCGAATAAAGATAATATTGCTCTACCTTACAAAAAAACTAACTTAGAAGGTACCCCAGCGCCTTCAACCGATACTCAACAGGAGTAATAACGTGCAACAGGGAAGAGAAGATGAAACCAATACCCAATTAAATACCCAAAATTTATCCTCTCAAACCCAAACACAAAATAATACAAAGCAAAGGTATATATCCGCTTTAGGATTAGATGTAGGTAGCAAACGAATTGGGATAGCTGGATGCGATCGCACTGGTTTAATTGCAACTGGAATTACCACGTTACATCGCACATCTTTTGACCGAGATGTCAAGCTGTTAGAGCAAATAATTCAAGAAAGAGACGTAGAAATTTTGGTAGTTGGGCTACCTTATTCTATGGATGGTTCGTTAGGATTTCAAGCGCGTCACGTGCAAAAATTTACCAAAAGAATCACGGCAATTTTGAAATTACCAGTAGAATACGTAGACGAGCGCTTAACTTCTTATCAAGCCGAACAAATGATGATTGCCCAAAAACTTTCTCCTTCGCGCAACAAAGGATTAATTGATAGAAAAGCAGCAGCATTAATACTGCAACAGTGGTTAGACATTAGACGGCAACAGCAAAAAATACTGGACGAAAAAAACGCTTAATTTTAATAGCTTTTGACGTGATATTCTGAGAACAAGAGTCAGCATTTTTCTATCGTCAGTATTTTATGGTGAAGAATTTGTTGCTGAACGATAGAGCAATCTATTTTTCAAGCTGGTATTAATTTTCGTGCTTTTACTCGGCTATGTATCCATCTCAATTTCCTGAAGAAAACGAGCGTCCCAATCAAAGTTCCATCACCTTAACAGATGAAACTGGAAGGTCACTTGAATGTTATGTCGAGCATTCGCTTGAAGTAGATGAGCAAGAGTACTTTTTATTGCTTCCTGTTGACTCACCTGTAGAAATTTTTGCTTGGCAAACCGACGGTGAGGGAGAAGAAGCCGTTCTAGTAGAAGATGATGTCACAATAGAAAAGATTTTTAGTACTGCCCAAGCTGTTTTATCCGAACAAAATTTGGAATTAAAGAATACAGCATACGCTTTAACAGCTGCCGGTGAATTACCTCCTATAGAAGAGTCAGATATTTTTACATTAGAAATTGAAGACGAAGAGGCAGATTTAGAACCAGAACAGTTACAGTTATTAGCAAGTTTCTATTCTGAAGATCAAGAATACGCAATTTATACGCCTTTAGATCCTTTGCTATTTTTTGCTCGTATATCTTCAGAAGGAAAACCGCAATTACTTTCACCAGAAGAGTTCCGTGAATTCCAACCATTATTAGAAGAGCATCTTTTTAACGAAGTTGATTAGCAATTAGTTGAATTTAATTAAACCCGATAAAATATTGCGGTAAAAAATGTAGAGACGTAGCAGTGCTACGTCTCTTTAATTTTGTAGTTAAATTAGCCTGTATGTTGAATTCACAGCTAACGAAAAACAATCGCCGTAACCCAACATACTAACAACTTAGTTTGTAGTAAGCGATTTATCGCTTTCTTTGTCAAATCTGATGTTTAAGATGAGGACTAAAGTCCTTACTACAAACAAAATAAAATAAAAATGAATAACGCTCGTTTAATCAAAATTAGATTGTAGGTTGGCTTCACGGCGCATAATAAATAATCGTTTTCAACTAATAATTAATATTACGCCGTAACCCAACATTCAATTGTGGTAAGACTATATTTGGGCAAAGATATTTTTTAATTTATCCATAGTACTGATGTTGGGTTACGACACGATTAATATAAATTATCGTCACAAATTAAAATTATTTTTCGTGTCTAACCCAACCTACAATAACCCATCATCTTTTCTATTAATATTGTGAATTTGGCAAATATTGGGTTACGACACGATTAATATAAATTATCGTCACAAATTAAAATAGTTTTTGGTGTCTAACCCAACCTACAATCTATTACCAATTACCAATTCTTCATCAAACATTCGGCAATTCTTTGCGCTGCACCGGGTTTACCCATGCGTCGATCGCCGTTTTTAGCGATCGCATACAGTCTATCGGGATTCGCTAAAAGGGTTTTGATTTCAGACGCTACATCGTTCGGTTGTTTGACTAAAATTACTGATGAACCTAAAAGGCGGCTTTGGGCTTCGGCGAAAGCTGGGGTGAATTGGGGCCCTTCTCCTGGTACGATCAATGCTGGTTTACCTAAGCCTACAAACTGTTCGGTGGCTGTACCCGCCATCGCGATCGCAATGTCTCCAAGATGCAGGCAATCATTATATTCAGTTTGGGTTAAAACAAGGTATGCATTTTTTTGTTTAAATGTCAATGCTTGGGGGTCGGGAATTTTAATGGGGGATTCTTCGTTGGGTACGATACGCCAATGATTTTTAAGGGTTTTAGCTAAGATATTGCAGTCTAAACCGGGAGCGATACCTGCTAAGAATACAAGGTTTCCGGAGGTGTGTCCGACGAAATCTTGTTCGCGGAACATTGCGATTAATCCAGAAACTGCAACTGTAATTTTTTCCCAGTTTGCGTAGGCTTCTGGAGTACGGGAACCGGGTAAGAGGGTAACAACTAAAGGACGTTCTATTTCTTGTCGTCGAGTATCGATCGTATAAAATTTTTGTAATGGAAAGCTTGGGTTTAAACCATCCATCATTGGGTTGCCCAAATCAAAAGCGGGAATTTTCCACTGTTTTAATATTTCTGTGGTTAAAGAATCTCTAGGAAATACAGCTTTGCAGCGATCGCGACTCATTAACCATCTTTCCCAAGGTAGGTAAACAGAACCACTCCAGCCTTCCCGACGTGCTTTTTGGGTATCTCGTTTCAACCATCCAGTTTCATCTCGCAGATAATATTCCGATTTTGCCGTACCGACGAAAGCATATTCAGAACCGCTCAAGTAAGCGAACAATAACGGTACGATATCCCCTACAGCCAAAACCTTTGTAGAATAGCCAGATTTTTTCTGAGTTTTTACCCAGCGACGCACGGCTTTAAATTGATTGAGAGTTAGTTGTAGCAAACCGCCACGTACATCCCGCGCTAACTGTCGCCCATCCATGTATATAAAACCACCACTAGGCATCGAGCGTACTGAGCCGATCGCGGGAATATTTAGCTTTTGGTAAGCACGCCCTTCACCTACTAAAGGTAAAGCAAAGATTTCCGGCGGATTGTGCTGTTGCAATTCCCGTAAAATGCGAACTGCAATGACATCTTCCCCATGTCCGTTGCTTAATACTAATAACCGTACATTAGAAGTAGTGGCAGATGTTTTTTCAGTAAAGGGAAGGGGTGATATTTCACTCATGAGAAACAAAATTTTTTGATTAGCTGTCTCAAAAGGTAAGAGGGATATATAAAGTTATAAACAAATTGAAGAAACTGGAAGTTGGTATTATCCCCGGAAGCCGAACCCGATTATCAAAACTTATTATCAAGATACACACTAACTTTCAGTTCTTCAGGTTAAATATTATGCGAGTTTCTTCTGCTGCAATTTTTACTTTAGCTGCTTTGGCGGCTAGCAATGTTAACCAGCAGGCAACTGCTGCAATCGATTCTACTGCCCCCGATGAGAAAGGTGAAAATGTTGTAATTCCGGTAGTTGAGGATACCCCCACACCAATACGGGTTATTTCTCAACCGGAAATTTTGGATGTGCAACAGTTTTCATCAGTTACCAGTGAACAGTTAGCAGTTAACAGTGAACAGTTAGCAGTTACCAGTGAACAGTTACCAATAAAGAGTAAAGGGGTAGAAGCTAAAAAGCAAGAAAAACAAACAGTAATTAAAACGAATCCCAATCCCCCTATTTCCCCCTCTCCTCCTCTCCCTCCTTCCAAAACTCCTGTAAAAACCACAAATGATTTGGTTGTTCCTGCTACTGATGTGCGGATAGTGGGAGTAAGTTCGGAGTTGCAGGAGATTATTAAGGGTGTAATTAAGACGCAACCGGGAGGCGACGCGAGTGAAACTCAGCTAAAACAAGATGTGGCGGCTATTTTAGAAACTGGTTTCTTTGCTGGTGCTACTGTTAACAGTCGCAGTAACGAGCAAGGTTTGAGCGTAGTGTATCAGGTACAGCCAATAATAGTACGTTCGCTGCAATTGTCTGGTGCTAAAGCGCTTAATTATCAAGTTGCTCAAAAAGTTTTTCAATCGCAAATCGGCAAGCCTATTAGCCCGGTGGCAATGAAAAAAGCGGTAGAGGATATTAATAAGTGGTATAGCGAAAATAGTTATAATCTGGCACGAATAGTTTCCATCAAACCCAACCGTCAAGGGGTATTAGATGTAAATGTGGCGGAAGGTGTTATAGGAAACATTAAATTCCGTTTCATTAATGATGATAATAAGACGGTTGATAAAAAAGGTAAGCCAGTAGGGGGACGCACTCAAACAGCATTTTTGGACAAGCAAATACAGCTTAAAGAGGGTCAAGTATTCCAAGAAAGCCTGGTTAGAAAAGACGTACAGCGGTTGTATGCGACTGGATTATTTGAAGCAGTAAATTTGGAACTTGAAGGTGATGCGAATAAAGTTGATGTAGTTTACTACATTAAAGAAACTGGAGCGCGTTCTGTGAATGTCGGTGGTAATTATAACGCCGACCAAGGAATTGTAGGTACTTTAAACTATAGCGATCGCAATGTTGGTGGTATCCAAGAGAATTTAAATGTTAATCTCCAGCTTTCGAGGCGCGATTTAAACTTTGATGGTAGGTTTACGAGTCCTTATCGAGCTAATAAACCCGATAATCTCGGCTACAGTATAAATGCTTTTCGTAAACGTCAACTTTCTAATACTTTCGATAGCGATATCAACCTAGCAAACGGCGATAAAGTCCGAGAAGGAAAGGTTGGTGGTAGTGTAAGTCTTCAACGTCCAATTGACGGATGGAACACCAGCTTGGGATTTAACTATACTCGCGTTAGTATCACCGACAGTAAAGGTAAAGTTACTGCCAATGATGTTCAGAATAATCCTTTAACAAAAAGTGGTACTGGTATTGATGACTTGGCGACTGTATCGTTAAGTGCTGTTAAAGATCGTCGCGATAATCCTTTTAACCCTACGAACGGTTCTATGTTGAAGTTGAGTACGGAACAATCGCTTCCCTTCGGACAAGGGGAAATATCGATGAACCGTTTAAAAGCTGACTATACGCAGTTTGTACCAGTCCAGTTATTTGAATCTTCTAAAACTCAAGTATTTGCTCTAAACGTCCAAGCAGGTACGGTAATTGGAGATTTACCTCCTTATGAAACTTTTAATTTAGGTGGTTCCAATTCCGTTCGCGGTTATGGCGGTGGTGATGTTGGTAACGGTCGCTCTTACGTATTAGCTTCCGCAGAATATCGCTTTCCCATTCCTGTTTTAGATTCTTTAGGAGGCGTACTTTTTGCCGATTTTGCCACAGATTTAGGATCTGGCGATACAGTAGTAGGAGATCCGGCTGGAGTACGGGGTAAATCCGGTGAAGGTTTTGGTTACGGGGCTGGCTTGCGCGTTAATTCACCTCTAGGTTTAATTCGCGCTGACTACGGTATTAATGACCAAGGGGATACTAAAGTACATTTTGGTATAGGTCAACGTTTTTGATAGTTAATATAACAGTTAACAATAGGCATCTTACTAAGATTTAAGGTATTTTGGGTGTAAGGATACGGAGACGTTGCAGTGCAACGTCTCTACATTATTTTGATGTATTAATTAACTGCTAAACGCCTGAGTGGTTAGACGGATTAACCTAACTATGGTATAATCCCCATCTAAACTAATTTTGCCTTCACTTATTAAATGGGTAGTATTTATTATCTATTTAATCAATCGAGTTAGAAACTTTGTTGTTTGTTCTTCGTCGTCTGGCATTGTCGGTTATTTATACTGCTCCAAATCATATATTAAAGTTTAATATGCAATTAGAAAAAGGAATAATTTAAAGCAAACTATATTTACGTATTATTTGTTACTATTTGAAGACTTTCGTTTTCTAAATATCTAGGTAACAAGCTAGTCCTAGTTTAAAATAAGAAATTACATTGCCTGCGCCTAATTGTTAAATCCCAGAGTTAAATCACTATGCTAACTGGTAAAACCTTACAGGGTGGTAAATATACTATCAACCAGGAAATTGGAAGGGGTGGTTTTGGTATTACTTACAAAGCAACCCATCATTTCTTGAATCAGGAAGTGGTGATTAAAACCCTTAACCATAAACTGCAAAAGCATCCAGATTTCGCGAAATTTCAAAGTCAATTTCAAGATGAAGCGAGAAGACTGGCTAGTTGCGTTCATCCTAATATTGTGCGAGTTAGCGACTTCTTTGTAGAAGCTAGTTTTCCTTATATGGTGATGGAGTATATTCCCGGTGAAACTTTGAGTGAAGCATTTGTGATGCCGGGAATACCAATACCCGAAGAAACAGCAATTCATTACATTCGTCAAATTGGTGCGGCGTTGGGGGTAGTACATCAAAAAGGTTTACTGCACCGGGATGTAAAACCAGATAATATTATTCTTCGCCAAAACACTCAAGAAGTAATTTTAATTGATTTTGGTATTGCACGGGAATTTAACACTGGGGTAAGACAAACTCATACCGGAATGGTATCTGAAGGCTATTCCCCGATGGAACAATATCTTACAAGTGCAAAGCGATCGCCAGCTACTGATGTATACGGTTTGGCATCGACATTATATGCATTATTAACGGCACAAGTACCCATGCCGGTATTGTTGCGCGATCGCGAAAAAATGCCTGCTCCTCGCGAGTTGCAGCCACATTTGACTGCGGCAGCAAACCAAGCGGTAATGCGCGGTATGGCTGTAGAAGCGCGTTTTCGTCCGCAAACGGTAGCGGAATGGTTAGAATTACTTCCTGGTGTAGGAAGAAGAACTGTGATTCAGCCAGTACCGACTCATGCCGTACCGACTATTGATTTATCTACTCAAGAATACGAACCAACTTTACCGCCTCCTGCTGTAGCGGTAATCAATCCCGATATACCATCGAAAGAATTAAATTCAGAAGAAGCAGCTACCCAGATCGAAAAACCTTGGTTTAAGAGAATACGTTCACCTAGAGCTGCGATCGGTGCGGGTGTAGCAATTTTTGGGATTACATTAGGTTTTGGACTGACTAAGATTGCTTCTACTGCCGAAAGACAGCAAAAAGTTGCACCACTCGAAGCGCCAATAAATGAAGCAGCCGCAGAAATACCGAATATAAAATTATTTCCTTCTCCTTCTCCTTCACCTTCACCTTCACCTTCAGCTTCACCTCAAAAAACTGAAGATACAGAAGAAGCAAAAACGCCTTCAAGCACTAAGACTACAACTCCAAGAAGAGTTAGAAGGAGAAATACAACCAGAAAATCAACACCAACTTACACTCGCAAACGACGCAGGCGTAGCAATACTGCCTCTTCTCAGGAGAATAAAAAATCAACTTCAACTTCAAGTCAATCTAATTCATCATCTTCAAGACGCAGCTCGGAGAATAATACGGAAGGTACATCGCAAAGACGACGCAGCACTAGCGATACACCTAAAACTTCTATTACACCCAAAAAAGTAGTTCCCTCACCATCTTTAGTAGAAAGGCTGAGAAAAGTTAGAGATTCTCGTAGTAACAATTCATCTCCTAAAGATAGCGTCAAATTGAAACCTGTAAAAAAACCCAATCAACCTGTAGTAGTACCAGCTGCACCGGCAAAACAAGCAAAACCCGATACTCCAGCAGTGGTAGTACCAACTCAACAGGTGAACACTAATTCACAATAAGTAATTACTCCCTTCCCGGCGTTGAGTGAGGGGGAAGAGGGGGAAGAGGGGGGAGAAATTTTATAGGTAATCTAAGTGAAACGGGAGTAATATATGCCCATGCCCAACGGCGAATAAAATATCATATCTTAAACCCGATCGCTGATAACTGAATTCTACTTCCAATTTCCTACAGCTTTGGAAATAGCAAACTTTTGTTCAATTTGTAGTATTGCAGCTTGCCAAACTTCATACCCGTTTAAACTTAAATGCAAGCCATCGGTAGTTAAATCTTGCCGTAAATCGCCTTTGAAATCGGCAAACCATTTGTGAAGATTAACGTAATTAACTTTTTCTTGTTTCGCAATCAGTGCTAATTGGGCATTGATATTGCGAATGCGGCTATTAGGAATTGTTGGTAGACGAGTTGGTAATATTGACTGAATAACAATATAGCTATTAGGATGAGTAATCTTCAAACGACGAACCATTCGCCGATGATTGTCCAAAATTACTCGATCTGACGTACCTTTTCTTAAATCGTTGACTCCAGCCATAATATAAATTATTTCTGGCTTTGTAGAAGAAAACGCCGATAGTCTTGTTAATATTCCAGTGGAAGTATCGCCTGATATGCCTTGATTTAACCATAACTTTCCACTTGGAAGTCGATTGTTAGGAAACCACAGACTCAAAGAATCCCCTACCATAATACTCAAGCGATTTTTACCTTGTCCTTTAACCATTGCTCTGGCTTCTAGAGCTAACAATCTTTTCCAATCTTGATATGTTAATTTAGGCTTTCTCTGCGTAATTAATAGCGATTGCAACTTTTCACTAGCCAAGCGCGTATAAATATAACCTGCTTTCAGGGCTGCTAACCTTTCGTAATAAAGTTGATTTCCAGATATTAACCTTCTTTTTACAGGTTGAGGAGGGTTAAAAGAAGATTCTGCGGGTGATGAAAGCGCTTGAGATACAAAGTCCGATTCAGAGACTGTATTCTCTACTTGTTTTGCTTCCCAGCCATCTTGCCGATTGAATAAAAGCTGATAATGCTGCGGTTTGAGTGCTGGTAGCTGCGGTAAAGCCGATATTGGTAGCGTCAATCCGATTAACAAGCTTGTTGCGAGTAAATACAATCTCATCTTATTTTTTCTTTCCTCCCTACTTAATCAGGTGACGGTATTAGCTTGCTGAATTGACAAAAAATAGTAATAAAAGCTAATTCATTGTTTTTATTATTTTCAAATAGATCCCATAGAGATGTAAAGCCACTTTTAGGTGTAGGGATTAAATTTTTGACAAAGAAATATCGGTATATTCGGAGACTTGATGAAGTTTTTACATTTGCGAATTTAGAGTGCAGCAAATTTACATAATTATATGTAAGCAAGCATTTAGTTTCAGTTTAAAAATATACCCATAAAAAAGCGCAGTCACCGTAACTGCGAATTAATGTTTATCTAATTTCTCCATCTTCAAATCTATACTTACTCCCTATCAGATAACTTTCATTAATTTCAAACGACATCCAACGGCGTTGCAAAGTTTCCGCAACAAAACCTGTTGTATTAGAACCTGCGAAGGGATCTAAAATAACATCACCTTCATCTGTCAAAAATTTAATGAAGAACTCCGCGAAACCACGGGGAAAACGTGCTGGGTGAGGTTTGATTCCCGCTTGTTTACAGCGTCGCATATAAAAACTGTTTGATTCGGTGTTAGCAATTTCTAACAAATTTGGTGGAATAGCACCTTTATTGTCTTTTTGGAATTTATCGGAAATATCGTGTCCGCTGGGACGTAATTTTGCTTTATAGCCTTTTTTTAGTAATTTTTTCATACTCTGGCTATAAGGTTTCAAAACTTTGCGGTTATCGGCTTTGGGATGAGGAGTTTTCGATAGCCACCAAACTGAATTAACTGAATCTTTAACTCGTATGCGTTTAATAGTTACCCATTCTGCGGGGGTAGGTAATCTAGAAGGATTGTAATGAAAAAATTCTTGAGCCAGATAAAAGCCGACTTCTTTGCAGAGTCTGACTAAAAGCTCGTATTGGTAAATGCTACGAATCGGATTACCCGGAAGATAAGCGCCGCCTAAATCTAATACAAAAGAGCCGTTTATTGTAAGTACTCTTTTAAATTCATCAGCAAAAGGTAGAAACCATTCGATATATTTATCCGCGCTTTCGTTACCGTATTCTTTTTTGCGAGTTAGCGCGAATGGTGGGGAAGTAACGATTAAATTTATGCTGTTTTCTGGGATTGTTTTGATTAATTCTAAGCTGTCACCTAAATAGGCTGCGCCGTGATTTGTGGAGTAGTAGGGGGGGAGGTTGGTTAAGTTTGGGGGGTTATCTTTCAAATACCTGGCGAATGGAATTCGCGGCTACACAAGCAAAACCCGCCTGCGCGGGTTATAGATTGAAGTTTATCATTAGATATTATTTTTTATTTTGTAGGTTAGTTTCACGGCGCAGGAAAAGGCGTGGTTTTTGATGAATAATCTGCATCGCCGTAACTCAACATTTCATTGTTAGTTATCTAGATAATTTTATGGGGAAGAGGCGGGCTGGAAGCCCACCCCACAAGAAAATTATTAGATAAAAATCTGAATTATGGAATTATTCTGATAATCGCCATAAAAAAGGGTATTCTTCTGGAGTATTACAAAGACTTGCTTTAACTGGATTTTGTCTAATATATTCCCAATAATAACTGAATTCTTGGTCGTTTCTAACAATATGGTCATGCCGTTCATCTTGCCATACTGTTCCTATATGTTTCATAACTTTAGGAATTTGATTAGCACTGTAACTTTTAATGCTGTGCAATATACTACTAAGCGACCAAAATTGCTTTTCTGATTTAGGCAAGGGTTTTATTAATATATGTACGTGGTCTACCATTACAACTAAAACAAATATTTGATATCTTTTATTATTGAAAAACAAGCAGCTATCAAAAACAACTTGTCTTGCTTCTGGAGTAAGCTCTAATTTTTCCCAAGTATTGAAAGTAATAAAATAAGTAGAACCTTCTAACTCCCAGTGAGGTAATCTTCTCTGGGAGGTTGTAAATTTTGATTTTTGCATTTGATTTTAAAAAATGATTAAAGTTGGTTTGGGCGGGCAAGGATGCCCACCCCACAAGAGTTTGAGTATTTAAAACTTAGGTTTTAATCTAAATCGATTTTATTCGGTAAATTTTTGTTTGTCTTGTAGATTGGGCGGGCAGGGATGCCCACCCCACAAGAAACAAGAAAATATTAATTGTTGCTATGTGTTAGTTAAATTCGGCAATTGAACTATGAAAGAATATAAAAGAAGGATAGAAGAAAGGCGAGAACTGAACCGATGCTTTGATGCTGGAGACATCGAGTTTATCAACAGATTTTTTACCCCCAGTATAAGTACTGAAGAATTTCTCGAATATGTTGCTGCTGGCGAAAAGGACTTTGTTGATATCTGCCTCGCAGGACTCAATCTTGCGCGAATCAACTTGGCTAATACTAATTTGACTGGAGTTAAATTAGTAGGAAGTAATCTGAGCGGTGCTAACCTGACTGCTGCTAATCTGAGTTATGCCTATTTAGATGGGGCTAATCTTAAAGGTTCTAATTTAGAGGGTGCCAACATTACTGAAGCTTCCGTTGTGGGAACTAACTTTGAAAATGCCAACCTGCGAGGAACTGTTGGTTTCTTTGGTGAGGCTCTTGGATCTTTCTATCACAATACTATTATGCGTAACGGTGGTATTTGTACTCAACCGTATACGGAAGAATATTGATTATCTCTTGTGGGGTGGGCTTCCAGCCCGCCATTTATTTCTATTCATTCCCAACCCCCAACTCCATACAAAAAAATCCCCCACCTTTCGATGAGGGATTTTTTGTTTCTAACAAGTTACTTACTTTGTTAAAGGTTAACCGCCTACCCTACTCGCCGTTGAGGCTATCAGGAACGCGCCATATGTCAGAATGTAACCCACGGTAAAGTGAGCTAAACCAATCAAACGACCTTGAACGATGGACATTGCAACGGGCTTGTCTTTCCAACGAACTAGGTTCGCTAGAGGTGTGCGCTCGTGTGCCCAAACAAGAGTTTCAATCAATTCTTGCCAGTAACCTCTCCAGGAGATCAAGAACATGAATCCAGTTGCCCAAACAAGGTGTCCGAATAAGAACATCCAAGCCCAGACGGACAAGTTATTCATCCCGTAGGGGTTGTAACCGTTAATCAGCGATGCTGAATAATTCCACAAGTAATCTCGCAGCCAACCCATTAGATAGGTTGATGATTCGTTAAACTGCGCTACGTTTCCTTGCCATATACCCAGATGCTTCCAGTGCCAGTAGAACGTTACCCACCCCACTGTATTCAAAGACCAGAATAATGCTAGGTAGAAGGAGTCCCAACCAGAGATATCACAAGTACCGCCACGTCCGGGACCGTCGCAAGGGAATGCATAACCAAAGTCTTTTTTGTCGGGCATCAATTTGGAACCACGGGCATCCAAAGCACCTTTAACCAAGATTAAAACGGTGGTGTGAATTGCCAACGCGAAGGCGTGGTGTACCAAGAAGTCGCCAGGACCAATGGTTAAGAACAAGGAATTTGTAGTGTTGTTGATGGCATCTACCCAACCAGGCAACCAAGCAGCACCTGCTGTGGAAGCAATACTGTCTGGGTTGGACAGCAATGTGTCCATGCCGTACAAGACTTTACCGTGAGCAGCTTGAATGAATTGAGCAAATACTGGCTCAATCAAAATCTGCTTTTCAGGTGTGCCGAATGCAACAACTACGTCGTTGTGTACGTACAGGCTCAAGGTGTGGAAACCTAAGAAAAGAGATACCCAGCTTAAGTGGGAAATAATCGCTTCTTTATGCTTCAACACGCGGTCTAGTACGTTGCCTTTGTTCTGTTCTGGGTCATAGTCGCGCACCCAGAATATAGCCGCGTGAGCAAAGGCACCAGTCATCAAGAATACTGCAATGTACTGGTGGTGAGTGTACAGCGCTGCCTGAGTTGTGTAATCCCTTGCAATGAAAGCATAGGGCGGCATTGCGTACATATGCTGCGCTACCAAGGAAGTAATTGTTCCTAATGCTGCCAATGCCAATGACAATTGGAAGTGTAGCGAGTTGTTGATGGTGTCGTACAACCCTTGGTGGGGTAAGTTAAATTGTCCTTCAGTCTTGGTGCCAAAGAAGTTCTTGGCGTTGAGCATTTCTTTGATGCTGTGACCAATTCCGAAGTTTGTCCGGTACATATGTCCGGCAAAAATAAAGATTACCGCGATCGCCAAGTGGTGGTGAGCCATATCGGTCAACCACAAGGATTCAGTTTGCGGATGGAAGCCACCTAAAAAGGTGAGAATCGCCGTACCAGAACCTGTTGATGTACCAAATAGATGGTTTGCGGTATCGGGGTTAGCTGCATAAGCACCCCAATTTCCGGTGAAAAATGGCTGTAAACCTGCTGGGTGTGGAAGGGTGCTGAGGAAGTTATCCCAACCTACGTGTTGTCCGCGAGATTCGGGGATTGCCACGTGTACCAAGTGACCAGTCCAAGCCAAGGAGCTTACACCGAATAAACCTGCCAAGTGGTGGTTTAAACGAGGTTCAGCGCTCTTGAACCAAGAAAGACTGGGGCGGAACTTGGGTTGTAAATGCAACCAACCAGCAAACAGGAATAGACCGGCTAACAATAGTAGCAACAACGCACCAGAGTAAAGGTCGTTGTTTGTCCGCATCCCAATGGTGTACCACCAGTGGTAGACACCAGAGTAAGCAATGTTAACTGGATAATCTACGCCACCTTGAGTAAATGCGTCGATCGCTGGTTTACCAAAGTGGGGGTCCCAAATAGCATGTGCAATAGGACTGATATGAAGGGGATCTTTAATCCACTGTTCAAAGTTACCTTGCCAAGCGACGTGGAAATTCAGGCTGGATGCCCACAAGAAAATGATTGCCAGGTGCCCGAAATGAGTAGCGAAAATCTTTTGGTAAAGATTCTCTTCGGTCATCCCATCGTGGCTTTCAAAATCATTACCCATCGCGATCGCGTACCAAATCCGACGTGTAGTCGGATCTTGTGCGAGATCCTGGCTAAATTTTGGAAATTTCGTTGCCATAGGTTTTATAAATCCTCTGACATGAGAGCCATTTAATAATTTGAGTTATGAGTTGAGAGTTATGAGTTATGAGTTGATAAAATTAACCCCTAACCCCTAACTCCTAACTCCTAACTATTGAGTTTGCTAGCCTAACGAAAGAATTCTGGCATGGAAGAATGCCCAGGTGGTAACGATACCGCCTAATAAGTAGTGAGCTACTCCTACAGCACGACCTTGAATGATGCTCAAAGCGCGAGGCTGTATTGCTGGTGCTACTTTTAATTTGTTATGTGCCCAAACAATCGACTCAATTAATTCTTGCCAGTAGCCTCTGCCGCTGAACAGGAACATTAAGCTGAATGCCCATACAAAGTGAGCGCCTAAGAAGAGCAGACCGTAAGCGGAAAGCGCACTTCCGTAAGAGTTGATTACCTGTGAAGCTTGTGCCCACAAGAAGTCGCGCAACCAACCGTTGATGGTAATTGCACTTTGAGCAAAGTTACCGCCAGTTAAGTGCGATACGTTGCCTGCCGCGTCTACGGTTCCCCATACATCTGACTGCATCTTCCAACTGAAGTGGAAAATCACAACCGATATACAGTTGTACATCCAGAACAATCCGAGGAATACGTGATCCCAACCGGATACCTGACAAGTACCCCCACGTCCGGGACCGTCGCAAGGGAAGCGGAAGCCTAAGTTTGCTTTATCTGGAATTAAGCGGGAACTGCGAGCAAACAGTACGCCTTTCAACAGAATCAAGACGGTAACGTGAATTGTAAAGGCGTGGATGTGGTGAACCATAAAATCAGCGGTACCCAAAGCAATGGGCATCATCGCGATTTTTCCGCCTATAGCTACAATACCGCCACCGAAAGCGTAGCTCACGGGTTCTAATGCATTAGGTGCAGTGCCACCAGGTGCCAAGGTGTGTAAGTTTTGTACCCACTGGGCAAACACTGGCTGCAATTGAATTGCCGTATCCGAGAACAAATCTTGGGGACGACCCAAAGCACGCATGGTGTCGTTGTGAATGTATAGTCCAAAGCTGTGGAAGCCTAAGAATATACATACCCAGTTCAAGTGAGAGATAATCGCATCTCTATGGCGAAGTACCCGATCCAAAAGGTTGTTTTGGTTCACTACTGGGTCGTAATCACGAACCATGAAAATAGCAGCGTGTGCCGCACCACCGACGATACAAAAAGCGCCAATCCACATATGGTGAGTGAAGATACACAACTGAGTTGCATAGTCAGTTGCCAAATATGGATAAGGAGGCATCGCGTACATATGGTGCGCGATAATAATCGTCAGCGAACCCAAGAAGGCAAGGTTTGTTGCCAATTGAGCGTGCCAAGATGTGGTCATGTTTTCATAAAGTCCCGTATGACCTTCGCCAGTGAAGGGTCCTTTATGATTTTCCAAAATGGTCTTGATGCTATGACCGATACCCCAATTGGTACGGTACATATGACCGGCAACGATGAACACTACCGCGATCGCCAAGTGGTGATGGGCAATGTCTGTCATCCATAAACCGCCAGTCACGGGGCTTAAGCCGCCTTTGAAGGTCAAAATATCTGCATATTGACCCCAGTTCAAGGTGAAGAAAGGCGCTAATCCGTTAGCAAAGCCTGGATAAAGCTCTGTCAACAGGTCTTTGTTCAAGATGAACTCATGAGGCAGCGGCACGTCTTTGAGGGGGACTCCCGCATCTAACAACTTGTTAGTTGGTGCAGATACGTGGATTATGTGCCCAGCCCAGCCCAAGGAACCACAACCCAACAACACTGATAAGTGGTGGTTGAGCATCGACTCCACATTTTGGAACCATTCCAATTTGGGAGCGCGTTTGTGATAGTGGAACCAACCGGCAAATAGCATCAAACCTGCCATTACCAAGCCACCAATGGCGGTGCAGTATAGCTGGAATGAGTTGGTTATACCCCAACCACGCCATATCTGGAATAAACCGCTGGTGATTTGAATTCCGTGGAATCCACCACCAACATCACCATTTAAAATTTGTTGACCAACTACGGGCCAAACTACTTGGGCGCTTGGCTTGATATTTAACGGGTCCATTAACCAAGCTTCGTAGTTGGAAAAACGTGCGCCGTGGAATATCATCCCGCTCAGCCAGATAAATACTATGGACAAATGTCCAAAGTGGGCTGCGAATACCTTACGGGATACATCTTCTAAATCGCTTGTATGTGAATCAAAATCGTGGGCGAGTGCGTGCAGGTTCCAAATCCAGGCTGTGGTTTTTGGACCTTTAGCAAGAGTTCTGTCGAAATGTCCTGGTTTGCCCCATCGCTCGAACGAGGTTGGTACCGGGTCATTGTCAACGACGATTCTTGCTTTCTTTTCCTCTCGCTCCGGAGGACTAATTGTCATTCGACCTCCTCTCTATAAAAAGGACTGAGGATTTATTCCACTAGTTGTCTTTACATCAGAGATTTCACGCCGGAGCGTTTCCAACTCATATGCTTTTTTCAGCAGTAAGGACTCTATGCGGTTTATTGCTTTCTCGTTGAATTATAAAGTCATATATCCCCTATTGTGAGCCTTAAATTAACAATAATTAAAACTTCGATAATTTTTGCCTTATCAACCTTTCAATGTTTTGCCTTGGCCAAAAAGTCAATAGTCTCTATATTTTTTTTACAATTAGCAACAATTGATATATTTCATACCTCTATTACCATCTGAGGTCATGAATACGCGATCGCTAATGACTGTTTTCTCATCATAGTTACAATGCCTGAAACAACCAATTGGTAGAGGTTTGACAATAAACATCAATCAAATATACAGCTAAAACTTATACTTCCGATAAACATATAGATATCAATCAAAATCTAAATGTAAATTATTGTAAATAGATATTTTTAAGTATAGATTTTATGCATTGCACTCCTAAAGAAAAAATAGATAAAATATAAAGTTTTTTATCATTAAGCTGTTTAGCCCGGTGTCAAAATATAGGAATCGAGTTTAATTTACAAATTACTTGTGAATATTGGGAAGGGGGAAGAGAAATGCTGAGTATTAAAGAAAATTAAATTTATAGTTGATTTTTAACTGCTGTTGCAGAAACCGAGTTTCTCCGGCGATAAAAAACCCGGTTTAATAGGACTTAGTGTTATAGGATGATTCGAGTCAAGATATAAGTTGTTGAGTATACCGGGTGGAATATGATGAACTCATGGTTGATGAAAGCGTTAATAAAGCTGATTCGGAAGAGATACGCGCTATTTAAGAGCTTAATTATAGGTGTGCTGGTATTAAGTTTAACTGCGTGTGGTGGTAAAGCAGCTAGTCAGGATGCATCGATTCAGTTATCTGAAAAACCAGTACAAGAAAAAAACGCGCAACTTTCCAGCAAAATCTCCGAAGTTGCACCCCCCGAAGTTATTCAAGAATTACGTCAAACTGTAGAAAATTATCAGCCACAGGTACAAATACTCAACCCTCAACCAGATGAGGTATTACAAGAAGATAAATTAAAAGTTCGCTTACAAGTTAAAGATTTACCGATATTCAAAGACGCACAATACAAATTAGGTTCGCATTTAGAGGTAATTTTAGATAATCAACCCGGATTAGAAATCTACGATCTAAACCAACCTTTGGAGTTATCGGATTTATCTCCGGGTACTCATACATTACGTGTATTTGCTTCTCGTGCTTGGCATGAAAGCTTTAAAAATGCAGGTGCCTACGCTCAAACCACTTTTCACGTATTTACCAAGAGCGATGACAACAATCCAGATACGAGCCTGCCAATATTAACTTACAACAGCCCCGAAGGTAGTTATGGTGCAGAACCGATTTTAGTTGATTTTTATTTAACCAACGCTCCCTTACATATTCTGGCTAAAGATAATCCCGATAGCGCGATCGCAGATTGGCGAATTCGCTGCACCATTAACGGTGAAAGTTTTATTATTGATAGATGGCAATCTTTATATCTTAAAGGTTTTAACTCAGGTCAAAATTGGGTAAAACTAGAATTTCTAGATAATCAAGGTAATCCAGTTAAAAACGCTTTTAACAGTACCGTTAGAGTGATTAATTATGAAGCTAAAGGTAAAGATACTCTTGCAAAAATCGTTCGAGGAGAACTTTCATCTGAAGATTTACGTGGAATTGTAGATTCAGATTATGCAGTTAAAGTACCAACAGAAGTAACTCCCGAAAATATTCAAGAAGAATCAGGTGGATTTTTCGATCGATTTAAGCGTGGTGAAGATAAAACACCAACTCCACAACCCGAAAGTACTTTAAAACCAATTCCAGAAGTAATCGAAACACCGGAATTAGAAACTCCTTTAGAAGAAACAATTCCAGAAGTAATCGAAACACCGGAATTAGAAACTACTTTAGAAGAAACAATTCCAGAAGTAATCGAAACACCGGAATTAGAAACTCCTTTAGAAGAAACAATTCCAGAAGTAATTGAAACTCCTTTAGAAGAAAGCGATCGAGAAAAACCAGAAACAGAATCAAAACCAGAAGGATTTTTTAATAGATTCAAGCGTGGTGAAGCAGAAGAATCTAAACCTAGTGGATTTTTCAATAGATTTAAGCGTCGGGAAGAAGATAACAAACCAATTCCAGAAGTTATCAAAACTCCCACACAACAGGTAACACCAATTCCAAAAATAGAACTCAAACCTGAAGAAGTAACACCAATTCCAGTTACACCTCAACTTAAAGATTCAGAAGATGGATATTTTAATCAATTCGAGAATGGTGAAGAAGAAATTACACCTCAAGCAGAAGAATCAGAACCTGGTGGATTCTTTAATAGATTTAAACGTCGGGAAGAAGATAACAAACCAATTCCAGAAGTTATCAAAACTCCCACACAACAGATAACACCAATTCCAAAATTAGAAGAGCAACCTGAACTAAAAATAGAATCAACTCCAGAATTGCCACCTACATTACCCGAAATTGTCGAACCTTTAGAAAATCAACCTCCAGTAACGCAACCGGATATATTAGAACCTCGAATTGAAATAACTCCAGAAGCGAAATCTACAACTAAGAAATTAGGGGAATATTTTAATCTTCCTCAACGTGTAACTCCCGTACCAACACCTGATATTGAAGTACCATCTGTACCCGTAATTGAACAGCCAAGTGAAGAATTAGTGAATTAATCAACAGTGGATTTCATCATAGAAAAACCTGTTTTAGAAAAAGGGAGCGTTTGTAAAGAAATACTGCGCTCCCTACCTCAATGGTTTGGAATTGAAGCAGCAATTATTCAATATGTAAAAGATATCGAACAACTTCCGACATTTGTTGCGATCGCAGATAATAAAACCGTAGGATTTTTGACAATTAAACAACACAATCAATTTGCTGCTGAAATATACGTTATGGGTGTACTTCCTCAAGTACATCGAAAGGGTATTGGACGTAATTTAGTCGAAGCAGAAAAATTTCTTAAACAAAATGACGTAGAATATTTGCAAGTTAAAACTCTTGGTGAATCGCATCCAGATAAATATTATGGATTAACAAGAGATTTTTATTTCAAAATGGGATTTAAACCAATTGAAGAATTTGATCGAATTTGGGATGATAATCCTTGTTTGTTGATGATTAAAGGTTTGTAGTAAGACGGTGCGTTAGCCGCCAAACATAATTATTTTGTTATCATCCCAATTACCTATCGCGGCATAACACACCCTACAAATTCCCTATTCCCTATTTATAAATGTCTTGCATTCGGTTGTAGAGAAATTCCTTTTTCATATTTTACTTTCTTTTTACTTCTTTCCTCTGCGCTCTCTGTGTCTAGTAAGGTTTTTTCTTAATCATTTTGTAGTAAGACGGTGCGTTAGCCGCCAAACATAATTATTTTGTTATCATCCCAATTACCTATCGCGGCATAACACACCCTACAAATTCCCAATTCCCTATTTATAAATGTCTCGTATTCGCGCACCGGAATTACCACAATATTATTCTTGGTTAAATACTGAAAAACCTTTTTCGTTAAAACAACTTAGGGGTAGAGTGGTAATTCTTGATTTTTGGACTTATTGCTGTATTAATTGTCTGCACGTTTTACCGGATTTAAAATATCTCGAACAAAAATACAAAGATAGCATTACGGTTATTGGGGTACATTCGGGTAAATTCGATAATGAAAAGGAAACCGAAAATATTCGTCAAGCCGTTTTACGTTACGATATCGAACATCCCGTTTTAATTGATAAGGATTTTCGAGTTTGGCAAGAATATGCTGTAAAGGCTTATCCTACTTTTGCGATAATCGATCCGCAAGGTTATGTGGTAGCTTCGTTAATAGGTGAAGGTAAACGTCAGATTTTAGATGAGTTAATTTCAAAGTTAATTCAACTGCATCAATCAAAGGGTACGATTGATTTTCAAGAATTTGATTTAATTTTAGAAAAAGATAAAACACCTTTAATTACACCTTTAGCTTTTCCCGGTAAGGTTTTAGCCGCTGATTCTAAATTATTCGTCGCTGATTCTGGGCATCATCGTATTGTTGTCAGTAATTTAGAGGGTAACGTTTTACATTTAATTGGTAGCGGTACTGGTTTTAAAGATGGTAATTTCGAGGATGCAAAATTTTTCGCACCTCAAGGAATGGCTTTTGATGAAGTTGATAATATTTTGTATGTAGCCGATACAGAAAATCATGCAATTCGCAAAGTTGATTTCAATCATCAAAAAGTAGAAACTATTGCTGGTATTAAAGAAAGTCTAAATTCTCCTTGGGATTTAGTTTTGGGAAATAAGCTATTTATTGCAATGGCTGGCTGTCATCAAATTTGGGAATTAGATTTAGTAACCAATATTATTAAAAACTACGCTGGTAGAGGTGCGGAATCTTGTTTTGATGGTTCGCTTTTTGAATCTGCTTTTGCTCAACCTAGCGGTATTGCTATTAATGGTAGTGAATTATATATTGCTGATAGTGAAGTTAGTTCGATTCGCGGAATTAATTTAGAGACGCAGCAAGTAAGAACAATTTGCGGTAGCGGCGATTTAAATGCTTTTGGTGATGTTGATGGGCAAGGTTTTGATGTCAGATTGCAGCATTGTTTGGGAATAGAATATGCTGATGGTAATTTGTGGGTTGCCGATACGTATAACCACAAAATTAAATTAGTAAATCCGGTTACGGGTAATTGTAAAAGTTTTTTGGAAGATGCTTTTTCTGAGCCTTCGGGTTTAAGTATTTTTGAGAATTATTTATATATAGCTGATACGAATAATCATGCAATTCGTAAAGTTGGTTTAGATACTTTGGTAGTGGAAACTATGGAATTTGATGGTTTGTGTGCTACTTATGTTTGTATTTTTTAAACGCAAAGTAACGCTAAGGTAAACGCGAAGTAGCGCAGAGTTTTTAGATAGATGTTGCGTAATTATGTAACTTCAATATCAATATTATAACTTAGTTGTTGTCAGCAAATTGGCAGATTTTCTTAATAGATCGGTTTAAATTATAAGGATAACAGCCTTTTTAACTGGTTTATTTTAAGTCATATTAATATGAACGGTAATTTTATACTTTTAGAATCGGATGATGTTGTACTTTTAGGAGAAGATACTTTTAAAGTTAGTAGAATTGAGCAGTTAGTTGAAGAAAATATTAAAGAGAAATTGCAAAGACATATTTATGAATATAATAGCTTTCATCCCGGTGCTTCGATGTTGGAGTTTTTCAGCAGTATACCTATTGGTAAGACAAAAATAAATTTAGCTGAAATTAAACATGAATATATTCAAAATTGCCAAGTTTTGAGAAGTAGCGGGCAAGGTTGGGAGAAAGGAAAGCTGAAAATAGAAATACGAATATTGCCTGCAAATAACTATGAAAGCCAAATAAATTTAACATTTTTACCAGATGAGCCTATAGAATATGAAGCTTTTTTAGATGATATTTTTCAGATAGTTTCCGATAATCCAATTAGCAATCGCAAATAGGTATGTTACCTATAATTTTTTAAATTTTAATTATATGTTAAATAAATTAAAACAAGTCAAAGCGGCTTTAGCTTATAAAAACTCTCAAAATTTTGGCGATTTTGCTATTTTAAAGTCGGATATTTTGGGTGCGAAAGTTTCTTTAGAAGTTGCTGATAAATTGCAAAATGTAGTGGGATATTATCCGCAAATTGATTTAAACAAATTAATTGAATATCCAGAAGGTAGTTTTGGTAGAGAATATGCAGAGCATATGAAGAGAAACAACCTTCAAACACTTAATATTAGTCCCGAATTAGACGATGTTGCTCAACGTAATGTTTTTGCTTTGCGATATGTTATTACTCATGATATTTTTCATGTTTTACTTGGTTTTGATACCAGTTATGCCGGAGAAATTGGAGTACTAGCATTTGCTGCTGCACAAAATTATAGTAAGTCTTTAAAAGTTAGCTTCTGGTTTGCTAAGTTGCTTTATCCAATAATTGCACCCCGACAAGTTAAAGCAATTTTTACAAATCAGCGAAAAGGGCAAGAATTAGCTAGAAATGCTAAGTTTGTGTTGGGATATCGCTTTGAAGAACATTGGAATCAATCTTTAGATAAAGTTAGGGAAGATTTGGGATTACCGCAAATTCAATAATTATCTTGATAATATTCTATTTTTGGTAATAAGGGCTAAAGCCCCTACTACAAACCTAACATTGCGATCGCATTGCCAAGCCTTAATTAACTTATTACAGTAAAAATACTATCTTGATTATGGCTAAAAGTATTTGCAGACTGCCAAGAAACAACTGCTAACAAGTCATCTCCCTGGAAAATATTCGCACCATTCTTACTATCAACAAATGCAAGGTTTTCTTTGCTTTCAACTTGGAAAGTGGTTGCACCTAGTTGGAAGTTATTTACAATATCAAAACCTTCACCAGTTTCAAGAATGACGGTAGCTTCACCAGCACCCAACCAAACCGTATCATGACCAGTACCAGAATTTATAAAATCACCACCACCATTAGCAAAAATGGTGTCGTTTCCATCACCAGTCAAAATTTGATCGGCTTGGGAACCACCAAAAATTAAATCATCACCTTCATTACCGATAAGGTTATCTTCACCACCATTACCAAAGATAGTGTCATTCCCTTCTAAACCGATGATAAATTCAGAAGCATCTGTACCAAATAATTGTTCTCGACTAGAAGTTCCGTTGATGATTTCTTTTTCGGTAATTGTGGTAAATATAGGAACTGAATCTGACTCAATTGAGTAATCTTCCCCATCGAGAAGAGTGAAGCTAAGGGTTTCATCACCTTCAACTCGATCGTCTTCAGGCGCAACTAAACCAAAGGTAGCTTCTGTTGCTCCTTCAACAATTTTAAATTGAAAAATAGCATTACCATCTACTCCAGTCAATTCCGGATTGCTAATATTAGTTAAAAGCTCCGGTACTGCAACTAAATCTAATACATCACCATCTGGATCATCTATCTGTAACTGTATAGTTAATCCACCACTAGGTGCGGGTTCATTCAAGTTTAAAGTATAAAGTTGTGATTCTCCACCTTCGGAAACAATAGTTCTATCAACGCTAAAAGTAACGATTGGTAATTCTTGTTCAATTATTGTGCTAACTATAGGTTGTGAAGCTGAATCAATCGAATAACTTTCATCATCTAAAAGAGTTAAAGTATAAGTCTCGTCTCCTTCAACCCGATTATCTTCACCAGTTAAAAAACTAAAACTAGCTTCAGTTGCTCCTGGGAAAATTGTGAATTCTAGAATAAAATTACCATTTTCTAGAACTGAATTCAAACCAGAAATATTATTGAAAAGCTCTGAAGGGAAACCTCCATCTGAGAAATCACCATCAGGATCTTCTAGCTGCAATCTTACAGTTAATCCATCATCTGATGCTGGTTCGTTTAATTGCAAAGTAAAAACTTGTGGGGTTTCTTCACCTTCAGAAATAACAGTTCTATCAACACTTAAAGTAACGATTGGTAAATCTGTAAGAATAAAAGTTACACTTTGATTGCTGGAGTCGATTGTGTAACCATTCCCTGATAGAAGGCTGACAATACTAACTTCTTCCCCTTCAGGAATATTATCTTGTTTAGGAGTTATATCAAATCTAGCTTCGGTAGCCCCTTCATCAATCAAAAAACCTGAAAACGAATTATCTTCGTTAAATAAAAGCGTACCGTTAATAATAGATACATCAATATCATCAGGTGTTCCATCCTCGTCAACAGAATCGAAATTAACAGCTAATCCGCCCACAGGAGCGGGTTCGCTTAAGCTAAAAATAACCTTTCCTAAATCAAGATTTGTTTCAGATAAAGGTAAAGTTCTATCGAACGATAAGCTAACTATAGGTAATGACTGCATATTAACTGCTTAATTAACGATGATAATTTCACCGATCAAAGTAGCATACTAGTTAATTAAGAAACAATTAGACTAACGGCTAATATTGCTTCTTCCACATTTTCAACAATATAGATATTATCTGGCGACATTTTTTTGAAAAAAGCTTTACTTTCCTCATCTTCATTCAACAAAATCACTTTTTTATCACTCTTCAACGCTAAAGCGATTTCTGAAACCGTACCCGCACCAATTCCACAAGCGATTATGACATCTGAAGAAAGCACGTTGATATTATTTCGCGCATTTCCCATATCTGTAAAAATTGCAATATCTACCGCTTCGGAAATTCCTCCATCATCTTTACCAGGTAAAATACCAATAGTTAAACCATCAACAGACTTTGCACCTTGAGAAGCAGCATCCATCACTCCAGCTTTTCTACCGCCAGTCAACAAAACCCAACCTTGTTGAGCAATCATTTGTCCTAATTTATAGGCGTTTTCTAAATCATTTGACGTTGCTTTATCTCCGACTCCCATCACGCCGATGATGATTTTTCTCATTGTTTGTTATTTGCGTAGATGATGAGGGCTAAAGCCCTTACTACGAACTTTTACCATTCTTCTGCCCAATAAACAATTTCTGAAGTCGTATTATTAATTGCTACTCCGTAACTATCTCCATGATTCCAGGAGAAGTCGTCAGAGGTACCTCTATTATTTGCGTTTAGTACTAATATTTCGTAAGTTGATGGAAAGGTTTCTGCTTGTAAATCGCTGGTATATAAAAAAGTTGTTGGTACGCCATTTTTCTGATTTGCGTGATCGTTTGTATCGCCACCTTGAAATCTATATTTGGCTATATTTTTATATTTACTAAGTGCTTTATTTATCTGTTCTTTCGGTAGTTTCATCCTCACTTGAAAAATTCTACCGTATTCAGTAGAACCCGGATAATAAATAACCCGCACATCTTTAGCAACGCTAGGAATGATGGCGGGAAAATGTTTTATTTGTGTTTGATTTGACCAGGTGTTGTGACGAATATCTTGATAATTTGAGCTATCTATTACTATCTCAGTTGATTTTTTATTATTAAGAGCTTGTGTAAAAAAGAATCCTCCCCCGACAACTCCTACACCTCCCAAGGATAGTAAAGCTATCGTGGCGAATTTCAATATATATGCTTGCTTCATCGAATCCAAAATTTAAATTAATTAAATAGACATATATTCAACTAGTAATATTATTCGTAAAATTACGCATCTAGCTTTAGATATATCTACTAAATTTTTAGATAAGATCGGTGAAATTTCGGTTGTTGTTCAAAAACCTGGCGATTTAATATGCCGCACCTGGCGATTTAATGTGCCGCACCTAGCGGTGAACGCGGCTACACAGGCAAAGTCCACCTGCGTGGACTAATTATTTTTAAACCCGCGCAGGCGGGTTTCGTTTGTGTAGATGCGGTTTCAACCGCCGGATAATACTCCTAACTCAATAAGGTTACTGAGCTTGTCGAAGTACTCCTAACTGTTAACTGTTAACTGCTCACTGCTCACTGTCAGAAACTCCCACCGATCATTCCCGCTAATAAAATAAACCCAATCCAAACGTTTTCTCGAAACATTTCACCGTAAGCTGCATTCGGTAAGTCTGTTTTTTTCAAGCGTAAATATTGCCATACCCAACCAGCAAACGCGATCGCAACACTGATCCAAAATGCAATATTAAGATGTGTAACTATTCCCAACCAAATTAGTAAACCAACTGTGCCAATAAAAAAGACAGCTACAGCCTCTTCAACATAGTTACCAAAAAATAAGGCGCTGGAATTAACCCCTATACGTTTGTCGTCTTCGCGATCGCTCATGGCGTAAACTGTATCGAATCCTAACGTCCACAATACAGTTGCACCCCACAGCAGCCAAGTTGATTGTGAAAGATTCTGCGTAACCGCACTCCAACTAATTAATACCGCGAAACCCCAAGCAATAGAAAGGACTAACTGAGGTACGGGAAATACTCGTTTTGCACCGGGATAAAGCAGGATTACCGGCACTGCCGCAACGCACAACCAAAAGGAAAGCGGATTAAGATAAAAAGCGAGAATTGCAGCACAAGCCATTCCTACTATCGCTACAACTATTCCGACTTTTACAGATAGTGCGCGAGAAGCAAGGGGACGGTTTTTTGTTCTTTCAACTTCGGGATCTATATCTTTATCCCACAGATCGTTGACAACGCACCCAACAGCACTTGTCGCGAGAGTACCTAAAACGATTACTCCTACTAATGGTAAAGGGGGTTTTCCTTCTGCTGCGAGAAATACCGCCCATAAACCCGGAATCATTAAGATTAATCTTCCTTCTGGCTTATTCCACCGTAGAAGTCGGATTATTTTACTAAAAGTAGATTCAATTTTTTCTGCCTGAATAACCATAGCGATCGAGAAATTATCAATATGATTTAATTTACACTTCTTAACAACTATAGAATAACTTTATTTGATATCTGTAAAACAAAATAACAATCAAATAAAAACTAAACTGTTTCTGAATGCTTTATGGTGACGCTGTAGAACAACAGCATGAGTTGACTTATGAATCTTAGTAGAGCCACTATTTTCGGGATTGATTCAAATTAATTTGTTTTGTGCGCCTAAATCAAATTATTGTACCCATAGGATTCCGAACAACTAATTATTACTACGTTTTATAAAAAAAACAAATGATTAATTCAGCTATGACAACAGCCGAGGATCTCCCCAATCAAAACGTTGAGTCTGAGCGCATAGTTGCCGCGATTGACTTAGGTACCAACTCGGTACACATGGTAATTGTACGAATTGAGCCATCATTACCATCTTTTAGCATCATTGGTAAAGAGAAAGAAACCGTTAGACTTGGCGATCGCGATATTGACACGGGAAATCTCAAGCTCAAGATCATGGAAAGGACGGTAAATGCTTTGAAGCGCTTTCAAGAGATTGCTAAAAACTTAGATGCTGAAGCCGTGATTGCTGTAGCAACTAGCGCGATAAGAGAAGCACCCAACGGTAGAGAATTTTTGTACCGGATCAAAAGAGAATTAAATTTAGATGTTGATTTAATTTCCGGACAAGAAGAAGCGCGACGGATTTATTTAGGCGTGCTTTCAGGAATGGAATTCAACAACGAAGCCCATACTATTATTGATATTGGCGGTGGTTCCACGGAATTAATTTTAGGTGATTCTCACGAGGAACGCTGTCTTAATAGTACTAAAGTTGGTGCCGTAAGATTAACCAGCGAATTAATTACCACCGATCCGATAAGCGACCAAGAATTTAACTATCTTAAAGCTTATGCCAGGGGAATGCTCGAACGTCCCGTAGAAGAAGTCTTGTCAAACGTTAATATTGGCGAACAAATCCGTTTGGTAGGAACTTCTGGAACCATAGAAACCTTAGCTAACATCCATGCCAAAGAAACATCCGATTCTACCCCTTCAACATTAAACGGCTACAGCTTTAGTTTAGAAGACTTGCGAGAATTGGTATCGCGGTTGCGGAAAATGACTAATTCCGAACGAGGAGAGATACCAGCCATGCCAGAAAAAAGGTCAGAAGTTATACTGGCAGGAGCAGTAATTTTACAAGAAGCAATGACACTTTTAGGTGTAGAATCGATAACCACCTGCGAGCGGGCGTTACGAGAAGGAGTAATTGTCGATTGGATGTTAGCGCACGATTTAATCGATAATCGTCTGCGCTTCCAAAGTACGGTTAGACAGCGAAGTGTAGAAAAAATCGCCAAGAAATATGATGTCGATCTAGAATATAGCGAACGAATAGCAACACTAGCTTTATCATTATTCGATCAAACCAAAGGTCATTTACACGAATGGGGAAATCAAGAAAGATTTTTATTATGGGCTGCGGCGGTATTACACAACTGCGGACATTATATAAGTCATTCTTCCCATCACAAACACTCATATTATTTAATTCGTAACAGCGGATTGCTAGGTTATAACGAAACCGAGATTGAAATTATTGCCAATTTAGCCAGATATCATCGCAAATCTCAGCCCAAGAAAAAACACGAAAACTTCCAAAACTTAGCTACAAAAGAGCATAAATTGGTAGTAGAACAATTGAGTCCATTATTAAGATTAGCAACATCCCTCGATAGAAGACAAATCGGAGCAGTATCGAAAATAGAATGCGATTATCGTGAAGATGATGAAGAATTATATTTAAAAGTTATTCCCCATCGTGTAGATGATGATTGTGCGATCGAGCTTTGGAGTTTGAGCTATAGCAAATTAATATTTGAGGAAGTATTTGGGGTTCAATTGATCGCGAGTTTGTAGAGAGATTAATCTGGCTTTTTTGCTTCGTTTATAACTGCCCGGAAATCAATTTCCGGGCTAATAGCGGAAGTCCATTAAAATGGACTAAATATTTATTATTTTATGTAGGTTGGGTTGAGGAACGAAACCCAACATTTATGTTTAAAGAGCTAATCGAAAAGTTCAGTATAAAAGAATATTTTAAAAGTATTCGGCGAATATAATTCGCTACTACACAGGCAAAGTCCACCTCCGTGGACTAACCAATTTATCGCTTGTGCAGATGGTTTTGTTTGTGTAGCAACGATTTAAACAGCTAGGTAAAGTTATAAATTAGACTTTTCAAACATCCTTTAAATGTTCTTTAATATAAGTCCAACAACATATTATTGGTAATCCCATAAAAAATAATATACAGAAATATACAAATCCAAGCATAATAATATAGAAAAACCATAAAAACCCCTGACTTGAATTTATTAAATTATCGTATTGGGCTATTGCAGGCAACATTTTATCTATGAAATTAAATGAAAAGAAGCATAAGATTATTTCAAATAATATTAAAAATATTATCGATTCTAATTTTTCTGTGATTTCATATTTTTTTTGACTTCCATTAGACGAATTAGTTAATTTATTTTGAACTGAACTAGTTGATTGATTCTGACCAAAATTAACAACATCTGTATATTCAAATTCTATTTTCTGCCCATCAAAATCTACTTCTAAACTTAATTGCCCTGAAGGAAGTGAACGATACTTAACCACAGTTCCTATATTTAAATATTTCGGATGTGAAGAATTTGTAACTTGTATTTTGTCACCTATATTTATCACAGACGATTGAGAATTATTTGAACTTAAATTTGTATGAGTTGATTGTTGATTTAAACTAATTTGGTTTAAGTTTTTTTTTAATGTTGTTGATGTATTATTTAATGATTTAAGTAATGTATAAGCTTCTTGCATAGAGATAAAGTCTATTTGATTTAAATCGCGAACGATTATTTGTGGAATCTTGGCGTTAGGTTTTTGATAAATTTCAATTTTCCCTTTAACTTTAATATAATCATTATTATTTATAAATGACTTCAAAAAATCTTGTATACATTCATCAAATATTATGACTTGGAATGCATTATAGCCCCTGACAGAAGTTGTAAAATTATTAAAGTTAATAAATAAAATTTTTCTAATTTTATTATGGTAACAAGTATCAATTACTTGACCTACTGCTGTAACTTCATAACCAATTTGCTTAACTAACTCCAAAATATCAGTCGCAGCAAAAACTCTAGATTCCGATGTCGGTACAGTAACGCTAGATTGCGGCTTTGGTTTACCAGTTGCAGGAAAGATATCTACACCGAGATTTTGAGCGCGATCGCACCAATAACATTTACCCAAACTCCGCATATAGTAGTGACTATCAACTTTCCCACAAAGGGATAAATCGTTGACAGCAAGTTTTAGCGCTGATACCCATTCTCTAGCACTTGGACGTAAATTTGGGTTTTTATGTCCGTAGCTAAAGCATCTGATAAAATTTTGCTGAATTTGTGTATGAACAACATTAAATAAAATAGTTCTCGCTACTGGTTTAATTAAACTATTTTGTCCATGAAGCCAAAATCCCTGACGAATTAGTTCGCTAGGTTGCGGTGTTTCTCCTGCTCCTTTCCACTGCCCGCTAAAAGGAGAATCGCTAAACAATAAATGATAAATTATCGTTGCTAAACGAAAACGATCGTGAATTTCTGTTTGATTGATAGTAGCAAAATCCTTTCCAATCAATTCTGGTGGTGTAAAACCTTCCGAACCTACCAAACAGCGATAAACTTTACCCGTATGAGGATTGCTAACTTGAAACGAATCGGTATCAATAATTGAAGGTAAAGCCCGGTTATTAACTAAAATATTTTGCGGTTTGATATCACCTAAAACGTAGCCTTTTGCATGAATTGCTTCAATAATTGAGGCAATGTTTAAAGCTGTAAAGTGTAAGAAACGCCAATCAATTTCAAGATTAAGTCTTTTCCGACGTTGAGAATTATATATATCAATTAATTCTTTAGCATTTTTAATTTCTGGCATCAAAAAGCCGACACAATTACCTCCCGTATCTGTCAGCAGAGACTTGCACCAAGCGAAAGAAATATGATTGTGATGAGCATTTGGTTCTTCTGGTGGATTAGCTAGCATCACTTTAAGCTTTTGTACTTGCTCAAAGCTTGGTCGGTTGTGGTAAATTTTTGCTATATAGCCATTGAGATTAGTTTGCCAAACCTTACCTTCACCACTGCTTGCAATTTCCTTAACTAGAGTTATAGATTGATTATTATCAGTGCGTATGTAAGCTTTCATTAAACTTTAAGTAGGTTGGCGTAATTAAATGTAAGATGTCATTGCGAGGAGGAACGACGAAGCAATCACCTTTATGTGCGGTTCATCGCAACGACTGGGATTGCTTCGTTCCTCGCAATGACGGAGCATATTATATTTATTTGTACCCACCTACTTACTGTTATCAAACAAGCATAAAAGCAAGGTTTTATCATCATCAGTACGAGCATTGAGTTGTTCTAACTTGAGAAAGTTTACGATGTATTCGTGTTCCTCTTCAGGTTTTTCGGTTTCCTGGAGATATTCTTCTAACGGTTTAAAGAAAGGTGGAAAAGGCTTCCAGTCAGAAAAACGAATTGCGACTTTTTCTAATCCATCAGTGGAAGCACAGATAAATTCTGGTTTTTCTGAAAAAACTTTTATCTGCATATCATCCAAAGCATTTACTGAAGTAACAAAAGTTGTCTCGTTAGCGAATTCTCCCTTATCTGGTTGAAAAAGCATCTGATATTCTGAATCTTGGGAACGCACTACAATAAATCCATCACCAATCTGCATAGCCGCAATCCAGTCAGGAGTCGCAACAAAAACTAACAGCGTGCAAGCCAAATCGTTGACAGAGTAATCTTTCTCGTCTGCTTGTTTTTGTAAAGCTGTATTTACTTTTTCAAGAGCATTTTTAAATCACTTTTTTGCTGTTTTCTCAGAAATTGGTTGAGAAAAACTTTTTCTTTGCCATCTTAGATAATTTCTTACCGCTTCAACAGCCAATTTAGCGCCAACATCCGAATATTTCGCACTACCAGCACCGTCAGCAACTGCTCCAATAATTACATCATCAAGAATGCGAAAATCCGCAAAATCTTGACAAGGTAATTGCTGCTTTTGGTGACTAATTCCAACTTCATAACGTGCAATTGCTTTCCAATTCACAACATTTCCTCAAATGAATTTAATATTTACAAAACTTTTGTACTTGTCGTGAGTAAGCTTAATCGCCCTCACCTTAGAAGAATGAGGGCAACTTGTTGAACTTCACGCCGTAACTTGTCCCCATCCAACAGCCGGTAATGCAATTGCTTCACCAACCTTACCGCCGGATACTCGCTTCATCGAAGTAGAAAGCCAAACGAACATAGAACGAAAATCCAAACCGTTAAGCATCATCGGTTCACGCGGTGCTATTTGTCTTAAAGTATTCAGATCCGCACCTTTGACACCAACCGCAAAAAAACATTGTCGGCGCTGTGCTTCAGCTTCTTTTACCCGCTGTGCCGCAGATTGCCAGTAATCCGTTGGCGCTCCATCGGTAATCAAAAATACCCAAGGGCGATAGTATAAAATACCGTTTTCTTTATAAATTAATTTACGTGTTTCAAGTAAATCTAAACCGTACTCAATCGCTTCACCCATTGGAGTCTGACTATTTGCTTCCAGTTGCGGGGGGTTAAAATTATCAATGCTGGTAAAATCTTGAATCAACTGCACCGATCCGCCAAAGGTGACGATCGCAAGTTCCACACTTAAAGACGCTTGAGCATCTTTGACTACATCTTCTTTAAAAGCAGCGATACCTCGATTTAACTCTTGAATTGGTTCCCCACACATCGAGCCTGAAGTGTCGAGCAATAAAACTACTGGGCAACGATTTTCTGGGTTTTCAACAAATTCTGGTAATCCTACAGGCATTCAACGCTCCCGATTATTAAACTTATTTAAAAAAGTAGTTCACTTACCGTTTTGAATGTAAAATTGTTACTTTCGCATCAGTGCTTATATGGATAAAGATAATTAGAAATTCAATTAATAAACCTGTATCAAAATATTGTAAAAATAGCTACATTTTCCCAGTCCATTTTAATGGACTTATGCTATGAGACAGGGGTTTGCAACCCCTGACGGATAAGAAAGAAAACGAATCAATTAAATCGTTAATAAATAAAAGCTATTAAATACATTAAATTCGCTTGTAGCAAAAATATCTTACAAGCAATGCTATATATGTTTGAACATTCAGAAACCCGGTTTTTTGGAAAAACCGGGTTTCTCAACACTCAAAATCATTAAAATTTAGATACGATCGCTATATGTAAAAAAATAACCCCAAAGGATAAAAAATGACCAAAACCGAAATAGCCCGATATTTAGGAAAAGTTGGTGAAGAATACGAAAAAATTGTTAAATGCCGACTATATTCAGATTTAGAGGTAATTTACGAATGGTGGGTTCCAAATACAGAAATGTACCATCACGAAAAAATGAAACTTGAAGATATTGCTATTGAGATACAGGTAGAACTTGCGAAAAATGCGATCGCGCATTCAGATTTTGCACAACTGCCTGCGGATGTCCAAGAATTGCTCAATCAAAAAAGTCAATTAATTAGTAATTCTCAATAATTACTTATTATTCTGTTGTGCTAATACAGCAGAATGTAATTGCAACAGTTGTTTATCTGCTATTCCCACCGTTTCCAATCCCTTAACTGTTTGCATTAAATATTCAGCACTCGAACCGAGTTCACCTTTTGCTGTGGCAATAGTATTAACGGTGTTTTCAAAAGACATTTTACCGGCGTAATCTGGATGATGGCGGTTGATGATAAAGGCGATCGCCATTACTTCGTCGGTACCATCAACTACCTTTACCCATCGGGGAATATACGAGCCGATTACCATTTCTCGCCGCCACAACAGCAACAATTCCGACTCCACATCGGCAGCAGGAATACGATAAACCACACCGCGACAGCTACCCCCGCAATCCAAGCCCAGTACCAAACCGGGATGCTCTGGTGTCCCCCTACCAACCAATGCCCGCAAACAAAAGCGGCGATGCCAACCGTAAATAGTTCCTACACGACGCTCAATAAAATTAAATACAGGATTCCAAATTAAGGAACCATAAGCGAACAGCCAAACATCCGTATGTGGTTTGTGCGAATTTAACGTAACGCGAATAGAGTGTTGCAACTGGCTTTCGCTTAATAGTTGCATTCCCAAACCCGATTGCGAAATCATTTGATGCAAGCGGCTAGATTCCAAGTCAGCGCGGGTTAATGACATATTAAAAGAGGGAATGGGTAATAGGTAATTGATAATTGGTAAATATATTATTCTAACCAATCGGGACCTTTAAAGAATTCCCCATCAGCCCAAAAAGTTTTACAGATTAAAGAACCTTGTCCGGGGCTGCTAAAATTTTGGGCTGCTCTAAAATCGGTTCCAATCAAAATAGCATCATCCATTTCCGCACCGTAAAAGTCAGCACCTGTAAAATCAGCAGCACTTAAAATAGCTTCATCAAGATTGGCATTTCTAAAATTAGCCCCTCTACAATCAGCACCACTTAAATCAGCACCTTGCAAATTAGCATAACTGAGATTTGCAGCATACAGATTAACGCAAAGCATTATGGCTCCACTCAAATCAGCATGACTTAAGTTTGAGCCACTTAAATCAACAGCTGTTAAATCGCTTTCACTAAAATCTATTTCTCGAAAATCTTGTCCATCTAACCCCCCTCCACTAATTGCAATCCCAGCAAAGTTTCTTTCCCCAGCAGCATATCTTTTGAGAAACCTTTCAATGTCAAGATATTTTCTTTCATCATCCATAGTCACACCCCCTGGGATTAAAAAAACAAATATTTAACTCTAAACTCTTGTGGGATGGGCATCCCTGCCCGTCCGATTCTAATTAATTAAAATCAAATCTCCTATTAGCGCAACAAATTTGATGTTGGGTTTCCTCCGTCAACCCAACCTACAAAAAGCTTAACCTCTAACCTTTAACCTCAATCATAAGTATTAATGCCTTCACAAAACGCAATAATTAGTTAAGATAAATTTAACCTTGACCTACGTAAATCAAATCCGTAATCTCATGCAGTTAAATAAAAGTGCGTCAGTAGATTCTTTTTTAAAGCCATTGTTATTAATTTCGCCTTTTTTCCTTTGGGGTACGGCGATGGTGGCGATGAAGGGAGTTATGCCGCACACTACGCCTTTTTTCTTAGCGGGATTGCGATTATTCCCGGCGGGGATATTGGTTTTGATTGCAGCTGCAATTATGGGTAAACCTCAACCCAAAGGTTGGAAGGCTTGGCTGTGGATTGCTTTGTTTGGATTGGTGGATGGAGCGCTGTTTCAAGGCTTTTTAGCGGCAGGCTTAGTTAGAACTGGTGCTGGTTTGGGTTCGGTGATGATTGATTCTCAACCTTTAGCCGTGGCGCTGTTGTGTTCGTGGCTGTTTGCGGAAAAAATCGGTTTATATGGATGGTTGGGGTTAGCGATCGGCGTTACTGGTATTAGTCTAATTGGTTTACCCGATGAATTAATTTTCAGTATTTTCTCTAATAGCGCCGAATCCACCTTTACGATTTCTCAATCATTTTTTCAAAGCGGCGAATTCTTGATGCTGCTAGCTGCGTTAAGTATGGCAGTGGGAACGGTAATGATTCGGTTTGTAACTCGTCATGTTGATGCTGTTACCGCTACCGGATGGCATATGATAATCGGTGGCTTACCGTTGTGGGGAATTTCCGCGACAACAGAATCCCAGCAATGGCAGAATTTAGTACCGTCGGATTGGGTAGCCTTGGGTTATGCAGCTATATTTGGCAGCGCGATCGCCTACGGGGTGTTTTTCTATTTCGCTTCAAGTGGAAATCTCACCAGTTTAAGTTCTCTAACTTTTCTAACTCCCATATTCGCTTTGATATTCGGCAATATCTTATTAAATGAAGTTCTAAGTACTTTGCAATGGGTGGGAGTCACGATAACTATAGTCAGCATCTATTTGATTAATCAGCGCGATGTTTTAAATCAAAAGAACGATCCGGAAGTTGTTGAGACTACGCAACCATCTGTAGAAATATCTGAGAAAAAACTGAAGCCTTTGAAAATAGCAATTAAAGAGTCGGAACCGGAAATAATGTAGAGACGCGATATATCTTGTCTTCATCTAGTTATTAAATTTTTTTGTCAATAAAAAAGTTAACATTTAGGTAGATTAAAGTTATTGTTGTGACGGTAACTTTTACACTACTGTTTTGCTGAAATTTGCTGTATGAGGCGATGCCATTCTTTTATAGTTATATTTACTTATCTTAGCTGCTTTGGATTTAACATTAATCCGGCAGTTGCAGCTAATTTCGATCGCACACCATCTTTTTTAAAAGTTGCTCAAGCTGATTCCTCAGATACGACTACGCGCTCTAACCTGAGAACGGGTAGTGTGGGAGAAGATGTAAAAGTGCTGCAAACCCAGTTGAAAAAATTGGGTTATTACGATGGCATCCCCGATGGACAATTTGGTGCAACTACACGCAATGCTGTAATCGAATTTCAGCAGAAAAATGGTTTGATTGCGGATGGTATTGCAGGTAGTCAAACCAGGGAACTGATAAAAACAGAAACTTTAAAGCAATCTAGTAATATTTCTACACCTACCCCAGAGCCTGTTTCTGAAGAATCTTTAGATGAAGTAAATTCTTCCCTAAGCCGTTTGATCGAGCTTGCTTTGATAGCGATGGGAGTATTAGCTGGTGCGGGTACTTTATTTTATATAGTTCAATGGATAAGATATAAGCGACAAAACAATAATGATACTTACGTGGATGATGATACTGACATAGTTCAACCACCTCAACATCAATTTACTAATACGAACGAAGATCGAAAATATTTGCCTGCTGGCGATTTTGAAGATGTACCAGCCACAATTACACCATCTCCAAAATTACTTCCGACAGAAAATACTTCCCGTCTTGCCAAAATTAACGTTGTTGATGAATTAATCGGAGATTTGCAAAGTTCCAATCCCACACAACGACGCAAAGCTATTTGGGAATTAGGACAAAAAGGAGATTCGCGAGCAATTCAACCATTGGTAGAGCAGATGGCTGATGCTGACTCGCAGCAACGCAGCTTAATTTTGGCAGCTTTAGCGGAAATTGGTACTCGCACCCTCAAGCCAATGAATCGTGCCTTAGCAGTTTCCCTGCAAGATGAAAGCCCCGACGTGCGAAAAAACGCCATCCGCGACTTAACCCGCGTTTATGAGACGATGACTCAAATTAGTCAAATGCTCTCAATGGCAGCACAAGATGAAGATCCAGAAGTGCAAGAAACAGCAAGGTATGCAATTTCGCAAATGAATCGCATCCGTGTTTTACCATCCGAGCAACCAGAAACCCAAATTCAATATCCACAAGAATGGGAAGAAACAGACAACTAATGTAGAGACGTAGCACTGCTACGTCTTTGAAACGTTATGGTTGGATAAACAAAGTTCGTTGCTACTTTGAAAAGTCATGGTTGGATAAACAAAGTTCGTTGCTACTTTGAAAAGTTATGGTTGGATAAACAAAGTTCGTTGCTACTTTGAAAAGTTATGGTTGGATAAACAAAGTTCGTTGCTACTTTGAAAAGTTATGGTTGGATAAACAAAGTTCGTTGCTACTTTGAAAAGTCATGGTTGGATAAACAAAGTTCGTTGCTACTTTGAAAAGTTATGGTTGGATAAACAAAGTTCGTTGTTACTTTGAAATCTTCGTTACAGCAGTACCACTTTAATAATTTCACTAAATCGTTGCTATGTACGCCCATAGGGAGACGTAGCAGTGCTACGTCTCTACATAATTTATGTGTGTCGTTTCAATATTTTGGTTTTAGGCAACATGGGGATTTAATATTTAGTTTGTAATCAAGCTTTTAAATTTACGGATGAAATTATTGTTCGTTTCTACTCCCGTGGGACCTCTTGGTTCTGGATTGGGTGGTGGTGTGGAATTAAGTTTGTACAATATTGCTCGTGAAGTTATGCGGCGGGGACACGATTTACAAGTTGTTGCTCCTGCTGGCTCTAGTTGGGATGATTTACCGATAATGCAGATTTCGGGAAATTTACAAATCATTGCCCAAAGTTTAGAACGTCAAACCCCTATTACAATGCCAGAAAATTCTGTTTTAGCTAATATGTGGGATTACGTTCGTCAAGTTGAAGGTGAATACGATCTAATTGTTAACTTTGCTTACGATTGGTTGCCTTTTTACTTGACACCTTATTTAAAACGCCCTATAGCTCATTTTGTCAGCATGGGTTCTCTTTCCGATGCTCTGGATCGAATTATCGTGCAAATATCAAAGCAGTTTCCCGGCACGATTGGGTTTTATACTTCCGCACAAGCTGCTACTTTTCCCGAATTAACTCCACCTATATATTATTTAAGCAGCGGCATAGATTTATCTTTGTATCAATTTTGCAGCGAACCCAAACAACAATTAGCTTGGTTGGGTCGAATTTCTCCGGAAAAAGGTTTAGAAGATGCGATCGCTGTAGCAAACAGTACTAACATTCCTCTCAAGGTTATGGGTAAAATTCAAGATGAATCATACTGGCAGAAAATTCAGCAGGATTACCCAAATGCACCTTTTGATTATTTAGGGTTTTTATCTACAAAGGAAATGCAGCAGGTTGTCCGTGAATGTCGGGCATTAATTATGACACCTCGTTGGGTGGAAGCATTCGGTAATGTTGCAATTGAAGCTTTAGCTTGTGGAGTTCCAGTAATTTCTTATAGTCGTGGCGGTCCTGCATCTATTATTAAAGACGGTGAAACTGGCTTTTTAATAGAACCAGATAGTGTTACAGGATTAATAGAAGCAACAAAGCGATTAGGTCAAATTAATCGCCAAACCTGCCGCGATACCGTACAAAACCTATTCTCTTTAGAAGTATTAGGCGAACGTTTTGAAAAGTGGTTTATAGACATTTTAGATTTTCAACTTTAAAATAAGCGGAAATTTTAGAATTATTAATTATTTCGATCTCAATTTTACGGATAAACACTTACTAATCGTGAACTAGGAAAAACAAACAACAAATGACAACTTCCCCATTCGTATCTATTACAAATAACCCTTCAATGCAAGTCAAAACTCAACACCCCGTCAGCTTGCTGATACCGCAACCTTTACAACCTGGCGACTTATTAAGAGTAATTGCTCCGAGCGGTGCTTTGCAGGAATTTGAAGCATTTCAAAGTGGTGTAGAAATTTGGCGATCGCGCGGTTATCGAGTGGAAGTAATTCCGGAAATACAAGATAGATGGGGATATTTAGCGGGTAACGACGAAAAACGCCGCAATCACTTAGCAGCAGCTTGGCAAGATCCCGAATGTCGCGGTATTCTTTGCGCTAGAGGTGGTTTTGGCACTATGCGGATTTTGGAAGAATGGACTTGGATGTTGCAACAAAAAACTCCCAATGCCTCATTCCCAAAATGGTTAATTGGTTTCTCCGATATCACAGCTTTATTGTGGAGTCTTTACAAAGTCGGAATTTGTGCGGTTCATGCACCTGTAATGATCACTTTAGCTCAAGAACCAACTTGGTCAATACAAAGATTATTTAATTTAGTAGAAGGTAAATCTCTGGAACCTTTAAAAGGTAAAGGATGGGGAGGTGGTACAGTTAGCGGTAAATTATTACCAGCAAACCTGACAGTCGCAACTCATCTTTTAGGTACGCCAATGCAGCCACAACTTGACGGCGTAATTTTAGCAATAGAAGACGTAGCAGAAGCACCCTACCGCATCGATAGAATGTTAACTCAATGGCGAATGAGCGGCGCTTTATCAAAAGTAGCCGGAATTGCTTTAGGTAGCTTTACCCATTGCGAAGCACCAGCAAATGTACCCAGCTTCAGCGTAGAAGAAGTCTTGCGCGATCGCCTCGGCGATTTAGGTATTCCCGTAGTTTCCGACTTACCTTTCGGACATCAAGCACCCAACGCCGCTTTACCCGTAGGCATGACGGCAACTTTAGATGCAGAAGAAGGGGTTTTGAGTTTCAGTTAAAGATTCAGGTTCGTAGTAAGAGCTTTAGCTCTTCCAACCGAGGGCTAAAGCCCTTACTACAAACTAATCTTCCAACTGAGGGCTAAAGCCCTTACTACAAACTAATCTTCCAACTGAGGGCTAAAGCCCTTACTACAAACTAATCTTCCAACCGAGGGCTAAAGCCCTTACTACAAACTAATCTTCCAACTGAGGGCTAAAGCCCTTACTACAAACTAATCTTCCAACAAAAGGGCTAAAGCCCTTACTACAAACTAATAAAAAATTTATTATTGATTGTTTTTCCGCAAGCGACAAAAAGCAATAGCCGGAATTACAGCTAAAATGAATGCTGTTAATCCTTGTTTGACTAAATATAAAGTGACATCGCGGTGTATTACTGGGATACTATTTTGTACTAAAGAAACTAATAAAACCGAAATACTAATAACAAAGTATGAAATAGACGGTACAAAATTCCACCACCATGCACCTTTTGCATATCTCCGCAACACCAACCATTGCAATAAACCCAGCCACAACCCGGAAAAAATATAAGCAGTTGTTGATAGTATTCCAAAGAAGATAATCGCTTGTGGTGATATTTGATTTGTTGATGCGGCGATCGATGAAATATAGGCAATCCAAGCTGTAGAAACTGTATTTGCAACTAACCAGCCGATTGTGGTTGCTAACATCCAAGACCAACCTGATATATATTTACTCAAGGGTATGGATTGATCTGCGGCGAAAATTAATGCAAATAAACTACTAGCAATTAATTTTGCAATTCGGTACCACAATATTTCGTTTTGAGCGAAATCAACGGGTATATTCTCTCGCAGAATTTTTTCTAAAGCAAGACTGGCAATTCCCCCTCCAATCCATCCCAAAGTTGTCATAAAAGTAAATAACAAAAAGAATCCTCGCCGTTCGGAACGAGGTATCAGCAAGGTTCTTTTCTGTTTTACATGAGATTCGGATGGATTTTGGAGAATATTTTTAAATAAAGATGGCATAACAATCAATAATAAAGGTAATTACTTTTCCCCAATTTCAAGAGGAGTTAGAAGGTTATGAGTTATACGGCTCTACTCTAACAGCGATATTCGATTTTATAAATAATTTGATTTGTTTTATCCTTGATTTAAAAATCAAATATAATTTTGGAGCTAACGAAATGCTTAAAAGCTTGTGGGCTATTGTTCGTAATGGCAAAGTAGAACTACTAGAAGATATTCAACTATCTGAAGGGAGTAAAGTTTTAATTACGTTGATTTCGGATGAAGATGAGAAGCAATTTTGGACAACAGCAAGTGAAACAGCTTTAAATAAGGTTTGGGATAATCAGGAGGATGATATTTATGCCGAATTACTCGAAAAATAGTGTAATTTTAGTCCGCTATCCTTTTTCTGACCTTTCGGCAATAAAGGTACGTCCCGCTGTTATAGTTAATTCGGACTCTTCGTTTATGGCTCGATCTATAAACCAGTATCAATTAAAAATCCCCGCAATTCTTCTTAGAATACGGGGATTTTCAACATTATTTAAGTCAAAGGTGAGTATTTAACTCACCGTAAAAATGACTACTTAGACTCGGTGAAATCGGCATCAATTACATCATCACCCGTACCTGTAGAAGCACTGTCTGCATCTCCAGTTGCACCGTTAGGAGACTCACCACCAGGAGCAGTTCCATCAGGAGTAGCACCTGCTTGCTGATACATATTGCTACCAACGGTGAATAGTGCTTGTTGCAATTCTGGCGTTAGCTTTTGAATTTGCTCGTCGTCTTCTTTGGTGACGGCTTCTTTCAAATCTTTGACTAAACCTTCGATTTTGGTTTTGTCTTCTGCGGGGATTTTATCTCCCAATTCTTGTATCTGCTTTTCTGCTTGATACGCCAAGGAATCAGCTTGGTTTTTGCGATCGATTTTCTCGCGACGATCTTTGTCGGTTGAGGAGAAGCTTTCTGCTTCGTTAACCATTCTTTCGACTTCGGTTTTATCCAAAGTGGAAGCACCTGTAATGCTGATGGATTGTTCTTTACCAGTACCTTTGTCTTTAGCGGTAACGTTCAAGATACCGTTAGCGTCAATATCGAAGGTAACTTCAATTTGAGGTACTCCGCGAGGTGCGGGAGGAATTCCATCTAAACGGAAGGTTCCCAAGCTCTTGTTGTCGTTGGACATTTCACGCTCACCTTGGAGTACGTGAATTTCTACGTTGGTTTGTCCGTCTACAGCTGTGGAGAATACTTCGGATTTTTTGGTAGGAATGGTGGTGTTGCGAGGAATAATCTTGGTCATTACGCCACCAAGAGTTTCCACACCCAAGGATAACGGACTTACGTCTAAGAGCAAGATTCCGGTAACTTCACCAGAAAGTACACCAGCTTGGATTGCAGCACCAACTGCTACAACTTCGTCTGGGTTAACGCTTTGGTTAGGATCTTTTCCTAATACGCGCTTAACTACGTCTTGTACTGCGGGAATACGGGTAGAACCACCAACTAGTACGATTTCGTCGATATTCTCTTTGCTTAATTTTGCGTCGCGCAATGCATTTTCAACAGGAATGCGACTGCGATCGATTAAGTCAGAACAAATTTCTTCAAATTTAGCGCGAGTCAGGGTTGTATCCAAGTGCTTGGGACCATCCTGAGTTGCGGTAATAAATGGTAGGTTGATTTCTGTTTGTGTAACGCTGGAAAGTTCGATTTTAGCTTTTTCAGCAGCTTCAGTTAAACGCTGTAAAGCTTGCTTATCTTTGCGTAAGTCAATACCTTCTTGCTTTTGGAAATCAGCAGCTAAATAATCAACAATCTTTTTATCAAAGTCGTCACCACCAAGGTGGGTATCTCCAGAAGTAGAAAGTACTTCAAATACACCGTCGCCAACTTCTAAGATCGATACGTCGAAGGTACCACCACCAAGGTCAAATACCAAGATGGTTTCGTTGCTCTTCTTATCCAAACCATATGCCAAGGAAGCGGCAGTAGGTTCGTTGATAATCCGCATTACTTCAATACCGGCAATCTTACCAGCGTCTTTGGTTGCTTGACGCTGAGAGTCGTTAAAGTATGCGGGAACGGTGATTACCGCTTGGGTAATAGTTTCGCCGGTATACTTACTAGCGTCGTCAACTAGCTTGCGGAGAACTTGTGAGGAAATTTCTTCGGGAGCAAACTGCTTACCAGCTTGAGGGCAATCAAGCTTAACGTTGCCGTTGCCATCTTTAACAATACTGTAAGAAACTTCGGTTGCTTCGTGGGTGATTTCTTCGTGCTTCCGTCCCAAAAAGCGCTTAACCGAGTAGAAAGTATTTTCAGGATTCATCACCGCTTGACGCTTGGCGATTTGTCCTACAAGGCGATCGCCATTTTTCGCGAAAGCAACAACACTAGGAGTTGTGCGAAAACCTTCGGCGTTAGCAATAACCGTGGGCTTACCACCTTCCATTACTGCTACGCAAGAATTAGTTGTACCTAAGTCAATTCCAACTACTTTTGCCATCTTATTTTAGGCTCCGTATAACTACAAAAAGAATGAATGAGAATATAAAAGGTTTAATTTTGAGGTAACTAGCTTTATTAGGGCAATTTTTTAAGGCATCAATATGAATAAATTGAACCTCACCGCTATTCACTATCCCCCTTACACTGTTATATATACTGAGCCTGTGCAGCCAGTGAATGAAGGGTGGTTTCCCGAACCCGTGATTGGACGGTTTGCTTCATAAATTCTTTATGGCTTGCTTATGGCTCAATCAGTGTTTGCTTGCATAATGTCTAATGTATGAGAATTAATACTATGAGTAATTCGGGTGAACCGTAATATTAGTGTGGTGTTTGCCGTCTTTTCGATAAAAAATAGGGTTATCTGTTAGTTCTATGCCGATAAATTTGATTTCAAACTATGTTTTATCGGAAGTTTAACTTTTTTTTTGATGCAGGTAACGATAACGAAATTTGTATTACAGACATTTAAATACCGCATTTTTATGTTTAGTTTACGTAATTCCTACTTTCTATACATACTTCTCGATCGACTTCAAAATTCTCAATAATAGTTAACAATTATTTCCACATTTTTGAAATTTCATTCCTTTTGACATCAACATATATTTCTTTCGGAAGTAAAAGGTATGGTGTCTGCTAGCTAGCGTGGAAATAGGCTGTTTTTAATAAAGAATAGCTGTATGCCATCAAGTTAGTTCAAGGATAAGATTATGTTCTCACTCGCTATTGTTGGAAAGTTATACCCTTTTATTGGACAAGCACCAATAATTACAGAAGGATATGTTACTCCCCAAGAAGCATCACTAATTTTTTCAGGTCCGCAATTCTTAGTTGCTTTAGTATCTGGAATCGTAATGGCGATCGCTTTTCAATTACTGCTGACCAATTTCTCAATCGCTGTTGGGATTTCCGCGTTAGGTGAAGACTTAGGTGGTGATGACGATAGTGATACGGTTGGTGGAGCTATTCGCAAGGTAGAAGCGAAAGTCGGTATTTGGGCATTACTTACCGCGACGATAGCTTTATTCATTGCTAGCTTTTTAGCGGTAAAACTAAGTTTAATCGAAAGTACTGTTTTAGGCGGAATTATTGGTGTAGTAATCTGGTCTACATACTTTGCGCTGATTGCTTGGCTCGGTTCGTCGGCTGCTGGCTCGCTGATCGGTTCTCTGGTAAGTACTGCTAGTTCTGGCGTTCAAGGCATTATGGGTACCGCCACAAGCGTTTTGGGTGCGAATGCTGCTAAAAATCAAATGGTTTCCACAGCAGAAGATATTACCGCCGCAGTTCGTCGCGAATTAACTTCTGGTTTTGATGCCGATAGCATTAAAAACACTGTAGAAAGTTCTTTAAGTTCTGTAGATTTACCCAATTTAAACTTAAACGAAATTCGCGGTCAATTTGATAAAGTCCTTCAAGATGGCAACTTGCAATCTCTTGCTAGCAGCAATTTATTACAAAGCATCAACCGCGATACTTTTATCAACTTAATTAGCAATCGTACAGATTTTTCTCAACAGGATATTAATAAAGTTGCAGATCAGCTCGAAGGAGCTTGGCAAAACGCTGTAGGAGATCAAAATCCCACGCAGCAGGTAATAGATTTAATCGGAAAGGCTACTCCGGAGCAATTGAATTCCGAAGATTTGGGTTCGCACTTGCAGAAACAACTGGCTGAAGTTACAGCAGTTGGTGGTAGTGGTTTACTAATGCAGCAAGTAGTTAAATCTGGTTTAGGTGCGGCTGTTCCAGCTTTGATGAGTCGGGTTAATTTATCCGATTTGGATGTCGAGAAAATTAAACCTCAGTTACAAAAGCTCAAGGAAAAAGCTCCCGACATCGATATTGATAAGATTAGCCAACAGTTGCAAAATCTGAAAGAACAAGCTACCCAAAAAATATCTCAAGCATCTTCTAATCCCATCAAGGCAGATGTAGAAGAATATATTTTTAGTTCTTTTCCTTGGCATTTCAACCGTTTAACGCTAAAAGATGAATTCAAAGAAGCAATTTATGATACCAATGCAGACCCCAAAAAGGTCAAACAACGGTTAGAGGAAATTGACAAGGACTATTTAACCGATTTACTTAAACAACGCCAAGACTTGAGTGAAGACAGAATCAAAGAAATCGTCCAACAGATGGAAGAAGTTCGCAGCGAAGTTTCACAAACCGTAAACGAAGCAACATCGCAAAACTTCCGCAGCCAAATTGAAGATTATCTCAGTTCTACAGGTAAGGAAGAATTAAACCCCGAAGCGATTAAGCAAGACTTTAGCAAATTATTAGAAGATTCCGAAGCCAATTTTGAAGAATTGAGCGATCGCTTACAAAAATTCGACCGCAACAATTTAGTAGGATTGCTTTCCAAGCGTGAAGATATTAGCCCTGAAGTTGCTAATAATATAGTTGGTCAACTTGAAAGCACTCGCGACGAAGTTTTGAATCGCGCTCAAGAATTGCAAGAACAAGCTAAAAATAAAGCTAACGAATTGCGAGGAAAAGTAGAAGATTATCTGCTCAATACCAACAAAGACGAACTCAATCCCGAAGGAATCAAACGCGAATTTAAGACACTCATAGAAGATCCAGAAGTCGGAGCCAAACAGTTACGCGATCGCCTTTCACAATTTGACCGCGATACGTTAGTTAAATTACTCGGTCAGCGCGATGATTTGAGCGAGGAACAGGTAAATCAAAAAATAGACCAGTTACTGTCTGTACGCGATAACGTCTTGCAAGCACCGCGAAAAGTTGCAGAAAAAACCAAGCAGCAATACGAACAAACCGTACAAAAGGTTTCAGAGTATTTACGCAACACCGACAAAGAAGAACTTAACCCCGAAGGAATCAAACGCGATTTGCAAAAATTGGTTGACGATCCCAAACAAGGAGCTTCAGCAATAAGAGAAAGACTTTCACAAGTAGATAGAGAAACCTTAGTTAAATTGCTTTCTCAACGCGATGATTTGAGCGAAGAACAAGTTAACCAAGTAATTGACGACGTACAAGATACGATTAACGACATCGTAAAGGCACCGCGTCGTTTAGCCAAGCGTACCAGCGAACGAGCTGCAAACTTTGAAGCTAAGATCGAAGAATATTTACGCAACACAGACAAAGAAGCACTTAACCCCGAAGGAATCAAACGCGATTTACAAAAACTGCTCGACGATCCAAAACAAGGTGCTTCAGCAATAGGAGAAAGGCTTTCACAAGTAGATAGAGAAACCTTGGTAAAATTGCTTTCTCAGCGTGAAGACTTGAGCGAAGAACAAATTAACGAGGTAATTGACAACGTACAAAATACGATTAGCGACATCGCAAAAGCACCAAGCCGTTTAGCCAAGCGTACCGGCGAAAGAGTTGCAAACTTCCAAGCCGACATCGAAGAATATTTGCGCTCTACCGATAAAGAAGAACTCAACCCCGAAGGAATCAAGCGCGATCTACAGTTGTTATTGCAAGATCCACGCAGCGGAATTGAAAACATAGGCGATCGCGTTTCTCAGTTCGATCGTTCCACATTAGTATCGGCACTTTCGCAAAGAGAAGACATTTCCGAAGAAGAAGCCAACCGGATTGCAGATCAAATCGAATCTACTCGCGACTCAATCGTCCAACAGTACCAACAGGTGCAACAACAGCTACAATCGGCAGTTGACGGAACTTTAGACAAAATTCGTAATTACCTCAACTCCTTAGAGCGTCCGGAGCTAAATTACGAAGGAATTAAACAAGACTTCACCAAACTATTTGACGACCCGCAAATGGGCTTTGAAGCATTACGCGATCGTCTATCAGAATTTGATAGAGATAGTTTGATTGCCGTACTCAGTTCCCGCGAAGATATTTCAGAAAAAGACGCGAATCGCATAGTTAATCAAATTGAATCAGCCAGAGATAGCGTTTTAGAAAGAGGAGAGCGCATCCAAAAAGAAACCAAGAAAAGAATAAAAGCCGTACAACAGCAAGTCAAAAAAGAAGCTAAAGACGCAAAAGCCGCCGCCGCAAGTGCCGCATGGTGGTTATTTGGCGCAGCATTGACATCACTAGCAGCAAGTGCGATCGCTGGAGTATTAGCCGTCAGAAGCATTTACTGGTGGTAATCGCTAAATTTTGAATTCAAAAAATGTAGAGACGTAGCACTGCTACGTCTTTTCGTATTTTTATTAGCATCGAAAATTTAGTGAAGATTACAAACAACAACGCGATAAAATCCTTTACAGCGCCAAATTTAAACTATTTCATCAGCGTGAAAACAGATAGCGAAAAGTGTGATCTTGGGGGTTTCCCCCATGAACAACTTTTCAAGACAGCATCTTCTACCGTCTTTTTAAAGAATTCCCCAGCATCTTTTTTGAATTAATTGGTAACTCACCTCAAACAGCAGATGCTTACGAATTCTCTTCCGTCGAAATCAAGCAAACAGCATTCCGAATTGATGGAGTTTTTCTTCCCACTCAAGCACAAGAAAACCCGATTTATTTTGTAGAAGTACAATTTCAAACCGACGAAGAAATTTATTTGCGGCTATTTTCAGAAATATCTTTATACCTCCGGCAAAACAAACCTAAAAATCCTTGGCGAGGAATAGTAATTTATCCCAGTCGCAGCATAGATACAGCAGATATCAATCAATGAGCGCGAATTTTTTGAAAGCAGACGTGTTAACAGAATTTATCTTGATGAATTAGGAGAAACAACATCATTACCAGTGGGAATTGCTACCATAAAATTAATAATTGAAGATAAAAACACTGCCATTGTTGCCGCCAGAGATTTGATAGCCAGAACCCAGCAAGAAATCAACTCTGAACGTCAGCAAAGACAGTTATTAGAATTAATAGAGACAATCTTAGTTTATAAATTCCCTAAAATGAGTAGAAAGGAGATTGAAACCATGTTTGGATTAAGTGATTTGAAACAAACGCGAGTTTATCAAGAAGGTAAAGAAGAAGGGAAAGAAGAAGGGAAAAAAGAAGGGAAAGAAGAAGGACGTGTAGAATTACAAATTGAATCTATACCTAGATTACTAAAGTTAGGGCTAAGTATAGAACAAATCGCCCAAGGTTTAGATTTGGATTTAGAAGAAGTTAGACGACAAGTAAAAAATCAATCTCCAAATCAAGATTAATTAAAAATATTTTTGAGAAATAGAAAGGAAGTCGAACCAATGTTTGGATTAAGCGATTTAAAGCAAACGCGAGTTTATCAAGAAGGAAAACAAGAAGGACGTATTGAATCTATACCTAGATTACTAAAATTAGGGCTAAGTATAGAACAAATCGCCCAAGGTTTAGATTTGGATTTAGAAGAAGTTAGACGACAAGTAGAAAATCAATAATCTTTAACCCTGCCTAACCAACAAATATTTTGAAACTTGATGGTTGAAACCCTAACTAAAAATCTTTATAAATTAGTCCGCGCAGGCGGACTTTGTTTGTGTAGAAGCGGTTTCAACCGCCGATTTTGATCTTCAACCTTCAACCTTCAACCTTCAACCTTTAACCTATTATTTATGCTTTCCCCCGAACTAAAAACAAAACTTTCAACACCTTTAAAAATTGGCTCGGTGGAAGTCAACAGCCGAGTTTTACAATCACCTTTATCAGGTGTTACCGACTTGGTATTTCGCCGTTTGGTGCGTCGCTATGCACCTGACTCAATGATGTATACCGAAATGGTTCATGCTTCGGGATTGGCTCATGTCAAGGAATTACCGAAAGTCATGGATGTTGATATAAACGAACGTCCGATAAGCATTCAATTATTTGATTGTCGTCCGGATTTTCTCGCACAAGCGGCTCTAAAAGCTGTAGCAGAAGGTGCGGATACTATCGATATTAATATGGGTTGTCCGGTAAATAAAATTACTAAAAAAGGTGGTGGTTCTTCGCTGTTACGACAGCCGGAAGTAGCCGAGGCAATAGTTCGCGAAGTTGTTAGCGCGGTTGATATTCCCGTAACTGTTAAAACTCGTATCGGCTGGGATGATGCGGAAATTACTATCCTCGATTTTGCAAAACGAATGCAGGATGTAGGAGCGCAAATGATTACTATTCACGGACGTACTCGCGCTCAAGGATACAATGGTAATGCTCGTTGGGAATGGATTGCTCGCGTTAAGGAAGTGCTTGATATTCCGGTTATCGCAAATGGAGATATTTTTTCTGTTGAGTCGGCAATTAAATGTTTGGAAATGACTGGTGCTGATGGGGTAATGTGTTCGCGGGGTACTTTAGGTTATCCGTTTTTGGTTGGAGAAATCGATTATTTTCTTAAAACTGGAGAAAAGTTAGCTCCTCCGACAACTATTCAGCTTTTAGAATGCGCTAAAGAACATTTAAAAGCTTTGTGGGAATACAAGGGAGATAAAGGAATTTATCAAGCACGAAAACATATGGCTTGGTATGCTAAAGGTTTTGTCGGTGCGGCGGAGTTACGACAGCAGTTTAATACAGTGGAAACGGTATTGGAAGGAGAAACTTTAATTAATCGCGCAATTGAAAATCTGGTTAAAGATAGCTCATTAAAAAGGTTTGTAGTCAGAGCTTAAGCTCTCAAGATTGGGACTAAAGTCCTTACTACAAACCAATGAAATCTTTCTAAAAATCTCCAAATTCGTCAAATTCAAACATCTCCTCAAACAGATTATCAATCATTTCTTGGTTCCTTTGTCGTAAAATCGGAGGACCTTTAAGAAATTCTTTAATTGTAATCTTTTTATCTCGAAAATCTTTGACGAAGTTACATATTGAAGAAATTACTTCAATTTCAGCTTCTACTTCTTCAACCATGTGAGAAATTGGATCTATACCCTCGCGAGTAGCTTTCCTGAAACCTGAAACCATTTGTCCTTCATCTGTAGTCTTCGCCAGTCGAAGTTCGCTTTTTAAGTTTTCGTACTGGGTTTTGAGAAATTCGTTATGCTGCTCCAACTTCTTGCACTGACGAGTCAAATCATCTTCGCTATCAATTGAAAATGATTCTTCTACCTGATGCAGTCTTTCAATTTCGAGCAATCGCGCCAAATCACCTTCTTGATAGGCTTTATTAATTTCCTTCATTATTTCTGTGTGGTGCATCTGGATATCGCCATCGGTGACTTTATCGGGATGAAATATCTCAGCTAACCTCAGAAATGTCTGACGAATCTTCTTTGATTCACCACTTTTGTTTGCACTCTCAACTTGTTGCGCTTCCCGATATCCTTGAGAACTATCTTGGTATTGCAATCCATCTTCACCTGAATCGGAGAAATCTTCTTCCGCTTCAAAGAAATCTTCTGAATCACCATCATCTTGTTTAAAACCAAGTTTGATGCTGATTATCCCTCCTAATTGCAGGCTGCGATAAACCTGTTGGATGTTTTTCTTAGTTTGCTTTCCTAACTTCCGTGCAGTCAAAATTTCATCAAAAAGCTGATGTATTTCCTCATCCAGACGCGCCATTTTCTGGAAACAAGGAGTACATCTACCATGTATTTCTGTCGCTACAGAGCGCATCTGTTCGAGAAAGTTATTTTGTTCGGTGCGTTTTTTCTTAATTTGCTTGAGTAACCATTGATGCTCTTTCTCCAAAGTTTCCAAACGGATGTGGAAAGAGGAAAGAGCCAGGGAGGTTGTTGGTGCAAACGTAGATGGAGATGGTGTAGACATAAAAAAGGTGAGTTCCTTCAAGGTTAATGTACCAAGTAGAACTGTTAGAAGCAAAGTACTTTAAATCCCAATCGCTCCTAAACTCTGATAATTTACTACTTTATACCGTTTCCCCAACGCTCTTACCCGCTTTATTAAATAAGAACTACTTCAATATCTGATTCTTCTAAAGATAAAAACAAAGGTTCTTCGCGATCGCTTATAGAATTATTTTCTAATCTAATTATCCAACGTCCCGATACATCTTCAGCGGCTTCAACTACACCATGAAACTCAGAAACATATCTGGGATATAGTACTTTAACCAAACTTCCTATCTGAATCATATATAAAACCAATATTTGGATGATTTTTAATTGTTAATAAGACCGATCGCGATAAAATAATCTAGCTATTTATTTAATTTTATAATCAGCTTTAATTAACCTATTTATTATATAACAAGCTGAAAATTATCGTAAACAATCTTATGTATAATTTTCAATAGCATAGATAAAATAAATGAATCATTTTTGTATAGGAAACCATTTTTCTGAAGCTTGTTTCAATTCGCTTAAGTTATATTGAGATTTCCAGTCACAACTGAGACAGTGAAATCCAAATGTTTGATTTGTGAGGTATTCACGATACTTTATTCTTACGGAGGCGCAATATGGACAAGTCCCCCGAAGTATCAATTTCCTCAATTCTTTTGCTGTTTCCTGTTGCTTATCAATCATCTCTATCACCCTTTATGTTTTTACTTTCGCCGATTTATATATAAAAGCTTATAAATAATTATTATCAATTAACGATCGCGAATTATTAATTGTTTTGAAAAAAAATACAATACCTCTATCAGATGCTTAACAGAAAAAAATAATTTTCACTGCTAATGAGGAAAATTTTTAATATAAATTATGTTAATTTAGGATGGATTATACTGGGTAAAATAAGAGTCGATCCTGACTTCGTATCTTAGTATTTATTTTGGTAATTGTTACTTATAAAAACTATAGGTACTTTAAAAGATGGTTGCTATTTTTTGATTCGATACGTAGCAAAATTATAAAAAGATTTCTCCTACTTTTTCTGTTTCAAGGAGACTAAGTAATATATTTAAAATTTGGCTTTTAATGACCTAACAAATTTATACGGAACAATCCACATTAAAAGTTATTTTATTTTTTTAGCTTTGCATAATACTTTTGAACTTGTCTGTACGCTATCGTACTTAACTCCTAAGTTTTTTTCGATTCAAGCAAACGAATATATTCATTTTTGACAACGCGATAGCATTCACAGGCTGTAGCTTTTAGGGCGACGCGATCCAAAATGCTAATCTTACCACGGGTATAGCGAATCATTCCTGCTTGTTGAAGGATACCAGCTGCAACAGTAACACCACTACGACGGGTACCTAACATTTGAGAAATAAATTCTTGGGTAAGGTGTAATTCGTCTTTCATTACACAGTCTCGTGCTGTCAGCAGCCAACGAGCAAGTCTTTCTTCAATATTGTGCTGTCGATTGCACGCAGCATTTTGCGAAGCTTGAGTAAATAATGCTTGCGCGTACAGTAACAGCAGTGTTTGTAGTTTTCCCCCTCGATCGAACTCGCTTTTCAGCACGTTGGCATTTAGCATCATGGCAGTACCTTCAATTTGCACGATCGCACGGCTTGTAGTGGAATTACCTCCCAAAAAAACGGGCAAACCTACCATACCTTCTTTACCTACCAAGCTAATTTCTGTTGTAGAACCGTTTTCCATGATCGAAACTAAGGAAACCATAGCCAAGGTAGGGAAATAAACTTCTGTCATTGTTTCTCCCGGCTCGTATAAAACATCCCCAGCCATTAAGTAAACATTTTCTAAATGAGGAAGAAGGCGTTGGTAATCTTCTGGAGATAAAGCAGCCAGCAACTGATTAACTATTGCACCATCAATTTCGGACATATGAGAAACATTTTCTTGATTAAATCGTATTTAGAAAAACACCTGACGACACAAGAATAAAAACTATCTGAGTCATGTGCAAAGGGGTTTTTCCAATAAATTGCCTACAGCATCAACAGCTTGTTAATACCAAGTTTAAAAAAGAATTTTACTAATGGATTTCTCGAAACACCAGAAAACTTGATGTTTGATAATTCAAAATCCCAGACACCTAGAGCAATGTAATGTCCTTAAAATTCAAAATTCTGTTAGGTTATTAGCTTTGCTGACACCATACGACTGTAAACAAAAGAATACCGCGATCGCAGAAAATAACAGTACGCTATCGTACATAGGAGCCAGTTAAGTCCTGTTAATTTATATTTAACAATCGCTTGAACTCATTTTGAATCAAGCCATAGCATTCACAGGCTTTTTGTTCTAACTCTCCCCTTTTCAAAATAGTTATTCGTCCCCTGCTATAACCGATCGATCCAGCTTTTTGAAGTGCGATCGCTGCTTCAGTAACGCTAGCGCGACGCACCCCCAGAATTTCGGAGATAAACTTTTGAGTGAGCGGTAACTCATTATCGTGTACGGAATCATGAACTGAAAGCAGCCAACGAGCAAGTCTTTCTTCTATGAGATGATGGGATTTACAAGCAGCTATTTGCGATATCTGAGTTAATCTTGCTTGAGTATAAAGTAATAGCTTTTTCTGTAACTGCTCTCCCCTTTCAAATTCGCGCCGCAAAACATCAGCATCCATTTTCATGGCGTTACCTTCAATTTGCACGATCGCCCGATTTGTAACGATATTTCCTCCTAAAAATACGGGAATTCCTACCATTCCCTCATTTCCTACCAAACCGATTTCTGTAGTTGAATTATCTTTCATGATTGAAACTAAAGAAATCATCGATGTGCCAGGAAAATAGACTTCTTTTACTACTTGTTGTGGTTCGTAAATAACTTGTCCTAAAGTTAGATTGACAGGCTTAAAGTAAGGAATAAGGCGTTGATATTCTTCGGGAGGTAAAGCCATCAGCAGTTGATTAGCCGACATTTGAGGCGAATCAAACATGAGGATTAAATTTCTCTTATGGTTATTTCGATCGAGATAAACAATATTGGTTAAAATTCACATCTTGCGGTTTTATATCTATTCCCAAAATTTCCTAAAAACATGATTTATCGTCGTGCGATCGGCATATTCTGGGTCTTTTTGAGCTTGTTGATAATGCTGCAAGATGTCAGTTAAAAGCAATCTATATTCTGACTTACAGGTAAAAAATACTTTTCTATATTTTGTATAATTTCGGTATAAAGTTGTGTTTTGCTTAGAGGATGTTTAATAAGTATCGTTTTTAACGAAATCATCGGATTATCTCCCCTTAAAAAGCGACGTTAAAGTCCCCCAATAATACGGGGGATTTAGGGGTATCTAAAAGTTTGCGAGCTTTATTTATGACTTTTAAAACATCCTCTTAGATAGTAATAGAAACTGATGCTTATCTATATTGTTTAATAGGTTAAAGTTATTAAAGCATACCTTTAGTTAAGATATATTTCCGCTGCAAATTAGTAATGGTTTATAATCTTTTTTTAACAACTAATAATAAGCAAAATTTATATTTCTAATTACAAATACTTGTATCTTCTACAGTTTTCAAATAATTTAACAAAAAAGCTTATTTTGAAAATCAACTTTTAGATATAGACAATTCGCCACTTTGATATAAATCTTCGATTACCTGAATCGCGCAAACTAAAGCTACCAACCCGACGATCGCTAAAGGTGGTAAACCGATCCCAGCTACAGCCAGAAATATCAAAGTTGCGGCAGCACCAAGTCTGTATTTTGCTCTGACTTTGCATCTAAATATTATTCCCGTTTTATGGAGAATACTTAAACTGAATAAACAAAGAGCGACACCGCCACAAATCAGCCAGCGTTGAGGAGTTGGTAGAGCTTGATTTGCATCGCTCATGATTACGTGTTCGACTCCAACCCCTGTAGTAGCAAGTCCGATTACTAACGGTAAATGTCCAAAGAGCCAAACTTGAAATAGTCCAATCTTACCAGCACCAGAACCTTGTAAAACTGAACCGCTAACATTTTCAAAGTAAATCCACCACAGACTAAAAGCAATACCAAAGCCAAACACCGCAGAAATGGCGCTTTGCACATCCCATTTTTGTTCGGAAACACCATTTACAACAGCAATAATTGCTTCACCTAAAACAATAATCGTAAAAAGTCCAAAACGTTCGGGTAAATGTTCGGGGTGGGGAAGCAAAGCAATTTGAAAGCGTTTTGCAGTAATTGCGGTAGCAAAGTCTACAGCCAAACCCAACCCCCAAAGTACAAAACGTATGGGAATTGGGACAAAAGCCGATATTACCCATAAAACCGCAGCAATAGAAAAACCAGCACAGTAATAAGTCGCCAAACCTCGCGCTTGAGGAATATGTTTAACAACGCGCAGGTATTCCAAAACCAGCACAAATCTTGTTACAGCGTAAGCGATCGCAAAGCCAGCAGAACTTTCGCCCAAACCATGATGAATGTTAACCGCAAGAGCAGCTACCGCCAACATTTGCAAACCAGTCAAAAGTCGATGTTTAATATCATCGCTATCAAATCGATTTGCGTAAAATGTAGTTCCAATCCACGCCCACCACACAGGAATGAATAGAAATACAAAGCCAAAAAAACCTTTTAAAGAAACATCTTCTTGTAATTTATGGGCAATTTGCGAGACAGCAACTACAAAAACCAAATCGTAGAAAAGTTCTAACCAAGTAGCATGACGGTGTTCCTCTGCTTCTTCACCTATACGTAAACGGGGAACTTGTAACCAGCCTTTCATAGTAAGTGGGGGGATGGGGGGATGGGGGGACAAGGAGATGGGGGGATGGGGGGATGGGGGATGGGGGGACAAGGGGACAAGGGTAAATTTTAACCTTTAACCTTTAACCTTTAACTTATACCTTTAACCTGCTTTTTCTTTATCATTAATAATGCAACTACAGCACTTGCTACAGCTAAGGCTGCGGCGATGAACGCGATCGAACGAAAACTATCTACATAGGAAAGTTTAATTGCTTGTTCTATGCCGTTTTTTAACTCATTACTTATATTATCGGGAACCTTTGCACCAGCTAAATTAATTCGTTCTTTGGCTAAGGCAATACGTACTTGAGATGGTATGTTTAACTTTGCCAAACGTTCATCAAGACTGGAATTGAAAGCATTGAAAACAAAGATATTGAAAATGGCGATCGCAAGTAATCCGGCGGTACGAGAAACGGCGTTATTAACTCCCGAAGCGATACCAACTTGACGCTTTCTAACTGCACCCATGACGGTTGTTGTCAAGGGAGCAACGCTGATTGACATCCCAAAACCCAATATTACAATAGCAGGGAAAAATGTTGTCCAGTAACTACCGCCAACTCCGGGGATTGCCAACAGCATAAAACCAACTGCTGCAACTAACGGTCCTACCATCAAGGGTAACTTAGGACCGTAACGAGTTACTAAATTACCAGACCATCGCGATAAAGTGAACATGAGCAGAACAAACGGTAAAAACGCCGCACCAGCAGCCGTTGGCGAGTAACCTTGTACCTGAATCAAATTGAAAGGAACAAAATAGAAGACTCCTCCCAAAGCTGAATAAAGAAATAGTGTCAGCAAATTGGCACCGCTAAAGGTACGGGATTTGAATAAAGATAAAGGCATCATCGGACTGTAAATATTAGCCTCTACGAAAACAAACGCAGCTAAAACGACTATTCCAAATAGCAAACAACCGATCGCTAAAGGATGGAAAAGCCCTAAATTGGAAGATTCAATTAACCCAAATACCAGCGTTCCCAAACCTAAAGTTGCTAGCATCGCTCCCCAATAGTCAAGTCGGGTAAATTCGCGATCGCGGCTTTCGGGAACGTAACGAAATAAAACTGATAGTACTACGATTGCCAAGGGTACATTAATAAAAAATATCCATCTCCAAGAAAGATTTTCTACCAACCAACCGCCTAAAAGGGGTCCCATTGCTGAAGTTATTGCTGTAAAAGCCGACCAAGTTCCAATAGCTTTTCCTCGCTCAGAATCGGTAAATGAAGCGCTAATAATTGCCAAACTACCGGGAACTAATAGCGCACCACCAATTCCTTGAAAAGCGCGAGCTACAATTAATTGATTAATATTTGGTGAGAGCGCACACCATCCCGAAGCAAGAGCAAATAAACCAATTCCACAAGCATAAATCAATCGTCTTCCAAATTTGTCTCCTAAAGAGCCACCTACTAAAATTAAAGCAGCCAGAAACAAAGCATAAGATTCAACTACCCACTGCACTTGAATAGCAGTTGCGTTCATTGTTTCTTGCAATATTGGTAGCGCGATATTGACAACAGTGCCATCAATCATTGCCATACTCGAACCGAGTATAGTCGCGACAATCACCCAACGTTCGGTAATACGAGAACAAGAAGTAGAGCATCGTTTGGCTTTGATTACTCCGACATCACATGGCTGTTTGACAATGTTTGACATTTCAAGCTACTAAAAGCGCTACTAGTAGGAATTTTACCGGAAATTGTTGATTATTCTCTATTAGATATAAAATTTTAATTTTGTCAATAATCTAGTTGTTGATTTATATTTGTCTAAGTCCTATTTGTTGAATTAATAAAAAAGCATTTTTATTCAAAACCTTAGCACCCTTGTACTACAATAAAATTAATGTGGAAGCGCTTTTTTTAATTAACAAGTTGCGTTTACCACTTCTTTTTTTGCAATTTTTCACTTACTTAGTAAACATGGCTGACAAATCCGACCGCGAAAAGCGAATTATGGAGCATCTTGCTCGCAGTACAAACGAGTTTATTAAACCTAAGCTCAATTCTCCCGATCGAAAACAGCGAATAATGGAACATATTCGCTTAACTAAAGGTTAAATTTTTATAGAGGTGGGAAATTCCCGCCTTTTTTTTATTATTTATATTAGAAAATATTAATAGTTCGGCGTACATAATAATATATTTTTATAAACTTATCGCTTCACAATAATTAGAAAAATAATCTTGAAAACCCGGTTTTTTATCGGCAGCTAATAAAATGTCAGTTTCAGTGTTCGGGATTGATAATAATTAAAAAAACTATATTTCTGTAAATAATCTCAGAGGATGTTTGCCCTCCCACAAATAAGACTAGAAGACTTTCGAGATCCCCCTAAATCACCCTTCGGAATTGGGTGACTTTAACCCTCCTTTTTAAGGGGGGATCAAAGCAGTCATGAGGTTACAACAGATACTTTTAAATTCTCTCAGTATACGATCGGTTGCTTATTTTCCATTCCCGATCGCAACTAGTAATTGCATAAATTAAACCGAATTCATTTAATGAAATAAAATTTATTATTTAGATGTAAATAAATGGTAATTTTTAGATAAAATAAATTTACGAAAAATAGTTAATATATTGTCTAGCTTGAGATTGAATGTTTAATGGTGTTTTCCGAACATTCTGTGTATCTTTCGCAGAATTTTGTATACCCAACGGAGATTACGGAAACCTGTAACATCGGCTTTGCTCTTAAAAAACTCAGTATATTTAATATTCTCTAAATAAAAAATGACTTTTTAAATAAACAACTTGTAAATTAATTTATTGATAATTTCAATGTTTATTTAAAGAGCGTTTTAGTAGTCATCAGTTCTCTACAAGCCATGAAATTTTCCGATTCCAATATTCAAGAAAACAATTATACAAGAAAATCGCCACAATGGTGGCAACGTTTGCTTTTGATTCTGTTACCTGTAGCTTTAACAATAGGTGGAGTAACAATACTTTGGCATTTGCTCGCTCGTGACAAAAAATTGCCTTCGGGTACTATAGTGCAACAAAATGCAGTATCAGTTAAGCTCGCCGAAGTACAAACGAGTAGCATCAAAGACAGTTCGGAATTCATTGCTAGCTTACAGTCGTTACGCTCGGCTAGCCTTCAAGCAAATACTCAAGGTAAAGTATCTCAAATATTTGTAAAAGTTGGAAGTCCAATTGCAGCCCAAGCGCCTTTATTGCAAATTAACTCCAACAATCGATCTGCCAAAGTTAGTAATAATAATATTGCCAACCTACAAAATACTCAACAATTACAAAACGCTCGCACTCAACTTCAAGAATTAAAAGCTCAACAATTATCGAAACTGCAAAATTTAAGATTAAATCAAGAAAAATACGAAAAATATGCTAATTTAGCCGCAGAAGGTGCAATATCCAAACAAACAAAAGATGAATACGCCCAAAGACTTGAAGCCGCTAAAATAGAATTTAATAATTTAGGTACCAATATACAAACACAGCAAGCAACTATATCTAAGTTAGAAAAAGCACTTCAACCTCCACAAACAGCGCCACAACAGTACAAAATTAACGCTCCCTTCAAAGGTACAGTAGCAAATCTTTCGGTAAAAGTCGGAGATTTAGTAAACCCTTCAACTAGAGTTGCGATCGTTACTCAAAATCAACCTTTAGAAGTTGATATTCCAGTTTCCCTAGAAAAAAAATCACAATTAGTTAAAGGAATGCCCGTAGAATTGATCGACGATCGAGGTGAAAATATAGGTACTGCGAAAATATTTTTCATTTCTCCAGAGGTTAATTCCACCACCCGCACGGTATTAGTAAAAGCATTATTTGAGAATACACAAGGTAAGATGCGAGCCGGACAATTTGCGCGAGTTAGAATTAGTTGGAATCAACAGTCTGGCGTATTAATTCCCACTGAAGCAGTGTTTCGCATCGCCGGAAAAGCCTTTGTATATGTAGGTGAAAATCCTTATTCTACAGCAGCAACCTCTCAATTAATAGCCAAGCAGAAACAGGTAAAATTAGGTAAAATTATAGATAAGAAATACCAAATACTTGAAGGATTGCAACCAGGAGAAAAAGTTGTTGTTTCCAAGTTGCTAAATGTTAAAGATGGTGAGATTCTAATCGCTCAATAGTTTGCTTTGCAGTTGCGCCGTCTTTGCAGCGATCGCAACTGCCAACCAAAATGTTGCCCGATATTTTTTAAATTATTGTAGTACGGGCTTCAAAACCGTTATCATATGCTAGCTCGAAGCTCATATCTAAAATCCTTTAAATGTGTCCCAGCATTGGTTGCCTACACACCAAAACCATATATCATACAGATAAATTAATAGAAATTAACAATGGTAGAACGTCCAATTAAAAAATCCGAGCGTCAAGCACAACCTGACACTGAAGTCAGTTCTGAAAATAAAAGTTTTACGCCTCCAGTAAAAACAAATCGTGCAGATACTCAGACTGAAGGCAATTCTGAAAAGAGTTTTACACCTCCGGTAAAAGCAAATCGTACAGATGCCCAGACTGAAGGCACTGAAACAAAGAGTTTTGCGCCTCCGGTAAAAACAAATCGTGCAGATAGAGAAGATAGAGGAGATAGAGACAGAGATAGAGATAGAGATAGAGGGAAAGGTAAAGGTAGAGGTAAAAAATCATTCGATAGAGATGAAATCAAGGCTCCAGTTAGTCTTGCATTAGCACGTCCCCCCAAACCTGCCAAACCTCCTGCTAAAGTTGAACCCCAACCAGAAGAAGCCGACGAAATTGCAGAAGAATCTCAATCAAATGAAGTGGAATCGGAAACTGTTAGTGAATCACAATCAAATGACGAGCAAAATAATTCGTAGATTGTGCTTTTAGAGAGGGTAGAGGGGGTAGAGGGGGTAGAAGGGGTAGAGGGGGAAGATTAAAAAATTTATAATTTATAATTCTTAACTCTTAACTCTTAACTTCTAACTCCTCATTCCTAACTCCTATCCTTTAATCCAAAATCTAAAATCTAAAATCTAAAATTCCATAACTCCTCACTTCTTCACGCGATCGCCAAATCGGATTAATCTTTCGATGGTGGCGAGACGGTTTTCCCATACTCCAACTTGGTATTGATTATTCAAGGCGTGTTGGCTCATTAATGTTCTAAATTGAGATTGAAAACGGGTTAATGATGCTTTTGTTGTTTGTAAGTTAGCTGTTGATGGAGATTTTGCCAGTTGATCTAAAGCGTTTTGCAATACTTCTGCTTGAGCGTTAAATTCTGCAATTCTGCTGCTAGACATTTGTAATTGCTTGTTTTGCGATACAAAGTCCCATTCTTTGCGTAGGGAAGTGTAACGTAAGGCAGCGGTTTTGTAGGGATTGCGGAAAGGAATTGGTTCGTTTTTAGGTTTACCTTGAGTACTATTAAAAACTTGCTGTAGCTGTTGATTTTGTAGGTTTTCGGCGGCGAATAGCGCGTAACCACCTACTGGTAAATCTCTAATTAATTGTATTTGGTCGAAGGCTCCTAAAGTTGGTAAATTTAATAAACGAATTCCAGGAACTAATAAAGTAGAACCCAATTTTTGGGATGTAATCCAAGGTCGTGCTAATCTGCTAAAAGTCGGAGTATCTAAGGCGTAAGTCATGGGAACAATTAAATCAATATCGCCACGGTTTGCCCAAACTTCCCAATGTTGCTGTAATTTTTGAATCCTTTCTTGTTCCGGTAGGGGAAATACCGCCACAGACATAATTAAATCGGGTTTCTTTTGTCGCATTTTTTGCGAAACTTGGGCAACAAAGCTATCAATTTGTTGAGTACGAAACGCCGTCCAATTTTGCCACATATTAGTTTGACTGGGCGAAATTTTGAGCGGATCTATGCCATATTTTTGTTGAAATTGCGATCGCGCTGCTTTACCATAACCGTAGCTGCGATTGCGCTGATGGTCTTGAAAAGGATAGCGAATATAGTCTAAATGTAAGCCGTCTACGTTGTAGTTGGTAACGATTTCTTCGTACTGATTTAATAAATATTGACGTAATTGAGGATTTGCAGGGTCAAAAAATGGCTTATTTTGACCTTCAGGAATCATCTTTCCGCGTCGATCGTAACCTGCCCAATCTGGATGAGCGGCAAGCACTGGTCCGGGATAGTTAGAGTCAATATTTAAAATTTTATTATGCCGCTGGTTTCCTGCTGCAAAAACCCATACCCAAGCGTGTAATTCCATGCCTCTAGCATGGGCTAATTTTACCGCAGCTTTTAAAGGGTCCCAATTACGAGTTAAAGGATTTTGTGCTGGTGCGACTTTGCTGGGATAAACTGTATAACCAGCATTTACCGTTTCAAAAAATACCGTATTAATTCCGGCTTGCGATAGTCTGTCAAAAACTTGCGCCAATCCTTGCTCGTTTCTAGCTTTAACAATTGTGCCGCGATCGAGCCAAATTGCTCGAATTTCTGGCTGAGCCAAGTTTTGATTTACGGGAAACTCTTTCCATAAAGAAGCTTTCGCTGCTAACCACCGCTTTCTAGCTTCCACATATTTTCTTTGCGCTACTAACTGCGGTATTTGTTGGACAACTTCTTTCGCTTCAGAGATAGCTTGCTGGCTAGTAAGAGCTAAAGAGAAAGGTTGACTTGATGCAAATGTTGCTTCGGATTTTGCAGCTTGAATTCCGGTATTTATCGCCGCAGCCGTTAAATTAGAGCTTTCAACTCGACCAATTAATTTTAGTAGTTCTTGCTGTAGCGCTATAGCTTCGTTACGGCTAATTGGTTGGCGCGAATTGGGTTTAACATCGAGACGTACTTCATCCTGCAAATTATCTATTGCTTCATCAGATAGCTCATCCGAACGTCTAAAGTTGATATTAGGAACAGGATTATTAGGAACAACGGCAGTAATTTTAAAGGGAGTAGAAGCTGTATTTGTCGCGGGTGAATTTTGAGCGATCGCCGATCGAGAACAGTTAGAATCACCACCCGGAATGCTTTTCACAGCAGTCGGTGTTGCATATCGTTTCAAAGCAGCCTGCAACCAAGCATTATCCAACTGTGGATTTGCAGCAGTATCGACTCCCCAACGCCAACCAAAAAAAGTAGAACGCTCGGTGGCTACAACCGCAGCAGAATTATCTTTTTGATCCCATACCGCAGCAGCTTGAGTCGGTAAATTCGGAACTACAACACCACCGCGCACTTCTCCAATCAATTTTTTATCATTTGCCCATTTCTGCCCATCTACTTGAGAAAATTGCAGATTTTGCGGTGCATCCAAACTAAATCCCCAATAACCTCCCAAAATATTTTGAATTAATCGGCGTACTCCCGGAGCAGATAAACTTCCCACCGGGCCACTTGCAATTACCCGCCCGCCTTTACTTACCCATTCTTCCAAAGTAATTGCTTGAGATGGAGTTAACTTTTCGACGTTAGGTAAAAACAACACCGTGCGGTTTCCCCAATCAGCAGTACTTTTAACATTGTCTAAAGCGATCGTGCAGTAATTAACTCCAGCTGACTCCAACCGATTAGTTATACCTTGCCACTGATTGGCATTTTCCCGACTTTGAATCACGGTGATAACAGGTTCAGTTGCAGCCGCAGCCGGTAAAATATTAAATAAACTGCAAGCTAAATAACATTTAAAAAAAAATCCAGTTTTAATAGACTTTAATTTGATACGTCTGATTCCTTTTTTCCGATTAGTCACTATTAACCTCTCATTAAATTTTAGATTTTAGATTTTAGATTTTAGATTGACACTACGGTATACACCGAAAAAAGATTTATTAGAAAGATAATTACTTAGAAAGATAATTATTTAGTAATAACTACTACGGCACTATAACCTTTCTAGGTAAAGATTAATTTATGAAAATAGCCGTAAATGCTTGATATTTTTTATTTGTTAAGCTAAAAAAGCCATATGTTATTAAGCCAGTTAGAAAAAGCAAACAAATATAATCTAATATTTAATGTTTATAACTCCTAACTCCTAACTCCTAACTCCTAACTCCTAACTTTTATTTAATACAAGTTTCAATTAACTCTTCAACACTAGCTACCGGAAAAATTTTAACTTTTAAACTATTAGAAACATCCTCCACCGTTTTATCGTCCAAAAATATTAATTCTCCATGCTTTAACATTACACTCGGCAGTAAAATCCCCTCTCCTAAATCTTCCTCCTGCAATTTCAAAAGTAAATCGTGAGCAGTTAACAAACCAGTAACGCTAATATCTTGTCCCCAATAATCGCTAGATAAAGCACGCAGATTAACTTCTAAACCATCAACAGCATTTAACTGTTTGACAAGAGGTTGAAAAGCTTGCTCGACGGCATTTCCTACAACCCAAGTTAACTTGCGGGGTTCAACTTTAACAGGTAATAATTCCCCTGCTGTTTGCATAAACTGCTTGATAAACAAACGAATCGAACCAACACCATTATCAATTTGGGGATAATCCTCGTATTCCGCTTCACTTGGTAATTCCTCACCCGCAATTAAAAACCATTCATCAGCTAACCAAACGCAATTTGAGCCGTGTTTTTGTTTTAATTCTTGCTGCAACTTCCGCACTTGAGAAATTACTTCTCGTGCTTTTTCTCGCGTCACGGGTGTGAGTTCATCTTCTTTTGGACGAAACCGCGTCAAACCTACTGGTACAACCGCCGCAGAAGCGACAGCAGGTAATTCGCCAGTATGAAAAGACGCTAAATCGCGTAGAGTTTGTTCCAAGTGTAAGCCATCATTGATACCGGGGCAAACAACTACTTGTGCGTGAATTTGCAGTCGTCTTTCCTGAAACCACTCGATCTGCTGTAGTATTTCTCCCGCACGTTGATTTTTCAATAGTCTAATTCTTACATCGGCTTCCGTTGCATGAACGGACACATACAGCGGCGACAAACGCATCTGTTCAATTCTGTCCCATTCCCGTTGCGGTAAATTGGTTAAAGTCAGGTAAGAACCATACAGAAAACTGAGGCGATAATCGTCATCTTTAAAGTACAAACTAGAGCGTTTACCCGGCGGTTGTTGGTCAATAAAACAGAAAGGACAGCGGTTATTACACTGAATCAAACCATCAAAAAGCGCCGTTTCAAACTCTAAACCCAAATCATCATCATAATCTTTTTCAATTTCAATTTCATGAGTTTTTCCCTTACAATCTAAAACTTCTAATTCTAAAACTTCATCAGCACATAAAAACTGATAATCAATCAAATCGCGGGGACGCATACCGTTAATACTAACGATCGCATCACCTTCCTCAAATCCGATTTCAGCACCAATAGAATCCGGTAATATTTTTGTAATTCGAGCGGGACTAATGTTATTCATAAATTAATAGTACCTATGTAGAGACGTAGCACCGCTACGTCTTTTCCGGGAATGCTACGTCTCCGGGAATGCTACGTCTCCGGGAATGCTACGTCTTTTCCAGAAATCACTTGTCAACACTTATAAATATAGTCCGATAATATAACGTATTTTTTATCTATATAAGCACTAACATCTAAATATCCGCTTCCCAACTCTAACTATTTTCCAAAACCCCCGTAGCAATACCACCTAATATTAAAAGTCCAAATATTAATCGGTACCAAACAAACACCCAGGTAGTTTGAGTTTTGAGGAAGCGCAACAAAGCAGCGATCGCTAAATAAGAAAATATCGCCGATGAAATTATTCCTGCTACCAAGGAAGCGATTTGACTGCCATCAACCCCTGCGGAAAAGAAATCCTGTAATTGTACTAATCCGGCTATAGAAATAGCGGGAATACCTAATAAAAACGAAAACCGGGCTGCGGTTTCTCGTTCTAAATTTAAAAATAAACCTGCTGTTAAAGTCGATCCCGAACGAGATACGCCGGGAATCACCGCCAAAGCTTGAGCAACACCCATTAACAGCCCATCCATCATAGTCAGATGTTCAAAATCGCGCTGACGCTTGCTGAATTTTTCCGCCAATCCCAGCAAAATTGACATCAAAATAGAAGCAATTGCGATCGCGCTCATACTCCGTAGCGGTGAGTTATCAAAGTCGGGAATAAAGATTTTGATCGCAAGTCCGCATAATAATATAGGTAGCGTGCCAAAAAAGATACCAACACACAAGCGCAAATCAAAATCCATATAGTCCGAAAGAGCGATCGCCCTGGTAGCGCCTTTAAAAATTCTGGATAAATCTTTCCAAAAATACCACAGCACAGCGGCAATACTTCCCAATTGAATCACGGCGCTAAAAGCAACTCCTGGATCTCCCCAACCAAGCGCTACAGGAACAGCTTTTAAATGAGCCGTGCTGCTAATTGGTAAAAACTCAGTTGCACCTTGAACAAAACCCAAAAAAATCGCTTGCCATACCTTCATTTGCTGCACCCCATCAGCGGCGGTAGAAGGCTGGTTTGCAAAAGCTTTTAATGGATGTAACGCAATGCCAAATATGGCGGCAGTTAAAGTTAAAAAGCAGAATAATTGACGTTTGAAAAAAGTCATTAGCTTTGTCGCTGTTGCAATTGTAACCATTGACGTTGAAACAACAGCAAACCTTCCAGTTTGACAAAGCTTTTTGTCATGATTCATCACCATCCGCCAGTTATTTGTCAAGATTTAGATTTTGGGTTGATTAGCAATGAGTTAAGAGTGAGCCTCTATTTACTCTTCCTAATCTCTTCACTTTTTATACTTCATACCTAATGTCTATATCTTGCACAAAAAACCATCAGACTCAAGACTACGACTATACAAACAGTTACCAGTTACCAATTACCAGCTTAAGTATAGATAGCAGATAAGTAGGTTGGCGTAATTAAATGTAAGATGTCATTGCGAGGAACGAAGCAATCACAATAACTGGGATTGCTTCGTTCCTCGCAATGACAGAGCATATTATATTTATTTGTACCCACCTACTTAGCAGTTATCAGCTTAAGTATAAATAGCAGATACCAGTTCTCAGCTTGAATACAGATAGCGAGCAAGATGCTCGCACTACCTACCATCCCTTCATATAAATTATTTGGAAGTCCCTTAGCCCACCTTACGGTGGGCTTTGTTTGAGTAGTTCCCCACTCATAAGCACGTGAGGGCGATTTGCCGTAGCCTCATACAGAATTGGTACAACTCCTAACTCTTCTTAAGCATTCTCAAGTATCCCAAATGACAAGCCAGCTAAGATAGCGATACCGAATATCAAGCGATACCAAACGAATACCCAAGTGCTTCTAGTTTTAAGAAATTTTACTAACCAAGCGATCGCTAAATAAGAAAATATTGCGGATGATATTATACCTGCTATGAGGGTAAGCATTTCAGAATTAGCTATTCTTCCTTCTGATAAATCTTTTAATAAACCTACAAGTTCTACTAATCCAGATAAACCAATCGCGGGAATCCCTAATAAGAAGGAAAATCTTGCTGCTGTTTCCCTTTCTAAACCCATGAATAATCCTGCTGTCAAAGTTGAACCCGAACGAGAAGCCCCAGGTACTAAGGCTAAAGCTTGAGCGCAACCCATTAATATCCCATCGCCCATTGTTAATTTGTCAAAATTGCGCTGTCTGGTGCCTTTCATTTCTGCTAATCCCAATAACAGCCCCATCACAATTGACACAACTGCTATTACCCCCATACCTCGCACAACATTTTCGTAAAACTCTTCAAAAACAATCTTGACTAAAAGTCCTAAAAATACTATAGGCAATGTTCCGATCGCAATGCCCAAAGCAATGCGGAAATCGGTATCTTGATAATTTTTACGTGCAATGGCAATCCAGGCACCTGTAAGAACTCTTGTCAAATCTCCCCAAAAGTACCAAAGTACAGCCGCAATACTCCCAAGCTGAATCGCTGCACTAAAAGCAGAACCTGGATCTCCCCAACCTAAAGCCACTGGTACGGCTTTTAAATGCGCCGTACTACTGATTGGTAGAAATTCTGTTGCACCTTGCACGAAGCCTAAAAAAATGCCTTGCCATACATTCATTTGCGAAGCCCCATCAACAACAGGAGTACTCGCTTCTTGACTCAAAACTTTTAAGGGAAATGTCGCTACCGATAAAACGCCACTTCCTACCATCAATAAGGGAAACAGCAAACGTTTGGATACAGCCATGAATACACCTATCTACCTGTAGTTGTTGCCAGCCATTACACTTTCAACCGATTTTGTACCATTTACAGGAAAAAAATACCGCAGTTGAAATATTTTCTTGTTTGTTTAGAACTGTGAAGCTCAATTCTCGCTACAGCATACCTGTAAATTCTGCTTTATTCTTTGTAATTTTTTTAAAGATTTCATATTTGGCTACAATTGGGTTACTATCAGTTATGCCCCCCAGGGGGATATGATATACACCATAGGGGGTTGATTTTAGTCCTTAAGAAAAGTTAAGCTATGTAAAGAATATTAAAATTTTCATTCATAATACGTTGTACTCATATACAGTTTTTAACCCCGTGACTCAAACAGTTGAATCTCTCAAATCCTTGGAAATAAACGTAATAGCTCAGCAAAAAGCGATCGGTACGGTAATACCTCGAAGCAGATACAAAGATGAGAAATTGACATCTTTTTCGACTTCAAACTTAATACCTATCTCTTTTGAAGTATCAACTCGACAAGCTTTATTAGTATTTGGCGCAGCGGTATTTCTGGTGTCGGTGCCGGTGTTCGTAGAAGCGCCACTGGTAAGATTACTGCCGTGGTTGAGCGTGGCGTTAACGGCTCTGTGGGTATGGCTAAGTAAAATACTAATGTCGCGGAGTATAACCTATATTTGGGGCGATTTACTTTTGGGTTTCAGTTGGAGTTGGTTGGCAGGCTCTATATATTGGGGTTGGTTGCGTTGGGAACCGTTATGGCATTTACCAGTAGAATCAATCGGTTTGCCTTTTGCAATCTGGTGCTTATATCGTAACTGGGGCAAAATTGGTAACTGGTTTTATTTTGGCTCTCTGCTTGGTACCGTATTGACCGATATATATTTTTATATAGTGGATTTAATCCCTTATTGGCGGCAAATAACGGTTGTAGAACCATCCGAGGCTTCATCAATATTGCGGGCAGCACTTGCACAAGTAAAAACACCATATGGAGAAGCTTGGGCAATTGTTTTAGCTGTAGTCTTATTGAGCGTGGGGATTATACCTTTAAAATATAAGCAACTGCACTGGTATGCTTTTAGTGGAGCAGTTTTAAGCACAATTTTAGTAGACAGCTTATTTTTAATCGCCGCCGTTATCGCTTGAGTCTCGGCAACCGGCTTTCTTAATGTCCGTAAAGATTTGAGAAGGTTAAGGATTAATTGTTTTTAATAATTTTTTGTAAAAATTTTGCTCGAAGCTCTAAAGAGTAAATATTAGGGATATTAATAAGCTGTATATTAGATTTTGATAACTGCTGTGTTTTATTAAGCTATTTGCTACGAGCATTTGTCATTTACTCGTAATTAATGGCATTTGAGTAGGATTTAGCTTAAAGCTTTTGTGTAAGTTTGATGGAAAGAGGTAGAAAATCGTGAAACGATTGGCGCATTTAGTAACAGTATTTAGTTTGTTAATTGGATTTTGGGGATGGTTAGGCACCTCAAACGTAGCTCAAGCAGCCCACTTTGATGCATTTGCCGTTAATAATACCCCTATTTTCGCAATTGATTCATCGCGAGTGCGGCGGAATCGAGCGGATGACAGACTAGCAGACGTTTATGGTGACAAAATTGACTTAAATAATACGAATATAGGAGCTTTTCAAAGATATCGAGGACTATATCCTACACTTGCCAGGAAAATAGTCTTTAATGCTCCTTACGAAAACGTAGAAGAAGTCCTGAATATCGAAGGTTTGAGCGAAAGACAAAAACAACGTCTGCAAGCCAACTTAGATAACTTCACTGTTTCCAAAACTGAAGCTATATTTAACGAAGGGGCTGAGCGCATCAACAACGGCATTTACAGATAAATAATGCATAAGCCGTTAATTATCGCAACATCAACTAAGTGCTTGTTTGCAATAATTGTTTCTGTTAGCTCTTGTTGTTTGTAATTCACAGATAAATGTAGAGGCGTTGCATTGCAACGTCTCTTCAAAGTATATTTTTTAGTGAAAACCTGTCTTTTATGGCATTGTCCGCTTAATCTAAAACTTAAAATCTAAAATCTAAAATTTAAAATCTCATAGTTCCCTATTACCCGATCTACAACCTTGTCCGAAATTAATCTTCAAAACCGATTTGATGTTTTAATTGTGGGTGCTGGTGCAGCTGGACTGTATACCGCCCTCTGTCTGCCTGAAGATTTGCAAGTTGGCTTAATTACCAAAGAAACTATTTCTTTGTCTGCTAGTGAATGGGCACAAGGAGGAATTGCAGCGGCAGTTTCTTCAGAAGATTCTCCTCAATTACACGTTGAAGATACTATACTCGCGGGTGCTGGTTTATGCGATCGCTCTGTAGTCGAATTCCTTGCTCGTCAAGCTCCTGAATGCATTCAATCTTTAGTAGATTTGGGTGTCGCTTTCGATCGCAGCGGTAAGGAATTAGCGTTAACTTTAGAAGCAGCTCATTCTCGTCATCGAGTTCTTCATGCAGCCGATACTACGGGTTCGCAAGTGATTACCACTCTTAGCGCCCAAGTATTGCAACGCCAAAATATCAAAATTATTCAACAAGCTTTAGCATTAAGTTTATGGTTGCATCCCGATCGACGCACTCAAGGAATTAGCTTATTTTATCAAGGTAAAGTTAGATGGATTCAGGCTGGTGCGGTGATACTAGCAACGGGTGGCGGCGGACAAGTTTTTGCTCAAACCACAAATCCAGCTATCAGTACTGGAGATGGTGTAGCTATAGCTTGGCGTGCGGGAGCAATTCTTAGAGATTTAGAATTCATGCAGTTTCACCCTACTGCATTAACTAAACCAGGTGGCGATCGCTTTTTAATTAGCGAAGCAGTGCGCGGAGAAGGAGCGCATTTAATTGATAACCAAGGGCGGCGCTTTGCATTCGACTATCATCCATCCGGAGAACTTGCACCCAGAGATATAGTCAGTCGGGCTATTTTTACCCACCTGCAACAAACAGAGAACGATCCCTCTACGGCAAACGTTTGGTTGGATATGCGCCCTATTCCCCCCGAAAAAATTCGTCATCGCTTTCCCAACATCGTCAGAGTTTGCCAGCGCTGGGGAATTGATGTATTTTCTCAACCCGTTCCCGTCGCACCCGCAGCTCACTACTGGATGGGTGGAATTCAAACAGATTTATTGAATCGAACTAATATTCCGGGTTTATACGCAGTTGGAGAAGCAGCCAGCACGGGAGTTCATGGAGCAAATCGTTTGGCAAGTAATTCTTTGCTAGAATGTATAGTCTTCGGCGCTCAAATGTCACGTCTAAAGTTAGAAGACACTACATTTTCGGAGACTCAACATATTTCTGAAGAAATATTTAAGAATTATTCGGAAGATACAGAGCAAGAATATAATTATTTAAAAGAATTACGAAGTGAAATACCGCGTCTGGTTTGGCAAGCCGCTGGAATTTGTCGAGAACGATCGAGTTTAGATAATGCCATTTCTAATATCGAATCCCGGCGAGAAGAATTTGCCGAACTTAAATTGAGTAAATTCTTATTTTCTTTAGATCCGCCAAAGTCAGTTAGCTTTGAATCAAGCGATGCTCAACAACAATTGCGGCTATGGACGCAAGTCCGCAACTTGCTCGATATTGCTTATTTAATTTTGAAAAGTGCTGCTTATAGAGTTGAGAGTCGAGGTGGACATTATCGTTTGGATTTCCCCGATTCAAACCCTGATTGGCGAGTTCATACGTTAGTACAAAATTATGATTGGAGTCAAGAAGCCGTTCGTAATGACTGAAAGCACGGCTAGTTAAAAGCGATATCCTAGTTACACGATTCGATGCGATCGATAAAAATTGAGTAGTCACCTAAGCATAATTTTGGCACAATTATATCAACGCGTACCGCTACCATAAGCGCTTGAAGGACGACCAAAATCAGTTGGTTCATATGCATTTGATAAATCTTGACTATTCTGTGTAGTCGGAATGGCGTAACTAGGAACCATATGATTCAAATTTCCAGATGCATCAGCCATTTTGGGGATTAGGAAAGAAGCTCCAATAAAAACGACTATAATGCTGCCAATTCTCAAACTGTTTTTTATAAAACTAGGTTTATTACTGTGAATATTCATATAGGGATTTTACTTCCGTGTATTTACTATGTTTATTAAATTAAGGTTCGCTTAACCCATAATTAAGTTATCTGTAAAGAGGGAAATTACGTAGAAATTGATTTCATTCACAAAAACTACATCTTCAGAGTGAAGACAGCTTCATAATTAAGGATTCACTACATAAGTAATAATTCCAATACATATCGAACTGCATCTATCTTTAGTTAGACGTAAGGCATAAATTAATTAGAAGAATATCTACTCATCAACTTTCTTCAAATTATCTTAGTATTTTTACGGCTAATTACGGTGTTATCGAAACCACAAATTGAGATAAATACTGTTTACAACCTTATTTACTCTATTATCAATAAACCTTCATCAGAGAAAATAACTAAATTTGCAGTTGTAATGTTGCCAAGATGGCAGCTTTTTACAAAACTTCACATTTTTTAGAGTTCGTAGCACTATTTAGATCGCAATCTAAGAGACTAAACCTAAAGAAGATTAAATTGATTTTAAGATGTATCTTAAGATAGTTACATTTATTCAAAGTTACAGATTGAGTTGCAGAACAAAAGAATCATTGCCAGAAGTAATGTGATTTATATTGCCTACACTCATCTGCTAATCGATCGAGTAATAATTTAGTCGGCAAATTCGTAACAATTTTTTCCGAGGTGTTTTGCCCGATACATTGCGGCATCAGCTTGTCTAATTAATGATTCTGGATTGTTTGCGGAATGTGGATAAATGGCGATGCCGATGCTGGCGGAAATTCTGGCGCTATGGCTTTCTAGAACAATTGGTTCTGTAATGCTTTTAAGAATTTTGTCAGCGATTTTAGCAGCTACTTGTGGATCGGGGATTTTGCGTAAAATGATCGTAAATTCATCTCCACCCAAGCGAGAAACAGTATCGCTACCGCGCAAGCAGTTGTTAAGTCGTTGTGCGACTGTTACTAATAAAATGTCGCCCATGTCATGTCCCAAAGAATCATTTACTTGCTTAAAACCATCTAAATCGACAAATAGTAATGCTAGCAAGTAATTACTGTTTTTCGTCCAATACAAAGACTTATCAAGTTCTTCCACAAAAGCTTTACGATTTGGTAATCCCGTAAGGGCATCATGATAAGCCATATAACGCAAATGGTCTTCTTTAAGTTTCATTTCGTCATTAGAGCGAGATAATTCATCAGCAGTACGTTTAAGTTCTTCTTCTATATATTTACGTTCGGTAATATCGCGAATTATTCCAACTAAAAACAAGTTTCCCGCTGCATCTTTATGTAGAGAACGTTTAGTAGCAATTAGATGAACCTTGCCATTCACATCCGTAAGTTGTTCTTCGTTTTCTAATAATTTTTGACTTTTAAAAACATACTCATCCTTTTTTCTAAAAGCATCCGCTTCATGCATGGGAAAAAAATCATAGTCAAATTTATCAAGCAACTCATCTTTAGAACAACCAATTAACCGACAATAGGCATCGTTTAAAACAATCCATTGATGCTTTTCATTTTTGACAAAAATCGGATCGGCGACAGTATTAATTACTTGCTGCAAAAAGTCTTTAGAACGTTTAAATTCTTCTTGCATATGAGCTATTTGACCAGTAATAAAAATAACCGAACCAGCATAAGTTATTAACGTCGGAATTAAAGGTATCCACCAGCCTTCTAAAAATAAAAAATAGGCACTGCCTTTTAATATAAAACTAAATAGTAATACTAATAATAAATTCGTAATTGAATTTCTAACTCGCCACCTAATTATTGCCCCTACATAAGCCCAAATCCCAATCCATAAGTATTCTACAGGTTCACACCAAACTCTTAGTAATTGCTTTCCTTCGAGAGTCGCAGAAATGATTTCATGAATAAAATAAGCTTGCAATTCGACACCAGCTATAGACTGTAATTCTTTACCCATAAAACTGCTAGAGTATGGAATTAGCTTTAAATCTTGTAAGCTAGGTGCAGTAGAACCAATTAACACAATTTGGTCTTTAATCCAATTTTCGGGTACTTCTCCATTTAATACTTTTGTCAACGATATTTTGCGAAAACCATAAGATTTACCATCGCAGCCTTCTTTACAGGCTAATTTCGGAAAATTGGATAAAAATTGATAGCCACCATTATCAGCATTTACGTAGCCGCCGTCATTTCGTTGAAATCGAAGAAATGTAGCCTTGCCTAATTGTAAATATTTAGGATTTATTTTTGCTTTTTGAGGTGTAATTCCTTCCGATTTCAAATACAGTCGCGCTAATTTTAAGGCGAAGCTTTCGTATCCTTTATTATCAAGATGAGCAGATAATAAGCCACGACGTACTTTACCATCGGCATCAACTATGACGTTATTAACGCCTACCTGACCTTTTTGACTTAATATAGGTGGTGGAAGAACGCGATTATTATTTTTCTTATCTGGGAGCAATTCAATGCCAATTAAATTAGGTATTGATTTAAATACTTCTTCAAGTTTTTTACTACCAGGTGGTACTTCTAAATCTCTATAAATGTCTAAACCGATCGCACGAGGTTGATAATGTTGGATTTTTTGCAATAATTCAGCAACTTTGCGATCGGAAATTGGCCAAGATCCTATTTCGCGCAAAGAAGCTTCATCTATAGCCACTATCGTAATACGTTCTTGGGAGACTTCGATTGGACGCAATTGCAAAAACTGGTCTAAAGCCGTCCATTCCAAAGATTGCAATAACCCCAAGTAGCGTAATACTAGTACACAAGCTACTACGCAAGAAGCGGTTATTAATTCTCTGTGTCTTTTGAAAAGTTTTTGTTGCAGTGCAAAAATAGATTTCTGTAAATCTTTGCCTATATTTTTTCTTATTCCCATTACCTGATTGGGATAAAAATTGTCAAGTTTATAATAAGGCTAAATAATCGTTAATACGCTCAAAATATTAACTTTATGCAGCTAGAGATTTTAGTAAATTGCACCGAACATCTCGATAAAATCTATCTCATTAAATGTACGGGTGGAGATTAAATATTTCCAGTTGTTTACTAAATTTCTAAGAGGTGTTTTAGTTTAGTATGGTTCCCTAATCAAATTTACATAGCTTACTCAAGAGTGAAAATAACTAAATTTATGAATCAATAGAAATTGTCAAAACTCGCTGCAAGTACACATTAGTGTAAGTACTGATGGTACATAATAAAAGGGTACTTACAGAAACATACTATCGGCAAGTCCTAAATCGTAAATTATTGATGTTTATATGTAAATTCTAAGTCACCTATATTTGGAATCTATAGCCTATTCACTGATATAAACTTGTAAAAATAATTATTCGAGCTTAAAGTATAAACTATTTACAAATATTGTTTTATAGCTTCTCCTTTATAGCTTTTAAACAAATTTATAGAATTTATCTTTTACGTAATTTAACCTACATATAATTGTATATTATTAAAAATTTTATACAAATGGATAAAAAGATATGTGTAAAAAAGAAATTTAGTTAATTCGTTATATTGCAACATTATTGTTTGATACATTTGCCACCTTGCCATTTCTATAAGTATTCATGTATTTAGGAAAGGAAACAAAGAATATACTGATTTTTTCAGTACAAAGCTTACCCTAGTCGTTCGCATAGTGTATTTGTAGGCTATACAATATGCTGCGGAGCAATCATATAATTGTTGGGCAAATAAAAAGCCAACTGAAGCAGATACTCCAGCTGACTTTTTAAGTTCAATTTTTGTAAGTTTTAGACTAACGACGCAAATAGTACTTGAAATTAGTCGCACCTTGATAGCCAGAAAGTTTTGCTAATTCCTCAAGACTCTGCGCTCCGGTATAGGTTTTACCCTTTATCTTCCAAGTGGGATAGCTTGTAATTCCAGCTGTTTTACACTCAGGTTTCACATTGTTGGGATCGTCGGCAGGAGCGCAATCTGTATGAGGCACTTCTTTATAGGCTTCCTTACCAAACAATAGCTTTTGGTCGTGACAGTGAGGACACCACCATGCAATATATTCTTTGGCTCCAATTTCTTTAAGGTGACGCGCTAGTGCTATTTCTGCTTCTCCAGAAGTAGTGGTAATTTCCCAACCAACTCCAGGTTGAGGATTTTCTTTGGGAATGAAACTAATTGCTCCACTTTCTTGAGTAGGGGATTCGGCAGAAGGTCCATTTGCGACACCAGCATAAACGCCTAATGTCCCGATCAGCGTTACCATTCCTACAATAACTGCGGTAAACAAAATTTGCCCAATATCTTCCCAATTACGACCAATAATAGTTAATACCAGCATCGTTAGGGAAAATAGAGCCGATGCAATACAGTAGGGACAAACTGTTTTAATTTGGCTAAATAATACGTACATTAGATAGCTGCTGAAAACCGTCATGGAAATTGAGCCGATCAGCAAAAGCGTCCATGTTGAGTTTTCCAACTTCTGACGCTGTTCTTTATTATCTCCACCTTTAAAAAGTAAAGGCGCAAGAGCGAAAACCAACATACTGAAATATGCTAGAAACCCGAATAAAGCTAATGGCTGTCCCAGAACAGTTGCCCAAGGACTAGAAAGGACGCTGTTACATCCAGCACCCGTGCCCGCAGCAGTAGAAGAGGCAGTACAAGCAGCCGCTCCTCCCGTCAATTTAACGATGGTTAGATAACCAGTGACTAAAGCACCACAGGAAGCAATTCCTGCGATTAGTAAACGGGAGAAGCGATGAATCCAAGGAGTAGAACGACGACGAATCATAAGCTAAAACATTATTAATTTAGATTAATAAATCGGAAATAGGGAATAAACTAGAAGATATTATTGTAAATCTGTATAACATCTTGTAACTTAATTTAGTTAAAACTAAAATTAGCTGCAAGCGAAAAAATTACGTTGGCGGTTAACTAGATTTAAAATAAATATTCCTCCAAGATTCAAAAAATAAAATATTGTTAGAGATTGAATCTGTTACTAATTACTACTTACTACAAGTGCGAACTACCACTATTCCCAATTTCCGTTGTTAAGAATGTAGCTTGAGTGAAGAAACTGATTCGGTTTGACCTTTGGAATTGAAATTTTGCCGAGCAGCTTCTACAAACTGGCTGACACGGATTGGGTCTATTGTTTGCTCGCGGTTGCCGTGGCGTTTCAAAGAACTGGAAACTATTACACCGTCCGCAGCTTGCATTAGTGTAGCAATATTATCCAAACTCGCTCCACTACCAATAAATACCGGAGTACCTTTGGCCGCTCTCGATGCTAGTTCCAAGTCTTCGAGATTCGGAGGATCGCCTGTAGCCCAACCGGACAAAATCACTGCATCTGCCAATCCACGCTCGATTGTATCTTGGACTGCGGTAGTCAAATTGACCGAACCCAACGGACGGGCGTGCTTCACCAACACATCCGCAATAATTTTCACTTCACTGCCTAATTCTCGACGATACCTAAGTAATTGATGGGCTTCTCCTTCAATTAATCCTTGGTCTGTTGCCATTACCCCAGTCAACACGTTAACGCGGATAAATTGCGCCCCAGTACAACTGGCTATGGCGATCGCACTTTTGGCATCGTTTCGCAATACGTTTAAACCGATAGGTAGAGTAACAAGATTTTTGAGGCGCTGTACTACAACAGTCATAGCACTGACAACTGCGGGATCTACTTGATTTTTAGTAAACGGCGCATCAAAAAAATTTTCAACGATAATACCGTCAATTCCTCCACTAACAAGGGCGACAGCTTCTTGTTCGGCACGGTCAATTACCGCTTTGAGATTACCCCCCCAGCGCGGTGAGGTCGGCAGCGGTAACAGGTGAACCACACCAATAATTGGTCTTCGTGTTTTAAATAACTGATATAAATCCACGTCTTTTTTTGTTACGGACTTTGTGTGGTTTCCCGACAGAGAGGCAAATTGCACGTTTATTTATCCTTGTAAAGCAACTGGCATTGCGGAAGACCGATATTCTGCTAGTATTCTGTTTGACTTAATAAGACAAGAAATACTTCAATACAGTCTGGTACGGTAATTAACCAGCCGAATTAGAGATTAGTACCATAAACTTAGGTTTTACCCAAGCAAAAAACACATGAAGACTATTTTACCTGGATTACCGCTATCTCTTAAATAAGGATAAATAAATTTCCTTCGTCATAATTTTTATGCCCTAACAATATGCGGATAATTTTCTGAAAAAATGCTTCATTTGAAAAAAGTAAAATACCTCCTCCTTCAGATGTAATTTGGCAAAAAATATATCCTAAGATATGTTAAGATAAAAGATGATACGAGAGGAGTCTGCCGCTCACCTGACTGCGGCTTGCAGCTTTACATAAAACTGTGTATAGTCTGCCACAGATATAGGCAATCGTTTGGGGAAAGGGTAATATTAACGCCAATCGAAGCGTAACTCAGCCTGCGATTACATAAACGGGTAGCGACTTCTCTACAAAAGCCGATTTTGGTCGGCTGCTTCCTAACAAGTAAATCAGTATTGTATGGACTGGGGTAATGTAAAATACCATCAATCAACAATATGTAAAAAGTAGAATAAGCTGAGCTATCGTGAAAAACTACTTAAAGTCTATGTAAAACGGATAGAAAATAGGTATATCATCTCACAAACTATCGAAATTACTACGGTGATGACACTTTATTTAAAGTGGTTACATAGCGCGTAGGAAAAATGGACTGCGAACGTAGGATTTTTGCAACTTATTTATAATGGCAAAATTCCTTGATTAAATAGCCATTGCACGTTTACGTTTAACTCGAAATAGCAAAATATCTTTTATAATATGGGTGATAAGCCAACAATTGCATTTTCTCATCTAGGCTGCGAGAAAAACAGAATTGATACAGAGCATATGCTCGGTTTGCTGGTAGAAGCAGGTTACGGCGTAGATTGTAATGAAGAATTAGCAGATTACGTTATAGTCAATACTTGTAGTTTTATTGCCGCAGCACGAGAAGAGTCTGTTAAAACTTTAGTAGAATTAGCAGAAGCTGATAAGAAGATAGTGATTACTGGCTGCATGGCGCAGCATTTCCAAGAGCAATTATTGGAAGAGTTGCCAGAAGCAGTAGCGGTTGTAGGTACGGGCGATTACGACAAAATCGTGAATGTCATTGAGCGAACCCAGCTTGGCGAGCGTGTCAAGCAAGTAAGTGCCGAACCTACTTTTATTGCCGATGAAACAACGCCTCGCTATCGGACTACCTCAGAGGGTGTAGCTTACTTAAGGGTTGCTGAAGGATGCGATTATCGCTGTGCGTTTTGTATAATTCCTCATCTACGAGGAAACCAACGTTCGCGTACTATTGAATCAATTGTCGCTGAAGCAGAGCAATTGGCATCTCAAGGAGTGCGGGAGATAATATTAATTTCCCAAATTACTACGAATTACGGTATAGATATTTACAAGAAACCTCAGTTGGGTGAATTGCTTCGCGCTCTGGGTAAGGTGGATATACCGTGGATTAGGATGCACTATGCTTATCCTACGGGACTGACCCCAGATGTAATAGCGGCGATAAAAGAAAACAATAATGTATTACCTTATTTAGATTTGCCATTACAGCATTCCCATCCTGAAATTCTTCGCACCATGAATCGTCCCTGGCAAGGACAGGTGAACGACGAAGTTATCGAGCGCATAAAAGGGGCGCTACCAGATGCCGTGCTGCGAACAACCTTCATTGTGGGTTTTCCAGGCGAAACAGACGAGCATTTCGAGCATTTATGTCAGTTTGTCGAGCGCCATGAGTTTGACCATGTAGGTGTTTTCACCTTTTCACCGGAGGAAGGAACAAAAGCGTATAACTTACCGCAGCAACTGCCGCAACAGTTAATGGACGAGCGGCGAGATGCACTAATGGAAATTCAGCAGCCAATTTCTTGGAAAAACAATCAGCAAGAAGTAGGCAAAGTAGTTGATGTGTTAATTGAGCAAGAAAATCCCATTCGGGGAGAACTGATAGGTCGTTCTGGTAGATTTGCTCCAGAGGTAGACGGACAAATATATGTTCGTGGAGAAGCTCGCATGGGAGCGATCGTGCCGGTAGAGATTCAGAAAGCTGATGCATATGACCTATACGGTAAAGTTGTTTGAACTTAGCTTGCGTTATGAGGCTATTAGTTATCAATTTTGCTTGACTAGTAGGCAAATAATTAACACATAATTTTGATTGATTGAAGATTAAACTTAGAACATAGGAGAATTAATGAGTCTTACTTTTGAAGATTTAGGGATTTCAGAACAACGCCTTGCAAAATTAGAACAACTTGGTTTTACGACACCGACAAATATTCAAGAACAAGCAATTCCTCAACTGCTTTCAGGTCGCGATGTAGTAGGTCAATCCCAGACTGGAACGGGTAAAACGGCAGCATTTTCCCTACCAATTTTAGAGCGGATAGATGTTAATCAAAAAGCAGTACAGGCTGTAGTTTTAGCTCCAACTCGCGAACTCGCAATTCAGGTTCACAGCGCCATTTCTGAATTTGTTGGCAGTGAAAGATTAAAAATATTGGCAATTTATGGCGGTCAATCAATCGATCGCCAAATGATGCAACTCAAGCGCGGCGTTCACGTTGTAGTAGGTACTCCGGGACGAATTATTGATTTATTAGATCGGGGCTGTTTGAAGCTCGACCAGGTGAAGTGGTTTGTGTTGGATGAAGCCGATGAAATGTTGAGCATGGGCTTTATTGACGATGTAGAGAAAATCCTTTCTCGGGCACCTTCGGAACGTCAAACCGCTTTATTTTCGGCAACAATGCCCCCATCAATTCGCCAATTGGTGAATAAGTATTTAAACGATCCCGTAACGGTGACGGTTCAACAACCCAAAGCTGCTCCGAATAAAATTAATCAGGTAGCTTACTTGATACCGCGTCACTGGACGAAAGCCAGAGCTTTACAGCCGATCTTGGAAATGGAAGATCCCGATACGGCATTAATTTTCGTCCGTACCCGACGTACAGCAGCAGAATTAACCAATCAGTTGCAATCAGCAGGTCACAGCGTTGATGAGTATCACGGTGATTTATCGCAGCAAGCGCGGGAAAGATTGTTGGGACGCTTCCGCAATCGTCAAGTTCGTTGGGTAGTAGCAACTGATATTGCTGCAAGAGGTTTAGACGTTGACGAACTTACTCATGTAATCAACTTTGATTTACCCGATAGCGTAGAAACCTACGTTCACCGTATTGGTCGTACTGGTAGAGCGGGTAAAGAAGGAACCGCGATTTCCTTGGTACAGCCATTTGAGCGACGCAAGCAGCAAACTATTGAACGCCACAACCGCCAGAATTGGCAAATGCTTTCTATTCCTACCCGCGCTCAAATTGAAGCGCGACAGTTGGAGAAACTGCAAGTTCAGGTAAAAGAAGCTTTGAGTGGCGAACGTTTGGCTTCATTCTTGCCGATAGTGCGCGAAATTAGCGAAGAGTATGATGCTCACGCTATTGCAGCAGCAGCCTTACAAATTGCTTACGATCAAACACGTCCGGATTGGTTGAAAGCAGATAGCATTCCCGAAGAGGATGCAAATTATGCTTCACCCAAACCCCAACTACGTTCTTCTTCACGTCGTTCTGGCGATAGAAACCGCCGTTGGGTGTCCGATGGGAAAGGCAGAGACAAGAACAGAGATGGAAAACGTAGTGGTGGTGGTGCTGGAAGTTCTAAACCAAAACTAAAATCAAGCCATCGGGAAACATCTTCTAGTGCTGCTAAAGAATCAGCATCTTAAACTTAGATTCGATCTTGTAGAAGAATAATCTCTACTGGTTATTCGATTTGATATTTCATCTAGAGCAATACTGGTAGAGAAATCAAAAAAAAATCATTCCTTAATTGTGGATGAAATCGTAAAACATATCGGGTTCGTTTGACTACTGAAATTATTTCGGGCTGTTAAAAGCTGACAGCTAGCTGTAAAACGTTGAACGGTTATTAGTTCAACTACAACCGAAAATAAATGTAGAAATCAATCGAACTTGATATTTCAAAAAATTAAGCCAAGCGTGTTAAATCGCAAAGCAACTGGTTTCAATTTAAGCTTCATACTTCTAAATTCAGAAGTACTTAGAAGATAGCAATGGAGCCAGTATTGTTTTTATAGGGAAGAGTTAGGAATTAGGAGTTAAGAGTTAGGAATTAAGAGTTAGGAGTTAGGAGTTTAATTACCTTTGACCTTTAACCTTTAACCTTTGACCTTGCTAATTTAACCAAGGACGGCTAATTTCATCTAATTGAGTAACTTCATCATCGCTCAACTTCCAATCTATTGCTCCGGCATTTTGAGTAACTTGCTCTGCTGTTTTGACTCCGGAAATCGGAATTACATTACCTTGAGCAATTAACCAGTTGAGAGCAACTTGTGCGGGAGTGCGATTATATTTTTCGCCGATGGTACGTAATAGAGATACTACTGGCTCAATTTTTTGTAAATTGCTTTTACTAAAGCGCGGGTCTATTTTTCTGGCACCAGTTGGATCTATAGTACTATCTGTCGTGTATTTACCTGTGAGTAAACCTTGTGCTAAAGGACTATAAGCCAAAATTGTCACGCCTAATTGTTTCGCCTTAGCAATAATTCCTTGACTTTCAACTTGACGAGTTAATAACGAATAACGTACTTGATTAACTGCTAAAGGTATACCGCGACGAGCTAAAATTTGGTGTGCTTCTTGCATTTGTTCTTGAGAATAATTACTTACACCAATTGCTTTAATTCTGCCTTTTTCTACCTCTGTTGCTAAAGCATTCATTAATGTTTCTTGGCTGAGAAAAAAAGTAAAGGGCCAATGTACTTGATAAAGTGCAATTTGCTCTAATTGGAGGCGTTTAAGACTGTCAGTTAATGCTTCACTGACAGATTCAGCAGAAAATCGCCAGGGTAAAGGACCAAACTTTGTAGCGATAATTACCTCTTTGTCCGTTTTTTTGATAAACTTTCCGAGCAATTCCTCAGAAAGTCCTAACCCATAGACTTCCGCAGTATCGAAAAACGTAATACCCGCTTCGATCGCAGCATTAAAAGCTTGTTCCACCTGTTCCGAACCGTAGTCACTGCCATAATTCCAAAAAAGTTTATCACCCCAAGCCCAGGTACCAAGGCACAAAGGTGTAACTGATACAGCGTTTTGTCCTAATGTGATGCTTTCCACTATTAATTAAATATTTTTGCAATACTTTACTCTAAGTGTATCGCTGTTATTAACATTGAAAGCTTTATTAACGAATAGTTAATGGGATAATAACGAAGCAGCCACCGATCTAATTTATCTGTGGTTACATCAGATGTATTTATCTTTTTACGTTTAAGTGGTTATGGCAAACATTAATCCCGATCCAGAATCTAACAATTCGGAACAAATAAAATCGCTTCCTAGAATCAAGCTTTTAACAATGTTCCGTTTGGGATTATTTCAAATGGGACTTGGGATTATGTCACTCCTGACATTGGGGGTACTTAACCGAGTCATGATTGACGAACTCAAAGTTTTACCGTTGATTGCAGCTGGTGCGATCGCCATGTACCAGTTTGTCAGCCCAGCGCGAGTTTGGTTTGGTCAAATGTCGGATGCGAAACCGATTGGCGGCTATCATCGTTCTGGGTATGTATGGATTGGAGCAATTTTTTTTACTACGATTTCTTTTGTGGCTCTACAAGTTGTATGGCAGTTAGGATATAGCTTACAGGCACGTGGTTGGAGTTTCCAAACCTACGGATGGGCTGCTATACTGGCATTTATTTTTGCACTTTACGGTTTAGCTCTCAGTGCAAGTTCTACTCCTTTTGCGGCTTTATTAGTAGATGTTACCGACGAAGACAACCGTTCTAAATTGATTGGGGTTGTTTGGTCAATGTTGATGGTTGGTATTGTTATTGGAGCGATTGTTAGTTCTAGATTATTAGAAACACCAGAAGTTTGTGGCGCGGCTATTTTATCTTACAGCCCTCAAACTGGAAAAATAGCTGATATCGCGCAATTGCAAGCTACAATCAACCCGGTATTTATTATCATGCCAGCCTTAGTTTTCGGACTATGTATTTTGGCAACTTTCGGCGTAGAAAAAAAATATTCCCGTTATTCTTTACGTTCTACGGCTGTAGAAAGAGAAGATCAAATAACTTTAAAAAAAGCTTTAAAAGTTCTTACCGCTAACCGCCAAACAGGTTTATTTTTCGGATTTTTACTGGTATTAAGTATTAGTCTTTTTATGCAAGATTCAATATTAGAACCTTATGGCGGCGAAGTTTTTGGAATGTGTATTGCTGAAACCACAAGGTTAAACGTTCCTTTTGGAATTGGTACTTTAATTGGGATTGCTTCAAGTGGCTTTTTAGTAGTACCGCGTTTGGGGAAGAAAAACACTACTAAATTCGGATGTATTTTCGCCGCAATCAGCAATCTTTTTATTATTATGGCAGGATTTACCGCTAGTAAAAGCTTGTTGATGGGTAGCTTGTTGTTCTTTGGTTTATCATCTGGAATGCTGACAGCAGGAGCTACAAGCTTGATGTTGGATTTGACTGCGGCTGAAACTGCGGGTACCTTTATCGGAGCTTGGGGATTAGCGCAATCAATGGCGAGGGGTTCTGCGACGGTACTTGGTGGAGGATTTTTAAACTTAGGTAAAATACTGTTTGATTTACCAGCAATGGCATATGGATTAGTATTTTTTCTGCAAGCAATAGGAATGATTTTCGCCATTTTATTATTGCGTCGCATCAACGTTAAAGAGTTTCAAAAGAATGCCAAAGTGGCGATAAGTTCTATTTTAGAGAATGAATTAGATTAAGTTAGTTAGGAGTTATGAGTTGTAGGTTGGGTTAGGCGCACAAAGAATGATAGTTTTTAACAAGAAATTAGTCTTTGCGCCGTAACCCAACATCTTGATTTTCGGTACTTTGCAATATCTAAAATTATCTTAAAAGCAGAATGTTGGGTTACGACACGATAATCATAAATTCACGTTACCAACTTAACTTATTTTCGTGTCTAACCCAACCTACAAGCTCCCTACTCCCTACTCCCTACTCCCTTTTTTTAATATGAACGATTTTTGGAATACTGTTTTAGAATTTTCTCAAACTACTACGAATAGAGTCGGAAAGCAGTTAATGCAAGATTTTGGTAGGGTACAAGCCGATCGCAAAGCTGATGGTAGTTTGGTAACGAAAGCCGATAAATGGGCTGATAATCAAATTCGAGATGCGATCGCCGCTCAATTCCCCGCTCATGGTATTCTCAGCGAAGAAAATGTTACGGTTTTTCCGGATAATGAGTGGTGCTGGATAGTCGATCCTTTGGATGGTACTACTAATTTTACGAGGGGAATTCCTATCTGGTGCATTTCTCTAGGGCTACTTTATAAAGGTACCCCTGTATTTGGCTATGTTTATGCGCCACCTACTAATGAAGCTTTTTATGGATACTGGGAAGGTGATTCTGGATTAGATTTACCACGGGGAGCATTTTGTAACGATCGCCCAATTCAAACCAGTAAAGACGATCTTAGTAAAAATCATTTTTTCAATTTATGTTCCCGCAGCACATCGGTAATGAATCCAGATTTCCCCTGCAAAATTAGAATGCTTGGTGTTGCTAGCTACAATTTTCTCACTGTGGCGACGGGAGCGGTGTTGGGTGCTGTTGAAGCGACACCCAAGGTATGGGATATAGCCGGTGCTTGGGTAATTTTACAGGCTGCTGGAGGTAGTTGGATATCTTTGAAATCTCAGCCTTTTCCTTTGGTTGTAGGTGAAGATTATGGTGCTAAATCTATACCCACGTTGGCTGTAAGTCGCTCGGAATTAATTGAAGTGTTTAAACCTTTTTTAGAAGTTAGTAGTTATTTGTAGGTTGGGTTAGGCGCACAAAGAATGATAGTTTTTATTAGAAATTAGTTTTTGCGCCGTAACCCAACATCTTGGCGATCGATACTTTATACTTTATAAACTTTCTAATTAACCAAAATGCCAATGTTGGGTTACGACACGATAACAAAAGTTCTGTTTACTTGTAGGTTGGGTTAGGCGCACAAAGAAAGATAGTTTTTAATAAGAAATTAATCTTTGCGCCGTAACCCAACATCTTGATTCTCGGTACTTTTTACTATCTCAAATTATCTTAAAAAAAGAATGTTGGGTTACGACACGATAATCATACATTCACGTCACCTACTTAACTTTTTTTCGTGTCTAACCCAACCTACAACCTAACCCAACCTACAAGCTAATTACCAATTACCAATTACCAATTACAGATAATTTTCGGTGATTATGCCATCTTCTAAAAATGCTACATTGTCAGCGAAACTCTGAATGCGGGAATCGTGAGTTACCATGACAACGGTGCTTCCACCATCTTTGGCTAAATTACACAGCAATTCGATAACAGCTTGTCCGTTATGAGAATCTAGTGCGGCGGTTGGCTCGTCTGCCATAATTAACTTGGGATTACCCGCTAATGCACGGGCGATCGCGATTCGTTGTTTTTGCCCGCCAGATAAGTCGCGGGGAAGTAAATTGGCTTTATTAGCTAATCCCACCATATCTAATAACTCTAAAGCCTGGTTAGTGGCGGATTTTCCTTTAAAACCTTTAATTTCTAAAGCGACTTGCACGTTTTCTACTGCATTTAAAGCTCCGAAAAGGTTAAAGCCTTGAAAAATAAAACCAATATTATCTCTTCTAAACTGAGATAATTTCTTGCGAGACATCCGCGTAATCTCTTCTCCTAAAAGATGTACTTTTCCAGAAGTAGGAGTCAAAATCCCTGCCAGAATTGATAGTAAAGTGGTTTTTCCGGAACCAGAATGTCCCATTAACAGCTGGATAGTACCTTTGGGAATATCCAAATCAATTCCTTTGAGTGCTTGGTAGCGTTGTTTCCCAGATTGATACACCATTTCTACTCCTCTAGCAGAAATAGCAGAACTTTTCAATTTACTTACATCAATAGACTTTGAATCATTCCAATCGATTCTGGAAGTCACTATACATCGATTTTGAGAAATAGTCATTTCTTTAGGATAGGGATATTGATTTTTAGGCGAGGTGCAAGGAGAAGCGTAAATTTACTTATAATTTTTCAGTATGAGAATAAAATAATTCACTTTAGAGATAGAGAACTTTAACCATGTGACAGACTATGCTTTGAACACAATTGCGGGATCGACTTTACTTACTTTTTGAATTGCGAATAAAGCAGAACCAACGCACATCAAGACGGTGATCCCAAAAACTCCCACGGCTGTAAATGGAGTAATTAAAATCACAATTCCTTGAGTTGCTAAAGTCCAAGCACCCAGCCCCCAGCAAAGTAACATTCCTGGAATGTAGCCAAGAATCGCCATCCACAGAGCCTGCTCGATTATTACGCCATATATGACTCTATTTGACGCTCCCATCGCTTTGAGTGTTCCAAATTCTTTTAAATGGTCGGCAACCGCTGAGTATAAAATCTGACCTACAATTACTATGCCTACAACTACACCAACTGCCGCACCCAAGCCCAAAATAAACCCGATACCCGTTGACTGCTGCCAAAATATTCGTATCTTTTTAGACAAGTCTGCGGTGGTATATGCAGTAGTTTCTGGGAAAGTGGCTTCTAAGCGTTTTTTAAGTTGTTGAATATTTTGACCTGGCTCTGCTTGAATTAACACGTAAGATATAGGCGTATTTAAACTTAAAGGCGGAGGTGGTTCGTTGGCTGATTGCTGTTTTTTAGCATCGGCATCTTTTTGATAAACGTTGCGACATTGCAGTTCTTCTCCAACCCACGTACAGTTAACATTTGTGGTGACGCTAGCATTAACGTAAGCGTTTGCAGTTTCCAAGGAAGCGAACAAAAAGGGGCTTGAAACAACTGATTGAGTATTTTGGGTTAAGCCAACAACTTGAACTGGTAACGAGCCAATTTGAGCGGTATCTCCAATCTTTTTGATTTTGAGAGACTTTGAATTAGTTTGATCGATAATTACCGTATAAGGTTTTCTTAGGGATTTTACATTGCCCTTAACCACGTCTCCGGGTACGAATAATCTTCCATTCGCAGGAAATCCATACACCTTGACTACATTAAGTTTGCCATTGGGAACATTCCACCTAGCCAATCCTTGAAGTAAAGCTTCGGCTCGTTTTACACCTTCAACTTTTCTAGCTCTAACGGCATAATCGAATATAAGCGGTTGCGTGAGTTCGAGTTGCACCATCTTATCGGATGCTAACCAAATATCGGCTCGGGAATTTTCTACTAAAGTTGTGGTAGAACGAATTACCCCATTAAATACCCCAGTCTGGATAGTCACTAAACTGACAGCAAACATTATTCCCGCTTGAGCCACTAAAAAACGGGGGATGTCTTCAAATAAGTTTTTGCGAGCGATAGAAACCATTAATACAGAATCACCAAAAAAATTTACTTGACTTGCAACTTACCTTTCCTCGTAAATTGATGCAAGAATTTAAAAAATCGTTCCTTATAGTAATTTGGGGCTGAAGTCAATTATGCTAAAACACGCGAATAAGGCTATATAGAACATCTATCAGTTCGCAATAAGGCTGTCACTAAAAATCATTAGATAGTCAAATTAGTTTAATTAACGATTCCTAATTAATAATTTATGATTTACGTTACAAGCTAAAACAATAATACATCTATGTCTTATTCTGAAATAGTTTCAAAGGTATATGTAGGCTTAAAAACAGGGAACAAAATTGTTTTAGATCGGTGTTATGCTAATTATTCCTTCTACTAATTATCTAATAAAACTAACCAAATAAATCACCGAATCAAGGTTAAATGTTAGATTATAGTATCAACCAAGGCAATGCTAGCTATGGAACTTTCTGAGAATAATCAAGTCTATCCGATTAAATATTCAATCCAATTAACTTGGCATTAACTTCAAATCCGTGCATCCAAATATTGATTATATGTAAAATTTCCAAAGTTCCAGATATTAATTAGATCGCGTCCGATCCTGATTTGGATTCGTACAGATGTACGATGTTATTGAAAACTACTTCAAACATCATAAAGACTTTAGTTGTAGATTACTTCTCTCGACAGACTGGAATATGAGTAGTAATATTTTTTCACTCCAAGGCTGTTATAGTAATATTCCTCTAACTATAGTTAGTTGTTAATAGTTTTGTAAAGTCGCTTCAACGATTGTTAATATTTCCTGAATAATTTCTGTGAGGATGAAATGCTTAATTTCACGTTAGCCCTATTGACTAATGCGGCAAGATTATCTAAAGCTAATTTTATACGTAAGACTCGTAAACCCACGGTTGCTCAAGAGCAGTTTTTGTTATCGCTGCTTAAGGCTTATCAGGAAACGGAATTTGGGCGAGAGTATAATTTTCAAGAGATCAAAACTGTAGAACAGTTTCGAGAACGCTTGCCAATTCTACCTTACAGCAGTTACGAACCTTATTTAGAACGGATTGCTAAAGGCGAACAAAATATTCTCACACCCGATCGCGTTGTTTACCTAAATTTAACGAGCGGTTCAACTGGAAAACAAAAGTTAATTCCAGTCACTAAAGAATCTCGTAAAGTCTTAAATCGTGCCAATCGGGTTAGCATGGGCTTCGTGGCTGAAGCTATACAAAAGCGGGGTTTACCAATTGGCAAAATATTCTTGACAAGTTCGGTGCAATTATACGGACGTACTAAGGGAGGAATTGATTACGGTCCTGTGAGTGTTGGGGACTTACGATTAAACAACTTTCTTTATAAGCAGGTATTTGCATTTCCTTATGAAGCCTTGCAGCCAGAAGATAATTTAGCACGCCATTACGTTTGTTTGCTTTTTGCTTTACGAAATCCGGATTTGAGAATTTGTGCTTTTAACTTCCCAGTTTTGGCACTACAACTATGCAAATATTTGGAATCTCACAGCTTAGAACTAATTGAAGATTTAGAACTCGGAACTATTGCTCCTTGGCTGAAGCTAAAACCAGAATTACGCGCAAAACTAGAAACTCAATTTCGTGCATACCCCAAACGAGCCGCTCAACTGCGTCAAATCTTGCACGATAAAGGAAGACTTACACCAAAATCAGTTTGGCAAAATCTTTCATTTATTACTACTGCTCGTGGAGGTACATCAGATTTTTATCTGCAAAAATTTCCGGAATATTTTGGCGATACTCCCGTTTTTGGTGGTATTTATTCTTCTGCGGAAGCTACTTTCGGTATTCATCGCGATTTCAATCGTGATGGGTCGATTTTAGCAATTGAAACTGGTTTTTTTGAATTTATTCCTCAAGAGCAATGGGGTGTTTCGCAACCGAAAACACTTTTACCCCACGAGGTGAAAGTAGGACAACATTACCGCATTTTGATGTCTAACTACAGCGGTTTTTTCCGCTACGATATCGGCGATGTAGTGGAAGTAGTAGGCTGGTACGAACAGACTCCTTTAATTGTATTTCGACATCGTTTGGGGGGTATGCTGTCTTCCACAACAGAAAAAACAACTGAATTTCATGTCATTCAGGTGATGCAGCAGCTACAAAAAGAATTTAATCTATCTTTAGAGAACTTCTGTATTACTTTATCCGAGGATGAAGTTCCCCCTCATTATTTAGTAAATATTGAATTACGATCGGGTCATACTCTTGATAATCCTCAAGAATTTATCATGCAGTTCGATCGCATTTTAAAAGAAGTCCATATTTCTTATGCAACCAAAAGAGCAGCTCAAGTCCCATCACCACGGTTACGAATTTTAGCTCCTGGAAGTTTCGCGACTATTCGTCAACGGCTTTTAAAAAAAGGAATTCCGGCTTCGCAATTAAAATTCCCTCACATCAGCGACGATCGACAATTTTTAGCCGGATTAACTGTTGAGCAAGAGGTGAGGATGCCATTAAGCTTATCAGTTGTGAATGCAAATGAATGAATTTTGATGATTTAAGTGGAAACGATATTACACCCAGTTTAAGCAACTCGGAAAACAGAAAAAAATGGCAAATATTTTAGGAATACTTGTTAAACAATTAGAGAAGTTACTAAGTAAAGATGGTTGGTTAGAAAGATTAATCGCTAAAAATTCTCTGGTAGGCAATTCAGTCTTTTTTGATGTCGAAGAGTTCCCCTGGGCTAAAGATTTAGAAGCTAACTGGATGACGATTCGTCAAGAATTGGAACAGGTACTTGAAAGAGTAGACGAATTACCAAATTTTCAAGATATTTCTAAGCGTCAATATAGAATTGCTAACGATAATCTTTGGAAAACCTATTTTTTCTATGCATTCGGATTTAAAGCTACTAAAAATTGCGAAAGATGTCCGGAAACTACTAAATTGCTCGAACAAATACCGGGAATGAAGGTAGCATTTTTCTCGATTCTTGCTCCCGGTAAACATATTCCCAAACATCGCGGTAAACTCAAAACTTTGATCCGCTATCATTTGGGGTTAATTGTTCCAGAACCCAAAGAAAAATGTAAGATTCAAATAGCAGATGAAGTTAAATATTGGGAAGAAGGTAAAAGTTTAATTTTCGACGATACTTTTTACCATGAAGTTTGGAATGATACGGATGGTTATCGTGTAGTTTTATTTCTAGATATTGCTCGTCCTTTAAAATTTCCCCTTTCTGTTATCAGTTCCTTAGCTAATAAATTAATTACTGCTTCTCCTATAGTACAAGAAGCGAAAGCTAGTCATAAAACTTGGGAAGATAACTTTGAAGAAAGCGCAAGATCAAAAGAATTAGTTTGAATCAATTCATTGTTATCTATGGGGTGTTAGATTTTTTATTAAATCGATACAGTAGGATGTTGGGAGACGTAGCAGTGCTACGTCTCTACATTTGTTATCTGGATAAACTAAACCATAAAATAATTCAGTTATCGTATTTAGCCTTTTCAAGTGCTTTACCTTGCTGAATGCTTAAAAACGCAGTAACTAAAGATACGACCGCACCTACAAAAAATACTGCAATTCCGCCATTCTTCCAAACTGGTCCAAGGAAAATCGGGGAGAAAAATTGTCCTAAATTACTAGCCCCGGTTCCAATTGCTAAAACGCTGGAACGTACTTCTTTCGGGGTTGATTTAGATAAAGCATCGTACAAATTCGGCATAACGATACCGAATCCCATCCCGAAAACAATCGCTGTCGGTAAAATAAAATAAACTTGTTCTACAAATGGTATAGTAATTAATGTTACTGCCATCAAGATAAATCCCAGCGCGATCGCTTTGGCACTTCCCAAACGCTTAGCTAACTTACTCGCACCCACGGCAGAGATAACAGCCGCACCAATTGCTCGCGATGCTAAAATTGCTCCATTAAGTACTGTATCCGCTGCGATCGTTTCTTTAAAATGTAGGGGAGCGTAGATAATTACCACATAAAAGATTGCAGATGTCAAGGCTAAAGCTGTAAATAGAGTTACGGTACTTGGAGCTCTCAAGCTTTCAATTAATTTATCTTTTTGACCTAAATTTATCGATGAAGAACCTTGACGTTTGCGCTTGGGTAACATTAGGTATGCCATTAGCGCTGCTGGTAAAGCCAAACCATACATACAAAAGGTAAATCGCCAATTGTAAGAACCAAGCAAACCACCAAGAATCGGAAAAATAATACTGGCGATCGCCAATGCGCTAGTCGTATAACCCAGGATGCGGGTTCGTTTCTCTCCTTCGTACATACTGCTTAAAATGCCGATACTCGCTGCTGCAACACCACCACTAGCAGCCCCCAATAATGCCCGCGATATTAATAATGGGATAAAACTCTGCATCAAAGCCCCGGAACTACCGAAAATTGCGTAGCAAACGAGTGACGGAATTAGCACCTTAACTTTACCGATACGGTCGGCGAGAATGCCACAGATCGGACTAAATAAAAAGATTGTCAAGCAATGCATACTGACTAGAATTCCCGACCACCGGGGGTCGATCGCAAGTTGTTCCCTTATCTCCGGCATCACTGGTGCAACAACACTTCCCGTCATGGTGGTTAAGCTACCACAAGCAAGTAATACTAGTAAAATTGGAATTTGTTTGCGAGTTTCTTTACTTAGAAGCGATGCGGACATATGAATAAAAAATTCCTTAATTATGGTTATTCGTTTGGTATCAAAAAGGTATTGAAACTTATTTCAAAAAATTTTGCTGCTTTCAGTATTCTTTTCAAAAAGACAGTCCGCAATGTTGGAACTACAAGTAGATTAAACCAATTTTTGAATCGTGAATAGGCAACTGGTATAACAAAATTCCCTCCAATTATTTACTCGGAAGGGAAAATCATACTTTATCTTTTGAATAGTTAAAAGCTTTTACTGTTCCGCTTTATTAAATAAACAAAGATATTTGAAAATTAAACCCCCCTTTGAAAAGGGGGGAAGGGGGAATAATCCGAGAATTAAACATCCTAAGACGAAAAATTCAAAGGAACATCCAATCGCCATTCTTTACCTTTGTAAAACAGCAACTGATGAATGCCTAAACTACCGTATCTAAAGGAAGTTTCGGAGGATTGCAGGTAAAAATACCACATCCGCAAAAATCGCTCATCATAGGTTGTTCCCAATGATGCGATTGTGTCTCGGTTTTCGGTAAAATTTTCTGCCCAGCGCTTCAGGGTTTCCGCGTAGTGAGGCTTGAGATTCTCGCAATGAGCTACCGTTAGCTTTGCAGCCCAAAGTTCTTGAGTTAATTCGTGAAGCTGCGGTAAATATCCACCAGGGAAAATATATTTAGCAACCCAAGCACCAAGCCTTTCTTTACCTTGGGTAGTAATTGTATGCAGCAAGCCTACCCCATCGGGAGTCAAAAGTTCGGATGCTTTTTGCATAAACGTGGTAAAACTGTCTTTACCAACGTGTTCAAACATCCCGATGCTGACAAATTTATCGTATTGTCCTTTTATTTCTCGGTAATCGGCAATCTCGATTTTGATTTTATCGCTTAAACCTTTTTGTTCAATCCTTTGTTTTGCTAATGCAGCTTGTTCGACGCTTAAAGTAATACCCGTTCCCGAAACACCATAATTTTCGGCAGCGTAAATCAACATTCCACCCCATCCGCAACCAATATCAATTAAAGATTCTCCGGGTTGCAAAGCCAACTTTTTGCAAATTAATTCATACTTTTGCAGCTGCATCTGCTCTAAAGAATCAGTTTCTTTCTTCTGATAACCACAAGAGTAAGTCATTGTTGGATCGAGAAAAAGCTGATAGAAATCGTTCCCTAAATCGTAGTGATGCTGTACGTTTTTACGACTATTTTGAATTGTAGTAGGAACCGTTCGCAAACGCTGAGTTATTACCTTTAACAACAAAGGAATTGTTACCCTTTGGCTAGCTTTTGAATACACGTTATTACGAAACAACAAGCCAATCATTTCCGCAAGCCGATCGTTTTCCTCATCCCACCAACCTTCCATGTAAGCTTCACTAAACCCAAGTGCGCCAAATGCCAAAGCGCGATCGTAAGTATCTGGGTTATGAATCTTTAGACACAAGGCTGGAGAAGATTCTTCACCAAAATGGAAAACCTTACCAGATGGATTAACTACTGTCAGATTGCCCTTTTTAATCAAAGTGAAAAGTTGATAAAGATAGCGTTCTCCACTGGGTAGCCCAGAAATGATACTATTCCAATTCTGGCTCGCAGGAGTAATGATTTCTTGCGTTTTTTGTAAGTTTGGCGCTTGAGTTTGTGTCATATATATAGCATCCCTACGATCTTAAAAAGAAGTGAATAAAATATAATCTACTTTGTTCCTTATCTAAGTGTTTGATAAGTTTGTAGTAAGGACTTTAGTCTTCGGATTTAGGGAACCAATGCCCCTACTACGAACCTTTTAATAATTACTTCTGTGGAAGCTTGACGTTAGTTGCCAATCCGAGCATTTGCAATAATCTAATAGTCATCCAAGTCATATCAACTTCCCACCATTGCAAACCATGACGTGCAGAATATTGAAAAGCATGATGGTTATTGTGCCAACCTTCGCCGAAAGTTAGTATAGCAACCCACCAACAGTTAGTGGAGCGATCGCCTGAATCATGAGTACGGTAGCCGATTGTATGACAGACGCTGTTGACGAAGAGTGTAGAGTGAATGCCGACAAACAAGCGGACAAAGATTCCCCAGACGACAAAAGACCACCCACCGAGGAAATATAAAAGAACTCCTAACGCGACTTGTAACTCTATATAATAACGGTGACAAAAACGATAAAATGCATCGTCGGCAATATCTTTTGTCATGCGTGGAAGTTCGGGTTTAGCTGGAACGGTATGCATTAACCAGCCAATGTGGCTCCACCAAAAGCCTTCGCTAGGTGTATGAGGATCTCCTTTTTCGTCGGAATGCAGATGATGCACTCGGTGATAACCAACCCAACCAAGTACGCCACCTTGAAGAGCTAAAGTACCGCAGAGAATCAGAAAATACTCCAGCCATTTGGGAACTTGTAAGCTACGATGGGTTGCTAAACGATGAAATCCAAAAGCAATTCCCAAGCCGATTGTCATCCAGTGCAGTAACAACAGTACCCCTACAGCAGCCCAGCTAAAGTTTTGGGGTAAGAATGCTAGTAATACTGCTACATGAAGAATGACAGTAAAAATAATCACCTTCAATCGAGGAGAAGGTGGATTTAATTGCGGTAAAGAAGCTTGAGATAAATTGCTAGTCATGAATATTTTTTGCTTTACACCTACTAAAACTAAAGATAATTTTTCGCTGTACTTTGTGCCGCGTTCCGTTTATGTTGAGAAGATTTAATATTACGGGAAACCTAACCCCCTACCTTCCTCCCCTAAGAGGGAATGGCGAAAGTTAAGCCTCTCTCCGCATCCGGAAAGAGGTTTTGGGTATTAAGTAATTTTCATCAATTCTCTAAACAACTAAAGATTCATTCATCTCAACTTGCTGAGACTTTTCTTTGAGATTCGCTGCCCGATAATCTGCTATTTGTCCCTCAATTTCATTCTGAACAACTTGACGGTAATCAATATGATGCTCTAAAAGAGCGCACATGGTTATGTAAGAAATTAATACTCTAGAATTATGCTTGAGTATTCCGAAAAGTTGATTCCAGAATTGAAAGCGTGTATTGCGTTTAATACCTTGCCGCCAAACAATAATTAATAGTGCCTTTAATTCTATTAATTCCGGCATTTTAAACTTTTTCTTGTAAGGGCGAGGCTGCATCTCCAGGTAATGGCGATAAACCCGTCCCAGGTATTTCTTTGGTTCGTATAGTTCCCAGAAACACTTAACATATTCTGAGGCTAATTCTTCTATGGGACGAGTTGGGACAAAGTTAGTTAAGGAGGTTGTTTGATTGCCCGTGTTGCCTTTTTGGTCAATCTCCAACAAACGTTGTTCTTTTTCCAATCGATGCCATAATGCTGTATTTGGTAAAGCCTGTAGTAAACCAAACATTGCATTAGGAATTGCAGTCTTCTCCACAAAATCAATAATGCGATCGCCAGCACCTGCTTTTTCTCCGTCGAAACCGAGAATAAAACCAGCCATGACTCGCAACCCTTTACGATTAATTGTTTGGACGGCTTCTACTAATGAATCGCGGGTGTTTTGATGCTTTTTGGTTAATGACAAACTATCCGTATCCGGTGTCTCGATTCCCAAAAATACCGAGCTAAAGTTAGCAGCAATCATCAAATCGAGCAGTTCCTCGTCTTGTGCTAAATCTACTGAAGCTTCTGTTTGTAAGCTGAATGGATAACCGCGCTCTACCATCCAAGGAATGAGTTCTTTGAGTAGGAGCTTGACATTACGTTTATTACCGATGAAGTTATCATCTACCATAAACACCGAATTCCGCCAGCCTAAATCGTACAGTGTTTGTAATTCACCAAGCAGTTGGGCACTCGTCTTTGTACGCGGTTTACGTCCGTAAAGTACGATAATGTCGCAAAATTCGCACTGATAAGGACAACCACGGGAAAACTGCACCGACATATCGCTGTAAGCGCCTAATTCCAATAAATCGTATCTTGCTATCGGCGTAGTAGTAATATCGGGCTTTTCACCATCTGAACGGAATATCCCCGAAGTTTCACCTCTTTGCAGTGCTTCTACAAACAGGGGTAAAGTTATTTCTCCTTCATCTAAAACCAGAAAATCTACCCCAGCTTCTTGGGCTTCTTGCGGTACGGAAGTTACGTAAGGACCTCCTACCGCGACTAGTTTATTACGCCGTTTTGCTTCACGAATTAAGTGCAGCATATCTGGTTTCTGGACAATCATTCCGGAAACAATAACTAATTCTGCCCATTCCCAATCAGCTTCGGTTTCGGGGCGGATATTGCGATCGACTAGTCGGAATTCCCAATCTTGAGGTAAGATAGCCGCTACCGTAATTATCCCCAAAGGAGGGACAGTTACTTTGCGTCCAATTAGTTCTATCGTTTTGTCAAAAGACCAAAAAGATTTCGGGAACTGAGGATATAGCAGTAAAACTCGCATTTTTATAGCTCTTTTGGTAAATATTGCTGAAGTTATTTTGTCAGATTGAAATCCGGGAATTGAAGATTTTACGATATGTATTTTTACTTTTTTACTATTGTAATTGCTGATACACTAGTTTTTACTATTGCGGCACAAACCATAACAAAATTATGTTTATTCGGTCAACAAAATCTCTATGTATGATTCTTTCTATTTCTTAAGTTCATCGATCGATTGTTAATTCTTGGATTTTAAAATTACTACACTTTAACTGGCTGTGTAATTAGCAATAAGGCTACTTATAGGTAATGATAATTAAAAAAAATTATACCGGAGCTACAAAAAAGAATATTATTTTCAACTTTTCTGAATTTTCCGGCGTTGTAATATTATTGATGCAATTTTTTATGTAATATTTCTTGATTAATATCGCAAGTATTAACTACTCAACTTAATTTTTATTAATCCCAACAAGCTCTAAGATCGCTAATTTAATTTATTCTCACCCTACTGTCTACTGCCTAGATTTTGTAAACATAAAAGCGGAATAGGAGTAATATATCGCAATTTCTACAATATTGAAGACTATTTTCCCTACAATCCTAATTTGAGTCAAACTTTAAGGGCATTCGCCGGTATGTATTTTCCTCGATCGATTCAAATTTTATTGTATACAATACCCTCGCATATAGATTTGTGGATTTTAGATTGCAAATGTTTTGTGAGACAAAAGCCAAATAAATACATATTATGGATTTACTTTTTGCCAGTTTTACATTTTTCTACCTACTACTGAGTTTGTATATTTAATATACAAGTATAAGATTTGTATACAAAAACATGAGAAAAAACCAAAAAATATGTTGTTATATTTTCAGTAACTATATGTAAGATACTAAGTATATATGTTACATAAAACACTTAAGAATTCAATATACAAGAATATAAAAGTGTCATAAGGCACTCGACATTTCCGGAAAATCGGATAAAACTATGGAATTAAAGTGACAATTGGACAATTGAAAATTAAAATGCCTAAAATGATGACTTTTCAAAGTTATTTAATTTGTTTTGCCTTAAGTTCTTGCTTAATTACTGAGAACTTTGTAAATTTCTAATAAGATTGTCGGCAAGTCTTATAGGATGATACGCTAACTTTCTGTCGTAATTGCTCATATAGTTAATTACTTATAAGGGAGTAACGCAATGCAAATAACTCCAATTTTGAAAAGTCAAATCGTTCAGAATCAGGTGCGCGAAGTCGGGATAAATCCAAATTATTGGTATCCCGTAGCTTGGGCAGATGGACTAAAAGCAGGTGATGTAATGCCCGTAATGATTTGGAATTTGGCGATCGCGCTTTACCGTTCGCAAGATGGTCAAGTTTATGCGATCGAAGATGCTTGCCCACACAAAGGTATTCCTTTACACAAAGGCAAGGTCGCTGGAGATAATCTTACCTGTCCTTATCACGGTTGGGAGTTTAATGGTGATGGAGAGTGTACGAGCATTCCCTATTTTCCCAAAGACCAAAAATTGCCTTGTGCAAAAGCACGTAGTTACCCGGTGCGGGAAAATTATAATCTTATCTGGATTTACCCAGGAGCGGTTGAAGATTTAGAAAATGCAGAATTTCCTTCAGTTCCGGAGTATGACGATCCAAACTGGCTGGCGATTCCGATACCGGGGGAGTTTAAAGCGCACTTTTCCATCTGTAACGAAAATACAATGGACGTGTTTCACGGCTATTTACATGAAAACTTGCAGGGCTGGTTCGATCCAGAATTGATTAGTTTGAAAGCCTCCGAAGCATCTGTTAAAGCTCAATATAGGGTGTCTTACCAAGGCTTACTGACCAAGCTTTTCGGATTTAGCGAACAAGGGAACGAAGTTACAACTCGTACTGTCACAATTAAATATAACTATCCTCATTACCAAAGTTCTTTAGAGGGAGTTTCTTCCATCTATTTAATGCGTCAACCAGTAGGGGCACAATTAACAAAATCTTTTTCGTTGCTATTTATCAAAATTCGTCTTCCCCAATGGATTGTTAAACCATTGCAAAAACCGATAACAAAAATCATTTGGCGGTTCGTCTTAAAAAGTTTTCTTGACCAAGACACCGAGATGATTGAAAGCGAACAACGTACCTATCTAGCTAACCCCCAAAGACGTTATGTAGAAGTTAATCCAGCAATAATCGCCCTACAACGGGTAATTGTGGGTCAATATGAAAAATTTATGCAACAATCTAAAAAACAATCGAATGGCAATAATGAGAACTACGCATCTTCAGCTACGGTCGTCAAGTCAAATTTAACTTCTACTTAGAGAATGGCTGACTATCTGATATAACAGATTGGTAAATCCAACAAAGAAAATTTTCAACCGCAAACATATATTAAAAGCCCATAGGCAAATATTAGGTAAGAGGAGTTATTGTGGAAGTTGTAGAAGAGTATATGCAGGGACTCTATCAAAGTGGTCTCTACCCAGATAAATTCATTTGTCATCAAAAACAGGGAAATTTCGTTGAAGTTGAAGATCCTACCAATGGTAAGCGATACAAACTTTTGACATTTTGCACTAATGATGTTTTAGGATTAGTTCAGTCAGAAAAAGTCAAGCAAGCCGCGATTGATGCAATTTTGCAATACGGAACTTCTAATAGTTCTTGTTCGGTATTAAGCGGCAGAATTGATTTGCATCGTCAATTGGAACAAGAAATTTCGGCTTTAAAACATTTACCGCATACTCATCTATTTCTAAATGCTTGGATGGCAATGCAAGCATTAATAGATGGTTTTTGCCACTTAGCGATTAATCTTCCTGGCTTTCGGAACACCAGAGAAACCTTAATATTGACTGATGTTCTCAATCACGGCTGCATACTTTCCGCCGTAACCAATGCCAGCAATCGTTCCGGGAAGATGTTTAGTCACAGTCCCGCCGTCCGCGTCAAAGCGTACCGTCACTGTGATGTAAATGATTTAGCGCGGAAATTGCGACGTTATGCCCAGCCCAACGATCGCATCCTGGTGGTTTCCGATGCAGTTTTCTCGATGGATGGCGATATTGCTCCATTACCAGAGATGCTCGACGTTTTAGAGAACTATCCCGGTAGCGTCATCGTGATGGATGAAGCTCACGCCAGCGGCGCAATTGGTGGCAAAGGCGGGGGTATATACGACCACTTCGGAATTACACCCCAGCAAGTACTCGATCGGGGAATGGTGCCATTGATTATGACCACCTTCTCTAAATTTGCAGCTTCCGCAGGTGCAGCAATCAGTTCTCATATGCCAGAAATGATTGACTTGTTGGACGTTTCACCAACTTCCATCGGTACAATTTCTCTTCCGCCTCCGACAACAGCAGCAGCATTAGAAAGTATTCGTCAGGTAAGACAAAATCCTGAATTAGTCGAAACTCTCCAAGCTAATACACGTTACTTGCGATCGCGTTTAGTCGAACATGATTTTGCTGCGATCGGCGAAACTAACGTTATACCCGTACTAATGCCACCGGAACTAAATCCCAAGCAATTCACCCGTCATTTGATGGAACACCACGGTATTTGGGTATCTGCGATTTGGTTTATTGCGAAACCTCGCTTAAGAATTACCGCAAACGCGCTTCATACTAAAGAAGAAATGGATAATTTGGTTGAAGCAATGGTACAAACGCGAGAGCTTTTATATAAGCCAGCGACTGTCGCTACTGCTTAAAGAATATCTGAAAGGATGCTCGCAGGAATTTTTGGAATATAATAAACCCGGTTTTGTTTAAACAAAACCGGGTTTCTGTATAACTGATTTTCTGTCTTTACCAAAAAACAACTAAAAATAAATAAAGGTTCGTAGTAAGGGCTTTAGCCCTTCAAATCTTTGATAAAGTTACATTTAATTTATCGTTACTTCCAATTTACGTGTATTTAATTGGGCTTACTCATTCGTAACTCTAAAAAATAAGGACGGAAGTCGGCAAGTGAAACAAATCATTAAAATAACCTAATCAAAATATCATAATCAAAAATAATACTGTAACTTTTTGACATTAAACCTAAAACTTGACTAGTGAATATGGTTACTCAAGTCCAAAATTTTCAGGTAATGCCTGTAACAACAGATGCACAAAGGGAAATGTTCCTCGATGTGCCTTTTAAAATATATAAAAATTATCCCAATTGGGTTCCACCAATTCGCAGCAGCATTGCCAAACAATTAACACCACAAAATAATCCTTTTCTAGAATATGGAGAATTTCAACAATTTATCGCTGTTTCTCAAAATAACGGCGAACCTTTAGGGCGAATTGTCGCGGTTGTGAATCGGCGCTTAATTGAAAGTGAAGGCAAGAATGTTGGGATTTTTGGTTATTTTGAATGCATAGAAGACTTTGACGTTGCTAACGGTTTATTAGAAACTGCTTCTCAATGGTTGCGGGATAAAGGCATGACTGTTGTTAGAGGACCAATTAATTTATCTACTCATAATAGTTGCTTATTTTTGGTAGATAGTTTTGATCAGCCGCCCATGATGATGACACCTTATAATCCGCCTTACTATCCTGAATTTATGGTTCATGCTGGTTATTACAAAGGAAATGATGCTTATGCTTATGATTTTCCTTTGGATCTAATTTTAGACCCCAAATTTGAAAAAGGCTATCGAATAGCTTGTAAATCAGGAATTACTTTTCGCCCTCTCCGCACAAAAGGCGAAGGTTTTGAACAAGATTGTCGCAGCCTCTACCAATTGTTTACTGAAACCTTTGTTAATAACTATAGTTCTACTACTCGTACCGAAGAAGAATTTATGGACGAGGCAAAGGAATTACAATCATTAGTAGATCCCGATGTATTCCCCGTTGCTGAAGATAACGGTAAAATGGTGGGTTTTTGGATGGGTTTACCCGACTATAATATTGCTCTGAAACAGGTTAATGGAAAATTAAATTGGTTGGGAATTCTCAAATTTCTTTGGTATCGTCGCCAAATCGACCAAGGAAGAGTACTTGTTATTTGTAGCCTGCCGGAATATCGTCGTAAAATGGTACCTCTAGGCTTAATTTATTTGGGAATGAAGGGGGGAATTAAAAAAGGTAAACCTTATAAAAGGGCAGAACTTTCCTTTGTGTGGGAAGATAATTCACCCTCCCGAAAATTAGTTGAAGCAGCAGGCGGCAAAATTTACAAGACTTACCGAATTTACGAGAAAGCGTTATGAAAGCCTTAGTTACAGGTGCCAATGGTTTTACGGGTTCGCACTTAGTAAAAGCGCTACAGCAGCGCGGCGATTCGGTTGTTGGGTTGGTGCGAGAATCCAGCGATTTAACAAGATTAGAAAATACAGGAATACATTTAGTTAAAGGGGATATTACCGATCGCAATGCCTTACGTCAAGCTATGCAGGATGTTGACAAGGTGTTCCATACGGCAGCTTTTGTGGAATTGGGTTTAGTTGATGCCGAAAAAATGGAACGGGTAAACGTCGAAGGAACCCAAGCCGTTTTAGAAGTTGCCAAAGAAATGGAAATTTCTAAAATGGTTTATTGCAGCACCATCGGCATTTATGGCGATACTAAAGGCGAAGTAATCGATGAAACTTTTGAAAGGACTCAAGAAAACTTCTCTTCTGCTTACGACAGTACCAAATACGAAGCCCAGCAATTAGTAGACAACTATGCCGTAATTGGTTTTCCCGTAGTTAGCGTCATGCCATCCGGTATATTCGGTGCAGACGATCCCCATTTTGGTCCGGTATTTAAACTATTTTTGCAAGGAAAATTAAAACTGTGGGCAGGTGGCGATCGCATGACTGGCATAGTTCATGTGGATGACTTGGTGAATGCGATGATATTGGCAGCAGAAAAAGGCGATCGAGGAGAACATTATATAATTTCTGCTGGCGAAATACCTTCCCGCGAAATGTTTGAAATCATCAGCGAACAAACGGGTATTTCCACACCAACGGAAGTTCCGCAACCGATAGTCAGACTTGCAGGTAATATTCTTAACCCCATAGGCAGCTTATTATCCTGGAATCCACCCATTGGTAAAGAGCGGGTACATTATTTATACGATCGCTGCGTGCGAGTTGATGCCAGAAAAGCACGCGAACAATTAGGTTGGCAACCGCGATCGGTATCTCAAACACTACAAGAAATTGCTACACAGTTGCAGTCCCAAGTTGAACAATGATTAAAAATATCTAGTAACTGCTAACTGCTAACTGTTTGAAATGCAACTTCTCGAAGTAATCTAACGTCTCGACAAAGTAAAGTAATGCTCTACTCAGCTATCATTCTGAGAAATTGTTACGATAAATTACCAGACAAACATTCCGACAAAATCTTATATGAATTCCGTGTTATTGAGTGCTTCAAAAATAATAATTTCTTTCCTCATCGCCTTCGTATTAGCAAGTTTAGTAGAATATTGGCTGCATCGTTTGATGCACGTTAACCGCAAGATTGGCGAACGTCATCGCGATCATCATCGCCGCAACGAAGGACAAGGGGTAATTTGGGAATTCCGCGATTACGTAGTTGGTAGCGCTGTAGTAACGCCATTAATGTTTCTCTATTCCTGGGATGCTGGATTGGGATGGTTGCTTGGAAGTTTGAGCTATGCGGCTTTTTCAGCATACGCCCATCAATTGCAGCATGAAAATCCGACAAAATGCTTCTGGATGAAAATGCCGGTACATTACGTACATCACAAATACGGGATGTGGGAGCATAACTTTGGTTTGGCAGTAGATTGGTGGGATCGCGCTTTCGGTACCTACAAACCCGTTGAAGAATGGGTAGGTGAAAAAGAAATAGCTTTATCCCAACGCGGTTATCTACAGTTGAAGTGGTGGTAGAGCATATAAAATCTATCTTTCGTGCAACCAAACTATTACTTTTGTTAGAAGGACGATCGACCAATTTATAGGTAATCTTGATTTGTATTCAGAACAACTAATTGGTTTGGAATAGGTTGGATTTCAATACTACCCGGTTAAGCCGAAGTTTAGAAGGGTGCTTTTATCGAGCAGTATTGGGTTGGATCTGATTAATTTTCCGATCGTAAATCTGTACTTAAAGCAAGCCTTTAGATGTGCTGAAACTGTGAAAAGTATTGGAAATAAACTAAGGGAGTTTTTTTGATGAGAAATATAGTTAAAAGTGCTTTTGCTAGCATCAGTTCTGGATTTAAACAGCTTCAAGTTAAGCGTTTTGTCGCTGTTGTCTTAGTTGGTTTCTTACTGTTAAGTACAAACGTTGCTCGATTAGATCGTAGCGAAGCTTTAACTAATAAAGTTGACAATCTAGTAAATCAGAACGATTCTGACAGACCCAAAACAGTAGGAGAATGGAATAAAGAAGCTCGTCAAACAGAAGATGCTCCTCTTGAAAGAGCTAAGAGAATTGGCAAAGAATCCGCAGAAGCAGTAAAAGACTTTGGTCAAATGTACGGAGATACCGCTGAAAGAAGTACTCCCGATTTGGATGACAATATGAGTATGAGAAAGTAATCGGCTTTAACCTTAAGTCGATAGTTTGAGATCGCATTCTTAAATATTAATGAATTAGAAACCCGGTTTTATCAAAAAGCCGGGTTTCTTAACATAGATGTATTTTCTATTATTGTTAAGATTGCCGTTGCTGTCGCTGACTTTGAAGAATTTCCGGTAATTCTTCTATTATCAAGGGTTTACCTTGTTCTTTAATTCTGTCCGATAAAGCATAAAATGCCTCGTTATCTTCCCGGTGTTCTAAAACATAGGCTCTTAATTCTTGTGTGGACATTGCTTTAAAATCTGGCTTATTAATCATAAGTATTCGGCTTTACCTTCTCGACTGATTGCTATTTCAAATTCATTCCCAGCCAATACAATGATGTCTCCCGTTCTTTCGTCTACTCTAACTAAGTTGATGGGAAGATACATATTAGTTAATTGATAACACAATCTGAATAAAGTATCTTTCTGTTCTGCGGTTGCATCCTGCATACCTTAATTATCTACTTTTCCAAAATAAAATCGGCAATTGGCTTATCTTTCTCCAAAGGTGTAATATCGGGAACGCTTAATAAAACCGATCGCTGAATGAATTTATTTTCATTCCAATCTTGAATTCGCCTTTCTACCCGACTCGGAATACCGTAGCCGTATACAATATGTCCTTGCCCAGCTAAAACAACCACTTGATAATCGGGGTTAGCTTTAACAAATTTGGCGATACCATCCGCCATCGTTTCATCCCACAATACCTGTGCCAGAAAAAAATTATTTGCACTATTACTATTTCCATGTCCCCCGCTTTGGTGTTGTTGAAAAGCTTTTAACACCATTTGACGATATGCTATGTTGTCTAAACTAATTTCTGTTATCGGCGGAATCAATTGTCTTTCTGAACTTGTGAGCTTTTCTATCCCTTCTCGCGCAACTTTACGGGTAATTTCACTCGGAGTATTTAAAGCTAAAACTGGTATTTTATTTTCTTTGGCAAAGCGTAAAATAGGGGCGTAAAGTTCCCAATCAAAACCCCAACGAGTTTCATATTCGCTTTTTTTTATTAATTCTGCTTCAGTAATGTTTCCTGCAATATATTGGTTGATAACTTCTTGAAAGGGACGTTGAAACATTTCCATCCCGATCGCAATTTTTGAATTGTTTTTATATAACTCTTGAATAACTTTTAACTGATTTTGATGATCTTGGGAACTATCGTGAGTTTCTCCAAGATATACCACTTTGGCTTTTTTTAGTTCCGGTAATATTTGATTTAAATTATCAACGCATTGGCTGTTAAAGAATTTTTGGGAGCAGGATATATCTGTAGGTTCGGCAGCACAACTTGGTAAAGTGTTGATGAGAAATATTCCTAAAGATAAGACACATAATTTAGTGAAATAAAGCGGAAGACGCTGCATAATTTTAATTAGCTTGAAAATAGTCACGAGTTACGTTAGCCAAGCGTGTCCGGAGGAGATATTAGGAATTATATTCACCAATTATGTTTAATAGCTAATATCTAATAAAACTTTTTGCGTTCCCTTGGTTTGAGCGCGTTCAAATGCAACAATTCCTTGATTTAATGGATAACGAGCATCAATTAAAGTTTGAACGTCGATTTTTTCTTGAGCTAAAAGTTCTAAAGCTGGTGCAAATCTACCACAACGGGAACCAATCAAGGTAATCTCATCTACAACAATAGCTGATGCATCTAAACTAAGATTTCCTGCATAAGTACTTTTAAGAACTAATGTACCCCTCGGACGTAATGATTTTTGCGCGATCGCAAATCCTCCGGCATTTCCGGTACACTCAACGGCTATATCAAATGTACGTTCTTGAATATCTTCTGGCTTACCTATTCTGATTCCTCTAGCTCTAAGATTAGCAAGCTTTTTATCGTGTTTACCAACTGCAAATAAATCACATCCGGTAATAAAAAGAGTTTGAGCGACTAACTGTCCTAATTTACCATCCCCTACCACCAAAACTTTATCCTGGGGATGAATTTTAATTTGGGTTTGAATTTCTAAAGCAGCAGCTACGGGTTCGGTAAAGGTAGCGATTTCTGTGGGAACATTATCGGGAACGGGATAAAGGTTTTGGGTGGGTAAAGATAAGTAATCGGCAAAAGCTCCGTTACGATTCACAATACCTAATACACTACGATTTTCACAGTGAGTGGGTTCATTACGCAAACAAAACCTACAATGTCCGCAAGCTGCGTTAATTTCTCCGACAACTCTTTTATTAATTAAATGTTTGGGTCCTTCTTCAACTATTCCTACAAATTCATGTCCCAATATTCCTTTATAAGGATAATAACCGCGAATTAATTCTAAATCAGTATTACAAATTCCCGCAGATAATACCCTAACCCGTGCTTCTCCCTCCTTAATTTCCGGTTCGGGAATATCGCTACGTAATTCTAATTGATTATTTTCTAACCAAAGTCCTCTCATATTTTTTAATCAATAAGGTTAAGAGTTAGGGGGTTAGGAGTTCGGAATTAGGAGTTTTAACTAATTCCTGTTTCCTATTTCCCGTTCCCTCTAATACAACATCGAATTTGTTTTAGGCTGATAATCCATACATTCTATTGCTTCTTCGGTGTTAGCCATAGTAGGATTTACCGTGCATTTTAAGCGATAATCGTCAGTAAAATATTGACAACCAGAACATGGAATTCGATGCATTTGCTTTGCTGTGGCAACGCTATCTCTCGCCGCAGTCCACATACTCCAGCCCATTAAAAAAACTAATGCCCAAGCACAGACAAAGCAAATAGGCACTAAAAAAGGCTGAATCGCATTAACTAAGTAATAAACTATTTGAAGTATTTGCAACACCATTTGAGGTCAAAGGTTAAAGGTCAAAGGTTAAAGGTCAAAGGTTAAAGGTCAAAGGTTAAAGGTCAAAGGTTAAAGGTCAAAGGTCAAAGGTTAGAGGTTAAAGGTCACTGGTTATTGATCAAACACCGGAATGACCGAGTGCTATACCGGCAACTAACATTCCTAATACAAGAAATGGTTGGGCACTAGCCTGATATTTTACATCGTTTTCTAAGGGGTCGCGCAAAAAATACATATCTTGCAAAGTGATTTGAGGTATTACTAACAACAGTAGTATTGCGGCGTACAAATTCTGATGCAGGTAAATTAAATATGCTGCGATCGCAACTTGAAAAATATCAATCATTCCGGCGCAAATCCAAGCTGCTTTTTGAACGCCAAAGACTACTGGTAAAGATTTCAATCCAAATTGCTTATCACCTTCTACGCTCTTGAAGTCGTTAACAATGGCAATACCCAAGCCAGCCAAACTATATACAACGGTAAATACTACTACTTTCCAATTTAGTTCGCCGAATAATGCATGACCAGTACACCAAGGAAAAGCAATGTAGCTTGCGCCAAGGGCATAACCACCCAACCAACCATTTTGTTTTAGCTTAAGTGGCGGCGCGGAATAAATATAGGCGATTATTATACCTAGTACGGCGATGACTGAAATTGTGGGAAACTGATTACCCGCCCATATATCCAAAGCGATCGCCAAACCCAACCCGGCAATCATTAATACCCAAATTTGCGTAATTACCTGGGGTAAAGGAATCGCACCGGAAGGAATCGGACGATAGGGTTCGTTGACTGCATCAATTTCGCGATCGTAATATTCGTTTAAAGTTTGGGTATAACCTGCCAAGATTGGTCCTGCAAGCAACATACAAGCCGCCGACTTGAGAACGTTTTCCGTCTGCCAGGTATAGTTTCCCGAAGAAGCCGCACCGCAAACAACTCCCCAAATTAAGGGAATCCAGGTAATCGGCTTCATTAACTGCAAGCGGATTTTCCATATAGAAGTTTCACCAGACGCTGCACCCTTCATTCCTAGCAACTGTCTGGTTTTGGCACTGCGATCGGCAGCTTCTGATTGTGATTTAGTTGATTCAGACATTTTTATATTTTGGGAATTGGGAAGAGAGATGGGGAGAGGGGGAAGAGAGATGGGGAGAGGGGGGAGATGGGGAGAGGGGGGAGATGGGGTGACTGGTTCCCAGTCTCTGGCTGGGAACCCTTATAAAGGAGGCTCTGCCTCCAGTAAAAGAGGAGAGGCAGAGCCTCTTAAAAGGCATTCCCAGCCAGAGACTGGGAACGAGAAAACGAGAAAATGCCCCATGCCCTATGCCCCATTACTTTAAAACGAAATTATCAAATATTGGTTTTGAAATTTCGCACCGGCGACGGGTTTACCGCTGAGGGCTGGAGGTAGCAATATATTTCTTCTTTGATCCCCTGCTTCTATGGTGACTTCTGGTCCATACTGAGTTAGTTTGACTTGTTTTTTGTCAAATCCCGGTAAGAATAACTTCACCTGACGGGCGTTTGCGTCAATCTCGATGGGTTTGGGGGCAAGTTGTGTTTGTGCGGTAAAGTCTGGTAGAGCATCTACTAATGGTTGCCAGTTACCTTCTTTAATATCTGGGATATTAGTAACTTGTAGGGGGGCAAAGTCTTGGGAATTGGAATTGCCGTCGGGAGAAATAATAATAACGCCACCAATAGTTAAACCCCCTTGTTGAGCGCTGCCCCAAAGATAACGACTTGTTACTACCTCGATGGGGTCAGAGGTTGTGACTAAGAAAGCGCTAAACTGTTTTGGGTCGGCAAGAACTTGTTTACCTTTATCCAAGATGCTATTAGCTTGGTTTGTAGGTTGAGAAAAATTATCTGCCGTGGGATTGACGTTAAGAAAGGTAGAAATTAACGGTTGGATGAAAGGCGAATCAGAGATTGTCCTTCCCAAATCCGAGTTGAGAAACAATTGCCGGAAGCGACGCACGTACCAACTGATAGTTTCGGGCATTCCCAACATCCGCAAAGTGTTTACATCACCCGTACCGTTGTAAACAATAACGTCATATTTGCCGCTCTCAAAATATTCGCGGATAGCATTCAGTGCCAAAGCACCATCCATCCCAGGTAAGATTGATAACTCTTGCCCGTATACGTCTTTAAGAATAGGTGTTTTGAGATATTGCGCTTCCAGTTTCTTGACTTCTTCCCAATTGCGTTCCAACAATACGGAAGATTGAAACTGTACCGCTTGTAAATTAGCACCAATTTCTTGAGGATCTGGACCTAAATCCGCACCCAAAATAACAGGTAAAACGGGTTCGGCACCTGTTGCCAAAAGTACCCGTTTTCCTTGATTTGCAAGGGATTTAGCAGACGCGATCGCGATTTTACTTCGTGCCGCGCTACTTTCACCTAAAAAGGTCAATATCTGGGACATTTTCTAAATTCCAATTTCCGCTCTTACAATCAACTTTAAGTTAACAGCAGATTTATTTAAGACGCTTCCCTCTATTGCACTACTTTTAGTTCGTCTTCAAAAAACCAAGTGGCAGAATTGTCATCAAACTTTACCACCGCGCCAACACCCATACCATCAGTTAATTTAAAATCTTTGATGGTACCGACGAGTCCTAACTTTCCAGATGTATTTCTGGAAGATAAGCGATCGCGCAAACGAACTACTTTAACTTTTTGTCCTACTTCCATGCCGAATTATAAATAATGCACTAAACCAAGACTCAGTTTAGCTGAATAAGGGACTTCTGGGGAAGATGGGGTGATGGGGTGATGGGGTGATGGGGGGGAACAATTAGTAATTTCTTACTCGCTACTCCTAATTCTTCACTTGTAACTTAAATCCAAAATCCCTTCATACCCGATTCGTTGTATGATTACGGATAAATTTTGTTTGTGAAAATGAGCATAAGTAATTTTGATAACCATTGCTTAAGAAATATTTCCTGTAAACAGTTGCTTACAAAGAAGAATGTGTAGGGTTTTTAACGGTTATTAATCAGATTTGACCGTTAATTGCGAATTGATAATTAAAGTGTGAGGAATCGAAAATCTATGCGAACAATGCAGTTATTAGACCGTATTTCGGGTAGGTTGAGGCGTATTCTACCGATTGGCGATCGCTGGTGGACGAAGTTCGATTTGTTGAGAACTTTAGTTAGAAGAGATTTAGATGCGCGGTACAAAGGTTCTGTTTTAGGTAATTTGTGGACATTAGTTAACCCGCTATCGCAATTACTGATTTACACTTACGTATTTTCCGTAATTTTAAAAGTCAAGTTAAGTCTTAAAGGCTTGCCAGTTAATGAAAATGTATCGTTCGGTTTGTGGCTGTTTGCAGGATTGCTTCCTTGGATTGCTTTTAGTACGGGCTTAAATCAATCTGCCAGTTCGGTAATCGGTCAGCCAAATTTGGTCAAAAAAGTGGTATTTCCTTTGAGTTTACTACCTTTAGTACCGATTTTATCAGCTTTCGTCGAGAGTTCTTTCGGCTTGATGATGCTGATTTTTTTTGTAGCTTTATCTTCGGGTACCATACATACTACACTGGCGTTATTACCTTTAGTTTGGCTACCGCAGCTACTACTTACAGCTGGATTGGGTTACTTGGCAGCAGGATTAACCGTATTTTTACGGGATATTCCGCAGACGTTAAATGTTATTCTTAATATTTGGTTTTACGCAACACCCATAGTTTACCCAGCAACATCAATTCCCGAAAGTTGGCGAAACTGGATATTATGGTTAAATCCACTAGCGGCGATCGCAGAAGTTTACCGCGACTTTGTTTTAACAGGGGAGGTGAAGCATTGGGGCGAGTTGGGAGTAGCTTTTACTATATCGGTAATTGTGTTTATTTGTCGGTTTGTTGGTATACAGAAAATTACGTCCGGCTTTTGCGGATGTGTTGTGAGTTGGTATTTACATAATTTTCATACAAAGATTCATTTTGTCCCGATAAAGCACTTTTAATATCGTTAGTGATTGTAGTTATAAATACAGTAGAAAATATAGTAGTTAAAATTACATAGGTAATAATTGCCAGAGATTGTTTAAGTAATATTGTGTAGTGGTGTTTAAGTATGAGGTTGGCGCTTAAAAATAACCGAAGGATGCAGGGATTTCAGCGCTACTGGGAGTTGCTACAAGTTTTAGTTAGTCGCAACTTAAAGGTGCGTTACCGTGGTTCTTTTTTAGGAGTTTATTGGTCATTATTAAATCCGTTAATAATGACAGGGTTGTATACAGCAATTTTTGGTGCAGCGTTTGCATCTTATTACAACGACTCAATTTTAAAATACGTTCTAGCAGCATTCACTGGGCTTGTAGTAATTAACTTTTTCTCAGCTTCCACATCGCAAGCATTATCTAGCGTAGTCGGTAATGGAGTTTTATTAAATAAAATCCAGTTACCAATTAGCATTTTTCCGGTGTCAATGATTGCAGGAAATGTTTTTCAGTTTATGGTAGGAACCCTACCGTTACTGGCAATAATGACTTTAATAAATTCTAAGAACCTGATTAATGTTGTTGCGCTGTTATTTCCATTTCTAGCACTAGTTTTTGTTTGTATGGGAGTAGGTTTTTTAGTCAGTGCTTTGTATGTATTTTTCCGAGATTTACCTTATTTTTACGAGTTAATGGTATTTGTAATATGGGTTAGCAGCCCAATATTTTATCCTGCGGCTATTGTTCCAGATCAAGTCAAACCTTTTTTAGCTTTGAATCCCTTATCCCCTATTATTGAAAGTTTGCGACAAATTGCATTATCACAAACGCTTCCAGATTTTTTGTTAATTGGGGATGCTCTTTTAAGGGGTGTAATTATGTTAGTTTTAGGATTAGTTTGTTTTAGCTGGTGGCGTTCTCGGTTTATGGATTTACTGTAGACAAATGGAAGTAATTCGCCTAGATAGAGTTTGTTTATGGCGACGAACGCAAGAGGAGTTTTCCTACGACCTCAAAAAGACACTATTGTCAATATTAGAGGGGAAATATCGCCAGCCTGCCAGGAATTTGGTGTTAGAAAGAATTGATTTGGTAGTAAATAGAGGAGAAAAAATAGGTATTATTGGTGGTAATGGAGCAGGTAAATCAACTTTATTAAAAGTTATCTGTAGGATTTTGAAACCTACAAGTGGAAGTGTAAGAGTGACTGGAAATATTGCACCTTTGATTGAGTTGGGTGCAGGATTTGATGGTGATATTTCGGTAATAGATAATATCATTTTGTATGGTGTACTGCTTGGATTCTCTCGTAATGAAATGCGAAAACGAGTACCAGAAATTTTAGAATTTGCAGAATTAGAAGATTATGCATTAGTTCCAGTCAAAGCTTTGTCTTCTGGTATGGTAGCGCGGTTGGGATTTTCTATTGCAACAGATGTTCAACCGGATATTTTGATATTGGATGAGGTGTTATCGGTAGGAGATGAAAGTTTTAAAAATAAGTGTAAGCAAAGAATTGATAATTTTTGGGATAATAATGCTACGGTTTTAGTGGTTTCCCATGATTTGAGTTTTATCAAGGAATATTGTGAAAAGGCAGTGTGGCTAGATAAGGGACAAATTAAATATATAAGTTTTGCAGAAGAAGTAGTAGATTGTTATTTACAATCATTACAAGTATAAATTATATTCCATCTGATTGATAATAACTAAAACTTATGAAAAATAATTTGAATATTTCTGGTAAAAATGGTTGAATAATTTCGGTATTTTATTTCAATGACTAAGTTATATACATAAATATGAATGATACGAAACTGCCAATATATTTTGCTTACGCACGTTCTGGAGGGACTCTACTAAATCGCTGTTTAGCAAGCATTTCTGAAAACTTTGTACTTTCAGAAGTAAATCCTCATGCTTCAGTTACTCCAATAGAGATACAGGCTCGTGACTGGTTAAGATTAGTTTCACAAGAAAATTATTTTGAGTTTGCTAATCAGAATTATGTTGGTAAAATACAATATTTAGTAGAGAAAATACGTGAAAATAATAATTTTTTAATAGTACGTGATTGGGTAACTTTAAATTTTTTACCTGGAGTTATTCCTCCATATACCCCTAGCATGATTTTAGAGTCATCTTTATATTTTGAAAGACATGGAATGGAAATTAATCCTATTGTATTTGTACGCCGAAGTGCTGAAGTATATGAATCAATAACACGTACATTTAATCGATTTAAAAAATTATCCGTGCAAGAATTTGGTTATTTCTATTTAGCTTATGCAAAAGCTGTTTGTAGTTATCCAATATTTCATTACGATCAATTTTGTCAAAATCCTGAGAGTGAATTAAAACGAATATGTACTACATTGGGAGTGAATTATGATGATAATTTTCTTAAAAGCTTTTTCAATTTTAACTACTGTACGGGAGATAGTAACCCAGATTTAAATTCAAGAGGATATGCATTAAAAAACATAAAAACTATGCCAACGCATAATAATTCTGAGCAATATATTGCTGCAAGTTTGGATGTAAATTGTCAAAAAGCTGACCAAATACTAGGTTTTCCAGAAATAAAAACTGAAGAAAAATTTGAGAATATTTGGAAATTAGTTCAAAGCCGCAATCTGGCTTTAAAACAGACAAAAACGAAATTTGATAAAGTTTGTTTTGAGCTAGAACAAACTCAAATAAACCAAGAAAAATCACAACAATTACTAGAGCAAACTCAGACAGAGTTAGAGTCTTCGCAACAACAACTACAACAAACTCAGATAAACCAAGAAAAATCGCAACTAGTACTGCTACAAACTCAGACAGAGTTAAATAATTCGCAGCAACAATTAAAACAAACTCAGATAGAGTTAGAAAATTCACAACTACAACTTCAACAAGTTCAGCTTGAGGTGTGTGCAATGAAAAGCAGTAAGTTCTGGCAGCTAAGAAGATTGTGGTTTAAATGTAAAAGGCTTCTGATAACAGATGCTAAATGAAGAATATTTAGAAGTTGATTATTTCTTTAAAAGATATTAGCCACAAAAATATATAGCGATAGCTTTTTAATTTCCAAAACCATAGAAAAACAGCAATAATATTTGTTTGCTAAGCAATATCGTTCAAGAGTATTAAATCAAATTTAGGTGAGGGTATTTATGATGAGAATTGCGATTCACAATGAATTTTTCGGAGAAATTTGTGCCGAAACAGAGTTATCTGAAAGATTATGCTTGGCAGCAAAAAACCTGGGTTGGGAAGCTATTGAAGTTGGTTCATCTTCTAATATAAAGGAAATTCAACCAGATTTTGTATTAGTACTTCACTACAAAACGCCGAAATTAACAGGATTTCCTACCTACGGATGTATGTGGAATCCTCCTCATTTCTTTGAACAGTATGAAAAAGCAATCAAACAAGAAAAAGTAAAAGAAAATATACTGAGTTACGATGGCTACCTTTCCTCTTCATCTCAAATTAATACTTGGTTAAAAGATATATTATATGGAACTAATAAAAAATGTTTTATTGCACCATTTTATACTAGCTGCCACAAAACTAGTTATCAAGAACCATTGCTAGAAAATCCCCATTTAGTCTATATAGGAATTAATTGGGATGATTCTCGCTTTAAAGAACTATTTCAAGATTTAGATACTAAAGAATATATGGAAATTTATGGTCCAACACATGCTTGGACATATTTAAATAGTGCATATAAAGGTTCAATTCCATTTGATGGTGTTAGTGTTTTAAATATTTTGAATAAAGCGGGTTTGGGATTGTGCTTGCATAAAGAAGAACACCGTAAAGCGGCAGTACCATCTATGAGAATATTTGAGATTGTAGCATCTGGTGCTGTAGCAATCTGTGAAGAACATCCTTTTATCAAAGAAGCCTTTGGAAACTCTGTGTTTTATCTAGATTCCAATTTAAGCCCTTCAGAAAAAGTTGTTCAGATATCTCGATATGTGCGATGGATTAAAAATCATCAGCAAGAAGCTCGTGAGATGTCAGCGTCAGCTCACAAAATTTTTACTGAAAAGTATAGTTTTGAAAATTTATTATTATCGATAGTTCCAGAACATCAAAAATTAATTAGAGAAAAAGGTTTTGTAAAAATCGTAGATTCTTCTAAGCTAAGTGACGAGCTTAATGAAAAGCGTGTTGAAATAATAGTAAGAACGGGAGACAGAGATGCAAAAATGCTTAAACGCTGTTTAGATAGTATTGCAAATCAGACTTATAACAATATAGGTATTATTATAGTTAATTACAGAAAATTAGAATATTTAGATAACTTAGTAAAACAATATGAAGATAAATTATCAATAAAAGTCATTAATTCAAAATTTTCTGGCTTTAGAAGCACTCAATTAATAGCAGGTATTAATGCTGTCACCTCAGAATATTTTGGAATATTAGACGATGATGATTTGATTCACCCTAACCACATATATTCTTTAATCTCCCTGCTGAAAAAATATGAGGATAGGGGAGTTGCTTATTCAGGCTCAATTCGAGCCTGGGAAGCAGACAGAAGTGAAAGAAACGAGATCGACATACAAGAATTAATTCAGGAAAAAGCAGAACTGGCATTTTTTGAGCCATTTGATATTAATAAACTTTTGATTCTGGATAATTTTATAGTATCTAATAGTTTCGTTGCAAGAACTTCTTTAATCGATGAAAATTGCAAAAAAGATCCAGAGCTAAAAGTTGCAGAGGATATGTTTTTATTGTTGAATTTGTGTAGTAAAACCAAATTTATTTTTAGTTATGAAGTAACTTGTGAGTTTTATTGGAGAAACTCAAAGCAAGATAATTCTACGTTTGAAGATAATGTGATTTGGGAAGAAAGTGCAAAGCGTTTAAAGAATATGTTTTGGAAAAAAAGTTTTCCATCTTCAGGAGATTTTATTTCTAGTATCGAAGTTAATTCAAACTTTAATTCTGAAAATGTAGATATTAAAGAATTACATTTACAACTTGAATACAGCCGAATAATTATTGAAGCAATGAAAAGTAGTAAATTTTGGAAAATTAGAAATAATTGGTTTCGTTTAAAAAAAGCGCTAAAAATTCCAACTAAAGACCAGTTAATTTGAAGAAATATTTAAGTAGTAAATGAATACAGTTTCAAATTTATTTCATCTTGCATCATTCTTAAATGGGAAAAGTTTGACTTTTGGCTATCTCGAATCCAATTAGAAAGGGAGTGGAACTTATTCCATCAATCATGTTGCTTTACAGAAAGCTTTTAATAATTTCAACATATCACATAAAGAGAATATATGAAATTAGATTTTATTTTACAAAAATTGAATAAAATAATTTTAAAATTGAAACAAAAAGGAACCAAAAAATTCATATTTTATTTATTTAATAAGATAGGTTTTAATCATAAAAACAAAATAAAATATCAAAGATATATAGTTAAAAATACATTAGCAAAAGAAGATATTGTTAATTCTCGAAATCAAATCAAACACTGGAAGCTGAAACCGAAATTTTCAGTAATTATCCCTGTCTATAATGTGGAAACTCAATGGTTAGAAAAAGCTATTGAATCTGTTCGCAATCAAATCTACGATAATTGGGAAATTTGTATTGCTGATGATGCATCTCCTAAAAGTGATATTCGTTCTGTACTAAATAAATACAGTCAACTTGACTGCCGTATAAAAGTTATATTTCGTAAACAAAATGGCAACATTTCTGCTGCAAGTAACTCTGCTTTAGAGTTAGTAACAGGAGATTATATTGCACTTTTAGACCATGATGATGAATTAGCAATTGATGCTTTATTTGAAAATGCTAAATTAATTAATCTTCATCCAGATGCAGATTTTATCTACAGTGACGAAGATAAAATAGATACTAATGGTAAACGCTTTAATCCATTTTTTAAACCAGATTGGTCGCCGGAGTACTTTTATTCATGTATGTATACCTGCCATTTAGGTGTTTACAGAACTAGCATTATCCAGGAAATAGGTGGTTTCCGAAGTGAATATGACGGTTCGCAAGATTATGACATTTTGTGTTACGAGTCGTCGAAAAGACTAAAAATATCTATCATATACCGAAAATTCTTTATCACTGGCGCACAATAACATCTTCAGCAGCATCTGGGGCGGAAGCAAAACCTTGGGCTTATATTGCAGGTCAAAAAGCGCTGCAAGCTATGTTGGAACGTAGTTCTTATCCTGGATATGTAACACAAACAGAAAACCCAGGTATTTATAGAGTTAGACGTGATATCGTTGGGCAACCTTTAATCAGTATAATTATTACCAATACTTCTAACATAATAAATAATACTCATGCTTCCTTATCTTCTTTAGAAAATTGTATTCGGAGCATTAAAGAGCTAACTACCTATAATAATTACGAAATTATAGTAGCTACCAGTTTAGATTTGCCGAAAACAACTTTAGAAAATATTGCTGCTTGTAATCTACAAATAGTTAAATGTAGTGAATCGTCTAACATTTCAATACGAATTAATGCAGGTACGGCTCAAGCCAAAGGAGAATTTTTACTGTTGTTAAATGAGAATACAGAAGTAATTACTCCTGAATGGCTCCAATCAATGTTAGAACTTGCACAGCAAACAGAAATTGGTGCGGTAGGGGCAAAACTTTTATCTCCGAATAAAACAGTACAGCACGTAGGAATAATAATCCTTGAAGGAAATCCTTATCATGCTTTTAACGGTTTTGATGCCGATGATGCGGGTTATCATTGCTCAAATATTGTTAATAAAAATTACTTGGCTGTAAGTAGTGCTTGTTTAATGATAAGACAGAAATTATTCCAGGAACTAGGAAAAATCGATGAAAATTTTTCATTTTACTACTACGATATAGATTTATGTTTAAAAGCTCATCAGACAGGATATAGAAATATCGTCACACCTTATGCTCAACTAATTTACAACGAATCAGCTAGTTACGATAAAGCTTTTAAAGCTCAAGAATTGTCAAAATTGCACAAGAGATGGAATAAGTATTTTCATGATTTGAGAAGTGACCCTTATTATAATATAAATCTAAGTAGTAAATCGGCTAATTTTGAAATTTTTGAAATTTAGTACCATGTAAAAGTAAAATCTCAGAATTTTGGTCTTTGCCAGATATTGATTCTTGAGATAAAAGAAGAACAAGTAAAACAAGCGCGATACTCTAGCTAAACAGCATCGCGCTTTATCACATTTGAAAAATTTTAAAAATACTGTTACATTTTTAGCTACAATCAGATATTAGCTTAGTAGTAAAAACTTTAGTTATTAAAGAAAAGCCAACACGGCGCTTGCTATAAATATTTCAGTCTACTTTAGTAGATTTTGTGTATAAGCCTGGGAATTTATTCCAAGGCGGTTATAAGCACTCCCGCAAGATTAATTTTTAATATTTATCGAACAATTCGGCAATTTGGCAACTTAAATAAAATAAAACTATCTACAATCGACTGGAATAAATAGAAAACTGGCATCACAGCAGCATCTTAACCAGCTTCAAACAGGGTAATAAGTTAACTTGCCGGTTTTTATAATAAGTAGCCTTCATTGTGTATGAATGAAGACATCGCCATCTCTTTGAAAAATGTCTCAAAGTGCTTTCAAAGGTATGCTCATCCGGTAGATAGATTAAAGGAAATTTTACTACCTAGTAAAAGCAAAACCTCGCAATTTTGGGCATTAGAAAACGTTGATTTAGAAATACAAAAAGGACAAACAGTAGGAATTGTTGGCAGAAATGGTTCCGGTAAAAGTACGCTGTTACAAATTATTGCAGGTACTTTAACACCAACCACGGGGGAGGTAGTTGTCAGGGGTAGGGTATCGGCACTTTTAGAACTTGGGAGTGGTTTTAATCCGGAGTTTACGGGAACTCAAAATGTTTTTTTCAATGCCAGATTGTTGGGGTTAACTCAACAAGAAATTGAAGATAAATTTGATAATATTGCCGCTTTTGCCGATATCGGTGATTTTATCAAACAGCCCGTAAAAACTTACTCTAGCGGAATGTTTGTTCGCTTGGCTTTTGCGGTAGCGGTAAATGTCGATCCGGAAATTTTAATTGTAGATGAAGCGTTAGCAGTTGGGGATATTGTATTCCAACATCGCTGTATGCGACGGATGCGAAGCATGATGGATAGCGGTGTAACTACGTTATTTGTCTCTCACGATTCTGGTGCAATTAAAACGTTATGCAATTCCGCAGTAATGATTGATGCTGGGAAAATTTACACGAATGGTACTCCCAATGATGTCATTATCAAATACATGAAGTTGGTAACAGAGACTGAATTGGGATTAGTTACTCCGGATAAAGTTGATGATACTGTATCTCAAACTTCAAGCGAAAATTCTGTAGTTATAGAAAAAACTCGCCGAGGAAATCGTAAGGCATTAATTGAAAGTGTAAAATTATTTCATCAATCCGGAGAGGAAGCCGAAAAAAGTCCTATTTTTGGATTCAAGGAGCGGGTAAAATTAGTTGTTGAAGTGCAAGTTAATCAACAGTTACAGGGTTGCATTATCGGCTTTTTCCTGTGCGATAAAAACGGAAATGAACTGATTGGTAGTAATACGATTGAAGAAAATCAACCAATTGGAAAATTAGCACCAGGAACTAACTTACAAATTGAATTTACATTTAAATTACCATTGCGTCCTAGTTCCTATAGTTTAACGGTAGCTGGTGCAGAAAACTATACGGCAATGACTTTTGATTGGATTGATAACGCGATCGTTTTTCAGGTATTACCGCCAGATACGGGAAAGCGGATTCATGCTTTGGTAGATACACCAATAAGCGTAAAGGTATTGCAGCAAAATTTACCAACAAGTGCATAGTGTTATGAATGCTGACTTGGAGAAAGATTATCCTTCATTAGTAAATTTGTCAGAAATTGATTTAGATGACAATAGCAGTTTAAAGAAAATGTTGTGCTTGATAGGAGAAAACAAGCGCGTTATCGATTTTGGTTGTGCTACAGGTTATTTTGCTCGCTTACTTACTAATAGAGGTTGTGAAGTTATTGGGGTAGAGGTGAATCCCAAAGCGGCAAAAGTTGCTAAAAAGTATTGCGACAAAGTTATTGTTGCCGATCTAGATTTTGTATCTTTAAATGATATTTTATCAAAACATATTTTAGATAAAAAATTTGATGTTGCTGTATTTGGTGATGTTTTAGAACATCTACGCAATCCTTGGAAGGTATTAGAAGAAACTCGAAATATATTAGAACTTCAAGGATATGTAGTTGCTTCTATTCCTAATATTGCTCATGGGGCAATTAGACTTGCTTTATTACAAGGAAATTTTGAATATAAGCAGTTAGGTATTTTAGATAATACGCATCTGAGATTTTTTACCCGTAAAACAGTTGAAGAGTTATTTGAAGATTCGGGATATCTAATAGATGCGATCGCGCCAACTAAGCTACCTATTTATTCTAATTCAGAATTGATTCCAGCTATTGAAAAAAATAATTTCGATAAAAACATTACTTACGAAATTGAACAAGATGAAGATGCGGATACATTACAGTTTGTGATCCGAGCATATCCTATTACTTTAGAAAGTAAGTATACGGCTTTGCATAAACAGTATTTTGAAGTTGTTGAACAATTGAAAAAATCTGAAACTCAGTTAAATAATCTGCGGATAGAATTACAAGAATCAAAATTCCAGTTTCAAGCTAAACATACCGAATTTGAGCGATCGCAAACTCAACTACATCAAACCAAAATACAACTTGAAGACGCAGAAGTTCAGCTACAGCAAACTCAAGTTGATTTTAAAGAAGTACAAAATCAATTTCAACACAATCAAAGAAAACTAGAAGAAACGCAAAATCAGTTAAAGCGAAAACAATCAGAATTACAGCAAGAACAAATTCAGCTACAGCAAATACAACAGCAATGGGAAGACAATCAAATTAAGTTACAACAAGCCCACGCAGGGTGGGAACATTGCCAGCAAATTATTCAAGCGATGGAAACCAGTAAATTTTGGAAGTTACGCCAAAGTTGGTTTCAATTCAAGCATTCTGTAGGTTTGAAAGCTGAATGAATTTACAAATTCGTAGTGCGAGCATCTTGCTCGCTATCAAAAATTCGTAGTGCGAGCATCTTGCTCGCTATCAAAAATCAGTAGTGCGAGCATCTTGCCTGCTGGATAAATTATCAAAAATTCGTAGTGCGAGCATCTTGCTCGCTGGATAAATCGTCACAAATCGCTGGATAAATTATCAAAAATCAGTAGTGCGAGCATCTTGCTCGCTATAAAAAATTCGTAGTGCGAGCATCTTGCCTGCTGGATAAATTATCAAAAATTCGTAGTGCGAGCATCTTGCTCGCTGGATAAATCCTTACAAATTGTTAGATAAATCGTAATGTATTTTTGGATAAATAAACAGGTAGCAAGTTGCAAATACTACAGGGCTAAAGCCCTTACTACGAACAATATGCAAACACTATGGGGCTAAAGCCCTTACTACGAACAATATGCAAACACTATGGGGCTAAAGCCCTTACTACGAGCAAGATGTAAACACTATAGGGCTAAAGCCCTTACTACGAACAAAAGTAACTTATATATGAAGTCATGATTAGTCACGAAAAAAAAATCCAGTTAGTTTTAAATCAAGAGATATTAAATCATCGCCACTCTCAAATATTAACTAATCATCACGAGTTGGAAAAAAAGTATTTTCAGCAAGTGATAAATCGCCAAGTACCGCTTTCTCAACCTTTACAAATAAAAAAATCAAATTATAACTTAGAAGAAAAACGATTGTTAGTTATCTCGCGCTTACAGGCTGCTAATCTTTGTAAAAGTAAAGGCTACAATCCTTGGCAATTATTCTCAAATCAAGCATATAAAACCTGTCAAAATCCTTGTATAACAGTTGTTATCACGCTTTATAATTATTCAAAATATATTTACGAATGCTTAGATAGTGTAGCTCAATCTGAGATTTCTAATTTACCAGGGAATATAGAGGTATTAGTAATTGATGATTGCTCTACCGATAATTCTGCAACTCTTGTTGAAGAGTATTTAGGGAAATCTAATTTACCAATCTGTTTGGTAAAAAAATGGTTTAATACAGGTTTAGCCGATGCCCGAAATGTTGGTTTAGAATTAGCTCGTTCTCCTTATGTATTTATTTTAGACGCTGATAATTGGATTTATCCCCACTGTTTGACAACTCTTTACGATAAAATTAAAACTTCAAATTATGCCGCTGTTTATGCAGAAATTAGTCAATTTGATAACGATACAAGAAAAGAATTAAGTAGACTTTCTTGTCATGAATGGAATGTGAATAAGTTAGTTAAACAACCATATATTGATGCTATGGCTATGTTTAACAAAGATATTTTACTTAAAGTCGGGGGATATTCTACAGATTTAATCGAGTATGGTTGGTTTGGATGGGATGATTATGATGTTTGGTTAAAATTAGCTCAGTCTAACTATTCCTGTAAGTTTGTTCCTAAAGTATTAAGTGCATATAGAGTTCATTCAACTTCGATGATAAATACCACGAATAAATATGCACTCAATCTTGCTAAATATTTTTGTCATAAATTTGCTGATATTGCTCAAAAACATCAAACATCTGAGATGATATTTGGATTTATTCAAAGCGAACTATATTTACAAGATGATTGTATTCAAGATAATTCAGACTTATTATACGAATTACAATTTTGTCGTACCCAAATTGCTGCCATGAAATCAAGTAAATTTTGGAAGTTAAGAAATAAATGGCTGAAGCTAAAAAGTTTTTTAGGGTTATTAAAAAATAATTAATTCTAATGTTAAATTATAATTACAAAATTGCAGCTTACATTACTGCTTATGAAGATATTGAAGCGCTCCATAAAACAATTGCTGCGATACAAAAACAGTCGTATCCAATCTTAAAAATATTCATTGTAGATAATTCCCAAAATCCAATTATTTCAGAAACCGATTACCAAAATCTCATCATTGAATCTCACCCCAAAAATATAGGAGTTGATGGGGGAGTAAACATCGCCATAAAATGGGCTATAGAAAAATATGATTTTATTTGGCTTTTCGATCAAGATAGCGAGCCAGTATCTGATAGCTTAGAAATTTTATTAACTAAATATCAAGAATTATCTGCAAAAAACCACAATATCGGTATTATTGCTCCTCAAATACTCGATATCAATACCTTACAAGAATTTCCAGGATATATTTTTCAAGATTATAAATTTGTACCTAAACCTGAACACAGTCAAATCCAAGATTATTATACTTGTGATGGTGTAATTACATCGGGTTCTCTTGTTAATTTAAGTGTAGCTAAATCCGTTGAACTTCCTAAAGGTAATTTGTTTCTTGATGCAGCAGATTACGCTTATTGCATGAATTTTAGAGGTCAAGGTTATGAAGTGATTGTAGTCAAAAGTACTAAGCTACCTCATCGTCTTGGTAAATATTCCCAAGTCAAAGATAGACTATCTAAAACAAATAACGAAGTTATAACTTTTACTTGTTCGCCATCTCGTTACTACTATGCCTGTCGAAATCATACTTATTTTGAAACTCGTCAATCAAATAAGCAAATGTTACATTTTTGTATTGTTCATCGATTCAAATTTCTAATGAATATGATAATTAGAGTTATACGTTACGAACCAAATTTGGTTTTTATCAAGGTATGGGCTTGTACTTTCGGAACTTTTGACGGTTTTAGGGGTAGACTTGGTAAAATTTGGTAAAGTTATGATTTTTGTAACTTAAAATTATTTTTAACAAATTTTATGACCAAACAGCAGTAAGATACAAATTCAGGAATAGTTAATGATAAATACATGAAAATCATTTCTGCTGAAATTCCTGATGTTCTAATTATTGAACCGCAAGTATTTCACGATGAGCGCGGCTTTTTCTTTGAAGCTTTTAATTTAAAAAAATTTACTCAGAAAACGGGTATTAATGTTAACTTCGTTCAAGATAACCATTCTTACTCAAAACAGAACGTACTGCGCGGTTTGCATTACCAAATCGTACAGCCACAAGGAAAATTAGTACGGGCGGTTGTTGGTAATATATTTGACGTGGCGGTTGATATTAGAAAAAGTTCTCCTACTTTTGGTGAATGGGTGGGTTGTGAAATCAGCGCCCAAAATCAGCGTCAAATATGGATACCATCAGGTTTTGCTCATGGTTTCGTCGTCATGTCCGAAGTTGCTGAAGTTCTTTACAAAACTACAGATTATTATTCACCTCAAGGAGAGCGTACCATCCTTTGGAACGATAACGATTTAGATATAAATTGGCAAATAGATGCTTCACCCATTATTTCTGCAAAAGATGCAGCAGGTAAACCGTTAAAAATGGCTGAGGTTTTCCCTTAATGCAGAAAAAATTAATCTTACTACATCGGCATTGAAAATTGTAATTTGGACAAGGCAGTAGGCAGTAGGCAATAGACAGTAGGGATGATTAGAGGTTGATTTACCCGAATGTTACCGCCGTTATGTTTATTTCTGCCAACTTACTTTGCTGCCAACAATTGATTAATTTCACCGGAGGGCACCTGTGTTAAAAACCGGGAATTATTTGGTGCGATCGCTAATAAATCGGGTTTCTTCGGGCTTTTTGCTCGTGGTGCTTTCGGGTGATTTAATTGATTCGTCGTGAAATCAAAACTTTTGTAGAGACGCGATATTATCAACGTCTCTACATCATGTCGGCATTACAAATATCAGCCAGAAACTACAGCACCAAAATCCTGAGTCCAATAAGTGTTGTAATTTACCTCTCCGGTGTCATTCTCTAAATAATGATATCCAACCCCCATTTCTAGATAATTGGGATTGAGAATATTTTCGCGATGCCCTGGGCTATTTATCCAACCTCTAACAACTTCTTCCGGTGTAATGTAGCCAGCCGCAATATTTTCTCCGACAAAATACGATTCATAACCCGCCAATTGAGTGCGATCGCTAACTTTGCTATTGTCGGAACCCGTATGGCTAAAGAAGTCGCTCAAAGCCATGTCTTCACTGTGTGTTTGAGCCGAATTAGATAGATTGCTATTCAAAGTTAGAGGCTGCAAACCATATTCACCGCGATAAGAGTTCGTCAATCTGACTACTTCATCAATTAGAGGATTACTTTCAATAGGAGTTGATGCAGATTGAGGTGTCGCAGAGATTGGCGTAGCTGGTACAGGCGTAGATTCATTCAAAACTATAGTTTTAGATTCATCTTCGATTGGCATCACAGACAGGCTCAAATTATAGTTAGTATCTGGTGCTTCGTTTACTTGCATAATCCGAACATAGTAAGCACCGGCTTCCAAATTACTAACACTCAACGATTCGTCGATGTTACCGGGGTTGGCTGCACGAGCGATAATTTCGCCACTACCCCCCAGCAACTCTAAATCAGCATCTGCATTCAAACCGCTAATTCCTAGTTCGAGATTATTGTTGGAATTAGTCAAATTCAAACTATAGAAGTCGTCGCTGTCATTTCCTACAGAGTCTCTAAAAATTATCTCGCCAGAGTCTAAAGCTATTGTGCGGGCAGTATCTAAGGTATTTCCTGCACCATCGCTTTCGATGTATTCGCTAGCCGCAAGTCCATTACTCAAACTTTCAATGACAAAATAATTAAATGCTTCTCTGTAGTTACTTCCAAAAACTTGAGCAACATCCGGATTACTGGCTAAATAAGTCTTGACATCGAAAAGCGGTGAAGATGAGCGCCCCTCATCCATACCGTTATTTGTCAAGTGAGTGAATAGTTCTTCGTTATTAAAATTAGCTAAATCGATATTACTTTCGCGGTAGAATTCTAAATCAACAAGTGAAGAGAATTGCCGCCCTTGACTGACACCATAATTTACTAGATGTTCGTAAGCTTGTCTATTATTCAAGTCAGCTAAATCGCTGTTACTAGAACGATAGAAATCTAAATCGACTAAAGGTGAAAACTCTAGACCATTTTCCAAACCATAATTCTTGAAATGCGACCATGCTTGTTTATCACTCAAGCCATTCAAATCTGAATTAGCAGAGCGATAGAAGTTAGCATCAAATAAATTAATGGGCATAGGATTATTAGGGAACAACACAAAAAAAACATTGCAAACGTTTGCTTTTCGTCAGCGTTCCTATACCACGTGGCTAAAATCATAAACGCAAAAGGTTTATAATTTTAAGAAATAATTAAACATTCATTCAAGTAAGGATTATAGCAAGATTAGCACACTAAAATTTGTCTTCTACTATAAGTAGTATTTCTAGGATAATATGTGTTTTTTTTGCAAAACAGCCTATTTACAAGGGATTCGGGGTATTAACAAACAATTAAATGTAAATAAATACTAAACGAAATTGCTAAAGATATAAGTATTATTTAACACTACTTATTTTTTGTTCGTAGAAATACTAAAAGATGCTATGGTTGAAAATTTTTCTATTTCTATTTATTTGCTATTAAAAATAAAGCCTAAATTATTTGCCCAAATAGTTATATAGTTAAATTATTTTTAACTGATAAGTAAAAATTATCTACATAATAGAAAAATCAACTACTAAAAGCTTACTTTATATTCGATCGAGTAAACATATAAACTGATTTAAATTTTAGATATTAAAAAGATATTCCGGATCGTGAGTTAAATTGGCGCTATATGCTTTTGAGATCGTGCTTTAAATTTGTTTTAAATTCGGAGTCTCTCAGTAAAAATCATTGCTTCAAGGACGCATTTCAGTAAAAAATAAGATGCTCTAATATGAAAATAACTGTTGATATTACTGGAAATAAATTTCTCATAGTTAGTATTAGAAATACTAATGAAAATTCCAATTTAATCTTTAATCCTGACTGCATAATTGTTTCAAGGTCGTCACCAGTCTATAAATAATTTTTCTACATTGGTAAAATTTTTAGACTAGAAACAGACTAATATTTCATCAACAAGATGAATTATTATCAATAGACATGAGTAAATCAATTTTGTTAATCGGCACTAACGGTCAAGTCGGCACCCAATTACAACAAACGCTTCAACCTTGCGGCAGCTTGAAAGCAGTTGCACGCCCAAGAGTAGAACTTGCTCAACCTGAAACCCTCCGGGAATTAATTAGAGAAAATCAACCAGAAATAATCGTTAACGCTGCTGCTTATACTGCCGTAGACAAAGCCGAAAGCGAACCCAAATTAGCCAACACAATAAACGCCACAGCCCCGATGGTTCTAGCTCAAGAAGCTGAAAAATTGCAAGCTCGGTTAATTCATATTTCTACTGATTACGTTTTCGATGGTAAGACTAGTTGTCCTTATCAAGAAGATGATTCAACTAACCCTTTAAGCGTTTACGGTAAAACCAAATTAGCAGGAGAACAAGCAATTCGTTCCAATTGCAGCAACCATCTTATCCTTCGTACAGCGTGGGTTTATGGCACGGGAGGCAAAAGTAACTTTGTTAAAACCATGTTGCGGTTAGGAGCGCAAAAGCCAGAACTTAGGGTAGTCGCGGATCAAATCGGTAGCCCTACCGGGGCAAAAGACATCGCGCAAACCATAGCCACCCTAACTACCAAAACTCCACAAATAAACGGCACTTACCATTACACCAACAGTGGCGTAGCCAGTTGGTACGACTTTGCGATCGCCATTTTTGAAGAAGCAAAACAGCTAGACTTTCCTTTGAAGATCGAGCGTGTCATCCCCATTACTACCAAAGAATATCCTACTCCCGCGACGCGCCCTAGCTATTCGGTTCTTAATTGTGCCAAAATATCTGCTGTCATGGAATATCATCCACCTCATTGGCGACAAAGCCTTAGAGAGATGCTTCAAGAATTCCAAGTAAATCAATAATTAACGATCGATGAACAATTAACAAGGCACAAAGATTTAGACTGCGGGCTTTTAACTAATTCAATGCCAATTCCCTATTTGCAAATTTTATGAAAGCATTAATCCTCTCTGGCGGTAAAGGTACGCGACTGCGCCCCCTCACCTACACTGGAGCGAAACAACTCGTACCTGTGGCGAACAAACCGATTTTATGGTACGGCATCGAAGAAATGGTAACAGCTGGTATTACTGATATCGGTATCATTATTTCACCAGAGACAGGAGAAGAGGTTCAAGCCAAAACCGGAAATGGGGATAAATTTGGAGCTAATATCACCTACATTTTACAAGAGCAACCGGCAGGATTAGCCCACGCCGTAAAAGTAGCCCGCCCTTTTTTAGAAGATTCACCTTTTGTGATGTACTTGGGTGACAATCTAATTCAACAAGGAGACTTGAGCTATTTTCTCAAACAATTTCAACAGCAACACCACGATGCATTGATATTATTGCGTACTGTTGATAATCCGAGCGCTTTTGGAGTGGCTAAAGTTGATGAAAACGGCAAAGTTTTAGAGTTAATCGAAAAACCAAAAGTTCCCCCTTCCAATTTAGCTTTGGTGGGGGTTTATTTTTTTTCGGAAATAATTCATCAAGCCATTGGTTGCATTAAACCTTCTGCAAGGGGTGAATTAGAAATTACTGATGCTATTCAATGTTTGATTACTCAAAAAAAGCAAGTATTAGCCTGTAAACTTGAAGGATGGTGGCTCGATACGGGAAAAAAAGATGATTTACTCGAAGCTAATCGTTTAATTCTCGATACTAGCTTACAAACATTGATTTCTGGAAAAGTAGATGCTCAAAGTCAAGTAATTGGCAGAGTACAAATCGGTGCGGGTTCGTCAGTTATTAATTGTACAATTCGCGGTCCGATAATTATTGGAAATGACTGTCATTTAGAAAATTGTTTTATCGGTCCTTATACTAGCATTGCGGACAAATCAACTTTAATAGATACCGAATTGGAACATAGTGTAGTTTTGGAAGGTGCGAAGATTTCCGGAATTCACCAAAGAATTATAGATAGTTTAATTGGGCAAAGGGCGCGAGTCACACTTGCACCCCGTCGTCCAAAAGCCTTACGATTTATGATTGGTGACGATTGTCACATTGAGCTATCGTGATTTATTTTCTAACCGTTAACTACTATTCAACAGAACTGATTGCGAAATTAATCGGTTCTCTACCTGTTGCTGACAATTTTGAATACAAAGTTCTAATCGTCAACAACTCGGCTGATGATGATTCGATTAAAAAACTTGAGAATGAATCCGTTGAAGTTCTTGATGCTGGATACAATATGGGTTTTGGTTGTGCCTGTAATTTTGGGATGAAGTGGATTTATAGTCTAGATTCCCAAGCAGTGGTTTGGATAATTAATCCAGATGCTTATTTATTAGATAATTCTTTAGAAAAAGTTAACCGATTTTTCCAGTCATATCCAGAAATTTCCATTCTCGGTACGATCGTTCATACCCCAAAAGATGAAATTTGGTTTGCTGGAGGAAGCTTTAGCCCTAAAACCGGAACAATTAAGACTCAAGATTTATTAACAAATACAGATGCCCCCTATATCGCTTGCGATTGGGTTTCCGGCTGTAGCCTAATAGTTAATCTACGCAATTTTTACGATTGTCCGCAATTTGATGATGCTTACTTTCTCTATTACGAAGATTTTGATTTTTGCAGACGCTATGCAAATCAAGGATATTTAATTGCAATAACTAAAAACTTTGGCGTGCTACACCAGCCTTCATCAATTACAAATAGATATGTTTTCCAGAAAATAAAACATAGTACCTACAGCTATCTATTAACTTTAGAAAGATATACGAATGATTTTACTTTTATAATTAGACTTGTTCGTCTGGCTATCTTTGCCTTATTCTTAACTATCATTAGACCTCAAGTAGGATTCGGTAAATTCTACGGTCTATTAATGTATAGTAAGCAGGTATCTCAAAGAACCAAGACAAAGCCATTGTACCAGGTAATTAACTAAATATGATGTATTTTATTTAACTTATAGTTAGTTGATTTTAGTTAGTATAGAATCCAAATCATAATGTTTTAGCACAAAGATGCTCTTAATAATTACGTAAAATTACTATATCAATTAACAACTAGTAATGCTGTCTTTTATTTTACAAATAACTGGTAAATTCTAAATATATGAACGAATTACTAGTCAATTTATCAGTTGTTTTTTCTAAGCCTACAGGTATAAGTAACTATGCAACTAATCTTTTCCCTTATTTAAAGCAACTTCAACCCACATTATTAACCAGCAGCAACTATCCGAACTATAATTGCTATCCCATACCAGATAAACTGACACCCGCTCAAGGTACAAAAGGGCATTTTGACAGACTTTTATGGACGCAGTTTAAATTACCGCAAATAAGCAGGCAACTTAAATCTAAGCTTTTATTTTCTCCACAACCCGAAGCGCCTCTGTATTCTAACTGTCGCTACATCGTTACCGTACATGATGTAATACCTCTACGCTTTCCCAATTCATTGCCGCTAAAATATTATCACCGTTACTATATTCCTCAAGTACTGGCACAAGCGCAGCACATAATCTGTAATTCCAACGCTACAGCAACAGATATTTGTGATTTTTATAACATTGCGGCTAGTAAAATTACGCCTATTCTATTAGCCCATGATGCAAATAATTTTCGTTTACTCCCTGAAGTCAGGAAAAATAACAAAAATCATCCCTACTTCCTTTATATAGGTAGACATGACTCGCATAAAAACTTACACCGAGTTATAGCGGCTTTTGCCAAGTTAAAGCAAATAAGCGATCGCAAAGACTACGAATTATGGTTTGCAGGTTCATCCAACAAACGTGATACCCCTAAATTGCATTCTCAAATTGAAGAATTAGGTATTAAGCATCAAGTAAAATTTCTTGACTACGTTAGCGATCGAGAATTACCGATAATTATTAATCAAGCCATTGCCTTAGTTTTTCCCAGTCTTTGGGAAGGTTTTGGTTTTCCGGTTTTAGAAGCAATGGCTTGCGGTACTCCCGTAATTACTTCTAATCTTTCCTCCCTACCCGAAGTTGCTGGCGATGCTGCTATTAAGGTCGATCCTTACAAAACCAACGAAATTACCCAAGCAATGCAACAAATTGCTACCGATAAAGAATTGCGATCGCATCTTTCCGTTGAAGGCATAAAGCAAGCCAGTAAGTTCAGTTGGGAGAAAACAGGACAAGCCACCACCGAAGTATTAAAAAAATATTGTTAGTTGTTAGTTGTTAGTTGTTAGTTGTTAGTTGTAAAACTGGTAACTGGTAACTCCTAACTCCTAACTCCTAACTCTTAACTCCGGTGGTAAATTTACGGTGTTCCGACTGCGCCGGAGTAAACTACACCACGTTGTATATCCATAGTTAAAATAGCTCCATCTCCAATAGTTTGAGTTGCATTTTTAACACCTACAATCACGGGTACTCCGAGACGTAAGCCAATTACAGCAGCGTGAGAAGTAAGACTTTCTTCCTCAGTAATAATACCGCTAGATTTGCGAATTGCTTCGACAAAATCCGCAGTTGTACGTGGGGCAACTAAAATCTCTCCGGAATTAAAATTATTTAAATCCGTGCCGCTATGAGCCACCCGTGCGCGACCTGTGACCAAACCTTGCCCAAGTCCTATACCTTGACCGAGTACGGCAGTTACAATTTCAACTTTAACCAAATCTGTTGACCCGGAAATCCCTTGAAGAGTACCGGCGCTCATGACGACTAAATCGCCTTCTTGTAATAAGTTTTTTTCTTGAGCAACATTGATTGCTGCTTGAAAGGTTTGACCAGCCGAAGGTAATTCTAAAACTAATAAAGGCTTGACTCCCCATACTAATTGCAGCTGTCTAGCTACGTTGACATGGGGTGTGACTGCCAAAATTGGAGTACGAGGACGGAATTTAGAAACGTTACGAGCGGTAGCACCACTTTGAGTAAGAGTCATAATTGCAGCAGCTCCGAGTTGCTGGGAAATCTGACCTACTGCTTGGCTTATAGCATTAGGAATGGAACGTCTGGGGTCTGGTAATTGATTTGCATTTTTGTCTTGCATATCTTCTTTTTCCATGCGTTCGGCAATCCGTGCCATTGTTGCTACGGCTTCTACCGGGTATTTACCTACGGCAGTTTCATTGGAAAGCATTACCGCATCCGTACCGTCTAAGATTGCGTTGGCTACATCCGATACTTCCGCCCTGGTCGGACGGGGATTGCTAACCATACTGTCTAACATTTGGGTAGCGGTAATGATGGGAATACCCAAACGGTTTGCAGTGGCAATCAAACGCTTTTGTAAGACGGGGACATCTTCAGCTGGAAGTTCTACCCCTAAATCTCCTCTGGCGACCATTACACCATCGCACAAAGCCAGAACCGCTTCCATTTGTTCAATAGCTTCGTGCTTTTCGATTTTGGCAATTACTGGTACTTGCTTTCCAGCGCTAGAAATTAATTCCTTAATTTCAATCACATCTTGGGGGTTGCGGACGAAGGAAAGTGCTACCCAATCCACACCTTGGTCTAAACCAAATACTAAATCCTCGCGGTCTTTATCAGTTAGCGCCTTGATAGATAAATAAACACCGGGGAAATTAACACCTTTATTGTTAGAAAGCTTACCTTCAACCGTAACGCGACAATGCAAATCGCCTTTTTCCTTATTTACCTCCTCAACCTGCATTTCAACTCGTCCATCATCGAGCAGAATATTCGCACCAACGGGGACTTCCTCAGCTAAACGGTCGTAGGTGATGCAGCTAATTTCCTGAGTACCGACAACCGGGCGGTTTGTCAAAGTGAAGCGATCGCCTTTAGCGATAACTATCGACCCATTTTCAAACTTACCCAAACGAATTTTGGGATCCTGCAAATCTTGCAGAATCGCCACTGGTTTATTTAATTCAAATGCTGTTTGCCGAATCAACCGAATATTGCGTTGATGGTCGGCATGAGTTCCATGAGAGAAATTAAGCCGCAGCGTTGTTGCACCTGCTTCGATGAGAGCCTTAAGGACTTCAGGGCTGCTGGTAGCAGGTCCAATCGTAGCGACAATCTTTGTCCGGCGTACTGAATCTCTTAGTTCCATAGGGGGCTGCTATATCACGCTTCTAGCTTAGGCAATAATCGTAGATTAAACCGGAACCTTTGTCTGTGGCTAGAAACGCATTTCACAGAAAATAAAATTCGCAAACTTTAAAAATTCTCTCATAATCTTCGATCGTTACACCTTTTTATTAAGGAATGGGCGATCGGTAATCGGTAATCGGTAATGGGGAGAAAGAAAGAGAGAGAAAATTAACTTACCAATCCCTAATGCCCAATGCCCAATGCCCAATCCCCAATTACCAATTACCAATGCTCAATTCCCAATTTCTAATGCCCTGGTAACGAATAACTGTTGACTGATAACCAATAAATGTAAAAATGTAGATAAATGTTGATACACAAAACTTTATTATTCGTCAGTCTGTGTCGTATACTCGCAAATATTTGAAAAACAAGGAGTTGGCAATGCTGACGTTGGAGGCACCCAAGCAACCGATAGTCCCTCCCAAGGAACTTTTGTCTCCGGCGGGTGGTTTCAGTCCTACCCTGCTAATGTTTTTAGCAACTCTTGGAATCGTCGTGCTGTCTGCACTGGGTTATTGGGTTTGGCAATGGCAAGCGTGGATATGCTTCTGCATGAATGTTGTTGCCTTGCATATCGCTGGTACGATAATTCATGATGCTTGCCACCAGGCTGCTCATCGCAATCGAATCATTAACGCTGCTTTAGGACACGCTAGTGCTTTGATGCTTGTTTTCGCATTCCCGGTATTTACGCGAGTGCATTTACAACATCACGCGAATGTTAACGATCCAGAAAACGATCCAGACCATTATGTGTCTACAGGTGGTCCGCTGTGGTTAATTGCGGTTCGTTTTTTCTATCACGAGATATTTTTCTTTAAACGACGTTTGTGGCGCAAAAACGAACTTATAGAATGGTTCATAAGTCGCCTTATAGTCATAACTATCGTTGCTGTCTCAGTACAATTTCACTTTTTAGGCTACATTCTTAATTTTTGGTTTGTACCATCAGGTATTGTTGGGCTAGCACTTGGTTTATTTTTTGACTATTTGCCCCATCGTCCTTTTGTAGAACGCAGTCGCTGGAAAAATGCTCGCGTTTATGCCAACCCGATTCTAAATATCTTGATTTTAGGACAAAACTATCATCTGATTCATCACTTGTGGCCCTCCATCGCTTGGTATAATTACCAACCTACATACCGGATAATGAAGCCGCTTTTAGATGAAAAAGAATGCCATCAATCATTAGGTTTACTTAAAAAGAAAGATTTTCTTGAATTTATGTACGACTTAGTATTAGGAATTCGCTTTCATCCGAAGAAAGAATAAATAGGGAATGGGGAGTAGGGAGTAGGGAATAGGGAGATGGGGAGATGGGGAGATGGGGAGATGGGGAGATGGGGAGATGGGGAGATGGGGAGATGGGGAGATGGGGAGATGGGGAGATGGGGAGAAGAGAACTCTTGAGGCTCTTAAGGCAATTGATTTTTTTACTAGAAAACTAATTATTTATTTTCTCCCTCCGCTTCCTCCGCTTCCTCCGCTCCCTCCGCTTCCTCCGCAATATCATCTCCTAACTTCTAAATGTCGCTAGATATACTTTGAGCCTGTATAATTTCGGTATGAGCGGTGAATTGTAATCTGTTTAAAGATTCAGTGAAAAACACAAATCCTTTGTAGGCAGTTGCGTACTTGTAAATTTTTGTGAAAAATCCTTCCGCTGTTTCAACCACCAACGGTTCTTCACTTTTAGAGACAATTGTCATAAAATCTTCAGACTTGATCCGAACTCCCGTACCTCGGTCAGTAAAGATTCTTCCGCCAATAGCTGCGGGTTGAGTTGTGTCACAATTGTCAAATTGCATAATAATTTAAGTATTTTCACATAGAATATTCGTACATTCTACACTTTCGATTCTACTGTTGACTGTGATGCTTGTAACGGCTGAGGTAAATTCCAGTCAGGACGAAGTTTAGCAGCATGACGTAAATAGATATGGCTTATGGTGGAATTCGATTTGATATAGGCATGAACTAAAATCCGAATGCACTTTTCTAAGCTTCCCGGAACGTACATTTGCTGTACATCTATCATTGGAACACTATCCCAATCCGGACGATAACGAGCGATCGCTGCGGGAAAAGTAGCATCTAAATCGGATGTTACCGCGAAGGTAACGCTAATCATGTCCGTTGGATGCAGTTGATTGCGTTCTTCAAGTTCGTCTAATATTTCCATTACGGCTTCTTGCATCGCTTCAACCGTATTTTCTGAAACAGTTGTTGCTCCTCGGATTGCCTGCATTCGCAATTCCACGCTCATATTTCTCCTAATTAAGACATCGGTCATTAGTTATTATTCTTGAGCCACTCTCATGTAAGGCAGACACTGAGATTCAGGCATTACCTTCTAACTTGTCGCTCTTAGAAGCTATCTGGTTAGAGGTTAGCACTTTGATAAAGACAGATTCAGAGGAATTATGACTATTCCTACGTTCGGACTTGCCTACTTGATTTATCTGTTGTTGATATTGCTCCCATGCCTCTATTAAGCACGGTTCCATACTCGGATACTCCATAGAAGCATCCAACAATGAGAGCTTATCGCCATAGACATATCTACTCAGAAATGCGCTAAATAAATCTCTATGCATAATGTAACCCATAGCTACATCATGATGAACTCTTTGAGAAAGTGATTTTTGGATGCGTACACCATTCAAATGAGTTTGAGATAGTGCAGTTTTTTGAGTAGAAAACTTTATGAATTGCCCGCCAGCACTTTCAGCCTTACGAGCTAATTCTGATTGGAAAAAACCTGGAGACTTGGCGGATATAGCCAAGCCATATCTTTTCTGCCAGCCTTTTATGCTTACATTTTCGGTTTTAATTTGATTACCGTGACGCAATATTTCATTAACTAACTTACGATTTTGCCCTACCGTGTAACTTGATTTACGTCTTTCTAGCTCTGCTTTCTTAGCTGCATGGGCGCGATAATTGCGAGTTTTTACCCATTGCTTTTTACCTTTTTTAACCTTACCTTTTTTGCGGACAATTCTATTACCAACCTTCCGATCGAAATCTGCTTCAAAGTTCTCTGGATTATGCAATCTTTGAGAACGTTGCATTTTGCGTTGTAAGGCTTTTATCTCACGCTCAAATGTAGGTACGTTCTCGGCAAAGGGAAGTAAACCAGCTTTATCGTCAGCAACAAACGCAATATTAGATATATTTACATCAATGCCGATTACACCTTGACTCACATAGTTTTGAGGCTTTTGGTATGGTAAACCTTCATTGATAAGTTGTACGTACCAGCGACGCTTGCCGTTAATTATTCTCCATAAAATACGGCAATATTTAATAGGTGAGTTCAATCCGTGAGCAATTACTGGATTTTTCCAGTCAACGATCGGATTAATTATTAATTTCTTCCACAGCAATTGATTGCTGATAAATCTAATTCCTGTTGCATTGGATTGCCCTTCAATAGAATGAAATCTATTAGTTGTTTTGAACCGAACGCTTCTAGCAAGTCCAAATAGAATTTTTTCTACAGCCTTAAAAGCTCTTGTCCCAATGGTTTGTTTTTCATGTGCGCCTAGTTTGTCAGCTATCCACTTGCTGCTATTCGCTGTCTGAGTAGCAAAGCTTTTTAGTGCAAAATCGGTAAATCGAGATTGCGTTCTCGCTTCAACAAATAACTCTTTACGCTCCGACTTTTCGGATTTTTTCAATTTACTAGCTTTTTCGTATGGCTCGGAATTCCGCATCTGCTGTAAACGAATTAACGATTCAGACAGGCAAGCATTATAAAGTTGCCTTGCTGCCTGCATCCTTGCTAATAATTCCTTTTCTTGCAAACTATCTACTTTTAGCGGTAATTCAGTTATGAATGATGATGTTTTGCTCGCCCGCATTGGTATCACCTCCGGTGACGCTACGAAGTCCGACCTTTCAAATGTGTCATAACTAGTATAGCCGTTAGTGAACACACTGTTAATATGAAAAGTAAAACGAATCGAGGACATTTTACAAAAGGTAATAAAGATGGCTTCACAACAGATCGATCTAAGCCATTGAATGCCCATGTAGGAATACGAATGACTACTGAAGATAAAGAGGCACTAAAAAACGTCCCTCAGTGGCAGGAACGCCTAAGAAATTATCTAAAGCAGTTGATTGAAGAACACGGCGAATAAATTCGCTTTACGCCATCGCTATCCCAGGTTTAAAAACGCGCTCGTTTGCGCTCTCCTGGTATTTCCTATCAACTTTGAGTAAAGGACAAATGACCAATGACCAATGAATATATTTTATCTTTGTTTTAGGCGATCGCTCAATTTATTGAACAATTCGATCAAGGACGATACAACCATAGGGGTAAACCACTGGTAGACAATTCAAATTCTAACCAATCAATTTTGGATGTCAGTCCATGTTGAACTTTGTTACCCGGTAATAACTTGCTGTACCAGGGTTTTGGTTCTTCTAAGGTATAAACCTCTGTTTTCTCAGGATCGAGATTTACTAATTCTGCTGCCCAACGACGGGCATCTTCCTCAGTTCCCAGTTTGTCTACAACCCCTAATTCTACAGCTTGTTCTCCGGTAAAAATTCTACCGTCAGCAAAGGTTCTTACTGTTTCGGGTGTTAAATTGCGTCCCTCTGCGACTGTTTGTACAAATTGCCGATAACTTGTATCAATTAATTCTTGTAAAATGGTTTCTTCACTATCAGTGAGTTCCCTATCGAAAGACAAAATATCCTTATAAGGACCCGACTTTATTACCTTAAAAGAAACACCAATTTTATCTAATAAACGTTCCAAATTATTGCCGCGCAAAATCACGCCGATACTACCCGTAATTGTTCCGGGATTAGCCATAATGTGGGAAGCCCCCATACCGATATAAACTCCCCCGGAAGCAGAAATATTGCCAAAACTAGCAACAATCTCCATTTTTTCACGCAAACGCTTGAGGGCACTGTAGATTTCTTGAGAGTCTCCTACCGTACCACCAGGACTGTCAATTCGTAACAGTAACGCGGGAAATTTTTTCTCCTCTACAGTTTTGAGAGCTTCCAAAACTCGTTTGCGAGTAGCACCTGCGATCGCACCAGTAACTTCGATTTTGGCAATTTGTTTGCGAAATTTTGACTTAAAAGGCCAAACCATGAGCAGTAAACAGAACCTTGCGGTATTTTAGATTTGATTTAAATTAACTTTAATTTAAAAATGCGTAAAGCATCTGCTGTTAAAATAAGCAGACGCAGACCCATCAAATAATTCTAATAAATTTTTTTGTCTTTAAATGTATTTTGATTTTCTTTAAAAAGTTTTTTTGGTTAAATATCAAATATTCTACAATTAAAGAATATTGTAGTTTGACTTTAACAGGTATTTAATTTTTGAATCAAACTAATTTATACGCGATCGCCAACAAATTTTAAAAGTAAGATTTTTTGCGATCGAGAATGCTCAAATACCAAATTTTTCTAGCGAAACACAAGCCGTATTACTTAAGAGTTCAAACGTAAAATTTGACACCGATAATAGACGTAAGTATCGAAAAGTGCCCCAACGAAGCTACAGGTTAAACAAATTACAAACAAACCTTGCATCGGCATACCGCTACCGAAAGCGGCTAGAAAGTTTGATATTTGAGTCGCGATTAGTTCAGTTACAGCTTGTAAACCGGGAAGCAAGCTTATAAGCGACAAAAGCAGCAATGCTCCGCCAACAAATATGATTGGAGCAACAAAACTAAAAATAATCGATAGAACTAGAGAGCGAAGAAAATTTGTAAACATGGTCATAGAAAAAATTATTCCATTCCAGATGGTCAACAGCAGTCGGTACCCGTCAATTTCTACAATAAGCGCAATGGCACTATATCAAACCGGATTTAAAGAATCTTAAGTTTTAATTAAAATATTTTAATAGATTCTCCCATATATTTTTTTCCAATTTAAATAACATTAATTTCACAGAACCCGGAATATATCAATGCTTACATTAGTAATACATTTGTAATCATCTCTATACGTGCAGTTAGTAACAGCTTTGATTTCTGAGAATGGTTTTTTACTTAAGTTAATATAAAGTGCCGTTTTAAGAAATGTGGGGATGGGGGTTATGAGTTATGACACCTTTAATCTTTGACCTTTTATCGATATCTTCCGCTATGATGACGGCAATTGCTGAGTTAATGGAAAATTGTGAGTCAAGCAACATCTAAATCCAGTTTAGGAGCATGGAGCCTGCGATTGCTGGCGGCAATGTTCTTGATTGGACAAGTAATAATTCATTTATTTAAAGGTAAAATTCATCGCCGCAATACTTTAGAACAAATGGCTGCTGTGGGACCTGACTCACTATTTATCGCCTTGGTTACAGCGGTATTTGTTGGTGCAGTGTTTACAATTCAGGTTGCACGGGAGTTTATTAACTTTGGTGCGGGAAACGCTGTCGGAGGAGTATTGGCGGTAGCGTTGACGCGAGAACTTTCTCCCGTGCTGACGGCAGTAGTTTTAGCTGGACGAGTTGGTTCGGCATTTGCTGCGGAAATTGGTACCATGCGGGTAACAGAGCAAATTGACGCTCTACTGATGTTAAAAACTGACCCCATAGATTATTTAGTTATTCCTCGCGTGCTTGCTTGCTGCATCATGTTACCGATTTTGACTTTACTATCTTTGGTAACGGGTATGGCGGGAGGATTGTTCATTGCAACTAATTTATATAACCTTTCTGATACTCAGTTTTTAGACTCAGCCCGCAATTTCCTGGGAGTTTGGGATATTTTGAGTACGATGATCAAAGCTTTGTGTTTTGGACTTTTAGTAGCTGTAATTGGTTGTAATTGGGGATTAACGACAAAAGGAGGAGCAAAAGGTGTAGGTCAATCAACTACAACTGCTGTTGTTACGGCTCTATTAATTATATTTGTGAGCAATTTCTTCCTATCTTGGTTAATGTTTCAAGGAACCGGCGGTGCTTTGTTACAAGGTTTATAGGGAATTTAGAGATGGGGTGATGGGGTGATGGGGTGATGGGGTGATGGGGGGATGGGGGGATGGGGTGATGGGGTGATGGGGGGACAAGGAGACAAGGGGATAAAAATAATTTTAACCTTTGATATGCAGACCTTTGACCTTAATTCCTTCTAATCTAAAATCTAAAATCTAAAAACATGCAGACCTTTGACTTCTAAAATAGGGATAATCTTTTTTCACAAAACAAATTCAGATAGTGACTACTTCATCTACGTCTAATTCGATATCAACGGTAGAACTCAAGCCTAGCTACAACATTCCTGTAGTCTTGATTATTGGGTCAATTCCTCTGCTGCTGATACAACAACTTGTAGCCGGAGGAATAATTGCACTGCTTGGTTTATTTCTGATGTACCAAGCGGTAACGTTACGTTTGCAATTTACCGCAACCGATTTAGATATTATTAAAGGCGACAAGTTACTCCGTCGTTTTGCTTACAGTGAGTGGCAAAATTGGCGTATTTTTTGGAATATAATACCTATACTTTTTTATTTTAAAGAGGTTAAAAGCATTCATTTTCTACCGATTTTGTTTAACCCTAATACCCTCAAAGCTTGTTTGGAAGAGCGGTGTCCAAGAATTGATTGAGGTTAAAGGTCTGCATGTTAAAGGTTAAAAGTTAAAGGTTAAAATTCCCCTTGTCCCCCCATCTCCCCATCCCCTTGTCTCCCCATCCCCTTGTCCCCCCATCTCCCCATCCCCTTGTCTCCCCCGAACCCGATCCCCTTGTCTCCCCCTCTCCCCATCTGCTACTCCCCGATACATAGTAATTAGTAGTAGTTGATTGCATTAATTCTGAAGGGTAAAAAGGTTCGTAGTAAGTGCTGTCTTCGCCTCATATTACGGAATCCGGAGGGGGAACTGAAGCCCTTACTACAAACCTATCAAAACTAATGAAACGCACTACTAGTTAAGCTTGCTGGTAAAATGTAAAGTTAGCACTTTATACTTGCTTGATACTCAATATTTATATTGAAATTTGTAAAGATGGCGTTTGTCTAATCGCCTTATTTTTTCAGGACTTGGATTGATCATGAACCAAGACGAAGATTATAACGAACAACAGCAAACAGAAAATTCTCTCACGGAATCTGGGGAGGAAAATCAAACATTAAGTCCTATAGTCGAAACATTACCTTCAGTCACCCCAATTATGGCGAATTTCAGTGAAAATACTACCCCAGAAGGTTCGCAAACAAACTCGGAATCAGTTGAGAATTCTGCGGAATATAAGCTTGCAGCTCAAAGAGTGGCGCAGCTACAACGTACCGAAGAATCATTGAAACAGGAAATAGCCGATTTACAAGCTTCTTACAAAACTCTTCAGGCTGAAGTCGGTAATACTCAAAAAGCACTCTCTAAAATGACTCAAGAGGCGCTTTCTGAATTAGAGCAACGCAAACAAACTCTATTAATTTCTGTTGAACAACTCGAACGCCGTCAAGAACGCATTCGTAATGAAATGCGAACTACTTTTGCGGGTGCTTCTCAAGAGTTAGCAATTCGAGTCCAAGGTTTTAAGGATTATCTAACTGGCAGCTTAGTAGATTTAGCAGCAGCAGCCGAACAATTAGAACTAGTTCCACCCCCTCCGCCCGAACCACAAAAGCCTGCCGTTCGAGAAGCTGAGCCTCTGGATGAATACGATGATGAATACGATGATGAATACGTTGAACGGGGAACGCCGCAATTTAGCCAAGGACAGTTTCAAGACACCACAAAAAAAATTCGTCAGTTAGTAGATCAGTATCGCACTAGACCAGATTACTACGGACCGCCGTGGCAATTACGCCGTACCTTTGAACCAGTTCACGCCGAACGAGTTTCTACTTGGTTTTTCAAGCAGGGAGGACGCGGTGCTTTAAGAACAATGGGCAGTAGGTTGCAAAATACACTGACTGCCTCAGCAATTGTATCGATATTACATTCCTTATATGGCGATCGCGTTCGGACTTTGGTTTTAGCAAATTCGCCGGAACGCTTGGGAGAATGGCGACGCGGCTTACAAGATTGTTTGGGTATAGGTCGTCCGGATTTTGGTCCTGATAGAGGCTTGGCATTATTTGAAACACCGTCAGCCGTCGCACAAAAAGCAGAGCGTTTGGTAAAAGCTGGTTTACAACCGTTTATTATTATCGATGATTCGGAAGAACAAATTAATGTGGGACTATTGCAATTTCCATTATGGTTAGCTTTTGCTCCCGATCCCAAAATGATGAGAGACTATTATGAAGATGAATTTTTATAAACAAGTTAGTGGATAGTGGATAGTTGTTAGTTGTTAATCTTGAAGTAATTTTTTAATAGTAAAAACGCGCAATTCGGGCGTACCACAAGAAATCTCACCAGAATGTTATTCAATTGAGAAGTAGGATATTTAATAGCGATCGCAACTAACAACTAACAACTAAGACTATGGCTATTTGGTTAAGTTTGTGTGGAGCAATTTTAGTCGCAGCTTACCTTTTGGGTTCTACTCCCACTGGTTACACTTTGGTAAAGCTGTTAAAAGGCGTTGATATTCGGGAACTTGGTTCGGGTTCGACTGGTGCAACTAATGTCTTAAGAGCTTTGGGTAAAGGTCCTGGTGCTTTCGTTTTGCTGGTTGACTGCTTGAAGGGAGTCTTGTCAATATTTCTTGTTTACTGGTTGTTTGAGTTTGCATCCAACAATAATTTAATTCCGGCAACAGTTAAACCGGAGTGGCAGCCAATTATGGTAACTTTAGCTGGTTTAGCTGCGGTACTCGGACATAGTAAATCAATATTTTTAGGATTTCGTGGCGGTAAATCTGTTGCTACGAGTTTAGGTATTTTGTTAGCCATGAATTGGCAAGTTGGTTTGGCAACATTCGGCGTATTTACTGTAGTTGTAGCTATATCGCGGATTGTATCTTTGAGTTCTATTTGTGGCGCGATCGCAGTTTCTGTTTTTATGGTTTTACTGCATCAACCGTTGCCATATATTTTGTTTGGCGTAGCTGGTGGTTTGTATGTAGTTATTCGTCACCGTAGTAATATTGAGCGGTTACTTGCTGGTACAGAACCCAAGTTAGGACAAAAATCAACGGTAGAAGCAGAACAAACTGTTGGTACGTCGGCTGGTTGAATTATCAGATTTTAATCAAAAATTAATTCCAATGTGAACCAAAACTATGGAGACGTAGCAGTGCTACGTCTCTACATTTATGTAGTTAACTGCATTACTTAACGACCGATGTAAAGCAAGCTTGACTTTTAGTAAATATAGCTTTACTATAAGAGCATGGTGGTAAAAATAGGTTATGCAAGTATATTAATTTGCAACTAATGGAAAACCGCCTACGAATTTTTAGAACACAGCACAATTTCTCGCAAGCAGCATTAGCAGAACGTTTGGGAGTCAGTCGCCAAACGATTAACGCTTTAGAAAAGGGTAAATATGACCCCAGTCTGCCGCTGGCGATGAAGATTGCTCAGCTTTTTGATTGTGCAATTGAAACAATATTTTTATTTGAACCAGACTCGCAATCCGGTTCAAAAGGAGATTCTATGCTTGATAAATTGACAGCTAAAGCAGTACAGGTAATAGCACACGCTCAAGGAAACTTTACATTTGATAAATGGACTCCTCAAGCAGTGCAAGTAATTCAGCTAGCTCAACAAGAAGCTCGTAGTTTAGGGCATAATTTTGTTGGTACAGAGCAGGTTTTGCTGGGATTGATTGGAAAGGAAAGCGGTATTGCGGCTAAAGTTCTCAAATCTGAAGGTGTAACCCTTGAAAAGGCTCGTGTCGAAGTAGAGAAAATTATTGGTAGGGGTTCTAGCTTTTTGGAAATACAAATACCGTTTACACCAAGAATGAAGCGAGTTTTTGAATTATCTTTGGAGCAAGCGGCTAAAGTTGGACATAGCGATGTTGATACGGAACATATTTTACTAGGCTTATTGCTCGAAGGAGGAGGAGTAGGAGTTCGGGTTTTAAAGATTTTAGGAATTGACATTAATAATCTTCGTCAAACAGTTTTAGAAAAAATTGCTTTGACGAAAGTTGAAATACCGCGAATCACAACTACTAGGAATCAAGAATTATCAAACCCAATTGATTTTACTTCTGGTGCAATTAGCGCTCGTTTTTCCAGTCTTTTATCTACTTTCGTGGAGTTGCATCAATTGGGATATATAGTTACCAATACAGGATTTAAGCTATCTAATGGAGATGTAATTGTGCCGCATATCTCTTTTTATTCCAAAGAAAAACTCAAGCAAGTGCCTAGAATATATCCTGAATTATCACCTAATTTGGTAGTAGAAATAAAATCGGCATTTGACCAACTTAGCACTGTTGAAAGTAAAATAGATAAATTTATAGAAATGGGTATAGGTTCGGCTGTTTTAATTAATCCCGATCGGCGTAGTGTAAGTGTTTACATAAATGAAGGGGATAAGAAACACTTAGTTAATCTTTTACAGGATGGAGATAAGCTAATTTTACCCGAGTTGTTTCCTGAGTGGGAATTAGAAATATCACTACTGTGGGTTTCTTGAGTAAATTTTATATTTTGGATTTTAGATTTAATAAATCAACTAAGCAAATCTGAAAAAATAGGGAGAAGCAAGATATTTTTTGAATACCTTTCTCTCTCCCTACAAAATAATTTTCTTTAAAAAACTGTTATTTCCTAATATATAGAAAACTTTGTCCCGAACGATCTACTTCTTCAAAACCCTGAGTTCGTAAATTCCGACGCAGTGCATTGGCGTTGGAAAGTCCTAACATATCAGGATGCACTTCAACTAAAAGCTTACGAACGGTAGATAAATTTGCAAAACTTAACAGTTCGCCTTCACTACCTTGAACATCCATAATTAAAACTGTGGGTTGGATACGCGCAATCTCATCATTAAGAGGCTTGACGGGAACTTCATAAGGAATTGTTTTATCATCAGCAGGCTTGAAAGCTGAGGAACGTGAAAAGTGTTCGGAAACATGAAACGTGCGCGAACCTGCTGTTTCCTCAAGCATACACATATTAATTTCGGGTTTAACGTCATTAAGTGCGTAGTTTTCCCGAATCAAAGACTCAAGTATAGGATTCGCTTCGTAAGAATAAACTCGATCGCCGCCAACTTTCAAAGCGCAGGCGATCGCCAACATTCCAATTCCGCCACCAAGCTCCATGACAATATCATCAGGTTCGAGCCGATGGATTAACAAACGGCGTTCTTCGCGGGTATGTCTTCCATCAATCAGTTTCTTTACTTGAAATGGAGTCATTCTCGGATCTATCCGCATCCGAATACCGTTTACAGTTACCACAGTGCCATATGCTTCAGAGGATACCGTTTCTTCTGCTGATGGTCGCTGTTGACGATAAGTACTCTGTATCTGGTTGTAAATTCCAGGTGTCGCTTTTTCCCAAGAAGTCAGAAAATTCCACCAAACGCGCTTGGCTTGCAACTTCATGTGTCGCGCCGTCAAAGCGTTATCCCACCAGTAGGAACGTAATGTATTATAAATGCTCATAGTTGTAAATATGTCAAATTTACTTCGTTGACTGCTTTAATCTTCGTTACTTAATTGCCAAGAAGCCTTCAAAACAAAGGTGTTTAAACACAGTCATAATATCAACAAAGCCTGCACGATTCATCAAGTCAATGTTTCCCTGAGTAGAAAAGGGTTCCAATACTCCTTTTAAACTGCGGCTTTTGTTAATAATTTCTTGCTCTGTGAATCCCTGCTGCAATTTAAAATCAACATAGAGCGATGACATCATATCCTGAAAGCGAGCGTCGGGAGCTCTAACTTTTTCAAACAGCAGGAAACCACCTCCCCAACTTAAACTGTTGTAGATTTTATCGAATAATAGCTGCCGAACTGCGGGTCTAATAAATTGGATAGTATAGTAGGCAATAATTAAATCGGCTGAACTAAAATCCGTTTCCAGAATGTCCGCTTCAAGAATTTCAACTTTAGGAAAATTCGAGGTTTTCTGTTTTGCAGCTTCAACCATCGGCGATTCTATTTCTATACCGACAATACGAACATCGCGATCGCAATTAGCTTCAGCTAACTTGCGCGTCAGTTCCCCCGTCGAACAACCCAACTCGTAAACTGTCGAACTTTCTCGAAGAAAAAAGTCCGACAGCGCCACTACTATTTCGTGACCTTCTTTATACTGCGGTACGGAACGACCTACGTGTTGGTCAAAGGTTTGTGGCACGCTACCACCAAAAGACCATCGTGCATTTGTTACCGATATGGTATCACCGACATCAGCCATTATTTAAAACATAAATATACTTATAATAGTAGTAAATATTACTGATTTATTTTTGTCATCTTACTATAGGAAGATTCCAATTAAAAAAGTGCCTAATTAGATAAAAGTAAAATCTAACCTTAACAAATAAATTCAAAATAAGTGATTTACCAGTTTTCAAATAATAAGAGATAAATTTTCTACTACATCAAAATTGTTGCATAATCTTTTCGGTTTGCTATAACGGATTAGATATTACACTAATCGCTTGGATAAAGTAAAAAATAACAATGAAATATTCGGTTGCGCTCATTGCTGTATTAACTGCTTTATTTTTAAATCAGGGTTGCTCGTCTACTACTAAAACTGAAGACACATCTGAGAATCAACGTCAGGTGCAATCCTTACCAGATTCCCAAAATAAGCAACCAGAATCAAAGCAAACTTCGACTCAGCCAGAAAAAAATTCTACAACGACTCAAGGTAAATTAACCGTTCCTAAAAACATTACACCAGACAAACCCGTTCCCGTAAAGGTTCAGATTCCAGCAGCTGTAGCAAAAGCTAATAATGATGGCAAACCCCATGCCTATCATATGGTTGTGGTGAGTAATGACTTGAGATTTTTTGATTTAGTTGAAGCAAGCTACAAAAACAGTCAAAATATCGAAGTCAAGCCTAAATTCCCGGCTCCCGGAGAATATACCGTTTTCAGCGACTACGATCCAAATGGAGAAAAAGAGCAAGTATCTGTAGAAAAAGTTTCTATTCCAGGTGAAGTTCCATTTCCTACAGAATTAGAGAGTTATAGCAAGACAAAGACATTCTCCAACACAAAAATAGATTTAAACTTATCTGAGCCTAATATTAAAGCCGGTAAAAAAGTTACTTTAAAGTTTGATTTGAAGCAAGCTAGCAACAACAAACCAATTAAAGACTTAAAACCGTATTTAGGTCAAAAAGCAAATTTGGTAGTAATCAAAAGTTCCTCTTCCCTCGCAGAATCCGATTATATTGATACTGAAACTATCCAAAAATCACCAAATAACCAGGTTCATTTTACAACTCAATTTCCTGAACCGGGAACCTACAAACTTTGGCTACAATTTAACCGCAATGGAAAAGTCAAAACCGCCGATTTCTGGGTTACAGTTAACAGTTAACAGTTAACAGTGAGCAGTGAACAGTTGCCAGTAATCAGTTATAATTTTGTATTTTTAACTCATAACTCATAACTCATAACTCCTAACTTAATAAGGTTACTGAGCTTGTCGAAGTACTCATAACTTTTCCCCCCATCTCCCCATCTCCCCATCTCCCCATCTCCCTTACTTCTTCTCCACGCCACTTGTTTTCAAAACATCGCTTATGGTGTCGCAGTGGTTTGGTAAGTTGAAGGTGGTGGGATTGACTATTTCTTCGTAGGTGAAGTGGCGATATTTCATGCAGAATTTATCCCATGCAGCCATCTCAATTTTGAAAGTTTTAATGATTACATCTGCTAAAGATGAAGATAGAGGAATGCGGAAGTAAATCTTTTTGTCAAAGTACTCGCAAATTTCTTCTATTGCTTCGTTTGCGGTAATTTTTTCTTGCCCTAAAACGTATTTTCTCGGTTCCTCTTCTTTGGGAGGATTGTCGATTAGATGTTTAATTACGGTAGCAATGTCTTTTCCGTGGATGAAGTGAAAGCTACCATCTGCTTTCAAAAAACGAATTAAATCGATGTGTTTCGTTACTTCGGGAATACCAGACGTTACAGCAGAAAGCGGTTTATTTTCATCGCCACCCACAACTAATGTGGGGAAAACTTTTGTAATTTTAGGTGCGATCGCTAGTTTTGAAAATTTTCGCAAGCAGTCAAATTTGGAACGAATGTAATCTGTACCAAGCTCTCCTGCTTGTTTGAGGGGTTGATTTTTGCTATCTAAAACGCTTGCTGTAGAGAAATAAATTACCTGTTCGCATTTTTCAACATCTAACAGGTTGAGTAATTCAATTGTTTTGACTACATTTACATCAAAAGTTCCCGCACCACCCCAAGCGGTTGCGGTTAAAACGGCTACATCTATAGTTTTGAGTAAGTCAGTTAAATCCGCGATTTTCTGCATATCACCATGCAAAATATGGACACCAGAACGCGCCTGGGTATCAACTTTCAATTTGTCTGGATTTCTTACCAACAAATAAAGTTCGTGTTCGGTTTCTTGTATCAACAATTCACTAATGTAATGACCTATACAGCCACTTGCACCAGTTACTAAAATCCGCTTCTGGCTCATAGAATAATCTTAAGTTTTTATTGTTAGATGATTGTAATTACTTTTAACTTTTATACTCACAACTAACAACTACAGCCAGATACCAAAAGTGTCGGGATGAAAAAAAGAGATGGGGAGATGGGGAGACAAGGGATTGGGGAGACAAGGAGATGGGGGGATGGGGAGAAATAAAAAGTTAGGAGTACTTCGACAAGTCTTACAGTGAGCTACGTCGAACTGCTCAGTAACCTTATTAAGTTAGGAGTTAGGAGTTAGGAGTTAGGAGTTAAAAGTTAAGAATTATTTTCTCCTTGTCCCCTTGTCTCCCCACCTCCCCATCTCCCCATCCCTTCATCCCCTCTACCCCCTATAAATTATCTACTTTGCAGCCGTCAATACTTCGCTTTTAGCTGTATTCAACTGCTTGGCGGTTTCAAAGAAGAATGCGACGTTTTCTTCTGGCGTGGTGGGTAAAACACCATGTCCGAGGTTGAGAATGTGACCCCAATTTCCGGCTTTGCGAACGGTATCGTGAATGCGATCTCTTATAAATTCTTTGGAACCGAAAAGTACTCCAGGATCGAGATTTCCCTGTACTTTCATTTCTTTACCCAATCTGGCTCGCGCATCTGCCATGTCTACCGTCCAATCTACGTTGACGATATCGGCTCCGGATTGACTCATTCTTTCTAATAAACCAGCACTTCCGCTGACTAAAAGAATTAATGGTGTATCTGGATGGGTTTGCTTGACTTGCTCGAAGACTCTTTTTTGATAAGGTAAAGCAAAAGTTTCGTAATCTTGGGGACTCAATTGACCTGCCCAAGAATCAAACATCTGTACTACTTGAGCGCCGCAGTCAATTTGATAGCGGACGTAAGTAGCGATGGAATCGGATAATTTTGTTAGCAGTTGATGCAGAATGGCTGGTTCTGAAAAAGCCATATTCTTAATAATCGAATAGGTTTTAGAACCTTTTCCTTCTACTGCATAAGCTGCTAAAGTCCACGGCGCACCGACAAAACCGAGTACTGTTGATTTATTGCCTACTTCCGATCGCAACGACTCCAAAATAGTTTTGATAAATGGCAAGGATTCGTCTGGCTGTAACGGATACAGGCTATCAACTTGTTCTTGGGTACGAATAGGATTTTCAATAACGGGACCTTTTCCTTCGGCGATATCCATTTCAATACCGATACCGGGTAAAGGAGTCACGATATCGGAGAACAAAATTACGCCATCTGGTTGAAAAGCTTTCCAAGGTTGTAGCGAAACTTCGATCGCAACTTCGGGAATTTCCGAGCGCTGGCGAAATGAAGGGTATTTTTCCCTTAAGTCGCGATAAGCTTTCATATATCGTCCAGCCTGCCGCATCATCCACACGGGGGGACGTTCTACAACTTCTCCACGAGCGGCTCGGAGCAAATGAGGCGTGTTAGAGGAAACACCCATTTAATAATTCTTCCTAAATAACTAGTTTATTTAACCTATGATGTTTCTCAGATTATCATTCTTTGATTGCGCTTGTTCGGGCTTTTTGTTGCAAAATATTAAGTTGTCAAGTAAAAATTTTACAATTCTAAAGCTATTAACTTAGCTATCAATTTCTTTCGAATCGCGATCGTACTGCGAGCTATTTTCAATCACTTCTAACTCGCTATTTTAAATCACTTAAAATATAATAAGTATTAATTAAAAATAATCCGTCGTCTTTCCCTAATTTCCTGGAAAAACGACCAACTTAATTACTAGAGACGCGGCTGCTGAACCAATGTCTCCCCAATACCTTCACAACAAGTCTTTGAGAAAGACTTACATTGATTTATGCAGCCAAAATTAAAGCGTCTCTTGCGTGCTTTGTCGCGGCAAGGATTGGATGTCACTTACAATAATTCAATTTATTCGGTTCGATTAAGTAATAAAACTGATGCACCTGTTGCAGAAGTATTATTACCAGAAAGTTTTCCTGTAGAAGCAAAAGCGCTCAAACAGTTAGCCAATCTTGCTGATGTTCGCCATCCTGCGGGTGGTTATGTTTGCAAATGTCATGCTACACCAGACTTTCATCCAGGTGATGCCGGGATTGCGATCGGTTCGGTGGTGCAAACTGAAAACATGGTGATTCCTGCTGCCACAGGTTCGGATATTAACTGTGGAATGCGTCTGCACGTTGCCGATTTGACGGTTGATGCATTTTTAGCAAAGCGCGATCGGTTCGTGGAACTGATGAAAGGCGATTACTTTTTCGGTACTCGCGATGTCACCATGTCAGGGTTAGCGATGCAGGCTTTATTTGAGTATGGTGTTCCCGGTTGGTTAGATGCAATGTTGGATAAAGCTACCGGAAGCGTGGCGAAATCGAACTTAGAACAGTTAGCGCGAGAAAGCGACAATATTTTTCTCGGTGGTTCGATGGATGGTAATTGGCGACTTGCACCGAACGAACTTGTACCCGATGGTGGATTCGTGCGCGATGGTGGATTGGCAACTATCGGCGGTGGAAATCATTTTGTAGAAGTTCAGCGCGTCGATAAAATTGTAAATTCAGCTTTAGCTTACGCTTGGGGAATCAAAGAAGGACAAATTGCTTTTATGGTTCATTCCGGTTCCCGTCATGTTGGTAAATACATTGGTGGAATGTGGCGGGATAAAGCCAAAGCTGCTTGGCAACCGGGAGTTAAATATCCGCGATCGCAAATATTTCCGCTTTCAATAAATTCTCATCCCGAATTAGTTGCAGGTTATTTGCAAGCTGAAGCGACTGCTGCAAACTATGGTTTTATCAATCGTTTGCTGTTAGCGGAGTTACTGCGTTTACGCTTGCGGGAAATTTATGGAGATGTGGAAGCGCCTTTAGTTTACGATCTACCGCACAATATTACGTTACCCGTTAAATCCAAAATATCACAGTGGATAACTCGTAAAGGTGCTTGCCCAGCCAATCTAGGACAACCCGTAATTATTCCCGGTTCGATGGGTGCTGAGTCTTACTTATGTGTTGGTAAAGGCGATCGTAATTTTTCTAATTCTGCTTCTCATGGTGCGGGAAGATTGCGTAGTCGATTTGACCTCAGTCGTGGAGGTGCATCGCAAAATGAGGCAGATTTGGGATTAACTGGAGTTGACTGTATTACCTTACGCGAAGAAAGACGAATTGAAGAAGCACCCGTTGCTTATAAACCAATTCAGTCAGTAATTGACGTGCAGGTGAAAGCAGGAATTATCGATGTTGTAGCGCGGTTGAGTCCAATTTTGACTTTTAAAGCTTAAAAGGTTCGTAGTAAGTGCTGTCTTCGCCTCATATTACCGAATCCGGAGGGGCTGAAGCCCTTACTACGAACCTATCAAAATTAATGAAAAAGACCACTACTACTCTTTTCGATCGGTTTTGAAGGGTAAAAAGGTTCGTAGTAAGCGCTGTCTTCGCTCCGGATTTGGGGAACCGATGCCCTTACTACAAACCTATCAAATACGTAAATAACGTTGAGAAGGCTAACTTTGTGTTTCTTGCAGGACACGCTACGCTAACCTTATAGTTACGTAACTCCTGAGTTTATTAAAATACTTATATAATGTAAGATTTAGTTAAAAGGGAAGAAGCAATATTTAGGTTTTAAGGATCGATTCCATAAATATTGACTTTAGTTTTTTAAAAATTAATATTTTAACTTCCATGAAGCTAAGAAAATCAGTTTTAAAAGAAAGGGTATTATTTCTAATATCTCTCCTGTTAATTTTGATTAGCTTTATTTATTTTTCGCTGGGTTTTTACGATTTACTCATAACAAAAACTCGTGCTTTTGATTTATTTTCACGATGGCAAGAACAACAATATATATATCGGGGGCTTTATCCTTATGATGCGATGAAAGGTTCTCCCAATATCATTCCCGAAATTGGAGTTATAGATTCAGGTGGATATCCTCCTTGGGCATTTTTCACCGGATTTATGTTTTTACCTCCTATTTCTTGGGAATTAACTCGCTTATATCATGTAACTTTAAATATTGTCTCAATTTTCGTTTTAGCAGTTTTTGCTTATCAGATTGGAATCCCTTATGGTAAGTCAAAAGCATTATTTACTTTAACTGCTTGCTTGGCAGTTAGCAGTCATAAATCTACACTTGAAATGGGTCAATATGGAATTATTCTTAATGCTTTCTTAATTTTAACTTTTTGGCTGATTCAAAAAAATAAAAATATTTGGGCTGGTTTAATATTTGGAATTGCAATGGTCAAACCGAATATTTCAGCACCATACTTTTTGATATTGTTAATTCAAAGACGTTTTAAAGCAATTTTATCTTTCTCTCTTTACATCATTTTTGGCAGTCTTAATATTTGGATAATTACTAAATTAACTCCTATTTATATGCTCAATAAAATTTTTAAACAGTCAAAATATTTTGCAGATAAGGGATATTCGGGAATTCATGCTTTTACTGCTTTAGGTTTTGACCCCAAACAAGCAACCTTTTTACTAGGGATAATTGGTATATTCGTAATTACTATAATTATCTATCTTTGCCGCAATTACTCTTTACTCAATCTATTCGCGATTTGCTCTGTTATTGGTAGAATTTGTATTTATCATAGAATTTATGACAATCTGATGTTAGTATTTTTACTCTTAGCTATTATTAAAATTACTTTGGAAAAACCGAATAAATTAAATATATTTTTTCTAAGTTTAGTTTCATTGAGCTTATGGTTGCCAGCAATATTTATAGATTTTTTTAAATTAGAATTTATTCAAATCATTATTTGGTTAATTGCTTTAGGACATATCTTAATACAAGGTAAGCAAAAAAAATTATTCCTGATAAAATCTAACTAATATTATTTATCGGTATTACCTTTTTTCCCACTTGCTAAAATAAATACCGTAATTTCCGGACGCGAACCAAATCGCAAATGCAGTCCAGTCATACCGACACCTCGATTGGTGTATTCAAACATTTTTCCTACTTGATAAAGACCAGCATAATATTTTTTACCTAAACCTGGAAGTTTGGGTGGTTTTATAAAAGGTAAACGTATTTGTCCGGCATGAGAATGTCCCGACAATTGCAAATCAAATCGATTTGTTGCAGAACTGGTATCGGCAAAATCTGGTTCGTGTGCGAGTAGAATTGCTGCACCATCAGTAGGTAATTGTTGTAATACTAAGTCTAAACGGTCTTTACCCACCCAAACATCATCTACACCCGCAATATGCAGCATAGCATTATCTCGTTTTACGGTATAAACTTTATTAGCAAGATTCAGAACATCGGTTTGTTCTAAAGCTTCGGTAATTTTTGTAGCATCTGCCCAATAATCATGATTACCTAATACTCCTACTGTTTTATAAGAAGTACTTAGTTGACCTAAAGTAGCTTTTAGTTTAGGAATAAATTTAATTTGACGACGAGTTACAAAATCTCCGGTAATCGCAATTAAATCTGGTTTCTGTTGATTTACAAGCTGAAAAATACGATTCAATCGCCGTTTTTGAGTTTGTCTGTCAACATGAATATCGCTGATTTGGACGATGCGATAGCCGTTAAATTCTGTTGCTAAATGTGGTAATTTGAGTCGCACATAATTGATATCAATCCAATTCGGTTCAATATAATGAGCGTAGAATAAAGCACAAGTAATTCCAATAAAAATAATTTTACTCAAATTTGACGGTATTCGAGCTTTTAAAACCAATTTGTATTTATTCATCAATGCTTTTTTGACTCAATTATTTATTCCGTAAGTGCCAGTATTGTGAATAGTTTCACTTATATAGTTACAATAATAGTTTGAAGCTTTACCGAATCTTTTTATGAGACTTCCTATAGTAGCTATTATCGGTCGCCCTAACGTGGGCAAATCAACCATAGTCAATCGTTTAGCCAAACAACAATCGGCGATCGTTCACGATGAACCTGGAGTTACCAGAGACAGAACTTACTTAAATGCATTTTGGCGCGATCGCGAATTCATGGTAGTGGATACGGGTGGGTTGATATTCAATGACGATACGGAATTTTTGCCGTTAATTCGTCAGCAAGCAATGATAGCCTTAGCTGAAGCTAGTGCGGCTATTTTGGTTGTAGATGGACAACTCGGTGCTACACCGGCAGATGAGGAAATTGCTGAGTGGCTGCGACATCAGTCGATACCCGTATTGCTTGCTGTGAATAAATGCGAATCACCAGATATGGGATTGGTTCAAGCTGCTGATTTTTGGCAGTTGGGATTGGGCGAACCTTATCCGATGTCGGGAATTCACGGTAATGGTACCGGAGAATTGTTGGATGCATTGGTCGATCATCTTCCAGAAACTTCTGAGATTGAAGACAATAATGAGATTAAAATTGCAATTATCGGACGACCAAATGTCGGTAAATCGAGTTTACTAAATTCTTTTGTTGGCGAAGAAAGGGCAATTGTTAGTCCAATTTCCGGCACTACTCGCGATGCAATTGATACCTTCCTTGAAAAAGAAGGGCAAGTTTATCGTTTGATTGATACAGCGGGTATTAGAAGAAAGAAAAACATTGATTACGGTACGGAATTCTTTAGCATTAACCGTGCTTTTAAAGCAATTCGTCGTTGCGATGTGGTGTTATTTGTGATTGATGCCCTTGATGGTATCACCGACCAGGATCAAAAATTAGCGGGAAGAATAATTGATGAAGGTCGGGCTTGCATAATGGTTGTAAATAAATGGGATGCGATCGAAAAAGATTCTAATACCATTTACGAGTACGAAAAACATCTGTCGGGGAGACTGCATTTTTCCGATTGGGCTGAAACTATTTTTGTCAGCGCTTTAACGGGACAACGTGTACAAAAAATATTAGATTTAGTCAATCAAGCAGTAGAACAACACAAACGCCGGGTAAGCACTTCAGTAATTAACGAAGTTTTAGAAGAAGCCACCCGCTGGCATTCACCACCGGCTAGTCGTAGTGGTAAACAAGGAAGAATTTATTACGGAACTCAAGTTAGTACCGAACCCCCTACCATTGCCTTGTTCGTCAACGAAGCAAAACGTTTCAACGACAATTACCGTCGTTATATCGAGCGTCAATTCCGACAACAATTAGGTTTTAAAGGTACTCCGATTCGTCTTTTATGGCGAAGCAAGAAAACTCGCGACATGGAAAATAATGTCGCCGCTAACAGGGCTACTAAAGTCTGGGCACATTAAAGGTTAAAGGTTAAAGGTCAAAGGTCTGCATGTTAAAGGTTAAAGGTTAAAATATACAATTCCTAACTTTTAACTTTTAACAATTAATAAGTAACAACTAACTCTTAAGAATTAATAACTAATAATTAACTCCTAAATGGATTTATTACGTTCTCTACCGCTAGGACTTTATTTAGAACAACCAATAACTTGGCTGCATAAACTCGACCCACGAGTTAAATTTATATGGTTGATGAGCTTTCTAACTACTTATATTTTTGCTAGTACTTTGTGGCGTGTAATATTAGTTTTTTTACTAATTTTTACTACATTGATTTCCGGAATTCCCAGGAGAGTGTGGCGGAAACAAATGGGTTATTTGCTATCAGTTTGCTGTCTAGTTTTGATTATTGCATCTCTTAGTCCCGATGGAATGGGGATTGATTATCAACCGCGCTTACCCGAACAGCAGATTGTAAACCGACCGCCAAGTTCTGATAGTGCTAAAAATCCAATTTTATCAATATTCGATCCTCAAGAATATAATTATGTATTGTTTGCTAAAGGACCCGTAAAAGTAACGCGACATTCTTTTGATTTAGCGGTGCGTTTAAGCACTATATTTTTTACAATTTTATACAGTACTACCTTATATTTATTAACAACTGCTCCAGAAGAAATCACCGCTGGTATCGAAAGTTTGATGCAACCCTTAAGGCGATTTAATGTCCCAGTCACCGAAATTGCTTTGACTTTAACTTTATCTCTACGTTTTATTCCTCTTGTTTTAGAAGAAATCCAAAATTTAATTCGCTCGGTAATGACTAGGGCGATTAATTGGAAAAAACTAGGATTAAAAGGAGCAGTCAAAGTTTGGATGCTGGTTGCAGAGCGGTTGTTACAAAATTTACTTTTGCGAGCAGATCAAATGGCTAACGGTATTATGGTACGCGGTTTTACAAGTCCTAATAAACACCGAGTTAAATGGCATAATTTACGTTTAAAAACTCTTGATTGGCTAGCAATTTTAGTATTATTTGTATTTTGGGGAATGCGGTTTGCGATCGGCAATGAAATAAATTAAGAGTTAGGAGTTAGGAGTTATTTAGCTGCTTGTCCCCTTTTCTCCCCCTCTTCCCCCTCTTCCCCCTCTCCCCATCTCCCCATCCCCCCATCTCCCCATCTCCCCATCTCCCCAAACCCTACTTTCCAATTGATGATTAACGAACTTCAACCTTGGTATTGGCGAAAGCTTCCTTTAAAGGGACGTAGTGGTAGTAATGTTTTTGCTTGTTTGTTTATTTCTAATTCCCCCAACGAAATCGCTACTCTTTTAGAAAGTCCTTATCCAAACAATAGAGAAAATCCCCAATTAGCTCGCTATTCTATTTGTGCTGGTAATCCTCGGATAATTGATGGTGTTCCGCAGTTGTGGACACCTGATGTAGGTTCCGTATTACCTTTTCTGCAAAAATTGCTTAAAAAACAAGCGGATTTTGATTCCTCTTCTCTTCCTTTTACAGGAGGCTGGTTGGGCTGGTTGGGTTACGATGTTGCTTGGGAAATAGAGTCGCTACCAAAACTCAAATCCGATACTTTACCGTTTCCAGTCGCTTTTTGGTACGAACCTGAATGTTTTGCAGTCTTAGATCATTGCGAACAAGTTTTGTGGTTAGCCGCTAGCAATACAAGCGAACTTGATGATTTAGAAGATAAACTTCAGCTACCATTGCCGAATCACAAAGCTCAACGCCCATCTTCCGATACTCAATTACCTACCTTAGAATTACTTACCTCTCAAGCTGATTATGAAGCGGCTGTTTTGAAAGCAAAAGAGTATATTCAAGCAGGCGATATTTTTCAAACTAATCTGTCTGTCCGCTTTGAAACTCAAACTACAGCTTCTGGATGGGAAATTTATCAAGCTTTACAAAAAATAAATCCTTCACCTTTTGCTTGCTATTTTAAAACTCCGATTGGTGAAGTTGTTAGCTGCTCGCCGGAAAGATTAGTCCAAGTATCCGGGAATCAAGCTCAAACTCGACCGATCGCGGGTACTCGGAAGCGCGGTAAAACTCCCGAAGAAGATCGGCAATTAGCTGTGGAATTGCTTAGTAATAGCAAGGAACGCGCCGAACACATTATGCTCGTAGATTTGGAGCGCAACGACTTGGGACGAGTTTGTGAATGGGGAAGCGTCAAAGTAGATGAATTGCTGACAATCGAGCGCTATAGTCATGTAATGCATCTGGTTAGTAATATTACGGGGACTCTCAGATGCGATCGCTCGCCACAACTGCATTCCCGAAATACTACAGTTAATTTAATTAGTGCCATGTTCCCAGGCGGTACGATCGCGGGCTGTCCCAAAGTTCGCTGCATGGAAATTATTGAGGAACTCGAACCTGTAAAACGCAATTTATTTTATGGCTCCTGCGGGTATTTAGACTGGCGGGGTAATTTAGATTTAAACATCTTGATTCGTACTTTATTAGTGGCTCCTCAAGTAAATAAGTCTTTAAACCCTCTTGCTCCAGCGGACATTACACCATATGATTTGTTTAGCTCCATACAATCATCAAGCAGCAACCTACATTACCCAATCAATTCTGTTTGGGGACAAGTAGGAGCCGGAATTGTCGCAGATAGTAATCCTCAGAAAGAATGGTATGAATCTCTGCACAAAGCACAAGCACTTTTCAAGGCACTACATATTTGAGGCATCTTCGTCATAGCATTCAAAAGTTAAAATTTGTTACTCTTGATGCTTTATTTCTAACGATTCAATTGTGAAACAATAGAATTACTTCTATGCTATGTCTTAAAACTGCCGTAAAATCTTTTTTTTACCTACAAAAGCTGATTGCCTGTATGGGTTATTTGCTGTTTTGTACAAAAAAGTTGTCGTAATTGCAGTAGAGGTTTGTAGAATCTATGGTTTTTTTGAAAAAAGAATGTAGCGGCTATTTTCCATTTTAGTTGTTTTATACGTATATACGTTTTTGTGCAAATAACTACCTTAATCGCCCTTCTGTATTCGCATCTCGAACAAATCTTCCGACAATATCTTATTAAAGAAAGTCTGACTCTTTGTTTTGTAGAGCGAAAAGATATATGTACTCGTACCTTGACTACTAAATGAATTCAGAAAACTCGGAAACTTACTTGAATCATCCAACTTGGGGATTACTTTACAGAATATGTATGGTAGACCAAAGTCAAGAACTTTTTACTACGTTGTATGCTCAACGGCTCTTCTTTCTAGTAATAAACGATGAAAAAGGCGTTAAGTTCCAACCAGTAGGACGTACCGAGGCAAGAATGATGTTGGAAAATCGTTTGCGTAACTTGCGTCGAAGCGGGCAATCTATTGAGTACGATCAGCTGACTAGTATTTTTCAACGTACATTCCAATGATTAGTTCGATTTGCGAGCGCATACAAAAGGTTCAAGACTCACTTCCTTCTACCGTAAAATTAATTGCTGTTAGTAAAAAAGTTTCGGTTGAGGCAATACGCGAAGCATATGCTGCTGGTATCCGAGATTTTGGCGAAAGCCGGATTCAAGAAGCTGCTGGGAAAATTGAGGAGCTGCAAGACTTACCGGATATTATCTGGCATTTTATTGGACATCTACAAAGCAATAAAGCTAAAGCCGCTCTCTCATATTTTCAATGGCTTCATTCCGTAGATAGCCTGAAATTAGCACAACGCTTGAACCTTTTGGCACACGACTTAGGAGTTATTCCCAAAGTTTGCTTGCAAGTCAAAATTCTCCCCGATCCAGATAAATTTGGCTGGACAATACCGCAACTCCTAGAGGATTTAGTAGAACTTAACTTATGCAAAAGTTTACAAATTGAAGGTTTGATGACAATCCCACCATTGGGATTAGATAGTTCAGAAGTTGTGAATGTGTTTAAAAGGACACGAAAATTAGCTTCAGAAATTGACGATCGCAACTTGTCAAACATCAAAATCAAGCAACTTTCAATGGGAATGTCGGGAGATTATCAGCTAGCGATCGCAGAAGGTGCAACGATGATACGTTTGGGAACAATTCTGTTTGGACGTAACGTATAAGCGATCGCAATTAGGCAGAAAAAGCTAAAAACTGTTGAAAATACTCGGTTTTAAGCTGGGAGAAGAAAATTCTGCCTTTTAACAAAAAATCAGCCTTTTGATAGATAATCGGTAATTCGCCAGCGTAACGCTCAAAACTGGCGAATGCCCATCCTACAAGCAAATATTAGTCCGTAGGTTGGATGACAAGCATTTTCATTTAACACAGAATATTTATCTAATACAGTAGTTTCAAAAGCGACAAAGATATAGTATCTATAGATGCAAAATAAAATAAAATAAAGGGTAGAAACAACTTTTCATTACAGAGCTATTAAGATATAATCTTGACTCACTATTCTACGTGGTCGGGCTACAAACGTTGGCAGAGCGTAAGTGGAATAAAAAGACCCGTAATATAAGCTACAAGTAGCGATAATATGTAACAATTATTCTCTATTTGTAGCGGTAGAAGTTGACAAAAACAATTTTTACCTTCTCAATAAAAGATGATTGGCACCAGGAGCGTAACAGTGAATAATATATTTTCCCGATTGAGAGACTTTGTTGGTTTAAACGAACCCGTGGAATACGAATATTACGAAGAGGAGCCGGATGCAGAAGGTTACGAAAATTTGTATCAAGAGCAGAATCAAACAGCACCTCCTCAACCAGATGTTGCAGTTAATCGACGTTGGCGCGAAGGGGTGCCTACAATGGGAACTGATGTAGCAAGTTCAACTTCAGCAAAGGCAATGAGCAATGTTATCGGTATGCCAGGGGTATTAAACGGTATTTCTGAAGTTTTGGTGCTTGAACCGCGCACCTTTGAAGAAATGCCTCAAGCAATTCAAGCGCTGCGCGAACGCAAGTCTGTGGTATTAAATTTAACAATTATGGACCCAGACCAAGCACAGCGTGCTGTAGATTTTGTTGCAGGAGGTACTTACGCCCTTGACGGACATCAAGAGCGGATTGGGGAAAGTATATTTTTGTTTACGCCTAGCTGCGTACAAGTCAGTACTACTGGCGGAGTACTTCATGAAGTTCCTCAACCTCCAGTGCGCCCCCGTCCGAATCCATCTACCCAAGCGTGGGGAAACGAACCGAATCGCATGGCACAATAAAGATAAACTAGTCATTAGTCATTAGTCATTAGTCCGTTTTTCTGCCTGATGACCAATGACAAATGACCAACGACGGAATGGGCAATGACGAATCACAAAAAATTTGGCTTAATTGGTGGCGGGGTAATGGGCGAAGCATTATTATCCCGCCTCATCAGTTGTGAAATATATCAACCATCGGAAGTTATTGTCAGCGAACCACTTTTAGAGCGTCGAAGTTATTTAGAGCAAGAATACAAAATTTTAGCGATCGCCGATAGCAGCATGGCGTTTGCTCAAGCGACAGAAGTAGTATTTTTAGCAATAAAGCCTCAAATCTTCAGTGCAATTGCTCAGGAGTTAGCGGGAGTAATCGAAAATGGAAGCAAGCAATTAATAGTTTCTATTTTGGCAGGAGTACCATTAAAGCAATTAGAAGCAGCTTTTCCTGGCTTGCCAGTAATTCGAGCAATGCCAAACACCCCAGCTACAGTAGGTGCGGGAATAACTGCAATTTGTTGTGGTGCTTACACTAAAGAGAAACATACTGAAGTTGCAACCAAGCTATTTTCCGCAATCGGGTCCGTAGTAGAAGTACCCGAACACTTAATGGATGCCGTTACAGGGCTTTCAGGTAGCGGTCCGGCTTATGTAGCAATGATGGTAGAAGCCCTCGCTGACGGAGGAGTTGCAGCAGGTTTACCAAGAGCGATCGCCAGCACCCTAGCATTACAAACGGTGTTGGGAACGTCACGATTGTTACAAGAAAGCCAAATGCACCCAGCAATATTAAAAGACAAAGTTACCAGCCCAGGAGGTACGACAATTGCCGGAATTACTAAACTTGAACAAGCCGGGTTTCGTTCCGCACTAATTGAAGCAGTAAAAGCCGCTACCAAGCGTTCTCAGGAACTAGGTAATTAAGGAGTAGGGAGTAGGGAGTAGGGAGTAGGGAGTAGTAGGGAGACAAGGAGTAAGCAGAGGGAGCGGAGGAAGCGGAGGGAGCCGAGGGAGCCGAGGGAGCCGAGGGAGAAAGAAATAAAATTGCTTCCTCTGCCTCCCCTGCTCCCCATCTCCCCCTCTCCCAATCCCCAATTCCCAATCCCCAATTCCCAATTCCCACTACCTTGTTTTTTACGAAATGTCGAGAAAGCTAATCAAATTGAATGTGGTTAAGTATAATACTCTTAGTTCGCGCAAGGGAGTTTGATTTATTTATGCAGGAAAATTATGTGCGAATCCTGCTTAATGCGATTTGAATATAAAAAAATCAGTTTGGATGCAATTTTAATTGAGTGAATTATCCTGCCTTAACTCCAGATGTCGATCCGAGTTCTGTTTTCTCTTTTGAACTGGATCAATTCCAAAACGATGCGATAGCTTCTTTGAATGCCGGACGTTCAGTTGTTGTATGTGCGCCAACAGGTTCCGGTAAAACGTTAATTGGGGAATACGCGATCTATCGTGCATTGGCGCGAGGCAAGCGAGTATTTTACACTACTCCCCTCAAAGCGCTGTCTAATCAAAAGTTACGCGATTTTCGTTCCGAATTTGGTTTTGATTCGGTCGGACTTTTGACTGGAGATGCCTCTATTAACCGGGATGCTCCAATTTTGGTGATGACGACGGAAATTTTCCGTAATATGCTCTACGGTACACCGATTGGACAAGTTGGCACTTCTTTAATAGATGTGGAAGCGGTGGTGTTAGATGAATGCCACTATATGAATGACCGTCAACGAGGGACGGTTTGGGAAGAGTCGATTATTTATTGTCCGGAATCAATTCAAATTGTCGCTCTTTCGGCAACGGTTGATAATAGCGATCAGCTTACTGACTGGTTGAATCAAGTTCACGGTCCGACGGATTTGATTTATTCGGATTTTCGTCCGGTTCCTTTGCAATATCATTTCGGTAATAGTAAAGGTTTCTTTCCCCTACTAACGTCGGATAAATCTCAATTAAATCCTCGTTTAGTTAAAAGAAAAAGAAAGAGAGGCGACAGAAGTAAACACTTTGCCAGACAAGAATCTCCCAGCATAATTTATACCTTAGACAATTTGCGTCAAAGGGATATGCTGCCAGCAATTTACTTTATTTTTAGCCGCCGGGGTTGCGATCGCGCGGTGGCTGATGTTGGCGATTTGTGGCTGGTGGATGGAGATGAAGCGCAAAGATTGCGTCCTCAAATTGATGATTTTTTGACTCGAAATCCCGATGCAGGTCGCGCCGGACACGTAGGTCCGCTTTACCGAGGAATTGCCGCCCATCATGCCGGAATTTTACCTGCTTGGAAAGGTTTAGTTGAAGAATTATTTCAACAAGGTTTAATTAAAGTTGTGTTTGCTACGGAAACTTTAGCAGCGGGTATAAATATGCCTGCTAGAACAACCGTAATTTCTACGCTTTCCAAACGTACCGATAGCGGACATCGTTTATTAAATCCTTCCGAGTTCTTACAGATGTCGGGAAGGGCTGGTCGTCGGGGTATGGATGAGTTGGGTTATGTAGTGACTTTGCAAACCCCCTTTGAAGGTGCCAAAGAAGCTGCATATTTAGCGACATCTCAACCAGATCCTTTAGTAAGCCAATTTTCACCAAGTTACGGTATGGTGTTAAATTTGCTGCAAACCCATACATTAGAAGAAGCGAAGGAATTAATAGAACGAAGTTTTGGGCAGTACCTAGCTAACCTGCATTTACAGCCGCAGTACAAACAAATTTCTGAGATCAAACAGCAATTAGGGGAAGTTCAGTCCAAAATTGCTGATATTAGCGATGAGGAAGTAGCCCAGTATGAGAAATTGCGTCAACGCTTGAAAGTGGAACGCAAGCTGCTAACAACTTTGCAAGAACAAGCAGCAGAAACTCAAAAAGAAGAATTGAGCATGATGTTGAGTTTTGCCGTTTCCGGAACGCTTTTGAGTCTTAAAGGCGATAATACTCAATCTACACCAGTCACGGCAGTTTTAGTTGGTAAAACACCGGGTTCCGATACACCTTTGTTAGTGTGTTTGGGACGAAATAACCGTTGGTACGTAACGAACGTTGATGATGTGATCGATTTGTACGCTCAATTACCTCGCATTGACGTACCTCCCGATTTGCTCCCGCCATCGGAATTGTCGCTCAAACCCGGAGAATCCTGTCATGGTTCGGAAATTTCAGACGCGATCGCCGCACAAATTCCCCAATCCACGGGTAATTTTTCTATGGCTCCGGAAGTAGTAGAGCAACTGCGCCTGGTAACGAGCTTGCAGGAACAAATGGAAAGCAGTCCCCTGTATGAATTGGGGAATGCAGCTAGCATATATAAACGTCAAGCCCGCGCCGCTGAATTAGAAGCCGAAATGCAAGAATTGCGATCGCAAGTAGAAGAACAATCTCAACGCCATTGGGATGAATTCGTCACATTAATTGAAATTCTGCAATACTTTGAAGCTTTAGATAATTTAGTACCTACTGAATTGGGACAAATGGCGGCGGCAATTCGTGGAGAGAACGAACTATGGTTGGGTTTAGTACTTAACAGCGGCAACTTAGATCAACTAGCTCCCCATCATTTTGCTACAGCCATTGCAGCTTTAGTCACAGAAACTTCTCGTCCCGATAGCAGAGTATTTTTTGAGCTTAGCAGCGAAGTTGCCGATGGTTTAGCTTCATTACGTTCAATTCGTCGCAAAGTGTTCCAATTGCAACGCAGGTATGGGGTAGCTTTACCTGTATGGTTGGAGTTTGAATTAATTGCCTTAGTTGAAAAATGGGCGTTAGGAATGGACTGGGTAGAACTATGTGAAAACACTACCTTGGATGAGGGAGATGTAGTACGAATTTTACGCCGTACCTTAGATTTGTTATCGCAAATTCCCCACGTTCCTCATTTACCAGATGAAATTAAGCGTAACGCTAAACGTGCAACTCAGTTAATCGATCGCTTCCCCGTGAATGAAGTGGTTGAGTGATTTGGGGATTGGGGATGGGAGAGGGGGAGATGGGGAGTACTTCGACAAGTCTTACAGTGAGCTACGTCGAACTGCTCAGTAACCTTTGGGGAGAAAAGGGGACAAGGAGACAAGGGGAAAATAACTATTCCTAACTCCTAACTCCTAACTCTTAACTTCTAATTCCTAACGGTGTAGTTATGCAAACAACATAGCGGCATATTGTATCACTCTTGCGGGTGCAAATAACTACAACGCATGCGTCTAACTTTGTAATCGGAATAGAATCGCAAGACACTAATTATGCTTTCAAAAATAGTACAGGTGGTTATTTTATTTGGCATTACCCAACATCTGCTAATGGATTTCAGATTTTTTCTGGCAGTATGACTAATGCGGATAATAATACTCGTGGTTGGTATTCTAATTGGTTTCCTTTACAAAACGGAAACAATGCGATCGCATTCTATAACCAGTAAATTCATACACAAAGGAAGATAATTCAAATGAAAAATAAATTTGTAATTGTAGGAATAAGTTTACTAGTCATAACTAGCATCACTTCTATTGCTTTTGCTAATCAAAAGGAACCAAAACAAAATCCTCGTCCAGATTGGATAAAACCTGGTAAGCCCGAAACTGTATCAACCCCTAATTCTAAGCAGTATCTGTATCCAGATAACAGTTTTAAAGATGAACGGAAACTAATTAAAAAAAATGATGTTATTAAAGGCAAGCTCAAGGAAGATTTAAATCTCAAGGAACTAAGATTAATTAAGTATTCCGAATACATAGATATCTTAAAAGCTAATAATGGCGATGTAGTTCAAGATATGCAAATTCATCCCAATCGATTAGTATGGGTAGCTTTCATTGAAGCTCCAGAAGGTATAGAAATCAACCAAAAGAATACTGGAACTGTCAAATATAAGAAATCAAAAATAACTATAGTCTTTGATGCAGAGACTGGAGAAAGACTTGCTACTAGTGTTGCAGAAATAAGTTAAATTTATTTTGTTGAATTAAAAAAGCTTGGCTTATAACCTCAAATTACAACATTTATAACTTTTTTAATCGGGAATTTTAGTATTAATTCTTCTCTCCAATATCAAACCGAACTTGTCGATACAGTTTCTCCACCGGAATCGAAATTCCCACGCTTTCTAAAATTAAAGTATCTCCTTCCCCGTAGGTATGTAAAACCCATAAACCTTGATCGTTACGACGAAAGCATTCCACAGCAATTTCATCAGATTCAATCAAAACGTATTCTTGCAAAGTACTTGATTGACGGTAGCGAGTAAACTTTTTACCTCTGTCAAAAGCTGCGGTTGATGGGGAAAGCACTTCGACAATTAAACAAGGATATCGAACCATATCAATTGATTCTCGATCGCGATCGTCGCAAGTTACCACCACATCAGGATAATGATAAGGTCCAGATTCTGATACTTTTACTTTTACATCAGATATGTAAACTTCACAATCTTTTCCTGCTAAAAAATCATCTAACTTATTGTAGAAGTTTCCTGCAATGCGGTTGTGGGGTTTTGTTCCCCCTGTCATTGCGAATACTTCTCCGTCAATGTATTCATAACGGAGTTCCTGAGTTTTTTCCCATTCGAGGTATTCCTGGGGACTCATGTATTGGAATTGAGGATTAGCAACCATTTGTTATTTCCAGATAATGGATATGTCTTATATCAATTTTATATATAGAATTACTATTTGATTTTTAAGAAATACGTAGCACCACTATAACTAGATTTCGGTGCGTTAGGCTGAAGCCATAACGCACCCTACAAATACTTAATTTTGTTCAATATTCAAATCGGATTCCTATATTAATAGCGATCGCTCGAAAAGCCCCCCAACTCAGCGGGGGGTTGGTTCTATCTAATTTGTGGAAACACGATAAAAAATTGGTATTAATTCGCATTCAGATTAAGAATGATTAATCAAACAAGCTTGCTCTAATTCAACTAATAAATCCTTTTCAATCGGCTTACTAGAAAGAATATCGTGTTTTAAATCTCCCCATTTTTTACCAGATTTAGCTTTATATAAACTAATAATTTCTGGAATTTGCGAAGAAACCATAACTTGCACGGGTTGTAATTGTTCTAATTGTCTGGCGCGATGATAATGATGGGATTTTTGTAACTCTTGCTCTAATTGGAAAGCTATTTTTTCGGGGTTTTGTGCGGTATCAATTAATAACAGATAATGCTCTTGCGGATGCTTTACAGGTACTAAAGTTTTAAAACAGCTTCCTTGTAAAGGTAAACTTTCTAAAACATCGCGAACAAAATGGGAATGCAATTTTTCACCAACTAAATCGCTAACTTCTTTTTGTCTGCCGATAAATTCCAAACAAGGTGTATTCAGATATGAATGAGTAAAACGTACTCTATCTCCAATACGATAACGATATAATCCTCCTTTTTGAGAAATAATCATTTCATAGGTTTCTCCCTGTTTTAATTCATGAAGTTGAGAAATCAACCCGTTTTCATCTAGAAACTCGAAAAACACTTCATTAAGTAGGGGTACGCATCCTTTTGCGGGAATCAAGGGAATAGTCATTGGTGCTTCTGTAGCGAGAAGTCCTTTTCCCTGTACTAAAACGTTAGGAAACAAAGAGCGAAAAAAATCGGCACCATCAGCAGCGTTGGCGCTATCCCAGCAAGAAATTAATTTAAGTTGGCTCCATAATAGATTCCAAGGAATGCGATCGCGATTAATTGTTTGTATAGAAACTTGTTTGAATAATTCAGGTTGTAACAGCATTAAACGCCGTTTTGCTGACATTTTATTTGTAAGTTCTGAAGCTAGAGAGAGGCGATGATTTTGAATATAATCAAGGATGACTTTGAGAAAACTTGGACTCCAAATAGAGATGATTTCTAAATTTTCGGAAGTTAAAAGTGACTGAGCAAGTTTATGTTTAAATTTTTCTGGATCGCGTACTTTATTTAATTCAGATGGTGAAACTAAAAACTGACTCATTACCCACTTCAACCAGCCATCTAAATATTCCGAATCGTCTTGTAAAGATTGAGAAGAGGTTTTTTGTAATTCTTCTTTTCCCAATTGTGGTGAAATACAAAAATATATTTGTCCGGTGGTAAACTTAGGACCATGTTTAATTAAATCATGCGCCCATACACAAAACATTTGATTGAAAGAATGTCGCAAAGATTTGGTATAGGGAATCAATTTAGCTGTACCACGACTTCCAGAAGTTTTTTCATAGAAAACAACTTTTTCGGAGGTGAATAATTCAGTTTGTTCTCGGTGTTGAGTATGAATCCAATTTTGAATATTATGATATTCTACTATCGGAATACGATGCCAATCATCAATAGTTTTAACGCGTAAATATCTACCGTAATCGCTTTCAATCAAACTGTTTAATATTTCTTGCTGTACTTTTTTTTGTGCAGCTTGGGGATTTTCTAAAGCTCGATAAAAAGTCTTACTAGCAGATTCGATTAGTTTGCCAAAAAGTTGTATTGTTAAACGCATAAAGTTATTTTTCTATAAATCAGTTATGTCTTTTTCTAAGTTTCCTACTAATGCATTTGGATACAAACGGCTATCAGCAGAAATAAAAGTTCCATCGGGGATAATTACACCAGGAGCAAGATAAGAATTCGCTCCTAAAAAGACATTGTTACCAATTTTTATTTTTTTGACATACAGCATTAAATCTTGCTTTTTGGGTTTAACTATATGAGCAAAAAGACCGCAACTTTGACCGAAAACTACGCGATCGCCTATTTCTATTAAGGAACGATCTGCTATTTCTAAATTGGGAGTCCAATAAACATTCTGACCAACTTTTGCTCCCCACAGTCGTAACCACAACGAAAATGCACCGGGAATTAGACGTAATGCTGATTCAAAGAAGCTAAAAGTAATGTATATAGACTGTATTTGATGACTTCCCCACCAAGGTGAATATTCTTTACCTTGTAAATAACTAATTCCTTCTTCAATGGGGTAAAAATAGTCATGTATTTTGTGGATTAATAATGGAAATCCGTAGAAGGAAAATAAAAAAGCAGCAACGCTAAAAATTCCAGGGGAATAGCAAATCCACAGGAAAGAAATAAATCCCAATAGCATTACAACAGCAGGGAATAAGGAAAGTATAGTACTTTTTAAAGTCATGGATTTAAATATGGTAGTTGCTTGAACGCGATCGCTTGCACTATTCTCTACAAGTCTGCTGCATTATAAATGGGACATAATTTAGTTATTTCCACGGTATTCGACATATTGAGTAGTAATACCAACTGCTTTGAAATCGCGTATAAATCCGGAATATAGATCGGTTAGATTACAATTACTTTAAATTCTCTAGTTGAATATGATGAAATTAAAATGTTTTCACCGTTTTCCCGACGTACCGCAACTTCAGTATTTATTGAGAAGTCGGGTTTTTATAAAATTTGTAAGTGTATTACAGATACGTGTTCTAAAAACCCGACTTCTGAGCATTAAAATTAGGGGTGCGGTATTTAAGCCGTGTGGTACTAGTTGAATATGATGAAATTAAAATGTTTTCACCGTTTTCCCGACGCACCGCAAGTTCAGTATTATTGAGAAGTCGGGTTTTTATAAAATTTGTAAGTGTATTACAGATACCTATTCTAAAAACCCGACTTCTGAGCATTTACATTCTTATTCAAACGGGAAAAATAATTTTTTGGCGAAAGATAGGGAACTATTAATACCCAAGCAGTCTGGCGCATTCTCGGATTCGTAATAAGTGCCGTGTATTTTATCCCAAAGCTTCAAATTTGCACCGTAGTTTCCTTTAATACAGCTTTGCGAGTGATGCCAAGCATGGTCTTGCGGTAAAATTAACCACGGAGATAAGCAGCGATATAGCCAGGAATTTGATGTTGGAGTAAAACTACTGTGTCGCCACAAATCTAAAACCGAACTTAAACTGATGCCTAGAATATACCAGTTAGGGTCTTGCAGCAAATAGATAAATATTGAGTGAATCCATAGATAAACGATAAAAAAACTCGTCCATAATGTATTTCGGGAAGTTCCTAAAACATCCATTTCCGTTACTGTATGATGCACTTGATGGATAAACCACAACGAACGAGTATGAAATAGACGATGATTCCAATAGTAGAGATAGTCTACAAATACAAAACTTAATAAAAAAGCCGCAACGGGATAAAGATTTAATGAAGCGCGAGCATTTGGTAGCAACAATTGGAATTTGAAAACTACAGCGATTTGAAAAAACGGTATTGCAACTCCCTGAAAAAATAAGCCAATACCGTCTAATAACCAATCCTCACGCTTCTTTTTCCACCATAGAAACGGTTGCTTGCTATTTGTAACGGTTAATGCTAGAAGAATTACGAATGTAAAGAAAACCAACATATTAATAAATCAGTTTCAATTTATACGATTTGAAGATTATATAATCGCTATACTTTTGTCAGGTTCTACCTGGGAATTTTTTGGAAGTGGCTGAGCCACTTCTTTTTTTATGTATACTCATCTAAACCCAAAATTTTACCTCTACCGATTTATCCGGAAGTTGTCTTGGATCTTTACCTGCTGCGATTTGATTGCGAATAGACTCAACAAAAATGTGAATGGTGTCAGCAGGAGTATTCGCAAACTGCGTACCGTACTTTTCAATAACTTCCCACTGAATCTTTAAAGCTTCAATATCTTGACGGATAATATGCTGTGTAGTCCAATGTACGAGGGGCTTTGTTAGTTTATTCCAAATCCCATAATTATAGGTAACATAGGTATAAACTAAAGTCGAATGTTCTGTTTCTGGAACGCATTGACTGGTGATAAAAAGTCTTCTTTTCGCTGACATCTCGTACTCAACGCTGGTGACATTCGGCATATGAAAGCTATCGATATGGCGAATTTTATCACCTTTATTATTGAGAAACTTTGTAAACCAGCCCAGATTACTGGTTTCGTTACGGTATTCGGCAAACACGCTACCATTGCGTCTTTCCACAGTCATTTCTAACTGTTGTTTGCTGGGTTTGCGAAAGATTCCGGGATGTACCGAAGCGGTATGAGGAACATCAATAAAATTTTCGGCGCAATTGGTGACGTTATTATGGAAGCGATTGATTACTCTTACAGTTTCCCATCCCGGTTGTTGATACTGAGGCATTTTGAAAGGTGGAAATTCCTCAGCAGGTGACGACAACCGCACGTAAACGTAACCATCTTGTTCTAAAGTTTGATAAGCTTGGCACTTTCGCATTTTGCTTTGACAAAAACTCTCTCCTTCCGAAGGTACCGTCGTAACCTTGCCAGTATTATCGTAAACCCAACCGTGGTAGGGGCATTCAAGCTTTCCTTGACAAACTTTACCTTTCGATAAGCGGGTATTTCTGTGAATGCACCTATCTTGTAAAGCAACGGGTTTCCCATCTTCGCCACGGAATACCGCCAGCCATTCACCTAAAATTGTGCGCGAAAGAACTTGATTTGGTTTTAATTGGTTGCTGAATGCAACAACATACCAAAAATCTTCAAATTTCATTACTGTTGTTAGTTGTTAGTTGTTATTACGAATAAAAAACAGATAGTTGATAATGTTCGCATCATGTTTTTAATCTTTATTAATACTAAGAGGTTCGTAGTAAGGGCTTCAGCCCCCCTCCGGATTAATACTAAGAGGTTCGTAGTAAGGGCTTCAGCCCCCCTCCGGATTAATACTAAGAGGTTCGTAGTAAGGGCTTTAGCCCCCCTCCGATAAATTTGCTCGATGGTTTAAATTTGAATAATTATTTAACCTACCGAGCAAGATGCTGTCCTTACGGACACGCTACGCGTTCACCGTAGGTGCGGCTAACGCACTACTTGTAATTTCATGAATCATTTAGAACCGTTATATATGATTTGTAATATTTTGTTTTTCTATGCCCTATTCCCTACCTTCATTTACAAGTCGTAATTTTAATATCATTAGTTAATTGAATTTGACAAGCCAGCCTTGCCCGTGAATTTTCTGGAGATAATACCTCTAAAAGTTCTTTTTCTTCTGACGATGCAGGTGGAATATCACCTTCTACAACTACAAGACAAGTACCACAAATTCCGGTACGACAACCGAAAAGTACGGGTGAATTTTCAACAGTTAAATGTTCGGCAAGGTTTTGATTTTGTTCTAGAAACACAGGTTGGTGTTTTGTTTCTGTAAACTGGATTTTACAACTTTTTTTATTCATAATTTGAACTAATTTATTAATTATTCATTTTGCTATGCAATTTCACGATCGGGAAATTGAAAAAATCTAAAATCTAAAATTTACTGACCATATCGAAGGTTGAAGTTGATTTACATAGCTCATATATTTAATCAGCGGTTCGTCAATAGTCAAAACAGCGTTGGGATTATAACGAATATTGTCATAGATCGTGCCGTCTTCACCGCGTAAAAAATAGTAAGCCAATTTCGTCATTATTAATAAAAATCTACTAATAAACCAACCAATAATTCCTTTTCTCTTCTTAGTAATATAAATAGGCTGAATTCTAGTTTTTCCACCTTCTAAAGGTGTATAGGCATAAATCATATACAAAGGTGGTATAAATCGCACTTTTTTCATGATAGTTAGCAATCCTATACATCCATCGGCATATCTCATGGTGTATTCGTAATCATTTCCAAGTATTCTTCTAGCAATTTTCTCTCTAAATGTCGTTTGAGGAAATTCACCGCTCAAAGTAAAATCAATAATATTTCCAGATTTATTTGACTCTAATAATAAATCCATTTTGATGTTTAATTTATGCACGGTTTGAAGATGTTGAGCATCAATTCCGTTCATCATACAAATGTGATGATGACAATTGCGTTCAAATGCTTTATCGTATGCTGTGACAAGAGATTGATTTTTTAACTCGTCAAATTCTGCTACTTCGAGTGCTTTTGTATCTGGATAAACCCAAATAAAACCATATTTTTCGTTAATAGTATAAGCTTGTAACTTGGCTTTTTGAGGAATATTAGACTGACAGGGAATATCTTGACATTTACCTTCACCATCAAAAGCCCAATGATGGAAGAAACAACGAATCAAATTACCATCAACTTTACCGATCGCTAAATCTGTTCCTAAATGGGGACAGTAAGCATCTAATGCTCTAACATTGCCATCTTCACCGCGAAAAATTACAATTCTTTGTCCGCAAATTACAAAGGATTTAGCATTACCTTGAGGTATTTCTTTACTTGGACAAACTATGTACCAACCTTTAGCAACAACATCCCAATTGTTGAAGATTTTCATTTCGATTAAAGGTTGGGTGTTTTGGTTTTGTAATGAGTTCATATAAATTCGGTTATACAGTTATAAATAGTTTGAGAAAGGGAACGGGGAACAGAAAATATATGGAGTTTTTCCAAGATTAAAATTATATATTTAATTGAATATTATGGGTTTTTAGCATCAAGGATAAATAGTAATGAGCCGATGATAAATAATATGCCTCCGAAAAAAGATGAAATTGAATAAAATGATATCTCTTTAAATAAATCAAGCAAAGAATTTATAGTGAATAGAACAGAACCAATAAAAAACAAATAACTTCCTAATAACGTATAGCTCATGATTTATCTTCTTAATTATTAATTGACCATTTTTTAAAAGCTTTTTTTTGCTGATTTAAATATTTGGAAACAGAATTCTCAGCCATCAAAGACATTTCCCGGTTACTTTTCCATAAATAATCCAAAGGTTGTAGATAAACTTTGTATGATTCCATCGCTTCATTGTGAGTTTGAAAGCTGTTGTGTAACGCTTGTGTCTCTTCGGTAAAACAACGACGCATCATGTTTTTCGCATCTGTGTCACTCATACCGAAAATGCGCGATCGCAACACTCGATAAATAGCGGGATACAGTGCAGCATCGTACCAAAATATACCGTTAACCGCTACCGAACAGTGATAATGGTCTTTTTGACAACCGCGTATTCCTAAGTTTGCAACCATTTTCTCAAAATCTGTCGGAGGTTTGATACAGTTAATTACATCATGGGAAATTATGGTCGAACTATTGAAATGAAAGCTTTCATCCATGAAGTGATAGTAGGAAATTTTTGCGGGGATAGGAGCATTTTCGGGATTTGGATGTTTTTGATAATAATTACTAAGTTTGTGTTGAACTAACTTACCGTTGAGAGTACGCACCCCCCGCACCGTAAAATATTGACAAGCAAGGAAAGTATTATCCGCAGATATCAACCCAAAGGCTTGTAGCTGAAGTTTTTTCCACTGACGCTTGAGAAAATTGGTATCGGTAAACACCATCGTTTCAGAATAAGGTCCGCGCATTGGGTAGCTAAATATGCGATCGGCAAACAATTTTGATTCAACTTCTTGAGAAATTATTTTAAAAGCGTTAATATGGGCGCGTTCCTGTGCGGATTCCAAATCGAGCATATCGCATATCAACCGAAAATCCTCTTGAGCATAGAGTCCAGCCGCACTAGTTTGATTAAAAAAGATAGTCGCAATTTCAGCGGAAATGATTTGAGAATAGTAAGCTACCCAGTAAAGTTGATTGAGAATAATTCTTTGAGCGGGGCTTGCTTGTTCCCACAAAGGCGTACCAAAAAGTAAGGAAAATTGCTCTGGGTTCCAGTATTCATTTTTGCAATCATCGTACTTAAAAGCAGCCGCAGCTTCATCTAACAATTCCGTACAATCTTGCTTTTGATTGCGCTTATAGTTAATTTGCAGCTTGCGACAGACTTGTTGATTTTCTAAAAGCGTATTTTGTTTATCAAACATATAATTACCTATTTTTCTAATATGAAAGAATTACATTTCTCCCCCCTCTTCCCCCTCTTCCCCCTCACTCAATTAACTAATCTTCTACCAGGAAGCGAATTAGCTATAGCAGTAACCGCAATATTCTGATTTTTATATTTTCTTTCTAAAAAACACATCGATCGGGCTTCAAAGCTTGAAAACATCCCTTAATTTCAAGTTGTTCAACTATAGCTTTAGCGCTAGGTAAATTCATTAAACCGCGTAATATTTTCAACCGACTTCCACTATGATTTTCTGTCTCTAATTCTTCAAAAATATTGATTTTTTGGGCTTTAGATAAATGTCCCTTGACTTGTTCAATTGCTGTCACAACAGTTTGAGGTCCTAATTGTACCATTTGTAAAAACATTGCTAATATTTCCACGATATCTTGACTCGATTTAATTGGAGATATCTTTTCAAATAGCGTTACTCCACTAGCGTGATGGCGGCTTTCATCTTGCAAAAAACCCTGAAAAACCGAACTCAACAGAGGATTTTGACAATGAGAAGCAATACTGCGGTAATGAGTTAAACCCCATCCCTCTAAAACCACCTGAAGCACAAATAATAAAACTGCTTTATCGTCACTTTCCACTACATCTTCCAGCAAATCCAAAAAGAGATTATTATTTACTTGTGGAGTTGGTAAAAAACGGCTAATTTGTGATAAATGGGTTACTTCATCCGCAGCAAACAAACCATAAAGCATTCTTTCTTCAGTAGTTTCTGCCAGTAAAACCATTTTAGCCATATAACCCATCCCAGCTTTTTCGATAAAATAAGCTTCTTCCAAAACTCCCAAATTACAAAGCTGTAAAATCGAACTTTGTTCCGCAGGTGTGGAATCCTGAAAAATTTTTACGCGATCGAGATTGAAATATTTCGCATCCCAATAAGGAATTAATATAGAATTATCAAAGCATGGATTTATGATTGTAGTGTTCGCATCTTGCTCCCTAGAAAATTCTTGGCTAGAGAACGATTTTGGGATTGTTTTTTCGAGTGCTGAAGATAAAATTCGATGTAATTTATCTTCTTGATTTACATTAGGTAAATTTAACCCAGCGATATAATATTGTTGATTCATGATTTGATAAATGATAATTGTTAATTGATAATTGATAATTGCTAGTTTTATCTCCTACCTGCCTTGGAATAAATTCCCAGTAACTAATATACAAACTCTGATAAATCAGACTGGGGGAAGCTTTTAGTGCGTTTTAATGTACTAATTTTGGTTGCTTGGAATTGATTTCAAGGCGATAAGTCTGACTTAACAAGACTGCTGCAAAATATGAATCAAAATGGACGAAAAAATCTGAATAATAAACCAAGTAGTATTTTTTTATTCGCAATTTATACTTTTTAACTCCTAACTCCTAATTCATAACTCATAATTCCCAACTCCTAATTCCTTCTCTTTTGGTTTTGCACATGGAGAAACAACCATAGGATGAGATTCCTTATCAAAATTTGGGTTTTTCGGTAAAATCATTGGATCGGAATTCTCTTCAGTTTTATTTATCGCAGAATTAGTTTGCGGTAAAAACATATCAGACTCTAGATTTGAGCAGATTTCCGCTTTTTTATTAGCATTCACACCACAAGCAGCAAAAATAACTACTATAAACGAGTTGAAAAGCATCGAACGAATTGTCACAACTTTTTTCATAATTAAAGATTTGCGATCGCGTATTTCTTATAATTGTTGTTCTTACATTTATCGTCAACCCTGTTGTTTCAATTTCAGTAACACCTAATAAAAAAAAGCATATTCGATGATGTTAAAATATCGTAGTGCGGGCATCTTGCCCGCTATAAACAATTAACCTTTAACCTTTAACCTTTAACCTCTAACCTTTAACCTTTAACCTTTAACCTGTTAATCATTCGCTTCTCCTTTAGATTCCACCATCTCTATTTCTTTTTGTCGCTGTCTTTGTTCTTCTTCGTTTACAGGTTCCCAACTTTCCCAACACATAGCTTTTTGTTTTTCCACGTTTTGAATAAATTGCAAAATTGAATTATCTGCTTTAGTTGGTGTTTTTAAATCGAATTTAATCGTTTGAAAAATCTGGGTATCTCCCGAAGCAAAGTAGTTACCTACTTTATTTGTTAACCAAAGTACAAATCTATTAAATAACCAACCGAAAACACCGCGACGTTTTTTAGTTATTAAAATTGTTTGTCCTTCCGTTTTTCCATCTTCCAGCAAACGCAAAGCAAACATGATGTGAAAATGTAGAAAATCGGGACCTAATGTTACTGTACCGATACTTCCGTACCAATAACACATACTATAAGTAATGGCTTTTTTATAAAAAGGACGGATTAATTTAATCAAAAATGAATCTTCACCACCCCATGTAACGTTGCTAAAAGTAACGGCATTTTCGTTGAGTTGTTGTTTACGAAAAACAATCTCTAAAGGTAAATTGTGAACCGTATTGAAGTGATGAGCATCGATCGCATTAATCATCATTACGTTGGGATGACAGTTTTTCACAAAATGAGAAGTTAAAATACTATCGCATTCCTCATTCTCCAATTCTGGTACGAAGGGTAAAGGCTGTAAAGGAGTTTCGCCAGTCCAAACCCATACCATGCCGTACTTTTCGGCAACTTGCCATGTTTTCAACTGCAAGGGAAGCGGGGTTCCCAAACAAGGAACATCAACGCAATTACCAGTGCGATCGAACTTCCAATTATGAAATAAACAACGCAATCCCTTACCTTCAACTTTGCCTTCTGCAAGGTGAGCGCCCATGTGGGGACAGTAAGCGTCAAAGCAAACTAATTCACCGTCGATATCCCGATAAATTGCCAATTCTCTACCCAACAAAGAAACCGGCTTTACTTGTCCTTTTCGTAACGTTTTAGAAGGAATAGCCCAGTACCAACCTTCAATAAAACGTCTTGAATGATTAAATATTTGCGTGTAACGATATGAACTAATACTATTTGATACGACTTTCATGACCTAATTATTACCGGAACTTCCGGCTTGTAAACAAGTTGTATTAAAAGGCGTTATATCAGGGATTAGCAGTTTTTGGTGTGTTGAAAGCATCATCCTAAAACTATTCTACGTCTTCTTCAAACCAACCGCATTTATAATTTTAAGCCGGAATTTTTAAGGTTGATTGAGTTTCCCCCATATTGCCAGCAAACCACATTCTACGTCCGGCACGAGTCAGATTTTCTTCACAAATCTCCGTAAAACAAACTAATTCATCACCATCGAGATGACCTGAATTAAGAGTTTGGAAAAACCGGATATGTGGATCTCGCAATCTCTCAACGGGTATACCTCGCAATCCATCGCGCAGTATGTGGGGATGGGGAAAACGAACTACGCCAGTTTTTATATCGTAATTTTCGTCAAAACGTTTGATAGCTAAATCCTGCATCAAGCGCAAAATATTTTCTGGGGTTGGCTTGTCGTATCGAGGATAAAATTCTTTCCAAAATAAGGGTAAAAAACGATAGGTGCGATAACCACCAGAAATCAGCAGCCAGTAAAGTTTACCTTTGCAATATTCGCGACGTAGTTTATTTATCGAAGTTATCCAGCTAGTAGATAGCGCCGAACTCGACCAAGCACTTGGATCTACAATAGTGTCACCGGAAAACACAATGCTAATATCTTCACCTTCAAAACAGGTGTCGTACATTAGTAAAGTTGAAAAGCCTTTTAATTCATTTGTTTGTTCATCTTTAATCAAGATTACCCAATTTTTACTATCTAAATCGTTGTTAAATACATCTCTTTTAACTCCTTCAAAATGATTGTTTAGAAGTAAAAACATTTTTTCTGCATCCAGAGGTGATAATTCCTCGGTGCGAATCAATTGATTATTCATTTTTTTATCAATATATCTTTGTATTTTCTTATTATTAACTATAGATTTTAACTCCGCATAATAAATTATTACTTGTGTCAGAAAGTTATCTGTCCAAGGTAAAAACCAAGGTAAATTACTACAGAAATTAATTATAAAAGCTTTGCCAGACAGTGCTTTTGGGCATTAAAAAAAACATATTTAAAATAGTATAGCGAAACAATTAAGGTTATTAAAAATTGTAAAATACTGCTTACTTCATGGTGCTTCATCCCCGTTCAGCTATCTTCAATTCATATCTTGATTATTTATATGTTCTCTTTAAATCAATACGAACTATAAGCTTTAATTTTTAGAATTAATTTCGCGTTTAGCTGAAGTTATTACTCCCTTCCACTTATCAGATTACCTATAAATCTCTCGTTCTTCCCCCTCTCATTCATGTTTTCGGTCGGCGCAACTATTAACAACCAAATTCTTGAAAATCAATTAAACACCGCTACAGCTTGGCATTTGATTCCAAGATTGATTGTTAGTAACCGTACCTGTTTGATTATCTGCAACTAAATATATCTCCCCGTTTTTATCCTTCACTAATCCAGTCGCTTCAACAATCGCTGGCTTTGGATTTGCAACAGAATAATTAGAAGTTTCTTCTCTTTTAAAAGCGGTTCGCAAATCTGACCATAAGATTGTACCTCTTAAAGTTGTCGTAGGATTCTGTGGTAAACCACCTCTATTGCTAACAGTAAAATTATTTCCTTTTTGTGCCGCACATCCAGCACTAATTTGATTATCTACGTCCATAACAGTTGTTGGTAGCTCATTTACTCCCGCATTTGGATCTATATCAGGGGTGTTAAGCTGTACCGTACCGTTAAATTCTGCTCCTCGATTAGAACTTGCAGTAATATCGCTTTCTGAGGTTAATTTAGAGCGCTCTTTGATACCGAAAATACCTTGAGCATTAATAGTTACTCGTCCGCCAAAACCTTCCGCAGCATTCGCTGTAATATCGCTGTTTTGCAGACCGACTAAAGTATCAGTTTTGATAAATATATTACCGCCATCGGAACTGTTAGCAGCGTTGCTGGTAATGCTGCTTTCTCGAATTTGCAGATTTCGCGATTCTATATTGATATTACCTTTGTCACCAGCATTGGTATTTGCAGTAATCGTACCTTGATTTTTGAGTAAAATAAAAGGCGAATTGATATTGATATTTCCCGCAGCGCCAGTACCCGCCAAACCTCGTATATTTTCGGGATCGCTACTGAGGAAATTACTGGCATTGATAGTTGCGCGATCGCGAATAATTAATTTTTTACTAATTAGATTTAAATCTCCACCTTCACCGTTACTTACTACCGCATTTGCAAATAAACCGCTGAGGCTGCGCGGACTTGAACCAATTAATTCCACTAAATCAGCTTTTATCTGCATATTCCCAGCGTTTCCCGAACCTGATGTACTAACGGATATTTGAGCGCCATCGCGAACTCGCAAGCTTCCGGTTTGAATATTTAATTTACCACCCGTACCCGTACCCGTACCCAAAAAATCTGGCGCTCCCGGTATTTTCTGTACTCCTGCAACAATACTGCTCGGACCATTTTGTGCTATACCAACAAGTTCTATATCTTTAGCGGTAAGTTGCAAATCTCCGGCTTTCCCGAAACCAAAAGTACTGGAAGATATTTGAGCGCCGTTAGTAACTTTTAAACTATCGGTTTCAATAGATAGACTTCCACCATTACCTCTGGCACCTGGAGCCACATCAGTTGCGATCGCGGTTGGTGCAAATTCAGAAAAGCCAGTAATTTCGATATTTTTTGCAGCGATGTTTAATTTTGCAGCATTACCTCTACCAGAAGTACGGCTCGATATTTGACCACCATCTTTTATTTGTAAACTTTCTGTTTTTATATTTATATTCCCTCCATCTCCACTGGCTTGTGAAAGGACAACAGATAATATGCCGCTCGGACCATTTTGTGATACACCGAAAATTTCTATATCTTTAGCTGTAACTTGTAAATTTCCGGCGTTACCAGAGCTAAAGGTACTGGAAAATATGCGAGCGCCGTTAGTGATTTGTAAGCGATCGGTTTCAAGACTTAAAGTCCCACCGTTACCTGTTCCACCAGGAGCAACCGGGGTAAATAAACCACTTGGTCCCAAGGGAGAAAAACTATCTAATTGTATATTCTTAGCTTTAACGTTCAATTGTCCAGCATTGCCACTACCAAAGGTTGCGCTCGATATTTGACCGCCGTTTACTATCTTTAAGCTGCTAGTTTCAATATTAATTTTACCGCCGTTTCCACTTGCTTTGGGTGCGACATCAGCTAAAATACTGCTGAAAACTTGGTTATTAGGATTTAAAACAAAGCCTTTTACTTCTAATAATTCCGATGCAGAAACATTGATTTCTCCTCCAGAACCGTTGCCAAGAGTATCTGAGATAATAACCGAACCATTTTCAACACTGATATCTTTACCTTTAATTTGAATGCTGCCGCCGCTATTACCACTGGTATTTACAGAAGCAGAGTTAAGCAGATTAATATTACTGTAGTTAATTGCTTTTGGTTCTAACTTTAATTTACCGTTGTTATTAACTAAAGAAACCTCACCCTGTTTTACCGACCATAATTCAACTTTACCTGAAGGAAAAGTAACGTTTCCCCCATCAAGAATTATTTTGTTACCAATAAGGGCTAAAGTTTGATTATTTGAATTTTGATAATTTAGTCCAGAAGGACGATTGCTTGTATCTATAGAAAAATCTGGATTTACTTTTATATTATTACCAGAGCCGTTAATATTTATAGCGCCGTTAGAATTAGAACCAAACTGCAAACCTACGGGAACGCTGATAGTAAGTAGAGGCTTTGTTGAAGGGTTAACAGCACTGAATTCTCTTCCATCAGCAAAGTTGATTTTATCCGCAGTCGAACCAATAAACGAGCCACCGATATCTAATGCTGCATTCGGACCAAAAATAATTCCTTGGGGATTAATCAGAAATAGATTCGCCGTACTGGGTTTTACCCCATCAATCCAAGTTTGAATCGTACCGTTGATATTAGAAACCGAACCACCAGTTACTCGTGTAAGAATATTTTGAATCCCTGCATCGTGAACAAAACGTGCAGTATCGCCAGATTGAATCGAAAATTCTTGCAAACTGTGGAAGAGATTTGCAGCGTTTTGAGGTCTGCTTCCACCAGTAATTTCGTATATTCGGGCTTTTACATTGTTAACTGAGGTTGGTGTAGGTAGGGTGCGATCGCCACTTATTCTTTGAGCTTGGGTTGGTAATGGTGCTTGAAAAAGCGAAGAAATACCAATAAATAAGAGGATTCTTTTGAATTTTAACGGCGAATAAGTGGTAAAGCACATTTATGTTTTCTTCATAACTGCTGAGATGCAAAATCCATTTTATTTACTCAGCATTACGCTTGCGTCCGAGAAAACCCTGAGAACGAGAAATTATTGCAAATAAGCCTAACCCTAGTAACCCAACCAATGAAGTAGGTTCGGGAGTTGATTTTACTTCCACCGAACTTGATTCATTAAAATCCATCTTTTGCCAAGCCAGATTTTGCCAAAAACCGTCTTGCTCAAATTCTGCATGGGACTGATTAAAACCATTCCAACCCGACCACGAACCATCCCAACCCATCTTATAGCCTTCGTAACCCCATTCGTAGATTTTGCCACTTCTACGAATCATTTTGTCTAACAATGTAATGCGATCGTCGATGTTGTCTGTGTTTTTATCTATCCACTGCGACGGTGTATACGAACTTCCAAATTTTTGTAGTAGTTCCGTCTGTGCATCGTTGTACAAAGTATTGAAATTAATATTATTCTGCCGCACATCCCAACCTAATAGATCCATTGCAGTCAAATCGAGGTTTTTAGCAAGTCTTCTCTGCCCCGTACCCAAAGTAGGGTCCATAATACCTAACACATTGCTTTGTTGTTTCCAATGACTTGATTGATATCCATCACCACCTAAATTCCCATCTTCTCCAGTCGCAAATTTAGCAATACTTGTGTTCCCTCCGTCAAAAGAAAAGAAAGGGTTTCCACCGACTGATAGATCGGGCATTCTATTGCCTGAACTATTAGAATCAGAAGAATAGCGGTATAAGTCAAGAAGAGTTATATGTTCTTTTGCTTTATAGCCAGTGTCTTGCGTATTACGTTTTTTCTCTAATTTGACAGCATTTAACCATCCAGGATCGTCTCCAGAACTGACAAACCCCAAAGTATGACCTAGCTCGTGTACAGCCATGCTAAATAAATCTAAAGTACCTTTAGCAACGGTATTGCTTTGGTAATTTTGATTCCAAGATACCTTTTTTGTCAGGTTACTAAGGTCACTAATTAGAATGTAACCATCTAAATCTTGGTAATCACGGTCATTTTTTGATATTTTTCCTAAAGCTTTAGCACTAGCACGAGTAAGGCTAACTTCACTTATATATTCAAACTCCTTACCATCAACCATTAGGCTATATGTCGAGCCATGTCGATCCACATTAAAACTATCAAAGGCTTTTCTATCGGTATTTGAGGTGATATCTTTGTGAAAATCACTCCGAAAATGTTGATATTGTTTGTATTGCGTCATTCCCGGTAATGCGCCGCCAATTACGTTTTCAGGTAACATATTTGTTGATTCGACAAATACGTTTACGGTGACATCATCTGTTAAATAATTTGACCAATATTTACCAGCCATCTCGAAGCCCAACATCTGCTCGTGACTGACTCCGGGTGCATAGCTAAAGTTAAAATTTAATGCTTGTGCGGGTAATGTCGTAATTAATAGGGTGCTGACGGAAAGCAAAGATTGCAGAATAAACTTACCTGTTGAAAAGAATTTGTTTCTACAGTTTATAGATTGATTTATTTTCATTTTTCCCTAATTTACTAGCAATAAATACAGCCGATTCATTACTATCTAATTTAGGTTAAAGAATATTTAATATAAACCTGTAAATTACTTATAAAGTCATACTTTAAGTTAATTTAATAGATAATTTATAATTGTGGCAAAAATTCTTCTTTATGGTGTTTTTTATCTGAAGCTGTTTTAAAGAATAGCGTTAACTGTATTTTTAATTACTTAACATTTTTGATAGGTACGGATGAGATATGTTTCAAAATATAGTTTATGTAAAAACGAAGCTTTAATCTTAAGTATATTTCCTGAAAATGCCTGTAGCGAATGAAATATATTTGATTTAGAATTCTTTGATAACTTAAAGAAAGTGGTAGAGCAGATTTTTATTTTGTTATTCTTTCTCATATTTTATTTACTTAGCATCATCCTTGCGACAGAGAAAACTCTGATAACGAGAAATAATTCCTAATAAGCTTAATCCTAGCAATCCAATTAAAGAAGTAGGTTCGGGAGTTGATTTTACTTTCAGCGAACTTGATTCATTAAAATCCATCTTTTGCCAAGCCACATTCTGCCAAAAACCATCTTGTTCAAGTTCTGCACGAGATTGCCAATAACCATTCCAACCCGACCAGGAACCATCCCAGCCCCACTGATAGCCTTTCCAACCCCATTGGTAAATATCGCCGCTGTTATCAATCATTTCGTTCAATAATTCACCGCGATCGTCTTCCTTGTTTCCGTCTTTATCTATCCACTGCGACGGTGTAAACGAACTACCAAATTTTTGTAATAGTTGCGTCTGGGCATCGTTGTACAAAGTATTGAAATCAATATTTCCCTGCTGCACATCCCAACCCAATACATCCATTGTGGTTAAGTCAAGATTTGTAACTTGTCTCCTTTGCCCTAAGCCCAGAGTGGGGTCCATAATACCTAAAACATTGCTTTGCTGTTTCCAATGACTCGACTGATATCCATCACCACCTAATTCCCCATCTTCCCCAGCCGCAAACTTAGCAATAGTTGTTTTTCCTCTGTCAAGTGAGAAGAAAGGGTTGCCACCAATCGAAACATCAGCCATCCCCAATTGTTTATCTGCTGTCTTGTCAGATGAAGTACTTTGATCTGAATAACGATATAAGTCAAGAAGAGTAATATGTCCCTGTGCTTTATCAGCTTTGGCTGGTTTACCATTACTTCTTTCTTTTTTGACAGATTTTATCCATCCTGGATCGTCTCCAGAACTAACAAAGCCAAGAGTATGACCTAGCTCGTGTACAGCCATGCTAAATAAATCTAAAGTACCGCCAGCAATATTATCGCTTTGATAATTTTGATTCCAAGATAATTGTCCTGTAATATTACTGAGGTCGCTAATCAGAATGTAACCATCTAAGCCTTGGTCATCTCCTGATATTTTCCCTAAAGCTTTAGCGCTCGCACGGGTGACGTTAACCTCTTTCATATTCGCAAATACGGTTCCATCAGCCATGATGCTATATTTGTTTCCATTTGTATCCGTATTAAAACTGTTAAAAGCATCTGCATCTGCGGTTGAGGTGATATCCCCTTCAAACGCACTTCGGAAGTCTCTATGGTGTTTGAATTGCGCCATCCCCGGCAATGCTCCCCCAATCACGTTTTCGGGTAACATACTTGTTGTCTCAACAAATACGTTTACGGTGACATCATCCGTTAGATAATTTGACCAATACTTACCAGCCATCTCGAAACCAAGCATTTGCTCGTAACTGGTTTGGGGTGCATAGGTAAAGTTAAAATTTAATGCTTGTGCGGGCAATGTCGCAACTAATACGGTGCTGAGGGAAAGTAAGCTTTGTAAAAGAAGTCTTCCTTGAGACAGCTTATTTTTGGAATTTCTAGATTTATTATTTTTCATTTCTATTAAATAGCTTAGTAATAGATGTAACAGTGCAACTACTATCTAAGCTATAAAAGAATATGCTGAATTTCAAACCCAGAAGTTACCTACAAAACCATATCTTTAAGGTAATTAATCAATAATTTATAATCGGATTTTTGATAGTTAATATGTAATTCCACTGAACTAATTATTGTTTTAATTACTGTTAGCGGCAATCCAAAAGTTTGTTTATAAATTAGTTTTTCGAGATTAGCAACTATTCAAATCAACTTGATATTATTCATATTTTGCACAATTGTCTCTATTCCCGGAATATTTTCGTAAAAACACGATCTTTTGACCGTGCATCCAGCAAGAAACCAGCTAACAAGCGAGCTTGCTCATCATGCATTCCGCTTGCTCCAAAACCGATCGGAAACAGAGCTTTCATAAGCCCTGTTGAAAATAAGTTTTATTTCAGTAAATTGCGCTACAATAATTCCAGTTTTGGCTGAAGACAAAACGTAAGTGCATCTACTTTAAACATCAGGGTAGTATCTTTTGTTCCAATCTCCGCTTAATTTCCTCTGGTAACTTATCTAGCGAAACTTCAACTTGTTCGCCAGATTTCAAATCCTTTAAATTAGACTTTTGTGAGAAAGCTTCATCAGCACCGATAATTACGCAATATTGAATTCCTTGTTTGTCAGCCAGTTGAAACTGCTTACCCAAACCGCGTTTATCAAAGCTGGTAATTACATTGATACCTGCTTGACGAAGCTGTTGAGATACCTTTAAATAAAGTGGCATTAAATCGGCTTGTAAATTAACCACCATTACCTGTGCTGGTGTCGCAGATAAAGTCTTTAAAATATCGGCTTTTAATAACCTACTCATCAACCGAGTTAAACCGATAGAAATACCTACTCCAGGCATTTTCTCGCCTAAAAACGTTCCTACTAACTCTTCATATCTACCGCCAGAACAAATACTTCCTAACGCTTCATGTCCTAATAAAGTTGTTTCGTAAACCGTGCCAGTATAATAATCTAAACCCCGTGCGATCGATAAGTCAATGCAGTAACGGTTATCGGCAACTCCCAAATCGCGAACTCCAGAAATAACTGTTTCTAATTCATTCACGCCAAGATTAAATTGTTCGGCTTCCGGCATACTTTGGGCAAGATGTTTGAGTTTATCCAACACCTCATCCTTTGAACCTTTAATATTAATAAATTCAATAATTTTTTCAGTTTGTTCCGGCGAAATCCCTTCTTTTTCTAACTCTCGTTTAACCTTGGTTTCGCCAATCTTTTCTAAATTATCAACTATTCCGACACAAGTTTTAATTTTCTCTTCGGTAACACCAGCCGACTGAAAAAAACCAGTCAAAACCTTACGGTTATTTATCCGAATCAGAAAATCGCCAATATTAACCGCTTCAAATATCTCAGATATAATAGCAGGCATTTGAGCATCATAAAGCAAACTCAATTCCCGGCGAGCGATAACATCAATATCGCACTGACGAAACTGACGAAAACGTCCATCTTTTGCTCTTTCTCCGCGAAACACAACATCCATTTGATAACGCGCAAACGGAAAAGTTAAATTATTTAAATTTCGGGCAATATAAGCCGCCAACGGCACAGTTTGGTCAAATTTTAACGCCCTAGCTTCTGAATTATTATCATCGGATTTATCCTTACCCGATTGCTCTTTCTGGGCTTGTTTATTCGGCGGCAAAATCGGACTAATACCGTAGACAATATTATCACCTTGATTTCCTTTCGCTTGCAAAACCTCCAAACGTTCCACAGCAGGCGTTTCAATCGGAGTAAATCCGTAACTTTCATACACTTTACGGATAGTATCCATCAAATAAGATTCTAAGCGCTTCTCACCAGGTAAGAATTCTGGAAAACCGCTGGGGTTTGAATAATTTATTTTTTCAGATTTAGGCATAATCAATTATCAAGTAATGAAGAATGGGTTTGTGGTGTTCGCATCTTGCTGACTAATATATATGATGTACTGTAGGCATGGGCTTTTAGCTTACAAAAAAGCTTTGAGTATTATAGTATTTCATTTCGCTAAACTAGTGTTGGGGAGAATAAATAACTATTGGGAAGGCTATATTTATGCAAGTATTTCGTTTAGCGGCACTGTCAGATAATTACATATTTTTGCTATACGATCGCAAACAAAATATTGCTGCTGTAGTCGATCCAGCACAAGCAAAACCTGTTTTAACTAAGCTTGGCGAACTGAATGCGGATTTAGTCGCAATTTTTAATACCCACCATCATTTCGATCACGTAGGCGGCAATCAAAAGTTAATTGAAAAATTCCCGCAACTGACAGTCTACGGTGGAAGCTCCGATAAAGGCAGAATTCCCGGACAAAAAGTCTTTTTAGAAGATGGATCTCGCGTTAATTTTGGATCTCGCACCGCCGAGGTTTTGTTCGTTCCCGGACATACCCGTGCCCATATCGCGTACTATTTTCCTCCCGAACATTCAGAAGAGACGGGAGAGTTATTTTGTGGAGACACTTTATTTGCTGGCGGTTGCGGTCGCTTGTTTGAAGGAACACCAGAGCAGATGGTAAATTCCCTGAGTAAAATTCGCGCTTTACCCGACAATACGCGGGTTTGGTGTGCCCACGAGTATACTTTGAACAATTTAAAATTCGCTATCACCGTGGATGGTGAAAACCCCGAACTTCAGCAGCGATTTGAGCAAGTCAAAGCACATCGCAGCCGAAATGAAGCTACCGTTCCCTCGTTATTGGGAGTAGAAAAACACACCAATCCGTTTCTGAGATGGGAAGAACCAGCATTGCGATCGGCTGCAAAAAGTAGCGATGCGGTGCAAACCTTCGCGTGGATACGGGGGATGAAAGATAATTTTTAAGGGAGTAGGGAGTAGGGAGTAGGGAAGATAATTCTTAATTTTTAATTATTTGAAATCAAACAATGTCTACAAAAACCGGATCATACATCGGAGCGAAGAGTTCTCCAGTTTGTGTAATCGGTTTTAGGGGTTGTTTGATTTTGTTTAACTCGCTCTAACAATCCAGGAATTGCCGAAAGTTCTTGAGTTGCAGCTTCGCTTTCAGCATTTGCCAAGTAAGCCGCAAAATCAGCAAGCACCTGCAACCGTTCCGGTGATAGTTGCTTGAGTAAGTCATTAAGTTGGCTCTGTAACTCTCTCACAGATATCATATCCGTTGACGACCTATCATCCGTTGAAGAATTATCCGTGGTATTCATCGCCTACTTCGCTATTTTCTAGGTTTTATGTCCATTGTAGAGTAACAAGTCTTAGGGAAAGATTATCTACTGCTTAAACAGATTTCGCAGAACTTCTTCGCAGTCATAAAATTTATCTATTACACAGCCAAACCTTGCCACAAAAATGCGATCGCGTCCGAAATTGCATCCTCCGTGTCAATTACTTGGTGCGAACCGATATTTTCTGATAATGCCAAGTTGTGTAAATACGAAAGCAAAACATTTGCAGCAGTTGCAACGTTATCTTTACGGATTCTTCCTAAATCTGCCTCCGCATTTAAATACTCCGCAAGTCAATCGCCAAGTTGAATCGCAGGCATGGTATGACGTTGGACAAAATTTTGCATCTCGAAGGATGGATGGCTGATGAGCGATAAAAAAATCGGCATCACTTCGCGAAAGTAGGAAACAATCTGCAAGCTTATTAATCTCAGGTTTTCACTTAAGTGTCTCTCTCCAGGATTCACACAGAATATAGTATCAAGTTGAGCTTCTGGAAGTACCATTGCGGCAAAAAACAGGTCTTCTTTTGTCCCAAATCGCTGGAAAATCACTGCTTCGGAGATACCAACTGTTTTAGCAATAGCTCTTGTTGAAGCTTTCACTCCCTGTTTTATAAAGTGCGATCGCGCTACGTTCAAAATCTCTTCGTCTGTAATGGTTTTATTACGAGGCATTATTTTTCACTTTAATCTCACAATATAATGCCGTGTTCTCGGCGAATTTCTAGCAAAGACATTTCCTTGAGTTGGGACATTTCTTCAATAGCTAACTTCTTTTTCATACGTAAGCTTTTAAAAATAATACCGATGATGCGCGGAAGGCTGGTAAACCAGATACCTAACAACTTAAAATGCCCAATATTAGACAAAACACTGCGATGCTCAAGGCTGGCAACTGCACGATGCATTTCATTGACTTTCGCGGTTGTTGCAAAAAGCATCCACAAATGTGCGGCGATTTCCTCTCGAATAGAAGTACCGCAGTTAAACAAAACGTGTACTGCATCATGCTGTTCTAATGCTTGTGTGACTTCTGCCGACATTTTGTTTGTCATGTCGTCTTCATGCTCTAAAGCACGTAATTTCTGAATTGCTTCACCCAAAGTAATCGAGGTATCGGAATCAAAATACTGATTCATAAAAATGCTTTTAATCTAGTTTGTTTATAAAAGTAAGCACTTACTCACTTAAAAAAGTATAGCGGTTAAACTAGATAATTAATTGCAGCTAGTACTCAAAAATAAATAGAAAATTTCCCGCGACTGTTAATGATAAAGAAGTGAATAATTATTAGTTTCCGGAATATCCCGTAAATTTTTGGAAGACATGGTAGCAGGAGAGAATTTATGGAAATATCTGCGCTGATATTATTTGCTTTCGATCGCGAATTAACATTTATAGGATTCACGCAAAACTGTAATTTTTAAAGGAGATTGCGAGAATTTCACTGTCTGGAACACTATATTTTCGGTTGCGATCGACTAGTAATTAATTATAAAAAATATAAGGTGAATATACTGAATATTATCGCCTATTTAATGAAGATAATATACATTAATATTATGTAAGTAGTTAGGCTAATAAATTATTAAGGAGTATTTTTCTGAATAAAAGTTTTTGCTTTAGCATTCTTGCTTTAAAGCCCAAATATCAGCTTATGGCTAAAACATTTGCAGAAGACTTAGAGAAACAATCTCCAGAGACTACAGTCGTAATAGGGACAGATAATCCTAGCGTGTTTAAAGACTGTGGTAATGTATTTGCGTTCAAACTTGAGAAAAAGGGAATTCTTCATTGCTATCATGACAAGCGATTTGTGATTGAGAAAGCATTAACAAAATTCCAAGTAGCAATACAGATAGATGCAGATACAAAAATTATTGGTAGCTTACCAAAGTCGATCGATGCGTCATCGGGATTAGCAGCATTACACGTTGAGAATCTTGTTGAACACGCACAAAAGTATAATCCACAAAGGTTGCTCTATCTTCGCAAGTTGGAAAATAAGTTAGAGATAAATCTTGAGAGTGTAAGCTATATCGGGGAATCATTGTTTGCCTTGTCCGCTTCGTCCGATAAAACTTCGGAATTTATCAAGCAATGGGGTTTGATAGCTAATTATTTAGAATTACATGGAATTCATGCTGGTTCGGGACATGCTATTGGTATAGCCGCAGCTTCTTCCGGATTAGAAATTACTAAGCCCTCTTGGTTGGAAGAGATTAATGAAGCTAAACATCATTTAGATGCTGCTGCATTCAAATCTAAAAAAAGTTTCTGGAACATTTTAGAGCGCAAAATAGATTATCATTACCGCTTTAATAAAGCCAGAATTACTGCTCTGAGAGATTTCAGCTTTTACTATAAATAATTATCAAGAGTTTCCATATCTTGTTCTGCTTCCCAGGAATCTAGCCTGGGAACGCCGAATTTGGAGGCTCTGCCTAATCCGATCGCATAGGGCAAATTATGAATTAAACAACTTCAAACTCAGCCCGGAAGAATAAATCATCGAAGTCATTATCCCCACCACCAAATAAATCCTCAAAACCAAAAGTATTGTTATCTAGCAAACGAATATGCTCAACTCCATCGGGATTTGCTCCGAGGAATGAGAAGTAAGCAAGTGGCTCTTCTGCTCCTTGATTATTTTGATTTTGGCTAAGAAACTCTTGTGCCGTTCCATTAGCGATAATGAAGGGAGCTAATAAATCTCCTCCTGTAAACTGTTGAGCCTCAGTAGTGTTGCGATCTAATTCTAAAACTCTTCTTGTTACAGCAGCTTCTGCATAACCTTCATCATCTGGATTTAAGGCATTGCCAAATTGATCCAGAATTGTTCCCTGAATATCTTCAATAACGTAAAAACCAACCAAATTATCAAAAGCGGCTTCGCTAGTTACCTCTAATAGGTTAGCCGTTACCTGTTGATTACTTATTGACCTAAAATCAAGCAGTGGCTCCCCTTCACCATTATCTTGAAAATCTGCACCTAAAGGAATTTGCGGTAAATCATTAGCTGTAACTGTAATCCGTGCAACCTGATAATCGCTCGCAGTAAAATCAGCATTGCTAAAAGATGCAGGAGCTAATCCCGTTCCATCTTCGCTTAAAATTCTTCCACCTTGAACAAAGCCAGGGTGTAGTTGTACTACTCCATTTTCGTCAATTCCAGTATCAGGAACACTTTGAGCGAAAAAGGCAGTGTTATTCTCTGCTTCATCATTGACTTCGGTACCAGCATCTAATACTTGATTACCCGCAATAATAAAGTCTGCTCCAATAAAGTTACCCTCCTCATCGAAAATCCGAAGAGCTTCAGGATTTTCATTAGCGATAAAAGCATCATTGGAAGGGAGAAGCATCGAAGCATAAGAGAAAAACTGACTCTTAGGATCGTTGCTATCAACAGTAAAAGTCGCAATAGCAACTTCACCAGGGTCAATTGGTCCGGCTGCAACTCCCTCAGAGCCTACAACCGTACCATTAACTTCGCCATCTCCACTTTGAAGAAACTCTTGAGAAATCAAAGCTGTATCGCCATCTTCTGCAACTTTTTCCAAACTTTCAGATGCAGATATGCCAGGGTCATATATATCGAAATTTCCATTGTGGAATGCAACCCAAAAAGGAGTAAGAAAGGTTCCTTCTTCTGGAGCGAGATTTTCAATAGTGACTGTTAATATTTTTTCTGTCATTTTTTGCTATTCAATGCAACAACAACAGTATTAGCTATGAAATAAAAAGTCCTATTAGTTATCCCTGAGAACTAAATAAGAATTTGCTGAATATACAGCCGATTTTGGATTAAGGTTAGCGTTCACCGGAGGTGTGGCTCAACTTGGGAAACCAATCCAAAATCTAAAATTTTTGGTCGAGGGATTTTTCAAAAATCAATTGTCCAGCTACTTAATTCCGCTGATACCGCATTCCCGGAAGCTGACTTACTAAACCCATTAATTCCAATTGCAACAAAGCACTAGAAACTTCTGACGCTGGCATTTTTGTTTGTTGAATTATAAAATCAAAAGGCAAAGATTCCGAGGAAATTGCTTTCATTACCTGGTGCAAATCTGCTGGTAAATCTGGTAATGGCTTCTCTACATCCGATACCAAAGTTCCTACATTAACTTGAGGAATTGCACCGAGCATTTTTAACAATTCATCTAATTCCTTAAGAATGGGAATAGCACCTTGAGAAACTAATTTTAAGCATCCTTGGGAAGAGAAATCATCGAGTCTTCCCGGTAATGCGTAAACATCTCGACCAAATTCGTTTGCAAAATCAGCAGTAATTAAAGCACCTGACTTTTGAGGAGCTTCCATGACTAATACAGCGCGAGACAAACCCGCAATAATCCGATTACGTCGCGGAAAGTGAGTGCGATGAGGTTGGGTTTTAGTAGGATATTCACTGACAACAAAACCTTGATTCAAAATCTCTTCGTATAGTTTCCGGTTTTTTGCGGGATAAACCATATCTACACCCGTACCCAAAGCTGCAATGGTACGTCCTCCGGCTTTAATTGCAGCCGAATGTGAAGCGGTATCAATTCCTTCTGCCAAACCAGAAACCACCGTAAAACCATTTTGAACCAAAGCAGAACTAATGCGGCGCGTCCAGCGGATACCATATTCAGTCGGTTGGCGCGTTCCCACCATTGCAACGAGGGGTTTTTGCGCCAAATTTTCTTGTAAATCGATGTTGCCACAATAGTACAGCACGGGTGGAGGGCTAGGAATTTCTAGCAGCAACCGGGGATATTCTGCATCTGCTGGTGTCCAGAAATTAGGATTTTCTTGTTCGTGCTGTTTAAGAAACTGTTCTGGATTAATTTGCGATCGCCCCTTCACTACCTTTTGCAAAGTTTGATAGCCAAAACCTTCAACCTCTCCCAATTGAGAAGAATTTGCCTCCCAAGCAGTTTTGGGCGAACCAAAATGTTGGTATAGTCTTTGCAGTAGTACTGGTCCAACCCCCGACATCCTTGACCAAGCAAGCCAGTATGCACGTTCTTCAGTCAATTTTCTATCCTCATCTTTACTGGTTTATTATTCCCAAAAATTGGATTAGAAGAGAGGGGAGATGGGGAGATGGGGAGTACTTCGACAAGCTCAGTAACCTTTGGGGGGATGGGGAGATGGGGAGATGGGGAGATGGGGAGATGGGGGGAGATGGGGAGATGGGGAGATGGGGGGAGATGGGGACAAGGAGTTAGGAGTTATAACACGATTTATAGTGTTCGCCGAACAGCTCCCAAATTATTTTTTAATTATTCCCCATTCCCAACTATCAATTGCTCACTGCTCACTGCTCACTGCTCACTGCTCACTGTTCGTTGACTTTTAAGGTATTCAAATACAGATTTATCTCCGATATCTGGGGGAATTGCTTGGACAACTTTACGAATTGCGAAAACTAGAAAAAATACTGCCCAAACTGCTAATAAACCTTTTTCTATTTCTACGGGAAGAATATTGGTCATGTGTCCTAAAAGCAGTAGCGGAACTACGGGAGTAAGTAGTTTAGTTTCTAATCGGTTGAAACAAAAAGCTTCTTTGAAATAAATACCTGTTAAAGCAGCAAAAGTGAAGCCAATTCCTAATATAGTTAGGGGATAATTGTAAACTGTTTGTGCTAAGGTTTCGCTGCTAGAGAAAGCAAAAACAATTGCGGAAATGCTACCAATTGCCCAAAATACTTGTAATGCTCTGTGCAACTCTACCATATAGATATGTATGCTCAATAAGCTTACGCCGAGGGCAAGACTAAAACCAGCGTATAAAAATGTCAGTAGTTGTAAATTGGGGTTTTCTTCGATTAATACCAAAGCGGTACCAACGGCAAAACAAACTGCGGCGATCGCTAAACCCGCACGATAGATAATTACGCCGAATCGGTCATCTTTGGTAATTGTAAATTCGCCAAATTGACCTTGATATATGTCTGGTGTTGGTGCTGTTTGTGTTGTCATGGTTATAAGAGTAGGGAATGGGTAATTGGTAATTGGGAATGGGTAATAATATATTGAGCGGATATTTTTTTCGATTAGGTTAAATTGGATTAGATTAAAATAAAATAAATTCCATAAATTGAACTTAATTAGTTTCATTTTAATATAAAGATGATGTAGCTCTAACCTAATTTAAATTTAAATTTAGATTTTGAACCAATGCCCAATGCCCAATCCCCTATTCCCTCCTACCAATTAAGAAATAAGTAGTCATTCTACCTTTACCTTTAACTGAAATTTCACCGCGTCTTGCTAATACAAACCGATCGCGCAATCTGCGATAAGTATTTTCTGTTACCTGAATTTTTCCAGGTAAACCGTGAGATTCCATTCTGCTGGCAATATTTACCGTATCACCCCACAAATCGTATGTAAATTTTTGTAGTCCGATTACTCCTGCGACTACCGATCCAGTATGAATGCCAATGCGAATATTTAGGTTTAAATTATTTCTTTTATTAAATATTGCGATCGCATTTTGCATCTCTAATGCCATAGAAGCAACAGCTTGGGGATGGTTTGAATTTCGTGTAGGTAAACCACCAACAAGCATATAAGCATCACCGATGGTTTTAATTTTTTCTAAACCGTATTTTGACGAAAGGCGATCGAATACCGAAAATATTTGATTTAGTAGGTTGACTAAAGTAGTAGCGCTGACTGAAGTAGCAATTTTCGTAAAGCCGACAATATCTGCAAATAAAACCGTTACATCGTCGAAATGCTCGGCTATGTTACCCGGTTCTCGCTTCAAACGATTGGCGATGCTAGCTGGTAAAATGTTGAGTAATAAACGTTCGGTTTGTTCTTGTTGATGGCGTAATGCTTTTTCTGCTGATATTCTAGCGGTAACGTCGCGAAAAATTGCGCGTGTAGCTGCGGGTTTTCCTTCAACAAATTTACAATTAATATTTCCTTCTAAAAAGATAGTTCTACCGTCTTTAGTCATAAATGCAGCTTGAAGCTGTTCAAAATTACCGCTCGACATGACGCGATAAAAAACATCTCGACAGCGCATTTTAAAAGTTGGATGTACAATATCAAATACGGTTATTTTCTCAAGATCGGCTTCACTATATCCTAAAGTTTCTTGCCAAGCACGATTAATATATAAAAAACGTCCGTAAGGATTAACCGACTGAATCAAATCGTTAGCATTTTCAAATAAATCTCGATATCTTTCTTCACTTTCTAAAAGTGCTGATTCTGCTTGTTTGCGTTGTAGAAATTGCGCGATTTGACTACCTATCGAAACCATCATTTGCAGCAAGTCTTCGTCTCTAAATAACACGTCGCGACTAAAGAAAATCATCACTCCCAAAATTTTATTATCGTTTAAAATCGGGAAACCAAAAGCTGCGTGTAGTTGTGTTTCTTCTACCTGACTCAATCGCGGACAAATATCATCATTCGTTACATCTTCGCACCATAAAGGAGAAAGAGTTTCCCAAATTTTACCTGCTAAACCAACTCCATTCGTAAAAGTTGTTAGCCAAGTAATCGCTTCAAACTGCCGCACGTCAACCCTTCGAGATGACCAGATTTCGACACATCTTAAAACTGGATTGCTCGTAGATGTTTCGTTTACATCTAAATATTGACTCGGAGTCCATAATTCTCCTAAATCCCAAGCCAAACTTTCGCAAATTGCCTGCAAAATTTGCGGCATCGCTTGTTTTACAGTAATTGATTCCGATAAGATATTGGTAATTGCATACTGAGCGCTTTTACGTTGCTGGCGACGCTTTTTAGCAGTAATATCTCGACCAATATAAACGATATCTTCGACACCATCAATTTTTTTACGAATTACCGAACAAGAAAAAGCAATCAATTTTCTTTCTTTTGATTTAGTCCGACAAACAACTTCTACATTTTGAAAATATTTTTTATACAAAGAACGTTGTTGAATCGCTTTTTGCAATAATTTATTATCATCAATAACTAAAGAAATCTGCTCGCCAACTAATTCTTCTTCGGTATAACCTAATAATTCTACAGTCGCTTTATTTACCTTATTTATCTTGCCGGATTTAGTTGTCACAATCAAGGCATCTGCCATTGACGCGATTACTTTATCCATATAATTTTTATAGGCGACTAAAGTACTTGAGAGCAAATTCGTTTCATTGACTCTTTGATTTAACTTTTGCTCCAGCAGCATTCTATCGCTTACATCTTCAATTAAAACAATTAATCTATTTTCAACAGGTTCGCCGATAATATATATATCTATATAGAAATCACCTTTTTCTTCATTGAAACGGTGAATACCTTCTAACTCAAATAATTCCTGTTTCCCTCCTAAGATAGATGTCATTTCATCTTCAAGTCCAACAAACTCTGGAAACGCAAAACGGACATCTTTTTGCAAAATTACCTCTTGGGGATAATAAGCAAAACGTTGCACCTGCTTAGATAAATGTAAAATACAAAAATTACTATCTAGCTCCAAGCTTTCAAATTTGCGAGGTGCATGATGTTTATTAAAAATTTTCTCTAAAACATGATATTTCATCGTGGCGCTTTAAAGTAAGTAAAAAGGAGAAACGAGCAAAAAAATAAAACTCAAAAAGTAATTTGAATTTAAGTTTTTTTTATCTCGTCTTCCTACTCTTAACTGTATGAGTCAGATGTAGGCACCACTGATAATTGTATATGATTGTATATCTATGGGGTTTATTAAAGCATTTACCGTTATAAAACCTGAGATTAAAATTTGAATTGACTTAACGTTTTAAGTTAAATCTCGTTTGAGCTTAATTTCCGAATCATAAATACAGTATTAGTGTATAATTACCAGCTAAATGCATTTTTTCAATCGAGTATCAAGTATTCTCTTAAATTTTACCGTAAACAGGAGTTACTGCTCATCGAATATATGAAGTAAAACCCTCACCCGCTTATGGATGGGGAACTAATATTACAAAGTCCACCTACGTGAGCTACGAGAATTCTTAGCCCAGTTTACAGTAGGCTTCGTTCCTATAGCCTCACTCTTATAAGGTGTAAGTAGGTGGGCAGAAAAAATTACAATTTGCATGCAATGTAGCTGCTAACTGTTCGCTGTTTCAAACGCAATGTCTTCATACAACAATTCGATCGGAAATTCAAAGTCAATGCTTGATAAAGTAACAATATCTCCTGCTATGTAAGGATAATAAAGCCACATTCTTCCTTCTCCCCGACAATAACGTTCGACGGAGATTTTTTCTGATTCTATCAATATATATTCTTGCAAAGAAGGCATTTTTAAGTAATAAGTAAATTTTTCTCCCCTATCCTTAGAAGTTGTACCCGGAGAAAGCACTTCAGCAATCAATTTAGGATTTTTATAAAATTTACGAGCATTTAAATCTTCAGGATCGCAACTGACGATAACATCAGGATAGTAATAAGGACTTTGGGGCGTTACCTGGACTTTCACATCCGATACATTAGCCTTACAACCTTTAGGACGTAAATGTGGGTACAAATTTCTGTAAAAGTTTAAAGCGATATCATTATGAGGGATTGTACCACCAGTCATAGCAAAAACTTCGCCGTTAAGGTATTCATAGCGAATCTCTTGCTGGGGTTCCCATTCGAGATATTCCTCAATTGTCATTTTTTGCGATTCATCCCGAATAGCTGATTTATTAAACATATTATTAAGAAGAGAGGGGGAAGAGGGGGAAGAGGGGGAGAGCGGGTAGAGGGGGTAGAAGGGGAAGAGGGAGATGGGGAGATGGGGAGATGGGGAGATGGGGGGCTAAATAATTAACTGCTAACTGCTAACTGCTAACTGCTAACTGCTAACTGCTAACTGCTAACTGCTAACTCTAACTGCTCACTGCTAACTGCTAACTGCTCACTGTTCCCTATTTCCTTCCTTTTATCGAATTCAAACCGTAACCAAAGACTTTCCCGTTTCTAAATAGTTTATATCCGACAAATATTAAGCTAGCTGATACGAGAATAGCTAAAAGATTGGCTGAAGCAAATAGTCTACCGGAAAACAAGAGTAATGCCGCTCCTAATCCTATTAAACCCCATCCCCAATTACGATTAATTCGACGCTGCAAGAGAATTATAGCTCCTCCAATCCATAATAAAATAGTTGGAAAACCAAACCAAAAACTGATGCGAGTATTTGCAGCGAAAATTAATACTCCTACTGCTATCGATGCTAAACCAACAAATTTGCTTGTACGATCGACTGCTTGTACTTGTTGCGCGTTGTCGATCGCTTGAGCTTGGATAGTTGTAGGTTGAGTAGTTGCGATCGCAGCTTGCTGATGCTGTTTGTATTGAAATATAAAAGTTACTTTATTGTCGTTACCGAGTTCGATTCTATCTCCTAAATTAAGAGGGTAGCGCCTATGATTTTCTAACTTATTATCGTTCAAATAAGTCCCATTAGAACTACCGATATCTATTAAATAGTAAGTATTATCTTTTACAATAATTTCTGCGTGAACTCGCGAAACAATATCGGCAGAAGGTAAATTCAAAACATCAACATCAATAGGAACTTGTTCGTTTGGCTTGCCGATACGAATTACAGGATAATTTGGCGGAATTTCAAACGAAGTATTGCTTTGAGTATGAAAAAGTTCTAAACCCAACCCTGTTGTTTGTAAAGTGCTTAAATTGTGCATTTTCAGGGAGTATTAAAGGTCTGCATGTCAAAGGTTAAAGGTAAATATTTTTCAATTCTACCGTATTAACAGTCTGTAAGAGGGGATAAGACTTTAATTTATAACTCCTAACTCAACTTCCTTCTCCTTGTCTCCCCATCTCCCCATCCCCTTGTCTCCCCATCCCCCCATTTTGCTGATGTAGGGGAATTTCAATGATAAATTCGGTACCTTTACCGGGTTCTGATTCGCAATTCAGCTTACCTTGATGTTTGTCAATAATTATTTGATAGGTAATTGATAAACCTAATCCCGTTCCTTTTCCTACGGGTTTAGTGGTAAAAAATGGATCGAATAACTTGTTTTTTACTTGTTCACTCATTCCTTTTCCATTGTCTGCGATTCGCACTGCTACTGTTTTTTCGATGAGTTCGGTTTGAATGCAGATTTGCGGTTGGATATCAATATCTGTTTTTTCTTCCAATACATCTATTGCATTACTAATAATGTTCATAAATGCTTGATTTAATTGTCCGGGATAACACTCTATTTTAGGCAATTGATTGTACTTTTTAATAATTTCGATTCCGGTGCGATTTGGTTTGGATTTAAGACGGTTTTGTAAAATTAGTAAAGTGCTTTCGATACCTTCATGGATATCAACTTCTTTCATATCGGCTTCATCGAGACGAGAAAAGTTACGTAAAGATAGAACTATTTCTCGAATGCGGGTTGCTCCCATTTTCATTGAAGTTAATATTTTAGGTAAATCGGATCGTACAAATTCTAATTCCATATCTTCAAGTTTTTCTTCGATGTCGTCTCCAGGTTTGGGAAATTCTTGTTGATAAAGTTCGATTAATTCTAAAATATCTTTTATATATCCATTTACATGATTGATGTTGCCGTAGACAAAACTAACAGGATTGTTGATTTCGTGGGCAACTCCGGCTACCATTTGCCCCAAACTTGACATTTTTTCGGTTTGAATTAGTTGCGCTTGGGTGCTTTTTAGTTCATTTAAAGTTTTTTCTAATTCTGCTTGCGCTTGAGTGCGATCGCCAATTTCATCTTTGAGATTGCGATTGAGTTTGATTAATTCTCCACTGCGTTCGATGATTTCACTGTATGATTCAGTTAATTTTTCTGTCATACGATTAAATCCGTTAGCAAGTTGCTCTAATTCATCTTTAGTACAAATATTAAATCGGTAATCGAGTTTACCAGATCCAATTGCTGATGCTCCCTTTTGTAATTCGTTCAAAGAATTAATCAGCGGAAGCATAATTAAGAAGAATTGACTAATAAAAACCAGCAGGATAGCAATTATAATTCCAGAAGTTACTAATTGAGAGGTGCGCTGCATTTCGTCCATTTCATTTTCAACGATAATAATTTTTTCGCGAGTACTATCTGTAAAATCGCTTAAGAATAATTCAATATCTCTAGCAAAAGAATTGATTGCTCTAAAATCCTGTTGAGAATCGGCTAAGTATGCATCCTCTGAAGTTTGATTGCGATTTCTAACTTCCTTACTTAAGCGGATTAAAAATAAATGACGGCGACGAATAACTTTTATTTCCTTAGCATCTGGGATTAAACTTTCTAATCGATCGAGGTGAGCTAAAAATTGTGTTTGATATTTTTCTGCATCTGATTGTCTATTATTAAGCAATACATCATCTTTGAGGGCATCAATTTCGTTTTTTAAATCAATTTCTAATTGTAAAGCTATTTGAATTGCTATACTGGATTTTTCAAACTTGCGGCTAATATTTGCTAATCTTTGATTTCGCCATAAAGAACTTCCTACTAAAACACCAGCAACTATACCGGCAAAGCAAGCAGAAGAGGCGATAAATTTAGTAAAAATTTTCATTGCATCGCCTTCTTATTCAAGTTTAAGCTGTCTCGAAGTTTGCGAATTGGAGTATAGTCAGCATCTTCGATAGAAGTGTAACCTGCCGATCGCCCTCCAAAAATATCTTCGATACCTTCAGGAGTATTTAAAAAAGTAGTTTTTAATTTTTTAATCGTATCTGGGGACAGTTTTTTAGAAACCACTATTAACGAAGGGGGAATGGGTGGAGATTCCCAAATAACTCTAAATTCTGATTTAAGTTTACCCATTTTTTGCTGCTTCAGATAATAAGGAACATTAGTTGCAGCAGCATCAATATCGCCATTTTCCAAAGCAGCTAAAGTTTTAGCATGAGTACCGGCATATATAACTTTCTCACATTCCTCTTCCGGATTGATACCAAGTTTTTTAAATGCAGTAAATGGCATTAAATAGCCACCTGTAGAAGATTTATTTACAAAAGCAAATCGCTTACCTCTTAACTGTTGCAAAGTTTTAATATTGCTATCAGCCTTGACCACAACTACAGATCGATACCAAGGTCTTCCTGTATACTTATCAATTGGTGCCACCAAAGGTTCAATCTGGGCACCTGCTTCGAGAGCTTCTAAGTAAGACACCGGAGCAACATAAGCCATGTCTATTTTTTCATCCACCAACCATTTCACAATCTGCTTGTAATCCGTAGCAACCTGGAAATTTATGCTTGTTTCTAAAGATTGTTCTAAATACTCCTCCAAAGGCTTAATCATCCGTTGTTGTTCTTTCAAGCTCTGAGTTGGTAACACTCCAATTATCAAAGATTGAATGTTCTCATTGCTACTCGCGACTACTGAGGGTATTACCAGATTATTATTATTAGAAACCTTAGTAGAACAGCTTGCATTAATAAACGCAACTATCGCAACCAGTACAAAAACTGCCGATTTACTAAACAGATGATTGGTTTTTCGCATGGTACCAAATATAATTAAAAACTTTTTACCATCGTAGAACTGTAAATGCATAACCCCAAAAGGTTATTTGTCCAGTCCATGCCTAAGCATAGGTTTCCCAAAATAGTTACGAAGATAACAGTTCTTTATAAAAATCATATTCAGTAATAGGGCATGGGGAATTAAGGTTTGTAGTAAGGGCTTTAGCCCTCCGGATTTAGGGAACCAATGCCAGCACGTAGAACCTTTTTATCCATGCCCATTTATGCAATACTCCCTCTCTTCCGTGCTTCTTTGTAAGAAGTTCCGACATTTTTCAAGCCAGCTTTAATCATTTGTCGTTCCAGTAAACCGAAGAAACGAGAGCGATCGCCACCTCTGACAACTGCTTGGTTGTGCGATTCTGCTAAGGCTACCGGATAACCATAGCCTTTATGAACTTGCGCCAGCATTAACCCCAAGGATTCCTCAAACATTTCAGTATTTTCTACTACCCATTCCGGAAATTCTACCCGTGCTATTTCCATGCCCACGTGAACGTAGCAAAAGTAAATTTGCTGCGAATCATATAAATCTAAAATCCGGGAATTACTCTTCCATAAAGGACTGCGCTGTCCGGGTTTGAGTTGAGTTGACCATAAAGTACTATCTCGCAATCCTTCAAACAACTTACAAGGAATCTTCTCCATTTGATCGGGGCAAAAACTCATACAATCCGGTGCTTTATAAGGACAAGCCGACAACCGGAAAAAATTCATCCCCTCAATACTCCGCGAAGCACTCAGATAACCCATCAAAGGAATACCCGCTGCCCGTAAATCCTTCCAAGACTCCAAAATCGGCGGTAAAATATGTTCCCTAGCATCGTAAGGCAACTGATCCAAAAACCAGTAAATTAGCGAACCATCTACCATTGCTAATGTAGGTATTCTTTCTGAGGGGGTAGAGGGGGTAGAAATTTCTTCTACATTATCCCCTTGTCCCCTTGTCTCCTTGTCCCCTTGTCCCCTTGTCTCCTTGTCCCCTTCTCTCCCTATCTCCCCATCTCCCCCTCTCCCCATCTCCCCATCTTTCCCTTTCCCCATCGCTGCGATCGCTAACTCCGCCAACACCACAGCTTCACTCGCGGTACGTCGATAACTCATCCATTCTTCGGTTCTAATTCCCCATTGACGAGACATATACAAATCTTCGGGGCGGTAAAATATCTCCGGTAAACTATCTAGAATCGGGTGTTTATTTTGTCCGTAATGCAATACAACTCTACCGATATTTAATAGATAACAATAAGCAATTTCGTGGTGATTTGGCGCAATTTGGGAACCGTCAGTAGCGATGACAGTATGAACTTTTGGGGGAACCATAATATCAATACAGGTATGTAGCGGTTCCACCGGAGTTGCATTCGCAAACAAAATGCGATCGCGCCATTTTTGTTGAATTTTAACTAACTCATTTTGATTATCAAAAGCATATTCAAGATGTTTCATCCCCAGTTGCAAACGCTGACGATTCGCTTCAGCTTCAGCCGTCAAATGTTGACTCAAACCACGCATTTGTCCGGCAAGTTTACTAAGATCCAGCATAAGTTTAGTTAGGAGCTATAGAATTTTATATTTTAACAACGGATGCTTTTGTTTTAGATTGAAGATAAAGAGTTAGGAGTTAGGAGTTAGGAATTAGGAGTTAGGAGTTATAAATAAAGATTTATAAGTTAATAATTAATCTTTTGATTTCTACCCCCTCTTCCCCCTCTTCCCCCTCTCCCCCCTCTCCCCCCTCTCCATTTTTCAATACCCAGTTATCTTTGCCATTCATCAAAGTCTTGGGTAAATTGAGCTAGCGATATCAACTGAATTCGCATATCTTTTTGAGCGGTTTCTCTTTCTTTGGGGATATTATAACCCCAGTCAGCAAGAAATAATTCTACGTCTTGTAAGTCGGTTTGCTCTTTAACTTTTTGTAACGTTTTTATCCTGTCTTCTACAAACCATAAACTAACTGTTGAATGGTTAGATTCTTGCTTTAATTCTCTTAATATTTCATATTTAGGACGCTTTTCTTCTTTACCAAAAATTGCTTCTTGGGGTAAATCAAAACCGGCTTTATTTAATAGTTCTTTGACAAAACGTCCTTCTTTAGTTGTAACTATATACAGTGCAATTTGAGTATTGTAAACATTTTTAATTCTTTCCACTACTCCCGGATAAAATTTATGCAGACTCAGCCAACCATCCTTATCTGTAGCTATCCATTCATCGCGCTGTTTATCTAACGTATCGGCAATTTCTTGGGCTGCAAAATCATCTTGTCGGAGAATTTTGTGGGAAATATTATGCCAGTCTTGCAGAATTGTTTCTTCCTCAAATCCTTGTAATAATGCTTTAATTAAAACAGGCATTTCCCAACCAGTTTCAATTACTGGGCGGAGTCGATAAAATTTATTAGCTAATTCTTCTGTTTGCGTTTGATTAGCACAAGACCAAACTTTACAGTAAGTACGCCAAGCTACCTGAAAGTATTCTATCAGTCCGTTACAGATTACACCATCAAAGTCGAGAGCTAAAATTGTCGGGCTAATTGCGGTCATTTTGTGAGTTTGCGAAACTGCTTTTGTAAGCTTATCTAATTTGGGAGCTTATCTGTACCTTTATTTTTGAAATCTTACTACCGTCGAAGAAGTTAGAATTAATCAAAATTGTGGAGAAGCGATAAATCGCTTACTACGAACCAGGAATAAGTTATTGTAGTGCGGGCATATTATTTGTTTAGCCCCCCTTCAATAAGGGGGGTTGGGGGGATATTCTACAATTCTTCAGTAATCGTCACTTCTTTAGAAAGATATTTAAACCAAGTAAAATACAAGGCAATTGAAAGCACAATAAACACCGCTAACAAAATACCAAAAGTATCCCAACGCTTCATCATGAAGGTAATTCCCAACATAAATAAAGTCAATTGCCAGGGAATTGCGATAAATGTAGAAAAAATATCGCGGCGATTTTCATTTTTAATTTTCTGCTGAATGTTCGCTGGCAGATTTTTCCGCACGATTCCCCAAAAACCAAATGGTCTGGTAACTTTATAGAAGTTATCTATTACTTGTAAATCTGTGGGTTCTGTTAAAAATGTACCGATGATGCAGCCAATAAACGAGGAAATACTAGGAATTAAAAACAAAGCATATTCCTGATACTGTTGATTTAAACTTGCAGCTACAAATAGTTTAGTTGCTATGGCTGCTAACATTCCCGCGACAGTACCAGCAGCAAATCCATAACCGTTAAAACGCCACCAATACCACCTCAATACTAAAGGAATTGATAACCCCGCACCCAATCCCAAAGTCAGCCATCCCCAAATTTCGTTAATATTTTTAATCTGGTAACTAAAGAGCATTCCTACAACTACAATTACCACGGATGCCAAACGACTTTGGGTAAGTAACTGTCGGTTATTAGCTTGGGGATTGAGATATGCTTGATAAATATCTTTTACCCAGTATGCAGCGCTGGAATTAATAATTGAGTCAAAAGTAGACATCGCCGCCGCAATAAAACAAGCTATCAACAATCCTTTAATTCCTACTGGCACGTATTCCCCAATTACCGTAGGTAAAATCAATTCGGGGTCTGATATAACACCTTGAGTTGCGCCGTAGTGGATGCCCAACATCGCAAAAGCGGTAACGAGGGGCCAGCGAAACGAAAGTAGAAGAATCCAAAACAAAGAAAGTAAACCTGCTTCTCTATCGTTTCTAGCAGCGAAGTAACGTTGTACCATATAGCCCCCACCGCCGCCAACACCTGCCAGACACTCTTTTAAAAGATAAAAGAAAATTACTCCACCGAATAAGTTAAATACCGAATAGTCACCCGGTAAATTTAAAGTTAAAGACGGTGAAATACTGCTCCAGTCGGCAAAATTCCACTGCTGTTGTACAAAACTATCGCCAGCAGGAATCGAAACTGAAAATGTTTCGGGGATAGTTGCAATTTGCAGAGCCAAAACACAAACGTAAATTATCGCGACAAAAATCAAAATGCCTTGAAAAACATCAGTCCAAACAACACCGTAAAAACCACTAGCCGCCGTGTATACCAAAGCCAGAGTAACCAGCGCGATCGAAGCGTATTCATCGCTAATACCGAGAAATTGACCTAAAAATTTACCACCAGCAAGAGTAAAAAAACTCATCGCACCCACCGCAAACATCAAATTTGCGATCGCGCTGATAATCCGAGCCGTATTTCCTTCCCTTCCTTCACCAAAACGGAATCGCATCCATTCAGCTAGCGTCATTACCTGAGCGCGACGATTCCATTTACCCATGAAAATCATCAAAATCGCCATGATTAACACCACACCACCGCGAATTTCGATAAAAAATCCTTTGGCACCCACCGCGTAAATCAAAGCGCTGATAATCATCGTACCCGCCAAATCGGTATTCGATGCCATCCCCGAAGCACCCAAAACCCACCAAGGCATATTGCGGTTGCCCAAAAAATAGGAATCGATACCCGCAGAAGCTTTTCTTTCCAGATAAAGCCCAAATATAACTATAGAAATTAGGTAAACAGCGATAATTAAATAATCAACTAGCTGTAGCATGAATTTTTAAGCTTAATGCGATAGTAAGTAATAACAGGGAAGATACAGTAAACTCCTGTTTGCATCAAGTCTGTTATTTGACGGTTTGGGTTTCCGTTGCTGTGGAATCAAATGCCCTCACCCTCGAAGGGTGGGGAACCACAAATACGAATCCTACCTTACGGTGGGCTGTCTCTCCTCTTCTCGTATCTTTGCGTTGAAAAAAGGATTAAATTAAATTCCCTAATACAAACTAAAGCTGACTACACTCTTGCTTTAATTAACTTTTATGTTTATAAATATTGCTACGATGTCCTACTTCTACAACAGTTATTAATAAAACGTCATCAAAAATATCATACAAAATACGATAGTCGCCTACTCGAATACGATAACCGTTTTCTCGACCTTTAAGCTTTTTAACTCCATCTGGACGAGGCTCTATAGCTAAGTTGTCAATTCTATCTTGTATGCGCTCTTGTAGTTCTGATGATAACTTTTTAATTTGTTTAGATGCACTCTTAGAAATTTTAATTTCGTAACTCACGCGACATCCTTTTTAATTTCTTGCATCTCTTTTTTCACTTCTTCCCAAGGTACAGTGCCATTATGACCTATATCTTCTTTACCTTTTTCGTAAGCTTTCAAATCATTTTCATCTTCTTCATCTTCGATTTTTTGGAGTAATGCACAAATTTCGTCTAGTGTACTGTCGTATGCTTGATTTAACAGTACGTTAATAGTATCGATTAATTCTTTTCTTTCACGTTCGGTTTTCATTTTTATCTATAAGAAGGTTAGGGGAATTATATCTAAATTTCGGACCCTACAAATACTCAATTTTTTCAAGATCCAAATCGGATTCCTATATTAGGTATAGTGATAGAGCAAAACTCGCTTTAACTCTTCTTCTGTATATTCGTCAACACACCATGAGCGGGACTAAATAACAAAGATAATACAAATAATCCCGATACAACTAACACGATCGCAGGACCAGAAGGTAAATTATAAAAGTAGCTTAAATACATTCCGCTGATACTGGAAATAACTCCAATTATTGCACCTAATATCATCACTTCATGCAACCGTTTAACTAATAAATAAGCCGTCGCTCCCGGCGTTATCAATAAAGATAAAACTAATATTACGCCTACAGCTTTCAAACTAGCAACAATTGTTAAAGCAATAATCACCATCAACCCAAAATTTAAGCGATTTACCGGCAAACCCGCAGCTTGCGCTCCCAATGGATCGAAAGTGTAAAATAATAATTCTTTATATAGTAAAAATACGACTATTAGCACAACAGCCGCAATTACAGCAATATCCCGCATATCTGAAACCGTAACGCCGAGAATATTACCAAAAAGAAAGTGATTTAAATCGATTTTATTATCCTTCTGAACAATAGTAATTAACGTCACCCCCAAAGCAAAAAACGCTGAGAACACAATTCCCATCGCCGCATCTTCCTTAATTGGCGATCGCGTTCTAATCCAGGTTATCACCATCGTGCTGAGAACCCCCGCAATAAAGGCTCCCACAAAAATATTCATCCCCAAAATAAAAGCCACAGCCAAACCCGGTAGCACCGAATGACTAATAGCATCACCCAGCAAAGCCAACCGCTGCACCATCAAATAACTACCAACAACCGCACACAGCAAACCCACCAAAACAGCAACAATCAGCGATCGTTGCATAAAGCTGTATTTTAACGGTTCGATTAACGCTTCAAACATTTTCAGTTAACAGTGAACAGTGAACAGTTATCAGTTGGGAATAGGGCATTGGGCATAATTAAGAGTTAAGAGTTAGGAGTTAAAAATTATTTCTACCCCCTCTCCCCAAAGGTTACTGAGCAGTTCGACGTAGCTCACTGTAAGACTTGTCGAAGTACTCCCCATCTCCCCATCTCCCTATCTCCCCATCTCCCCCTCTCCCCCTCTCCCCATCACGCTGCATCTGAAAAGTACATGACTTTCCCACCGTAAGCGCGATATAAATTTTGCTCTGTCAAAACCTGTTTTCTCGAACCTGTAGCAACTATCTGGCGGTTTAATAAAATTATGTCGTCGAAGTGGGTAGTTGTTTCGCCTAAGTCGTGGTTAACTACTAAAACGGTTTTTCCGGTGGCTGCTAGTTCGTGGAAGACTTCAAATAACACCGTTTGAGTTTTTTGATCGATTCCTACAAAGGGTTCGTCGAAACAAAATATTTCTGCTTCCTGTGCCAATGCTCTGGCTAAAAATACTCGCTGCTGCTGCCCCCCGGAAAGCTGTCCGATCGCACGGTTGCGGTATTCACCCATGCCTACTCTTTGCAGCGCACTTTTTGCTACCCGACGACTCACCCCCGAAAACTTCCTCAACCATCCCGTTTTTTTGACTCTTCCCATCATCACTACATCCCATACCGTAGCGGGATAAGTCCAATCGATTTGACTGCGTTGCGGTACGTAAGCAACTTTTTCTAACTGTTGCGTTAAGGGTTTGCTTTGATATAAAACCGTACCGCTGCTCTCAACTAACCCCAACATTGCCTTCATCAAAGTACTTTTACCAGCACCATTGGGACCGTAAATACCCGTCAATCGTCCCGGTTTGATAACACAATTAACATCACAAAGCGCTTCTAGACTGCGATAGCTTACTCCCACATGGGCTATATTAATGCTCGCATTATGTCGCATCGCCGCATCTTTTAAATGATAGACGCGCTGTTGAGTTGGGTTATCGTCTGGCGAAAAGTTGACGCTTGGCATGAGATTATTTCTATAAACGAGCGAAAAATGAAAAGATTATGAGAATAATGTAACTTAAAAAATGAAAACATTATGATAACTTTTGATATAAATTATGAAAGCGATCGCTCATTCCCAAGGTAGATATTTGTTGCGTGGGTTATTAGGGATACTTTTAAGCTTGACAGTAAGTGCGTGCGATCGAGTCGGTTCAGATTCTTCAGAAGATGGTAAACCCGATGTAGTTGCAACCAGTACAATAATTGCCGATTTAACTAAGAATATAGGTGGAGACGAGATTGATTTAACAAGTATCTTACAACCCGGAGCAGATCCCCACGTATACGAACCAGTACCTAAAGATTCGATTTATTTAGAAGAAGCAGAATTAATTTTATACAACGGTTATAATCTCGAACCGGGATTAATAAAACTGATAAAAGCAGCAGGTGTAAAAGCCGATAAATTAGCAGTGGGGGAAGTCGTCAAACCCTTACAATTAGATAAAGGGGGAAAAACTACAGTACCCGATCCTCATATTTGGGGTGATGCAGAAAACGCGATAAAAATGGCGATCGCGATTCGTGATGCTTTAATTAAATTGTCGCCAGAAGACAAAGAAAAGTTTACCGAGAATGCAGAAGAATTAATTGACAAATTGAAAGAGTTAGATAATTCCATAACTCAACAAATTGCAACCATTCCCAAAGAAAGACGAAAGTTAATTACAACCCACGATGCATTTCAATATTACGGACGCGCCTATGATATACCAATCGCAGGAACATTAATAGGTATCAGCACCGAAGAACAACCAAGCGCCCAAACCGTGAAACAATTAGTAGAAGAAGTGAAGAGAACAGGTGTAAAAGCCATATTCGCCGAAACAACAATCAACCCAGCCTTAATTAAAACCGTAGCCCAAGAAGCAAACGTCAAACTAGCCCCCCGCGAACTATATTCCGATTCCATCGGCGCACCTGGGAGTGAAGGAGATTCTTATATTAAAATGATGCAATCTAATACTCAGGCTATTGTTGAAGCGTTGAGTGAGTGAGAGGATGGGGAGAGGGGGTTCGGGGGAGTACTTCGACAAGTCTTACAGTGAGCTACGTCGAACTGCTCAGTAACCTTTGGGGTTCGGGGGAGTACTTCGACAAGTCTTACAGTGAGCTACGTCGAACTGCTCAGTAACCTTTGGGGAGATGGGGAGAGGGGGAGATAGGGAGATGGGGAGATGGGGAGACAAGGGGAGATCGTTAATTTCTAACTGCTAACAACTAACAACTAACAACTAACTCCTAACTCCTAATTCCTAACTCTTAACTCTTAACTGGTAACTGTTCACTGTTCACTGTTCACTGAAAATGCGTCCTATTGCTGTAGATTTATTTGCGGGTGCTGGGGGGATGACTCTCGGTTTTGAGCAAGCTGGTTTTGATGTGCTTGCTGCTGTGGAATTAGATCCAATTCACTGTGCTATCCATGAATTTAATTTTCCTTTTTGGTCTATTTTGTGTTCGAGTGTAGAGAATATTTCGGGAGAAGAAATACGAGCGGGTTCTCAAATTCAAAATAGAGAAATCGATGTAGTGTTTGGTGGTTCTCCCTGTCAAGGATTTTCTACGATCGGGAAACGGGCTTTAGACGATCCCAGAAATAATTTAATGTTTCATTTTTTGCGGTTGATTTTAGAATTACAACCTAAATATTTTGTATTTGAAAATGTACCGGGATTAACTTTAGGAGAACATAAAAAGTTTTTATCGGAAGTTATTGAAGAGTTTCAAAAAAACGGTTATCAAGTAGAAGCAAATTACCGAGTTCTTAACGCGACTAATTACGGAGTTCCTCAAGATAGAGCCAGATTATTTCTTTTAGGATGTCGCCAAGGTTTAAAGTTACCAAAATATCCCCAACCAATTACTAAACCCAAATCAAAGAAATCAAAATATATTGTAAGTAACATAGATTTACCAGCAACACCTACAGTGTGGGATGCGATCGGAGATTTACCAGAAGTTGAAAATTATACGGAATTAATAAATAGAGATTGGGTAATAGCTGAATATGGTAAATCGAGTCACTACAGCAGTAAATTACGCGGATTTTCATCAATTGAAAACAACTATTCCTGTCAACGCTTATTTAATTGCTCTTATTTAACTTCTAGCAGTCGTACAAAACATAGTTCGCAAACTATCGCCAGATTCCAACAAACCGAACCCGGTAAAAGTGAACCAGTTAGCCATTTTTATAAATTAGCCATAGATGGTGTTTGTAATACTCTGAGGGCTGGAACACCCAGTAACCGAGGCGCTTTCACCTCTCCACGTCCAATTCATCCCATAACACCACGATGTATTACCGTTAGAGAAGCAGCACGATTGCATTCTTACCCCGACTGGTTTCGTTTCCACGTGACAAAATGGCATGGATTTCGACAAATAGGAAACTCAGTTCCACCTTTTTTAGCTAAAGCGATCGCAACAGAAATTATTCGTGCGTTAGAAATAATTCCATTTAAGCCACAAGAACAAATGCGGTTGGGTTCGGATAGCTTGTTACAATTAAATATGTCTCAAGCTGCTAAAATATTCGGAGTTGCCGAAAATATTATTGAACCGAGAAAAAGGAATATAAATCAATAAAATCAATAAAATTATTTTATCTTGAATTAGATACGAAAAAAAATACTTTCTCGTTACAAGGCTCTGCGTTTCTCGTTACAAGGAACCCTTGCTTGTAATGCTTTTCATGAAGGCTCTGCCTTCAGTGAGCAATGAAAGGCAGAGCCTTTCACAACTGCGTTACTAGGCTGAGCCTAGTAACGAGAGTAAAGGTAGGCGGTATACCAATTTCCTATTCCCTATTCTCTTCATTTAACAACCGCGATAATTGACTTAAGATTTTACCCCTATAATCTGTTGATGTGTTTTTCAATTGGTACAGTTTAAGTTTGGGGAAAGCAACTTCAATGATACTATCTTCTAAAAGATGATCGAGTAAATCATCTACAATATCTTCGTTATTGACTTTATTTGTAAGGTCAAAAACACTTGTAAGATAATAAATTTGTTCTATTCCTTTTGATTCAAAGTACTGTACGAGTCGCCATGCATCAAAAGCTTGTGGATAATCTACAAATCCAGCATGAACGTCAACTATAGTATAGGATTTTTCTTCTTGAAAATAAACGCCGACTCCATGTTTATCAAAAGTCCATTTTTCCCCTTGTAGTGATAATAAACCTTGGCGGGGACAATATACAGAGAAAGATTTACTGACATTGGGATATATCTGGCGAAATGCACAAATGAGATTATTTTGAGCTTCTACGAACTCTGAAATAATTTGAACTGCCTCAGCGCTTTTGATTGACGACTTCATTTACTGTACTCCTAGCCTTTAGATTGCCAATACATAGCCCACATAGCTACTTTCAATAATATTAGTTTTTTTGCATTTAGGCTTTATCTTTAAGAATAATCAAATAATGGTCAGCCCCATCGGTTTAATATGATTTTCGATACAAATCAAAGTGCAAAGACTTATGCCCAGCAATGTCTTTAAAGGATTTATGTGTGTTTTTCTTTTTAGTGAAACAGTATAACTCGTATTTTATGTAATTCTACTAAAAAATAACTTACCTTAAAATATTTTATATTATTGTTAGTTGATAAATGAGTTCTCAGTATTTTAATTAATTCTATAATTATCAAACCTTAGTAATACTATTAGCACAATAGACATCTCTATTGATTGAGATAAAAATTTTCATCTTTGATTTTATAATTTGTTGTGTAAATGGGAACTATAAGTATAGCCTTTAGTCTCCGTCACACTTATGTTAGCAAACTCTTTAATTAGCATTCCCAAAGCCGAATACGAATCAATGCGCGATCGCCGTGTGCAGTTGCAATCTGCTGTAACTACTTTAGAAAAAAGATTGCACGGGTTAGCGGATAACGTACCGGGGATGATTTATCAATTTTGCCTCAACCAAGATGGTACCATGTCGCTTCCTTATGTATCTTCAGGTTGCCAGCAAATTTTCGAGGTAGAAGCGCAAAAAATTCAGCAACAACCTGAAATAATGTTCTCAATGCTGCATCCAGATGATGAAGCTCAATTTAATCAAACAATCTCGGAATCAGCCCAAACTTTGCAAAAATGGGAACTAGAATGGCGCATCATTACTCCTTCAGGTAAAGAAAAATGGCTGCAAGGATTTTCTCAACCAGAATTACAAGAAGATGGTTCTATACTTTGGTATGGCTGCGTTACCGATATTACCAAGCGCAAGCAAGCTGAAATTGAATTAGCACAACTTAACGAACAATTAGAAGCAAAAATACAAGAAAAAACGGCGGAATTACAAGCTTCCCAAGAAAGATTGCAGCGTTTGGCGGATAAGGTACCGGGGATGCTTTACGAATATCGTCTTGATGAGAGAAATGCTTCATTACCTTATGTATCTTCTGGAAGTAGTTTGATTTTTGAGTTACAACCAAAAGAAATTCAACAAGATGTAGAAATAATTAATCGACAAATTCATCCTGAAGATTTTCCTAAAGTAACTGAAGCTATTTTAAAATCTGCTCAAACTCTGGAACAATGGGAATATTCTTGGCGAATTACTACACCTTCGGGTAAACAAAAGTGGATACAAGGTATTTCTCAACCGACATTACAGGAAGATGGTTCGATACTTTGGTACGGTTGTTTTATTGATGTTACCAAGCGCCAACAAGTAGAAACAGAATTGCGGCAGAAAGAACAACAGTATCGGAATATTTTTGAAACAGTTAGCGATGGCTTATTCATCTGCGATTTAGAAACTGGATTGGTAGTAACAGTAAATCCTGCGGCTTGCGAACTATATGATTATTCTCAAGAAGAATTTATCGGCATACATCCTACAAAATTTATTCATCCATGTCATTATTCTTTATTTGAAAGTTTTTTACAAACTATATCTGCTGGTGAAAGCTTTCATTCTCACGCGATAACTTCGCGTAAAGATGGTTCAAGACTAGATGTTGATGTTAAAGGAAGTCAATGCATTTATAACGGTAAACCTCATGCCCTATCAATTGTGCGGGATATCACTCAGCGACAGCTAGCAGAAGAAAAACTGCAAAAACAAGCTCGTACTCTAAAAGAAGCCTTGCATAAACTCAGAAATACCCAAGCCAAACTCGTACAGTCGGAGAAAATGTCATCTTTGGGACAAATGGTAGCTGGAGTAGCCCACGAAATCAACAACCCCGTTAATTTTATTCACGGCAATCTTCAACCCGCTACCGAATACGTACAAGATTTATTAGGATTGCTAACACTTTACCAAGAATATTATCCCCAACCGCATCCCGAAATCCAAGCAGAAATTGAGACAATCGAACTTGATTTTGTTCAAAATGACTTAACTCAAATTCTCAACTCGATGCAAGAAGGTACCAAACGCATTCGAGAAATTGTTTTATCGCTGCGGAATTTTTCCCGATTGGATGAAGCTGATTTCAAACAGGCAAATATCCATCAAGGTATTGATTCCACTTTGATGATTTTAAATAACCGTCTCAAAGCTAAACCAGGTTTTCCCGAAATTCAAATAATTAAAGAATACGATATATTCCCTTCTATACAATGTTATCCCGGACAACTTAACCAAGTATTTATGAATATTTTGGTAAATGCCATTGATGCATTGGAACATGGAATCAAAAACGGCAGTAAATTACTCAATCCTCAAATTAGTATTAATACAAAATTAATTAAATCGCGCTATATTAAAATCAGTATTGCCGATAACGGTTGTGGAATTCCTCCAAACATTCAAAATAAATTATTTGACCCCTTTTTTACAACCAAAGAAGTAGGTAAAGGTACCGGCTTAGGTTTATCCATCAGTTATCAAATCGTAGTTGAAAAACACCGTGGAAAACTTTATTGTTATTCTAAGCCGGGGAAGGGAACCGAGTTTGTAATTGAAATACCGATTTTACAGGTTAAAGGTTAAAGGTCTGCATGTCAAAATTTACAATTATAATAACTCCTAACTCTCCATCCCCAATGCCCAATCCCCCATTATGAAAAATCAGCAAGAAAGCCATTTAAACCGCGCTCGTGCTAGTCTCAGGCAGGCATTGTCTTGGTATGGCAATCTGCGTAAGCCGGGATTTGATTCGCAATTAGCAGCTTCGGTTAAACCGGAAATTCAAGTTTTGACCGCTAATCTAAATAAACTTGATTATAATACAGTCTGTATTGCCGCTTTTGGGTTGGTAAGTCGCGGTAAGTCTGCGGTTTTGAATGCGCTGATGGGACAAAAGATTTTACAAACCGGACCACTCAATGGTGTCACTCAATACCCCCGTTCTATTCGGTGGAATCCCGGCGGTAAGGTGGAAGTAGAATTAATTGATACTCCTGGCTTAGATGAAATTGCGGGGGAAACAAAAGCGCAAATGGCGCGGGAAGTGACTCGACAAGCCGATTTAATTTTATTTGTTGTCTCCGGTGATATTACTCGTACTGAATACGAAGCGCTGTTGGATTTGCGACAGGCTCAGAAACCGTTAATTTTAGTATTTAATAAAATAGATTTATATCCCGACACCGATAAAACAGCGATTTATACCAATTTACAAGAATTAGGTGCCGGAAGTTTGGCGAAACCCTTACAACCCGATGAAATAGTCATGGTAGCGGCGGAACCCGCACCGATGTCCGTAAGGGTAGAATATGCCGATGGTAGCGAAGATTATGAATGGGAAACTTTACCACCGCAAATAGAGGAACTTCAACAAACCATTCTCAAAATTCTTAATCGTGAAGGGCGATCGCTTTTATCGCTCAACGCCTTAGTACAAGCAAGAGATGCCGAAGAATCCATTGCAGCTAAAACTGTAGAATTGCGAGAAAAACAAGCCGAAGAATTGATTTGGCAGTATACAAAATACAAATCATTAGCAGTGGGGTTAAATCCTGTCGCCTTTTTAGATATATGTGGCGGAATTGTGGCAGATTTAGCCTTAATTCGTTCTTTATCTCGGCTTTACGGTTTACCGATGACGGGTTACGAAGCCGGAAAACTGTTAAAAACCATTTTATTAAGTTCCGGTGGTTTACTCTTAGGGGAATTAGGCAGCAGCTTTCTTTTAGGTTTTAGCAAAAGCGCGATCGCCATTAGTGGTGAAAGTCCCCTGAATATCACTGCCTTTGCAGGTACCGCCGTCACGCAAGCAGGTATCTCTGGTTACGGGGCATATTCCGTAGGTAAAGCGGCTCAAAAGTATTTAGAAAAAGGCTGCTCCTGGGGAGAATTAGGCGTTAGCAACGTTATTGAAGAGATATTGCGCGAAGTAGAATCAGATACTATTTTGTATCGTTTGCAGCAGGAATTGAAAATCGGGAAATAAAACAATACATATTTAGATAAAAACCGTCACCAAACCACCGTATAATTATTTTTACCTATCCCTTGACTCAGGAGAATAAAGCCATGCCAATGGCAGTAGGAGTAATCGAAACATTAAGTTTTCCTGCAATACTTATAGCCTCAGACACTATGGTTAAATCTGCCGCAGTTACTGTAGTTTTTTACGATAAATCGGAAAGCGGACGCTTTTTTGTTGCAGTCAGGGGACGGGTTGCTGAAGTTCAACGTGCTGTAGCAGCAGGGCTTGAATCTGTTGAAAAAGAATCGCATGGAGGTGAAGTAATGAGTCATTATATCGTGCCCAATCCTCCAGAAAATGTAGAAAACATTTTACCAATCCATTTCACTTCAAAATCAGAACCTTTTCGTATGCTGTAATACGCGGTTGTTCGATTTCTGAGATGATTAAGAATATATCGATAGCTATTAATTAATACAGGAGATAATAAATGTCATCACAGGCAGTTGGTTCTTTAGAAACTAAAGGTTTTCCTGCGGTATTAGCAGCGGCGGATGCAATGGTAAAAGCCGGTAGAGTCACGCTTGTCGGCTATATACGAGTTGGTAGCGCTCGCTTTACAGTTAATATTCGCGGCGATGTTTCCGAAGTCAAAGCTTCTATGGCTGCTGGTATCGAAGCCGCAGAAAGCTGTCATGGTGGAACACTCGAATCTTGGGTAATTATTCCCCGTCCCCACGAAAACGTTGAATCTGTTTTACCAATTGGTTATTCCGAAGATGTGGAAGAATATCGACTTTCTGTAGAAAATCCGATTATAGGTAGGTCTAATAGGCGCTAATTAGTAAAATTTTACTGGGATTGGGTAATAATAAGTCGTTTGATAAGTTAAATCTAGTTGTATCGAATTAATTCTATATTACTACTGACGCGCCCAATAGCCTGTTTCTGTTAAAAAGTTTTATCTTGCATTTATTTGTAATGGCGTTAAAAAAAGTACCCCAACGGGTACTTTTATATTTTTAGGATTTTTTTGAAAATAAAGATCGAAATAACTATATTTAATTTGTTTGCTATGTGATTATTTTTTTTACAACCTAAATTTAACCGATGCTATTTAGCAACATCTTTATATTAACTGCGATGATATACAAACAAACTTCAGCAATTAGTAGAATGTGTGTAAAAATAAATACTAATCTAAATCTAGATATTAGAGGTGAAACTAATATATATAAAGCAACGTCTCGATTACAAGTGAATTCTATTCTTTACGTTGATTAATAGTCTGATGTTATCAATTTACAAAATATTGAAAATGGTACTTTGTAAATCTGTCCGAAGATAGATATAAATAATCTAATTAAATATAAAAGATTGGACTTTGCAAAAATTTACATTCCGGAAAACTAAGGAAGATAGCTTAAAAGCGCGATTACTTTACTTATTATATTAATTGGTTTTTAGGTTAACGGGTAAAATTTTGCATAATTTGGACTGATTGAGACGTATTAAAAATAGAATCCATTCAATATTTTGGATATTTTAGCCTGATGGCGCGACAACTAATTAAATTCACTAATTGCGATGGAGGGGGGTTGTGATGCAAACTTTAAAGCATGGTTTTGAGGAGCGCAATCTCAATATGATATCTGAAGCGGAAAAACTAGAGCAATATTGGCAAAATCGCTTAGCTGATGAATGCTCGCAACACAGTGAAGCCATAAGAGAAAGTATAGTTAAGTGGCTTATAGGCAGCGATAAGCAACGCTTTGAAAATCTCGACGTTAAAGAATTAAAAATCGCCAAGCAAGCGATCGAATATCGCTATCGGATTTTGTGTCAGCGATACTTGGGGTTGGGTAGGGAGCGTGCTTATCGCAATCTGATTACTCGTTTGGGAAGTTTAGCGACATTGCGATCCAAAATTCAAACTTGGATTTCTTTGAGTCGCGATCGCCAGCGTAAAGTATTGGATGTGTTGCAAGAGATACTCCAAGAATTACTGCAAAGCGACAAGTATATGGTTTCGCAGATGGCTTGTATTTCTGAGTTTACCAATGATACTAGGTTGAGAAATGCCTTGGTGTTTGCGAGTTTGGAAGAGTATTGTATGCGACCAATACGCAACCAGCCATTACTGGTATATCGCTTTGTTAACTATTTAAAGAGAACTCAGCGGGGTGGTTTAACTCAGGTACCCACTAAGGATTTGGTGCGGTTGGTTTCTGAAGAAGTATTTGCTGATGACGGTGAAAACCGAGTCAGTTTGGTAGATAGAAACGCGATCGAAGATTATCAAGAAGAGGAAAAATCCCAGGAGCAACAAATTCAGCGTAGTTTGGTAAAAGAGGAATTCTCGGAATATCTTAAAGAAAATTTGGGAGAAGATGCAACCCAGTGGCTGCAACTGTATCTTAAAGGCTTGAGCCAAGATGCGATCGCCAAAAAATTAGGTAAGCCAATTAAAGAAATTTATCGGTTGCGAGAAAAAATTGGTTATCATGCGGTGCGGGTTTTTGCCATCAAAGATAAACCAGAGTTAATCGCTAACTGGCTGGAAACTTCTTTATTGGAACACAATTTAGGATTGACACCGCAGCAATGGGAACAATTCCAAGAAAAATTATCACCCGTGCAAAAGCAAGTGTTAGAAATGTCGAAAACGGGTAAAACCATCGAAGAGATTGCCCAAAATCTCAAACGTAAAAATCATCAGATAATGGGAGAGTGGACAAAAGTGTATTTAGCGGCTCAAGCTGTACGCAGTGAATAAATCTTTAGTAAATAGTTAATAAATCTTTGTTTTCCTCCACGTATTAAAGCCTATGCTTACTTGTGAAGGGGCTGCACGGCAGCGTTTAGCACGAGCGTTTGTAAATAATTTGACTTTTATTTACTTAAAAGACTTTATCAATATAGTGCCAAATGCCGTCGAGAGCGCATACGATGGAGTCAAACATTAAGCGATTAGACCTATGTTGTCTTCCGAAGGCAAACCAAATGATACAAGTACAGTAGCCAATCAAAAGCTATCTAAGACTATAAAGACTGGCGATGCATTATTAGATCCAAACCAACAACCAGTACGCGAACACATATTTCGACTCATAGAAGAAGGTATTTTGTGTTTTGAGGCTTGCCTCTACCATCAAATTTTACCTTTGAAGTTGGAATATAACAGTCTGTTGTTGGGCATCGTTAATCCTAAAGACGCGGCAGCATTAAAATATGTAAATAGTATATTATCTTACTTAAAATGTACGGTAGTAACTAAAATCTTGTCTGCCGAAAATCACCGCATCATATTGTCACAATACCTCAGCTACAAAAACGCATCGTCCGAGCCTAAGTTACATAAAAATGTTGTTGAAGTAGATTCCGAATTTGCAGAAGATTTAGAAGAAGAACTACCCGGAGATAATACTTTAATCCTGTTTGATGTTTCGAGTGAAGTTAATAAGACAAATTTTTCGGATCGAGAGCGTAAGAAATCTCCCGCTCGTAAACCTGTAAATAACGAAGATTTTGATAAAAATACCGATGCAGATATTTTTGAAGTTGTATCGGCAGATAATTTACCGATATTAAGATTACCTCTTCCAGAATCATTCATTAGCGATCGCGTACTATCAAGCCTTCCACCGAAAAAATTGCTCAAAGAATTGCTAGCAAGAGTTTTAGCAGGTGGGATCGGTCGTTTGTATTTGGAAAGACAGCCCGATCGAGGTAGAATACTTTGGAGTTTGAACGGGATAGTGCAGTCGGTAATAGAAGAACTACCGCTATCGGCGTTTCAAGGCGTACTCAATGAGTTAAAGCGATTGAGTTCTTTGCCAATGGTGACATTAACGCAGGCAAAACAAATAGAAATAGAATGTTTGTATCAACAGCAGCATTTGTTATTGCGTTTGCGAGTTATGCCGGGAATGCATGGTGAAGAAGCAACTTTACAAGTATTGCGCGGGGCTGCATTAAAATTTTATCAGCAACAACAGCTAACCCGCCTTAGTAGTGACGTTTTAGGGGCTTCCCAACAGTTGAGTTACAAAGTACACGAACTACAGCAAAGACTGTCGTTAAATTTACCAAACTTAAATCCTCAGCAACAAGAAGCTTTAACTAGCTTAAACGAACTCGTTAAAGATTTAGATCGTCATTTAAAAATACTTACAGATATTCCCCCAATGTAAATAAATAGTCAGTGAAACCGCTGATGAGTATTTGTAAATGATTGTGTTGTAATAGAAACCATTACCGTTAATTCTAAAGAGTTGCGGTTAGATAAATTTAAATTTTGCCACCGTAATTGACTGATTTATTACGGGTGAAATCTATTTATATAAAATCCTAGCTCCAGCTTTTTTTTAATCTATTTGTGGCAGATATTTCATGCAGACAGCGGTTTTCAGCGACATTTTTCCCTTAATGAGTACGGCTAATCCCCAAACTTTGGAATGGCTACTTAACGTTGCAACAATGCACGGATATCCCGCAGGGCGAGCCGTTTTAATGGAAGACTCTTGGGGAAATGCAGTTTACTTTGTTTTATCGGGTTGGGTAAAAGTACGGCGCACTACCAGTGAAGATACTCGTGCCCTAGCAATTTTAGGTAAAGGCGATTTTTTTGGAGAAATGGCGATTTTAGATGAATCTCCTCGTTCTACCGATGTCATTGCTCTTTCCCCAGTAGAATTAATTAGCGTATCGAGAGAGAGCTTTATTCAAATATTATTTAAAGACTCCCAATTGCATCATCGGATGCTGCAACTGATGGTAAAGCGGATGCGTTACGTTAATTTACGCTTGCATATGCGAGCCGCACCACCAGCAGTAAAATTAGCTCATACTTTGGTTTCTTTGGGTGAGAGTTACGGAGTAGAAGCTGAAAAAGGAAAAGATATTTATAACATTCCTTTTGCCGATTTAGCGGATGTTACCGACATCGGGATTGAAGAAACCACCCAAATTATGGAAAAGCTGCACGAAAAAGCTTGGATTAACATCGACACCACCAAAGAGATAATTCGTCTGCTTAATTTCAAGCAATTGGTGAATTTGGCTGGCAAAATTTAATTCGTCGCAATCTTAATTTAAAATTTTCCGTTACCTGGTTTTTTGAAAAAGCCGGGTTTTTTAATTATTTACGCTATAAATTATAAGTTAAATTAAAAAATTCTTAACTGAGAATTCTGAAAAAATGACCGAAGTAACTGCTCCTCCTCTTAAAAGCTCTACAAATCTTGCCGCATCTTCAATTAATTACCAAGTTGCGATGCCGAATCCTCAAAACCATCTGTTTGAGGTTACTTTACACTTAAAGGATTATTCATCATCTAGTTTAGATTTAAAAATGCCCGTTTGGACTCCCGGCTCTTACTTGGTACGGGAATATGCCAAGCAATTACAAGATTTTTCGGCTTGGAGTGATGGTAAAGCTTTAACTTGGCGTAAAATTGGTAAAAATCATTGGGTAGTAGATACAGAGGGTGTTTCTGAAGTTACAGTTAATTACCGTATTTTTGCTAACGAATTAACCGTGCGGACAAACCATTTAGATGCAACTCACGGTTATTTTAATGGAGCAGCGCTATTTTTCCGAATCCCAGAATTAGATCGTCTGCCAATTCGCGTTAGCATTCAAACACCACACCCTCAGTGGCAGGTAACAACAGCACTAGCAGCAGTTGAAGAAAATACTTTTGTTGCTAAAGACTTTGATACCCTTGTAGACAGCCCCTTTGAAATCGGTACCCATGAGCTATATGACTTCGAGGTGATGGGAAAACCGCATCAACTAGCAATTTGGGGAAAAGGTAACGTCAAAGTCGAACCGTTGATTGAAGATATCAAGAAAATCATCGAAGTAGAAGCGCAGATGTTTGGCGGTTTACCTTACGAACGATATTTATTTCTGCTGCACTTATCCGCGCAATCATTCGGCGGTTTGGAACATAAAGACTCCTGCTCCTTAATTTATCGCCGCTTTGGATTTGGCGATCGCGAAAAATACGAGCGTTTCATGCAGTTGGTAGCCCATGAATTCTTCCACTTATGGAATGTTAAACGCATTCGTCCTAAAGAATTGGAAGTTTTCGATTACGATCGAGAAAACTATACACCTTCTTTGTGGTTTTGCGAAGGTACTACAAGCTACTATGACTTATTAATTCCTTTAAGAGCCGGAATTTATAATGTTAGCTCTTACTTAAATAATTTAAGTAAAGAAATTACTCGACATGAAACAACACCGGGGCGTAAAGTACAACCCGTTTCCGAATCGAGTTTTGATGCTTGGATTAAACTTTACCGTCAAGATGCTAACAGTCCAAATTCTCAAATCTCCTACTATTTGAAAGGAGAAATGATTACATTGTTGTTAGATTTGCTGATTCGCGATCGCCATAACAATCAACGTTCCCTCGATGATGTGATGCTCAAACTATGGCAGCAATTTGGTAAAGACGAAATTGGTTATACTGCTGAGGAATTGAAGCAAATTATCGAATCCGTAGCCGGAATTGATTTAACAGACTTCTTCCAACGTTATGTCCACGGTAGAGAAGATTTACCCTTTAACGAATATCTCCAACCTTTCGGTTTGAAATTAGTTGCCGACACGAACGAGGAGCCATTTTTAGGAATAAAAGTAACTAGTAATAATGCCAAAGAATCAATCAAATTTGTAGAAACAGATTCCCCAGCAGAAATTGCCGGAATAGACGCAGGAGATGAATTATTAGCAATTGATGGGATTAAAGTAACCGGACAATTAAGCGAAAGATTGAAAGATTATCAACCGCAAGATAGCATTGAAGTTACCGTATTTCATCAAGATGAACTGTGTACTTATAGCGTTACCTTAGCAGAACCTCGTGCTAACAAATACGAAGTAGTACCAGTTGAAAATCCTAATGCTGCTCAGAAAGAGAAATTTACAAAGTTTTTACGGGTGTAGTTTCTGAGTTTGGATTGTAGATTGTAGGTTGGGTTAGGCGCACATATAATTTTTATGATTCACCAAGAATAAAAAGCGCCGTAACCCAACATCATGATTATGGATAAATACTGTAGAAAATCTTTAACGTTGTGTTGGGTTACGGTTCAAATATAAGTTATTTGTTGAAAATTACAATCTTCGCGAACCTAACCCAACCTACTAACTACAAAGTTGGGAATATAAATAAAATGTAGTTTTAATGCTTCTTTTGTAAGTGCGACACCCACTCTTTCATGACTGCGGTAATTTGTCGCAAGTCGTCTTCACTAATAATGTATGGGGGCATCGCGTACAGCCATTTGCTATACGGACGAAGCCATACTCCCCGTTTTAGGGCAAACTCCCTGAATCCTATGAGGTTCGACGCAGATTCAAACTCTAGGACTCCTATAGCTCCAAGTACTCGTGCGTCGCAAAGCGATCGCCCTTCCAATCCCTGGATCTCTTCAAAGAGTACTTGCTCAATAGCTTTGATTTTACCGAGGTAGTTTTCGCTTTCGATAAGACTGATACTTGCCAAAGCCACAGCGCAGGCTACTGCATTTCCCATGAAAGTCGGCCCGTGCATGAAGGCTAATTCCGGATCGTCGCTGAGAAAGGACTCGTAGACTTGGCTTGTAGCGATAGTCGCTGATAGTCCGAAGTATCCGCCAGTCAGCGCTTTACTAAGCACCATGATATCCGGGGTGACATTGGCAAGCTCCGCTGCGAATAAAGCTCCTGTTCGTCCGAAACCCGTTGCTATCTCGTCGAATATAAGTAGCACTCCGTATTCATCACACAGTTTTCGGGCATGGAATAAATACTCGGGAGGATAGAAGCGAAAGCCACCAGCCCCTTGAAATATCGGTTCGAGGATGACGGCGGCAATCTGGTTGTTGTTCGATTTCAGAAGCTCGGCGAGTTGAAAAAGCGATGCTTGGCATTCGTCAGACTCGATGTTAGCCCCGCCTGGTGCATCAACGAAATACTGGGGGAGTATGACTCCTTTAAACAATCTGTGCATTCCTTCGTCGTCGTCACTCACAGACATTGCACCTGTCGTGTCGCCGTGATACCCCCGGCGAAGCGCCACGAAACGGCTTTTTTCGGAAACCCCTTTGTTGCGCCAGAACTGAATTGCCATCTTTAACGCCACCTCTACCCCCACTGAGCCGCTGTCACCAAAGAACACGTGATTAAGTCCAGATGGGGTAATCCTGACTAATGTCTCGGCTAAATTAATCGCTGCATCGTTAACGAGGCCCCCAAGCATAACATGAGCGAATTTTGCAAGCTGCTCCTCAACGGCCTTATTGAGGACGGGGTGATTGTACCCGTGAATAACGCACCACCACGAAGAGATGCCATCAATGAGTACCGTGCCATCATCAAGGTAGAGCTTGACCCCCTCTGCTCGGACTACTCGATACGGAGGCGGAACGGTCTTCATTTGTGCATACGGAAGCCAGAGCGAATTAACTTGTGTCGTCATCGGGGTTGATGTCAATTTATTGACGTAGTTACTAGGTTGGGTTAGACAGGAAAACCAATTTAATTTGTAAGATAAATATTTATTTATCGTGTCGCAACCCAACATTAATGCTGGGGGTATTTTATAATGTTCATTCGCAATACTGATGTTGGGTTACGGTTCAAATATAGGTTATTTGTTGAAAATTATAATTTTGGTGAACCTAACCCAACCTACAAAATCAATTTTTTTACTGAAATTACTGTGATAGGGGCTTTGTATATGTGGTTCCCCACCCTTCGAGGGTGAGGGCGATTAATATTTTCCCACCTATTAAGCGTGTCTTTTCAAAACCCCCGGCTCTTGCTGCATTGGCAACACATCTAAAGTATCAATTTGAGAACAGTATTTTAAATCATCGTTGCAATCTAAACCTAATAAACGTTTACCGTGGCTGGCATATTTAAACATTTGTAACAAATCATCTTTCCATTGAGAATAAAGCGCGATCGCAGCAATCACTTCATCGTTACCCGCAACATCATCTATAGATAACTTTGTTTTTTCCAATAGATGATGAGCGATCGCACCAGCACAAGCAGTATCTTCAAGAGAGTAACTACCTTGCCATCCCGAACCTACCATCCAAACGGTTTCTGGTTGATTTTGCACTAAATATTCAACCACAGATGTTAGATTAACAAACGCTCCGGTAATAACCGTTTGAGCCTCCTGAATTCTTTGTAAAGCACGAGTACCGTTAGTAGTACTGATAAACAAGCGCTTTCCTTCCACCACTTCTTGTTTACAGTCGAGAGGAGAATTGCCCAAATCAAAACCAGGAACTTTCGCACCACCCCTTTCCCCAGCCCGCAAACGTTTGTCAGCGGGAAAGTTTTCGCTGACTTCCACAAGTTTATCCAAATCGCTAAAAAATTGAACCGCTTCCCCACCAGCAGCCAAAACCGTTGCCATCGTTGTAGTTGCACGCAAGACATCAACCGCGATCGCGCATTCTGGCATCTCACCCGTTGGGGTTTCTTCCGGAGCATGATAGATAAATAATTTCATCCGCTTGATACACCTGCCTTTATATACACTGCCGAGATTTTAATACGCTTGGCGTGTCAACAGGAAGAAGATGAGGTTCGGGGGAGATGGGGGGATGGGGAGATGGGGGGATGGGGGGATGGGGGGATGGGGAGATGGAGAGATGGGGTTCGGGGGAGATGGGGAGTACTTCGACAAGCTCAGTAACCTTTGGGGAGATGGGGGGATGGGGAGATGGGGAGATGGGGGGATGGGGAGATGGGGTTCGGGGGAGATGGGGAGATGGGGGGTTATGAGTTATGAGTTATTAAACCTTAGTAACTGGTAACTGGTAACTGATAACTGGTAACTGGTAACTGGTAACTGGTAACTGATAACTGGTAACTGTAATCTGGAAATAAGAACGATCTAAAATGAAGCGTACTTGGCATTTACATTTGGCAACGTAGCTTAATCTAAAATTCAAAATCCAAAATCTAAAATCAACATGGCTCCTTTACCCAATTACCGTCCCAAACAACTTTCTCTCGGTCCGTTGGAAGCAGAAATTTTAAATCTTGTTTGGCAGTTAGGCAAGGCTACGGTAAAAAACGTACACGATCGCATTTTAGCCGATCCCAACCGCGAATTAGCTTATACTTCAGTTACTACCGTGCTACGACGGCTAACCCAAAAAGGTTGGCTTGAATGTAATAAACAAGGAAAAGCTTTTTATTGGCAACCATTACTAACAAAACAGCAGGCTGAAGTTATTCAAGCACACGAGCAGTTACAGCAATTTCTGAAGGTGGGAAATCCCGATGTAATTGCGGCTTTTGCGGATAGTCTAGATGAAGCAGATTCTGCGAAAATACAAGCAATAGCAAAACGAATTCAAGCTGCGCGACAAGCCAGGGAGGAATAAATAACAATGCATTTTTTAATAATTTTTGCAGCTTTAATAGTTGCTTACACCATCAGATGTCGATGGACTCAAAGCGTCGATAGATGGAATCAACGTTGGGGGCGATCGCTATTTTTCTTTCTATTTCCTCCCTTATTAATTTTCATGACAACCTTCGCTTTGTTGTTCATGGGACCTCAAGGTACAATGGGCGGATTGCAAACGGGTTGTTACGGCTATTTAATGGCGTTGGTTGCTCTGAATTTTTTCGCAATAATGTGTATAAAACAGGGGTGGCAAGGATGGCTATCGATCGAATCTACCCGCAACTGTCCCCAAATTAATGTAGCTGGAAAACAAGTTCGATTGCTAAATACAGGAGCATTATTTGCCGGACAAGTTGGCTTTTTAAAACCAGAATTAGTTATAAGTTCTGGATTATTAGAAACTATGAATGGCAAACATTTAGAAACAGTTTTGGCACACGAACAAGGACATTATTATTATCGCGATACATTCTGGTTTTTCTGGCTGGGTTGGATGCGAGAATGTACCGCTTGGCTACCTAATACAGAAGCTTTATGGCAAGAATTATTAACCTTGCGTGAATTGCGAGCCGACGCTCACGCAATTTCATCTGTAGATCCTTTATTATTAGCAGAATCTCTGTTAATGGTTGTTAGCAATCCCCCCATATCTTCAGAAGTACTTTGTGCAGCATTAGGAACTCCGGGAGCCAAACGTTTAGAAGAAAGAGTAGAAGCCCTTTTATCTCAACCACAACCAGCCCCAAAGCTTCATTTCGCCTCTTTGAATTGGCTTGTATGGACTTTTGTTCCTTTACTTAGCGTCGCGTTTCATAGTTAATTAAGTATGAAGAATTAGGAATTGAAAATAGTTAGGAGTTAGGAGTTAGAAGTTAGAAGTTATTTACCTTTGGAGGGCATCCCAAAGTTTAAATTTGTAATGCAAGCATCTTACGATCTTGATATATACAGCGAGCAAGATGCTCGCACTCCCTTGTCCCCCTGAGCCGCACGCTCCGCGTGAACGGGTTGCGCCACTTGCTACAAGTCGGGGAACCCGCCAGGGCGCAGTGGCTTACCATCCCCTCATCCCCTCTGGTGATACCAACGTCTAAATAACAAAGTCGCTTTATCTGTAGGAACATTACATTCTTCTGTTGTATTCGGAATTTCACCAAGTTGAGTTTCAATTACAACTTTATCCTCGATAACAGGTTTGATAAATTCTTCAACAATAGATGTTTTTGATTTCTCGTTTGTTTCTCCTAACATCAATATTGATAAAATATATCGTGTTTGCTCATCGTTAATTGGTACGCTAAATAAATGTACTCGAACTGGTATTCCCATCTCATCAAACTTTAACACCACAAGATTGGGTTGATGCCATTCCAATGCAAACCCAGATGGAATATTATCAAAACGGTTAAAAACTTTTATGCTCGATTCTGTTTGCTCTATTTGATATTCAGCAATACTTTTTGCTTCCAAAGCTTGCTTACCAATCGCGCCACCAAAAGAGTTACGATGCACGAATGGTAAATGTACGAAATCCATTGCATTTTCAATTACCCGCGTCCAGTGAGCGTTCCAAATTTCATCATGAACGTAGTAAAATTGTGGCGTTCGCATTAAACTTTCAGGAAGCTGTGGTTCCGATACTTTCTCAAATCCTGTAAAAACCCATACCAATCCCGCAATGATGCGCGTCGGTAAACTTACGGCAGATAGCTTAGATAAATTAATTTCTGAAGGATTATTAAAAGAAACTTGAATACAGTTTCCATTACGATCGAACTGCCAACCATGATAAGGACATTCCAAACAGCCGCGATCGTTTATTCTACCTAATGAAAGAGCAACTCCTCGATGGGGACATTTATCTAAAAGCGCACCTATTTTACCCAACGAATTGCGAAATAAAACTAATTGTTCTCCCGCTAATTCCACTGCAATAGGTGTATCTTTGATTTCTTCCACCGATATTACAGGTGTCCAAAAATTAGAAAACATTTCAAACATAATTTCTCCTTTTAATTATTTCTTATAACTACCTAAAATTAAGTAGGTAAAAAATACCTAATGTAGAGACGTAGCACTGCTACGTCTGCCTAACGTTACATATCACAGCCAATACATCCCAAAAATTACCTTTTCGTCGCACCCTTCAACAGCAAAGTAATCAAATCGGCTACCAATTCCCGATCGCCTTTAACTCCATAGCGCTTAAAAGTGTAAAGTGCTTCAATGGAAGATATAAAAGCACCACCAATAAAACCTGGATCTTGCTGTAAATCATCTTGTAAATCATCGCCATATCTAGCAAACAATTCCTCAATCGGTGCAAACGCGCCTTGGTACATTGCCGATTCGAGTTGAGCAGCTTTATAAGTAGATAATTGCGGTAAATCGGTTAAAATCATCCTCCCCCCATTCAAAGGAGGTTGCTCGATTAACCACATTCCGACAGAAAGCAAACAACTTTCTAAATCTGGATTTGCTTGAGCTATCAACTTTTTTAAAACACCGCTGCGACGTTCTAAATGACGCAACATTACCTCTACGTACAAATCTTCTTTTCCTAAAGGGAAATGATAGTACAGCGAAGCTTGTTTTATTCCCAACGCTTTAGCAATATCCTTTAACGTCACAGCAGTGTAACCACGAGAGGTAAATAGTTGCTCGGCGATATTAAGGAGATTTTCTCGCGACGATTGCTGTTTGCTCATGTTACCTAACTTAAATTAGGTAGACAAGTTTTGTCAAGGGGTTTGGGATGAATAAAAAATAGCGATCGCAACCTAATTTTAGAAATGTTCAAAAAAAGAATTATCCCCCAAAATTGATAACTATCGGCAGATATATAAATTTAGTTTAAGCAATCATTCCTTAACAATCTTAATAATCGTAAAGCACTCTTAACAAAAGCGATAGTAAGCATTCAACTTATGGGAACATAAATACAATCAACGTTGATATTTAGAATTTATAGAGATTTAAGAATATGGCACAAAATAGCAAATCAACAGTTGTCATCACGGGTGCTTCCTCTGGAGTTGGCTTGTATGGTGCGAAAGCCTTGGCTAAGAAAGGATGGCACGTTGTAATGGCTTGTCGCAATTTGGAAAAAACTCAAAAAGTTGCTAACGAAGTCGGGATGTCACCTGATAGCTACACCATCATGCATCTCGATTTGGCTTCTTTAAATAGCGTGCGTCAGTTTGTTAATAATTTTCGGGAAAGCGGTAAATCCCTGGATGCTTTGGTGTGTAACGCTGCGGTGTATTTACCTTTGGCGAAAGAGCCAGAAAGAAGCGAAGATGGATATGAATTAAGTGTTGCTACAAATCACTTGGGACATTTCTTATTGTGCAACTTGATGCTGGAAGATTTGCAAAAATCATCAGCGGATGAAGCTAGATTGATAATTTTGGGAACTGTAACTGCGAATCCCAAGGAATTAGGCGGAAAAATTCCCATTCCTGCACCTCCAGATTTAGGAGATTTAAAAGGTTTTGAAGAAGGTTTCAAAGCACCGATTTCGATGATTAACGGTAAGAAATTTAAAGCGGGTAAAGCTTATAAGGATAGTAAACTTTGCAACGTTTTAACCATGCGGGAATTACACAGACGCTATCACGATTCTACGGGAATTGTATTTAGTTCGCTGTATCCCGGATGCGTTGCTGAAACTGCGTTATTCCGCAATCACTATTCATTATTCCAGAAGATATTTCCTTTATTTCAAAAGAATATTACCGGGGGTTATGTATCAGAAGAATTGGCTGGTGAAAGAGTTGCAGATGTAGTTGCAGAGCCAGAATATAACAAATCGGGTTCTTACTATAGCTGGGGAAATCGTCAGAAAGAAGGTAGAAAATCTTTTGAGCAGGAAGTTTCTAACGAAGCTTTAGATGATGATAAAGCACAACGCTTGTGGGAATTAAGCGCGAAGTTAGTGGGAATTGCTCCGGAGCAAGCTGTTGGTGCTACTGCTGGTACCGTGTGAAATTCGATCGATCTTATTATTCCCAGGCTTTGGCTTGGGAATGTAACTGAAATTAAAGTAATTAAATTAAATTACATATTTACCGATCGAATACAAGAAGTTAAGCCAAGTAACTTCATAATTAGATCGAATTGGTATTGATTATAAGAAATACAAACTTGCCATAGAATCCTTATTTTAAATTTTAATAAAATGTATAAATACTACCCATTAATCTCAATAACGTGTAGTTGATAATACGTATATAACTTATTATTGTTTGTTTATATATTTACATCCGAAGATTTAATATCAGGTTAATATCCGATATATTTTATGATAAATATGTTTCAAAAAGTGCAACAATTGTCTGTTGTTAGTCAGCTTATAGTAATCCATACATCAGGTTAGACACATGGTAGTAAAGTTGATTCAAAATGTTGCTAAAGTAGGCTACCGAGCAAGCACATTAGGGCTAGAAAAAGGTTCGCATGTGACGCGCTACTATATGTACAACCACCTTTCACAATACTGCGATTCACGACCGTGTGAGCATCGCGTTTTGTCTATTAGCGAATCGGGATATCTGGCAAAGCTATTAGGTTACGAAGAGAATCAAATAACTGATTTAACATATCCTGACGTTAATGTTCTTAATCTTCCTTTGCAAGATGAGGAATTTGATGCAGTAGTTAGCGACCAAGTTTTAGAACATATAGAAGGTAATCCATACACTGCTTTTGCTGAAACTTTCCGCATTCTAAAACCGGGTGGAATTGCCCTACATACGACTTGTTTTATCAATCCAATACACGCTACACCAAGTGATTTCTGGAGATTTACACCAGATGCTTTGAAATTATTAGCTTGCGAGCATGGAGAAATTATTGATGTCGGAGGTTGGGGAAATCCATTTATATGGGTTTATAATGCGCTGGGATTAAGATTTGAATCTATTCCTCATGCAAATTGGCATCCCGGACATTGGGTTGCAACAAAAAATGTTAAACGTTGGCCTATGGTTACTTGGGTTTTAGCGAGAAAAGCTTCTGTTTAATCAAGTCAAATGTTGGGTTAGCTTGCTTTTATTTAATTAAGCTAATAGTAAAATTGTAAGTTGGGTTAGACTTAGTTTTACCTAACTTATGACTATTTATACTTAGATAAAATGAATCTAAAAAATGGCTTATAGTGATTTTAAATTAGCTCAAGTTATCCAATTGTTTGGCTTAACGGTTCATGAAGGCTCTAGAATATTTGCTGGTTTTCCTGAAGAAAAATGTAGCGACTTACTTTCAACTATTCTCAAAGAGAATGTAGATTTAGCGGTTGCTATTAATACAGAAAAAGCCCGTTCTGAAATGATAATTAGTCCAATACTGCTTGAAGTTCGACGTAAACTTGATAACAAAATTAGTTTATTTTCAGGAGTAGATTTTAATGTCGATAGTACAAGAGGATTAAATGGCTTCTGTGACTTCCTTATTAGTCTTTCTCAAGAACAGCTTTTCATCCGGGCACCTGCAATTACTCTGGTTGAAACAAAGAATGAAAACCTTAAATCGGGATTAGGTCAGTGTATTGCAGAAATGATTGCAGCACAGCTTTTTAATGAAATGCAGGGAAATAAAATTAAAAATATTTATGGTGTAATAACGATTGGAACGATTTGGCAGTTTTTGAGATTAGAAGATAATAATATTTTCATCGATTTGAGTGAATATTATATTCAAGATGTTGAAAAAATTCTAGGAATCTTAGTTAACGCACTCAGACAAAATTGAAAATTAAATCTTCTCTTTCGCTGAAGGAATCCCCAATTTATCCAAAGTATAATCAATCTGCTCTAAAAGTTGAAAATCTTCTTGAGGTAAAGCGTTAATACTATACTTTTCTAAAAACGAAAACGCCTGTCTAAATTCATATGGTGTTGCTTCTATTGGTGAGTCAAAGTGACAGGGAATTATCCGCTTAAAGTCCCATCTAGCAATTTTATTAGCCCAATTAATAGTTTCTTCCGGTGCGCGATTTAGAATCAAAGTTTGTAAAATTGGTGCTACGAACAATCTACCATCACCCCGCAACGCTTCAAAACAAGGCTGCCAATCTTGCTTCCATTGGAAGGGATACAAGCCGAAATAAGCTTTTTTAGAACGTTCTGGTGCTTTGGAAGCGTTACGAAATACTTCCCCCCACTTCGGTACATCTAAGACGCTGGGACGAAAATATAAACTAAATAAAGCAATACGCTGCCATCCTTTACGACGGTTTTCTGGAGTGTCTGCAACAACATCAGTTGCTTTATCTCTAGTGTGGAAAAGCAAAGGGTATGAGTCCAACTGAATAATTGCCGGAGGTTCTTCGGGTACGGAAACTATTGAATCGGTAACTAAAAGGGTTTTTGATGATTTATGCAGCAACGCTACTTCCGCAAATCTACCCGCACCCAGTTCGATGGGACCGAGAATTTCATAGTCAAATTGATTCGCAAAAGGTGTTTTACTGCTGTCTTCGGGAAGTACTTGAGTGCGTTTTGCAGGTATTCCCAACCAACTTAAAGGAAGATTTACGGGAAAACTCCATTGTTTGGGTGCGACGAATATCTGTGAATCGGGAAAACGTCTGGCGAAAGGACCAACAAATATTTTATGTTCTAAACCTGAGATAGTAGGCAAAATTATATACTTAATCCTTCCGTGTTCCGCCACTAATTCCTCTACAAGACGAACGCATTCTGGGGTTGGTGCGACTGGTGCATAAACCAGCAAACCACCTTCATTGAGCTTAACCACCGTCATGCGAATAGGAACAACAACATAGAAAATGCCTTGAAGTTGGTCAAAAGTCCAAATGGTATCCTTAACTACTTCCTTACGGATTGTTCGCCGCTTTCCAAATGGGTAAATTGGCAAAGTAAACCAGAAGCGCCATGAATAATCTTTGGAATTACTTTGTTGTTCTAACGTTTCGAGCATTTTCCTTTATTAGGGAGTAGGGAGTAGGGAGTAGGAGTTGGGACCACCGGAGTTAGGAGTTGGGAGTGCGCTAGTATTATACAAATTAAATGCGTAACAGCTTACTAGGAAGCAAGATACGAACACTACCACAAATTAATTGCAACAACTATACATTACATCTATCACTGGTCACTGATTTATTATCCCATAAAGATTTCTGGACTTAAATTTTTAACACTGCTTCGATGCTTATTAAGTACTTAGGCAAAATTAATTGTGCATTTGTCCGAAGCGAGTGGAACGTTCACGCGGAGCGTGCGGCGAGGGCGAAACGAAGCATTCACCCGTAGGGTGCGGTTCATCGCAAAACCTTGAGAAAGATCCGCTGTCGCATGTCCTATCGGACACGCTGCGCTAACGCTTCGGACACAAATAATGAAGGCACACCCACTTAGTTACCGCGATCGCGAACAGTATGGTTGATAGCAAGTTAAATTAAGGGACAAGAGCGCCATCTAAACAATTAAAGCATCAAGTTTCAACAAGCGATTATATTTTTAGATAATCAAAAATACTATAAATAGTTCAAATATGTGACCATTTTTTATAAATTTCGGCTTCTATTAATGGTATCTTTTTCGATACAATGTATAAAAATGACTGTTCAAAATAAGGGGATATAATGGTAGGACAATCCGTGCGTAATCAATTGCGTAATAAATTATTTGACACTAATATTGAGAATTATCACGTTTTATTGACACCGCAAGAAGTTAAATCAAAATTACCTTTAACAGATAAAGCAGAAGCAAATGTTTCCAAATACAGACAAGAGTTAAAGGATATATTAGATTTTCAAGATCGAAGAAAGTTTATCGTAATTGGTCCTTGTTCGATTCATAATACAGAATTAGCTTTAGAATATTCTCAAAGATTAAAGAAGCTTCAAGAAAAAGTTGAAGATAAATTGCTGTTAATTATGAGGGTTTATTTTGAAAAACCTAGAACAACAGTAGGCTGGAAAGGTTTAATTAACGATCCGGATATGGATGATTCTTTCGATATCGAGAAAGGCATCTTAACTGCACGGGAACTGCTCTTAAAAATTAATGAATTAGGATTGCCCGCAGGTACGGAAGCTTTAGATCCGATTATACCTCAGTACATCAGCGAATTAATTTCTTGGTCTGCGATTGGGGCACGAACTGCTGAATCACAAACTCACCGGGAAATGTCCAGCGGGCTTTCCATGCCAGTCGGTTTTAAAAATGGTACCGATGGTAATATTAAAGTTGCTTTGAATGCTTTAGAGTCAGCTAAAAATAGCCATCATTTTCTAGGTTTAAATCGACAAGGACAAGTTAGTATTGTTCAAACCAAAGGAAATGATTACGGTCATATAATTTTACGTGGTGGTGGTGGGAAACCAAACTGCGATCGCGAAAATGTAAAATCAGCAGAGGAGCAACTCAAAAAAGCAGATTTAACACCAAGAATTGTGGTTGATTGCAGTCACGGTAATTCTAATAAAGACTATAAATTGCAAGCTGGTGTTTTAGAAAATGTGGTGAAGCAAATAGCGGACGGCAACACATCTATCGTAGGGATGATGTTGGAATCTAATTTATATGAAGGCAATCAAAAGATTCCTACTAATTTACAAGAGTTGAAGCATGGAGTTTCCGTGACTGATGCTTGTATTGGTTGGGAAGAAACAGAAAGAATTATTTTGGCTGCTCACGAAAAGCTGTAATTGGTAAGCGGTGAATTTAGCTAATTTGCAACCTCTTTCTTTTTATTAGGAAAGAGGTTTTCGACCGAAAATCCCTCTCCCCCTTTCTTCAGCATCCGTAATTAAAACCGTTGAATACTTCTTTTAATTGGTTGTTTTTATATTCATAGATAGTGAATGTAGTTGATTCGTAAACAGTGTTTTTTACAATTACTTCTTTAACACCGTCGCTGTTAACGTCTAAAGTACTATATATGTCATAGTCAGGTTGTACTTGGCTGCTAATCACTTGCGGTTGTGAGTTGCTGTAATTTAGCCATAGGTTTGCATAGATACGAGGAGAGGTTTGGGATTGTGTGTTTTCTTTTCCTTTCCTAACTGTACCGAAAACTTCTAGATTACCATCATTATCAAGGTCAAATACAGACAGCTTTTCGACAACAAAATCTGAAGAAGCGTTTATATTTTGAGCTTTGGGTGATTCAGAAATAATAGTTTTTGCTTTTGCTAATAAATCTTGCTTGTAACGATTTAAATCGGCTTGTGATGGTTGCGGGTTTTTAGCAGAAGTGGAATTATAATTTTTAATCGCGTTCAGCCTTACGGCTGCGGCGATCGCACTACGGTATGTTTCGTCAATTTTATTACCGTTGAAATCTCTAGTTCTATTTCTAGATTTATCTGAGGGGATTTGATTAAAGGCTTCTGATAATGATTGCTGATTCTGTACTTTCCCGGCTACAAAGTAAGAACAACTAAGCTGACTGACATCTAGGTTATCTACTGTTATATTACCGATTTTGTTGCGATCGCTAACTACTGTAAAATCTTTGATACCGTTTAATACACTTTTTTCTCGGTCATTTTCACTTAAAGTATATTTGTCAGAATTGTTGCTTACTAAAACCTTTCTTACCTTCTCGGTAATATTATTGCTAACATCAATATAGCTACCATTACGATATAAAGCAATAGGATAAATTTGACCTTGTAATTGTTGATTGGTGTTATCTTTTTTTACCTGAAGCAAGCTGATTAAATTAGTCTGCTGTTGTTGACTCGTTGATTCAGATTGATTGGTATTATCAGTTTGTTGCGATTCGGCTTTCGGTGTTTGACAAGCTGTTATGCTTTGAATGGCTAATCCAACCGCTAAATATGAACATTTTTTCATTACTGACAGCATAATTTTTTGTTTGCTAAATAATTATTTTAATATTCTTGAAATAGCTGTGTATATATTGGTTCCCAAGATCAAAATGTAATTTAATAAAATATATCTGAAGTAATACTTATTCTGTCTTAAGATATATAGGACTTATATAGGACTCACATTTTATTTTTTAAAAACACGTAGCACCAACAATTCTTCTTTTTGGTGCGTTAGGCTGAAGCCATAACGCACCCTACAAATACCTAATTTCATTCAAAATTCAAACCGGATTCCTATAAATCGTTAATGATAATTAAAAAAACCCGGCTTAAAAAAAAAACCGAGTTTATCAACACCTCAAATAAACTTATATTGAGATTTTATTTAATTTTCACCGATCGCTAAATTCTATGCGACAAAAATACCTTTCTGTTCGCCGGAATTTAGAGTAAAATCTCCTTCAGGGATATCAGTAAATGAACTACTAACAGCATCCGTTGTTAATGCAGAATCCATTGTTAATGCATCTGTTGTCACTGCGGCGCTTCTTAGAGTAGCTGCACTGGAAATTCCCGAAGCTATTGTTACTTTTCCAATTAAATCTCTACCGAAATCTTCAATTAAGAATATATTAAATCCATTTTTGTTTTGCTCGACATTATAGGTTTCCCCACTACCTAATTGAATTTGCTCTCCAAAAGTAAAATCGGTAATCTTAGCAAAGTCTTTATCGCCAAAATCATCGTAAAAAGAACCAGATTCATTACCTAAAACAAATTTATCGGTTCCACTTCCACCTGTTAAGATATCTTTTTCTCTTCTTACAGTATTTTGTACATCTGGATCTGCACCTGTTAAAGTATCATTTCCAGAACCACCATCCAAGGTGTCATTACCGAAAAGACCGATTAAAGTATCGTTTCCGCCATTCCCTGATAGTTGATTGTTTTTATTATTGCCGATAATAAAATCAGAGTTTTCGGTTCCTTTAACGTTGACAAAGTTTTCAACTACAAATTCAACAGAACCAAAGGTGGGAGTATCTTCTACTATTAACTGATTTTCCGACAAATCGATAGTGAAAAATACAGGAGTTTCCCCACCACCGGAACCATCGATAGTATTATCTTGTTTTGGTGCGCCGACAATTCTTTCTATGTCTTGAATTTGACTTCCTTGACTATCTCCATTACCAATCAAACCTCGTGGAAGTAGGGTAATCTTTCGTCCTAAAAAGGTGTAGTCTAAAGTATCAAATCCATCGCCACCGTTATAGAAATCATCCCCCAAACTACCGAAGATAGTATCATTACCACCTTTAGCTAAAACAAAGTCATTTCCAGGTGTACTAAAAAGTATTTCAGGATTATCGGTTCCTTCAATACGATTTGGTGCTGGCAGTATGGAATCAATGCTTAATCGCGCATTACTGGTGTTATCACCTTCTACTATAATTGTTGCTTCGGGAGTAGATCCACCGATGGGAAAATCAGGTTCGACAGGAATCGGTTGTCTTATTGGCTCATTTATAGAAATAACGGGAATTTCGGCGTTTTGAGCTTCAGCCATAGGAATTCTCCTGGGTTGTTAGTGCTTTCAAAGGAATATTCTTTCTTGTTTTTTACCTTTATTTCTCACCGATATGAAAGAAAACCGAAATTCTTTAATTTATAAAATGACAGCATCAAAAACTTAGCAAAAATGCCAACACATTTTGAACTTCGCGATCGGAGAATAAATCAAATCTGGACAAGGAATAATCCCTGGATCATTCTCTCGTTAGTCAGACCACTTTTATAAACAATTCTGCTATCTTTACAATAACTTTATACACATAATTACCAACCTCTAATCTTTAAACCGTATCTAAATTAAATAGGACTTACGCAAAAGCAACGTAATTACGTCATTACGAGCGATAGCGACGTAATCGCAACAACTCTGCGATTGCTTCCCTACACTGCGTTCCGGTCGCAATGACAAATCTCCGTTGCGTAAGTCCTGTTAAAAAATAGTTATTATAATCACAACTATTAAGTATTTATATAGAAAGAAATCTAAAGTTGTAAAATTTCGGAAATAGCGATCGTTAAAGCATTATTCCTCACGGATTAAGTCTAAAGATAGATTTATATACTTGTCTTTAAAATTACTAAAAAAGGTAGTTAGTATATTCTTTAAAATAGATAGTCATCAAAAAATTATTTATTTGCGAGTTATCTAATATCATTAGAGTGGAGAAAATGCAAGCAAAACCAAACCACTTAAAAAAGAAATGACTTCTCCTAAACCAAGAGTCGCGATCGTTGGTGCTGGTTTTGCGGGTGTAGAAGCTGCAAAAAAGCTGGGTAAAAATGGAGTCAATGTTTTACTAATCGATCGCCATAATTATCATACTTTTATCCCAATGCTCTACCAAGTTGCCACCGCCGTAGTTTATCCCCACCAAATTATTTATCCTTTGCGTAGTTTATTTCGAGGTTTACCAACAGTAAATTTTTTGCAAGCGGATATTACAAAAATTGATTTACAGTTGCAAATTATTCATGCCGAAAATATCGCAATTGATTACGATTATTTAGTAATTGCTACGGGTAGTCAATCGCAATACCTCGGCGTAACCGGAGCGCCGGAAAACAGTTTCCCGATGCGGACTTTGTATGATGCGATCGCCATCCGCAATCAAGTATTAAGTCGTTTTGAGCAAGCAGAGATTACCGACGATGAGGAAGAAAAAATACGGTTATTAACTTTTGTCATAGTCGGTGGTGGTGCAACTGGTGTAGAGTTAGCTGGTAGTTTAAACGAATTGATTCACAGCGCTTTTAAAAAAGATTATCCTAGCTTAAATCGCGATCGCGCACGAGTCATACTTTTGCAATCGGGAGAACAGTTATTTCCTAGCTATCCCCAACAATTAGGAAACTACACCGAAAAATACTTGCGTCGTCACGGAGTCAAAGTACATCTGAATTCAAAAGTAAGTAAAGTCACTCCAGAAGCCGTTTATCTCGAAGATAATACATCTATATTTACAGATACAGTAATTTGGACTGCGGGAGTATTAGCCGCGACACCCGAAACCAAACAATCGGTAAAAACCGCTGCAAAAGATAAAATTATAGTCGAGCAAACCTTACAACTTTGCGGACATAAAAATGTATATGGTGTAGGAGACGTTTCCTACGTTGATATTCAAGAAGAATTCAACGGAGTCGCACAAGAAGCAATTCAACAAGGAAAAACAGCAGCAGATAATATACTCCGACAAATGCGCGGTGAATCACTCAAACCCTTTGATTATTTCAACAAAGGGCGTTTAGCAATTATTGGAAAACACGCAGGAGTCGGGAAAATAGGTAAATTCGCAATTAAAGGATTTATTGCTTGGTTTCTATGGTTAGAAGTTCATTTGTTATACCTTCCAGGAATTCGCAACCGTTTGGGAGTACTTGGAAACTGGCTGAAAAATTATTTCTTCAGCGAAGGTGCATCGAGGGTTATTATTTCTACAGGCAATAAGTGACGGAGAGAGGGGGAAGAGGGGGAAGAGGGGGAAGAGGGGGAAGAGGGGGAAGAGGGGGAGAGTTAGGAATTATTATACCTTTGACCTTTAACATGCAGACCTTTGACCTAAAATAACCTTTAACCTTTGACCTAAAATAATCTAAAATCTAAAATCTAAAATCTAAAATTCATTATGGGCTTCAAAAAGTATATTCCGTTAATTGGTAGAGCTTTTCTCGCGGCGATTTTTCTTAAAGCTGCGGTTTCTAATACCCTTGGTTTTTCAGGTATTGTAGGAATGATGACCGAACGTGGTTTACCTTTTCCACCTTTATTACTTGCAGGTAATATTTTCTGTACTTTGGTGGGTGGACTTTCGATTTTATTCGGTTTTAAAGCACGTATAGGAGCAATTTTATTAATTATCTTTTTAGTTCCGACAACATTCGTTTTTCACAATGCTTTTACTAACCCTGATGAATGGAATGCTTTTCTCAAAAATTTCGGTTTAGTAGGTGCGATGTTGTTTATATATTATTACGGTACTGGTCCGGTTAGTTTGGATGCAGCATCAGCTACAAACGACTATGATGACACCTACGTTACGGAGTCAAATAGAACAAATGTATAACCCAAAAGTCCAGTTGCGTAATTCCGATATCGTTCTAGCTTACACGTTTTTACGGCTGGTTTTTGGTATCAATATGTTTGTGCATGGTTTAGTTAGACTTCCTAATATATCTGGCTTTGTAGATTCTCAAGTAGGACTTTATAAAGACATTGCCATTCCTCCATTATTAATTGCAGGATCAGCTTATTTAATTCCCATTGTAGAATTTGCTGTAGGCTTGCTATTAATTTTGGGGTTGCAAACTCGTAAAGCTTTGATAGCTAATTTTCTGCTGATGATGACTTTAATGTTTGGCGTTTGTTTGCTACAGAAATGGGATACGGCAGGTTCGCAATTAATTTATAATCTTGTCTTATTTATTTTGCTAGCTGGCTGTAGTTTCAATTTGATTTCTCTCGATAATTGGTTGAGTCGTAGGAAAGGATAGATGGGGAGATTGGGGAGATGGGGAGATGGGGGGATGGGGAGATGGGGGGATGGGGAGATGGGGGGATGGGGAGACAAGGGGAAGGACTTTACAGAAGATGAAGCTGAAAGTATTTTTACAAATATAAGCAATCACAACTGTAATAACTTGAAATGTTTGGGTTCGTAGTAAGGGCTTTAGCCCTTTCATTTGAGGGAACCAATACCCTTACTACGAACTTTTGCAAACCTGTGCGCTTCCTAAAGCCCCAATTATCAACACCTCTTCAACTGACTTAAATGCACGACAATCTCATCAATTGCATTTCTAACGGTTCTAATCGGCTGTTCGGTTTGATTCACCATAATACTGAATACTACCGGACCGTAATTCGGCGCGTTAACATATCCCGCAAGCGTTATCACACCAGTCATTGTTCCGGTTTTCGCTTGTACTAAAGCTTCTGGAGATATATCCTTAAAACGATTTTTTAATGTACCATTTTTACCCGCAACTGGTAGGGAAGCACGGAAAATTGCAGCATAGGGAGATTTCGCCATCCCTTGCAATGTCTGCACTAATGCTTGGGGACTAATTAAATCTTTGCGAGATAAACCCGAACCGTCTACTAATTTATAACTTGCAGGGTCAACTCCAATATCTGCTAAAGTGTATTTCATCACTTCCAAACCTCTTTCAACGGTGGTTTGATTGTTCTCGAATCGCCTTTTAACGGCTAAGGCTTTCAATAAAGCTTCTGCATACAAATTATTACTGTTAATATTCGTCTCTGCAATTAATTGCGATAACGGTGGAGATTGCACTGCGGCTAACTCCCTTCCAGTACTCTGGCTTGTTCCCCGGTACATCCCTGCAACCGAAATTCCTTCTTTTGCTAAATTTTGACGGAAATGTTCTAAGAAATTTTGTATGGGATCGAAAACTGCGATCGCGGTTACATCAGGATTGGAATCTTCAGCTAGTTGTCCTTTTAAGTACAAGGTTTGTCCTTTTAAATCGCGCTTAATTTCGATATAACCTTTTGTACCTTTAGCTGCTGTCACGGTTTGGTTAACAACTTTCCATCCAGATGCATCTACGGGATTATCCCATTTTAATAATAAAGGTCTACCAACTCTTTGAGGAAACAATCTAATTACAGCAGCATTTTCATTTAACATCAAACTGTTAACTGGTGCGCCGTAATAAAACTGTATGTCTTCCCACATCCAACTTGGTTCGACTGCTTCCCCTTTAAAATAACCGTCATTAGCTATTAGTTGATTAACTCGACTAACACCTTTTTGACGCAATTGTTTCGCTAATACTGCAAGTTGTTCGGATTTTAAACTAGGATCTCCTCTACCCACCACTTGTACGACACCATTATTATTACCAAATACGGAAGTACGAATGCGATAGTTAGGACTTAATGCCTGTAATGCCGCCGCCGTTGTCATCAACTTGGTGACGGATGCTGGAGTGAAGTATTTACTAGCATTTTGGCTGTAAAGCGTTTGTGGGGAAGACTGATTTTGTACCAAAATACCCCAATGGGTTCTGTTAAATTGGGCGCGATTTGTTACACCATCCACAACCGAATTTAATTGAGAAGCGCAAAATCTATTTCCTGAAGGTGCAGGAGTATTTCTTGGAGGTGTAGGTGTAGGTATAGTTCTAGGAGGAACCGGGGCTGTAGGTGTAGGTATAGTCGGAGTTGTTGGGATTACAACTGGTGACTGTGTTTGTGCTGTTGCTGCTTGCTGATTAACGCCAATTTGAACGCCGAAGAATAATAATAGTAAACTTAGGGAAGACTTTTTAGACATTCGAGTAGCGGTAATTATTTGTATTTTATGTGTACTTTATGAGTGTTTTAGCGTTACCGAGGTTCCGCAATTGTTGTCATTAAAACACGAATATAGTAATTTGGTTTGGTTAAATTGTTTTTTAAGAAAGGGGAAAGGCGAACAAAAAGTGTAGGTTCCTATTTCAATGCAGTCAGCTAAAATAATTAATCTATTAAAATTGTTACTATTTATTTTATGGTGCGTTATACTCCGCAATAACACAACCTAAAATTAAAAATCTATAATTGAGCGTAAGAGGATGTTTGAAAAGTAATAAATAAAACTTGCAAACTTTTAGATTGCCTTAAATCCCCCGCTAACTTGGGGCACTTTAGCCCCCCTTTTTAAAGCAGGGCTGTTTCATTCGATAAAGAAGGTAAATTGTCAATATGATTTGCAATGGTGAGAAGTCGGGTTTTTATAAAAATGTCAGGTTTTTACAGATACTCTTATATAAAAAACCCGACTTCTATACTGGATTTTCAAACTTTTGAGGGAATGAAACAGCCCTGCCCTTTTTAAGGGGGGAAGGGGGGATCGTCCGATGATTTAGTTAAAAACGATACTTATTAAACATCTTTTAAAATACTTTAATTAGCTGCAAAATAAAATTCTTTTCATATTTTCTCCTGATAACACCGCATCTGAAACAACATACACTTTTGATATGTTTTATTAAGAAAATGTAGGATGGACAATGAACATCCTACATTAATTTTGCGTCCCTCTATTAGCTATAAAGTTCATGATTTAATTGCATAACTCCGGATAAAAACTCTTAATATTTTAGATATTGGATTTTGGATTGTTTTTTCTGTCGATCAACTCTACTCTTAAAAAAAAGAATAGAGTTTGTTTTAGAGGATGTTTTAATAACCACCAGGTTAAGTATAAAATTAGATTTTTACGCACATCCTCTTAGACGTAAATTTTATATTAACTATTAACTACTAACTGCTACAGTATTTAAATTTAAAGTCGTATTATTGTTAATTTGCCAATACTTATAAGCCGCATAAGCAAAGGTAACAACTCCAACAATTATGGCGGATTCGTCAACTTCAAATTTAGGATGATGTAATGGGTGATTCACTTCTCTATCTGTAAAGCCTACACCCAAACGGAACATCGAACCCGGTGCTTTTTCTAAGTACATAGAAAAATCTTCTGAGCCGAGAGAAGGTTCGGGTAAAACCTGTACGCATGAACTACCCCATGCTTCTTCTGCTGCTGATTGCAATATTTGGGTAAGTACTAAATCGTTTTGGACGCTGGGTACACCTTGACGATAATTAACTTGGTATTTCGCACCGTAGCAATCGCAAACGCTTTTGACAATATTTTCAATCCAATTGGGAAGATTGGCGCGGCTTTCTGGATGCAGCGATCGCACTGTTCCTTGTAAGCGCACGGTGTCGGCGATGATATTGGGCGCTCTACCACCGTCGATTTTTCCTATGCTTAATACTACCGGATGTAAGGGATTCTGGGTACGCCCGATCGCTTGTTGTAGCGTGGTAATTACCTGTGCGGCGATCCAAATCGCGTCTATTGCTTGATGTGGGCGTGCGCCGTGTCCCGATTCGCCAGTTATAATAATCTCTAATTCGTCTGCTGCTGAAGTTAAAGCACCGTAACGCACGCCAACCGATCCCGCAGGTATCGAAGGAAAAACGTGAATTCCCAAAATACTATCTACATTATCCATCGCTCCATCTGCAACCATCCAGCTGGCACCTTGAGCAATTTCTTCTGCTGGCTGAAATATAAACCGTACTTTTCCGGCTAACTCATGCGATAACTTAGACAAAATCATTGCCGTACCCAAACCCACCGTGGTATGGACATCATGACCGCAAGCGTGCATAATACCTTGGTTGCGAGAAGTAAAATCCAATGATGCTAATTCCTGAATCGGTAAAGCATCCATATCGGTACGAATAGCCAAAATACGCTCATCGCTACCATTCCCTTCAAGTTCCCCAACCACGCCGGTTTTACCAACATTTTCTTCTACGTGAATACCGTTAGAAGACAAAACCCCAGCCACAAAAGCCGCCGTCTGGAACTCTTCACCACTGAGTTCCGGATGAGAATGAACGTGGCGACGAATTTCAATCAAACGCGGTGCTAATTCTTTTGCTAAATCTTTAATACGAGAAAGCATAGATTAATTCTTCTACGAGCTTTTTTCCTATCATAAAGAAATGTAACGCTTATTACCGTTCAATTTATACAAAATATTTAGAAATTGGGGATTGGGGATGGGGAGAGGGGGAGATGGGGAGAGGGGGAGATGGGGAGATGGGGAGAGGGGGAGAGGGGGAGATGGGGAGATGGGGAGATGGGGAGATGGGGAGATGGGGAGAGGGGGAGATGGGGAGATGGGGAGATGGGGAGAGGGGGAGATGGGGAGATGGGGAGAGGGGGAGATGGGGAGAGGGGGAGAGGGGGAGATGGGGAGATGGGGAGATGGGGAGAGGGGGAGATGGGGAGAGGGGGAGATGGGGAGAGGGGGAGATGGGGAGAAATAATATTCATAACTCCGGTGGTTTTAACTATCCCCATTCACCGTAGGTGGGAGGTAGCCCAATGCCCAATACCCCATGCCCTATTCCCCATTTTTTATTCTTTCTTCTTGAATTAGCGTGCGTTTGAATACTCTATTCTCTTTAAACCAATGCCAAGTACGGAAACGATGGTTGTTGCACGGACTAATATTAATCATTTCATACAAATAAGCATTGGGCATTCCTTTATAGGAAAACCATAAAATAATCGTTGAATCATCAACTTCCCAAGCTTTTCCAATAATGCGATCGGTATCAAATATCAGCTTTTTATCTTGATAAGTTCCAGGGAATTGATGTTCTTCTTGTTTGCCATCTGCCCAAGTATAACGATTGATTTGGTTATAAGAATAATCACTAGATTCAGGAAACTCACAGATTAAATGCGATTCATGCTTATCAATAATTTTTCCTTCACTGTCAACTACTGTATAAGTACCTTTCCACTCTCCTTGGTGACGAAAAAGTACCGGCATTCCTTCTTTAATATTTGACATAATTATAAGTTAGGAGTTATGAGTTATGAGTTATTAATCAGTGTCATCAGTGTCATCCATTTAATCAGTGTTCGGAGTTAATTGATAACTGATAACTGTTCACTGTTCACTGATTAAAACCACCAAGGATCGTAATTATCGTTAGTTTTAATCAAAAATGCTTTTTTCCGCATGAATCTTGTTAATGCTGATGCACCCATGCGGGAACCTCCTAAACCAGAAAATTTAAAGGCGTTTTTCTCGGCTTCGTGCATCATGGCTGTTAAACCTGCATCGTTAATACTTATTGCACCGGCATCAATTTGACGCGCTATTTCTAATGCTTCATCTATCGATTCGGAAAATACCGCAGCGCTTAATCCATAATAGGTGTCGTTTGCTAATTCTATGGCTTCTTCTACTGTAAAAAAGGACATGATTGGCATTATCGGACCAAATGTTTCTTCGTTCATTATCTTCATTTCGTGATTGACTTCCGTAATAACCGTCGGATGACACCACCAACCACCACCGAATTCTTCTACTTCTCCACCACTGTGAATTATGGCTCCTTTTGCTACTGCATCTTTTAAATGTTCGCTGATAATTGCTGCTTGTCTTTCGGAAATAATTGGACCGATTTCTCCACTTTCTAAAGTTGGATAAGCAAGGTTTAACTTATGTGCTTTGGCTACAATTTTATGATAAAACTCTTCATAAATATCTTTAGCTACATAAATTCTTTCTATTGATAAACATGACTGTCCGCTATTGACTACAGAACCCCATAATAAAGCTGAAGTTGCTAACTCTATATCTGCTGATTCTAAAACAATTGCTGGGTCTTTTCCTCCCAATTCTAAGAAAGCAGGAATGAAACGTTGTGCGGCAGCAATCGCAACTTGTTGTCCTGTCTCGACACTACCTGTAAAGCATACTAAGTCTACGTTTTCTACTACAGTTGCCCCTGTTTTACCATCTCCTTCGACAAAAGTCAATATCTCTCGTAGTTGCGGTACTGCGTTCACTGCATTCATTAGAGGTGCCATAAATCGCGGGGTAATTTCACTAGGTTTAACAATCACCGCACAACCCGCTAATAATGCAGGAACAGTATCAATAGTTGATAATAATAAAGGAAAATTCCAAGGGCTGATAACGCCGACTAAAGAATAAGGTACTGCTGTTTGCTGCAAATTAATAAACGAAATTGAGGTTCCTTTTTCCGTGTCTTGCAACAACCTTGAACCTAAGCGGCACCATTTGTCAATACCCGAAAGAAACGAGTCAATTTCTAACTTGGACTCTCGAAATCTTCCCGTATCAATTACTAAAGCTTCTAATAAATTATCCTGGGTTGAATATATAGCATCCTTCCACTCTCGTAAAGCTTCAATTCGCCCATTTAAACCCAAATCAAACCAGCTTTTTTGCGCTCTTCGCAAACGATTGCATTGCTGTATTAAAAGCTTTTCCGGGGGCGGTATAATTACATAATCATATTTTCCCGTGCGGGGATTGCGGATTTCGATTGGTTTGGACATCACAATTTTAGATTTTGGATTTTGGATTGTAAAAGTTTTATTCAGTATTACCTATGCCCATTTTTTCAATAACTTCCTGCTGTGTTTTAATAAAATGTTTACGTTCTATTTCGCCTTCTAACATGGTATTAGGTGGATATAATTTTGTTTGCGCGTAAGTTTCTGCGTAAAGTTCAAATCGCTGACGAGCAAGTAAGTTATTTAACCCCGGACGTTTTCTATAACGACGTAATGCAGCCAAATCTATTTGGGCAAAGGCTGCCATGCTTTCACCCGCACCCGTTTCTGACAGCACTATACCGCGATAATCGATGATTTTGGAACCTCCATCGACGGAGGCGGCGGGTATGGGGGTATTTACGATTCCGGCGGTATTTGAGGAAACTACGTAAACCATGTTTTCGACGGCGCGGGATATTTTGGCGGCTTGTTTGGGGGCTAATTCTTTACCGTAGACTTCTGATGTAGGATGTAAAATTATCTCTGCTCCCCGGATTGTTAAACATCTGGCTACTTCGGGGAATAAAATTTCGTCGGATGCGATCGCTGCTAAGTTGCCGATTTCTGTTTTAGCTACGGGAAAAACTCCTTCTAAACCGTAACAATCTAAATACTTATCCCAAACATCGTGGGGTGTGGGTGCAAACATCGAGTTTAATCGACGATAGCGTAATATTATTGAGCCTGTGGGATCGATCGCAAAACAAGTTTGAAAGTATAATCCGGGAAAGTTGGGGTCTAATTCGTAGGCGTTTCCGGCAATAAATATACTATGCTTTTGAGCAATTTTACTTAAGGCTTCGTATTCTACACCCTGCATTTCTAAACAAGCTTTTTCTGCCCATGCATCGATTGATTCTCCCAAGGGGAAACCTGTAAGGAAGTATTCGGGCAATACTATTAAACGACAATCAGAACCAATAAAAGCAATGCTCGCGGCGATTTGTTGGCTTAAGCGTTCGATCGTATCAAGCATCAATTCGCTGGCTTCTGAGCGGGTAGTTGCGCGGTTGACTGCATGACAAGTAACTTGCAGCGCTAAGGCAATAAATGATTCTGTTAAGTTGGTTTTGGCTATCATGCCGATTTTATCTAACTTATATAATTATCAATACTGCTGTTATTTGAGCAGACATTGGGTTAGATGACAAGATTTTATTGTAAATAGTGGATGGGTAGAGGAGCCATTGCGTGGGGGAGACAACGGAGAAAAGAAGAGATGAGGTAGATTTTTAATCCAAAATCCCTTAGTTGTAACTCCTAATTCTTAATTCCAGCCTCAAATAAAAAAAAGACGAATTATTTCAAGTCATCCTTCCTTAGAGTGATTTATAATTTATTACTTTTTGCAAATTGAATGTATTGTATTAATGTAGTAAATTTAGCGATATATAGATTAAAAATTGACTTAAGTTAAAAATATAATTTAACGGCTAAATTTTTGCTTAATAATTTACGAATGGATAGCTAAAAGTTTAGCTGTTTAAAAAGTTTTACTAAAAAAAATCAGAAAACTGTAACATTCTCTTGACTAATTTTTTACTCTACAAAGAGCATAATCTCAAGCAGGAATGATTAAAAGGATATAGGAAAAGGTTAATGACACAAACACCTTCTGAAACCAGAGATTTTTTTATCATCGCGATTGGAGCCTCAGCCGGAGGTGTACAGGCTTTAGAAGCATTTTTTAGTAATTTACCAGATCATCCAGGTGCAGCTTTTGTAGTTATACAGCATTTGTCTCCCGACTATAAAAGCATGATGGCGGAAATCATTCAAAGAAAAACTCAATTACCCGTTCATGAAATTATCGATGGTACAATTATCGAACCAAGTCATGCTTACGTTTTGCCACCGGGTAAACTTGTAACTCTCAAAAACGGACAGTTACGTTTGGAAAAAAGAAATCGTTCTTTTGGTTATCCTGTCAATAAATTTTTTAAATCCGCAGCGCAACAATGGGGTGAAAAAGTAGTCGGTATTGTGCTATCGGGAACGGGAAATGATGGTACTGAAGGGTTAAAGACGATTAGCGAAGCGGGTGGTATTGGTTTGGTACAGTCACCCGAAACCGCTCAATTTAATTCTATGCCCAGTAGTGCGATTCCCAGCGGTTTAGTAGATGAAATTCTTTCTCCTCAAGATTTAGCTCGGACTGTTTTTGAATTAATTCGCTTTTCACAAAAAAATCCGTCTATTTCGCCGCAGGATATCACTTTAATTGATACAGATAGATTGCAGCAAATTTTAAATATTCTTGCCGAGCATGAAGATATTGATTTTTCACATTATAAAATTAGTACTCTTGCCAGAAGGATACATCGACGTTGCGCTTTAACTAATAGCAGTGGTTTAAAAAACTATATTAGTTTATTAAAAGATTCGGAAGAAGAACAAAAATTATTACGCCAAGACTTACTTATTGGGGCTACCTGCTTTTTTCGCGATCGCCCTGCATGGGAATATATAGAAAACGAAATATTACCCTCAATTGTCGCTAATTTACAACCGCTACAGCAATTAAGAGTTTGGGTTTCAGCTTGCGCTACGGGGGAAGAAGCCTATACGATGGCAATACTGATTAACGAAGCGGTGGAGAAAAGCGGTAAATCGTTACATATCAAAGTATTCGCTACTGATGTAGACACCAACGCTTTAGAAGTTGCAGCCAGAGGTATTTATCCCCAAAGCATCAATCATGATATATCTCCCGAACTTTTAGAAAAATACTTTGTCCATAATGGCGATCGCTATCAAGTAAAGCATTTTTTGCGGGAAATATTAATTATTGCACCGCACGATTTAACTAAAAATGCCGGTTTTTCTAAAATGCATATGATTAGCTGCCGCAACGTACTAATTTATATGCAGCCGCATCTCCAGCAGCAAGTATTGCGACTGCTACATTTTGCGATCGCTCCTACTGGTATTCTATTTTCAGGTAGTTCGGAAACTTTGGGAGATTTAAACGAAGAATTTATCCCCCTCAATTCCAAATGGAAAATTTTCCGTAAAAAACGAGATGTTTCCTTATCTCTTGCACCACTAACACGACAACCAATAATTACGCCGATTCCTTCCTATGTACGTGGAAAACCCAGACACAATCAATTTGATAAAGTATTAGGAGAAGTCTTTAATTACTGTTTGGCAGAAAGACAATTAACGTGTGTGATGGTTAACCGTGAAAATCAAATGGTAAGAGTATTTCATAACTCTGCCAGATTGCTGGATTATCCAGTAGGTGAATCAATATTAGATATTGTCGAAATTATTCATCCCAGCTTAAAATTACCTTTATCTACAGCATTACACCGTGCTAAACGCGATGGAGAAATGCTGGTATATAACGGAATTAAATTTAATCGAGGTGAAGGAGAAGAAAGAGTCAGATTAAAAGTAGGTTCGGATACCAAAAGTAGCCAGATTGAAGAATTTTTGATTGTTGTATTAGAAGTTGAAAACGAAGTATCTTCGACAGCAGACAAGTCAGCACCGAGTTTTGAAATCGACAAGGAAGCCGCACAGCAAATTACCGAACTTCAATACGAATTACAGCAAACTCGCGAAAATCTTCAAGTAACCATTGAAGAACTTGAAACTACCAACGAAGAGCAGCAAGCAACCAACGAAGAACTTCTTGCTTCCAACGAAGAACTGCAAAGTACCAACGAAGAACTACAGTCAGTTAATGAAGAATTATATACGATTAACGCCGAATATCAATCCAAAATTCAAGAATTAACTCAACTAAATAACGACATTGACAACTTACTCCGCTCTACAGATATTGGAGTAGTATTCCTCGATCGCCAACTTAATATTCGCAAATTTACACCCGCAGCAACCCGCGCAATTAATATTAGAAATTCCGATGTTGAACGTCCTTTAGCGCATTTTACCCATAATTTAGACTGCCCTAATTTAGTAGAAATAATTCAAAAAGTCGTTGATACTAAGAATATAAGCGAAGAAGAAGTTTGTATTACTTCAACTGGCGAACAATTATTAATGCGGGTTAATCCCTATCTGCGAGACAATGGCGCTAACGACGGTGTTGTGCTGACATTTGTAAATATCGACGAACTCAAAAAGATACAGCAAGAGTTACATCAAGCTAACGCATTATTAGAAAATTTATACGCTACAAGTCCGGTAGGTTTAAGTTTACACGACCAAGACTTGAAATATTTGCGGATTAACCAAGCTTTAGCCGACATCAACGGTTTATCGATTGAAGAGCATATAGGTAAAACTTTTAAAGAGTTATTACCCAATTTAGCCGATAGGGTAGAATCAATTTTACATCAAGTGCTAGAAACTGGTAAACCAATTTGTAATCTTGAAATTCAAGGAATTACACCAGCAATTCCCCAAGTAGTACGATATTGGTATGCAAGTTATTATCCCGTAGATTTACTCGATGGCAAGCGGGGAGTAGGTACAGTAATCATAGAAATTACCGAACGCAAGCATATAGAAGAACAACTTTTGCGTCAAAATCAAGCTTTAGAAGATGCGATCGCAATTGCTCAAGCAGCAGATTCGGCTAACCAAGCTAAAAGCGAGTTTCTAGCAAACATCAGCCATGAAATCCGCACTCCGATGAATGCAGTATTGGGTGTGAGTCAATTATTAGAATACACCGATTTGAATCCCAGACAAAGTAGCCTATTAGTAAAACTGAGAAGCAATGGAGAAAGATTATTAGGAATTATCAACGATGTTCTCGATTTATCCAAAATTGAAGCTAGGGAACTGCGGTTAAATGAAGTCGCATTCAATTTAGATAGTCTCGGTGAAAATCTACTTCATTTGTTTGCAACTCAAGCTGAAGAGAAAGGACTTGAATTAACAATTGAAATTTCATCCGATGTTCCGATAAATTTAATCGGTGATGATTTTCGTCTGCAACAAGTATTAAGTAATTTAATCGGTAATGCCATTAAATTTACCGATATTGGAGAAGTATCAGTTAACATCAAAAGTGAAACTCAAGATACGGCTCAATCTTGGGTAAAACTAAATTTTAGCGTTACAGATACAGGTATTGGTATCGACCCAAATTTACAAGAAAATTTGTTTCAACCATTTACTCAAGCCGACGGTAGTACAACTCGTAAATATGGCGGTACTGGCTTAGGGCTAACAATTTGTAGGCGGATTATAGACTTAATGGGAGGAGAAATCGGCGTTGAAACTCATCCGGGTTCCGGTTCTACATTTTGGTTTACGGTTAGCTTTGACTTAGCCGAAAATACCCTACAACCCGATTTACAACCAATTCCAAAAGTAGATTTACCTAAAGCTAAAAACCTTAAAATACTATTAGTAGAAGATTACCCTGATAACTGCGACATTGTAATATTTATGCTTGAAGAATTGGGTTATGAAGCAGAAGTAGTCGGTGACGGACGACAAGCATTAAAAAAACTCGCGCAAAGCGACTACCACATAGTTTTTATGGACTGTCAAATGCCCGTAATGGATGGTTACGAAGCCACCCGTCAATTGCGTGAAATAGAGGGAGAACAGCTTCATACTATAATTATCGGTTTAACTGCCAACGCCATGTATGATGACAAAGAAAAATGTTTAGCTGCCGGTATGGATGATTACTTAAGTAAACCCGTGACGATCGAAGATTTGGAACGGGTTTTAGGAAGTTTTGAAGGATAATAATTAATTATTAGTTATCATTTATCAGTTATAAATGTAGGTTGGGTTAGGCACATAAAAGATATTGTTTTCAACGAGTAGTTTAATTTTTTGCCGTAACCCAAAATTGGATTCTTCGTATATTAAAATAACTCAAATTCGACTAAACATAATGTTAGGTTACTAACACAACCTACAATCTATAATCTATAGTTAATTTTAATTAGCTCCTGAAAACTGCTTTAGCCATTCCAACTTCTTCTACGCTTGTAGACTTGTTGTCCTTTTTGAATTCAAAACTTTTAGAAACTGGTCCGTGAAAAAACAAAGTCCATGCTTCTTTATCATCCTCAATCCAAATAGAATGGTATTTTTTAGCAGACCGAAAGATGATTGAACCTGGTCGATACCACTTTACACCATTATCAGTTCTCTCCCAATAACCACCTTTCAAAATAATACTAATATTGAACCAAGGATGATTATGTAATACTCCCTTGTACCATTCCGGACGATCCATAATGTGATTCAATGTCAGATTAAACCACTTATTGCTAGGAAATAATATAAAATGTGTATCTTGCCGAGGTTCTTTCTGTTCTTTATCGTTATAAGCTGTTAAGCAAGGTCGAGATTCTAGATATTTTTGGAAAATTTTGCTAATCATACAATTAATCTCATAAAAAATACTTTTTCCAGACTGAATCAATTATAGTTTTATTTCAAGCTATGTAATACACAAAACCAAGATAAAATATATTAATAATTATTACATTTCTAGATATGAAGTGAATTGGCTAAAAATTTCTCGTTTGATTTTTTTACTTTACTTATCCAGCCTGATTAATAAGTCATAATTATGAGTGAAATCTTCTTCCGTTACAAGGAAAGTTAACTTAACTGTTTTCGCAGTGAAATTTACTTGAATGCATTCACAATTAAAATGAATCTTGAGTCGGCGCGAGCCATATTTTTGAGTTAACTTTTCTAAAAGCAAAATTACTAAACTAGTGCGATCGAGAACACTCAGAAGTTTTTTAACCGCGAGCAGGCAACAATATTATATTCCTAACTCCCTGACTCTTAACTCCTAACTCTCAAATACCTTCCTTTAGCATTACCCAAAATCTCACCCCGCATGATAAATTCAAAATGAGCGAAGTCGTAACGCTCTTCTTTATTTATCATCAAAAACAAATTTTGCTGTTCTGATAAACCGTGCAAACCGTAACCACCGTAGAACATAAAAATTTTGAACGAACAAACACCATACTCCTCAAACAGCATTTGCATTTCATCAATATGCCCCTTAGCGATCGGTGCAAGGTGAAAGCCGTAATCTACAAAGAAATTACCTTGGGATAATTCTAAAACTTCCGGAAAAAAGTCTCGATAAGAGCCGCCTTTGTTTAAGTAATATTGCCCGGTACGGATGTAAGTTAAACTGCTGGTAACTCCTCCCATAGCAGCCGCTTTACTTTCGCTGAGTGCATCTTGGGATAAAGGTTGATAGATACCGACGTGCATATGAGAATCGACTATACCGGGGAATCCTAACAAGTTTTTAGCGTCGAATATTTCTTGCGTTTCCTCTGGTTTAATTTCCGGTGCAATATGGCTAAATTTACCGTTTATGATGCCAACATCCAGCTTTTCAATAGATTCTTGATTTGGACTTACTACGCGGACATTTTTGATAACTTTATCGAATATGGGATCGGACATTTAGATTTTAGATTTTGGATTTTAGATTAAAAAAGTAGGTAAGCAGGGCACGAGTAAATATTATTAAAAGGCTACCATGTAGATAATGCCGTAACGCACTATTGGACATTAAATTAAAATAGTAGGGTGTGTTACGGGAATCGTAAATATTATAAAGGAGAAATCCCAATTACCCCAGCTTTTATCGGTTCTTGCACTGGCGGAAAATTGTTTGATTTAGCCCAAGTCGCCATTAAAAAATCGTCGCGTTGCTGCTGGGGTAGATATGTTTGTAGTTGCCGCTTCTGTGGAAGTCAAACAGAAAGCGGAAGAATTAGACTAATTTTAAAATATGATTCAAATATCATTCCGGTTGCAATTTAGACAAAGCTAATTTATATAATCCCGGCTTTTCTTCTATATAAATACTTAATTTTGATTTATCGAGTTATATAAAATACCTTTCACATCTTCTCTCGTCTTTTTTATTCTCTACTCCCCTACTCCCTTTTTTTGATTTAACAACTAACAACTACCTCTTTAATAACTTCCATTGTAAGATAATAAAATTTCATCTACCTTTTCTAAGCTCAAATTTTGTTGTTCTGCTAATACTTTAATTTTCTGTGTAACTAACCTAATTTGAGTTGAATCTAAATTGAGTCCGAGTTGATTCACCCGATTAGTAACTGCATGAGTTCCTGTTAGTTTATGGTTGATTAATACGGAGCGGGTTATCCCAAAATCTGTGGGAGAAATTAGTTCATAGGTGTTTGAATTATTCAAGATTGCTTTTGTATGAACTCCAGCTTTATGAGTAAAGGCATATTCACCAACTATGTAGTGATTAAAAGGAATTTCGATTCCAAGTTTATTCGCGACAATTTGATGCAAATCTAGAAGATTTTTGAGGTTGTATTTATCACGTAAAGCGTCAGGATCGAGGGTATATAAACGAGCAATTAATCCAGCTAAAGGAGTAATCCCATTTCGTTCGCCAATTCCTAATACTGTTGTATCGAGATGGGTAGCACCGGCTTCAAAGGCTGCATAACTATTTGCGATCGCGCACCCGGTATCATTATGAGCGTGAAACTCGATATCTCGATCAAAACATTGACGTAAAGTTTTTACTAATTGAGAGACTCGATCGGGTGTTGCAACACCAACGGTATCGGAAATTCCCAAACGATTAACAATACCTAATTCTGCAATGGCAAGATAAACTTTCAACAAATCTGAAAACGAACTTCGGAAAGAATCTTCTGTGGAAAAACGTAGTTCTGTTTCCGGGCTTTGTTGATGTATAAAGCTAATAACTTCACTGGCAAGATCGATTACTTGGTTAATTTCTTTACCATGACCAAATTTACGTAAAAGTGGAGAGGTTGCCATAAATATATTGATACCATTAACCCCCGTATCTAAGGCTTTTTTAGCATCATCTAAATTACAGCGAATGTGTGTTAACACTTTTGATTGCAAGCCTAATTGAGCTAAAACCTGACAATCTTTAAATGACTGAGGGGAAGCACATGGAGATGTTACTTCTATGTATTCTACTCCAAAAGCATCAAGTTCTCTTGCTATTTCAATTTTATCTTCACAAGAAAAGTTAGCATAGCAAGATTGTTCGCCTTCACGCAAAGTAGAGTCAATAATCGCTAACTTACTAAATAACATTGACTACATTTCATAACAGCTTGGTTTATTTTACAGCAGTTTAGTTTCATAGTATTCAGTTTTTTTTGAAAATAAATATTACTTTTATTACTTTTCTTACCTAATTCGATGATTTCACAGAAATTAATATTGCTGCAAATATTTTTATTTGAAGATGAGCAATTCGAGTAGTAAAATGTACAAGCTGATTTATTATCTCGCTATAAATACTTGTAAAAAGGTTAAATTAAATAATGATCGATCGCAATAAAAGTCTGCAAGGTAGAACAACTATAGTGACAGGTTCGGGTCAAAATATTGGTAGAGCGATCGCGTTACTTTTTGCTTCATGTGGTGCCAATGTTGTTATAAATGGTCATAAAAATCGAGAAGCGATTGAAACAGTTGCTCAACAAGCTCGCGATTTAGGCGCTGGAGCAATTGCGATCGTGGCTGATGTCAGCGATCCTAATGCAGTGCAAAACATGGTTGATACTGCAACTGAAAAATTTGGCGCGGTTGATATTATTGTTTCTAATGTTTCACTCAGACGAAAACAATCTTTCTTGGATATTTCTATTGAGGATTGGCATCAAGTTATAAACACCAATTTAAATTCAGCATTTTATCTTGCCAAAGCAGCAGTAGCGGGTATGAAAGCCAGAGGATGGGGGAGAATTATTCATATTTCTGGCTTTGACGGCACAATTGGAGCATCCCACCGCGCTCATAACGTTACTTGTAAAGGGGGTTTGGATGCTTTGGTAAAGGCGATCGCTACGGAATTAGGACCATACGGAATCACGGCAAATGCAATTAGTCCCGGCACAATTGATACTAATCGTATTGCTGAAAATTATCCCAACTTAGAGGCTAAATACGAACTTCTCAAAAAGCTCATACCCGTAGGTCATTTGGGTACTTGTGAAGATATAGCAGAAGCTTGTTTGTATCTCGCTTCAGATTATAGCGGTTTTGTTAACGGTCAAGTAATTCAAGTTAATGGTGGCGCATTGATGATTTCTTCTCATTTAGAACCGATTCTTGAATAAATGGAAAAATAGGTAGATGGAAATAATTAGTAACAAAGGTTCGTAGTAAGGGCTTCAGCCCCTCCGGATTTAGGGAACCAATGCCCTTTCCTTGACTCTGGCAAGGAATACGGTGCTTGGAGGCAGAGCCTCCCTTAAAAAGACTGGAGGCAGAGCCTCATGCAATGTATTCCCAGTCAGAGACTGGGAACAAGTAACAAAGCATCCGTTGTTAAAATCCAAAATCCTCTTGGGGTAGATATAATATCACGCGATAGATAGATACATTTGCCTACCGAATTTCCATATATAAAACTATATGCGAATAATTACTATCGGGGGAAGCGACTATCATTACTCAATCATCAGATGTTGCGATCGATAAACGCCAAGATTTTGTTGTTGCTCAAGCTTTGGAAAATGCGTTAGAAATTGCTGATTTTTGTCAATCAAATGCTGCAAGTATTGATACAAATGGCGCTTTTGCTAAACGCGAATTTGAGTTAATTGCTCAAGCCGGACTATTGACTGCACCGTTACAAGCTTCGTTTGGGGGATGGGGTGCGGGATTTAATAGTAATGTGATGTACGAAACATTAATGTTACTTAAACATATCGGACGCGGTAATTTGGCGGTTGGTAGGGTTTATGAAGGACACGTTAATGCTTTGCAGTTAATCCAGACTTTGGGCACCAAGGAACAGATTGAAGCGTATGCTCGTGATGCTCGTAATGGTAAAATTTTTGGAGTGTGGAATGCGGAAGCTAACGACGGTGTAAAGGTTATTCCCGTAGATAATTGCCGATATCTTCTTGAAGGTGCAAAAACTTTTTGTTCTGGTGCGGGTTATGTGGAACGTCCTTTTGTGAATGGGGTGTTACCCGACGGTGGTTGGCAAATGTGTATAGTTCCTATGGAGAAAGTTGCTACGGTAAGCGATGAAAGTTGGTGGCAACCTCCGGGAATGAAGGCTACAGCGAGTTTTAAAATAGATTTTACCGGGGTGGAATTATCCCAAAATGAGTTAATTGCTCAAGCGGGGGATTATTACCGTCAGCCTTGGTTAACCGCTGGGGTGATTCGGTTTGCTGCGGTACAGTTGGGAGGTGCAGAAGCTATATTTGATGCGACTCGCGAGTTTTTGCGGCTTTTGCAACGTACTGAAGATGCTTATCAAAAACAACGCTTGGGTAAAATGGCGATCGCAATTGAAAGCGGTAATCTGTGGTTAAAGGGTGCGGCTGATAAAATCGCTGCTTATGCTCCAGTTTTTGGAGATTACGCAACAGTAACAAATCCCAAGGCAGACCAGTTGGTTGCTTATACTAACATGGTGCGAACGGCTATAGAACAAATTTGCATCGATATCATGCAGCTTTGCGAGCGTTGTGTGGGAACTCGCGGATTGCTACCACCTCACCCGATGGAACGTTTAATAAGAGACTTAACTTTATACTTGCGTCAACCTGCTTTTGATATTGCGATCGCCAATCCTGGAGAATACGCTGCAAATGAAACCTTATCTGTACATTCACTTTGGGCATGAAACAGTTAATTAATCCCGATATTTTACCCCTGCGGACGATTGACAATATTGCTCAAAGTCCTATTCTTGTGGTTGCACCGCATCCCGATGATGAGACGTTGGGCTGTGGAGGTGCGATCGCTTTATTACGTCTCAACTGCGATGTCCGCGTATTGGTGATGAGTGACGGTACGCTTTCACACCCCCGTTCTAAGAAATATCCCGCACCTAAATTAAAGGCTTTACGTGAAAGTGAAACGATTGAGGCTTTATCTATATTAGGAATAGAAAGTAAAAATGTAGATTTTCTCGGTTTACTCGATGGCTCAATTTCCACATATTATTCTCAAAAAAGAAGAAACGCCATTGTTGCTTGTTGTGAAAAGTTAATAGAAATTAATCCCCAAACTATATTTTTACCTTGGCGTTACGATCCGCATCCAGATCATCGTGGGACTTGGAGTTTAATTAATACAGCTTTATCATGTATATCTTTAAAGCCGCGAATCATCGAATATCCGATTTGGGATTGGGACCCCGAACAACGTAGAAGTATACCCGAATCGGAACAAATAGACTGTTGGCGGTTAGATATTAATCAAGTTGTGGAATTGAAGACACTTGCAATTCAAGCCTATCGTTCTCAAACCACCGACTTAATCGACGACGATCCCGAAGGTTTTCGTCTTTCTCCCCAAATGCTGGCTAATTTTGCTCGCCCTTGGGAAGTTTATTTATCAGTGAGCAGTTAGCAGTTAGCAGTTAGCAGTTAGCAGTGAGCAGTTAGCAGTTAGCAGTGAGCAGTGAGCAGTGAGCAGTGAGCAGTTAGCAGTGAGCAGTTAGCAGTTAGCAGTTAGCAGTTAGCAGTGAGCAGTGAGCAGTTAGCAGTGAGCAGTTAGCAGTGAGCAGTTAGCAGTTAGCAGTTAGCAGTTAGCAGTGAGCAGTGAGCAGTTAGCAGTGAGCAGTTAGCAGTGAGCAGTGAGCAGTGAGCAGTGAGCAGTGAGCAGTGAGCAGTTAGCAGTGAGCAGTTAGCAGTGAGCAGTTAGGAGTTAATATCCCCTTGTCTCCCCATCTCCCCCTCTCCCCATCTCCCCATCTCCCCATCTCCCCATCCCCCCATCTCCCCATCCCCCCATCTCCTCTCCCCCATCTTCCATGAAACTAGCAATTTTCGACATCGATGGTACGCTTACGCAAACGAACGATATAGATACTCAATGCTATGTAAAAGCGTTTGCAGAGGAATTTGATATTACAGGAATTAATACTAATTGGAGTGATTACGGACACACTACTGATTCAGCAATATCTATACAGATTTTTCAAGATTTTAATGGACGCGCTCCCAAGCAAGAGGAGTTATCAAGATTAAAACATCGCTTTGTAGAACTACTAAAATCGCATTACGCAACCGATAATCAAATGTTTTCCGAAACACCTGGAACGTCAGCAATGCTGCGTAAACTTGCGGATGAAGATTGGGCGATCGCCTTTGCTACGGGTGGATGGTTGGATTCTGCTTCTATAAAACTCGAAGCGATCGGATTAGATGTTAATGTACCGATGGCTAGCGCTGATGATAGTATTTCACGGGAAGAAATCGTGAAGACGGCAATATCCAGAGCTAAGCAAAAGTATGCTGTTGCCGATTTTGACAAAATAGTTTGCATCGGGGATGGGATTTGGGATGTTCTCACGGCGGTACAGTTGCAATTACCTTTTGTCGGGGTTACTAGCAATCAACAGGTGCTACAAGATGCTGGAGTAAAACAAATTATTACAGACTTTACCGATTTTGATGAATTTATAGAAGCTTTAAACAATGCCAGCATTCCCCAGCAGCAATACATCCAAAAATCTTCTTTACCAGCAAGTTATTTTGAAGCTCTTTATACTACCGATCGCGATCCGTGGAAGTTTGAAACCAGCGAATACGAAATAAAAAAGTATCAAGCAACCTTAGCAGCTTTACCAAAACAGTATAATAACGCTTTTGAAATTGGCGGTTCTATCGGTGTTTTAACTGAGCAATTAGCAGATAAATGTAAATCCTTACTTTCAGTTGATGCATCTAAAATCGCTCAAGAGCAAGCAATTGAACGTTGTAAGCATCTGACTCAAGTACGGTTTGAGGTGATGTGCTTACCGCAGCAATTTCCCGAAGAAATGTTTGATTTAATCTTAGTTTCTGAAGTTGGTTATTACTTGTCTTGGGAAGATTTGCTTACAGCACGAAAAATGATTTTAGAACATTTACAACCGGGGGGACATTTATTATTAGTGCATTGGACTCTTTATGCTCAAGATTATCCTTTAAACGGCGAGCAAGTACACGATGCTTTTATGGAATTTACCCCCGATAAACTGCGACATTTAAAAGGACAAAGAGAAGAACAATATCGCCTGGATTTATTTGAGCGGGTGTAAGCTTGGATTTAGGACTAAAGTCCTTACTACGAGCCTTTATTAACCCGCAAATCTTCTAGAAACTTCCGCAACTGTGGAATCGCTTCCCGAATATCCACCTCACCCCAACGAGCAAACCAGATTCCTTGTTGTAAAGAACGCTGTTCGATACGTTCAAACAGGGAATTGAAGGATTGAGGCTGATGCAATTGTTGGGTGAGCCATTGAGTATCTATTCCAAAAGTGTCTGCTAATTCTTCTGTATTTGGAGTAGATCGATCGCCCTTGAGAATACACCACCAAAGTACCCACAGTTGATGACGCGCTCGAAAACGAGTTGCGATCGCTTCACCTGGTTCAACCATAAAAGCCTGACTTCCCGTTTTTGTCCATTGCTTCAACTGGTTAGCTAAACCCACTTCACTACGTCCGGTAACTCTAGCTGAAGTTACAACTTTTACTAACGGACTGTGGCGAAATCGGGCATTTACACGCAGTAAAGCACGGTAAAAAGCTTCATCTTCGGGAGTTCTGACGGCGGGTAAACCTCCAGCCAAAGCATACATTTCTACAGTTACCGCCAAACTAGCGCCGTAATGTTGAAAATGTCGGGGAAACGGATCGTAAAAATTTGGATTGAGGTAACTTTCTAACTCTGCAATTAAATAACGGTAGCCTACTTCTCGCAAATAGCAAGCTCTAACATGGGGATTTAATCTACTGCGTTGATTGCTATCAATAGTAATTCTTCCACCTACAGCATCTACCCCGCGATTGATTTCATACAAATTAGCGGCTATCCAATTAGAACTAACTTGCGAATCACCATCAGTAGAAGCAATTATCCCGCGTCTGCGTCCCAAACCGTGCAAACGATGGTATGCTTCATCCATCAACATTTTGCGGACTCTGCCAATGTAAGCCCGATCTGGGGGTAGAGTTACTTCAACAACGTGCAGCGCTAAATCTGGATTTTGGGCTGCGAAATTGTTTGCGATCGCCGCAGAATTATCGCTACAGTTATTTGCTAAAACAATGATTTCGTAACGTTTCGGGTGAAAACGTTTTCCATGCAAATCTATTTGCTCAGCTAAAGCCTTAAGAGTGCTGTGAAGGGTTTCGGCTTCATTCCGAACGGGAACGATCGCACATATTTCGCATTCTCTTAACGGTGGTATTTTTACTAAAGGTTGAGTAGATAGGAGTTGGAATGTAGCTTGTCTTTTTACTACTTGCAAAAGCCTATCCATAGAAAACTTCTCTTGATTCTTTAAAAATCAAATAATTGCTGTTCATTTATAATTCAAGTTTTTAGAATTGTTTAATACAGTTTAAGTTTCATTTGTTTTTAGTTATTTTTACTCCGCCCAAAGTAATATTATTCCTATTTTTATTAACAAATAATCTCATCAAATTAATACTTGATGAATTTACCGATTTATAATTAATATTCCTCAAGGTATATATCTTTGGATTATTTAATTAAAATTTTGTGGGATGGACTAAATTTTGAATAATAAATGGTTTTATACTGCCTAAATATTGATAAAGACGTTGCAGTGCAACGTCTCTACAAATATGTCGGTTTTAGAACAAATTATTTTCTAGAAATCGGAATCTCTACTACAAATTCCGCACCTTCACCAGATATTGAATTAAAATACAGTTTACCATCATGTTTTTCAGTAACAATTTGATAGCTAATTGAAAGTCCTAAACCCGTACCTTTACCTACTGGTTTCGTAGTAAAAAATGGGTTGAATATTTGGTCTTGAATCTCGGAAGGTATACCAGGACCGTTATCCGCAATAGAAATTGTTACCCAATCTTCATCGATAACTGAAGTTGATATGTGAATGTTACTGGGGTTTGTTTTTATATCTTCAGGTGTACGCTGTTTGTTATGTTCTTCTAAAGCATCGATCGCATTTGATAACAAATTCATAAACACTTGATTTAGTGGTCCCGGATAACAATTTACGAGTGGTAATGCTTCGTAATCCTTAACAATCTTTATCTGTACGGTATTCGCTTCAGGTTTGAGTCGATTTTGTAAAATCATCAAAGTACTTTCAATACCATCATGAATATCAACTTCCTTGACTTTCGCTTCATCCAGACGCGAAAAGTTACGTAAAGATAAAACGATGTCGCGGATTCTATCGGTTCCTACCTGCATTGATTTAAATAAGCTCGGAATATCTTCAAACAAAAATTCTATTTCTGTTTCTTGCAAATATTCTTGAATTTCCACAACTGGTTGTGGATAATGTTGCTGATACAATTTCAAACATTTCATCAATTCTTGAGTATATTCGTCGGCGTGTTGTAAATTGCCGTGAATAAACCCGACTGGATTGTTTATTTCATGAGCAATACCTGCGACTAATTGACCTAAAGAAGCCATTTTCTCGGATTGGATCATTTGAATCTGAGCGAGTTGTAAGTCTTTTAAAGTTTGAGTTAACTGTTCTGCTTGTTCGCGGGTTTTTCCTAATAAGTTAGCTTGCTTCAAAGCCACGCTCAACTGTGCTGCTACTTGGGTAACAAACTGAATTTCCTCATCTTTCCAATTGCGATAAGAACCACATTGGTGAATGCACAAAAGCCCCCATAGGCGTTTACCTTCCATCAAAGGAATAAGAATGTATGCTTTGATTTCAAATTTCTCTAATATATCAACATAACAATCTTGATAACCTGCTTTGTAAATATTAGAGACTGCTAAAACTTTTCCTTGAGTGTATTGAGGTACATAACGTTCGCCAAAACAATAGTCTTCAAACAATAAACCATTTGCTGGCTCAAAGTCGGCTAATACATCTTCAGCAATAAATTCACCACTAATATAGTTACTGTTTTCATGAAAGCGGAATACTGCTACTCGATCCGCTCGAAGACTGCGCCTGATTTCTTGAGCTGTTGTTTTAAAAATAGTTTCTAAGTCGAGGGATTCGCGAATCTTAGCAACTACATCAAATAGAATCTCTCGCTGTTGCGCCGATTGACGTTGTTCGTCAGCACGACTTTGAGTTTGAGAAAGTAATTCTGCACTTTGAATTGCTACCCCCAACTGATTGGCAACTTGGGCTAAAAATTCAACTTCTAAACTTTCCCATTCACGAGTTGCTGTATGTTGATAAGCTCCTAATAGTCCCCATAAATTACGTCCGACAAAAATCGGAGTTAAAGCATAAGCACGGATTTTAAATTGTTCTAAAATATCTAAATGACATTTTACGTGTCCGGCTTGATAAATATCGTTAACTGCAAAACTTTCATTATTGCGATATCTACCGCCTTTTGTTTCTTGTAAATGAGTATCTTCCCAATATAAATTTTTTCCAAAAGGGTTAACATTAGTCCAATTAACTTCAGGAATCCCAAAATTGCTGACAAATTCACCACTCCAATCTTCATTAAACCGATAAACCCCAACTCTTTCCACTTGCAACAGTTTGCAAACTTCTTGAGATGTAGTTTCCAGAATCAAATCCGTGTTAGAAAAAGACCGAATTTTTGTGACTACATCAGTTAGAGTTCGTTGCCGTGCGTTCGATTTTTCTAATTCAATTGCCTGTTGTTTCGACTGTTGTAAAAATTCCGATTGCTGAATCGCAACCCCAAGCTGCCCACCCACCAAAGACAAAAATTCTACTTCGTAATCCAGCCATTGACGCGGTGAAGAATGTTGATAAGCTCCCAATAAACCCCATAGTTTCGGACCAATAAAAATTGGTGCTAAAACATAAGCTCGAATTTTAAATTGTTCTAAAATATCTATATGACAGCGTGAATGCCCCGCTTTATAAATATCGGCGATCGCAAAACTTTCATTATTACGATAACGCCCGCCTTTTGTTTCCTGTAAATGAGTATCTTGCCAAACTAAATTTTTACCAAAAGGATTAGTTGTTTCCCACTGGGATTCCACCGTACCAAAATGACTGATAAATTCGCCACCCCAATCTTCATCAAAGCGATAAATTGCTGCCCTTTCCAACTTCAACAGCTTGCAAAGTTCTTTACAGGTGGTATCGAAGATAAATTTAGTATCCAAGGATGAGCGAATATTCCCCACTACTTCCATCAAAGCCCGCTGTCGTGCAACTGCATTTTGTAACTTTGCAGTCTGCCGCTCTGCTTGTGCGGAAGTTTTCGCTTGCTGCATTGCTATTCCCAGATAGCTGCCAGCTTGATGCAAAAATTCTACTTCATCATCTAACCAGTGACGCGCTTCGGAATGTTGATAAGCAGCAAGTAACCCCCATAATTTGGAACCTGCAAAAATAGGTGCAATCGCATAAGCGCGAATCTGAAATTGTTCGAGTACTTCAATATAGCAGCGAGGATAATCAGCAGCATAAATATCGCTAACAGAATAAGACTCATTTTTTATATATTTTCCACCTTGGTTTCTTTGTAAATGGGTATCTTCCCAAACCAAGTTTTTTCCAAAAGCGCGAATATCATGCCAAGGAGTGCGTGCAAATCCGAAATTATTGACAAAACTTCCACTCCAGTCTTCGTTAAATTTATAAAGTGCAACTCTTTCGACATCCAAAAGCCAACAAATATCTTGAGAGGTATCCGCACAAAGAGATTCCAAATCCACCGACGCACGAATCCTTGCAAGGATGCGATCGAGTACCTTTTGATACTGCATCGTGCGCTGTAATTTTCCTTGAGTCTCTCCAGCTGTTATATAAGTTGATTCGTAAACGCTTTCTGACATGGGAATTAAAATTATATGTATTACCGTTAAATTTATTGTTCCCAATTCAGCATCAAATTCATATACAAGTTTTAAATAAAATTTCTTTTGCTAAATATCTACTCTTGTTTTATTTCAAAGTGTATTTACTTAAGTAAAAACTCAGAAACCCGGTATCTTCAAGATACCGGGTTTCTATGTTAATGTTCCCTACTCTCTACTCCCTACTCCCTGTTTATTTTTTATGACTAATCGGAATCTCAATTACAAACTTTGTACCTTGTGTAAGAGTAGAATCAAAATATAACTTGCCGCCGTGTTTATCAGTAATAATTTCATAGCTGATAGATAAACCCAAACCCGTGCCTTTTCCTACTTGTTTCGTCGTAAAAAACGGATCGAAAACTTTTGTGTGAATCTCTGGCGGAATTCCACAAGCATTATCAGCAATAATGATTTTTATATAATTATTATTAACTTTTTGAGTAGAAATTGTAATCTGACTGGAAATATTTATATCATTTTCCTCAAAAGCATCAATAGCATTAGCAATAATATTCATAAACACTTGATTTAACTGACTGGGGTAGCATTCCACATCAGGAATATCGCCATATTCTTTGATAATTTGAATTTCATCATGTCCGGAGGCTGCTTTTAATTGACTTCCCAAAATCATCAAAGTACTATCAATGCCATCATGAATATTAACCTTTTTAAATTCAGCTTCATCCAGACGGGAAAAATTACGCAGCGATAACACAATTTTATAAATTCTTTCAGTTCCTACCTTCATCGAATCAAGTAATTTCATAAAATCTTCTTTGATAAAATCTAAGTCAATCTCTGTAATTTTATCTTGAATTATTGGAGAACTTCGAGGATATTCTTGCTGATAAAGTTCTAATAATTCTACAAAATCTTGAGCGTATTCTCTAGCAGGAACAAGATTGCTATAAACAAAGCTAACTGGATTATTGATTTCATGGGCTACTCCCGCTACCATTTGTCCCAATCCAGACATCTTTTCAGTATGAATCATCTGGGCTTGAGTGCGCTGAAGTTCTAATAATGTTTCTTCTAGCTGCTGAGTTTGTAAACTTAGCTTTGTTTCTACCAGCTTTCTTTCACCAATTTCTTTTTCTAAAGCTACATTTAATGCAGACAATTTTGGAACATTAGGAATAGCTAAAAGCTTCGGAGTTAACCAAAAAAGTAATGCTGCCGTACCTAAAGATATTGTCGCAGTAGAAGCCTTTAGCCAACCAGAAACCCAATAATTAGGATGCCACAGCGTCCAAACTTCCGCTAAATGAGTAAATCCGCACAAAATAATAAAAGCACCAAAACAAAGAAAGATCCAATCAAAAGGAATATCTTCTCGTTTCTCAACTATATAGACAAGCATGATAGGAATTAAAAAATAAGCCACTGTTATTAAAGAATCTGAGATTAGATGCAGCGAAACCAACCCAGTTTTCCACAGATAACAATGCCCATGAGGAATAAATATGGTAGATAGCATTTTGTTTTTGATATAAATAATTAAATAGAGAAACAAAGCATTTTCACCAGTTTAAGCTTGAAAATCTTGAATAAACACGATTATTCGACATCTATCTTCTAATTAGATAAGTTTGCTTGGCATCAAGAGATGAGGAGAGGGGGTAGATGGGGTTCGGGGGAGATGGGGTTCGGGGGAGATGGGGTTCGGGGGAGATGGGGTTCGGGGGAGATGGGGAGACAATTACCAATTCGCAATTCCTAACTCCTAATTCCTGATTCCTAACTCCTAACTCTTAACTCCGGTGGTTCTCACTCCTCACTCTTAACTTCCTCATCCGAATCCTTCGCCACTTTCATTACAAAATTTATCAACCAAGGTCCCAAAGCGATAATAATTAGCATTCGCGTCAACTGCATTGCTAATACTAAACCCGTGTCACCACCTAACTGCATTACGGTAGCAACCATCGCTTCTAAACCTCCAGGAGTAAACCCTAATAAAGAGGTAATAATATCAACGTGAGTAAATACATGAAATTCATATCCAACACCAAGACATAAAAGAATCAACGATATTACCAAACCGATTTCAATTAACACCGCTTTCAATAGTTTATTAGCAGTTTTAATATCAAATTTAACGCCAATTGAAATCCCTACAAATAATAATCCTGTAGCGAATAACCATTGAGGAACCTGCAATTCATAAGGAGAACTCCAAAACACCGCTAACCCAACTAAAAACGTACCTAAAAACCCAGAAGCAGGTAAACGCAACAGATTGCCACCCCACATTCCCACAACGCAACATCCACCCAATACGATTAAATTCAACCACATCGGAATTGAAGGATTATTTGTGGTTGTTGTTGCGTTAAGCGAAGCTCTACCGGAGGTAATCGCCATTGTCATGGAGTTATTCAAATCGGCAGGAAAAAAGAAACCAGCCGCGCTTGGTATCAGTAAAACCACTAATAGTAAACGTAAATACTGAAACACGGCAACCGCAACAGCATCCGCTCCCATTTCTTCGGCGATCGGGACAATACTGGAAGCAGCACCGGGAATAAATGCAACTAATCCCGTAACTTTATCAATACCAGACAAGCGAGATAATAGATATCCGTGAAACAAGCTCAAGCTACCAGAAATTAACACGCATAATAGTAGCGGTACTGCATAAGTCGTAGCTACATTTATTGTGTCCCAAGAAAAACGTACCGCAGTAGCTAGGGCAATAAACGCCTTACCAAAAGTCATAAAAACCTTCGGTAATGGTTGGGGATTACCTTGGATAGTCGAATAAATAATTCCCCCAATCATCGAACCCAACAACCAACCAACAGGAATTTGCAACCAGCTAAACACGAAACCCGCACATATTCCTAAAGCTAGCTGAAAGACAATAGTTGTTATTTGCGGTAAATAGGAAAAAAGCCGATCTCGCCATTTCTGAGAATCAGATTGTAAAGATAAAATTTTATTAATCACAAAGCAATATATAGACAGATATATTTACATTAAGAATCAAATCATTAATTCTCATCTTAGTTTATCTTGCTTTGTAAGTAAGTTGGTTGAAAAAATTGTATTATAGGTTTCAAAAAGCAAATTATCCCACAGCAAATTCTGTAAATTGTCGTTTAAAAGCAGAATGAAACCCTAACACAATATCTTGTTTGCTAATTCCTCGCTCTACTAATTCATTTGCAACACCACCTTCAGTTCCATCATGCTGTATCCATATTTTATTATCTTTAATATCAAGATGAATAACGCATCCATAGACTCTTCGTTGATTTGACCAACCTACATGAATTAATTGATAATGATTTCTTTCTACATCAAAAACAATAAAGCGGTTCTACATCTTCGTTAATTGATTTTATTGCACCATGTTCTCGTAAAATATCTTGAATTATTTGACGATACTGTTCTAATTCCATGTCACAATTACCTTTTTCACAGGATCATATATTATTAATTTTACTTGATAGCGTTCTACCAAACGTCTGTGAAAAAGTTTGTAGTAATACATTTAGCCCTTATCATAACTAAAGCTTTGACTGTTCTCTTATACTTATTGATATTCACTTACTGAATACTAACTCAATTTTTACAAATCATGAATTACGAACAAAATACTATTCAAGGCATTTACGAAGTTTGTATTGGAGTTAATGAGCCAATTTCCGCCATTCAATATTGGCAGCAGTTCGGTTATCGCATCGGTAATACTGGTGAATTAAATGCCGTTCAAGCTCATAAATTATACGGCGTAAATTCTGCTTTACGTTCGATTCGACTTTACCATCAAAATTCAGATCATGGCTTAATCCGTTTGATGATTTGGCAAAACCCAATTAACCAAGGATTGGGTATTAGTTCCATGAAAGTTAAAGGTAATCGTTGGGCTACTACTTTAACCAATGATTCTTTAAACATTTTAAATCATGCCGAATTAGCTTCTTGTGCCGGTGAAACTATTAAATATACCAATCCTCGCTGGGAAGTTATTTATAACAAAGAAAGAAAAAGCCGTCCTTTTTTAGATGAAACTGTAGGCGTGCGAGAAATGCTGCTGCTACAACCTTTAACCCGACAGGTTATATTTCAAAGGTTTGGCTATGATTTACCTGATTACGGAAATATCAATGAAAATTCGCCTTTCAAAGCCAGCCAATTTACTCACATGGGGATGATAGTTCAAGATGATAGCAAAGAAATTTTGAACTTTTACGCTGAAGGTTTGGGTTTATTGCGGGTGCGCGATGATGTAGAAACTAGTTACGAATCTTCTTTAGCCGGAAGAGAAATCTTTGATTTACAGCCCGGTGAAAAGTTTTTTGTCACAGCTTTTGACGATCCGCGTTCTTCTGCAACTGATATATTTGCCGCGCGTTCTGGTAGACTTTATATTATTCGTTTTCCTGAATCTATTACTTTAAAAGCGGAATTTGAGAAAGCGCGATCGGGTTGCTTGGGAATGTGTTTGTATACTTACCGCGTATCTAATATAAACTATTATTTGCAACGCATTCAGTCAACTTCCGCCAAAAATATTACAGCAATTGAGAATAATGAATTTGGGGAAACTAGTTTTTCTTTTATTGCCCCAGATGGTTATCAGTTAACATTTATCAGTTAACATTGCGATCGCATAAGCAACAATACCGTTTACTCCAAGAGACTTGAGTTAATTGTTCTTTGTTTGATTGTTTTTTTATAAGTGTCATTATGTCCGCTCCACTCTACCCCACTTACTACCATTTGCAGGTTAGATTGTGAGGTTTATAGCGAGCGATTTATAATTTATAAGTTGTTAGTAGGTTTGTAGTAAGGGCTTAAGCCCTTTTACCTCAAGATTAAAGTCGGCACGTAAAACCTTAATTTTTATTTTGCGATCATTTCTTGAATAAATCCAGGTAAAGCAAAGGCGGCTTTATGAATATCTGCATTGTAATAGCGTAAATTATGCTCTTTAACAAACTGCGTGGCTTTCTCGTAATCTAAATTCTTGACGGGATGACTGCCTTGTTTAGAACAATAAGTCAAACTCCACATTCCGGTAGGATACATGGGAATAAACACTAAATAACAATGCACCGAATCATTGCCAAAAACTTGTTTGAGACATTGATTTAAATCTACAAAAGCTTGTTGATAAAAAATGGGCGATTCGCTTTGTACCGTTACTACTCCACCAGGGCGGAGAGTGCGATACACATCTTGATAAAATGATTTTGTAAATAATCCTTCCGATGGACCTACGGGATCTGAAGAATCAATTATTATTAAGTCATAGGAATTATCGGCGGCATTTTGAACGAATTTAATGCCGTCATCGATGAGTAAATTTAACTTCGGATGCTCCAAAGCTGACGAAATTGTTGGTAGAAATTGCTTGGAAGCACGCACCACCGCTTCATCGATTTCTACCATTGCGATCCGCTCAATTCCTTGATGGCGAACTAATTCACGAATCGTACCGCCATCACCAGCGCCAATTACAAGCACATCTTTGACATCGGGATAAGCCAACATCGGTACGTGAACAATCATCTCGTGATAAGCCGCTTCATCTGCTTCGGTACACATTACCATGCGATCGATAGTCAGTATTTTCCCTCTATCATGAGTATCAAATATTTCTACTGTTTGAAAGGGGGATACTTCATGGAAAAGCCTTTCTCCCTTTAAACGAATGGATATAGCAAAATTTCCATTGCTATCTGTTACCCATTCGGTAGAATTTATTTTACCGGGTTGTTCTGAAATAGTCATTTGTAGATGCGTGGAAGATTGCGAATGTACCAAGAATCAAGTATATGATTTTAACGTTTTTGATTCAAGGATTTGAATTAATAAATAATTTTTGATTATACGATCGGATTATTTTAAATAAAATAGCTTAAATAAAATCAATTCACTAGAAATTAATTACATAAAAAAATATTATTAAATAGATGTTGTAATAATTTAAAAAGGAATCTGAATTAAAAACTCCGTACCTTTTCCTGGCGAAGAAATACACTGCAAATTTCCACCATGATTTTCAGTAATGATTTTGTAACTAATTGAAAGTCCTAAGCCAGTACCCTTTCCTTCTGGTTTAGTAGTAAAAAATGGTTGAAAAATTTCATTTCTGATTGATTCTGGCATTCCTTTACCATTATCGGCAATTTTTACAGTAAGTTGATGTTTATCTATAGTAGTTCCGATATAAATTTGAGGATTTTTGATTATAAAATTATGACTCAAATCTTCACAATCAAGCATTGATTCTTCCAAAGCATCAATTGCATTTGCCAACAAATTCATAAATACTTGATTTAATTGTCCTGAATAACATTGTACTTTAGGTAAAACACTATAATCTTTAACTATTTGAATAGCGGCACGTTTGGGATAGGCTTTGAGACGATGCTGTAAAATCATCAAAGTTGCTTCTATGCCCTCATGAATATCAACAAATTTTTTATTTTCTCCATCACTACGAGAAAAGTTTCGTAAAGACTGCATAATTCCCTTGATGGTATCGGTACCCAACTTCATAGAAGACATCAGCTTGGGTAAATCTTTATCGATATGTCCTAAATCCATTAATTCTATTTGCTCTTGAACTTCGCTACCGGGATTAGAGCAATTTTTTTGAAAAAGCCGTACTAATTTGAGTAAATCTTCAATGTATTGGTTAGCGTAATGTAAATTAGTAGAAATAAAACCGATAGGGTTGTTAACTTCGTGAGCAACACCAGCAACTAATTGTCCTAAAGAAGATATTTTTTCTGTTTGAACTAACTGTAACTGAGTTTGTTTTAATTCATCTAAAGTTTGAGATAGTTCGCAAGTTCGCTCATCTACTCGTATTTCTAGTTCTTGTTTTTGCCAATCTAATTCTACGTTTAATTTTCGTAATTTTAAATGCAGACTAATTCTGGCTAAAACTTCTTGCTGTTCAAATGGTTTAGTAATATAATCAACAGCCCCTAAACTTAAACCTTTAACTTTTTCTTCTGCTTCTGTAAGTGCAGTTATAAAAATAATCGGGATATCTTTTACAGATGGATTCGCTTGCAATCTACGACAGGTTTCAAAACCGTCCATTTTTGGCATCATTACATCTAATAATATCAGATCCGGAGGATTGCTTTCTACTTGCTCGATGCCGCTAATACCATCCATTTCCACTAAAACTTCATAGCCTGCACCTCCTAACACATCATGTAGAATTTCTAGGTTGGTTGGGCTGTCATCAATTACTAAAATTGTTTCTAACTTTTTATTAGAGTCAAATTCTTCGTAAGGTAAATCCATATTTTTAGAATGATTATTTATCATATTAATTCCTGCGTTCTAAAATAAATATATATTATTTTCTATTAATTGATATTTTCTTGAAGAAATTCACGAATTTTATTGATGTTAAAACTTTTAACAAATGAATACAATTCCTCAACAAACTCTTGATATTCTTTATCTATTTGCGAGATTCTATCTAATTCTTTTTGAATACCTGTAATTTTCCCTTTTTTAGCGAATTCCAGTAGTAGTTCTAACTCAGAAGTAGGCGGAATAATTATAGAGCGCTTTGGAGGTAATTTTGAAGTCATTGATTTTGTGATTTCTTCATTGCTATAAAGCCAAGTAAGTTTTAATTGCTTTGCTAATACACGATAAAGTTCGTTTGATTTTACTGGTTTTTTTAAAAAGTAGTTTGCCCCCAATTCCATAGCTTTTTGATTATCGCGTTCGGATGTACTGACAGTGCAGAAAAAGAATAATGTTTTTTGCAAATCATCTATTTTGCGAACTTCTTCAAGCATTTTCCATCCATGCATTATTGGCATTTTAATATCGGAAATAATCAAATCGGGATGATATTTAATTGCTTTTTCTAAACCATCTTGACCATTTTCTGCTTCGATTAAGTCAAAGCCAATACTTGATAATAAATTAATAAATAGAGAGCGGTTTTCCCATCTATCATCTACAACTAAAATTTGCTTTGTTTTACCTGCATAACCAATAACTCTGCCTGTACGAGTGATACTGCTTGTTTCAGTCCAATCTTCAGCTACCGAGCATTCTATTTCAAATTGAAATACGCTTCCCATATCCAATTTACTTTTAACTTGAATTGTACTATGCATCATTTCTATTATCTTTTGACTCAAAGCCAATCCAAGCCCGGTACCTTCTGATTTATTTTTAGTTGTACCTAATTGCTCAAAAGGTAAAAATATTTTATCTAATAGTTCGGGTTTCATACCTACACCAGTATCTTCTATATGGAAAAGCAATCTTACTTTTTCTGAAAAAGATTCTTGCTTTATTTCTAGCACCTCGACTTGTAAAGTAACGCAGCCTTTTTCGGTAAATTTAATTGCATTACTGAGTAAATTTATTAATACTTGTCGCAATCGTCTTTTATCAATAGTAATACCACTCGGTAAGTTTTCTGGAGTCAAATAAATAAAATTCAAACCTTTTTCTTCGGTTTTATTTCGGCATATTTCTACAATTTCTTGTAAAAATGAAGGAAAATGAAAATCACTAGGATACAGTTTTATTTGATTTGCTTCTATTCTAGAAAAATCAAGAATATCATTAATTAATGTTAATAAATGTTTGCCGCAACGGTGAATAATTTCTATCCCACGCTGTTCTTTTTTAGATAGATTAGGCGAATTTTGAAGAATTTGGGTGTAACCCAAAATACCATTTAACGGCGTGCGGAGTTCGTGACTCATATTCGCCATAAACTCGCTTTTGGCATGACTAGAAGCATCGGCAGATATTTTTGCTTCTTCTTGTGCTTTTATGTGTATTTTTATCTGCTTAAAAAGCTGATTAACCGAATCTGCAAGTTTTATTGATTCTATATTTCCCGTTACGGGTATTTCTAAATCATAGTTTGCTGACTCTAAAGCTTTATTAGCTACGTTATTAATGTTCAAAATCGGTTGAGCAATCTTTCGACTACTGTAAATAACGATAAAAAACCCGATAGTTAAAGACAAAAGAAGACTAATAATTGTAATTAGCGATCGCAACATTTGCGCTTTACTTAAATCACTTTCTGCCTTTTCTTCTTGCACCTCTATAGATTTCACCAAAATTTGCAACTCCGAGACAAATTCTAATGTTTTAATTCGCGAGTCGCTGGCGGCTAAATTTGCGAGAAGCTGTTTTACTTCTACTTCCTTTGACTTCAAGTTATCTGAGTCAATCGGGTTTAAAGTATTTTTAGAATCTTGAGCAAATTGTTTTAAGTTAGCGTTATACTTTTTAATTAATGGTTCAGAAGTTGTTGAAGCACTTACATTCACTTGTGCGAGCAATGCCTCAAAATTACTTGCTTTGTTAATTACCCTTAACTTTACTTGTTGAAACTGCTGGGGTTTTTGTAAGTAAGGAGAAAGCTCGCTAATTGGTTGTAAACTCAAAGTAGTATTTAGCAGGTTATTCAACAGTTTCAATTCTTGACGAATATCCTTTCTCTGACGATTTGCTTGATACACCCAAGAATTGCCCATACTCAAACCAAAACCACTACCCCCTAGAGTAATACCAAGTGCAACAGCATATGCCAAACAAATATTTTTTTGCAAACTAAGGCGATTCATTATCCAGGATGCAGGATTAAAACGCCATCCAGACGAAACCCCAGAAGCTGTTTGATGCTCCTGAGTATGGGGTTGGGATGGATGGTTTGAGGAAGGATAAGTCATTCGTCTGGCAGCTTTTGCATTTAGATATAGAATGTCTGGTAATTACATAATTCCCAAATTGCAACTCAAAATTGTCATAAATTTTGACAATTTATCAATTGATGCTTGCTTTTTCGATTCTTAACATCGTCTGAGTCTGTTTTTACTTCAATATTTCAGCATTATGACGCTACATCAAAAACAAATTTTTGCCCATTGCATCTTCCCCCGTTGTTGTAGCTGCCGTGCATGAAGTATCATGCAACAAATAACTATTGCAGCTTTGATTAACAGTAGTTTTATGGAAAACAATATGAAAGTCTGGTTTATTTGCTTCCTCGTACTGTTTGCTTTATCGCAGCTATTCGATTGGGTACAGCAGTTATCTTTACCTTTGCCAATTTATATTTTAGGTGGCGCATTTTTGGCAGTTGCTTCTAATTACGAAAAGCTTTTTGGCAGTTATTTAGGCGAATATTCAGGTGAAACTTATACTCAACAGCAATTAGATGCTGCTTCTCAACCTGAAGCTACCTTTAATACTTCTCAATCTGTGAAAGAAATTGAGGAATTGGAAATTAGGGAGTAGGAAGTAGGGAGTAGGAAGTAGGGAATAGAAAAATTATTTAGCTGGAATTATGTCAGAGACAACTTGAACAAAACAAAATCCCGCAATTAAAGCAGTAATTACCGCACCAATAATTACTCCTTTCATTAAAGCAAATTCTCTTCCTATTTTAAGGCTTAGAATTAAAGGAATAACGTATAAAAGTTGATATAACCATACACCACTAAAACCCAGAATAAGAGCATTATATCCCAAACCGGGAAAAAATTTATCTGCTAAAAAAGCACCTGCATACATTCCTAAAAAGCTAAGTGAAGAGTTAATTATTAATACTAATAAAATGCCTCCAATAATTGCCAACCAATAATTGCGAGAGTTAGGATTTCTATTTGACATGATTTTATATTATTGAGATGTCAGTAATAAAAAGCAGCCACCATTTAGTAAAAAAGTAATCACCGCACCAATAATTACACCTTTCATCACGAGCGGTTTTCGTTTGCGTTTCAACCAAATACAAATTGGAATTACATATAAAAGCTGCCATAGAGAAAAACAGCCAAATCCAAGAAGCCAAACACCCAAAGCGGTATAGCCACCATAAAGTTCTTGCAAAATTAAACTTAGGGCATATATTGCTAATAATGTAAAAATATGGATGATGAATAATAATAGTATGCCTTTAAGAACTCCCCAAAATTCATTTTCTTGCGACATAGTTTTTTAATCAATTCCGATTATTCACCAAATCATAACCAGCACTACCTTCACGATAAAACATATTAAAAGTGTCAAAAGGAATAATTCTACCGTCGGGGTGTACGATATGAATACAAGAACGTTTAACCGATCGCACGTCAAAGTTAAATGGATCGAGAAACTGCACTATCATCACCCGAAAAATATTGGAATAACTGATTCCTGCGGGTACGTTAACCATCGGCAAACAACACAAAAGCTGTTTTAATGAAGTTGCAGCCGAAGCCGGTGAATGACTGGTAGAAAATAACTCAAAAACTTGGCGTTTTAACTCTTCATTCTGTTCGTAAAGTACGCTATTCGGCATCATTTCTACAAACGCTTCTGGATTAATTAACCCAGTCAAAGGTATTACTTTACCATTGAGTTTCAATGCATATCCCATCGCCAGACAATCGGGATGACAGGGAACCGGAAGAATATCTTCGGGTTTAAAATATGGACTTTGCTCTAAAATCGATCTGCGAACTTCTGTAAGAGTATATCTATCTGTTTTGGGGTTAAATCCTGATAATCTCCCCGCAGCCTGTATCGGTTGAAACGTGACACCACGGACGCATTTTTGCTGTAGTGCGTATTCAATAATTTTGCCGATTTCGCCGTCATTTAAACCTTTTTTAACCGTAACAACCAAAGTTGTAGAAATATTGTACTTATTTAATTGTGCGATCGCCTTTTCTCTAATAACCCGCAAATCAGCACCACGCAATTCTTGTAAAGCTTCGGGTTTAAAACTATCAAATTGTAAATATATTTCAATTCCCGGCATATATTGGGAAAGGCGATCGCAAAATGCTTTATCGTTAGCAATTCTCACACCGTTAGTATTAATCATCAAATGCTTTATCGGTTTGCTTTTGACAATATCTAATATTTGAAAAAACTCAGGATGTATAGTAGGTTCACCACCACTCAACTGCACGATTTGCGGTTCCCCTTCATTTTCTACAACCGCATCAATCATACTTTCAATTTGTTTTAAACTGCGGTGTTTTCGGGGTTGATGGGATTCCGAAAACTCTTCGACACCAGAATCAGCATAACAAATTGGACAAGAAAGATTGCATTTATCGGTAACTTCAATTAAAGTTAAACAGCTATGTTGTTCGTGATCCGGACAAAGCCCGCAATCGTAAGGACAACCGTATTTTATCGGTGTATTAAACTGTCTCGGCATATCTCCGGGCTTAATAAACTCCAGAGATTTTTTATAATATTCAATATCGTCAGCAATCAATACTTCTTCTCTGCCGTGAGTGGCACAATGTTTAACCAAATAAACGCGATCGTCTTGAAAAATAATTTTTGCTTCCACCTTAACAAGACACTTTGAACAAACGCTATTAGTCAAAGCGTAGAAAAGATAATTACGATTTGGCATTAGTCAATTTTGGATTTTATATTTTGGATTTTGGATTGGAAAGTAGTCAGTTAGGAGTTAGGAGTTAGGGATTAGAAGTTAGGAGATGATATTGCGGAGGAAGCGGAGGAAGCGGAGGAAGCGGAGGAAGCGGAGGAAGCGGAGGAAGCAATTTTAAATTAATTTTTCTCCCCATCTCCCCATCTCCCCATCTCCCCATCTCCCCCTCTACCCCCTCTACCCCATCCCCCCATCTCCCCATCCCCCCATCCCCTCACCCTTCCTTCTTCTGCCCTTCGGAGACAAGCTCTGAAAGAATATTCCCCGTCAAATCTAAAAGTTGGTCTAGCACTAATCCGATAGTTCCGATACAGATTATACCTTCAATAATGTCACTTACTTTACTTTCTTTATAAGCATTCCAAATGATAAAACCAAGCCCTTGATTGAGAGTCAGCATTTCAATAGAAATTGCGCTAAACCAAGCAATCCAAACAGCCGATCTTAAACCCTCAAATATATGCTTAATTACTACTCTAGAATTTCTAACTTGTTTGCGTCCGTGTCGTATTCCTGTAGCGGTATTTATAATAATTGACCAGATAGCACTAAAGAAAACAATTACAATTGCAGCAGCTTCAGCATCTTTAAAAAATATTAAAGCGATCGGCAGTAAAGCAATGGGGACAATAGTATTTGGGACTTGAAATATCCACTTACATATTTGATAAACAAATCTATTTATACCAATAAAATACCCAATCAAAATACCCACAATAGCAGCGGGAACATAGCCTACTAATAATAATTGTAAGCTCGATAAAAGATTAAAAAAAATACTTCGTTCCATTATTTAAGATTTTATGCGGAACATTTTAGGGATCGTGCGACGATAATACAAAATAGCGATGAGACAAGCTGTTTGAATTGCACTTAATCCCAAAAAAGCATGAAAATCTGGCTTAATAAAATCTATCAGGAAGCGAAAGGTTAAATAAGAGATTAAATAGAATTGAAATAAATCGCCTTGTTGGTAGTTATAGCGACTGCGAAAGCGGAGAAATATAGTTAAAATAATTAAAAATATAATTTCATATAGCTGCGTCGGATGGCGTGTAATTCCGTCACCGAAATCGATACCCCAAGGTAAATTAGTTGCTATACCGTAAGTTTTATCGCTCAAACCAGTTAGAAAACAGCCAATTCTACCAATCGCAGTTCCCGCAATTAGAGGGTAAACAAATACATCACCAGTTGAGCGGTTGACACCAATAATTTTCTTAGTAATTTCTACTCCAATTAATCCCCCCAACAAAGCACCAACAACAGTTTTACCCTGTAAAAATAGGAATAAAAACTGTTGCCAATCTTGCCATAATAAATTGATATGTTGCAATAAAACCAGCAACTTTGCACCCAATAAAGCCCCTAGCATTCCACCAACAACAACAGAAGAACGTTGTGCGGTAGAAATCGAATCTTGACGCACGTTTCGCAACATCAAACGAAACGCCACAGCATAAGCCAAAGATTCAAATAAAATATGCGGATGAATTTTAAAAAAACCCAGAGAAATATAAATTGGGAATTGGTAATTGGGCATTGGTAATTGGTAATTGGTAATAGAAGTTAAGAGTTAGAAATTAGAAATTAAGACTTATCAACGATTTTTTAATCTTCTCCCCATCTCCCCATCTCCCCATCCCCCCATCTCCCCATCTCTTATTTCCCTATATTCCGTTTCATTTCTTCTAACTCCGCTTCGGTTTCCCAACGAAGGAATTTTTCTTCTAAGTCGTCGTAAGTTTTAGAACTGGAACTGGAATTGGGATAGGTGCTGCTTGCACTCCACCAACCTGCATCTGTTTCGATACGTTGTTGTGATTGCGCTTTTGTACGTGCTGCTTGGGCTTCTGTGGCTTTGGTTTGGACTTCTTGTCTTCGTAGCTGAATTTTTTTGTATAACTCTTTGGCTTGGGTGATGCGTTCTTTTACACCTTGCATTTGTCCCCAAAGCTGGTTTCCTTGTCGTAATAACGCTGCTTCTCTTTCTTCAGCTTTTGCGGCTAAATCCTGTCTACCAGCATTTTTCGCTTTTTGTACTCTAACGTGCCATCTTTGAATTTCTTGGGCTGTGGACAATACTTCGTCTTGCTTGCACTTTTCCTGTAACTGCAAATCTGCAATTAGTCTGAGAGTGTCTTCTTCCTGTTCCCGTAACTGTTCCAATAGTGCGTCTAATTCCAAATGCGGATTATTTCGCAGGAATTCTTCTAAACGACTTTCTAGAAATTTGCTCAAATCGTCAAATAAGCCCACTTTCTCTTAACTCCAAACCTAAGCATGACTAGATTTATTGTAGTGATTATTATCGCCAATGCGAAAGTAAGTTTTATTGCAAAAGCTTTTACCTCACAAATTAAATCACACATATTTGATATTTTTTTACTACTTACCTCAAAGAAGTAGAACTCATAACGACTTTCTTAACAATCACTCAATTCCATCTGGGGTAATAGTAATTAGTCAGCCCTAAGCAAGATAAACAAGTTATTCAAATAATCTAAAATAAACGAAATTCTCGATCGCAAGAGCTAATTTTATACTCAATATAGCAAACGCAATGTAAGGGTATACACCTTGATTAAATTTATTTATTAAATAACAGTTCAAGTTCAAAATGAAAATAGCAGTATTAGGACACAGAACATTCCCTATTAGCGAGCCTTTTTCTGGAGGTTTGGAACGGTTTATTTATTCTTTAGTAACTGGTTTACAGCGAAAAGGATGCGATGTAACTTTGTTTTCACACCCAGATTCAGATGCAAGTCTTAATGTTGCTCCTACATCTTTTATAGATACTTCTTTTTGTACTACCTCTGACGAAAAATCTCATGAAGCTTTCTTGAGCATCATGGATTATTTGAATTACGATGATTTTGATATCGTTCACAATAATTCTTTAAATTATTTTCCTATAGTTTTATCTGAAACTATATCTACTCCTTTAGTAACTACCCTGCATACTCCACCCTTTCCATTGCTTTATAGTGCGGTTAAACATCGCCAACGTAGAGCTAACTATATTTCTATTTCCAAATTTAACGCCGAAACCTGGGGTTTAAATAATGGATTATCACAAATAATTTACAACGGTGTTGATACCGATATCTTTTCTTTCAGCGATAATAATTCAAAGGATTTTGCAGTTTGGACGGGAAGAATTATTCCTTGTAAAGGTACTCATTTAGCAATTGAAGCAGCTAAAAAAGCAAACATAAATTTAGTCATAGCAGGTCCAATTTGCGATTTAGAATATTTTGAAAACCAAGTAAAACCTCACTTAAATGAAGGAGTACGGTATGTGGGACATTTAGGTAAGGAAGAACTGATTTCGCTTATACAAACTGCCTCAGTAACATTATGTACGCCAGTCTGGTCTGAGCCGTTTGGTTTGGTTGTAATTGAGAGTTTATCTTGCGGTACTCCAGTAGTTGCTTTTAATCGGGGAGCGATCGCGGAAATTATTGACAAAAACACCGGGATTTTGGTAACTCCAGACGATACCGATGCAATGGCTCAAGCAATCAAACAAGCTAAATATCTTTCTCGATATGCCTGTAGGAAAAAAGTACTTAGCAATTTCAGTCTGGATGCAATGCTGTCAAATTATTTACAAGCTTTTGAACAAATTGCAAATACTCGTACAAGTAGACAGAAATCATGCACATCGGCTACTACATCCACTCTCACGGTAAGGGACACTTACAAAGGGCGCAGGCGATTTCAAAACACATTAAATCGGACGTAACTTTTTTAGGAAGCAATCTTTTAAATTCTGATGTTTCTAATAGCTTCAACATCGTTAATTTACCTCCTGATGAAGTTGGATATGTTCCTCCCGTACACATAAACGAAAACTGCGAAACCCTTTCCTTCCACTACGCACCATATGCAGCGAAAACCTATCAGCAGCGAATGTTAAAGTTAGCGCAATGGGTAGAAACAACTCATCCCACGCTAGTTGTTGTTGATGTTTCGAGTGAAATAACTCAATATTTTCGGCTTTTGGGAGTACCAGTAATTTCCATGCGTCAACATGGCGATCGCAATGATTCGGCGCATCTTTGCGGTTACGATGCTGCTTACAAATTACTCGCACCTTATCCTCAATCTTTAGAATCGACATCAACTCTATATTGGGTTAGACAAAAAACGATTTACGTTCCCGGATTTTCGCGTTATTCGGGAAGAGTTTTAAGTAAATCGCAAGCACGAGATAATCTAGGGATTAACCAGCAGCAAAAAGTAGTTTTGGTACTTAAAGGAGGAGGAGGAGACAAACATTGCTTGGAAAGTATTTCGTCAGCTGCAAAAACAACTCCAAAATGGCAATGGTTTATAGTTGGTCCCACACAGATTAACAGTAATAAATTGCCGCAAAATATATCTTGTGAAGGATGGCAACAAGATACTTTTCCATATTTAAAAGCTGCTGACATTGTAATTGCTTCTGCTGGACATAACACCATAATGGAAATTGCAGAAGCACGAGTCCCGTTTTTATGCATTCCCGAAGAAAGACCTTTTAACGAGCAAAAAGTTAAGGCAAAGTTGTTAGAAAAAATGGGTTTATGTCTTCATGTAAATTCTTTTCCTGCAACTTATTCAATTAAAAGTATTTTAGAATTATTGAGAAAAATGGATGTTAGTAATTGGAAAAATATCGTTTCATCAGATGGAGCGAAAAAAGCAGGAACGGCAATTGAATCAGAAGCTTTTAAAATCCAAAATTCTCTATTAAAGAAAACTTATTGTAGGGTGTGTTAAACGCATGATTATATTATCTCAATAAACGATGATTTAAATCGCGTTTAACGCACCATCCGGGATTAGCCCTAAATCGCCTTCACTCTGGAAGAGTAGGGCTATCGAAACAAAGCCCACCTGCGTGGGCTAAATTATTTTCCTATGAATCATTTTTTCTAAAAGCTTCAATTTCCGATTCTGAAGGGTATTTCAATATTTCAATCCGATCGTCTTCTAACTTAATATATCCTAATTCCTCAAACTGCTTTAACCACTTATCCATCGGTAGAAAATTCCATTTATCGTAAAAAACTTTAGCATTTTCTACAATATCTGCTAAATGATTCAACGGAGGAGAATAAGAAGCATGAAATTGATGATATGCTAAAGCGCTAATTTTATAAAAAGGCAGTTTATTTAAGCGAGCGGTAAACGAAAAATCTGTGTCTTCTCCACCATAGCCAACGAAACGGGTATCGAATCCGCCAATTTGAGTAAAAGTTGATTTTCTAATTCCAAAACAAAGCGACCAAAATAACTCATAAGCATGATTTAACCGTTGATTTCCTTCTATTTCTTTACCTTGAAGGTGATGGGGTGACGAATCAGAATGCAGCGTTTCAAAAGTCCATTGCTTGCGCCATTGAGAATGTAAATAACGAATCGAACCTTGATAAAGTGCGTCTTCTTGTTCGAGATGATAAACAAAGGTTTCAATTAAATTAGGATCGGGAATACAATCAACATCTAAAAATATTAAAAATTCACTACGAGCAACTGAAGAAGCTTGCGATCGCGCTTGTGCTAAAGGTAATTTATGAGGGGAATTAATTACAGAAGAGTTAATTTGAAAAGGTGTTGATGAGAGTTCGGGTAAAGAATCATTCATGCATATAATGACAAGTTCCCAAGGATGTATTTTTGAATTAATTAATCCTTTAATTAGATTTTGTAAATGCGAAGTTCTTCGAGAATAAAGCGTGCAAACTGATATTTTATGAATTGTCATTAAACGGTAACAGAAAGGTTTGTAGTTGCGCTTCAGCGCCTCTTCTCGGAAGGTTTAAAATGCAACTACGAACCATTATATTAAACTAATCTATCTTTAATTTTGCAATCGAATTATTACTACCAGATTGGACAATTTTAAATTTCGTACCTTGAATAACTGAGTTTAAAAACTTTTTAAATTGACTAAATCCTTGTTTCTTGTAGTCAAAACCGGAAACTTGCTCTTTAAAAACCTTCTGAACATCTGAAAAACATACACCATTTTGTTTTAATGCAGTCTGGTAAGGCTCGTTAGTTCTCAAATATTCTAAAACAAATTTATAATTATTTTTTTTCTTATTCTTCCCTTGTTCAACTTTAGCTGTTGTTTCGTCCAGATTTTTTTGTACTGAAGCAGGTAATCTAATAAAGTAATCGCAAACAGCAGCAAATATATCATTGGTTTGGTTTTCATAACCGCATCCAATAACTACTTTCCCGTATTCATGCAGCTTTTTGGCTAAACAAGAAAATCCACCATCACCAGATACAATTGCAAAAACTTCTAGTGAGGGTTTGCTATGAATTAATTCAACTGCATCAATTACCAGTTGAATATCAGCTGCATTTTTATGATTACTGAAGCCAAAAATCTGAATCGGCTCAATACCAAGCTGTTGAATGTCGTTTTTTATTCGGCTTAATCTACTATCACTCCAATCAGCGTAAGCATATTGTCCGGCAATTTTATTAACTAAACTGTATCGCTTTATCTTTTGTGTAATATCTTCTAAAGAAAAATTAAATTTAGGATTGCTATTACCTTCTGTTAAATTTTCGATGTCGTAAAGAATTACCGTGTTAAAACTTTGGTATGGTGTTTTTATCTCTTGAATTGCCGAAACTATCGGTTGTAAATCTATTGTTAGTGCAGGTTGTTTTTGAAACTGCATCACTTGCAGAAGTTGTGCTTTTAATTCGCAAGATTGCTGCTTTTCTTGGTTAAATTGTTCTGTTAAATTGTTTATCTTACTCTGAGTTTGAACGGTGTTTTCTTTTAGTTCCGTAATCGTTTTTGACAAAATATCTTGACGCTGCTGATAAACACTAATCAAATTTTGCTGAATATCGCTCCAATCTGGGGGAAAAGCTTCGCGAGTAATGACTGTGAGCGCTGATTCGTAACCTGCGATCGCAATTTCTAAATTAATCGAACGATTTCCTTGTTCAAAGTTTTCAATTAAGTTACTAAACTTAACAATAAGCCTAGCGATGCTAACAGTTTTAGCTGGTTGATTTGCAAATGTTCGACTTGCGAATTCTCTTAAGCCCAAAGCAAAATTGCGATCGAGCTTATCTAAATGCTCTCCTAAAAGCGGATTTATATCTTTGTTTTGACTAATATCTTTTAAAAAACAGAGTATTAAATCTTGACGCATTGCTGCAACCCTTATAATGCAACGATAAACTTAGTTTTCCCAAATTTTCGCTACATCTAACGGTTTGAAACAGTAAATAGTTACGAGTAAACACATCTATAATTCCTAACTCCTAACTCTTAACTCCTAACTTATAAAGGCGTTAACCAATAAGTAGTTCTGCCGATAAGTTTCTTTTTAAAACCTAATTTAGGTAATTTTTCTGGTGGATAACCGACATAAGTCCAGTGTGGTACGTCATATTCTACAGTGCGATACCAACCGTTTTTATTTAAAGCTTGTATTTGCTTTTTATTAGTTGCTCCTAAATCAATTGCCAATCCCCATAAATGTTGTGAAGTACCTGGTGGTGCTACCGTACCCAAAATTCTTCTTTCTTTTCCTTGTCTAACTAAATCTAATGTTTTAGAGTTTGTATACTTTTTCCAAAACCTTGTAGTTGTTGCAAAACTACGCATACAGTCACTATTTCCACGTCCAGATTTAAGCCGAAATCTTGATTGACTGCGTGCTTTATTTAAAGCATCAGCAGCAGATTTTTGTAAATAACAATTGTTCGTACCCGTTACTTTTCCCTTTGTCAGAGTAGCTTGAAATTGTTGGGTTTCTCGATCGTTTTTAAATGCTACTTTTTTAGGTAATTTAATTGTTGGTTCTAAATTCACAAATGGCGCACCGTAAGCACGCAGCAAAATATATTCGTAACTATCATCCCTCGGAATTGTCGGGAATTGATTCATCAATGCTGCAATAAATCGCTCTTTATCATTTAAAGTTCTAGCCGGAGTTTTAGTCGGTGAAGGAATTATTATTGGTGATTTTGGTTTGGGGGGAGTCGTACACTTTTTATCCAAAAGTCTATTTACCAAGCAGTTTTCTACCCGATCGATATCGCTGCTTGGCTCGCTATGAGCAATCCGATCGGTAGCAACTAAAGTCACAACTATATATGTAACAATAATCAAAAAAGCTATTTTCCTAAAAATCATTTTCATCAATTTATCGAGTAACAGTTGATACATTTTAATTGCAAAAGCCAAACATTAAAGTTTGAAAAATTACATTAAAATATTAAAGTAAATTTGGTTCGAGAAGTTAAATTAACCTGATATCTTGCACCATTTTCGTTAAACCTTCATAACCGCCTTGAAATCAATTTCAAGGCTCATATACAAAGTACGTTAAAACGCACTAAAAGCCCTGTTCAGTCTTCTTTAGAAGACTTTGTATATTAGCCTGAGAATTTATTCTAAGGCGGTTGTTGAGAATGGTGCAAGATGTGAGATTAACAAGACTTAGATACAAAGGTCGATCGCAACAATAATTTTCTTTTTATAAAAGAATAACAGTGGTTTTGCCCAGCATTTTATTAGTACTGTACAATCATTAAATGACTGTATCGGTTAAAATTAGATTAACCCTAAATGATGCTGAACTCTACGTATGACCATGCACAATTGTGTTGAGTTCCAAGACTCTTTTGATGTCATAGTTGTTGGTGCAGGTCACTCTGGTTGTGAAGCGGCTTTAGCTACTGCACGGCTGGGCTGTCGTACCCTTCTATTGACGCTCAACTTGGATAAAATTGCTTGGCAACCCTGCAATCCTGCTGTGGGTGGTCCGGCAAAATCTCAGTTAACCCACGAAGTAGATGCGCTCGGTGGGGAAATTGGGAAAATGGCAGACCGTACTTACGTGCAAAAACGAATTCTTAATTCTTCACGGGGTCCTGCTGTATGGGCGTTACGCGCTCAAACTGATAAGCGCGAATATGCGTTGCTGATGAAGGAAATTATCGATAACCAAGATTTCCTCAGCGTCCGTGAAGCAATGGTTACGGATTTGGTTCTGGGCAAGAATGATGATGTTATCGGCGTTCAAACTTTCTTTGGTGTCGCATTTGAATGTAAAGCTGTTGTCCTCACCACTGGTACTTTTTTGGGAGGACGAATTTGGGTTGGTAATAAATCGATGCCAGCCGGACGGGCTGGAGAATTCGCCGCCGAAGGGTTGACGCAAACTTTGCAACGTTTGGGATTTGAAACAGGTCGCCTCAAAACTGGAACTCCCGCACGAGTAGATAAGCGCACGGTTGATTACAGCCTCATGACTCCGCAACCGGGTGATGAAGATGTTCGCTGGTTTAGTTTTGACCCGTCGGTATGGGTGGAAAAGGAACAATTGCCTTGCTACATGACTCGCACCACGGCAGAAACTCATCAATTAATTCGCGATAATCTCAATCTTTCTCCGGTATATGGTGGCTGGGTGGATGCCAAAGGACCCCGTTATTGTCCCAGCATCGAAGATAAGATTGTCCGCTTTGCCGATAAGGAAAGCCATCAAATCTTTATTGAACCCGAAGGAAGAAATACTCCCGAACTTTATATTCAAGGGTTTTCCACAGGGTTGCCGGAAAATTTGCAACTGCGTATGTTACGTAGTCTTCCGGGTATGGAAAACTGCGTAATGTTACGTCCAGCCTATGCTGTCGAGTATGATTATTTGCCAGCGACTCAGTGTTTTCCCACACTAATGACCAAAAAAATCGCCGGTTTATTTTGTGCGGGACAAATTAACGGTACAACTGGCTACGAAGAAGCCGCAGCTCAAGGAATTGTTGCCGGAATTAATGCGGCGAAATTTGTCCGTAACGCGGAGATGGTTGTTTTCCCCCGCGAGCAAAGTTATATCGGCACCTTAATAGATGATTTATGCACCAAAGATTTGCGCGAACCTTACCGGGTTTTAACTAGCAGATCCGAATATCGCTTGCTGCTGCGTTCCGATAATGCCGATCGAAGATTAACGCCCCTGGGACGAGAAATTGGTTTAATTGACGATCGCCGTTGGGAATTATTCATTCGCAAACAAGAGAATATTACCGCCGAGAAAGAACGGCTGTATGCTAGGCGGGTTAAGGAAAACGATGATGTTGGGCGAGCGATCGTAGCTGAAACCGAGCAAGTAATTAAAGGTTCAATTACCCTTGCCGACTTGTTGCGTCGTCCGAAATTTCACTACGCGGACTTAATTAAATATGAATTGGGAGCCGATTTAGAACGCGCTGAAAAAGAAGGTGCGGAAATCGATATCAAATATTCCGGTTATTTAGCCAGACAGCAGAATCAAATCGATCAAATCGCTCGTCAAGCAAATCGTTCCCTTCCTGGGGACTTGGATTATGACACCATTGATACCCTTTCCAAAGAATCGCGGGAAAAACTAAACAAGGTAAAACCGCTCACCATCGGTCAAGCAGCACGTATCGGTGGAGTTAACCCCGCCGATGTAAATGCATTACTTATATTTTTAGAATTGCGTCAAAACCGTAAGCAGACTGAGTTTCCAGCCTTAACATGAAGACAATCTTCATGAAGCACGATTATAGTAGTATGGTGTATCTAGAGAGACTGGTATGATTGATGACATAGGAAAACGTCAAAGATCGTCAAAATCTCCCTGGTATATGTTGAAATAGATACTTAAACTTAATGAACTCTTGCGTAACTACTTAGTAAGCAAACAGTTCTTTTTAGATTCACATTTGCAACGGCACATTTAAAAGGGTAAAGATTTCATAAATCGCCTTGAAGAAACGAATTATTACTGAAAATCGTTATGTCTAAAACAGCAACCACAAACCTCGTACTTCCAGAACCCTCCCAAGAGTTAATCGTCAGCGAACCTTGGACGATGGAAACTTATGCAGATGACTTGATGGATCAAATTTTTGCCGATCTTGATTGCGTTCTCGATGGAAGCAGTAATCTTAGTTCGCAAATCGTTCAAGCACAACAGATAACGCTCGATCGCGCTAGCTTACCGCAATTAGTTGCGCCACCAACCATCATCAGTTCCATCGGGGATGAGCAACGCCGCCATCAAGTTCAACACACCGTAGCGAACAAACCTTTAAAAACAACTCAAAGAATAAAAAAACCGCGTCGTAAAATTTGGCGCAACCTCAGACAACTACTTACAGTTGGCGCAGGTATGGGATTGGCGATCGCCGCGATCAATTGGGCGATCGGCAACGGGTTTTTGAATCGTCTCACCTCCACATCGATGCAATTTGCTTTGCAGGAACCAGCATTACAGCAAAAAGTATTGCAGCCACAAAGTACAGCACCCACCCAAGCTGAAATTAAATCAGATTTAGTTGACTATATGCTGGGTGCGCTAACAATTATCGAAAGACAACAAGACGATTTACGGGATACAGCTACTAGCAACGTTGCGATCGCTACTCCCGTACCCGCGAATCAAACAGCCCTAGCTTACCCCAACCAACCAGTCACAAATGTTCCGGCACCAAGGATTGCTAACAACGCCAAACCGTCACCCACTCGTACCACCAGCACCAGAGTTGTAGAAAGAATCTACATACCCGTATATCAAGCGCCGCAACCGATGCGGTACGCACCTCCAGTCGTAGCTCAAGCACCAGCACCAACACCTTTACCGCCAGTTACCACGGCTTCTATTGAAGTTGCACCAAAGCCATCCGACACCAAAGCCAAAAAACCCGCACCTGTAAAAGCCGCCAAAACCAAACCACCAGAGAAAATTGCAGCTTTCGCCTCTATCAGAGAAATCAAACCATTAGCGGTAAAAACCAAACCAGTTAATGTAAGGCAAGCTCCCGAAATTCCTAAAATGAAAGAGCCTGCAAAAGTTATCGCACCACAACAAACCGCAACTTCCCCAGCCCCACAACCAGAGCAGAAAGTAGCATCAGTTCCAGCTTCTTCCCACGTATTGGAAGGATTATTAGAGCTAGGAGAACAATCTGCGGCATTATTTAAAGTCAACGGCATAACCCGCCGCATCAAATTAGGCGAAAACATCGGCGCTAGCGGTTGGACATTAGTAGACGTAGCCAACGGAGAAGCCATCATTCGCCGCAACGGAGAAGTGCGTTCAATTTTCGCAGGACAAAAGTTTTAATTAATAATTGATAATTGCTAATTAACCGAATTTAGACATGAACGCCATTTTTATGACAGCGTGCAAATAATCTACTTGGCTTTCCAGACGTGTATTAACAGTACATTAGCCTGTTATTAACAACATATCATCAGGGCAATCAAAAAAAAAGCATCTACGGCAACAAATTTTGAATCAGTTAGCAGTTAGCAGTTGTTAACTGCGTGGATTGTTAATTAGTCGATCGCGTACTTATATTGCAAACTTTATACAAATATTTAGATAGGTTCGTAGTAAGAACTTTAGTTCTCAGATTAAGGCATCAAGCTCTGACTACGAACCCTCTTACCCTTAAAAACTAACGCCATAGAGTCATTCAACTCGTACAGAACTTACGATAGATGGTGCGTGACGCTACAAACCGGCGTTGCTACGTTCAAACGAGATAAATGCGTCACACACCCTACAAGAAAAATGTGCCAGTTACGGCGATTCCTATCGTATTATTAATTATTTACTGGTCACTGGTAACTGCTCACTGCTAACTGTTCACTGCTCCACCCATACGGAAACGGAACCACCATTGCAGCGAAACTCAGCCCAACCCCACTCGTTGGTGCAAACGGGTTCCTTGACGTGTTCGGTTAAGTCGTAATATTTGGTATTGGGTTTACCGACTTCCATCCATTTAGTTCCCCCCGCACCGTTGCTCATAATTACTGCCATTGCTTTGGGATGTTCTGCATTACCTAATCTTGTCCAGCCGATGATGTCCCAATGGTCAAAGTAATTATACTGATAGCCATAGGCAAAATTCTGACGAGCATAAAGGAATTTATCAATTAGCCACTGATGGGAAGGTAGATAAATTGGGTAACGATCGCCATCTCTTCCATAGTCTTCATATTCCGCGCCGTAGTAGTCGGCATAAAATACGCAGGGATAGCCTTCTTGACGCAGTAAAATTAAGGCATATGCCAAAGGTTTAAACCAAGGCTCCACGGGGGCTTCTAATGCTTGCAACGGCTGTGAATCGTGATTTTCGACAAAAGTGACGGCATGGGTGGGGCGCTGCATCACAAACGTATTATCAAAAATGCGCCGCATATCGTAGCGATCGCCGGATTTACTAGCGTAGTGAAAATTATAGTGCAGCGGTACGTCAAAAAGCGACATTCTTCCACCTACCGCATCAGCAAACCAGTGCAAAGTATTGATATCGTTATACCAATATTCACCTACTGTAAATAAATCTTTACCAGCATGACGTTCCATTTCATCCAGCCATATCGGGAAAAACCATGATGAAATGTGTTTGATAGCGTCTAAGCGGAAACCATTTACACCCGTTGTATCGAGATACCATTTACCCCAATTAATAACTTCATCTTGGACTTCCTTGCTTTGAAAATCGCAATCGCTTCCCATTAAATAAGAGAAATTGCCGTTTTCCAAAGCAACATAATCATCAAACACCTTACCTTCGAGTAGATATATAGTTGAAGAATCTTGAGTGTATTCGTCATAATCTACTGCATCAAAATGCCACCAATGCCACTCAAATTTAGAATATTTACCTTTTCTGCCGGGAAACTTGTAGTGGGTATAGCACTTGATATCGCGCATCCCACCTTTAGGATTTAACCTGTCATTTTGAGAAAAAGGAGTTGCTTTAGCGATTTCTGTATCATCACCACCAATCCGGTGATTCAATACCGTATCCGCATAAACCTGAATGCCCGCACTTTGCAGAGATTTGACTGCGCTTAAATATTCTTTGCGATCGCCATACTTAGTACGAATAGTTCCTTTTTGTTCAAATTCTCCCAAATCGTACATATCGTAAACAGCATATCCCACATCGTAAGTTCCACCCATTCCCTTATAAGCAGGTGGAAGCCACATAGCCGTAAAACCCGCATCACTTAGCTCTTTGGCTGTTGATTTAACTTTATCCCACAGCATTCCATCATCGGGGATATACCAGTGGAAATACTGCATCATCGTACCGTTTATATTTGACATGGTAGTGCTGCCGATCGCTGTACATTAAGCACTATAGTCTCTTAAAAAGTAATAGGCAAAAATATCACTAAGTTATGCAGTAATTTATCAAAAAGGTTTGTAGTAAGGACTTTAGTCCTCAAAGAGCTAAAGCTCTTACTACGAACCAAAAATATCAGCAATTAACTCCCCGCACAATTAACATTTTTTTGCAAATTCCCTGAATCACCATTACTTTGAGCAACAAATTCAATATTACCTTCAGCATCAATTACCATACCAGTTGCTTCTACAATTCGTTTTGGTAAGGTTGGTTTCTGAGAAATTGGGCTTCTATTATTAGTAACATCAATTTCGCGCAAATCATTCCAGACAATTTGACTTTGTATATCATTCGGATTAGCAGGAAAACCACCTTTACCTGTAATTGCAAAACTATTACCGCTATTCGCACTACAGCCAGCGGCAATCTGTTGATTAGAATCTATTACATCATTCGGTAATTCGATTGCTCCCGAAGTAGGATTTACATTCAAATTATTGATTTTAACAACACCATTAACGCCAAATTCAGAACTTGCTGTAATATCGCTTTCTTCGGTTAACTTTTCGCGAAACTGTAAACCAAAAATACCTTGAGTTGTAATATCTATATTTCCACCATTGCCTTGAAAAGCGTTAGCAATAATATCGCTATTTTCTACACCTACAATTACTGGAGAATCAATCGTAATATTTCCACCATTACCAGTACTTCCGGCTTCTGCTGAAATTGTACTGTTATTACGTATTAATAACTTTTCTTGTAAATTAAAAACAATATTTCCGCCTTCACCAGAAGCAGTTGTTGCTGTAATACTACCTTGATTCAACTCTACCGAATCAGCATCAATTTTCAGCATACCAGCAGTACCAATACCAAAATTTCCCACGCTCACTCCTGCATAGTCGCTGATTTTTAAATTAGGCGTGCGGATGGTGACATCTCCAGCATCACCAAGCGCAGCATAAGTTGAAAGATTATCAATAATATTAGAACTTGTCGTACCTACTGTTGAGCTTATATTGCTTGCATAATTTTGTTCCGGTATTGCTCCAGTGACTTCTACTGATTCAGTTGCATTAACCGAAACCTTCCCAGCATTACCAATGCCTAAGTGAGTAGTTGAAACAGTACCTCCATCTTTTAAGGAAAGAGTACCTGTATTTAGCTTAATAGTGCCAGAATCTCCCTGACGATAACCAATGCTAGCAATAGAAGTAGGTGTAAATAAATCAGGTGATGCATTTATTCCTGATAATTCTATTGCATCTGCATCAATTTGGATATTACCACCATTTCCATCACCATACGTTTGCGTCGCTAGAAACGAACCATTTTGCATTGAAAGCTGCTGTGTTTTTATATTTACGTCTCCACCGATAGCTGTTGATGCAGTTGGATCTGTAGGTTTTTTTGGATAATAATAAGTAGCAGTTCCTAAAGAATTTAGAATGCTATTTTTTGGCGAAGCATCTAGCATTACTAAATATTCAGTTGTATTTATATTTATATTACCGCTGGGTGCTGGTGTATATGTTCTATTTTCAATCGCCGTACCGTTTTGCAAACTCAAGCCTTTGGCAGAAATATTAATATTACCGCTTGCACCAAATCCGATAGTTTCATTAACAATACTGCTTCGCAAAGTTTCGTCAGCATTCATCCCATTTAACGACAGCACTTCGCTAGCATTAATATTAATATCTCCCCCTGGTTGAAAACCAAAACCTTGATTTTTACTCCAAATTACCGAACCATTATTTATATCAATATTTCTTCCTCGCACCTGTATCGAACCCGCACCTTCACCACTTACATTTAAAAGCGACTTTTGATTTAATTTAATATCTTTATAGTTGGAAATATCGTTATATTTAAGCTTAAACCCTTCTTTTATGGAATTTAACTCAACTTTATCATTACTACCTAAACTTCCTAACTCAATACGTCCGCTAGCAGCAGTCAAACTACCACCATTTAAATTAATATCGCTTCCTACCAAAGCTAAAGTATTTCCCGTTTTTACCTTTAAACCAGGTGCGAATCCGAGGGAGAAATAAGGTGTAAAAATAGGATCTTCGGCAACTATATCGTGTCCGTAACCATTTACTTGAATCGCTCCCGGATTTTGCCCCATTTGCAAACCCAGAGGCATATTAATAGTTAATAAAGGTGGTGAATAAGTATCATCCGCGCTAAACTTCCAACCGTTGCCGAATTCAATACTACTTGCAGTACTACCAATAAACGAACCACCAATATCTAAAGCCGCATTTTGACCAAATACAATTCCATTCGGATTAATTAAAAATACATTTGCATTACCGTTTGCTTTAATTAAACCGTCTATATTAGATATGTTTCCACCCGTCACCCGATTGATAATATTTACCACATCCGCAGAGTTATTAAATACAGCAGAGCCACCTGTAGGTATAGAAAACTCTTTAAAACTATGGAAGAGATTATTATTAATACGATTGGAATTATTTATACTGTCAATAATAAAGTTTAAGTTGTCTGTAGAAGTTACCCGTGTTGGTAAAGTACCATCAGCACTAACTTTTTGAGCGTTAGCAGAGGTAGGTAATATTAACCCAGAAATAATAAAAGATGTGAAGCAAAATGAGTAATATTGTTTTTTTAAACCCTGAAACATAATCCAAATCTCTAAAAGTGTTAGTAATATGGTTCCCACTTTTAAAGAAAAATCAACATTTTTTGTAAATTGCGATACGCCTTAGCGTCTAGCTTCGCTAATCGCGATATACCAAAAGTGTAGAGACGTTGCAGTGCAACGTCTCCAAATATAATTATGTAACAAATAAATTCCTGAAATTAAATCAAACAATCCAATATTTCCTATTGCCAAGTCGCCACATCTCGAAATACTTGAGGTATCTGTGTAGATTGAGGAAATTCTAAGATTGTCTCTCTAACACCCAAATATCCCGACTCCGTAAAAGACATCAACATCCTTCCTAAAGCAAACCAAACCTCACTTTCATACTCCCAATCGCCATAACGCCCAGCTTTACCCGCAATCGATCGCAACGCCCAAAAATAACTATTCCTCACCACCGAGCCGCCTTTTTTATACTCCGGTATATCTTCGTGGCTTATATATATTAAGTCGTCTTCGATTCTAGCTTTCATAATTACAGTGAGCAGTGAGCAGTGAGCAGTGAGCAGTGAGCAGTGAGCAGTGAGCAGTGAGCAGTGAGCAGTGAGCAGTGAGCAGTGAGCAGTGAGCAGTGAGCAGTGAGCAGTGAGCAGTTAACAGTTAACAGTTAACAGTTAGGAGTTAGGAGTTAGGAATTAGGGGTTAGTTGTTAGTTGTTAGTTGTTAGTTGTTAATTTTTCTCCCCCCGTCTCCCCATCTCCCCATCTCCCCATCTCCCCATCTACCCCCTCTACCCATCTCTATCCCCAATTCCCCATGCCCAATTGATTCGCAATTTCCACTTTATTAGCTATTTGCTGCTGCACGGTTTTAATTAACTTAACCGTTCTTTGATAAGCTATTGTTTCTTTTCTATTTATAAAATAAGCTGCGGCTGTTTGTAAATCTTCGATCGCGGCTTGTTCGTAACCGAGATTATGATAAGCTACACCACGATTTACATAGGCGATCGCATTATTGGGATTCAGCTTTACTACTTGATTAAAATCGCGCAATGCTCCCCAATTATCCCGGCTTTTAGCACAGGCACAACCACGGTTAAAATAAGCTCTACTATCTGTTGAATTCAACCGAATCGCTTTGGAAAAATCAAGTAAAGCAGCCGGTAAATTCTGTAATTCAAAATTAACTAAACCTCTATCGTTATAAATATCTGCCAACGAAGAACTTGATAATTGAGAAGTTTGAGTTAAAGCCAAATTATAATCTTGAATTGCCCCTTGATGATTCTTCAATGCAGCATTAGCGATACCTCGGTTATAGTATGCTCGAAAATCATGGGGTTTGAGTTTAATAGCTCGATCGTTATCTAAAATCGCCGCTTGATAATTTCCCAGTCTATATTCAGCAAGTCCCCGATTTAGATAAGCTTCCGTATTATCTGGGACAAAATTTAACGCTACAGTACAATCTGCGATCGCATTATGGTATTCTTCTAATTGAAGGTAAGCTAAACAACGATTGCTGTAAGCTGCGCCAGAATTCTTCTTTAACTCGATTGCTTGAGTAAAGTTTTTAATAGCTTGTTGATAATTACCAAGCTGAATATTCTGTACTCCCATTTGCAAAAATTCACTTATCGTAACTCGATCGGAACTTGTTAGTGAATATACGGGAGAAATTATAAAAAAGCAGTTAATCGCAACAATAACAATAAAATTAATCGCAAATCGGTAGCAGCAATTCATAACTTATATTCCTAAATGAATTGTTGAGATAATTATAAGCTTATACAAATGAAGCCCACGGAGGTGGGCTTTGTAGTATTAGCCCGTCGGCTCCTTCTAGGCTGCGGGCTTTCCTTCACTTTTCGCTATTTCAAACTAAATACGCTTATTCGCGGAGTAATTGTAAATAGTCTTTCTTACCAACCAGCTTCAGATTTAGACAAAACGTAATCAGCTACATCTTGAATTTGTGAATCTTTCAAACGCCCTCTGAAAGCAGGCATAGCATTTTTACCATTAGTAACTTGGGTTACAATAGCTTCTACCGAATTCATACCATACTTTTCCAAATCTGCTTTACTAAGGCTTTTATTGGCTTGAACCAAATTTCTACCACCTGCATGGCAAGAAGCGCAATTAGCATTAAACACAGCACCACCAGAGGCTGCATCAGCTAAAGCAGGGCGATTAAAAGCGAAACTAAAAATTGCTACACCAAGTAACAATATTGAAACAATCTTTTTCATTCTCTGTGTTCTCTCTACGAATCAAGGATAAGCAAATACAATATCCGATCGTTATTCTCCCGCCTCACCGCTTTTTCCGTCAAATGACAGCTTGTCATAGTTGGGAATTTGGGAGAGGGAGATGAGGGGATGGGGAGATGGGGAGAGGGGGAGATGGGGAGAGGGGGGAGAGGGGGAGAGGGGGTAGAGGGGGTAGAGGGGGTAGATGGGGAGATGGGGTAGAGGGGGTAGAGGGGGTAGAGGGGGGTAGTTAAACAGCGAGCAAGATGCTCGCACTACTTCTAACTGCTAACTGCTAACTGCTAACTGCTAACTGTTAACTGCTAACTGCTAACTACTAACTCCTAACTCCCTAACTTCTTCAACTCATCTCCCATGAGGCGGCAAATCCGCCAATCTTCTAAAATGTCTGCTCCCATGTGGCGGTAGAATGCTTTTGCTGGTTCGTTCCAATCCAAAACGCTCCATTCTAATCTTCCGCAATTTCTTTCAACTGCAATGCTCGCAACTTTGGTTAAAAGTGCTTTACCAATACCTTTTTGACGATATTCTTTTAAAACGAATAAATCTTCTAAATAGATTCCCGGCTGGGTAAGAAAGGTTGAATAATTATGAAAAAATAAGGCGAATCCTACTGTTTGCCCGCTTACTTCTGCTAATATCGCTTCAGCATATTTTCGATCCCCAAATAAATGCTCTTTGAGTTGTGAAACACTACCAGTCACCGCATCAGTTAGTTTTTCGTATTCTGCCAACCCTTTGATTAATTCAAATAATACGCCGCAATCTTCTGGTTGAGCTAAACGTAAACTCAAATCGCTATCGGGAGTCATTAGTTATTTCAAATATGAAGGACGAATTGTTAAGTATGTAGCAAAGATATCCTACATATGAAGTAACTTTACAAAAGTTTTAATTTAGAGATTATTATTCAAGTTTTTCTCTTAGCGATGGCGTTAAAATCATTAATCCCCTGGCAACTTCTTCATGAGTTGCTGTACCATCCGCTACCTTCGGCACAATAGCCATCAATTCTAAAGCTAATTTTGTCGGTATACCCGATGCTTCTAAACGCTTTAGTTCTAAAATATCAATACCTGCTTCCAATCCTTCCAAATACTCTTCTACGGTAACTCCGTAGTCATGTATTTCGGTCATAAATATAGCTTCCTAATATCTAAATTTATTACTCAATTTCTATATTTATTTTCTTACAGGAATCGCATTTTATAACAAGTTATTTTAAAAATATTTGAGTGCATTCCCATCCCCTCCGGCAAGCGATCGCAGCGCAAATCCCTCCCCCAGGCTTGGGAAAGGGATTAAAAAGATTTAGATATTTTTCAAGCTTTAGAAAAATCAAAGCTAATTAATTATCAGTTAACAATTACAACCACTTTTCTGATAACTGTTAACTGTTAACTGATAACTGACTACACTAGCCAGCCTTTCAAACGCTTGGCGATATGGGGACGACGCAATTTACGCATTGCTTTACTTTGAATTTGACGTACTCTTTCGCGAGAGAGATTGAACATATTGCCAACTTCCTCTAACGTACAAGGCTCGCTACTTGTCAAACCGTAACGCAAGGAAATTACGTCTTTTTCTCGTGGGGTTAATACGTCTCCCAATACTTCCCAAATCTCCTGACGCATCATGCTTTCGTTCATTTTTGCTTCGGGAGATTGGTTGTCTTCATCTTCCAACAAATCCATCAATTCGGTATCTTCTTCTTTACCGACACGATGGTTTAATGAAAGTGCTTGACGACGCAATTGTTGTAACTGGCGTAGCTGGTTGGGGGGAATTTCCAACACTTCTGCCATTTCTTCTTCTGTAGGATTCCGACTTAATTTTTGTTTTAATTCTCTTTGCGCTTTCTTGAGTTTATTAAGCTTTTCTACAATATGTATAGGTAAACGAATTGTGCGTGCATCGTTGGCGATCGCTCTGGTAATTGCTTGGCGAATCCACCAGTAAGCGTAGGTTGAAAATTTGTATCCTTTATCTGGATCGAATTTTTCAGTAGCGCGATTTAAACCCATCGCCCCTTCTTGAATCAAATCTAAAAAGGGAACTCCACGATTCAGGTAGCGTTTGGCGATGGAAACTACAAGACGCAAGTTAGAACGAATCATTTTGCGCTTGGCGACTTTACCTTGGTATAAGCGATGTTCTAACTGTTTGACGTTAATCCCCATTTGACTTGCTACAGCCGCTCGATCGGGGAAATGCCCCAATTGTTGCTCTGCCGCTGCTTGTGCTTGTCTTACTTCTTCGAGGATGCGTACCCTTCTAGCTAATTCGACTTCTTCGTCGGGCTTAAGCAATGGATAACGCGCCATTTCTTTGAAAAATGCACCTACAGCATCATCGTACTCGGTTTTGTTGTATCCCGTAGGTCTGGCTTCCGCCATGTCATCCCCATGACTCGACTCAGCTTCCATGTTTTGAGCAATTATTGCTTCATCGTCTGTCACTACTTCTAAAACATTAATTGCTTCTGATTCATTTTTATTAGCAACTTTTTGCATACTTTCCATTGTTCCTAATTGTGCAATATTCATAAGTTTTTAAATGGAGGATTGTTGCTTGCGAACCTAAAATAACTAAAGTGACAGCTACCTGGAGGGGCATTTCAAGATGGAATCCATCATCTACATATACCTTTTAGTTGAGCCGCGCAGCTTTTGCATGTGGTTTTATAGCTTCTCTTTTACTCTTCAACTCAGGCTTTATAATTTATCTAGCTATATCCCACTCATATGACATCGTTATACAAATCACCAACATATATAAATACGATTATCCTAATACATATATTCTTGACTTTTTTTCTCTAACAGAATTTTCTTCTTATTACCTCCTAATTTTTCTTTTCTCGATAAATATAAAAAAATTCTCTATTACTGCCAAAATCTTCAATTCAATGTCTTTCTCTATACCGTCGCACTTTTATGCTTAATAACTATCAAAGGGATAATACTATCTTTCGATTCGGCAATATATAACTATTGGCAGTGTTGACTCAATTTATAAGCAAATATGACACGTCAAACTGTGGGAAATTCTTCCCTATATAAAAGCATCTCATATACCACCAAAGCTGAATATCTATCAAGAGAGAGATAAGCCCTATTCCATAATTGGTAAACTCAGCAGGAATTGGTGTAAATAGATGAGATTATTTGAGTTTATATATCAGGTATCAAAAAATCATTCGCAAGCAATGTTTGTGTAAGGTTTGTTTATGAGATTACATATCTAGGAAACTTATCAAGTATTATGTCCTATGAAAGTATTATGAAATACATTTTATCTTATCTATAGGAGATTTATTCGATGTAAATAAATTTAGTTGATTTTATAAATTCGATCGCGGTAATTATTAATCGGGAAAATAAAAAAATATGTATACAAAAAATGCAATATCGGCTGCTATAGTCGCTTCACCTCAAGGGGAATATAACTTGCGGATGTCGCAAAATCAATGGGTTGAAGTATTGGTAGATTGTCCCAGAACGACGGGATTATTTACTTACGGATTACCTCCACAGTTAGAAGTAAAACCAGGAGATATTTTAAGCGTGCCATTTGGTTCGCAAACTGTTGGCGCGATCGCAATTCGTAAATTAACAAAACCTCCCCAAGATGTACCAATAGAAAAAATTCGGAATATAGAAGATGTAGTTAGCGCCGGATTTTTTCCAGATTTTTACTGGGAATTATTAAATCGAGTTGCAGCATATTATTACACGCCTTTAATCCAGGTAATTCGCGTTGCTTTACCTCCTGGTTTACTGCCAAAATCTCAACGGCGCATCCGGCTTTCTAATCAAAATATTTCATCTTCCCCGTCTCTCCCCCTTTCAATTTCCTTCTCCCCCGCAGCGAGGAAAATTCTCGATTTACTCCAAGCCCAACAGCAAGGAGATTATAGTTTTATCTATTTACAGCGACAAGTCAGGAATGCTCCTAAAGGGGTAAGAGAGTTGCGGCGACTTGGTTTAATTGAAACTTATTTAGAAGCACCGCGCTCAACTAAACCAAAATTACAAAAAGCAGTAATATTAATTGGAAATATTTCACCAGATTTAACCACCCGTCAAACAGAAATTTTAGAAGTACTACGACGACGTGGTGGCGAAATGTGGCTAACTGAATTATTACAAACTTGCAGCAGTAGTTCTTCCGTAGTTAAAACCTTAGAGAAAAAAGGTTATGTTGTCGTAGAAGAAAAAGAACTATTGCGAATCGATACCTCTAAAAATGCAGATGAAACATTCACCGGGCAGCAAGCAAAAAACCTCACATCAGCCCAACAAATAGCTTTAGAAACGATAAATAATATTAATGGATATGCATCAATCCTATTACATGGAGTTACAGGTTCGGGTAAAACAGAAGTGTATTTGCAGGCGATCGCACCTCTACTACAAAAAGGGAAATCGGCATTAGTATTAGTTCCCGAAATTGGGCTAACTCCACAATTAACCGATCGCTTTCGTGCTAGATTCGGCAGCAAAGTCAGCGTATACCATAGCGCCCTTTCCGATGGCGAGCGTTATGACACTTGGCGTACTATGCTAGCAGGGGAACCTCAAGTAGTCATCGGCACCCGTAGCGCCGTTTTCGCACCATTACCCAACCTCGGCATAATAATCCTAGACGAAGAACACGATTCCTCATTCAAACAAGACTCTCGCAGCCCCACCTACCACGCTCGCACCGTTGCAAACTGGCGAGCAGAATTACAAAATTGTCCCCTAGTATTAGGATCGGCAACTCCTTCCTTGGAAACTTGGATGAATGCGGGGAGAGGGGGAGAGGGGGAAGAGGGGGAGAGGGGGAAGAGAGGGAAGAGAGGGAAATGTTAACTCCTAACTCCTCACTCCTAACTCCTAACTCTTTTAATCCAAAATCTAAAATTCAAAATCCAAAATCGCATTACCTTTCCCTTCCAGAGCGCGTTAATTCTCGCCCTCTACCTCCTGTAGAAATAGTAGATATGCGAGAAGAATTGCACCGGGGAAATCGTTCTATATTTAGCAATCCGTTACAGCAAGGTTTACAAGAACTTGTTGAAACCGGAGGGCAAGGAATATTATTTATTCATCGTCGGGGACACAGTACTTTTGTATCCTGTCGTAGCTGCGGCTATGTGATGGAATGTCCCTATTGCGATGTGTCGCTATCCTATCACCAAACCGAAGCGGGAGCGGCGCAGGTTTTACGCTGTCATTACTGCAATTATGCAACCCCCCATCCTAAAAATTGTCCCGATTGTTGTTCTCCTTATTTAAAATTCTTTGGTAGCGGTACCCAACGAGTAGCGCAAGAGTTAGCAAAACAGTTTCCCGAATTAAAATTTATTCGTTTTGATAGCGACACCACCCGCAACAAAGGAGCGCATCGGACTTTATTAACTAGATTTGCCAAAGGTGAAGCGCATTTATTAATCGGAACCCAAATGCTTACCAAAGGTTTAGACTTACCCCAAGTAACCTTAGTCGGAGTAGTCAGCGCCGATGGATTGCTGCATTTATCAGATTACCGCGCCAGCGAACGCGCTTTCCAGACTTTAACCCAAGTTGCAGGGCGTGCCGGTAGAGGTGAAGACCCCGGAAGAGTTATAATTCAGACTTACACCACAGAACATCAAGTAATTCAAGCAGTACGGCAACACGATTATCAAACTTTTATTCAAGACGAATTAGAACAGCGGGAAGCTCTGAATTATCCACCCTACGGCAGATTGATTTTATTGCGGTTAAGCAGTTTAGATGAAATACAAGTAGAAAACACCGCCACAGAAATCGCCGAAAAGCTCCAGCAGCAATCCGAAATAGAAGTACTTGGACCCGCACCAGCAAATATATTAAGAGTAGCTAACCGTTATCGCTGGCAAATATTATTAAAATTCGCTCCCCAAGACTTACCGCAGCTACCAGACTGGGAAGAAATACGTCAGATATGCCCAAATTCAGTTAGTTTGACAATAGATATCGATCCTTTGAATATTATGTAAAAGGTTAAAGGTTAAAGGTTAAAGGTTAAAGGTCAAAGGTTAAAGGTCAAAGGTTAAAGGTCAAAGGTTAAAGGCTAAAGGTTAAAGGTTAAAGGTTAAAGGTTAAAGGTTAAAGGTTAAAGGTTAAAGGTTATGCTTTTAATTAGAACTCCTAACTGCTAAAAGCTACTATATAACTCGAAACTTTCAATATCCCCCTTAAAAAAGGAGGACTTTAACCCCCCTTGGCTAAGGGGGGAAGGGGGGATAATCCGAGAATTGCGTTAAAAAAATACTTTTCAAACATCCTCTAACTACTCACTACTCCCTACTCCTAACAACTAACAACTAAATGAGCAACTTTCTGGGCTAAGTTATCTGCTTCAATGGGCTTGGCGAGATGCAGGTTAAAACCCGATCGCAATGATTCTTGGCGATTTGATTCTCCGGCGTAAGCGGTTAAGGCGATCGCGGGTATTTTTGCGCCTTTGTGAGAGGGTAGCGCTCGAATTTGTCGTATTAATGTATGTCCGTTGACTTCGGGCATGGCAATATCACTAATAAGCAAGTCTGGTTTATTTTGTAAGAATAATTTAAATGCTTGTGACGCTGAGGTTGCTGTTTTTACTGATGCTCCGTAGGTTTCGAGGACAAATTGTAGGTATTCTAAGTTGTCTGGCTCGTCGTCTACTAATAAAATATTTATTCCTTGAAAATTTAATTGGGCACTATAATTATTGTTAATTTGAATATCAGTTTCTACGTTGGATGTTAAAGGTATCTCTACGGTAAATGTTGTACCTTTGCCAATACCAGAACTTTCTACTTGAATGTTACCACCGTGAAGTTCTACTAAATGCCTGACGATCGCTAAACCTAATCCCAATCCTCCAGTATTTCTGGTGCTGGAACTGTTTTCTTGACGAAAGTAATCAAATACATAAGGTAAAAACTCCGAACAAATTCCTTTCCCGGTATCTTTAATTTGAACTTTAGCTATCGAGCGATCGCAAGTTAATTCTACGTTTACTTTTCCTCCGGATGGAGTGAATTTGACTGCATTAGAAAGTAGATTCCAAAAAACTTGCTGTAAGCGATTGGGTTCACCTTCAATAAAAACGCTATCTGTGGGGAAGTCGGGAATTATTTGAATCGATTTTGCACGAGCTGCTAAATGCACGGTTTCGATGGCAGCATTAATAATCTTGACTAAATCAACGCTAACTGGATTTAGCTGTAATTTACCGCGCAATATTCGGGAAACATCAAGCAAGTCTTTGATCATTTCTGCTTGTAAAGAAGCATTACGCTCGATTGTTTCTAATGCTTGTTGAATTCTGTGGGGGGGAAGCTTATTAGAACGTAAAAGTTGAGTCCATCCTAAAATAGGGTTGAGTGGTGTTCGCAACTCGTGAGAAAGTACGGCTAAAAATTCATCTTTTACCCGGTTTGCGGCTTCGGCTTTTGCAAGTAATTGCGCTCTTTCGATTTCCGCTTGTTTGCGATCGGTAATATCTCTTAAAGTTACCAAATAAGCTGGTTTTCCATGCCAATCTATTTTTACTACCCGCATTTGAGCTATTAGTTGTTTTGCGGTTCCCGTAGAAATATCTACTTCGGTTTTATCTTCACCAGCTACCGGAAAGCCAAACACTTCTCCTAAAAGTTCTTCTTCATTACGGTTGAATAGCTTTAAGGCTGCGGGGTTGATAAATCTAACTACTCCTTGCTTATCTATCACCACTATCCCATCGGGATTTTTGGTAATTAACATTTGTAACTGCTTTTGACTTTTTTTCAGCGCAGTTTCTACTTTTTCTCTACGAATACTTTCAAGGTGGCTTTGCTGGCGTTGTCTTTTTAATTCTGTTGCTTGAGAAAATAGACGTTGCTGTAACTCAGTCAAATCAATATTAGTTTCTGCTTCGGGAAACTCCGATTGCGATCGTTTATCAAGCAATTGTTTAACGAGCGATGGCAGTCGGTGCAATTCATCCGTACTTAAATAGTTAGTTGCTCCTGCTTTCATGCAAGCTACTGCATCGGGGGCATTATTTTTACCATTAAAAACTATAAAAGGAACGTATAATTCTTTTTGCTGTAAAATTTCTTGAGCTATTACAATATTTAATTTTCGGTGTTGGTAATCTGCTAATATAATTTCTAGATCGTAATTTAAATTAGTAAGCAAATCAGCTTCATTTTCTATTTGCTTTGCTACGGGGGTAAATTCTGATTCCTGTAACAAAGATAATATTTTTTCGCTGTTTTCGGCATCAGATAATAGTAGTAAGTTTATTGGAACTGCCATAAATAATATTTCATAATTTAATAATTTCTATTTATAGAAAAGGTTATCATGCTATAAGTAGTAAGCATATTTTTCCCTTAACAGATTAAATTGAGAATATCCAAATCGCAGACAAAATTTTCTATAACTTAAATTTGTAGCACGATATCAATCTAATTTGGTCTACCTTTAGAACTAACAGGAAATGAGATAATTAGAAAAATTATCTACCTGCTCCATCTTGAAACAATTCGCTCAAACGATTAACTTCATCTCGATCTACATACATCGGATTTCCTGATAAAATTCCGGTTACGTTACGGAAACTTCTACCGATGTGCATTCCATTACTATCAATTACGAATTCGCGAATTTGTTTATCATGCATTGAACCCCGCATTTTGATTACCGCCAAACCTCTTCTAACTTCACCGTAAATTTCTACATATCGCAGTAAAATAATTGAATCGGTACTTGTAGAAATCTGAGCTTCTGTTACCGAATTACCACCTAATAAAGTCGGAGCGGTAGCTGTATAAAGTCCAGTAATTCCTTCCCCTCTAATTGTCGCATTCAAGCTGGCAATAAATTCCCGAAATCCGTTGAGCGTTGCAACTTTTTCTAAAGCTGTCAAACTATCAATTACTATTCGATGAGGTTTAAATTCCTCTATTGCTTCTTGCATTCTAATTAAATGATTTTCTAATCGCGTTGATTCCGGATAGCGAAACAGAATTTTTAACATTCCTTCTTTCTCTGCTTCTGTGAAGTCTATCCCCCAGCCCCGCGCATTTCTGATCAACTGATGCCGGTTTTCTTCAAACGCAAAATAAATACAGCGTTCATTTTTGATTCCGGCAGCAATAAACTGAGTTGAGAGTAAAGTTTTACCCGTACCCGTAGCACCCGATGCCAAAACAATCGAATCGCGGTAAAAACCATTGCCACACATTCGATCGAGTTCGTCATTACCGCTAGAAATGCGAATAGTAGATGATTCTTTATCAGAAGGAGACATTGCTGAAAGAGGAATAGTCACAAACCCTCTATCGGAAATAATCGTAAACGGAAATTCTCCTTGTTGATGAGAGCTACCGCGAAATTTAAGAATTTCTAAAGTACGACGACGCTTTTCTTCAATCAACACGTTACGCAAAATAATTACGTTGTCGGCGACATATTCTTCAACTCCATGACTGCTGATTTCGCCGTATTCATAATTGCGTTCCGATGTTAAAATTGCCGTAGCGTTAATATCTCGCAATGCCGAAGCAATAATAAATAAATCATCGCGAACTTGAGATTTATCGGCTAAATAACTAAAAATTGCTCCCAAAGAATCCATCGAAACTCTAGTAGCTTTTACCTTGTTAATCGCATACTGAATTCGAGCCAGCAAAGGGCTAAGATCGTAATCTCCACTAACATAAGGATTTTTTCCAGGCTCCGGAGAAGCATCAACAAACACCCATTTCCCTTCTTCTTCCCACTTGGCAATATCCCAACCGAAACCGCGCATATTTCTGCGAATATTTTTGGGAGATTCTTCAAAAGAAATGAAAACGCCCGTTTCTCCCCGCTTAATTCCTTCTATTAAAAACTGACAGGAAAATATTGTTTTACCGCTGCCCGCACTACCAACCACTAAAGTAGTGCGCCCTACCGGCAACCCACCTTCAGATATCAAATCAAAACCTGGAATTCCTGTTTCTAACTTTTCGATAAATTCTTCTTCCCTTGCTTCAGACATCTGAATAAACTTGATTTGATTGTTATCTAAGCCGATCTTTAAGATTCTTAGCTAAATAAATATATCATATTTCTAACTGCGAATTCCCAGCCCCATCAAAACTGTTTTTCTATCGGAGAAATCCCCAATAATTCTGATTTGTGGTAAAGGAGATTCTCTGATTAAAGTTGGTGTTACAAGAATTTTTTCTTTTTCAGCAATATCAGGTTGCTTTAATACATCAACAATGCAAATTTTATGATGGTTTGGTAAATTTGCTTCACACAATTCTATCAAATTAGAAATAGCACTTTCTGACCTTTGCGTATTTCCCGTCACATATATTTTTAATATATATTGCTTATTCAAACCACTTTTACACATTATTAGTACGATCGCGAATGTATTTTTTTCCTTTCATTCAATCTGACTCGAAATCTTGACTAATCTTATCAAAATTAAGTTTATTTAAACCTATAAAGTATTTTCGGTAATAAGCTGTCAGATAGCCCATTAACTGTAATACTATTAAGCGTCCTTCCATCGCATAGGCTTGAGATTTGCGAGAAGAACGATCGGTTTTTGCTTTAAGAACAGTAGTATGAATTTCAATCGCATCGCGGGGTGTAACTTGCAGAATACCTAATTGTCGAGCCAAAGAACTTAGTTTATCGGAAATATTATGCTCAACTTTGTAAGCTTTTTGCTCCAAAGCTAAATCCATAATTTTCCCATAACTTTGGACTAATTCCGCAAAAATATCTGGTTTGCTTGCTCGTAAAGATTCAGATTCCCATAAATTAGCGTTTTTATCTTTACCAGATACACCTATTGTTTCAAGCTGCTCAAATTCTAAGAGTTGCTGTTCCGTTTGCTGCTGCTTAAAAATATTTAGCTGTTGCTGTCGCTCTACCGCCGAACGAATCGCATATACTAGTACACTTGTATCAATGTCATTTTTATGTAAATATCCGATCGCACCTAATTCCAAAGCCTTAACACCAGCAGCTTCATCTAATAAGGTATGAACAATAATTGGTAAATTAGGTGCAGCTTTTAGCATCCGGATTAAACTCTTGATACCTCGACTATCAGTCAGCATTAAATCTAAGAAAATAACGTCGATATCAATGAGGGGCAGTTGCTGCAATCCTTCTTTTAAAGATTGGGCAACAATTACCTCAAAACCTTGTTTAAACGAAGAAGACTTAGCTTTAGATAGCAATCTGCGGAAATATTCAATCTCCTCCGGTTCATCTTCAATTAAAAGAACTTGACAACGATGATTAAGCATGAGCTTTTTTCAGTTACCCTTCGGGTTCAACACTTTGCTTATGCCGGGGAACCCGTCCACCGCAAGTGTTTCACCAGTTACCAATTACCACTCAACATATTTAGACAATAAATAAATGCTGTTCAATATGCAAGCCGTTAGCCCTTGATTTTAACTTAAAATATTTATGAATTGGACATATTTAATACATTTATATAACCCTTTTCACTTTAGAAGTTAATCGAATTAAATAACACATCTAAAGTATGAGAAGCAGGATGATTTTTTTCTAGCTTTATTTGGTTGCAACTACCAGAAGACATATATTATAAAGTTGGGAATTGCGAATGTTTAAGAGTTAAGAGTTAGGAGTTAGGAGTTAAGAATTTTAATTTATCCTTTTCTCTCCATCTCCCCAAAGGTTACTGAGCAGTTCGACGTAGCTCACTGTAAGACTTGTCGAAGTACTCCCCCTCTCCCCAAAGGTTACTGAGCAGTTCGACGTAGCTCACTGTAAGACTTGTCGAAGTACTCCCCCTCTCCCCAAAGGTTACTGAGCAGTTCGACGTAGCTCACTGTAAGACTTGTCGAAGTACTCCCCCGAACCCCTACTTTGGTAAAGAAATAATAAACTTAGCACCTTCACCAAGACGACTTTGAGCGGAAATACTACCTTTATGACGTTCAACAATTCTGCGACAAATTGCTAAACCCAAACCCGTACCTTCATACTTATTAGCATTGTGCAGCCGTTGACAAGGCTCAAAGATGTCGTCAAGATGTGCTTCATCGAAACCGATACCGTTATCTTCTACAACTATTTCAAATGGGCTATCTGAAGCTTGATTTTGACATTTATGAGTTTGATAAATTTTGATAACTGGCGTAATTTGTGGCTGATGATATTTTAAAGAATTACCTACAATATTTTGAAATAGTTGGTACATTTGACCGGAATCAGCCATGATAGTTGGTAATTCCCTTACTTCTATAACTGCATCTGTAGAAGTATCCGCCTGTAAATCTGATACAACTGCTAGGACAAGTTTAGTTAAATTTACTTTTTCAAAAGATTGCCCCTGGGTTGTGACAAGGGAAAAACTGAGTAAATCCTCAATCAAGGTTTGCATTCGACTTTTAACTTTTTTAATGCGTTGCAGATAGTCAATTCCTTGCTCATCTAATACCTGACTGTAATCTTCTTGGAGATACTCCGAGAGAATTTGTATTTTGTGCAGCGGTGACATTAAATCGTGAGACACGACGCTAGCAAAGTCTTCTAAGTCGCGATTGCTACGTTCTAACTCCGTAAGTAAGCTTTTTAATCTGGCTTCAGCTTGCTTGCGTAGGGTAATATCTTGAATCTGAGCAATAAAGTATAGTGGTTGTTGTGTATCGCGTACCAAAGAAACGCTGAGTAAAATCCAAACAATATATCCACTTGAATGTAAATAGCGCTTTTCCATTTGGTAAGTACGAATTTCACCCGCAAGCATTCGGCGCACGCAATCCAAATCTTTTTCTAAATCATCGGGATGAGTAATTTCCTGAAAAGTTTTATCGAGTAATTCGGTTTCTCTATAGCCAACAATTTCGCACAAAGCATGATTAACCTTCAACCAGCGCCCATCAAGAGCTACAACAGCCATTCCAATTGGTGCATCGTTAAAAGCTAAACGAAATAATTCGCCCTCAAATGATTGTCCTTCTTGCTTTAACTGCACGATGTCATTATTATTATTTCTAGAAACAAATTTTATATCTCTACTGCTAAAATATTCCAACACAACCGGACACGATCTAGTCTACATATTCTATCTTGACACAAGACATTTGCTCTTAGACGCGATCCTATCAACGTCTTTACAAGCGAATTCATCCTAAAATTTAGTAATAAGATTATTCTTTCTCAAGAATTCAATGAATAGTATTTTATTATACTTCGGTTTTAGCTAATATCTGTTATATCGGTAAAGTTATTAATATCAGCCTCCATACAAAGAGGTGTAAAGTATAAAAAATCTTAATTATATTGAAAGAGGAATACAATATACCAGCGATCGCGCAAATAGATAATTGTTAAAAAATAACAAATAAATTGCAGTGTAAGTTCAGAATGCCACTATTATAACGTCTTTCGATTAGCGATAGATAAATATTGCAATTTGGCTTAAAAAGGTTGCAGAATTAACTAAAATAAGATATTTTTCTAATATTTTGTAAATTATCTGACAAGATAGTTAATATTCCTATTAGATAGATTTCATAGTACTTAATTTTATCAAATAATAATCGGGCAGAAAATATATGGGACAAGGTTTATTGCAGATAGGGTTAACCCTTGCTGTTGTAATCATTATTACCCCGATCTTCGGGAAATATATAGCTAGTGTTTTTATGGGTGGATCTTCATTACTCGATAGGGTAATGAATCCAATAGAACAAGTTATTTATAAGCTGGCAGACGTAAAAGCTCAAGAAAACATGAATGGTAGGCAATATGCCTATTCTTTGCTGCAAAGCAACTTATTCATGGGTATTTTAGTATATTTGCTAATTAGTTTACAAAAGATTTTGCCGTGGAACCCAAATGGTTTTGGTGCGCCAAGGTGGGATTTAACACTACATACTACAATTTCATTTTTAACTAATACAGGGCAGCAGCATTACTTAGGGGAAAAAACTCTAAGTCATTTTAGTCAAAGTGCAGCTTTAACCTTTTTAATGTTTGTCTCAGCTGCCACGGGTTTAGCAGTAGGTATTGCTTTTCTTCGTGCGTTAACTGGTAAACCTTTAGGAAATTATTACGCGGATTTGATTCGGGGAATCACCCGTATATTGCTGCCAATTTCTATTATTGGAGCGATCGTATTATTGGCTCAAGGAGTACCGCAAAATTTAGCAGCACCTTTGATTGTAGAAACCTTAGAGGGTAGAACTCAGTATATCGCCACAGGACCAGTAGCATCCTTTGAAATTATCAAACTTTTGGGTACAAACGGCGGTGGTTTTTTTGGTGCAAACTCCGCCCATCCTTTTGAAAATCCCAACAGTGCGACTAATTTAATTGAAATTATCGCCATGATATCTATTCCAGCAGCGATGATATTCGTTTACGGTGCATTTACCAACAATATTAAACAAGCTTGGCGACTGTTTTGGATGATATCTATAATTTTTCTAGTTTTGGTTTGGATTACAGCAGGTGGAGAATCTCAGGGAAATCCCCTGGTAAACGCCAACTTAGGAGTTGAACAACCCAATCTAGAAGGCAAAGAAGTTAGATTTGGCTGGGCACAAACAGCGCTATGGGCAGTCATTACTACTGCAACCATGAACGGTGCAGTTAACGGAATGCACGATTCCTTAATGCCAGCTGGAGGTTTTGCCACCTTATCAAATATGTTTTTACACGTAATTTGGGGTGGTATTGGCATCGGAATAGTTTATTTATTGATTTATCAATATTTAACCGCATTCGGGGCGGGATTAACGATCGGTAGCACCCCAGAATTTTTCGGACGCAAAATTACAAAACGCTCAATAATTCTGGCGAGTTTGGTAGTGATAGTTGTTCCTATCTCCGTATTAATTCCCAGTGCGATCGCGATCGCTTATCCCATATCCTTATCTGGAATCAGCAATCCTGGATTTCATGGAATTTCCCAGGTAGTTTACGAATATATTTCCGCCAGCACCAACAACGGTTCCGGCTTTGAAGGCTTAGTAGACAATACCTTGTGGTGGAACTTAAGTACTGCTGCGAGTATGTTACTAGGACGTTACGTCACAATATTCGCTATTTTACTTTTAGCAGATACTATGGCACGTACAAAACCAGTACCCGCAATTCCTGCTACCTTAAAAACCGACACACTTTTATTTACCACTCTCAGTGCCGGAGTAATTTTAATTTTAAGCTTTTTAATCTTCTTTCCCATCCTAATCAACGGTCCCATAGCCGAAGGATTTAGACTAGCGACACAACAGTAACCAGTGAGCAGTGAGCAGTGAGCAGTGAGCAGTAACCAGTAACCAGTAACCAGTTAAAAGCACCGAACCACCGGAGTTAAGAATTAGGAGTTAGGACCACCGGAGTTAGGAATTGGGAATAATTTTTATTTCTCCCCATCTCCCCATCTCCCCATCTTTCCCTCTCCCCCCTCTCCCCCCCTCCCCCTCCCACACGCCTATGAACCCAGTCGCGACTACCTCTAAATCTAAACTTGCCACCGATCGCCCTAACGAATTTCGTTCGCGTAAAAAAGTAAGGGCAAGTAAAAAAGGTCTTTATCCCAGAGCAATAAAAGACGCTTTTGCTAAATTTAATCCCAAACACATTATTAAAAATCCCGTCTTGTTGGTGGTTTGGGTAAGTTGTCTTGTTACTTTAACAGCAACAATTTTCCCTGCTTTATTTGGTTCGCCTGCTACAACAAATGCGCGAATTTTTAATGGTACAGTTACCTTCGTTTTATTTTTAACCGTATGGCTGGCTAATTTTGCCGAAGCCTTTGCTCAAAGTCGTGGAAAAGCACAAGCTGATGTATTGCGATCGATTAAATCCGATATCATAGCCAAAAAACTTTTCGCTGACGGTAACATTTCCGAAGTTGCGGCTACCAGCTTGCAACGCGGCGATACCGTATATGTCGTAGCTGGTGATGTTATTCCCACCGATGGGGAAGTAATCATGGGTGCTGCAAGCGTCGATGAAAAAGCAATTACCGGGGAATCGGCTCCCGTACTGAAAGAAGCTGGTTCTGATGTTGCCAGTTATGTTACCGGCGGTAGCCGTGTTATCTCTGATGAATTAATAATCCGCATTACGGTTGATCCAGATAAAGGGTTTATCAATCGGATGATTTATGTAATTGAAAGAAGAGAACGTAAAAAAACACCAAATGAAGCTACTCTCACGGTTTTGCTAGCATTAGTTAGCTTGATATTTCTATCAGTGGTCGCAACTTTTCCAGCCCTAGCATATTATCTAAAAACTCCAATTAGCGTACCTATTTTAATTGCTATTTTTGTGGCATTAATTCCCACAACAGTTGGTAGTTTACTTAGTGCTACCACCATTGGAGGTATGGATCGCATTGCTCAGTTAAACTTAATTGCCACTTCAGCTAGAGCTATAGAAGCCTGTGGGGATGTCAACACCTTAATTCTTGATAAAACAGGTACCGTAACCAGAGGAAACCGATTAGCAGATGGTTTTATTCCGATCGACGGTCATACAATGCCCGAAATTGCTTATGTAGCTTTAGCGGCAAGTATATTTGATGACACTTCAGAAGGAAAATCAATTGTTCGTTTAGCACAAAGATTGGGAGCGAGAATTGATTTCGACTATCAAGCAGCCGAAGCAATAAAATTCAACCCTACAACAAGGATAGGCGGTACTAATTTACCCAATGGTTCGATGGCTCGTAAAGGTGCTGTAGATGCGGTCAAAAATCTTGTAAAATCGCTTGGTAGTGAAGAAACATCCGAACTCAATTCAGCTTATGAAATGGTATCTCTACAAGGAGGTACGCCGCTAGCCGTATGTATGAATAATGAAATTTACGGCATTATTTATTTAAAAGATACTATTAAGCCAGGAATACGCGAACGCTTTGGACAATTGCGGCAGTTAGGCGTGCGTACCATCATGATTACTGGCGACAACCATATAACTACTTCTGTAATTGCCAGAGAAGCTGGAGTTAAAGAATTTATTGCCGAAGCCACACCAGAAGACAAAATAGCTGTAGTTCAACGAGAACAAGCAGAAGGTAAATTAGTGGCAATGACAGGGGATGGTAGCAACGATGCAGCAGCATTAGCCCAAGCGAATGTTGCGGTAGCCATGAATAACGGTACTCAAGCAGCCAAAGAAGCAGCCAATATTATCGATTTGGACTCAGATCCCACAAAACTAATTGATATCATCAGCATTGGTAAACAAGTGCTAATGACTCGTGGTGCTTTGATCGCATTTTCAATTGCAAATAATATAGTTAAATACATTGCAATTATTCCAGTAATCTTCGCTTCTACGAACTCAAATAAACTAAATATTATGAACTTGACTAGCACCAATTCCGCCGTGCTGTCAGTATTAATTTACAACGCATTAATTATTCCAGCATTAATTCCCTTAGCCCTCAGAGGTGTACCATTTACACCAATGACACCAAATCAAATTTTACAACGCAATCTTTTGATTTATGGTTTAGCCGGTTTAGTTATTCCGTTTGTTGTCATTAAATTGATAGACCTAATAGTTTCCCTAACGGTTTTAGCCTGACAGTTATCAATGAAAAATTATCAATTATCAATTGCGAATTAACCGTATTGTATTACCTTAACCTTATTACTTTATTACTTTGACCGTATTACCGTATTACCTTTAACCTTATTACTTTAAACTAACTATTATGTCTAGATTTCGAGCAATTGTGAGAGCAATTCGCGTTACCTTGATTTTGTGGTTACTTACTGCAATTATTTACCCATTATTCATACTTTTAGTTGCTCAAGTTCCCTTATTTCAATATCAAGCAAAGGGAAGTATAATACTTGACTTAAATAATGAACCAATTGGTTCGGCTTTAATCGGTCAAACCTTTACATCCGAAGAATATTTTCATAGCCGTCCTAGTAGTGTGCTATATAGTCAAGGGAAAAAAGCTCAACCTACGGGCATATCTGGTTCTAGTAATTTTGCTCCTAGTAACCCAGAATTATTAAACCGAATTTTGGAAACAGCAAACGAACTTCAAGACGAAAGTATTGATGCACGTGCCGATTTAATTTATGCTTCTGGTTCTGGTTTAGACCCTCATATTACATTCAAATCGGCTATGCAGCAGTTAAATAGAGTCGCTAACGCTCGCAATCTACGACCCGATCAAGTTTATCCTTTCGTTGTCAAGTACACCAAAGGTAGATTTTTAAATATATTTGGCGAACCAGGAGTAAATGTCCTGAGATTAAATTACGCCCTCGACCTTCAAGAGAGAATAAATTGAAGCTACTGGGAGGGGGGAGAGGGGGAAGAGGGGGAAGAGGGGGGAGAAAAAACTTTCTGTTTTTAGGATGCCTACTAGCGCTTCGCATTAATTATGACAGGTTTGTAGTAAGGGCTTAGGTTCCCTAAATCCGGAGCGAAGACGGCGCTTACTACGAACCTTGATTACCCCGCATAATTAATGTGGTTAAGTACTACTATTACCCAATCCCCGATAAATCCAAAACAAAAGCATCCGTTGTTAAAATTTAAAATTTAAAATCTAAAATTCCATGACTCGCGTAATTGGTTTAATGAGTGGCACATCGGTAGATGGTATCGATGCTGCTTTAGTAGATATTTTCGGTACAGATTTAGATATAAAAATAGAACTGGTAGCGGGTGTTACATATCCCTACCCTATAGAAATTAGAGAACGTATTTTAGAAGTTTGTGCTGGTAAACCTATCTCAATGATGGAATTAGCCGAACTCGATGATGCGATCGCCAATTGTTTTGCCCAAGCTGCGATCGCGATTCAAACAGGTCATCAAAAAGCAACTTTAATCGGTTCTCACGGTCAAACAGTTTACCATCGTCCGCTAACCGGGTTTAGCTCCGGAAAACTTGCTTACAGCTTACAAATTGGTCGCGGTACATTAATTAACCATTTAACAGGCATTACTACCATAAATAATTTCCGTGCCGCCGATATTGCTGTCGGCGGGCAAGGTGCGCCTTTAGTACCTCGTATAGATGCAGCCTTACTCAGTCATGATTCGGAAGCTCGCTGTATTCAAAACATTGGTGGAATTGGTAATGTTACTTATATTCCCGTCCGTGGCGGCGACTGGCTCTCAAAAATTCGCGGTTGGGATACAGGACCTGGGAATAGTTTGCTCGATTTAGCAGTGGAACATTTAACTGATAAAGCAAAAACCTACGATGAAGATGGCAACTGGGCTGCAAGCGGCACCCCAAATTTGACATTAGTCGAACAATGGCTCGATCTAGAATATTTCCATCTACCGCCACCTAAATCTACTGGTAGAGAATTATTTGGAGTTGATTATTTGCATCAGTGTATAAAAGATGCAGAAAGCCTTCAACTTACTCCAGCAGACTTTTTAGCAACTCTTACAGAATTAACGGCAGCCTCAATTGTTAGCAGCTACCGTAACTTTTTACCACAAATGCCACACCGGGTATTATTATGCGGTGGCGGAAGTCGCAACCTTTATCTAAAACATCGTTTACAGCAATTATTAGGAACGATACCCGTTTCCATTACCAACGAAGTCGGTTTAAACGCCGATTTTAAAGAAGCGATCGCCTTTGCAGTTTTAGCATATTGGAAACACACAGATACCCCTGGAAACCTACCCGCAGCCACCGGAGCAAGTCGAGAAGTACTTTTGGGAAACGTTTGGGAGATGGGGTGAGGGGGAGATGGGGTGAGGGGGAGAGGGGGTGAGGGGGAGAGGGGGACAAGGGGATGGGGTGATGGGGAGATGGGGAGATGGGGGGATGGGGGATGGGGTTCGGGGGTTCGGGGTAATTTAATAGCGAGCAAGATGCTCGCACTACTTTATATATATTCCTAACTCCTAATGATTTATTACTAATTACCAATGCCCAATGCCCAATGCCCAATGCCCAATGCCCAATGCCCAATGCCCAATGCCCAATTACCTAATTCAAACCGTGGGCTATACTAAATTTTGGCAGTACTGCAACAATACAGGGAATTATCCACAGGTGGCTCATAGTTTTTTACTCGAACCAGGACGCTGGACTCTACAAGGAAATTGGTTGGAACGTAATGGTATGCCAATCAGCGTCAAAGGTATGACCTTAGTTGCATGGAACCGAGATAACTGGTTCACTATGGTGACAAAATTGATTTTTCCTCAAACCGAACATCCCGAAATCTCTTTGCAGTACAAAGGACGTTTGGATGATGGGGAACGTCAGTATACTTTTTTACTACAGCATAATTTATTAGGGCAAGTAGAAGGAGAAGGCTGGATTGGTCCGGAGACAATAGTTCAGCGCTATTGGGTATTAGGCGATCGCCAACGACGCAGTGGATTTGAAACTTTGCATCGCGTGTCAACCAATACATATTATCTGACTAGCGGAATCATGGCAGGTCATTTTTTAACCAGCACAATGGAAGCCAGTGTAGAACGTCAAATCAGCTAACAGTGGGAATTGGGAATAGTGAGGAGTTAGAAGTTAGGAGTTAGAAGTTAGGAGTTAGGAGTTAAGAGTAAAAAGTTGTTGATATGTAATTATCCCCCCTCTCCCCATCCCCCCATCCCCCCATCCTCATTTCCTTCGTTTTTCACCGATTATCTTTTTTTTTCCCGGTAAGTTAAGTTTTTGGGTAAAAACTGGGCATTATAAATTTGAGATGAAGTTAATAATTGTACAAACTCACCGGGTATATCTACCTTTTTTTTTATTAGGGTCAATTTTTGATTTTTAAATCTTTTATATCCAATACCTGTCTTTCGAGCGGGTTTTATTTCATTTTTTTATAGATTGGAGTTTCTATGTCAGACCCCAATATTGGTCGCTTACTCGCCAAGCGCTACCGGCTTCAGGAGATAATTGGTACTGGGGCTATGGGTCGAGTTTATCGTGCTAAGGATGTTTTGTTAGGAGGCGTACCTGTAGCAGTTAAGTTTCTCGCCCTCTCAGTCCAAAATACAAAAATGCGGTTAAGGGAACGTTTTGAGCGAGAAGCCAAAACTTGTGCCCTACTTGGTCAAAAAAGTATCCACATTGTTCGAGTGATGGACTACGGCGTGGACGAAAAGTCTACTCCGTTTTATGTCATGGAATATTTACACGGTAAAAGCCTCAGCCAAATTATCCGCGATGAAAAACTAACTTTAAGACGGTTCTTAAGTATGGCGCGTCAAATATCTCTGGGTTTACAATGCGCTCATGATGGTATCTTTGTTGATGGCAAAGTCTGCCCAATTATTCATCGTGACATCAAACCTAGCAATATGTTGGCAATTCATGATGCTAGTTTTGGGGAATTAGTTAAAGTTCTTGATTTTGGTATTGCCAAGCTATTACTCTCCGATACTCAACAAACTAATTATTATTTGGGTACTTTAGCTTATTCTTCTCCCGAACAGATGGAAGGTAAGGAACTTGATAACCGCTCGGATATTTACAGTCTGGGTGTAATGATGTTCGAGATGTTGACAGGAAAGATGCCTTTAATCCCAGAAAATCCTTCTTTTGGGGGATGGTATAAAGTACATCACTATAAGCCACCTCGTCCTTTTTCTGAAGTTCAACCAAAATTACAATTACCTGTAGAGGTAGAAAATTTGGTAATGAAATGTCTGGCAAAGCAAGCAAAGGAACGTCCTCAAAGCATTAATGAAATTCTTAAGGATTTAGCATCTATAGAGGAGCGTTATAAAAATCAAGTCGGGGCAAGTAATAATGTTGATGTCTACACAGCTGAAGATGCCTCCCTTGCTCCTACTGTTAAAGCTGATTTTACGCCAGAGAATCGACTTGATGTTAATACGTCGGTTTCTAATGACGAGATTTTACGACAAGCTGTTTGGCCTAAAGATAAACCAATTGCTGATATCGTTTTTCCTCAAAATATACAGGTAAATGGTAATTTAACCCCTGCTCTGTGGATAATGTTACCGCAAATAGAAATTCATAAGCGTTTGGTTTGCACCCGCTACAATCAATTTCTATTTATTACTGCACCTCACCCCATGCTTTTATGGATTACCGTTATTTACCATCGCAAATTCGGCGCGAAATGGCTACCTTACTATCTTGACCTTAAAAGCAATACGGGTAAAGACACTGCTACTCTGTTGGGAAAAACGGGTTACTACCGTCTGGTGTTTTTTGGACGAGAAACTCCTCTCTTTTGCAATCATATTTTACTTTCGAGTATTGCACCTGCTCAAGCAACTCGTCTGCTTGATTGGGTTAATATGAGTCATATGTTACCATCTTCAGTTCAACCTCAATTTAGCAAAAAGTTGCTTAAAGCTGAGTATGAGAAGATTAAACCGCAAATTTTAGCAAAACTACAAGGAATTAATACAGATTCTCCTTTTGACCTTTCTGCTTAAGTAAATACCACAGTGTTTATATCAAAACTGTGGTATTTACTCAGTTAATATTAATTTTTTTTAAGAAAATGCGTAGTAAGACTTAAAATACAGTTATAAAAATAAGAGATAGTTTTTGTTTTTTTTGTATGGGAATTAGCGAATTATTGCTTTAAGGTAATCCTTTAGAAGCTCCTGAGACGCAATAAATTTAAGTTTAATTTCTAATGTGCCACCTTGTTAAGGTTTGATGGCGCGAGCTATACACCCTAACTTTGAAAATATTATAAACAGGCTATATTTTTGAAAAATATGTTGTAAGTAAGACTAAGTTTATAGTTGATGCCCCGGCATCCCCAGCTTTTTTCCAATAGAGCGGAACCTAGCAAGAGAAGGAGGTCATCCACTGTGACACTCACCATATTTTAAGCAGCCCAAGTGGAACCCGAATCTAAGCCCCATTGATGTTTGAGAAGTTCCTGATAAGTCGCTTCTCTCACAACCATTTGTTCGTAAAGCTTGACTAAGAAATCTTGAGCTTGTTCGTGACTCATATCTTTGACTTGGGTTGCAAAGGAGCGGATGCTAAATTGCTGCTCCAAGGAAAGTTCGATTGATTTGTCCATTATTTAAACTCCAATAACTAAAAAATAAAAACGTTGGTTACTTCAGATAAGTTGGTCTGAGTAATCGATAGATTTGTCTTGATTCTTGTTACCCCCTGTATAAAGAAAGATAACAATTGTTTGACATATTTGCCCACAGTCTTAATGACTATTTTTGGCTTTTATGTGTTTCGTATCTCTACCCAATGATATAAACCCCAAGTTTTAGCAGCTAAATTTCGGCTTAATTAGAGCTAAGCCAAGCTTATTTAAATAAATTTATCTAAATAAACTGTCTACAACTCCCTTTTCCTCGTGAAAGCAAAGAGGATTACTTTGTAAGTAATTGTGCAGTTTTGGGGTTTTCCCCTACGAGCAAATTGCATAATCGTAGGGTTAGCTGCTGCATTCCTTAAGGGGAGTAAGCATGAATTATATTTCTTTACCCTGTAAGGTGCAAGTTGTCAATTTAGCAAATATTAAAATTTAACCTCCAAAATTTACTTTGGAGGTTAAAGTATTTTTATCAAGTTGTAAGTAGAAAAAATGCTCAGACTGAACAAATTGATAAGTATTTTTACTCTGAATGAGAAATAATCCGCTTCCAGATTAAAGATTATTTAGCGGCAATCGTTTTTTCGTAAACCCGCTCATCAATAGATAAATCGGTATTTTGCGATCGAATAGAAGAAATAGGAATCTAGACGAAGAGATAAGAAAAACTAATTACTTTGCAAACTTTAAATCGATAAAAATTAATCTTCAAGTTCAACAATTACAACAGTAATATTATCGTGTCCGCCTTGCTCTTTAGCTCCTTCTATTAAAGACAGAGCGGCTTTTTCGTTGATAGTGTTTTCTTGTAGATAATAAGCAATTTTTTCATCTGCAAGCTCTTCTGTCAAACCATCGCTGCACAATAAAAGGCGATCGCCGGGTTTTACGTCAACTGGTTGCACGTCAATTTCATGGAGATCGTCGCGTCCCAGACAACGAGATAAAACATGACGGAAAGGATGATTTCGGGCTTCTTCTATGTTGATATCGCCCATTTTTAAAGCGCGTGCAACCCAAGTATGGTCTTCTGTAATAAGTTCTAATAGAGAAGAACGCCAACGATACAAGCGCGAATCTCCTACATGAGCAATATAAGGAGACTCGCCGGGACGAAATACTATTACAACTACAGTAGTTCCCATATCGGCGCGTTCGGAGTGATTCTGCTGGTCTAGCAAAATCGCTTCATTGGCTTGCCACAAAGCAGACTGTAATAACTTTTCCGAAGACTTGGAATTATCCCAATTTGATGACAGGTACTTTTGGATTTCCATAGTGGCAATTCGGCTTGCCTCCTCACCTCCGGCATGACCACCCATACCGTCGGCAACAATGAAAAATCGCCCTTCCGGGTCGATATAGTAAGCATCCTGATTATTAGAACGAATAAGTCCCGGATCGCTAAAACCCGTGAATTTAAGTTTCATATAGTTTCATATTTAAACTAATACATACGGTCATAACGGTCGAGGCGCAGAAGCAATCTAATCAACAACCACGATACACACAAAGCAATTAAACCCGTACATATTGCGAACCATATATAATCATGAACCAACAATATTGTAGCTGAAAGAGTAAATCCACTGATAATCAGGGCATAAGTTCCCCCTAGCTGAATATTTGCTTGTCTTCGCAGCAAACGCTCTGTTTCAATAGACCGAACACGCACGCGCACATCTCCCCGTTCGAGTTTTTCTAGTGTCTCTTCCAGTCTCCGTGGTAGACTAAATGCACTAGTACTTACCTGAACTGCTTGACGACCTAGTTCGTTAATTAAACTATTCCCCTCCGAACCATTCATATCACTCATAAGGTTCATTGCATATGGTCTTGCGACTTCCATAAAGCTGAATTCTGGATCTAACCCCTTACCGACTCCTTCAAGAGTAGAAAAAGCTCTCATCACAAAAGTAAAAGTAGCCGGAAATCTAAATGGCTGATCGTAAGCTATTTCGTACAAATCTTCACTAATACTTGCTACAGATTGGTTTTCAAAGGGCTTGTCCATGAAGTGATCCAGCATATACTGAACCGAACGCCGGACAGGTCCCATGTCCTCGCTTGGCGCTAATGCTCCTAACTTGATTAACGAATTGACAACTCGCTCTCCGTCTTTAGAAGCAACACCAAAAAGTGTATCCATTAATCCTTCGCGCACGTTGGACTTGATTCGTCCCATCATGCCAAAGTCATAAAATATTAACGCACCATCTGGACTAACCGCAATGTTGCCGGGATGGGGATCGGCATGAAAAAAGCCATTATTGAGCAACTGATGCAGGTAAGCTTCGGCTCCTTGACGAGCCAGAACTTTTCTATCCAAGCCTGCTGCTTCCAACGCTTCATACTGACTAATCTTAATACCAGGTAGATATTCTAGCGTCAGTACTCTGGGTGAAGCATAGCGCCAGTAGACGCGGGGAACTTTCACCCATTCCTGACCGCGAAAATTGCGACGGAAAGTATCGGCATTTCGACCTTCTTCGAGATAATCAATTTCTTCCCAAAGGATGCGGCAACATTCTTCGTAGATGCCAAGCCAATCTCGCCCTCGTCCCCATTTGGGATGATTTTGAAAGTATCTAGTAATACCTTTAAGAATTTTTAAATCAATTTCAAAAAGTTGTTTTAATCCCGGACGTTGAACCTTAACGACAACCGATTCCCCAGAATGCAACACCGCTTTATGAACTTGTCCCAAGCTAGCAGCAGCTAAGGGAATAGGTTCAAAACTGGCGAACAATTCAGGAATTTTCTTTCCGAGTTCGTAGCCAATAATTTCTTCTACTTGTTCGTAACTAAAAGCTGGAACCTTATCCTGGAGCTTTGTTAATTCTTCTACATATTCGCTAGGAAATATATCAGCACGAGTAGAAAATAGCTGACCTACTTTTATGAAAGTCGGTCCTAAATCTAGCAGAGTGGTACGAATCCAAATTGCTTGCGATTTTCTTCTTGCCGCCTTTTTGGTTTCCGTAGCTCCCCCAGAATAACTCCAGGATTTGTTGTATAGCCAAAGCTTCAACATTAAAGTCAATACGAATGACCAAATGTCAAAGAAGCGTCGCCTACTAGAATATTTTTTGCGGTTCCAACGGTATGCGTTATCTGAATAACCCTTTTCCATAGCTTTTGCAAAGCCGTTGATTTCCAACCGAGCGCAAAATAAGACATTTCATTTCTCCTAGCACTCGGCATTCTTACCAACGTCCATACCTCTTTATATTTCCTTTTATTATTAATTTTCGATTTCTCTACTTTTAAACGGAACCGCTACGATGGCGTTGCAATTCAGTACGCAATACAGCGATTTCTGCTCGTAGTTCATCAATCATTGCTTGTAAATCAAGAGGTTCCGAAGTCGATTTTCCAGTTCCTGTCGGCGTGCTATAGGTACCACTAGTAGCACCAGCAGCTTCAGAAGAACGTTCCGCTCGTTCCATCACTTCAGTGGTAAACGATCGCATATGTTCTTTTAGTTCGGCATCGAGCTTACCAAGTTCGCTCAAAGCATCGGTAAAAGCGCCTTCCATACGTTCGTTAACAACTTCAGCAACAGCTCTGCCTACGAAAAATGCCTGTACAAGGGGGTTACTCATAATTAGTTTTTTTTATGTTTATCCGCAAAAAAATTATAACTTGCCGCTATACCCAACGTGTTTATAAAATTATGATTTGCTTTGTATTTTTTTGAGTTGGTTTTAATAAAAAGCCATATATCTTGCCATAAATCTCTATAGTATAGAGGTTTGAAGAGATTGTAGTTCTAGTTCGCTAGTTTACTTAACAATTCAAGACTTACCAATATAAATACAAACACCAATACCCGTAAAAAGAGCGATCGCCCTACTAACTTAAGGAATACATCTTTAGGAATAAATTTTGTTTATGTCATCAAAGCCAAACAATATATTTTAATGCATCCGATAGTTCCTCTTCTAGGGCTTTCAAACAGACTTCCTCGATCCCGTCCGTGCCGATTTTATGTATAAAGGGTTACTTACTTTTCAGTTGTCTAAGTCTTCAAAATATATTTTTAGTCTTATTTATTATAAAAATAATATTAAAATTATTTTTTTGAATCAAAACAATAAAATAATAGCTCTTCAAAAGGTGCGCTTAAATTTCGCCAAAAAGCGCCGAAATACCCACTGTAAAAAGATGATTGCCCTCCATTATTAACATTATTTACTTGAGTCGTCTTTTCCCCTACTTCTTACCCTTTCTTCAACGACTATTTAATTAGTAGAAACTTGTACGGAAAAATCTAAATTTGTTATTTTCACTCGGATAAATCCATCAATATAACTTGTTATTAAATAAAAATTATTTTGATTAATTTTTAAGCATATCATAACTCAGTAATTTTCGTCAAATTTAAACGGGGGCGTATGTATAGCCACCGCAATGACTTTAAATCCAAAGTTACTCGTGCGTAAGTCTTAAATCATTTTACCCTCAAATTTTTATTTTAAATTCTTGTGATGCTCAGTAGCTTAATAATATATTTTTTAATGCCTGAAAATTTAATTTATCAAGACCAGTGAAAGTGATTCCTCAGTTAATTGTTAAGTTAGTTAAACTTTAACAACGTAAATGTTGTTAAAGTAATGTATATTGAGTTAAAGCAACATAAATGTTGCTTTAGTCATGAATTCTATACATATGGTCAATAAAAACTGTATATAGTGCAAAGCTAGTAAGTCTCGCTGTTGAATCACTAAGTAAAAATCCAACACTAGTAATAGTTAATAATTTCTATGAAAAGTTACGCAGGAGATGTCAGACAGAAAGATACCCTCTTGAAATCAATTACTTTAGACCAATTACAGGTGTTTGAAGCTGCTGCAAGACACTCTAGTTTTACTCGTGCGGCAGAAGAATTATTTGTAACTCAGCCAACTGTATCGATGCAAGTAAAACATCTTACGCAAGCGATAGGTGTACCTTTATTTGAATACGTCGGAAAGCGTATCTATCTAACAGAAGCAGGAAGAGAGGTTTTAAGTACCTGCAAAGAAATCTTTAAATGTCTCGACAGGTTAGAAACTACCATTGTCGATTTAAAAGGAATGAAACAGGGAAGACTTCGACTAGCAGCAGTTACTACAACTAAATATTTCATTCCTAAATTACTCAAACCGTTTTGTACACTTTATCCCGGCGTTAGTGTTTGCCTAGAAATAACCAATCATCAGGTACTGTTATCCCGGTTGAACGAGAATCTTGATGACCTTTATATTCTTAGTTGCCCGCCGGAAAGAGACGATATCGAAACAAAAGCGTTTTTGGATAACCCGTTAGTTGTAGTTGCGCCATGCGATCATCCGCTCGCTCTTAAGCGTAATATTTCACTAAAATGCTTAACAAACGAACCTTTTATTATGCGAGAACAAGGTTCTGGAACTCGCAAAGTAGTACAGCAATTTTTTGCTCAGAATAAAATATCAGTATCTATAAATCTGGAGCTTGGCAGCAATGAAGCTATTCAGCAAGCCGTAATTGACGGTTTGGGGCTTTCAATTTTATCCCTTCATACTCTAAATTCTACAGAGATTGTAAATAAACTAGCGATATTGGATGTTGAGGGTTTTCCTTTATATCGTCAGTGGCACGTAGCTTATCCTAAAAAAAAGCAACTTTCGATTACTGCCAGCACTTTTCTAGAATATTTGCTCGTACAAAGTCGGCAATTTTCTGTTGACGAAAAAAATCCTTTACAACTGATTAAAGCTTTACAAATGATGTCCTCATTTGCCATGCCACAAAGCAGATAAAATTAAAAATCGAAATATTTTAAATTTTCAATTTTGCCGAAACTTGGCGATGTCGGTTTCCGTGTCGCCAATCTTTCCGACTTTCCATTATGCCAATTCCCAATACCGAGTAATTAATCCAACTCTCGACGACCTTCCAAAGCTCTTGCCAAAGTTACTTCATCAGCATATTCTAAATCGCCACCTACTGGTAAACCAAAGGCGATTCGCGTTACCTTGGTGAATGGTTTAATTAAGTGACCGACATATAGTGTAGTAGTTTCACCTTCTACACTCGGACTAATCGCTAAAATAACCTCTTTGGGATTTCGCTGACTTACTCTTCGTACTAAAGGCTGAATATTTAACTGTTCTGGTCCGATACCTTCTATGGGAGAAATCACACCTCCCAAAACATGGTACTTACCTTTGTATTCTCTTGTTTTTTCCAAAGCAATTACATCGCGAGAATCTGCGACTACACATATAGTTTCGTTGTCGCGCTTGGGATTGCGGCAGATTTCACAAACGGGTTCGGAAGATAAATGAAAGCATTCTCGACACAAACCGATCCGTTTTTTGGCATCAATTAAAGCTTGTGCTAAAGCCTCTACTTCCGCTTCAGGTCGTTTTAAAATATGCAGCGCTAATCTTTGGGCAGTTTTTGGACCAACTCCCGGTAAGCGTTGCAACTGCTCGATTAATTTTGCTAAAGGACGTGCGTAAACCGTTTTCTTGTCTCCAGTACTTGCTTACCTATATATAATGACATTCTTAGAGGATTTTGGATGAGTTTTTTCATAAAAGTATTTAGGAGAGCGCCTTCCGAGCGCGTTTTTAAACCTGGGTTAATTCGACTTACAGCATCTCTTCTGCGAATACACCACTTTATGTAGATAAAGATGAAACAACTTGCTCTAGAGAATTTGATTCGGGACGAAAAAATAAAGTCGTGATTTTAAGTTAATTACTTTTTATTTCAACATTGTAAATTATTATTTAATACACAATAAAATATCACCCCATAAATTAGACAATATAAGCTAATCACAGGGTGTATTTACAGTGCTTCAACCAACTATTTAACTAGCAATAATTACTAATAATATTCTAATCATAGTAAACAATTTTTAAGTTTAAAATGTATTTCATTTTTGTCTAAATTGCGACCGATGAATACTAACTGATTTTGACGGTTTGTAGTAGACCATTCATCAGCATCGAGTTGATAGCGAGGACCGCTTAATTGAAAAATATGTCGTAATTCGCTATCGCTAAAGCAGAGGATACCCTTGGCTCTAAACACATTTCCTGGCATTTCTTCATTAATAAATATTTCAAATTTATGCACATCAAAAGGGCGATCGCTCTGGAAAGAAATGGAAACAAATCCATCATTTTCTAGATGATTGGAGTGATGGTGATGGTGTTCGTGTTCGTGTTCGTGATGATGGTGTTCGTGGCTATCTTCCTCAATCAAGGAAGAATATTCATCTTTAGGAGTCAAGTCCACATCTAAAATTAATGGTAAAGCAACTTTGCCGTAGGAAGTGCGGAGAATTTTTGCACCAACTTTAGTTTCCTTAATAAAACTTTCTAGCTCTATTAATTTTTCTTCACCAACTAAATCAGTTTTGTTAAGGAGGATAATATCACCATAAATTATCTGTTTTAAAGCAGCTTCACTTTGGAAATGTTCGCTATTAAAAGTTTCTGCGTCAATAAGAGTTAGTATGGAATCAATATTGGTTAAATCTTTGAGTTCTGTTCCTAGAAAAGTTAAAACAATTGGTAATGGGTCAGCTACACCTGTAGTTTCTATAACCATATAATCAATGCGTTCATCTCTTTCTAAAATTCGATAAACCGCATCAACTAATCCATCGTTAATAGTACAACAAATACAGCCGTTACTCAGTTCCATCATGTCATCATCCGTCGAAATGAGTAACTGACTATCAATATTAATATCACCAAATTCATTTACAAGCACGGCAACTTTCAAATCTTCTTTGTTATGAAGAATTTGATTGAGTAATGTTGTTTTACCACTACCTAAAAATCCGGTAATGATAGTAATAGGCATTCCTCGTTTGGGAATATCAGGAATAACATCAGATTTGGGTGCAGTTAGTTGAGTCATGATTTCTCCTTATATTTATTACTCGATTTTTATTTTGTTCTGATTATGTTTACGTAAAATTAATTTTCTATTTTTGCTGGTTTACTTAGTTCATAGCGATCGAAATCATGGTACAAATCCGTAAGAAAAGTGATTTAATTGCTACTGAAACCTCCTAAAACAGCTTTGTACAGTCATAGCCATGATATGAGCGCAAGTACGATCGATCTGCTCAAGTTGCTGGGCATCTTTTTCTTGCAAGCCTTCCTAATATTAGGATAATGAACTGACCATAGGCTATTAGAATGAGAATCGTTATCATAATAACGCAAAAAGTTGGTTTGATGTGAAGACTTTTTTGAGCAGTAGCAAAGATAAAACTTAATTATGGCGATGACATCGATCGCATTTATTAGCAGTTATAATTTTTAGAAAAAGATAATACGCAAACTTTCTATAGATATCGGGACTTACGCACGGGTTATGTGTTTACGTCATTACGAACGAAGTAAAGTATTCAGCGTTCACCGCGCTTGTGCGGCTCAGCTGTGGATCGTCGCAAAACCTTGTTTTTCGTCACGAGTGCGTAAGTCCTGGATATAAATACACTGCTTTTGCTATTGTTTGAGACAGTACTTAAAGGCTATTTATGAGGTGTATTAATCATAGGTGGCTATAATTAAGTTGTAAAACCTAGTTACCGTCAAGATTTGTGACTAAAGCCAAAGAAAGCGACATTTGCCAAATCCGGTGTTTTAACGAGGAGTTAGTAACTCAGGTTGGTGAAGCAATGCCAGGAGATGATATTCTCGAAAATGCTCAAATTCTTTTTAGTGCTTTAGCAGATAACTCGCGCTTAAAAATTCTCCACGCTCTAAGTAACTGTCAAGAGCTTTGCGTCTGCGATGTCGCTTCGTTGCTTGATGTCAAAATTGCGTCTGCCTCTCATCACCTGCGGAAACTGCGCGACCTCAAAATTTTAAAGTATAGAAATGATGGCAAGCTAGCTTACTACTCTCTAAAAGACCAGCGTATAGCTGAAGTTCTTTTCTATACCTTAAAACAACTTGCTGAGTAAGTCATTCTAAACAACATTAGAATGAACTTTTTTTGTGATATCATTCTAATGTTCATTTGAATATTAGAATATTTGGATAATAGGAAAACCATGAGTGACAACTGCTGCTCATATCAAAGGTTCTGAGCTAACAAAGCTGAAAAAACGGCAAGCTAATGTTCTTTGGGTAGTTTTATTCATCAACCTCGTGATGTTCTTTGTTGAGTTTGGAGCAGGTATTCGTGCGGATTCGATATCTTTGACTGGAGACTCCCTCGATATGCTAGGTGATACGTTGGTTTACGCAACCAGTTTGTATGTCATTAATAAGGGTAGTAAAGCTCAGGCTGGTTCCGCATTTCTGAAGGGAATCATCATGTTTGTGTTTGCGATCGCAGTCTTTGCTAGAGCAATCTATCAATTCTCTTCGGGTGTAACTCCAGAAGCAACAGTTATGAGTGCGATTGGAGTTATAGCGTTACTTGCAAATCTAACCTGTTTGCTGTTATTGGCTAGACATCGAAAGGATAATCTAAATATGTCTTCTGTATGGTTATGTTCGAGAAATGACATCATTGCCAATATCTCTGTTCTTATAGCAGCAGGATTAGTTTTTCTAACTGGTTCGATTCTGCCCGATTTATTGTTCGGTTTGTTGTTAGCGTTTGTTTTTGCAAAGTCAGCAGGGAAAGTACTTTCCCAATCTTGGAGAGCTTTGGCTTAGATACTGTTTTTGGGGACAGTAATTGAGATTTATTGACAGTTATCAATGCTTTTTAAGGGTGCTGCAAGGGTTGTTTGCTGGTATTTAACGTCACCTTTGATCTGTTTCAATTTTATGCTAACTTTTGATGCCATACGTAGTTTGACTGCTTAAATATTTGTCCTTTATATTACTTGAGGCTATCAGTATAAGAAGTTATAATTGTGTCAGTATTAATTGAGTCTATTACCGGAGATTTTCTTTATGGGGGCATGGGAAGAGCAAGCAAAGCGAACAACTCGGCAAAGAAAGTTATGGTTGGAAACTCAAGAGTTTATTTTTATTGATGCTCTGCAAAATGCCACTAACGAGGAAGAAGTCAAGGCTGCTTACATTAGAGAATTTTCTCTACCAGTAAAAATTCAAGAAAGACATGATTTATTGGTAGATAAAATTTTATTTGAATTTAAGTATTCAGTTAAGCTTAATGAAATAGAGGTTGCAGCGAAGGTTATTGCTCAAACTATTTACTATGTTAATCGTCTATTCAAAAAAGGACGTATAGATGAAGTAAAGTATCTTGTAGTTGCTGATAAAGATGAGGCTAGACTGTTTAAGGTTGAAGATTTTCAAATATTTTATAAGAGTAATGAATATGAGTGGGATAATTTTCGTCCCAGTTCCCCCAATCCTCAATTAATCAAAGCTATCAAAAATTCTAAAATTTTAGAGTCTAATAGAATTTATAAGTTAACTTGTCAAGATGAATTGTATCTGTTTTCAAGTCGCCTTTATCAAATATTGTCTACTAAGCCTTTAATAAAGCCTAAAAGCAACTTACACAAAATACAAAATTTCAGTCTTGGTAAATTTTGGATAATTGGCTTCGGATTGATTCTGATATTATCTGCAAGCATTGGAATATTAAGACAACAATACTTAAATAATTCAAATAAATTAGTTCCAACACAACAGGAGTGATAAGGATCACACACAATGCCTTCATCAAAGAAAAAAAAGCAAGTTCCAAATACTATAATCACGGTAGGTAGAAAAGGTACTACATATCAACAGAAAATATCTCAAAGTACTCAAAGAGCTTATGGTTCTACCTATGAAGATTCAGATGAGTACAAAGAAGTAATTATAGATAGATCCGCAGCAGAAATTATTGACCAAATTAATAAAAGGGTGAAAAGTCCTTACTATTCTATATATTGTGGAATTACTGGAATAATATTATTTTTTGTTTTTCCTCCTTTATTTATTGTTTTAGCAGTTGTGACTTATTTAGTCTATAGAGAAGATGTTAAACGCAAAACAACACCCCTTTTTTATAACTTTTCTGATGACTACTCAGAGAAAAAATTTTATGAAGGTATTGCATCTTTTTCTAATTTAGCTATGACTAAAAGTTCATGGCGATTGAAATCACAAGTTGCAGTTAATGATTGGAAAAGAAACGCTGGGTCTAATTCGTCACTTATTCGACATCGTTCAAAGATAGGTAAACAAAATCCTAATCTCCTCAAGACTAACGTTGAAGTTTGGGGTTTTGATGCTGGAAATATTAAATTTTACTTGTTCCCTGACTGTGTTTTTATATTTCAAGATGGTGTTTATAGTACGATATCTTATAGTGAAGTTCGGGTATCCTTAAACGATTTGGAATATGTAGAGCAAGAGTCGCTTCCTAATGATGCAACTGTTATCGGAAAAACTTGGAAATATGTCCGACGTGATGGTGGTAGAGACCGACGTTTCAACAATAATCGCCAACTTCCTATCGTAAATTATGGATTAGTTGCTTTTTCATCACCAAACTTTATTGCTTATCTAATTGTTTCTAGCCTTGAAATTTCTTCGTCTTTTACTCAATCTTTTAATAAAGTTTTAGGTTTATCTAGTAATAGTGCTAAAACTCGAATTACTTCAGAAAATCAATTCAAAACTCCGTTACCAGAGTTAGATTTGTCTCCAGAGCATCTGCAACCTTTAAGAAGAGCAGCATCTGAGAATTCTGAATTAACAACTAAGCAAATCGCACAGATGCTTGGTGTATCTAATTCTTTTATTACTAAAAATCCTGTAAGCTTTGATTACGAAGGATTTCATTTTATTCGTTCAGGTCGTTCAGGTCGTCAAATATCTTGGAAGGTTGAGTATCTTGGTAATAAAACATAGAGTCCCTATGTTCTATAAACGAAAAAATGAGCTAGATGTTATAGACAATCAAATTGGTGTCTTGGAATCCCCAGGACACTTGTAATAACTAAAGCAACATCAAAGTAACTTATGAAGGCGAAATAAGTCAAAATCAAATTGGCACCAGCCCACTTCATGCTAGCCAAAGTTTCTAAAATCACCTTTTTATCATCAATTCAACCCTCCCCTACAGTAGCTTTAATCATTTCATATTCTTCAGTAGCGTTATATGCTGTGACGGTTGATTTTGTTGCTGATTTTATCAAGTAAATATCAATCTTCAACCAAAACCCACCGCACGATTACTTTTAGACCAAATTAACACTTCACCATTTTGACCCCCAGCAGCAATTTTATTACCTTGGGGATGCCATGCAACGCAAGAAAACCCGTTTTTAGCACCTTGGAGAACTTGCGCTACTTTTTTCGCTTTTTTCCACAAACAAAGCCAACCGTCAGCAGCAGCAGAAGCAAGCATTAAATTATCGGGTGCAAATTCGATTGCTTCTACAATATCGCTGTGATTGGTTAATACAGTCGCACCCCAACCCGAAGATGCATCATCTTGCTTTTCCCAAATAACGATACTTTCTCCGCTAGAAGATGCCAGCAATGGCTCTTTTTTAGATGTATTGACTTTTGACCAAGCTAAATGACGAATCTTACCTGGAAAACCATGCATTAACCAAGGCTCGGCTTGTTTAGCATTAGTAATAAAATCTGTTTCCAATACACAGATAGTTTTATCCATGTTACCCGAAGCAATATATTTACCATCAGACGACCAAGCCACAGCAACACTAGCCGATGGTACGCTAAAGAAATACGGGTGTTCATCCCATTCATGAGAGCGCCAAATTTTCACACCTTGATAACCAGCGATCGCCAGAAATTTACCATCATGACTCCAGTCAATACTTAGTACTGAAGAGTTATCAAAATTCAAGGTGACAACAATTTCTTGAATATCTGCATTCCAAACCTGTACTAATGGTCCCAAACTAAAAGCTAGTAAATTTTTGCGGGGACTCCATGCTAATTTATCTACCCAAGCTGGAGCATTTTCTAAAGTCGCAATCAGTTGATGATTAGAGGTACTCCAAATTTTTACTTTACCATCTTGTCCGCCAACTGCTAAAAACTTTGCATCAGTAGAAAAAGCTAATCCATCAATAGAAGTATTAGTAACTTCTTGCAAAGTTATTAATTCGTTTTCCACAAAAACTTTTACTTCTCCAGCAGCAGAACTTATCGCTAAAGTACTACCATCAGGCGACCATTTTACAGCGGTTATATAATCAGAAAGTATATTATTCCAATTTAAATCAAAGTCAGTAGATTTAATAGTTTTCATTTGTACCTTAAACGAAGGAAGAATTTAGAATTTAGAAGGAATAAAATGGCGAAATATAGCATTTATTAAGCAACCGAGGTACAGCTTCACCTCACCCCAATAAAGCTGTGCTTTATCTCCCCTCTCCTTACTAAGGAGAGGGGCTGGGGGTGAGGTTTTGAGGTATACATCAGTAGCTGTAACTATTAATAAAAATTAAGCCATACAAGCGAGAAAATCTTTCTTTAACTGAGTTTCATCTAAATTGCGACCAATAAAAACCAGTTCATTCTGACGTTGTTCGCCTTCTTTCCACAAACGGTCTGGTTTCCCATCTAATAACATATGTACTCCTTGGAAAACAAACCTTTCATCTTCTCCAGCAATATTTAAAATACCTTTCATGCGGAAAATATCGGGTCCTTTAGTTTGTAATAAATTACTTAACCATTGATTTAATTTATCCCCGTCTAATTTACCTTTTTCCACCAAAGCTATAGAATAAACAGTTTCATCATGTTCGTGAGCATCTTCGCTTAAAAAATTTGGGTCAACTTCCAAAGCTCTATCTAAATCAAAAGCTTTCACCCCTAAAAGCGCATCCATTTCTAACTCAGAATTCCGAGTACGGTAGATTTTTGCCATTGCATTCATTCCCCGTATCCTCAGTTCTAATTCTTCAAGTTGTTCTGGGGTTACTAAATCAGTTTTATTAAGTAAAATTACATCAGCAAAAGCAATTTGTTCTTGAGCTTCATCCGCATCCCAATGTTGCCAAATATGCTTGGCATCAACTACCGTAATTACAGCATCTAAATTCAATTTTTCCCGCATATCCTCATCTACAAAGAAAGTCTGAATTACAGGTGCGGGGTCTGCGAGTCCAGTAGTTTCAATTACTAAATGGTCAAATTTATCACGGCGCTTCATTAAATTAGCAATGATGCGAATCAAATCACCACGTACCGTACAGCAAATGCAGCCATTATTCATTTCAAAGATTTCTTCATCAGCATCGATAACCAATTGATTATCAATTCCGACTTCCCCAAATTCATTGACTATCACCGCGACTTTCTTACCATGCTCGTGGGTGAGAATCCGGTTAAGTAAAGTTGTTTTTCCCGCTCCTAAATAACCAGTGAGAACGGTTACGGGGACTGTATCTAAAGCTTGAGCAGTCATCCTTATTCTCCGAGATAATGAAAATCATTCTCGTAATATGGTACTGCATTACCTTTAGATAGAAGCTAACTTGAATAATAAAATTTGTAATGCTTTACCTGAAATGATTCGGGCAATTAAATTTTTTTAATTCCTAATTCGCTAAATATAGAACAATTAAATAGCAAATGGCAAAAAACTAATTAGAAGCAACAGGTGTTTTTTTAGCTCCAAAACCCTTATTTACCCCGTAGCGAACAGTCTTAAATTCTACTTGATTATTATTCGGGTTGTAGAGAGTGTAAGTTGCCTCTCCTGATTTTCTGCCCACATTCCCTACACCTACTACCATACGTGGAGTGACATTGATAGTTTGATTTGGTGTTTGATTATCAAGGGTAGTTATTCCCGTATCAATCGAACCAGCTTCTAAATTATATTGAAAAGTCAAACCAGAACGAGCGCAAAATAAATTATTAGCTTGCATACGTGCTACCCGGTCTAACATAATAACTGGAGAAGTTTCCGGAGTTAATGCTTCATCCACAGATACAGTTGTACCGTGAATTAATAAACAATCTAATTCAAAGAAACCAAAATCAAGATTTCGTATCCACTCCACAGTATTACGAGAAACATTATCCCATAGTAATTTTACTGTCTCGTCACCAAATTTTTCCAATAAATTGGTAGGTTCTGAAGTTGCAGATAAACTATGCAGTATCAAACATTGCTCCTCCCACCAGCCCTTACAAACGAGCGGTGTTAACCCAAACTGTGGCTGACGCAAACGTTCCGCCAGTTTCTCAGACTCCGGAGTTGGTCCGATCGCATCTCCTAGAATATATAAAGCTTCTATATAACGACTTTGACGTTTAATATCCGCCATCACAGCTTCATAAGCTGCTAAATTACCTTCAATACCGCTTAAAATTGCCCACTTCATTATGATTTTGGATTTTAGATTTTAGATTTTAGATTAAAGAGTTAGGAGTTAGGAATGAGGAGTTAGGAGTTAGGAGTTATTTAATTTTGGATTTTAGATTATAAAATTTTCCTATTACCAATTCCCCATGCCCAATCCCCTACTTAGTACAAACATGAGTTGGGTCATCTGCGCGTTCTGCAAACTCTATTCCCCGCGCTAAACGCCATGCAAAGATGGGTGGTAATCCTTTTTCTACAATTGCTGTACAGGTTTTTTGATAATCGTAAGTAACTTCTCTTAATATCACTTCTTGAGTGTCAGTGTCATAAATTACATAAGTTGCATTGGGTCTTCCATGTCTTGGTTCTCCTACCGAACCTGCATTAATAATCTTTTTCAAGTTAGCTGTAAAGCTTTTTTCTTCAGATGAATTTTTGCTTTCCACTCGAATTTTTAGTTTACCTGAATCTAAATTACGGTAATAAGGTGCATGAGTATGTCCGCAAAAAAGCACATCTGCACCTGATGAAATCACTCTTTCCAATGCTACAAATGCATCGAGTTCTGGTAATAAATATTCGTGGTTACTGTGGGGACTACCGTGAACAAAAGCCAAGTTATCTTCTTTGATAATATGAGGTAATTGAGCTAAAAAGTCGCGATTTTCTGGTTTTATCTGTTTATTAGTCCACTCATGAGCGATAAGACCACGTTGTTCTGCTAACAATGAAGGATAACTACAATCGCAAGCATTTAAACCTTCAACTACGTCTTCATCCCAACAACCAGCACAGGTAGGAATATTTAAAGAACGAATTTTTTCTACTACTTGATTAGGATAAGGACCATACCCAACTAAATCACCCAAACAAAATATTTTTTCAGCAAAATATTTATCTATATCTAATAAAACAGCATCCAAAGCCTCTATATTACCGTGAATACATGACATAACTGCTATTTTCATACCGGCATTCCTTCTAATAACATCTGTTTAACTTGTTCTTGGTACTGCTTAACTAATAAATCTGATAAAAAACAATCAGATAAAGTTTGTTTGAGAGCAGTTTCATCCAAATTTTCTCCCGCTACTTCAATACCGCTAAAACGTTGTGGTCTACCTTCTAAATAACGAGGTAAATTTAATTCTAAAAAACCTATCTGAGGTACACCCATTACAAAATCACAGTAAATACTTCTACCATCATTAACGTCAAAAATTGCCTTAGCACGAGTAACATTACCATAAGCACCGTGAGTTAATTCATACCAAAACTCTTCTAAAGAATCTTCGTCAATAACTTGAGTATCAGTTACAACTCTCCATAAATGTTTAGATGAATTAGTTTCTGCTGGAACTCCCCGAATAATTTCATCAGCCCAAGCATGATATTCAGAATCTTCGAGATGGGGAGGTAATACAGCTACAGGATGGTAAGGTAAATTATTCAATATTGGTGATAAACTGCTCAAGTGCAAATAAAAACCCAACTCAATATAAATCGCTTTCGCTTCGGGTATTTGCTTGAGTAAATCAACTTCTTGATTGTCACTAAAAACTTGTATTTGGGGAAAATCGGCTGCAATTCGGTTTTTATCTATAGAAACATTACCAGTACCAGGACTGAAATAAATAATATCTTTATCTTCGACAGTTGTATCTTGGATTTGCTGATGAATCCAAGCAGTTTTTCCCGAACCCGCGCAACCAGCGACAACGTTAATTAAAGGTACAGCCATTTCAGTTATCAGTTATCAGTTATCAGTGATAGATTGATGAAAATTTATTAACCCTAAGTATAAACTATATGTGAATGATAATCGTTTTCAGTTGTTTTGGAAATATTAAATTTATAGCGTCCCAGGCAATGGTGAAGTTTTGTTTCCCATTGCCTATATTCAAGTTATCAATTAATGAAAATTAGCCTTGTGTCGAATCAAATTCATGAATTCCTCGCGAGTTTTGGCATCTTCTGCAAATACACCACGCATTGCACTAGTTACAGTCCAAGAACCGGGTTTTTGTACGCCACGCATTACCATACACATATGACTAGCTTCTACAACTACTGCCACACCTTGGGGTTTGAGTAAACCTTGGAGCGCATCAGCAATTTGTAAAGTCAATCTTTCCTGTACTTGTAACCGTCTTGCGTACATTTCACAAATGCGGGCAATTTTTGATAATCCAATGACTTTCCCATTAGGAATATAAGCGACATGAGCGCGACCAAGGATTGGTAAAATATGGTGTTCGCAGGAACTAAAAATATCAATATCTCTGACCAATACCATTTCGTTGGCATCTTCTGTAAACACTGCACCATTTAACAGTTCATCCAAAGATTCATGGTAGCCTTTAGTCAAAAATTGTAAGGCTTTCACAACTCTTTTTGGAGTATCCTTGAGTCCTTCTCTATCTGGGTCTTCTCCTAATCCAAGTAATAAAGTTCTTACGGCTTGCATCATTTCTTCATCCGTAATCTTTGGTTTATTTTGTGTAGATAAAGATGAAACAACTTGCTCGGCAGAATTTAATTCGGGACGAAAAGATAAAGTCATTATTTTAATTTAATTGAAATTATTGCACTGGAATCTAACAGCTCCCGTCGGTTGATATCTTGAAATCCCCAAGACACTAGTACTAACTAAAGCAACATCAAAGCAACTTCTTTGGCAAAATAAGTCAAAATCAAATCAGCACCAGCCCGCTTCATACTAGTCAAAGTTTCTAAAATCACCTTTTTCTCATCAATCCAACCCTGCTGTGCAGCGGCTTTAATCATGGCATATTCTCCACTGACGTTATATGCAGCTACGGGTAAGTTTGTTGTTGATTTAATCTGACAAATAATATCCATGTATGCCAAAGCAGGTTTCACCATGACTATATCTGCACCTTCGGCAATATCTAACTCTACTTCCTTTAAAGCCTCTCTAGCATTAGCTGCATCCATTTGATAAGTCTTCTTATCCCCAAATTTCGGCGCTGAATCTAAGGCATCGCGGAATGGTCCATAATAACTAGAAGCATATTTAGCAGAGTATGCCAAAATACTCACGTGAAAGTATCCTGCGGCATCTAAAGCTTGACGAATAGCGCCGATTCTACCGTCCATCATGTCGGAAGGTGCGACTATATCCGTACCAGCTTCCGCTTGGGAAACTGCCATTTTGACTAATACTTCTACTGTGGGGTCATTTAAAATTACTCCGTTGTCATCAACAATACCGTCGTGACCGTGAATATTGAAGGGATCGAGAGCAACATCGGTAATCACAACTATGTCGGGTACGGCTTGTTTAATTGCTTTGACGGTTCTTTGTACCAAACCATCAGGATTGTAGCTTTCCCTACCGATATCATCCTTTTTGGCTTCTGGAATCAGAGGAAAAAGTGCTACAGCATTAATCCCTAATTCACTAACTTGGTTTATTTCTTCGAGCAACAAGTCCAAAGTATAACGATAACATCCCGGCATGGAGGAGATTTCTACTTTTTGATTTTCCCCTTCCATGACGAACATCGGGTATATCAAGTCATCTACAGTTAATTGAGTTTCCTGAACCATTTTGCGTAATGCTGGAGTCCGACGTAAACGACGAGGACGTTGAATTAAGCTGCTGTTGGAGGTGGGACTTTCTGATGACATAATGAGAATGATTATTGCATATCTATAAATAATGATAATCGTTTTCATGTGATATTCTCATCGAAAAAATAAATTATTTAATAATGATTCTCATTCTCAGTGTTGTGGTAATATACAAAAGCCTGATGGGAATAAGAGTATTTACACTTAGACTTGAGTTTTTAAGAACATCTACCTTATGAGTATTCACACAATGACAACAAATCAATTTTTCGACGAAGAACTATATCTTGCCAATAATCCAGAAGTTGCGACTTCGGTAAGAGAAGGAAAGTACGCTTCTGGATACGATGAATTTACCCAAGTCGGGCAATTTGTTGAGCGTAGCGGTGTTATATTTAATGGCACAAATGGGAATGATACAGTTCAAGCTTCCGGACAAAAATCCTCAGTTATAGGTGTTAATGTTGAGACAGCCGAAGTTGGGAATCGATTAATTAATGCTAAAACCTCATCCTTGGGAATTGGTGAAGTCGATACTTTGCTGGGTTCACCGGGACGTAATGTATTTTACCTTGGAGATAATGCCGCAGAAAATCCTTCAGATTTCTATTTAGGTAATGGTGATGAGGATTATGCAGTTATTCGTTATTTTGATCCTACTAGTGAAGATGCGGTATATTTAGCGGGTAAGCCTGAAGATTATACATTAGAGACGGTAGATAATAGCGTTCGTATTTCTAAAAACGACGACCTCATGGGTATTGTTGAGGGTGTAACAAAACTGATTCCCGATGGTTTATTTACAGATAACGGGCTGTTGCTATTTGCCCCAGAAAATTCTTATTATGCTAGAAATAGTCAACCTTACTTCAATCAACCAGCATATCTCGCAGCAAATCCCGATGTTGAAGCATTGATTGATTCAGGAGAATATCGATCGGCTTGGGACCACTTTATCAAAGCTGGGATTGACGAAGAAAGACAGACATTTTTTAACGGAGTAGTCGGAAACGATCGCTTTTTCTATCCCCTGGGAAATGCCACAATAGTCGGCTTTCCAATTACTGAATACGATCCAGCGACAGGAGCAATCAAAACAGCAACAACTGGAACAGGTGACAGAGACCATTATCACGGTTCTTTTGGTAGCGATCGCTTTTTGTTAGGAAATCAAGGACAAGATTTCTATGTTGGTAAAGGGGATGAAGATTATGTATTGATTGGTGATTTCGATCCTAAAGAAGACCAATTAATTGTCGCTGGGAATCTTGATGACTATCAGTTAGGAACATACGACGATGTATATGAAGGAGTTGTCTATAAGGAATTCCAGATTGCCAACAAAGATGGTGATATCATGGCTCGGATCGAAGATGGTGAGAATTTGCAACTGGTGCAAATTGCCAGCGATATTCCTGGTACAAATGCTTTCGTTTCGACGGAATATGAAGGATTAACTCCAACCCTTCCGAGCGAACCGATATTTGGTACATTTGGCAATGATTTGATGACCATCGATAAAAGTAATCAATTGGTTTTCGCTGGAGGTGGAGACGATTTGATTGATGCGATCGCAAGTTTAGGAAATAATCGTCTTGATGGTGGAAAAGGCAATGATACATTTATCCTCGGTCAAGGTGATATGGTGTTTGGGGAAGATGGAAACGACAGATTCTTTGCTCAATCAGGTGGTGGAAATGTGCTAACAGGTGGTGAGGGAGCAGATCAATTTTGGATTGCGACAAGTGAAATACCTCAAGAAACAAACACCATTACCGACTTTAAAATTGGCGAAGATGTTATAGGAATAGCCGGGAGTGGTGGAGATTTTAGTAATTTGACATTTACACAACAAAGTCAGGATTTGTCGATCGGCTTTGACGGTAGTAACTTAGCAGTCTTAGAGGGTATCCAAGCAAGTAGTTTGAATGCAGATAATTTTGTATTTGTCTAATTTCATTTGTGATATTCGGTATTAGTAAATTAGTAATCTACCACATAAATTATGCGGTAGATTATTTGGTAAATACTACTCCAAAGTTTTGATTCCTAGAAAGTAAAAGTAGTTCTGAAAGTACCAATCACTACATCATTGTTATTCTGATTGTGGTCTGGTGCAGTTAACCAAATCACACCAGGAGTAATGGCAATATTGTCATTAATCTGATACTGATAAAATGCCTCAATATGATAAGAAGTATCTTGGTCTTTCTCTAAACCATCAATACTAGAACTAGTAAGTCTGGGTTCCATTCCGAAGATAACTCCAGCTAAGTTACCTTTCTTACCAAAATCGGGTAATCCTAAAGTTACAGCCCAGTTCCATATCTCTGCTTCTCCACGGTCTGGAAAAGCTGCTGATGTAGTTAAATTGCGAGCATTAGTATAACCAGCCCAACCACCTAATACTAAGTTTTTACTTATCCCTAATGATGCTTGAATACCATAGGAATCGGCACTAAAAGGAGTATCTGCAAGGGTAGAAATATTATCCAATGGTGAAACTGTATTGAAGTTAGAAGCGCTACTACCAGAACCATTGAACTGATTGTAGGAATTGATGTAGGTTAAACCAACCTTAAAGCGATCGCTTGGTGCAAATGTTAGTTGTGCTAATGCACCGTAGGAACCGTTGAATAAACCATTATCAGTACTAGGATCGCTTGCAGAACCAGCTAAATAAGCCAAACTCAAAGATAGATTCTTGCCGAACTCTTGGGTAACTCCTAAACCAGCACCATCCATTGCTCCATAGATGGGGTTACGAGTACCGAAACTAGATAAAGCTCCTTCAGTACCATCACCATCAAATAAGTTCACTGTATCTACAACATCATCTGCTGCACCTGCATTTGCGATCGCGATGACGTTAGTACTCTCAGTTAAAGGAAAACCGTACCAAAGTGCATCTAATTCAACGTTGTTATCTCCGCTCTCACCAGCAAAGGCTAAACCTCCTTCTGGTGTGCCAATATCGGGACCAACTATATTATTACTTTGCAGTCTAGTGTAGAGAGTATCTTTTCCTGTGAAGCTGGTAACGAAGTTGATTCTTGCTCTTGCACCTAATGCGGTATTATCGTCGTTTGTATCTCCTTCAAATACATCTGTAATCCCGATGACTACTTCACCTTCGAGTTTAGAAGTTGTGGAGAATTGATTTGCTTCTAGTTCAGCAGTACGTGCTTCTAGAGCATCTACTCTTCCTCTAAGGGTTGCTAATTCCGCAGAAAACTCTTCTTGCAGTCTTTGTAAAGTTGCAAGGTCTTCTTTACTAACTAGGTCTGCGGTTGCGCTTGCAATCAACTCATTTACTCTATTCAAGCAAGCATTTAAACCCGCTGCAAATTCATAACGAGTTAAAGCCCGATTTCCTCTGTAGGTGCTATTTGGATAACCCGCGATACAACCGTAACGCTCTACTAAAGACTGTAATGCTTGAAATGCCCAATCTGTAGGCTGTACATCAGAAAACTGAGAAACAGAAGTAACTTGTTCTAAGGTTTCTTCTTGGGTTTGAGTTTGTGCAACAGCGCTGTCATTAATTAATAATGATGTTGCAAACGGAAAGCTTAAGACAGGACTAACTACTAAAAACTTCCACAAACTTTTCTTCATGATTCTTCTCACCTCACACTTAAATTTAGAATACAGATATGCGAATGAATGCAGATGGTGCCATGCTTACACCACCTATTTTTCCCCTGATATTGATTAACTATTAATTACGAATAAAACCGCAGTACATCCCAAACTGAAAAAAGAATCAGCCAGATTTCTAGATTTATCTACAAGTAACTTAATTAATAATCAAACTTTTGAGCTTGATGCATTCTTAAGAAACCCAGCTTTTCCAAAGATATTCTGATTTATTTACTCCCATTCCACAACCTGCAAGCGAGTAAAACTAATTATTTATTACTCTAATCCCACTATTAGCTATTATTTCTGGAAAGCCGTATATTTACCTCCCAAACCATCCACAATAGCTTTAGTATTAGCAACTAACATTTTCTGATAACTATCAGCATCAGTACCTTGTTCGCCCAAATTATCAGCATATAGTCTTTCTGGAGAAACTTTTACGTTCGCTTCTTGAGCAACTCTTTCAATTAATTTTGGGCTATGGGTACTTTCAGCAAATATTGTTGGTACATTCTCTTGCTTAATTTCTTTTGAAAGTTCACCTATTCTTGCTGCTGTTGGTTGTACTTCAGTACTCAAACCTTCAATTGCACCTTCGTAGTCAATATTATATGCCTGAGTATAGTAGCTTAAAGCGTCGTGAGTGGTGACTAATTTACGTTGATTTTCAGGAATAGTAGCTACATTCTTTTTAATCCAGCTATCTATTTCTTTAATTTCCCCAGTGATTTTCTCGGCATTAGTTGCATACAATTGAGCGTTATCTGGAGCAACTTTTTCTAAATTACTACGAATAGCTTCGACCATTTGAATGCCATTTTGAGGATTATGCCATACATGGGGATCTGGTGCTTTTTCTTCTGAATGTTTTTCTTCTCCAGAGTGTTCTCCCTCATGCTCGTGATCGTGTTCTTCCCCAATAATCGGCTTAGGAACGGCAACTTCATGAATTGCTACTTTTGGAGCCTCATTACTGCTTGCTTGAACTAACTTAATAATACTGGGTTCAAAATTATAACCACCGTATAAAACTAAATTAGCTTGCTCGATCGCTTTGCGGTCATCCGGTTTGGGCTGATATGTGTGGGGATCTTGACCTGCATCTACTAAACACTTCAAGTCAACAGTTTGAGCCGCTACTTGTTTTGTTAAGTCACATATGACGCTAGTAGTCGCAACAACCAAAGGACGCTCCCCAGTTGCAGTACTGCTAGTATTTACGGCAGAATTTTCTTCTGTACCAGAATTGGAATTAACTTGCTCGTTACCGCTACAGCTAATTAAACCAAGAGCTAATGTTAATGACGCGATCGCACTTAGAGGTAATTTTCTAAACATCACTTATTAGAAATATTGCAGTAAAATGATAATCGTTATCATACAATAGCTACTGTGGGAAGGGAAGCAGATTTTTAACATAAATAATAATCATTATCATACAGGAGAAATTAGTGCTAGAAGTAGAGCATTTGGATGTAGATTACCGGGGTGTAGTGGCTGTTGAGGATGTCAGCTTTCGCGTTTTTCCCGGACAAATGGTTGGTGTAATCGGTCCAAATGGCGCTGGTAAAAGCACTTTGGTCAAAGCGATACTAGGTTTAATTCCGGTTTCAGATGGCACTATTAAATTTTGTAACTGTCCCATCCACAAGCATTTACGCTCCATTGCTTACGTACCTCAAAGAACCCAAGTAGATTGGGATTATCCGATTACGGTACAGAATGTGGTGATGATGGCTCGTACTGTCACAACGGGTTGGTTTCGCAAACCAAGTCGTAAATCTAAAGAAATAGTTAAATCTGCATTGCACAGAGTGGGGATGTGGGAATTTCGTTCCCGTCAAATTGGTGAGTTATCTGGAGGACAGCAGCAGCGAGTATTTTTAGCTAGAGCGCTAGCACAGCAAGCTGATTTATTGTTTTTTGACGAACCATTTGTGGGGATTGATAAAAGTACTGAAGATATTATGTTTGATATTTTTAATGAATTAAGAAGGGATAGCAAAATTTTAATTTTAATTACTCACGATCTAGGTGAAACTTTAGCTCAATGTGATTCTTTATTATTGTTAAATAAACATATTATCGCTGATGGTTCGATGAAAGAAGTGGTTACAACCGAAAATTTACAGCGTGCTTATGGCAATAAGATTTTATTTTTAAATCGGGAATCAAAGTCGGCTTAATCAGTTAGCAGTTATCAATTATCAATTACCAATTATCAGTTATTAAATAACCACTAACCACTAACAACTAACAACTATCAATAATGATTAATTTGCTTTTAGAACCCCTTAGTTTTGGATTCATGCGAGATGCACTAATTATTGCTGCAAGCTTAGGAATTCTTTGTTCTGTGGTTGGTTCTTATCTTATAGTACAGCGTCAGGGAATATTAGGTGATGTGATTGCTCATGCTGTTTTACCCGGAATTGCGATCGCGCTTTTTTTAGGTGTTGATATTTTCCTGGGTGCTTTTGTTTGCGGGACTTTCAGCACTTTTGTGATTGCTTGGATAGAATCGCAGTCTCGGGTTAAAGTTGATGCTGCAATGGCTTTGGTGTTTTCGGGTTTTTTAGCGTTGGGTATCATGTTAATTAGCGTGCTGAAAAGTAAAGTTGATTTGCATCACTTTTTATTTGGCGATATTTTAGGGGTGACAACAGAAGATGTTTTTAGAACTTTAATTATTACATTTATTACCTTATTTTTAGTTAAACTTTGTTATAAAGAATTGCTACTTTACACCTTTGACCCATTAGGCGCACAAGCCAGCGGATTGCCGACAAATATTATTAAGTTTGGATTGACGGCGGCGATTACGTTAACAATTATTGCCAGCATGCAAGCTGTGGGAGTAGTGTTAGTAATTTCTTTATTAATAGGTCCTGGAGTAACGGCTTATTTATTAGTAAAAGAGCTTCATCAAATGATGCTTTTGGGTTCTGTAATCGGTATTATTGGTAGCGTTGGCGGTTTATATATTAGTTATTATCAAAACGTGCCTTCTGGTGCATCAATTGTATTATTTATTTGCGGATTATTTTTATTAGCATTATTATTCAGTCCAACTCAGGGTATATTAACTCGTCCGAGAGCAAGAAAGTCAAATCGTTCTGGGAGGGTTTTGCACGAAGTTACGGAAGTGAAGCGTAGGTGAAGTAATATTGAATTGTATTGCACTTATGAGAGGACCGCTAGATTAGCGACACTCTCACAGACTTACTTTCTACGATTTTGAAAAGTTAGTTTTTCTTTGATAAACTAGCAGAGCTAAACCTACAATACCAAGTCCTAACACAGATGTAGGTTCGGGTATCTTTGTTGCAACTAAACGCTGTCCGACTTCATCCCCAGCTGTTGGGTCATCAAGTAATTCCTCTGTGGTTACACTAAAAAATGCTACATCTAAATGACGTCGAAATCCCTGTGGTAAATCGGGGTACTCTCCCAACCAGTCAGTCAGGTGAACGTGAGGGTTAGGACTCGGTGGAAGTTCACTATCATCATTAAAAAGCGCTCCAGGTACTGACCAAAAGTTCAATCCCTGTTCTCTCGGTTCTCCAATACTAATTCCATCCGGTGCATCCCATAATCCTGACTGCAAAATCTTCCCAGTAGCAGTATCGAAGTTGAAATTGAATCCCTCACTCAGATGGTCATCCTCAAACTTTGCAATCAGATTTCCATTGGGATCTGAAAAAGTAATATCAAATGATTCTAAATCGTTTTTACGAACAATACCATCTGTAGGTACTTTGGTTTCATCGTAGCTAAATTTACCTTTACCTTCGTAGCCCAATGTCTGACCAGTCCAGTCCATATTAAAGGCGATCGCCTCTGCTTTCCTTACATTTACGAAACCCAAACTCAAGAGTACACCTGCGGTAGCGGTGATTTTAGCAAACTTGCGGTAGATATTCATTATTCGCGTCAATCAAATCCTTGTAGAACTGTTATTACTGACTTTAGGTTGCATCCCCTAATATCTTTATTACTTTAACAATAATCATAATCATTCTCAAGGTTGTGTTAGGAGTTCAAGAAATATCTTAGATTATTTGCTAGTATGATAACGATTATCATTATGATTGTTATATATAGTGAAAAGTTATGGAAATTAATCCACCACACTTATTAAGGAAAATCGACTTAGCAATTATCGGTGCTGGGCCTCACGCTCTGACTTTAGTTACTCATTTGCTACAGAAACGTCAAAAAATCCGTTCCAAAATTGCTGTATTCGATCCGAGTGGAAAATGGATGAGTCGGTGGGAGCATCAGTTTTCAGCATTGGAAATACCGCATTTACGTTCTCCTGCGGTTCATCATCCAGACCCCAACCCTTTTGGATTACGTAAGTTTGCAGAGAATCGCTCTTCTGAATTTTTTCCTCCCTACGATCTACCAGGAACTCGTTTATTTAATGATTTTTATGGGGATGTAATTCGTCGTTGGGATTTAGAGAATATAGTTAATGGTGAAAAGATTACTCGAATTCAACCATTGAATAATCCTTTTGGATCGAGGTTTCGTTTGTGGTTGGGTTCTGGAAAATCAATATTAGCTCGTCGGGTAGTATTAGCAACTGGTAGCAGTCAACTACAAACACCTGATTGGATAAGTCAAATTAACCAAAATTATCCTCTTGATAAACTTTGTCATTCTAAATCAGTAGATTTACGTAAATTATATTTAGCTGGTGAAAAAGTATTAATTATTGGTGGAGGATTAACAAGCGGTCATTTAGCGGTAGGTGCAATGTCTCGCGGAGCCGAAGTACAGATATCGATGCGACGAAAGTTACAGGAAAAGATATTTGATGCGGATGCTGGTTGGTTGGGGCCAAAATATCTCAAAGGATTTTTTGCAGAACCAGATTTTGAAAAGCGTTTTGAAATGATTCAACAAGCGCGAAATGGTGGTTCTATGACTCCTGCAATGGTAACTCAGCTAAGACGACAAGCGCATAATGGTAAGTTGAGAATTCAGGAAAACACGCAAGTTGTTGAAGCTAAATGGATAGATAATCAATGGTTGGTGAAATTTACTGATGGAGAGCAAAAACAATTTCATCGCATTTGGTTATCTACCGGAAATCGTTTTGATGTGAATTCCGAACCTTTATTAAAGTCCGTTTTACAAGCTTATCCAATGCCTGTAATCAATGGTTTACCCGTTTTAGATGACAACTTACGGTGGCGCGGTTGTTCGTTATTTATTATGGGTGGGTTAGCGGCTTTACAAATCGGACCGACAGCGAGAAATTTATCAGGTGCAAGAATGGCAAGTGATAAAATGCTCAAAGCGATTATTAAATCTAATGTAGTTCAACATCAAGCTAAAATTGCTTGAGTCTTCTAAAACCGTCAAGAAAAAGATATTGAGTCTACTCTATAGAGCATCAGCGATAGATTTGGCTGAGGAATGTAAAAAACTATGATGATTCCAAAATGAACAGATTGCGGTAGCATAATCAAAGCTGCTGCCGAGTCAATTTATATACATTTATTTTGAAATCGCTATGGTAAATACCTCAGCAACTTTCCCAGATGTTAAAAACCATTGGGCGCGTCCATTTATTGAAGCTTTGGCAAAACGAAGGATTTTAAATGGTTATCCTGATGGTAGTTTTCGTCCGGATCACTCAGTAACAAGGGCTGAGTTCGCTGCTATTATTACTTCAACTTTTGATACAATTCCTTATAGACGAGAATACATACCTTTTGTTGATGTTCCTGCAAGTCATTGGGCATTCTCTGCAATTAAAAAGTCTTACGAAACAGTTTTTATTAGCGGATTTCCCAATCGTTTGTTTCGCCCTTCCAATCGCATCACGAGGGCAAATGCTTTAGTTTCAATTGTTAGTGGTTTAGGTTTTACAAGTAGTGTCGATCGCGATTTATTAGGTGTTTTACCGCAAATTTATCGGGATTACGATCGCATACCAGATTACGCCAAAATTGCGATCGCTATCTCTACTAAGGCGGGTTTGGTTGCAAGTTATCCAGATATTAAATTACTTAATCCCACTTTAGCTGCAACTCGTGCTGATATTTCTGTATTTGTTTATCAAACTTTAGTTTATTTACAAGAAGCTGAAAAAATTGATTCAAAGTATTTAGTTCAACCATCCTTTACTAGAGTTAAAGAATACGACATCATCTGTTTTGGTGATGAAGTTCCCGGCGTTTTGAGTTTAGTGTGTGCTTCGCGGGAATATTATCGTCGCACGGGTAAATATCCCCGTAGTCTATTATTATTTAAGGGAAATTCTCAGTTAGGAATTGGCGGTCATTTAGTTCGGGGTGGTTTATCCTATCTTGACCGTTCGGCTGTTCCAATTTCAATCCGTCGGCAGTACGATCTAGATACTTTCGGAGATTCACCTGCTATTTATCAAGAATTTTTGCAACGTTCTGGAGTTTACCAAATAGCTTTAAACCCTCAAGACGCTAATATAACTCTACGTCAAATGTTGCAGGAAGTAAAAGCCGATATTCTTAGCAATGCAGAAATAGAGTCAGTAATTAAAGATGAAAAAAAAATAGCTGCTATTCAATTAACCAGAGGTGAAATCTACAGGGCAAAGCAGTTTATTGATTGTACTGTAAATGCAGAGTTAGCTCAATTTGCTGGAGTTAGAAAATTAAAAGGCTTTGAAACATTTGGTTTACCCGATTCAGAATTATCAGTAACTTTAACGTTTCAAACTAAAGGATTAAACGTAGAAAAGCTCAAGGATATTGAAAGTCAGTACCTCCAACGTTTGACTAACCTTGCAGACACTCAAGCCCAAACTTGGATAAATATTGCTACTGGTAATAATTTAGAATTTGCAGATTATCTCAGAAAAAGTTTAATTGATGAAAATGGAAGTTTGAAAACGATGTACGCAGGCAAAGACTACATTGATGTTCGTTCCAAAGCTTTATCGATCGCTTATCATTATTTTCGAGGCACTCCCTTATCTTTGCAAGTCAGCGGAAGTATTCTTGATAATGGCAATATTGCGATTTTAAATAATAATACACTGTCATGGAATGCTTTACTATTTGATGTGAATGCAACACAAGCGGAAACTTTAGCGAGGAAAAAAGCGTTACCGACATCCGCAATGCATCAAGAAATGGAAATTGTCGCTAAATGGTTCAAAAGTATTGGTGCTACCGAAGTCATACCAGCTTCCGAATTATATATCCGTCATGCTGGCAATATTACCGGAGCGGTAGAACCGTTTAAAGGAGCAACAATGCTTGCTGGAGGAGTTCCAGAAAATGAAGCTTTGGGTACTTTTGGCTACCATTTTGATATTCGTGGGGGTATCAAAGGTTTAGGTAATAGAGCGCTACAAAAAGGATTGGAGATATTTAGTTTGCATTTACCACCATTATTTAATTTTGGTATTCAACACGCATTAATTAAAGATACTCCCAATCTTGCTGTTATCAGCCCCGCTTCTGGGTTTGAAGGTTATGCTAGCTCTGCGGGTAGAATTGTAGAATTTAATTGCGGTGTCGGGCAGGGGGTGGGAATTGGAATTGCGATCGCATTATCTGAAAATCGTAATTTGGCAGAAATTTCTAATTTAGAGGTGCGAGAAGTTTTGGTAGATACGCAGCGTTTACCGAAGATATATGGAGTTAGTTATATTGAGCAAGCGCGGGAGTTAGATGTATTTGAGAATTTGATTGCTTGATCGATCTTTTGTGCTGGTTATTAGGCAAATTCTAAGGTTCATTAATTCTAATCAAACTTTTTGACTAGTTCCGCATCCGCTTAGGAATTAATTCCCAAGCTCATAGCCAAAGTCGTCTAAAGGCGACTGAATCAGATATTTAATGATACATATTAACTGAAGTTTAGACTAAAGTATACAACCGCCAAAGATTTCTGATGCTATAGAAAGGGCGTTGCTGAATCACAACATGATTCACCTGCCTAATTTATATCTAACGTATCTATGAAGGTTAAGTAGCACTACCAAATGTAATTAGTAATATTTCAAAGTTTAAGAACGATAAATTGCTGAAATCAATTAGGATTTTTACATGATTCTCAATCTAGCTGCCGAAAAGCAAGTACTTATGGAGCGCATTAGAGAATTGGCAAGCCAGAAGTTTGCCTCTCGCGCTGCTGGGTATGACCGCACTGCGAGCTTTCCTGGGGAAGATTTTGCAGACCTCTTCAAAGCAGGACTAATTGCCCCTTGTGTACCCGCTGAGTACGGCGGTTTAGGGCTGGGACATGACAGCGATATTTTTACCCTTTGGATGATGACCAAAGAACTGGCGAAGGTAAATTTATCGCTGGCTCGTTGCTGGGAAGGACACACAAATTGTCAGGTTTTACTAGCAGGGATGGCCTCGGAGTCCCAGAAAAAGCGCTGGTTTGAGGGTATTGTCCGACGCGGTGAAAAATGGGCGGGTTGGAGCGGAGAACCCCAGTCTAAGATTCCCGGTCAAAAAGTCGGCTTTGGTACGACGGTTCGAGTGGCAGATGGGGGCTATATTATTGATGGCACGAAGGTATTTGCTACAAGTGCTAACGAAGCGCAATGGGCAATTCTGTTTGTCAACCCATTAGGAACTGGGGGAGCGCGTCACAGTAATGGATCGGCAAAATCGGTACTCATGCTAGGCTGCGATCTGTCAGATCCCAGCATCAGCTTTGACGATAGTTGGTGGGAACCCATAGGGATGAAAGGTAGTATTAGTTACCTAGTGCGTTTTGAGGGAACTTTTATTCCGGAAGAAAACTTAATTGGCTATCCAGGTCAGTATCTGTTTGAGGAGTGGCAGACGCGGTTTACTCCCCAGTATGGTGCTGCTTTTTTAGGGGCTGCGGAGGGAGCTTATGATTATGCTTTGGCATATGTCAAGAAACAGGTTAAAGAAGGCGATCCCCACGTACAGCACCGAATAGCTGAAAGCGCCATGAATTTAGAAACCATGCAATTATGGTTGCGTCATACGGCAACTCTTTGGGAAACAGGTCAACATTTAGAGGCGAAAGGGGCAGGTAATCGCACCCGTTACCTAACCGAAAACTTGGCAATGGAAACATTAAACCACTGCATTAAAACTTGTGGAGCGCGTTCAATGATTCAACCTAGTTCTTTAGAGCGCATTTACCGGGATTTGTCTTTCTACGTTCTCCATGACAATTGCGATCGCGTTCTGTCTTCCATCGGTGAAGAGATTTTGGGACAGTCTTTTGACCGCTCTTTCTTCAACTCCCCAGCACATCAAAAAAAGACCTAAGTGAATTCAAGCAAATGAATCAAGAGACTTTAGTATACAAAGATAATTATTATTCAAAACCTAGAGAGGAGGGTGTTAATATTTACGATATTTGGGAGGAAGGAAAAGCCTACCAGGATTCCATCACTCCTAGTATCTACTATTCTCAATACCGTTCGTTTATTACCAATAAAATTAAATCTATTATTGACCAGGACTGTACCGGACGCATTTTAAGTATAGGCAGCGGCAACGCTTTTGTGGAAAGGGATTTACACTCCGATGGCTATTCTATCTTAGCTAGCGACCCCAATCCTGATGCGATGACATTGGCGCAAAAGAAAGGAGTGCCATTTGTATTGGCGGATGTTAATCAGTGGGAACCGCAAGAGAAAAACTTTGCTTTAATTTATTGCGATGGGGTAATGGGGCATTTATATCAGCCAGAATCAGGATTCCAGACGCTTTTGAGTCGTTTGCGGCAATGGTTGCTTCCTAATTATGGAAAAATTTTGATTTCCAACGATGCAGCAGTCATTGATACTCCAGTACATCCGCACCCTAATGTCAAAGAGTTTTACTGGTTTTCCCCAGAGTATTTGTGTTCTGAGTTATCAAAAGCTGGTTTTGATGAAGTAAAATCGGAAATCTTTGTCTATCCTCGTCCCCTTACTGGTAATAAAGAAAGGGTAATTGTACAAGCAAAAGCATGGATTTAGGACTAACTGGCAAAATTGCTTTAGTTACTGCTTCTAGTAGGGGTATTGGTAAAGCCATAGCACAAGGGTTGGCAATGGAAGGTTGTCAGGTGATTATTTGCAGTAGAGATAAAGATAATTTACTCAAAACTGCCCAGGAAATAGAAGCTAAAACTGGACAATTAATTGCACCAATGCAAGTGGATCTTTGCCAAAAAGATAGCCTACAGCAATTTATAGAACGCATTACCAATCAATTTTCCACCATTGATATTTTAGTCAATAACGTGGGTGGTATGCCTTACAAGCGCCACTATGAACTAAACCAAGAGGATTGGCAGCAATCATTCAATCTGACATTTATGAGTCAGGTGAATATAGCTGAAGCTTTAATTCCTCAGATGAAGAAACAATCTTGGGGTAGGATTATTTTTGTGACTTCAGTAGCAGCAAAACAACCCGGAATGCTGATTGCCCATTCTCAAAGAGCAAGTGTTGTTGCCTATGCTAAAACTCTTGCCAATGAATTGGGTGAATATAACATTCTTGTTAATAGTATCTGCCCTTCTTTTGCTATTACGGATAAATTTTATGAAGTTGCAGATGAAGTGGCTAGGAGACAGGAAAATACTCGCGAACAAGTTATTCAACAATGGATGAAAAGTGTTCCTCTGCATCGCCCAGCTTCCGCTGAGGAAGTAGCGAATTTAGCAGTATTTTTGGCTTCAGAAAAAGCAAGTTATATCACTGGAACTTGTATTCAAGTTGATGGGGGGTTTGTGAAAAGTTTGTTTTAGTTAGTCTAAACAATATTATTAATGATGTTTAGACGTAGCAGTGCGGAGTCTCCCTGGATTTTCGTTTGAATCCAGAGCGATAAATCGCTTACTACGAACCTATGAAAAATTACATAGCAAAAAACACCCCCCGATCGCTCGGAAGGCGTTTTCTATTTATTGTAGAGACGTAATACATTACGTCTCCAATTATTTAATTTTTAACCGTTGATTGCGGGAGCGCTGACTGCAACAGGTGCAGATTCTAGAGCAGCTAAATCAAGTGGGAAGTTGTGAGCGTTGCGCTCGTGCATTACTTCCATACCCAAGTTAGCGCGGTTCAATACATCAGCCCAAGTGTTGATTACTCTTCCACTTGAATCAATTACAGACTGGTTGAAGTTGAAACCGTTCAAGTTGAACGCCATTGTGCTGATTCCCAAAGCGGTAAACCAGATTCCTACAACGGGCCATGCTGCTAAGAAGAAGTGCAAGCTACGGCTGTTATTGAAAGAAGCGTATTGGAAAATCAAACGACCAAAGTAACCGTGTGCAGCTACGATGTTGTAGGTTTCTTCTTCTTGACCGAATTTGTAACCGTAGTTCTGTGATTCGGTTTCGGTTGTTTCACGTACCAAGGAGGAAGTTACCAAAGAACCGTGCATAGCACTGAACAAGGAACCACCAAATACTGCTGCAACACCTAACTGGTGGAAGGGGTGCATCAAAATGTTGTGTTCAGCTTGGAACACGAACATGAAGTTAAAGGTACCGGAGATACCTAAAGGCATACCGTCAGAGAAAGAACCTTGTCCAATAGGGTAGATCAAGAATACTGCGGTTGCTGCTGCTACAGGAGCGGAGAAAGCAACACAGATCCAAGGACGCATACCTAAGCGGTAGGATAATTCCCACTCACGACCTAAGTAGCAAAATACTCCAATCAAGAAGTGGAATACTACCAACTGGTAAGGACCACCGTTGTACAACCACTCATCTAAGGAAGCAGCTTCCCAGATTGGGTAGAAGTGCAAACCAATAGCGTTGGAAGAAGGTACAACAGCACCGGAGATGATGTTGTTTCCGTAGATCAACGAACCTGCAACAGGCTCGCGGATACCATCGATGTCAACAGGCGGAGCTGCAACAAAAGCGATGATGAAACAGGTGGTAGCAGCTAAGAGGGTAGGAATCATCAACATTCCAAACCAACCGATGTATAAACGGTTGTTTGTGCTGGTGATCCACCCACAAAACTGCTCCCAAGCAGATGCGCTCTCGCGTCTTTGTAATGTGGTTGTCATGGTTCAGATAATTGCTTTTTATGATTTGGTAAGCTCTTTTGCTCACCTATATTTATACATTAGAGCATTGTTTACGTTTTGTAAAGAGATTTTAATTAAGTTTATTTTATACAAAATATATGTTTCTGTTATCAGCGAACAAATCAGTGAGCTGTGAGCAGTTAACAGTGAGCAGTGAGCTGTGAGCTGTGAGCAGTGAGCTGTGAGCAGTGAGCTGTGAGCAGTGAGCTGTGAGCAGTGAGCTGTGATCTGTGAGCAGTGAGCTGTGAGCAGTTAACAGTGAGCAGTTAACAATTGGGAATCGGGAATTGGTAGTGGGTCATTGGGGATTGGTAATTAAACAGCGATTTGGAGAAAGATAGCGGACATTGGAAATGGTTTGTTTATTTAAATCCTTGTCCCCTTGTCCCCTTGTCTCCCCATCTCCCCATCTCCCTATCTCCCCATCCCCTCATCCCTTCATCTCCTCAACCGGGTGGCCATTTCATCTGTCTTCCACCAAGTATATGTATATGTAAGTGATGGACTGTTTGCCCACCGTCGGAACCACTATTAATTACCGTGCGGTAGCCGTTGGTTAATCCGGCTTCTTCTGCGACTTTTTTGGCAGTTAATAAAAGATGTCCCATTAAAGCTTGGTCTTCGGGGGAAGCATCGGCTAGTTTGGGAATGGGTTTTTTAGGAATAACCAGGATGTGAACGGGTGCTTGAGGAGTAACGTCTTTGAAAGCTAATGCTAAGTCATCCTCATAAACTATGTCGGCAGGGATTTCTTTTCTAATAATTTTGCCGAAAATTGTGTCTTGTGCGGTCATTTTTTATTTATTATGATTGCTCTTCGTCAACTGTTAATGATAGGACAGACGGTTCAACGGTTAATAAATAATCTACTGATGTTTCTACAGGTAGTAATTCCGAATCCTTAAAGTTTTTGTCCTGCGATCGCGCTAGCAAATCGGTTTCAGTAAGCATTCTCAGTTTTGACGCTAATCCTAAGAACTCAAGCATTTTAATGAAGCTATAGGTGGGATCTGGAAGATAAGCAACTCTTCCGGAACGAATGGTGATACCATGCCGACTGGATGACTGAAAAGCGTGGTGGAGATTATGCCAGCCTTCACCCAGGGTTAGAAATGCTACGAAGGCATTATTTCGACTGAATTCATCGGTAACAAACGGGCGATCGCCAATGATATGGGAAAGTGAGTTGACGGTTTGTACTCCGTGGAATAACAGAGTTGTGCTGAGAAAAAATGCACCGAGATATTCGATACCACCGATGAAATAGGAAAGCGCACCCAGAGCTAATACAGGTACGAAGTGCAAGCGATCGATTACTACTAAAACCCTGTCTTTCTCAACATCCCTCGGCAATTTAGCAGGAAAGAATTCGGGTGATAACAACCAACCCCCTTGCGACCAATAAAATGCTTTAATTCCTTCAAAACGGGTATTAGGAGAATGAGCATCGAGTTCTTTATCGGAATGTTGATGATGATTTACGTGGTGTGCTTTCCACCAACTTGGTCCCATTTGCCCTGCGGATGCCGTTACAATACATCCCAGCCATAGAAATAAAGCGGGAGCCTGGTAACTTTTATGAGTGAGCAGTCTATGGTAGATGCCGGTTGTTCCCAGCATTCGGATTAGGTATAAAAATATAATCCATACGATAGCGCCCCACGATAAACCAGTCTTGAAAACTAGTAGCGAACCGAAATGACTAGAGATAATCAGTATCGGACCGATTATATAAGAAACAATTGTGAGTGGGGAATACTGCCTCATTTTTTCTTCTACTATCCTGAAAGTGTTGATAAAGAAACCGTCTGGGTCTTGATTATGCGGAGAAATCCCGTAAAATCACCTTTAAATCACCTTTCAAGAGAGTAATTGAGAAGACGTATTAATACAAGCTGGTATTGAAAAAAATCGAACTTGATTTGTAGTTGTAGGTTGGGTTAGACACGTTCAGCAAAGTTGATTTGTAACAAGAATATTTTAATCGTGTCGTAACCGAACATTGCGATCGCGGACATAGTATATTGCACCATTCGCAACAAGTCCTACAAAAACCCGGTTTCTATTCGTGAAAGCATAATTATCTTGTTTTGTTACCAGCAAGAAACCGGGTTTCTAAATTCGATCAATTTTGTGTTTAAACCGATCTCTTAGCATCGTGAAGATAACCTACGAACTACGGTATTACTCACGTGCCACTTCGTTTGACAAGCTTTGGATAAACTATATCCAGAACTAATACGATTAATGCATGAACTGGCAGAATAATCAGTAAAAATGCCAAAAACCATATCGCAGTTATCCCAGCTTCGACGATTGTAGAGCGTGGAGTTAACCAGTCAAAAGCTGAGTCCAAAAGGCTTGTGACCTCTTCCTTACCTTCCACGCATAACCAAGGACTGTGAGCAACTATTAAATGTTCGGCTCCCCAACTGCGAACGGTATTAAGAGAATTACGTACAGATTTGCGGTTAAAGATGTAAACTAGCTGCATTCCGCGTGGAGTATGTTTATACATTTGGTTCAACCGAGTAGTCACGCGGGAAATGGAAGAAAAAACTGCTGCGTCAAAATCCATAATCATATCGGTGAAAACTACCGTGTTCGACTCGCGATGGAAAAAGACGATTTCATCCACAAATCCACTACCCGAACCAAAAATGCATTGATCTATTTGCTTGCTCCATTCGGGTTCTGGCTCGTCTGTAGAAATTGTTTTGTAAAAGGTTAAATCTTTGCGCTTTGAATCTAGTCGCGGTGATGCATAAAGTCTCGCTTCTGGGTATGCTTGGCTCCAATCTCCCATATGCAAATGGTGGATGTTGTTCGGCGAAACGATATATTTTACATTCCCAAGGGCATCAATATCGGTGCGGATATCGTCAGTAAGACGGATTGGGGAAATAATGAAAAGGCTATTGTCTTTTAAGCGTATGACAACTGCGCGATGGGTATAGGGATAGCGGGGTTGCATCGGAGGTCGGTAGCATATGCAGTCGGGAGCTTCAATTGTCCAGATGTTCGTGGCGACTTTTACTAAACCACTTTTATTTTCGTTGGGAATTGGGCGGAAACTTTGCACCATAGTTGGGTCTCCTAGTTTATATTCAGTTTTATAAATATTTATAATTGTAGACCTTAGCAATAATTTAATGTTGGGTTACGCCGCTTTGAATAATTTTTTGTTGAAACCTAATTTTTTAGTGCGCCATGAAGCTAATCTACGAACTACGTTAATAACAAGAGTTTCACAGCGATGCTGCAAAAGCGAGACAAGCTTTAATATCATAAGCGGTAAGTTCAGAAAAATCTTCTACAATTTCTGCTTCTGTCATACCACCTGCGAGATATTCTAAAATATCGTACACTGTGATTCGCATTCCTCGAATACATGGCTTGCCGCTGCGCTTAGCAGGTTCAATTGTGATTATTTTTTGGTAGTCCATAAGTAAAGTTGATATAAATACTTGCTTACATTTTATGCTTGTACTTCACACAAATATTGAATTTGATTTTAATATCTTTGGGTTTTATGCTTCACGCCTTCAACACTTGTAGGTTGGGTTAAACACAAAAATCAAACTTGGCTTGTAACGAGGATTTTTTGATTGTGTCGTAACCCAACATCATAATCGCGAACAAGCAGTATTGTTCGATTTTGAGATATTTTACATACCAATAATTTAATGTTGGGTTACGCCGCTTCGATCAATTTTTCGTTGAAACCTAATTTTTTAGTGCGTCTAACCCAACCTACGAAATACAAAATGAAAAAAAACCTTACTAGGCGCAGAGTACGCAGAGGAAAGAAGCAAAGAGAGATTAGGAGCAAGAGTGAAATAGTCGCAAGCAAAAGAGCAACACACGAAATAATTTTTGGTTATAACTGATGAGTTAAATGTTTTTATACTAATCGGTTATATAAATATGCTTGCTAGAGTTTGGAGTGCGTCAATTGTCGGCATCGATGCGATTAAGGTGGGTGTGGAAGTGGATGTATCGGGTGGTTTACCGGCGATTGTGATGCTAGGATTACCCGATAGTGCGGTACAGGAATCTAAGGAAAGGGTAAAAGCAACTTTGAAAAATGCGGGTTTTGGTTTCCCGATGCGAAAGATTGTAATTAACCTGACTCCTGCCGATTTGCGTAAGGAAGGTCCTTGTTTCGATCTACCTATCAGCGTGGGTATTTTGGCGGCTTCCGACCAGGTTAATCCCGATTTACTGGGGGATTATTTATTTCTGGGGGAAGTTTCTTTAGATGGTAGTTTGCGTCCGGTAGCTGGTGTATTACCGATCGCAGCTGCGGCGCAAAATATGGGAATTACTGCTTTGGTGGTACCTGCGGATAATGCTCAAGAAGCAGCAGTTGTTAAAGGATTGCAGGTTTATGGTTTTGAAAATATTTCTGAAGTTGCCGATTTTTTAAATAATCCCGCACGCCATCAACCTGTAGAACTTGATGAAACGATAGAAACTTCGTCTGATGACGCGACACCTCTTTACAATTTGGATTTAAAGGATGTCAAAGGACAAGCTCATGCACGTCGGGCTTTAGAAATAGCTGCTGCTGGAGGTCATAATTTAATTTTTGTTGGGCCACCTGGTAGCGGTAAAACCATGTTGGCAAGGCGTTTACCTCATATTTTGCCTCCGCTGGGTTTCGATGAATCTTTGGAAGTTACCCGCATCTATTCCGTAGCTGGCTTATTAAAAAATCGCGGTAAATTAATTCGCGATCGCCCTTTTCGGAGTCCCCATCATTCGGCGAGTGGCCCTTCTTTGGTGGGTGGTGGCAGCTATCCTCGTCCCGGTGAAATCTCTTTATCACACAGAGGTGTACTTTTCCTAGATGAGTTAACAGAATTTAAAAGAGATGTATTAGAATTTCTGCGTCAACCTTTAGAAGATGGGCAAGTTACGATTTCTCGCACCAAACAATCTGTAATGTTTCCCGCACAGTTTACTTTGGTGGCGAGTACCAATCCCTGCCCTTGCGGTTTTTATGGCGATACCATCGAGCAGTGTACCTGTTCGCCGAATAAAAGAGAAAATTATTGGGGCAAGTTATCGGGACCGTTGATGGATAGAATTGACTTACAAGTTGCTGTAAATCGTTTAAAACCTGAAGAAATTACCCAACAACCCAACGGAGAAGCATCGGAAACGGTTAGAGAAAGAGTTTTAATTGCAAGGGAGCGAGCATCTGAGCGATTTGCAAAAGAGAAAAGTTTACGTTGCAATGCTCAAATGCAAAGTCGTCATCTCCAGAAATGGTGCAAACTAGATGATGCATCTCGCAATTTATTAGAAATGGCGATTAGAAAATTAAATTTATCAGCAAGAGCTAGCGATCGCATTTTAAAAGTAGCCAGAACTATCGCAGATTTAGCTGGTGATGAAAACTTGCAGCCCCATCATGTTGCCGAAGCCGTTCAATATCGCACCATAGATAGAATGCAATAATTAAGATTAAAGGTTAAAGGTTAAAGGTTAAAGGTAAGTTTTTTGTAGGGTGTGTGACGCTTTTATTAATTTTGCCAGCTAAATTATAATTTTAAAGCGTCACGCACCAATGTTAATGAAAAATGACTATTCAAACTATTCAAGCAAGAGATATCAATCTTCGTTATCTGATAGACAACTTCGGCATTGAATTAATCCGAAACGTTGACTTCTTCCCTGAATGGCAAAATGATTTACTGGAATTGAGCGAATACGAGAAACAACTGCTCGACAAAATAAAAGATGGTTATTTCAACCTGCTTAATTATCCACCGCTACTCGAAGGAATGGTTCGTCAAGCAATAGTCGATCCATTACTTTTTATTGGTGATTTTTATCTTGCACCATTTTACGTTAAATCAGAAGAATCAATTGATATTGAAGTCCCCGACAAAGATATGATTATCAAAGGTCGGATCGATACTTTGGTGTTGTGCGATCGACTCTGGGTGATGATTATCGAATCAAAAAAAGCTTCATTCTCGATTGAAGAAGGGTTAGCGCAATTGCTGTCGTATATGCTTGGTAGTCCCATTATTGATAAACCAACTTTTGGACTAATTGCCACAGGTAGCGAATTTATTTTTATCAAATTAGTTAAAGGTAATACGCCACAATACGGAACATCAAAAGTTTTCTCGATGCGTAACCCCGGTAACGATCTATATGATGTATTAAAGATTTTGAAAAAATTAATTCAAATTGCCAGCATTTAAACCATAATAATATTGTTTATTCTTACTGGTCACTGGTCACTGGTTACTGGTCACTGTTTCCCGCTTCCTTCTTAAGTATAATTACTTTCATCTTTACCAATAGTTGATACTAATCTAAAATAAATAAACCCCAAAGATGCAGACCTATAAATGGATTGGAGTAACGTACTGCGAAGTTTACAATCTGACTTTATCAGGCGCTTGGCTGATGGTTGTTTGCTGCATTGTCAAAGTGTTGGTCAATATAGTGAGCTAAGTATCATCTCCGGGGAGAGGTTAAAACAGTTACGCGAGTTTTGCTGGGTGATGGCGGAAAAATACAAGCGTGTTTCTTCGGTGCGCGATGTTTTTATTAGCTATCTCAAAGGAAAGTTGGGTGAGGAAGTTGTAAAGGAAAGGTTGGCAGATTTTATTACCGAAGTCGATTATGAAAAACGCTTCGGCGGTGATGGTAATGTTGATTTTACGTTGACTGCTAATCCTTTAATTGGGATTGAAGTAAAATCGCGTCACGGTTATTTTAATAAGGTACGATGGTCTGTTTCTGTTGACGAAGTTCAAAAAAATGCGGTTATTGTTTGCGTTTTGATTCAGGAAGAGGTAAATGAAGCGCAATCTGAATATAATATGGTTTTGGCTGGGTTTTTACCAACTGAAATGATTAAGTTGAGAACTGGTAAAATCTCTTTTGGTATTGAGCAGTTATTTTATGCTGGTGGGTTACGCTCTTATTTAGAACAGTTACAGGCTTCGACAAGTTATATTTCTCCTCAGCAGCAATTATTTAATAAAGCGATAAATCAGAATTTTATTACTCAAGTAAAAATTGAAGAGAATTCAAATCAACTTTACGTTAAGCAGGGTGATGAATGTTTTAACAAACAACTTTATGATGCTGCGATCGCAAATTATTCTCAAGCCTTACAAATTCATCAAGGTGATGCTAATACTTACTATAAGCGCGGTAATGTTTTTTACTATTTGAAAGATTATAAAATGGCGATCGCAGATTTTACGGCTGCGATCGAGATTAATCCTAATTTTGCCAAAGCTTATATCAAAAGCGGCTTGACTCGATATAAATTAGCCGATTATTACGGAGCAATTGAAGATTATACTCAAGCGATTAGAATTAATTCCTACGATGCGATCGCTTTTCAAAACCGTGGTGATGTTCGTTCTTTTCTTGGAGATAGTCAAGGTGCAATTGAAGATTATACTCAAGCTAGAAAAACCAATCCTCATGTATTAGAAAAAAAATTAGAAAAACAGCAAATTACTTCTAATATTGAGGATACTCATACTCCAACAGATAATAATAACGGTAATTCACAACGCGAAAATTACCAACGAGCTATTGAAGTTTTTACCCAGGTAATCGAAATCAATCCCTCGGATGCAATTGGTTACAAAAAGCGCGGTAATGCACGTTTTGATTTGGGAGATTATAGAAGAGCAATTGAAGATTTTACCTCTTCTATTCAGATAAATCCTTATGATGCGGATGCTTATTTTTATCGGGGAAATGCTTTTTACGAGTTGGGAAATAAATCCGAAGCAATTGAAGATTACACCCAAGCAATTAAAATAAATGCCAACGATGCAGATGTTTATATAAATCGCGGTAATGTACGGGATGAATTAGGAGATACCCAAGGTGCGATCGCTGATTTTCAGGTAGCAGCAGATTTATATCAAAAAGCCGGTAAAGTGCAAGAACATAAGGATACTAGAGAAAAGATTTTAGATTTGGAAATTGAAGAATCTTTAGATGTGTTGGATTTTTAACAATTATCAATTATCAATTATCAATTATCAATTATTAGTTAAGAGAGAATAGTCTTGTAGGGTGTGTGACGCTTCAATAAATTTTGTTGGTAATTTAATCGCTTTTTGCGTCACGCACCATCGGTAAATTGTGAAAATAATGACGCTATTGCACGATGCACCGTTAAGGTAAATCCTAAGTTTTTAATAATAAATATTGAGGTGATACTTTATTCTTTAACTTCAAACTAATTATTAGGGAAAAATAAAGCAGGTGAAAGATGGAACAATTCTGCACTCCTTTGGATATGTTCAGTCGTCATTTTTCGTTTACCTTTGAGTACATCAGAAACAATAGACTCAGTTTTGAAAATAGGAATTAAATCTTTTTGCTTCAAACCTAATTCCACCATTAAAGCTTTGATAAGCTCTATTCCATAAATATCTGGAACTAAATCTTCTTTTTCTTCGTATTCTTCAATTAATATCCCTAATAAATGTAAATAGTCTTCTTCATCTTCTGTTAGTTCTCTTTTATCAAGTAAATTACCAACAATTTCTTGAATTTTTTCTAAATCTTCTTCAGTTTTTATCGGACGTGGAGGAAAAGAAATAAGTAACTCTGTGTAGTTATTTTGATAATATGACATTTCCGCAAAATTCCCAAAAAAAAATAGGAGCTAGATAACTCCTAACTCCCGGATAGACGTAGCAGTGCTACGTCTCTACATTAATAACCGCCTTCTTCTTCGTATTCTGGCTGTTTTTCTTTGACTTTTTTAGGAATAACAATTGGCTGTGGTGCTTCTTCGTCTTCCCAAGCGTCTTTTTCTAAGTCGTCGTCGTAGGTTTCGTAGTCTTCTGTATATGCTTTAGTTGGGAAGGGTTGGACTGGTGGTGGTGTTTGATACCTGTCTTTACCTGTAGCTTCGCTCCAGTTGTCGGCTTCGTCTTCTTCGTAGCGGATGCTTTCTTCTTCGTAAGGACGTGCTTCCATGACGCGACGACGTGGGGCTTCTTCGTAAGCGTCGTCTTCTGTCCAAACTTCTTCTGCTACGGGTTCTGGGCGGCGTATTCTAACTTGCGGTGCTTCTAAGGGTACTCCCGATGGGAGCTGATTTTCTGGTGCTACGGTGCGCGGAGTAATGTTGTAACCATCTTCTTCACGTTCCCAAGGTGCTTTTCCAATACCCAAACGTTCTAGTACACCAACGCTTAATTGAGTTACTCGTTCTTCTGCTCCTTCAAATACTATCAGTCTATTGGGACCGACGCTGACTACTTCGTCCATTGATAGTTCGTAGGTGCTGAGAATTTGGTCGGGTATTTGTGGTAATCCTAAAGAAGCAATGACTATGGAAGAAATCCTACCGCCGATGCCGTCAAATTTGAAGCCGCGTACTCTTCCAAGTACTTCTCCGGCTTCTGTAATTACTTCCCAGTTGACTAAATTGCTGTAAAGTTGGGTGTCGATGTCTTCAATTACATCTTCGTTATTAACCAAAATTACGTCGCCAATTTGGTCAATGCTGCTTAAATACATATAGCGGGGTATTCCAGAAACGGAGATCAGGCTATCTCGTAAACCAAGTGCCACAACCTCTCGTCTATCAATATCAACCCACAGTTGATTGACAATGCCGAGCCTTCTCCCGTTGTCGCGGGTGATGACTTGGCTGTTTAAAATGTCCGAGCGTCTTATAATTTGTTCAGAGGTCATTATATACCGAGTCCCGATCTCGAATCCGGTTTATCTATACACTATTATTAACAGATACTCAAGCAGAAGTATTGTCGGTTTTTAACTTAATCCCTAAAACTTGTGTATAAGCTCCACGGGCTTGAGTAACTCCGATTGTACGTTCGGCTGATTCTATCATTGGACGGCGCAAGCTTACAACTATAAATTGTGCTTGTTGAGCCTGTTGCTTAATCATTTTAGCTAATCGTTCTACGTTTGCCCCGTCTAAAAACATATCTACTTCATCAAATGCGTAAAATGGCGATGGGCGATACCTTTGTAGGGCAAAAATAAAGCTTAATGCTGTTAATGATTTTTCTCCCCCTGACATGGATGCTAATCGTTGTACTGGTTTTCCTTTGGGGTGCGCGACTAAGTTTAAGCCGCTGCTAAACGGATCTTCATGATTATCTAATTGTAAGTAACCATCGCCGTCGGAAAGGGTGGCGAAAATTGATTGAAAGTTTTCGTTTACTGCGTCAAAGGCTTGTTTAAATGCTCTTTGTCGTAAAGTGGTAAAGTTTTCAATTCTTAATAATAATTCAGTTCGTTCTGCTTCTAATGTTTCTAGTTTATCGGTAAGTTCTTCTAAACGTTGCTGGGTGCGATCGTATTGTTCCAAAGCCAACATATTAACGGGTTCCATCGCTTGTAGCCGTTTGGAAAGAGATTTTAATTCTTTTTGTAGTTCTTCTAAATCTACTTTTTCGGGTACTTCTGGTAGAGGATTCGGCAATTCTCCGGAAATTGTTTGTAATTCTGCTAGCACTCTATCCAATTCTTCGCGGCGGTTTTGTTGGCTTTCTTGCAGCTTTTGCACTTCCCATTCCAACTGCTGTTGTCGTAATAATAATTGCCGCAGTTGTGCTTCTACAGCATCGCGTTTTTGTTTTTCTTCGCCTAAATTCGCTTCCATTTCCCGAATACGTTTGTGAATTTCGGAAATAGCTGTTGTTAACGCTGCTTCTTGCTCTTTGAGACTGTTAATTTGATTTTGTCGCTCTACTTGCAGAAGCTGATATTCTTCAACTCTTCGCACTCCTTCAGTAATTTTTTCTTGCAATACCTGCTGTTGAACTTCGACATTTTTTAATTTTTCTTGAGCTTCTCTTAAAGCTGCGTCTTGTTGCTGCAACAGAACTTCTTGACTTTTTATTGTTGCTTGAATTTGCTGCCATTCGCTTGGTGTTTGCGATTCTTCCAACTCCGCTAATTCATGACGCAGTTGTTGCAATTGTTGCTCTTGTGTCGGTAATTCCCGCTCTAATATTTCCAAACGAGATTGAGCGGTATTTAATTTTTCTGTATTCTGCGTAAGTTGATGAGTCGCATCTTCGACTCGCTTATTTAAACTTCCAACTTCTCTTTGTAACTGTTCCACTCGTAACTGCTGTTCTCTTTTACCCTGGCGAGTTTCGGTAAGTTGAGTAGATAATTCTTTTGTTCTTTCTCCAAGAGTAATAATTGCTTGATTACAGCGTTGTAAAACTCGTTCAATTTCAATCAAACGGTTTCTCAAAGCTTTGACTTCTTCAGATTCCGTCGCTTCCACCGTACCAAAACGCAAAGTCGATCGCCCATTAACGCTACCACCAGTCATTGCACCGCTGGTTTCTAACAATTCCCCTTCTAAAGTAACGATGCGGACTTTCCCTAAATGATTTCTGGCTAAATCAATATTTTCAAAAACAGCAGTATTGCCGAAAACATAAGCAAACACATCATCAAAACGGGGTTCGCGATCGATTAAATTCACTGCATAATCGACAAAACCATTGGCATATCGTAGATTACCAGATTCATTAATACGCGGCGATCGAATTTTGTTTAAAGGTAAAAAAGTTGCTCTCCCGGCACGTCTTTGCTTGAGTAATTGAATTCCAGCCGCACCAACGCTGTCATCTTCTACCACAATTTGTCCCAAACGTCCACCAGCAGCGATTTCCAAAGCTAGCTGAAAATTAGGCTCTACCCTTCCCAACTCCGCTACCAAACCACAAACGCCAGGTAAACCCGATTGTAAAATAATTTTACTTGCATTGGTTCCTTGGGCTTCTTGCTGTGCTTGCGTTTGCGCTTCCAACTTATCAAGAGTTCGCTGTTTATCCCTTTGCTCTTGCAACAACCGCTTCTGAGTTTGCTGCTGAATATCTAATTCCTGTTCCGTTGCGGCTAAATTCTCCGCTAAATCTTGAATTGGTGCGACGGTAGAATTAAATCCGGCTTCAAATTGACTTACCTGACTTTGTTTTTCTGCTAACTGCGGCTCTAAACTTTGAACTAACTCGGTTTGTTCCTGTATTTGTTGCTGTAATTGATTATTTCTTTCCCGTAACTGCGCTCTCTCGCTGCGTTGGGGTTCCAAAGTTTGCAGCACAGTTTCGATTTGACGGTTTAAATTAGTTTGTTGTACCACCCAAGCTTCCGAAGCAGAAGCAATTTCCGCAGCAGTTTCGCGAGATTTATCTAAATTTTCGCGCATTGATTGCCGCTGTTGTTGTAAAGAAGCAGCAGACAGCGTTTCCGCATCCTTTTGTTGAGCAAATTCTGTTAGAGAACCTTGATATTGCCCGATTTCCTGCTGAGTTTGGGTTATTTTTGCGCCAGTTTCCGCAATTACCGTCTGTAATTCCCTTTGACGACGCTGTGTTTGCTTACATTCCGCATCTTGAGTCGCTAAATTCGACTGTACAGCTAAAAGTTCTTCCTCACCCAAAGCCTTTACACGAGCATTTAATTCCTCAAGCTCCTTTTGCTTAGCTTGAATATCGGCATTCACCACACCCAACTGCTGAGTGTTTTCTGTGAATTGGCGATCGCCATCTTGAATTTGCTTCGATAATCTTTCTTGATGCCCCTGCAAAGTGCGCCATGACAGCACAACTTCCCACTTCTGCTTTTCGAGAAAATCGATTCGCAATCTTTGGTATTTTTCCGCCTTCGCTTTATCTTGAGAAAGCCTTTCGCACTGCGCGGTTAACTCCGTCTCAATAATCCGACAGCTATCAACATTATCTTTAACTTCTTCTAAAGTCTTCTTAGCTTGATTAATTTTGCGATCGAAAGTTGCAACCCCAGCCAACTCATCAACAATTTCTCGTCTTTCACGAGCTTTCATTGAAATAATATCGGTAACGTCACCTTGCAGAACAACGTTATATCCTTCCGGGTTTATACGGATAGTACTTAACTCTTCTTGTAGCTCAGTTAAGTTACAGGCAATTCCGTTAATGTAATAACTTGATGAATAAGTTCCTTGCTTAGTCACCCTTAACCTACGGGTAACGCTCCATTCTTCACCCGGTTTAGCGCGGATTTGTTCGCGACGATTTTTAATTTCCTCGTCTTCGTCTTCGTCTTCGTCTTTCTCTTCTTCCTCTTCTTCCTGGGTTTCTTCTGCTTCCTCTTCTACAGATTCCTCAATGGTGGTTTCATCTACCTCATCAACCACAACAGAAATCGGCTCATCATTATCATCGGAATTATAATCCGACAAATCAAAAGTCACCGTCACGCTAGCTTCCACAGTCGCACGCGCCTTCGTTACCTGATTGGTATTTACCAAATCGGGGAGTCTGTCAGCACGCATACCCTTAGAGCTAGAAAGCCCCAAACAAAACAGCAGCGCATCAAGAATATTCGACTTACCCGAACCGTTAGGACCAGAAATCACCGTAAACTCCGGCAGTAACGGTACGGAAGTAGTACCACCGAAAGACTTGAAATTGGTGAGTTCCACGCGCTTTATATGAACCATAGGCGCAGGTTAATACAGGGGTTTAACGTTCAAGTGTACCAGTGAAAGACCCATTAGAGTTAAGGAATTTTAAATTATTGAAACACCCAATATATAGGAAGTTGATACCGACTTTAATAAAGATATTGTAGCGACACCCAGAATATACGTAATTAATTGTGTATCTTTAAATCAGTTGGCAGCGAACATGATGAAGATTGATGTCGAAGCTCGGTTGAATAATTCGCTTTACGATCGCAAAATAATTCGCGTAACAATCTTATTGAAATTGGATCTATCAACGCTCAGAATCGATATCAACAAGCCGCTCAAGGAGTGAGTTGGTTTTTTCCGTTTCTGAAATAAGTCGATCTAATCGGTCTTTAATATCAAAGATAGCTAAGAGGATGTTTTAAAAGTGGGGGGCTGTTGTAAGAAAGCTCACAAGGCTTAAGCTGAAATTGAAGACATCAGCACCTTGCGAGCAATGACTAAAACATATCCTAACAATTTGACGTGGGAGCAGTGGGAATTAATTGCCGATCTATTCCCTGAGACAAAACTAAGTGGACGACCGAGAAAAGTATCCATTTATGCAGTTTTAAATGCAATTATGTACGTACTTTGCCAAGGATGTACATGGCGAGCATTGCCCGCAGATTTTCCAGCTTGGCAAACAGTTTATGGGTATTTTCGCAGATGGCAGAAAGATGGTACATGGCTTACGGTACATGACAAACTCTACCAATGGGTTAGGGTTGCGGCAGACCGTCAACCAAATCCTTCGGAGGCTGCTGTTGACAGTCAATCAGTAGAAACAGCAACTATGATATCTCAGGAAGTTGGTTATGACGCTGGTAAAAAGATACATGGACGTAAACGACATCTAACTGTAGATTTACTGGGGCTTGTCTTACGAGTTTTGGTAACATCCGCTTCAATTCCAGAGCGTCAAGGAGCTAAGAAAGTCCTCAAGCAAGTTCATGATATGGGGAGCGATCGCGTAAATCGATTACATACGATTTGGATGGATGGGGGATATCGGGGAGATGATTTTATGCATTGGGTAATGGATATGTTTCGGTGGATTGTGGAAATTGTGCTTAGATCGTTAGAGAAGAAGGGTTTTGTCCATTTACCTAAGCGTTGGGTTGTAGAGCGAACTTTTGGTTGGCTTAATTGGTGTCGGCGTTTAAGTAAAGATTACGAACGGCTACCAGAAACCTCGGAGACTTTTATCTATATTGCGATGATACGTATCATGGTTCGACGACTCGCATGATTTTTAACTTGCTTCGACTTTTAAAACATCCTCTAAGGGTACAAAGAGCCATACCGCTCCCAATATGGTTCCCACTATCACTAAAACTAATCCTACTAATGCTTGCATATAATTAGTATAAGTACTTAGGCAAAATTAATTGTGCATTTGTCATTGCGAGTGGAACGAAGTGAAACGAAGTGAAACGAAGCATTCACCCGTAGGGTGCGGTTCATCGCAAGACCTTGAGAAAGATCCGCTGTCGCATGTCCTATCGGACACGCTGCGCTAACGCAATGACACAAATAATGAAGGCACACCCACTTATGTGTGAGATTAGAACTACTTAATAGCAACTTTAAAATCAGTTTAAATCAATATAGCACCATTTAAATTTGTACCGTTAACTCCCGCGATCGCGATTATGAAAGCATCACTTTCGCCAAAATTTCTGTAATTCAAAACTTTTCCTTACGTCTCATCCTTTGGATAAACCGCTTAATTCCCTGAAATTACGATTGCTTTCTAAAATCAAAAGGCGATCGCATAATTAACCGGCGTTGGCGGACGTTTTACATTTATTCACGATAATTTACAAGAACATTTCGCTCGGATGTGAAATCAAATTCACCTAGTTACTAAAAGACCTCACCCTCGCTTTACCTGCGGTAAATCTTTCCCTCTCCTTACTAAGGAAAGGGATGTCCGGCTCTGACAGGGTGAGGTTTCTTCAAGAAATACTAAAATATAATTTCCAGTCCAGATTGTGTACATCTTTATCATTAAATAAGGTGCGTTACGCTACGCGGTAACACACCCTACAGTTGAATTCCAAGTAAACGATCGCACAATTTAATTTCAAATACTTATTACTTTAGTCATAAATCCGAATTAATTAATATAACACCCCTGCGATATACAATTATTTATTTGTAAAATATAAATAGGTCAAAGTAGATTAATTTCAAAAGACCTATATCTTGCATTATTTTGGAAAAATGATTTTATATTTCAATTTATTTTGCTAGTAAGACTACCGCGAGCAGAAAATGCAAGATATCAAAAGACAATTTCCCAACAAGTTATCAACAACAGGTGTAAAGATGAATAAATTTTTAAAACGTGCATTATTACCCCTATTATTAGCAACAGGTATATTTAGCGCCACTTTTATACCAGCAAAACCCGCTGCTGCTAACGACAAATTACTAGAAGATGTAGGAATTGGCGCTGCTGCTGGTGCAATTACCGGAATTATTACCAACAACGATTCAGTTCTCACCAACGCTGTAAATGGTGCTGCTGCGGGTGCGACTGTTAATGCTGGTAATAGCGGTAGAAACAAAAGAAATCGTAACCTGATTCAAGATATCGGACTCGGTGCGGCAGGTGGTACCGTAGCAGGCGAAATTACCAACCGTCGAGGCACTGTAAGTAACACTATTAACGGTGCTGCTGCTGGTGCGGCAATTCATATTATTAAAGGCAAGTAAATCAGTTAACAGTGAGCAGTTATCAGTTACCAGTGAAAGGCGATCGGCAAGTAATGAAGATTGGAAAAAATAGAGTACGAATAGAAAACAACAAATAATTACAAAACTGGTTGTACTAGTCACTGAAAATTAGTATTTGGTAACTGCTCGCCGTAATTCATATCTTGCATCTTACTAATAGTCTGTGCCATTAATTTTGCTGGGTAATAAAGGTTATTTGTAGCGCTGTCTTCGCATCATATTAAGGAATCTCTAGTTTTTTGATTGACTTGAGATGCTGCAAAACCTTCTGACTCTAGCTTACTTTTAACAAGCAAAGCTAATTTATCGGGAGTGTTATTTGTATCTTTACCGAATATTTTTTCTACTTCGGAAGTTGCTGCAAACTCCTTTTCTTCCGTCCAACCAAGTTGAGCATAAAGTTGGCGGAATGTAGCATCAAATGCTTGTTCTTCAGGTTTAGACTTTTCTTAGCGATCGCAAATCATGTTAAATTGCGACAAATCATAATTTAATTAATAAGCGCCGGTTTTTTGCAGTAAAACTCTGAAAGTTTGCAGAAAAATGTTTAAATCAAGTAATATCGACCAATTTTCAATGTAGTTCATATCTAATCTAATTACATCATCAAAATTATCAATATTAGAACGTCCAGAAACCTGCCATAATCCAGTAATACCGGGGAGAACTTCTTGACGAATAAAATGCTTGGTTTCAAACTTCTCGACATCGCGCATTGGTAAAGGTCGAGGTCCAATTAAGCTCATGTCACCAACTAAAACGTTGAAGAATTGTGGTAATTCATCCAAACTATAACGGCGTAAAAATTGACCTACTCTCGTTACTCTTGGGTCATTTTTCATTTTGAAAATCACGCCGTCTTTTATTTCATTCTTAGCTTCTAAAGTAGCTTGAATTTTTTCTGCATCAGCAATCATTGTTCGGAATTTCCAAATAAAAAACTCTTTACCATGCAAACCAATACGTTTTTGACGGAAAAATATTGGTCCTGGAGAATCTAGTTTAATTAGTACTGCAATAGATATATATACGGGTGCAAGCAGAATAATTAAAAGTAGAGAAAAGCTAAAGTCAAACAACCGTTTTACCCAGAAATTAACCCCAGCAAAAATGGGCGCTGCAATTGTTGGGAAAGGTAATCCTCCAATTAAACTAAACCGAGATGTGGAGAAAGGAAGTCTATTTTCTGTGGGTAAGATATGTACGGTAATTCCCGCATTATAGAAATGCCAACAAAGAAAAGAGCGATTTTTGATCGAATCCCAAGAAATAAAAACTTCTTCTACATTTTGACTGCGTAGAGATAGGAAAGTGTTTTCTCTGTTTGCCCAATCTAAACAGCTAGAGTCGGCAAAACCTCGCACTGTATAACAATCATCTTTTTCAATAATTTTCATCAGTTGCTCTTTTTGTTGAGCATCTGCGATCGCAAAAATCGAATGGCGGATTATACCTTTTTGACGAAGAAAATTAGTCGATAAATCGAATAAAAATCTGATAGTACAAATACCAGCAATACATACAAACCAATATTGTAGATAGGTGGAGCGAGGAATATAGGTAGTTGGCTCGTAAGCATAGGCGATAAATGATAGCAGTATTGATGATAAAGACACTGCTTTAATAATACTTACATAATCGCGACGATGTACCCCTGCTCGATAAACACCAATGGTGGTAAGAATAGCAACTTGAACCCCTAAACTTAATAATAAAAATGGTAGGTTTTTTGTCCATTCAGACTGTAAGGGAGAAGCATGACTAATAGCTAAATCCCAAGCGATACCCAAAGAGAAAATATCGAGACAAATTAGTATAGTTACACGCAGCAATCGGATAAAAATTCCTCGCTGTATAGTTGCGCTTTTCGCCGAACGTAAATCGGGCTTCAACCCATCTATCACCACATTACTATAAGACATCATAGCGAAACCTCTTAATTAATAGAAAATCTTGATGAAATACTGAAAATAATCGCAAATCAGATTAACTCCCAGAGTTTTAGCTTTTAGCTGCAACTTTTTTATTTGTGCGATCGCAAATACCCCAATATTCTTGAATTAATAATTTACCGATAAACCAAGGTTGAACTAAGTAACGCTTCCATAATCTTTTTGGCTCGCTAAATAAACGATAAGACCATTCCAAACCCATTGTGCCCATCCATCTTGGTGGAGTAGGAACGACACCTGCAACATAATCGATACAAGCTCCGCTAGGCAAAATTACATTAGTCTGAAGCTGTTCGAGATTATCGAGAATCCAATGTTCTTGGCGTGGCATACTCATTCCTACCATCAAAATATGAGGTTGGAAAGCATTGATTGCAGCGATGGTGTGTTGATTTTCTTTACTTTCTTTATGCGCGTCAATATAACCATGAGCGCAAGCAATTTTTAAATCGGGGTATTTTTGGCGCAAAATATCTGCTCCTTTCTCTGCAACCCCTGGTTTGGAACCTAAATAAAATATTCGCCAACCCTTAGTAGCTGCTTCTTCCATCAATGGATATACCCAGTCGGCATAGGTAACTCTATGTTCTCGCTCGATGGAATAACCTCGCAGTTTGCCAATAAGTACTAAAGGCATACCATCAATATGTACATAATCGGCTTTCTCGTAGAATGCACGCATGATCGGATCGTGATGGTAAATATACAGACTATGTAAATTGTGATTGGCAATAATCCATTTTTGCTGCTCTTGAATAGACTCTGCAACTAAACCGTTCAACTGGGAAATGTCTAATGCATCGACTTCAACGCCAAGAAACTTTAATGGGGAACGATTCATAATTGGTTTAAGAAGTTAAGAATTACTTGCAGCTAACAGAACATTTGCGATCGATTGCGCCCTAGCTTTCCAAGAATATTTTTCTTTAATTAACTTGTATGCAGCTTGAGCAAGCGGTTGATATTTTGCTTCATTTAAAGCAGCATTTAATATGGTTTGAGCAATATCTTCGGTAGAGTAACTTGTGACTAAAAGATGTTGGCGATGATGAAATTCTTCTAAACCGCGCAATCCTTCAGGTGTGGAAATCACTAATTTTTGACTGGCGAAATAATCAAGGGCTTTGTTACGCGCTCCTCCTGCTACTGCTTGTTTGGAAAATGGTAATAAAGCAATATCTGCATACTTAATATGGGAGATAAAATCATTTCTACTGGGCAAGAAACCCGTAAAATAAATATTAGATGGTAGTTCTTCTTCTATATCATCTTTATTGCGACCAATTACGACAAAATTAACTTTTTGTTGGCTATTTTCTAGCTTTTTAGCAATATCGATAGTCATAGATACCGACATATCATTAGTAGGAAATCCATAGGTTTTAGGCGCTACAACAACTACAACTTTGGATGGTCGTAATTCCTGATAAGGATCGGTATCATTTAAGAAATGACTATTTAATAAATCTTCTGTAACTCCATTTCCTATACAGCAAATTTGTTGGGGAGTTTTTCTATACCATTCAGAAATTAACTTAGGAGTAGACTCGCCAGCAGCAATAATGGGTGTACCTGAAAATACAAGGATTCCTTGAGCAATATAGGTTTTAATACATTGGCTTAACTCTTGAAACCTATCATTAACTGAAGACAAACGGCTCCAATATTCATAAGCAGAAAAAGTATGAAAATCTAATACCAGAGGGCAATTTTTAGTTTTTTTCAGTTTAAGAGCAGTAAGTGCGGCTAAACTTGGACGTGTTTCTTGAGCATATATAATATCTGGACGAAATTCATCAATACAGTTTTTTATCGATTTAATATACGACTTAAGACTTCTAGAACCCACAGAAATTGAACGGGTGTAATCTACAGATGAACAATCTATTCCTAATTGACAAACATCAAAATGCTCTGTCAGATATTGTCCAAGATAAAAAGGTCTTGTGAAAGCACCAAAAGGTTCGCTAGAATCTAGCTGCGAGACAATTAATAAACGCTTACCCATAAATTAATAAGGTTAAAGGTTAAAGTAATAAGGTTAAAGGTAAGATTAAAGTTTAAAAGTATTAAACTTCCTAACAACGAATAAATATTCATCTCTGTGGATGGGTTTTTATTCTTACCTTTTAGCTATTAGAGGGATGAATTATTTTGTGGTATTTCTTCAGCAAAAGTTGGAGATGCAGCCAAATTTTTGTAACCGATAACTGCGCGAATATAAGGTAATAACCAGTAAATCATCCAAAATGGGCCGGAATGTCGGGAGCAAAATGTAGTCCAAGGTTTAAGAGGAAATCCTTTAACTTGTAGTATTTTTCGCAAGCGTTGTTGCATTGGTAAATTGGTATCAGCCCAGCTATTACGAATAGAATTTTTACTACAGGTACCGACATATCCCGGTGCAATCCAAATAGAGCAGCCTAATTTACGCGCTCTCAGAGCATAATCCAAGTCTCCTAAACTATGAATAAATGCTGCATCGATATTGCCAACTTTTGCGACAACATTATGAGGAATTAGCACGCAGTTACCAAACATGGCATCGCATTGCTGTATAAATTGAGTAGGTTCTAAAAATTCAAATTTGTTTGAATACCATTTTTTAGATTTAACTGCACCTCCATAGGTGGGTTTTCCAGTAATTGGATTTTGAGTAGTACCCACCACAATCGAGTTTTCACAATTTTGTTCGCTTAAACAAAGTTGAATGTTCAACAATTTATCTAAGGTATTAGTTTCTAAAAAGGTGTCGTCATTCAACCAAAGATAATAATTGTAGGAATTTTTAATTGCTTCTGCGAATGCTAAACGCATTCCTCCTACCCAGAATAAATTACCGTCACCTTGGAGAATTTTTACTTGTGGAAATTCTGCTTGAATTGCTTTTGCGGTACCATCGGAACTACCATCATCTGTTAAGTAAACATCGAAATTACGTGTTTGCTGTTGTAATGCACGCAGACAAGCAAGAGTTGTATCGCGTCTGTTAAAACAGGTCATGATGACCGCTATTTGTGCTTTGTTCATTCTACTTTTCATTGATATAAATTGATAGCCTTTAATGTAAAGTAATCGTGAAAGATAGTTAAAAAAACATTAGGTATGTTTAAAGATTTGCTACCCGTTCTATCCAACCGCTTAAGTTGATATTCAAATTAAAAGTATTGAGTTTTTGTTCAAATTTTCTCACTTTCAACATATGCCGATGCAAAACAGAAGTGCGCGGCATTTGATGAGCAATAACTCTTTTACACAGCCACTCATATTTATCAGAATTAATATTGAAATTTTTCAGCCTTTTAATTTGTTTATTCCAGTCATGATAGTAGAATAGATTAAAATAATGCATCGAAATTAAATCATCCCAGTGATTTAAACGCCATTGCTTGGATAAGCGATTGTGTAAGGGTAATGGATAGCTATAATTGTCGGAAAAATGCGATACATTTTCTGATAAAGCGCATAAAGTTACAGATAAAATTGACTGTTCGACAAAATAAATACCCTGGGGAGGAGTAATATCTAAACGCATTACTTTTTCAAAGTTTTCTTTCCAGGATGTAAAGATACCTGCATTTCTTCTAACTGCAACTAAACCGGAATTCCAATAAGCTCTCATTTTTTTATTACCAATTGGAGCATTAACAAATACTTCTTGCTTTACTCCTAGAACTTCATAAAGCTTTTGCCAGTACCATTCGTGGGGGTCGTTACTACCTGTTGAACCGATACCTTGCCCATATTCGGGACGCATCCGCACGTTGCAATCTGCTGGTAATAAAAATTCTGTTGGTTCCGCAAAAAAGCATTTGTCACTATCAAGAAAAACTAGAATTTCGGCATCTATATTTTGTTCGGCATAAGCACAAGTCAAGGGCTTATTTGCTAAATAGTATTCATGAAATTCTTCGTTGATAGGTAACTGCTGATGAATCACTCCTAATTGTTGAAATGCTTTTTGGGTTTCGATGGCGATCGCACTACCTGTTCGAGGATGAAAACTATATATTGGTGTATCTTTTAAATTACCGCAAAATTTACGAATGCTTTCTGCAAGCATCAACGATTGGGGTTCTAAACGCCCCGGTTCAGTACAAATTATAAAAGCTAGTGGTATTGTCATTTGATTTCATTCCTTATTAATAATTGAATGGGAAGTAGGGGATAGAGAATGGGGAATAGGTAATAGGGAATAGGTACATCCTAGACATTAAGATCCCCCCAACCCCCCTTTTTGAAGGGGGGCTTTTTGTAGGTTATATGCGATTTATTACTTTCATAGATTGCTGATTCAAATAATGTAGAATAACGTCTTGCTTGTAGTTCCAAAGTGAATTCTCGTTCTGCTTTTTCCCGCGCACGTAAAGATAGTTTTTCGTGTCTTTCGGAATTTTCTAAAACCCAAGCAATCCCTTTCGCAAAATCATCAACATCATAGGGTTGTGCTAAATAGCCACATTCTTGATGGGAGATAATATCTTTTAAACCAGTGGCGTTAAATGCTACCACGGGAGTTCCACAAGCAAGGGATTCGGAAGCAGTTTGTCCGAAAGACTCTTGCAAAGATGGTACAAGCATTACATCCGCAGCAGAATAAACAGCAGCTAAAGAAGTATCATCATATAGATGTCCCAAATAATGAGTTTTAAATCCTAATTCCGGTGGGTTTTCCGGTTGAGCAGCGCCAAAAATTACCACTTCGGTGTTATTGCAGCCAGATTGACTTAATTTTTGTAATGCTGGTTGTAATAGATGAAAACCTTTATTTCTATCACTAGTTGCTTCGATAGCTCCAAATAAAATCAGTTTTTTATCTTGAGGTAAGTTGAGGATTTCACGGGCTATTTTTTGATTAATCGGTCGATATTTATCGGTATTTAATCCATGAGGAATTACTTCTATTCGTGAATTTTTAAATAATGAACTAGATGCAGCACATTCAGCTATCCAATTACTCGGAGCAATCAAAGTTAGATTAGTTAAATTATTTGAATTAATTAAATGCCATGCTTTCATTTTGCGTTTGTGTACCCAGCGAGATAAATCGCGATCGCGACTACTATTAAGTTGAGGGCAAGCACCGCAAGATTGGGTATAGCGTTGACAATCCCCAGCAACGTGACAACCTCCAGTAAATACCCACATATCGTGAAGCGTCCACACTAATGGTTGCTTGAGTTTGGCAATAGATTCTATTTGCATAAAAGCTCCACTAATCCAATGCAAATTGATAATATCCGGGTTTATTTTTGCGACTTGAGGAACAACGCGATCGGGCAACCATTGACTAAAAAATGTAGATTTACTTCTGTGTGGATAAAATTTTAAAGGTAAAGTTTCAAATGTTAGTTTTGTTTTAGCGATACCTTGAAATAATCGTATTTTTGGCGCAATTACTGTTTTATCGCTACTAGATTTTTCCTGCACCAACATTTGCGAATCTAATCCAATATCTTGTAATCCTTTGTGTAAGCGATATGCAGCACGAGCAGCACCACCACTAGTATCATGTGTATTTAGATGTAAAATTTTCATTGATTTGATTATGGGGAGTAGGGAGTAGGGAATAGGGAGTTGGGAATAGGGAATACAATAAGAATTTTTTTATATTAAATTTGTGCCAGCTTAAGTGATGCTTGTCTCCTCATTCTGTGATATTCCATTGTTAAAGTTAGAGATGTTGTTAAATACATAAACCAATTCCAGCTAGGAGTTAATAATCTAGCCTCAGAAATATTAACGATAATAATGATAAGCAGCATTTGCATCGGTAAATAATCTTCGGGTTTTTTCGCTACTAATACAATTCGATAAAGCGCCATAGTAAAGAAGCGAATGAAACCGATCGCAAAAATCAAGAAACCGCAAATTCCTAAATCTAGCATTATCTCCAAAAAGCCATTATGAGAATTACTTGCCCATTCGTAAGTTAATCTGATATTAGAAGCGAATGGACTAGTCCAAAATGCAGCATATCCATAACCAAATAAAAGGTCTTTGTAAAATTTGATTTAATACAGGTTCCCATAAGTCTGTACGTCCATTTAAAGTTAGGTCTTTTCCCGACGTGCCAACTATAGTTTCTGCGTTACCTAAAATTAAGATCAAACCGCTAACCAATGACATTAAAACAAAACTAATCGCGATTATTTGCATTTTATAATTATTGTTATTACTAAGTTTGTATAAAGGTAAAAGACATATCATTGTTATCACGATAGTTAATGAAGTTGTAGAGCGTGAAAGAATGATTAGACAAATAGATAATCCGAATAATCCCAACCTGAGTAAACGATATTTTGGTTCGCTTAAAGCTAAATGTAAAAAAACTCCTGCGCTCCAAGCCATCATGTATCCCAATTCATTTTTATGCCCAAAAATTCCACTCCACATCCCAGCTAATTCTGGTGTTGTATGAATTCCTCCAAAACTTGGAATTAAAGGAAAAATTATTGATAAAACTGCTGTTGTTCCCAGTGCAAAAGCCATGAACCTGATTTGTTCTTTGAAGGTATAGCGCATCGCTAGATAAACAGCTAATAAATAGACTCTAATTAAACCTCGTATATAAGTTAAGCTTGAACCCATATCTGCCGACCATAAAACAGAAAATAAGATTATTATTAATAGCAGTAATTGAAATATACCTTTAGAACTAACATATAAAAATCCTTTCCAGTAGTTTGCAATTAAAGCAAATAATATTAAATATGACAAACCATTTAATATTTTGTCTACAAATGCCCCTCCCAAGGGATTTCCTGAGATTTCATGGGCGGGTTTGATTGCAAAAGCACCTACAGCAATTAGTATTAATACAAGTGTGGCAAGTTTTTCAAGTCGTTCAATTTTCAATTTATCACCTCAATAAACTTGATATTTAACAATAATTATTAACGTGCGATTACTTTTCTATCCTGGAGTATTTTTTTCAAGTTTTGTTTAAAAAGATCCAATTTAGTTGCACGATATACGGTATCTTGAATAAATTTATCTGCTGGTAAATTCCTCACTATATAAGGTGGATGTTTTAAAGGGAATTCCATTTCCTCGGTGGGAAGGTTGATAAATGAAAACTCTTGATTAGAATTAAAATTTGTTGAGTCTGCACCAACACCAACATTACTAACTAAATTGACGTTGGGAATAATATTTAATCCACCTTGCATCCAGCAAGCAAATGTCCATTGGTAATCCCAAGTGATACCCGTAGGATTTTCGTAAATAGAATTAAATATATTTGTCCAGTAACTTACTGCTTTGGAATCAACAAGAATATTATTTAAAATATTTGATTCTTTGACTTCCTGCCACAATTTAATATGTAGATCGTAATGTTGCCAAGCGCGTCGCCAACTTGCCCATCCCCAACAGTGACTATAGGATGAAAAATAATAACTATAATCAGTACGCTTCTGTCTTAATTGGGCATTTTGAGCCGCAATCGAAGTGATTCTATTGTCATATCGATATTTTTCTAGTAATTTTTCGCAAAACCGGAAGAATGTTTGATGAGGAATACAATCATCTTCTAAAATAATTGTTTCTTCTACTTGATTAAATACCCAATCTAAGCCACTAGAAACTCTTTTCGCACAGCCTAAATTTACCTCTGAGTAATTTTTGATAACTTCGCAATTCCAGTCAACTTGCTCGATAATTGCGCGGGTTTCGGCGCATTTTTCGGCTTCACCTTCGCGGTCGATCCGAGGACCATCGGCAATCACATATAGCTTTTTAGGCTTAACCTGACGAATGGTTTCAAACACTTTGGCGGTAGTGTCCGGGCGTTTAAATATAATAAAAGTTATTGGGGTTTCTAGCTGTTGATTCATTGTTATTTATCTCGACCTTTTAATAAATAAAGATATTTTTGTTTTGTTAATCATAATATGACTTACTCAGAGAATTAGATACATATCGATACATAATTTAGATAGAATAATGCAATATTTATAAATAATTAATACATAAATTTGCGATAAATTAGTATTTATAAAAAGGTAAAAAAGACTGCATTTGAATTTGAAATAGTTTGCGGGTTCTTTTATCAACAGCATTGCTCAAAAAAGCTGCAACAGCTTGAGATGAAATAGTTGCAATCGCCGCCCCAAGTCCTGCATATTGAGGAATCAGTAAAAGGTTGAGTATAACATTCAGAATTGCTCCGAATAAAGTCTTACCTAAAGAAACATTATTTAGTCCTTCAGCAATAAACCAAGGTGATGTTGCAACACCCATAAATACAAACAAAGAAGCCCAAATATGCACTGCTAATATTGCTCCAGCTTCTATATATCCATCATCAAAGATTAACAAAATTATGTTTTTTGATAGGAATGTCATGGGAATAGAAATTGCCAGAGATATATAGGTTAGTAAGCGGAGTAATTGTCCTATGCGCTTATAGTAATGATGTTCGGATTTTTCTTTAGCTGCATAAATCGCAGGAGCAACCGAAGAGACAATAGTGGTGGGAATAAAATACCATAGTTCAGAAATACGTACAGCAGCAGAATAAATACCAACTTCGCTATCTCCTTTCATTTGACCTAACATTATCTGGTCAATTTTCATAAAAATTAGAATTGCAAATCCAGAGAAGATTAAAGGGAAACTCTGTTTAAGCAGGTTTTTGGCAGTTGCAAAACTCCACTTCCAGTTCCACAATGAGGAACCTTTTACTTGATAAATAGCAATTAAACCAACTGCACCGATCGCAATTTCTGCTAATGCAACCCAAGCAAATGCTAATAATGGTGCTTCGATTAAAATTAAGCCTACTTTCAATAAAGTACTCAACAAATAGGCAATATTTTTTGCAATTACACTATATTTTGACTGCACCTGCGACTGAAACCACAAGTCAACGGTATCAGCAGTTCTGAAAATTCCAGTCATAGCCAATATTGCTACCAGCCATACGGTAAATGTATCTTTTAAGAAAAATATAGTAGTTACTGCTAATAAAACCGAAACAATTCCACCTATTAGTTTTAAACCAAAAGTCGTTCCTAAAATTTCTGCTTTATTTGACGATTTTTTCACAAGATGACTTACTACTACATCATCTAAACCCAACGTAAATATTGGCGTAAATAAACTAACAAAAGCCATCGCATAATTAAACAAACCGTATTGCTCGGTTCCTAAATAACGCGCTACCCATGCTCCAACAAATAAACCCGCACCCATCTTGATAACGCGATCGCCAAATAACCATCCTGTATTGCTGGCAACTGCTCGCAGTTTAGAATTAGATTTGAATTGTGATATATTTGGAATTTTTAATTTTCTGAGCATTGGGGAACAGTTAGCAGTGAGCAGTGAACAGTGAGCAGTGAGCAGTGAATAAAAAAGAAGCTATTTGATTAGTTTTCCCGCTACCGACAATCTTAAAAAGTACATCGTCAACAGGAATATACCTTTTACTTTCCAATAGATATTTTTTTCTAATAGAAAGATGATTTTCAAATACATACTAAAATCACTCGTTTTCGGACAAGGAATTGTTTTTAATTCATTCAGACAGGTATAAGCTAAAAATAACGGTAAACTTAAACCATTTTTTTGCATAATGTCATTAAACAATACCGAACGTTTTAAGAATCTCTTATATTCAAAACTGACGTTAATATCTAAAGATTTATTATTGTAGAAATTATTGCTTTTATGTATTCTATACATCACCGAAGGTTGAGACATATAAAACTTTTTAGCCCCTACTAAAGAAGCACCCCATACCAAACAGTCATCGGCTCGAACTCGCCAATCATCTGTATATGGAATCGGCAAAACTTTTTGTAAAATTTCTCGACGCATTGATAATGTAGAAGCGATCGAGCCAATCCATTCGCCAAGACATAAAGTTTTAATTACGGAATAACCTAAATCTAGATCGAACTCATATTCTTTAAATATTCCTTCTTCTATTCCAAATTTTTGATAGGCACAAAATAGAAAATCACACTCCCGATAGCGCTGATAAAACTTCAACGCATTCTCTAAATATTCGCCTTTGTACATATCATCGGCATCAAGAAAAAAGATAATATCTCCAGTTGCGGCTAAAAATCCTTCGTTAAACGAAGATAATTGTCCTTGATTTTTCTCTTTCAATATATACTTAATATTTGGTTGCAAAGCTCTAGCGATCGCTTCCGCTGAATTATCTGTAGATGCATCATCAACAATGATAATTTCATCAAATTTAACGCTTTGATTCACAGCACTGCTAATAGCTTCTGGGAGAAAGTTGGCATAGTTATAATTATTAATTAAACAAGTTGTTCTCATGACTTATTTTGGTTTTCCTTGAATACAGTTTGTTTGATTGGTGAAAACTCATTTTCATTTGTGGCTGACTCTATAGCTTCTTTGGTGTAATACAAGTAGCTATTTGGTTCGTTTTTCACATCCAAACCATTAACAACTATCCCTAAAACTTTCTGATTTGCCTGAGTTAAATATTCCTTGGCTGCATTTGCACTGTTTAAATCCACAACACCAGGACGAACAACTAGTAAAATACCGTCTGTAAGATTGCTTAATATTGCTGCATCCGCCGTTCCGACTACCGCTGGAGTATCAAAGATAACGAAATCATATTTTTGAGTAAAATTATTCAGTAATGTTGCCATCCGCTGAGAATCAAGTAAAGCAATGGGATTCGGAGGTACAACGCCAGAAGAAAGCACATCCAAATTAGGCACTACTTCTTGTGTTGCAGCATCAATATTAACTTGGTCAACAATCAAATTACTTAACCCCACCGCATTGGTGAGTCCCCAAGTATGATGTTGCATGGGATGACGCATATCTGCATCCACAAGTAATACCTTTCTTCCGGTACTCGCCATTGCTACGGCTAAATTTGCTGCAACTTCCGATTTACCTTCTTTGCTAACAGAACTTGTGACCACAATACTTTTTAGCTGAGTATCGGAACATAAAAATTTTAAGTTCGCTTGTAATATTTGATAAGCATTCCCCACGGGAAAGTCAGGAATATCCCTACCAATAATTTGGGGAACAGGTCTATTTACCCCAGCGATGGAAGAATGATTTTTGCTATGTTTACCTATTGCGGGAATCACTCCGAGTAGGGTGTATTTAAGTACTTCCTTCGCTTCCTTGACTGTTTTAACCGATCGATCTATCAAGTCTAAACCAAAGGCAGCGATCAGACCTAAAAACACACCCGCAGCAGCACCACCGACAATAAACAGAAGCTTACGTGGTCCTTGGGGTGTATCGGGTGGTAAAGCTGCGGAAATAACCCGCGCATTGGGAATCTTTTGGTTTTCTGAAACGTTAATTTCCTGGATTTTAGTCAACAGCGTTTCGTAAGTTGATTGCGCTGCTTTGAGTCTGCGTTCTAGTTCGCGCTGGATTTGTTCTAGTTGTGGTAGGTAGTTAGCTCGTTGTTTATAAACAGAAAATTTGCTCGAAAGCGAAACAATTTTTTGTTCTAACCCAACGCGCTCTGCTTCTACACGGGTAATCTCTGCAATCAAATCCTGTCGCAGTTCTCCCAGTTGCAAATTTCCCTGTTTAAATTCTTCCTGAGTACCCGTGATTTGAGTTGTTCTCTCGTTGAGCAGTCTTCTTAAAGCCGCGACTCTTTCTTCCAAATTAACTACAGTGGGGTGTCCCGGTTGAAAACGAGTCTTTTCTAGTGCTAACTGGCTTTCTGCTTCCTGTAGCTGAGTAAGCACTTTTTGTACCCCCGGCGTTTGACTCAACTGTGCGGATATAACAGCTTGTTGCGGTTCTACTTGAGCTTGCGATCGCAAAGTTGCCAAACGTGCGGTTGTATCGGCTAGTTGAGCGATCGCTTGAGATATTTGTGCTTCTAAGTTGGTAATTGTCTGAACTGCTCCATTAGCTTCTTCTTGCAAAACGATAATTTGATTCTTTTCTTTGAATCGTCGCAGTTGTAATTCTGCTGTTTTCACCGATGATTCTGCTTTGGGCAGTTGCTCCATCAAAAATCTGCCTGCGGTTTGTGCTTCTTTCTGGTTCGCTAAAACATTTTGTTCGATATACTTCTCAATCACTGTATTGACGATTGTGGCTGCTTTTTCCGGATTTGGATCGCTATAGGAAATTAATAAAACATCACTACCTTTAATTCCTTCCACGTGCAATCCACCAGCCAAAACAGAAATGGGTAAAACACCTTCTTTATCTTTAAGATTTAGGGTGCGAATTGTTTCTTGAAGTACGGGATTTGATGTAACGATGCGTGCTTGAGTATCTAAAGGATTATTATTCTGAGTTAAAGCTTCCAAACGTCCCAAATCTTCAGAAAATCCGGTTAGAGAAGAAGTGCGATTACTCTTAATCATTACACTTCCCTCTGCTCTAAAAGTTGGTTTACGCGAAAGTGCATACAATGATGCTCCCGTCACCGTCAGCGTAAAAACCAAGGCTCCAGGAAACCAACGACGTTTTAGAACTTGTAAGTATTTCTGAATATCTATTTCTTCAATGTTGCCTATAGTTTCCATTGTCATAAGTAAAATATATAAAGTTGATAATTCATCCAATCGACAGCAAAAATCAGCCGTTTTAGATGTCCCATGCAATCAAAGCAGATGCATTTAAATCGGTATTTAGAGGATATTTAAAAAGTATCTGTTTGTAACCTTATTACTGCTTCGATCCCCCCTTCCCCCTTATAAAGGGGGGTTAAAGTCCCCCAATTTAGCGGGGGATTTAGGGGGATCTGAAAGTTTGTGGTTTTCTTTTTGACGCATCACTACATCCTCTAAGATTATTGATTAACAACTACTTAAAAGTACAAACCCCGATCCGATCGCATGAAAATGTAGATGTCGTTGTCAATTATTCTTTAATGCTTTTGATGCTAACAGATTCCCTGGTTACTTGGCTCTACAGAAAACAGCAATAAAAAAGTTCCCAAACTGGAGGTAGATGATATATCAAAAATCAAAATAAATGAGTAGCTATTAAATATCACTTACTCATTAATTGACTCAAACCTAAAAACAAATAAGTACTATTTTTTTTTGTTTACGAATAAAAAAGTTATAAGTATATTAGCCGATCGCTTGAAGGTTTGAGAGCTATTTTTTTTCCTATTTATTTACAATTGTATTTTGTTTTACCTTTGAAAAAAGATAAATTATAGAGAGATTGTAGCGTTATTTTCCATTTTGTATAGTCTTTGTTAGATATCCCTCTACATAACAAGATATTAGAAAGTATTTAGGAGCCTATCTAAAATTACCGCTATTTTAGATTTTGCGTAAGTTATAAGAATGTTATTAACAGCATATTAGATACTTGTTTTACACACTTAACTTAATTGAGAAACATTTATAAATTGACTATTTAATAAAATCAGTTTTTAAACAAACCTTAATCTAAAAAGATTTATTTCTTAATCAAATTTTTTAGCATTTTAAGGTAAAGTATCGGTATTTACACGTATTTGTTCTTAATTCAGGAAAAACTCTTGCAGTTTGATTTTGAATTAAAAATAAATAGTTTAAATTAGTTAACTAACAAACAAATCCTATGGCTCAGACAATTGGAATCGTGCGCGGCGGACTTGTTATAAACAAGATTTTTATTAACTCTAATCGATCGGCGATCGATGTAGAAGTAGATACAAAATATACTGCTTTAGTTAAAGATAAACACGTAAAGTAACTGTATTTTTAACCGACAGATAGATACTAGCTTTGATTAATTCTGAGATGCTGGTAGCGAGAATTGAGCGTAGTTGAGTAATTTTTGAAAGCGAGATTTTTTTAACGTTGGGGAAAATATTTGTGAGATAGTTTGATTTCTATCTAATAATTGAGTCAGCTTAGTTGGGTAATTCGGAAAATTTGGTTAGTAGAAAAATCATACTAACTTGAAAACCTACATATTTGATTAATAGGAGTATTTGAGTGGCTGACATACTTATTTCTGAGTACGTTGAAGGTAGTAGTAATAACAAAGCAATAGAATTATATAATCCTACAGATTCAGTAATTGACCTCACTGCTGGCAATTACACCATTGAACTTTATTCCAACGGTGCTTCATCTCCGAGCCAAACTTTAAATTTAACAGGTACCATTGCCAGTAAAGATGTTTTTGTAATTACTCGTTCTAATGCTGATGCAGCTATTCAAGCAGTTGCTGATATAAGTAATGCTGATTCAGTCATTAACTTTAACGGTGATGATGCAGTTGTAATTAGGAAAAACGGTACAGTTGTTGATGTAATTGGACAAATTGGTTTCGATCCTGGTAGTGAGTGGGGTAGTGGTGATGCTTCTACCCAAAATAATACTATTCGTCGTAAAGCAAATATTACTGCTGGTGATACCGATCCTAATGATGCTTTCGATCCTTCAATAGAATGGGATGGTTTTCCTCAAGACACATTTGATGGATTGGGTTCCTATGATTCTGACGATAATGATAATAATGACAACAATGGTGGCTCCACTGTCAAAATTTACGAAATCCAAGGTGCCGCTCACACTTCACCGCTTGTAGGACAATCTGTAACTACAACAGGTATCGTTACCGCAGTCGATAGCAACGGTTTTTATATCCAAGACGCTACAGGAGATAATAACAGCGCAACTTCCGACGCGATTTTTGTTTTTACTAGTACTAGTACCTCAGTTCAAGTTGGTGATGAAGTAGAAGTCACTGGTACGGTAAGCGAATTCTTTCCTGGTGGTGCGGATACAGGTAATCTTTCCACAACTCAAATTAGTAGCCCTAGCACATCTGTAATATCTAGCGGTAATACTCTTCCCACAGCAACAATTATTGGTACGGGTGGTAGAATTCCTCCTACCGAAAATATTGATGATGATGCTTTTGGTAGTTTTGAACCAGATAGCGATGGAATTGATTTCTTTGAATCGTTAGAAGGAATGCTGGTAACTGCGGAAGATGCAGTAGCTGTTTCACCTACCAATCGTTTTGGGGAAATTTTTACTGTTGTAGATAACGGTGAAAACGCTACAGGTTTAAGCGATCGCGGTACTTTGAATATCAGCCCCGATGATTTCAACCCCGAAAGAGTTCAAATTGATGAAAATTCGGATATTTTACCAGGGTTTGATTTCCCTGAAGTTAACGTCGGTGCAAAATTAGGAGATGTAACGGGTGTTGTCGGTTACGGTTTCGGAAACTTTGAGATTTACCCAACTCAAGCTTTTACCGTCACTGATTCAACTATTGAAGCAGAAACCACAACTTTAGAAGGTGGTGCAGATAAGCTGACAGTTGCTAGCTACAACGTTCTCAATCTCGATCCTAACGATGCTGATGGGGATACAGATGTAGCAGATGGAAGATTTAGCGCGATCGCAAATCAAATCGTCAGCAACTTAAAAGCTCCCGACATCATCGGTTTGCAGGAAATTCAAGATAATACTGGTTCCGATAATGATGGTATAACAGCAGCAGATCAAACTTTGCAACAGTTGGTAACTGCGATCGCAACTGCTGGAGGTCCCACATACAGTTTTATCGACAACACCTTTATAGGTAATAATACTAGTGGCGGTCAACCTGGTGGTAATATTCGCACTGCTTTTCTTTATAATGGCGATCGCGTTGATTTTGTAGATGGTTCTTTGAGTGCAGTTACCGACGCAGAAGCTCAACAAACTGATTCGAGCAATCCTTTTTTTGATAGCCGTTTACCATTAGCTGCAAAATTTACTTTCAATGGTGAAGAAGTTACGGTTGTTAATAATCATTTTTCTTCCAAAGGTGGTAGCGCTCCGATTTTAGGTGTAGAGCAACCTTTTGAAGCGCGACAAGAAGATGTCAACGTTAATGGCAGCCTTGATGAGCGTCAAGCACAAGCGCAAGCTATCAAAGGTTACGTTGATGGAATTTTAGCTGAAGATGCAAAAGCTAATGTTGTTGTACTGGGAGATTTGAACGAATTTGAATTTGTCTCTCCCGTCGAAACTTTAGCGGAAAGCTTGACAAATTTGACAGAAACTGTTTCAGAAAATGAACGTTACAGTTTTAACTTTCAAGGTAATTCCCAATCCTTGGATCATATTTTGGTTAGCGATAATTTGGAAGATAATGCTGAGTTTGATATCGTACACGTCAATTCAGAGTTTGCCGATACTTCCGCCAAAGCAAGCGACCACGATCCGTTAGTAGCAAGTTTGTCAATAAGTAATCAAAACGTACAGAATAACTACCAAAATATGCTGAATTTTGCTGGAACTATTAAATTAGAAGGTGCAGAAATTTCTGCTTACGATTCTGGAACTCAGCGCATCTTTGTAACTGGAGAAGCAGGGGAAGATAATGCATTTAACATTGCTGAAGATTCTCCGATTCTGCAAGCTGTAGATGTTTCCGATCCCAGCAACCCCACGGTAATTAGACAAATTGACCTTTCTAGCTACGGTGCGGGAGTTCAAAGCGTTGCAGTTAAGAATGGTGTTGTTGCTGTAGCTGTTTCTGCCCAAACTTCAACCGATCCAGGTAAAGTTGTTTTCTTCAACGCTTCTGACTATTCTGAATTATCTCAGGTAGCTGTAGGTGCTTTACCTGATATGCTCACCTTCACCCCCGACGGTAGCAAGGTATTAGTTGCTAACGAAGGCGAACCTAACGACAGATTTACCGTCGATCCAGAAGGTTCGGTTAGCATTATTGATGTTTCTGATGGTTTTGCTAATTTAACTGATGAAAATGTAACTACTGCCGATTTCACAGCATTTAACGGTCAGGAAGCTACTTTGAGAAGTCAAGGAGTAAGAATTTTTGGCGAGAAAACCAATCCTGATGGAACAAAAACCCCATCCACAGCAGCCGAAGATTTTGAACCAGAATACATCGCTGTATCTCCCGATGGAACAGCTGCTTTTGTCGCTTTGCAAGAAAACAATGCTTTTGCTGTTCTTGATATCGAGCAAGGTACGGTAACAAGTATTTTACCTTTAGGATACAAAGACTGGAGCGGTGCTAATCCGACATTAAAACCATTCAAAGCAACATTTGATGGTTCTCAAGAAGTTACACCTAATGCTTCTACAGCTACAGGAAACGCTTTATTGCAACTCAATCAAGCGGGAAATGCCCTAAACTATACCATGACCGTTTCCGGTTTGGATTTTGGGACATTAGCAGGTGGAGCAGCTCAAACAGAAGATGCAGGTGATGATGTAACCGGAATCCACTTCCACAACGCCGCACGGGGAGCAGGTGGTCCGGTTGTGTTTGGTATTTTTGGACCTGCACAAGATACCGACGATCGCACTATTACTATCAACGCTGACGGTTCTACTACAATTTCTGGGGTTTGGGAAACTACAGATACCGCAGCCAGTACAAGCTTAACTAATTTCGTCGCTGACTTACAAGCTGCAAATCCAGACGCAGACACGAATCTTTACTTCAACATCCACACCGAAGAATTTCCAATGGGTGAAATTCGCGGTCAAATTATGGGTAGTACCGTACAGCTTGATGCTAGTAACAGAGATGGCGGCATAAACTTCGCTAACTACCCCAATTTATTCGGGATGTATCAACCGGATGCGATCGCCAGCTATGAAGCTAACGGCGAAACCTACTACATCACCGCCAACGAAGGGGATGCACGCATTCGTCCCGATGGCGATATTGAAGATGATACTGGTGAGGTATTAGTTGAAGAAGGGACTGATTTCAACGAAGAAGCACGGGTAAAAGATGTCACCCTCGATCCGACTGCTTTCCCCAACGCTGCTACCTTACAAGAAGACGAAAATCTCGGTCGCTTAAATATCACCACCACCCTTGGCGATACTGACGGAGACGATGATTTTGACCAACTCTACGCTTACGGCGCTCGTTCGTTCTCCATCTTTAACAGCAGTGGTGAATTAGTTTACGATAGCGGCGATTTAATTGGTAAACTGACATCTGAACTAGTTCCCGAAAAATTCAACTCCCAAGGTGATGCGGACAGTTTCGACAGCCGCAGCGATGACAAAGGAGCCGAACCCGAAGGTGTAACCATTGGTCAAGTTGGCAACAAAACCTATGCTTACGTTGGTTTGGAAAGAACTGGCGGCGTAATGGTATTTGATGTTAGCAACCCTACCGCAGCTAGCTTCGTGCAATACATCAACAACGAAGGTGATTTAAGCCCAGAAGGTTTGACTTTCATCGATGCACAAGATAGCGCAAATGGCAACTCTTTATTAGCAGTTACCAACGAAGAAAGCGAAACATTAAGTATCTATAACGCTAACATTCCCGATACTAATAATTCAGCTAATTACACCTTACAAATTCTTCACGCTTCCGACTTAGAAGGTGGAGTAGATGCGATCGATCAGAGCTGCTAATTTTGCGGCGATCGTTGATTATTTAGAAGACGAAGTTGAAAATTCCATCACTTTATCGGCGGGAGATAACTACTTATCGGGACCTTTCTTCTCAGCCGCAGGGGATAGAACTTTCCGCGATGATAAAGTATTTAACGATGTTTACAACGACTTATACAACCTACCCCAAGATGTAGATAGCGACGGAGACGCTGATTCTTATGGTAGTTTGCGCGAAGGTGGTGGTCGTGTAGATATTTCGATTATGAATGCGATCGCATTCGATGCTTCGGCATTCGGGAACCACGAATTCGACCTGGGAACCGACACCATCGAAGATATTATTGCTCCCGATTACCGTGGTGCAGAACTAAGCGACGATCGCTGGGTGGGTTCTCAGTTCCCATATTTAAGCGCTAACTTAGATTTTTCTAATAGCAATCTCGCCGGACTATATACCAGCGACATTCTCCCCAGCACGGCTTTTGAAAGCGGTCCCGAAGAATCTTTAGCCAGCACAAACGTACCTAAAATTGCACCCGCAACCGTAATTGAAGAAGGTGGCGAGAAAATTGGTGTAGTTGGTGCGACAACTCCTTTACTAAGAAGCATTTCTTCCCCCGGTGATGTCCAGGTGCTGGGTTCTGGCAATGACATGGATGCTTTAGCTGCGGTACTGCAACCTTATATTGACCAACTTATTAACGACGGCGTTAATAAAGTTGTTTTAGTCAGTCACTTGCAGCAAATCGCTTTAGAGAAAGAATTAATCGGAAAACTCAGCGGCGTTGATGTTGTAATTGCTGGTGGTTCCGATACTTTACAAGCCGACAGCGAAGACGTTGCACGCGGTTTGAATGTTGGCGATACACCTGCCGAAGATTATCCCTTCGTTACCACTAATAAAGATGGTGATACTGCGGTAATTGTCAGCACCGATGGTGAGTATTCTTACGTCGGTCGCTTGGTAGTTGATTTTGACGCTGAAGGTAAAGTTATTGCCGATAGCATAGACGAAAACGTCAGCGGTGCTTTTGCCACCACCGAAGCACAAGTCCAAGCTTTGTGGGGAGAGGAAGATGCATTCGGCGATGAAACCAAAGGCGAATTAGTTAAACAGCTTACCGATGCCGTAGATGGTATCGTGACTGCAAAAGACGGTAACGTATTTGGTGAAACTGACGTATTCTTAGAAGGTCGTCGCGGTGAAGTTCGTACCGAAGAAACCAATTTAGGTAACTTAACTGCTGATGCTAACTTAGCTTACGCCAAAGAACTTGACCCATCAGTTACCGTTTCCATCAAAAACGGTGGTGGTATTCGTGCCCCCATCGGCTTTATCAGTAACGAAGGTGACGAATTACCTACCCAGGAAAATGGGGATATCAAAGAAGAAGGAGAAATTTCTCAGTTAGATATTGAGAATAGTCTCCGCTTTAATAACGAATTAAGCTTATTAACCGTTACAGCAGCAGAATTAAAGCAGATTCTCGAACACGCTGTAGCAGCTAGCGGTGGAGATGCTACACCCGGTCAATTTCCGCAGGTTGGTGGTATTAAATTTAGCTTTGACACCGATAACCAGGCAATTGAATTTACCAGAAATGCTGATGGTGACGTTACCGGAGTTGCAACGAATGGCGATCGCGTTCGCAGTTTAGCGATTACAGACGAAGATGGTAACATTCAAGATGTAGTTGTCGAAGAAGGGGAAGTAGTTGGCGACGCTAGCCGTGAAATTCGCTTAGTAACTCTCAACTTCTTAGCTGGAGGTGGCGATAGTTATCCCTTCCCATTCTTTGGTGAAAACCGCGTCGATCTCACAGAGCAAGATATTGCCGCAGGTGAAGCTACTTTTGCAGAAACGGGAACCGAGCAAGATGCTTTAGCCGAGTACTTGGTTGATAACTTCTCAACCGAAGCCTTTGATATGGCTGATGTTGCACCCGCACAAGATATGCGGATTCAAAACCTTGGTTTGCGCTCAGATACTGTATTAGAGGGTTTCGTAGAACAACCACCTGTAGGAGATGCGATCGCAACTACCACTTTGGCTGATGGAACTATAGTTGAATCTATCGATCTAACTGGTTTCAGCGGACAAGCAACAGTAAATTACACTATCAGTAGAGAAGCTGATTTCGACAACGAAGTTTACTTCTACAAAGTTGATGATATCAACGGTAGTGTTAATGGTGTAGCAGTAGGTGAAAACGGTTACTTACAAGCCGCTTTATCAAGACTTGCTTCTCCCGAATTTTCCACCAGCGACGATAATACAGAAACCGGAAGCGTTCAATTTGAAGCAGGTTCGATTGTCGTTCCCGTAATCATCGCTGACGGTAATTTATCTGAAGCGTTAAGTGGTGCAGCAGAAGTTTACTTCCCATACTTGGGCGCTAACACCGATAACGGTACATTCGACCACATTAAGTTCTTGGATGATAGCACCTTCGGTTTTGAAGACTTACCCAACGGTGGTGACGCAGACTTCAACGACATCATTATCAAAATCGAAAGCATTGCTTAAATCACTTAGCAGTTAATTTTCGTAGTGTTCGCGTCTCGCTCTTTGCAGATATCAAGCAAGATGCGGACACTACCAACCCCCGCTAACTTGGAAGTTTTAAGTAATTTATAAAAGTATTATCAAACTTCACTGATAATATATACAAATATAGTAAGATGTATAATTTATCTCGCTCAAATTGTTCATAATTACTTTTATTACGAGTGATTTACTTTTTAGGTAGCGATAATATTTAATCTAAATATCGAAAGTTATGACGATCTTGCGGCTGTAACTATAGATAAGCCCGGTTTTTCAACCGATTCTTATTAATGGCAGTGCGTAACATATAGATCAAACAAAAAGAATTCTCCAATGCTTTAAGCGAGGGGATTAAGGGTTGCGTAGTTCACCCAAGGTTGGTTAACGTGCCAAGATATAAGCAGTCTTGCTGCTAGACGGTAGGATTGCTTATCTGATACGTGATACTAACTCAAACCAAGTAGATAGTCTATATATGTTTACACTTGACTATGCAAAAGGCAACTATTTACACTTGGTTAACCGTCTGGTTGCTAAGTGTTTTTTTATTAATAATTATGTGTGGGAATAAAGTGTACGCACATCTCTAACACCATGCAAAACCCCTTTAATCCCCCTAAATCCCCCTTACAAAAGGGGGACTTTAACTCCGATCCCCCCCTTCCTTTTATAAAGGGGGACTTTAACTCCGGTTCCCCCCTTTTTTAAGGGGGGCTAGGGGGGATCGAAACGTTATGGAGCGCCATTCGATATTGTATGTACGCGGTAGCCTTAGAAGGGAAGGGGTGAGGTTAATTTGCATACAGTCAAAAGAATATATAATAAATAATTTTACATATTTACAGGTAGTATTAATATCAGGATCGGATATAAAGACCACAAGAAAACACGCGACGCTCCGATTGAGAAGTCGGGTTTTTATAAAATTTGTAAGCGTATTACAGATACGTGTTCTAAAAACCCGACTTCTGACTATTAAAATTAGGGGTGCGCTATTGTTGTTATATACACTCGTAATGCCAAAGGTAAGTGGTTGAGAAGTAGAGAAATATTGCCGCCGAAAGGTTCTGAAGCCGAAGTTGCTGCTCATAATTCTTATAGAGGTCTTTTTCCGAACTGGAGATGTCTAATAAGAAAAGAGTTTTTTATAAACTTGTTTAAAGTCTGATTATGCTTTGATTAAATATTTGTCATTTCTATAATCAAGGTACCTCCTAATACTTGGCTGTAACTCAGAGTAATGGTAATTTATTTAACACGTATGCCTATACGGACAGTTCTTACGCATTTATTAGTTACCATTAGCCCTTATAGAACATGGACAAAATTAATCTAAGTCAACTCAGCACTTTTACCAGCGAAGACGGCGCGGAAATTGTTGCTTATGACTCCACAACTCAACGGTTATTTGTAACAACTGGCGATACTGTAGAAATTGTTGATATTAGTAACCCAGCGAACCCTACAAAGTTTGGTGAAATTTTTATCACTGACGTACTTGATGATAATTTTAGCGCTGGTGGTGCTAACAGCGTTGCAGTTAAAAACGGTATCGTTGCGATCGCAGTTGAAGCTGAAAATAAGCAAGATAACGGTAAGGTTCTTTTCTACAGCACCGATGGCGAACTTCTATATGGGGTTACAGTTGGGGCGCTTCCCGATATGGTTACTTTTTCCCCCGACGGTAATAAGGTAATCGTCGCTAATGAAGGCGAACCAAATGATACATATGATAATGACCCGGAAGGTTCTATTAGTATCATTGATATTTCCAATGGTCTTAGTAGTGTAACTGATGCCAATGTCACAACTGCTTCTTTTACAGGTTTCAACGATCGCAAGCAAGAGTTAATTAACAAAGGCGTTCGTATCTTTGGTGAAACAGCGGATGGAACCGCTTCTACAGTTGCTCAAGACTTAGAACCAGAATACATCGCAGTATCAGCCGACGGTAAAACAGCAGTTGTTACCCTACAAGAAAATAACGCGATCGCAATTGTTGATATCGAAACTGCGATCGTACAAGATATCTTACCTTTGGGTTTCAAAGACTATAGCAAAGGTCAACCAACTCTCAAGCAATATCAGTTTTCTAACTTACCAGTTCTGGGTACAACTGCTACGGAAAACTCTGAAGATTCTACTGAAACGACCGTAGGACAAGATATCTTGCTTGGTGGTTTATCAGGTCTTTTTTATGAAGGAACAGCCGATAACGGTAATTTAAAGTTTGTTACCGTTCCCGATCGAGGTCCAAATGGTGCCCCTACTAATGTAGACGATGACGATGCAAGCGAGCGTCCTTTTGCTTTACCCGACTATCAAGCCCAAGTTGTTAAGTTTGAACTCAACGAAACTACTGGTGCAATTGAAAATCTATCATCCCTTTTATTAACCAGAAAAGACGGTACAACTCCCATTACTGGTCGTCCTAACATTGCTGGGGTTGATGAAGAACCTGTAGATTTGTTTGGTAATCTGCTCGGTTATGACGAATATGGTGCTGACTTAGAAGGTGTAGTAATTGCTCCTAACGGTAGCTACTGGATGGTTGACGAGTACCGTCCGGCTATTTACAATTTTGATTCTACTGGTAAATTAATTGAGCGCTTTGTACCCGAAGGAACGGGTGCATTAGGCGAAAAAGCAGCCGGAACCTACGGTGCAGAAACTTTACCAGCAGAATATTCTAACCGCCGTTCTAATCGTGGTTTTGAAGCTGTAGCTCTGGATACCGACGAAAATATTCTCTACGCATTTATCCAGACACCTTTAGCTAACCCAGATACAGCAGCTTCTAATGCTTCTGATGTCATTCGTATTCTGGGTATCAATCCTACTACAGGTGAGCCAGTTTCCGAGTATGTTTACTTACTCGAAGACCCCGCAGTTCGTCCCGGCGGTAGAGTTGATAAGATTGGTGATGCGGTTTATGCGGGTAACGGTAAATTCAAGGTGATCGAGCGCGATTCGGAAGTTGGTGCAAATGCCAAGAAACCCATTTTTGAAATCGATCTCAAAGGTGCGACAAACGTTCTTAATACTACTTCCTTATTACCAGGAAAAACCTTAGAACAGCACACGGCAGATGAACTTATATCAGTAGGTATTAACCCCGTCAACAAAATCAAGGTAACAAACCTACCTTCAATCGGTTATCAAGCTGGTGATAAGCCCGAAGGTTTAGCATTGCTACCCGATCGACGTTTAGCCGTGCTTAACGACAACGACTTTGGTTTACTTGATGAAGAGATTCCCGTTGATGGAACAGTTCCCCTAAACTCCAACCCCACACCCGTTGTATTGGGAATTATCGATTTTGCAGAAGGTAATAAACTCGATGCGAGTAACGAAGATGGTCAAATCAACCTGCAAAATTATCCCGTCTTTGGGATGTATCAACCGGATGCGATCGATAGCTTTGAAGTAGATGGTAAAACCTACTACATTACTGCTAACGAAGGAGATGCCCGCATTCGTCCCGATGGTGATATTGAAGATGAAAATGGTGATGTAATTGTAGAAGAAGGCGATATCTTCAACGAAGAAAAACGCATAGCTAAAGTAGACTTAGATCCAGACGTTTTCCCCGACGCTGACGAATTACAGAAAGAAGAAAATCTTGGTCGCTTGAAAATTACCAAAACTCTTGGCGATTTGGATGGAGACGGTGATTTTGACCAGTTATTTAGTTACGGCGCTCGTTCCTTCTCGATTTGGGATGAATTTGGCAACCAAGTATTTGACAGCGGCGATCAAATCGCTCAAATTACTGCCGCACAAACTCCCGAACTCTTCAACGCTAACGATGGAATTGCAGAAGAATTTGACGATCGCTCCGATGATAAAGGTGCCGAACCCGAATCTGTAACTGTTGGAATGGTAGATGGTAAGCCTTACGGATTTGTTGGTTTAGAACGTGCTGGTGGTGGTGTCTTGGTTTACGATTTGAGCAACCCAACCGCGCCCTCGTTTATCCAGTACATTCGCACAGAAGGCGATATTGCTCCCGAAGGATTGCAGTTTATTACGGCTGTTGATAGTCCTAATGGTAGTCCTTTGTTAGCTGTTGCGAATGAAGAAAGCAATACTACCACACTTTACGAAATTGCTTCCCTAACTGCATCTGGGGAAAATGAAATCTTTACTACAGATGTTGATGGGACTACAGTTGAACTAATTGACCTACGCGGTTTCGATGGTCAAGCAACAGTAAATTACACTATTAGCAGAGAAGCTGACTTCGATAACGAAGTTTACTTCTACAAAGTTGATGATATCAACGGTAGTGTTAATGGTGTAGGAGTTGGTGAAGAAGGTTACTTACAAGCCGCTTTAGCAAGACTTGCTTCTCCCGAATTTTCCACCAGCGACGACAATACAGAAAGCGGTAGCGTTCAATTTGACGCAGGTTCGATTGTTGTTCCAGTAATTATCGCCGATGGTAATTTATCTGAAGCGTTAAGTGGTGTGGCAGAGGTTTATTTCCCATACTTAGGATCTAACACCGATAACGGTACATTCGACCACATTAAGTTATTGGATGATAGCACCTTCGGTTTTGAAGACTTACCCAACGGTGGTGACGCAGACTTCAACGACATCATTATCAAGATCGAAAGCATTGCTTAAATCACTTAGCAGTTAACAATTCTGGCGTTGCGTTCGGCAGTTGGGTGAAGTTGTGATTTCACATTGTTGAAGACGTAGCAGTGCTACGTCTCTACACAGGTTTCCTATTTAATACAATATGTAGGTAAATATAATTCACTATTTAATTCAGCAACGCCACAATTCTAGTCAATTTTCGTAGTGTTCGCGTCTCGCTCTTTGCAGATATCAAGCAAGATGCGGACACTAACAACCCCCGCTAATTTGGAAGTTTTAAGTAATTTATAAAAGTATTTACACTTAGTAACCAGACGGTTGACTAAGTGTTTTTTTATTAATAATTATGTGTGGGAATAAAGTGTACACACATATCCAACACCATGCAAAACCCCTTTCGATCCCCCTAAATCCCCCTTAAGAAGGGGGACTTTAACTCCGGTTCCCTCCTTCCTTTTATAAAGGGAATTTTAACTCCGGTTCCCCCCAACTCAGCGGGGGGTTAGGGGGGATCGAAACGTTATGGAGTACCATTCGATATTGTATGTACGCGGTAGCCTTGGAAGGGGTGAGGTTAATTTATATGCGATCAAAAGAATATATAATAAGTATTTTTACAGATTTACAGGTAGTATTTATATCAGGTATTCTTTTTATAAGATTCTGAAATGAAGCGATTACAACAATAAGCAAAGGCGTGTTTATCTACATTTCAGTATCTAAATAAACATACTTTTGCGCTCAGGAATCATATTAAAGCTGCACTACTGTTTTATCTGTAAATAGTTAATTTTTTGTTGTATTGGATAAATATATTACGCATTTTGACAATCCGCGATCGTGTTTACGTAGGATGTCTTAAATTCTGCGACAATTCTTACTATTGCGCTAACTAATCTACTTTTAATAAAAGGTATGTTATGAATGGTGCTGCGTAAAATGCTTCCACGCATAAAAGGTGGGGGTAGATAACTGTTGGAATTGCGTAATATCTGGTATTACCGTTCGTATTAATTATCGGGTAAAAAGAGCAGTTAGCTTGCAATTTACCTACATCATGCTGTCCATCTGTAAACAATATTCATATGAGTGGGAATAATATTTACAGGTGAACTGTAATTATTTGACAAAAAAATGAACTTATCCCGCAGGTCGAATCGTATGAAAATTATCTACTCAATTCTTGGAGTTTTATTTGTAATGGTGTTTGCGATCAGAATTAGCTCAACTCCCCAAAGCTGCTTGGTGTCACAACCCGGTGACAGTGAGTCATTTGCCAATGCTTCGGCAATTAACGATAAATATTTAGCTGTCGGCGACCCGGAAGCAAATCGTGTTGTTATATACACTCATGATGCCAAGGGTAAATGGTTGAGAACCAGAGAAATATTGCCACCAAAAGGGTCTGAAGCTGAAGCGGTTGGTTCTGGGTTTGGTTCTAGTGTTTCTTTAGACAAATCAACTTTAGTTATTGGTGCATTTGCTAGAAAACATAAGCCAAAGAACCCAGAACTGTTTCAATATACTAATCAACTTGGAATGTCCTACTCAGGAGGGGTATACAAGACTACGCTTGACAAGGAAACACAAGTACAACGTATTGATGTGGTTTCTAAAGGAGAAGTACCAGGTCTTTCAATTTCTGCGGATGGAGAAACAATTGCTTACAGTACTATGCGAGAAGGAGAAGATGGAAGATTAATTGGTAAAATTCATTTATTGTCAGATGGCAATATAAAGCATATTGTATCGCCAACAGATAGTGGAGCGCACGGATTTGATGTGGGTATCGCTCTTAAAAATAATTTGCTGGTTGCCGGTTCTGGGTTGGATGCTCCTATGGGAGCGGCTTGGTTATTTGACTTAAAAGCACCAAAAAGTAAACCCCAAAGACTAGCTATTCCCAATGAGTATATTGGAGGGATTGTGGCAATTTCAGATCGGTTTGTTGCGGTCAGTACAGCTACAGCAAATAATTACCTTATGCCTACGAAAACGTTAATTGTGTCAATTGAAGACGGTTCAACAACAGTTATTGATGGAGTTGGGGTACTGTCTTTAGATCGCAATATTTTGGCAAGAATGCATCCACATTCAACAGCATACGATGGAGTACCAGAACAACAAGCCCTCTTAGAGCTATTCGATCTTACCAATTTTAATGAACCTCGTCTTATAGTCAAGCGTGGAGGTATCGAGGGTGCTTATGTGCAAAACAACTTTTTGATAACTATTCCAAAATCTTACTTTAGAAGAAAAATTTGCATAGAGCAAGTTACTAAGTGAGGTTTGATGCCTTAATTTTCTTTTTTTCGTTTCAACTAATTCACATTAACTAAAGGAGACTAATGAAATGGGCGTAATCGGTTCTGATAGCAGAGAAATTGTGACTTCGTTTGGAACATTACCTATTTCTACAGTTACTGCTGTAGATATTCAATACGACAATACGATTCCTAACAGGAATCGTATTGGCTCTGGAATTGTCATAGCTCCATATCATGTACTCACTGCTGCTCATAATGCTTATAACACAAAGAATAATATAAGACCTGTCAGTTTACGAACAACCACCAGCGCAAATCAGAACAGCTTAAATTCACGTAATATCAATACACCTGGTGCTGGCGACCCAAATGCAAATGTCACAAACGTTAATTTTCTAGCCAGTTTTGATCAAACGGAAGCTAATGGAGATGATATTGCTCTTTTTACAACTAGCGATGCGCCAATTGCGGCAAGTAATGTAATTGGTCTTATGGCGTTTGTAAATCCTGAAACGGCTAAAGGTTTTACCATTGATACAGCAGGATATCCTGGAGATAACGTTCCTAACGCAAATCGTGGTATCCCAGGTATCTCAGGTAATAGTGGATTGTTCGGACGCGATTTAGTACGTTCACCAGGTACAGCGCAATCACCAGGTAAAATTGCATATACAATTGGGAAAAGTTTTTTTTACTCTCCAGATGTTGATACTGCTGGTGGTCAGAGCGGAAGTGGTGTTTGGCACACTCTTGAGGGTGACGATAAACCTCGTGTCTTAGGCGTTCATGCTTATGGACCTAGCATTGATCCTAATATTTCAGCTTTTTTTGGTCTAAAAAATAGCGGTACTTTAGTTACCACAGATATTTATGACGAAATCATGACCCAGATTGAAGAAGATTCTGGAACTGGCAATGCTAACGAACTCCCAGAAAACGCAATCATTGGTAGTGATAGAAATGTCAAAACTTTCAACTTACCTGTGGATGGTACTGAATTTGTCTCAATAAGCGGTGGCAACGATTACATCCACGGTTCTTACCGTAAAGAAAGAATTCTAGGCAGAAGTGGAAATGACAGAATATTTGGTGGTGGTGCAGACGACCGCTTAGAAGGTGGGGACGGAGTTGACCAAGCCCTCTTCTCCGACATCTTCACCAACTACGAATTTACTATTACTGACCCTTCCAATCCTGCATTTGAATTCCGACACACAAAAGGAAGCAAGAAAGACGCAACAGACAAAACTAAAGATATTGAATTTGGTGTCTTTGAATTTGAAGATACAGATAAAGATGGGAACGACGATGATGGAAAACTTTTCTATGTACCCCTGCAAGTTGACCCCGAAGACAACACAAAACTAAAAGATGGTGCAATAATCACTCCTGAAAAAGATATTTTCAACAAAGATGGTGAAAAGATTGGCACAATAACTGTTGAATCTCCAGCTTGGATGTTTGATGGAGATGTAAGATACACCCTAAATATTGGTTCCGAACAGGGACTTTTATACAATTTTGCTTACATCATTGACACTTCGGGCAGTATGAGCGGAACACCGCTTGCAGAAGCTAAAACTGCTTATCAAACACTAACTCAATCTTTGATGAATACTAGTGTTGCTGGCAATTCGGATAGATTGCCTGTAATGCCTAACAGTATTGCCGGAAATAGTGAATTTGCTGTGATACCATTCAACAGTTCTGCATCATTAATCGCTCCATTGAGTGCGTCTTCAGCAATTTCTACTATCGATGGATTATCCGCCGACGGTGGTACATATTTTGGAGATGCTCTGACTAAAGCGCAAGAGTTTTTTACCTCACCATCCCGTAATAATAGTGCAACTAATATCGCTTACTTCTTATCAGATGGTTATGGTTCAGGCGCTAGTGCCAGCTTGCAATCTGTGGCAGAGGTTCGCGCTTTCGGTATTGGAGGGGCTGATTTATCTACCTTAAATATTATCGATTCCGATAATGCCGTTTTGCTTTCAGACCCTGCTGACTTAGTTACAGAGTTTAATACATCAACCATAGATAAAAATACCATCGAGCGTATTGACGTGAAGTTAGGTGTAACCGTAGTTGATACAATTACTCCAGAAGAATTGGTTGAGAATACACTTGGCTTACAATACAAAGGTACTATTGAGGATCTCGAAGTTACTCGAACCGCGCAGAACGAGATTTCATTTGATGTAGTGTTTAAAGATGATACTCCTACCGCTTCTCTCGACTATAAAATTACCACAGGTCAGGAAGAGGTAAAACAGCAAACGAATGATGGAGAAAAAGAAGTAAATATCTTTGGTGTTAACCAAACTGATTTTACTGGTACCTCGGAGGAACAATCAGCAAAACAAGAAATTATCGGAAACGATTTGGACAATAATATAGAAGTCCAAAATAATAAAAATACCATTTTTGGCAATGGAGGTAATGACCGTTTCAAACTCTGGGGTGGTGTCAATCTGATAGATGGTGGAGAAGGAATTGATACTGTTGAAATCAATAAAACGCAGGCTCAAGCAGGTGGTGTTTCTAAGAGCGGGAATACAGTTAATATCGGAACCGATAATACTTTACTAAACGTAGAATTTATCCAATTCAGCGATGTTCGCTTGGCTGTTGATACATTAGCGGTTACACCAACAATATCTTTAGCAAATCAAGGTATCTTAATCGCAGAAAGCAATACTGGTTCTACTACTGCTACTTTTACCGTCAATCTTTCGAGTACCGCAACTGAAGATGTTGTAATCGATTTCACAACTCGCTCGGATGATGCTGAAGTAGGAACTGATTTTGTAGAAAATACAGGTCAATTAACAATTACTGCGGGAGAAACTTCGGGTGATATTACCTTAGAAATATTAGACGATACCAATGTTGAAGGAAATGAAACTCTATTTCTTGATTTGAGCGTGGTTTCTGGTGGTACATTTGCTAATGGAGGAATTACGGAAACTGCTGGGGTCAAAATTCTTGATGATGATAGTGTTATTACTATCCCAATTGCTGGTGACGATACTACAGTTATTGAAGGAAACTCTGGTACTACATCAACGCTAACTTTGAACCTTAATCGCTTCGGCGGTTTACTCGGAAGCGACACGGTAGAAATTGAAATTATTGCTGCTGGTGATAATCCTGCTCAAGCCTCCGATTTCGTTGGTGGTTTTTCTTCTCAACAAGTTACTTTTGCACCTGATGAAGATACAAAAACAATTGATATTTCTATCAATCCAGATCAACAAATAGAGGGTGATGAGACATTCGGAGTTAGGCTCACAAGCGTATCTGGATCGGCATTAGTTCCTAGTGAAGAACTGATATTTACAATACTTGACGATGACGAACAAATCATTGCGGGAAATACTCTCAACGACGCACTTCAAATTACCTTAAATGGGAATGGCACCACACAGACATTTACGGATTCGGTGGGCAGCACCGATACCAACGACTACTATAGCTTCACTCTTGGTAGTAGTAGCGATTTTAATCTTGAACTAAATGGCTTATCGGATGATGCTGACGTACAGTTACTTGACAGTAGTGGTGAGGTAATTGTTAGTCCAGAAAATAGTGGTACTACTGCTGAATTAATCAACCAAACTTTAGATGCAGGTGATTACTACATCCGGGTTCTTCCTTGGGAAGATGCTACTACCAGTTACAATTTGAATGTGTCGGCAACCGCGTTTGATTTTGCAGGAAACACTATCAACGATGCACGTCAAATTAACTTAAATGGGAATGGCACCACGCAAATATTAAAAGATTGGGTAGGTAGTACTGATAGCGATGATTATTATAGCTTGACTATTGGTAGTAGTAGCGATTTCAATCTTGAACTAAATGGCTTATCGGATGATGCTGACGTACAGTTACTTGACAGTAGTGGTGAGGTAATTGTTAGTCCAGAAAATAGTGGTACTACTGCTGAATTAATCAACCAAACTTTAGATGCAGGTGATTACTACATCCGGGTTCTTCCTTGGGAAGATGCTACTACCAGTTACAATTTGAATGTGTCGGCAACCGCGTTTGATTTTGCAGGAAACACTATCAACGATGCACGTCAAATTAACTTAAATGGGAATGGCACCACGCAAATATTAAAAGATTGGGTAGGTAGTACTGATAGCGATGATTATTATAGCTTGACTATTGGTAGTAGTAGCGATTTTAATCTTGAATTAAATGGCTTATCGGATGATGCTGACGTACAGTTACTTGACAGTAGTGGTGAGGTAATTGTTAGTCCAGAAAATAGTGGTACTACTGCTGAATTAATCAACCAAACTTTAGATGCAGGTGATTACTACATCCGGGTTCTTCCTTGGGAAGATGCTACTACCAGTTACAATTTGAATGTGTCGGCAACCGCGTTTGATTTTGCAGGAAACACTATCAACGACGCATATCAAATTAACTTAAATGGGAATGGCACCACACGAACATTTAAAGAATGGGTGGGTAGTACCGATAGCGATAATTACTATCGTTTTAGTCTTGGTAGTACAAGTGATTTTAATCTGGAATTAAATGGCTTATCGGATGATGCCAACGTGCGGTTACTTGACAGTAATGGCGATACAATTGTCGGTTCTTATAACTACGGTACAACTGCTGAATCAATTAATGGGACTATACTTCCAGGCGATTATTATATCCACGTGAATCAGGCTTGGGGATATGACATTGATGCCAGCTATAACTTGAATGTATCGGTGGATGCCTTCAACTAAGCTTAAACTGGATTTAAAAATAAGGTATTGACGAGATTACAGATTTCTGTGCCACCGACGACAAAATCCACGTCTCTGCTGCTGGCTTTGGTGGCGGACTAACTGAAGGTGATACTATCTCAGAAGACCAGATTCTTATCGGTAGTAGTTCGGCGAATAATGCTACCCAAAGTTAATTATTTACACTCAGGAACTAAACGGTTAACTGGGTATTTTTTATTGCCTGCTAATGAAGGCGAACTGTCTTTTTGCGATCGCCCGATGTTTATTGCAACAGTTAATACTGCATACAAGATTAAGAATTGTTTCAATTTATGCTTTTTTTGATTGTTTGACTGAGAAAACATAGGAGGCGAAATTGATTTATCAAAAAAGTCACCATAAGATCGATTTAATCGTGCGTGTAAACACGATTGTTGATTGTTAAAAAAGTTAATAGTTAAACTCTGACTGTACGGTATAAAATATCCAAGTCATCTCTGTAATTTAATTTCATGAACTGAACGATGAATTATCTCAAAACAAATTTAACTGCTCCAACAGCAACTTTCGTTTCTCTGATAGCTTTAACCTTATCGATTGGAATGCAACAGGTTAAGGCTCTAGATTCATCTAAAAAAGTATCAACACAAACACCTTCCCCCAGCCTTCCGTCGTCTTCATCCTTCAAGATTGCTCAATCTAATCCCATTTATGGACAATGGAAGCTGAGATTCAGTAATGCTGGGGTAATCTACGAAAGTGTTTTGCGTATGAATGGCTACTCAGGTATCATGCTTACCAGATATTATGACGTGAATTATAGACGTTCTGTTATTGTGCAGCAAACAATGAAATTGAGTTCTTCTGCAAAGGGACTAGTTATATTGGGCTATAATCCTGTTTACGCTGGTACCAAAACTCGTCACCCAACATACAGCCCTGATAACTTCCTCTTTCAAATCAACCCAAATGGATCGGTCAGATTTGCAACTTGTGATGATGCGAGAAGATGTTCGCCTGTAGAAATATTCTGATATATTTAGTGGTTTACCACATTAGTTTTAATTGGTTTGTAGTTGGGATGAACCGCTCTAATAAAGTTATTAAATAAAAGCGCGGGCATCGCAACTATGAGCCTTGAAACCAGTTGTCAATTCGGTTGCTTGGCACGAACTTCAATATCTTCAAGTGTTTGCAGCAAAAGACGCTTAGCTTGCATTTCCCAACCTAATTTTTGAATTTTGATGGCAGCAAAAGTACCACCGATCGCAGGTAACAAGCCGATGTATTGATGAAGCGAAATTCCGAGTAACAAACCCAAACCAGCAATTCCCCAAAACGGTAAAGCTACTGTTTGTCGTTGTTCTTCAATAATTTTATTTAGTTCACCCGACGGCATTTGAGTTAATAATTCTTCTTTCACCTGTCGCAGTTCTGCCATTGGTACAGCTAAACAAATCTTCCGTCGCAGTTTTTCAATTTTACGGGCATCGGTGCTGTATTCTGTAAGTTCATCAAGAGTCATTGACAACAAACGGTTTAATTGTTCCACTGTGTGCTTTAATTCCCTTGTTTTTTTTTTATAAAAAGCTATTCAATCCACATCTAGGTATATTATCAGTTTACGCGGGTAGAATGCGATCGGCGCAGCGGTGCAGGCGATCGCATGTTTGGTAATTTCATGCTCCATTTATGAGTATTACTTAATTGAAATTCTGCAACTATTAGTTTCTAAAATTTAACTTGAATTTAACTAACATCTTGCACCATTCGAGGGTTAGCCTTGAAACCACCTCGGAATCAATTAGCGAAAGTCTACTGAAGTAGACTAAAAGTCTTGTCCAGTCCTATTTATCTGACATCTTGCACCATTTTCGTTAAACCTTCATAACCGCCTTGAAATCAATTTCAAGGCTCATATACAAAGTACGTTAAAACGCACTAAAAGCCCTGTTCAGTCTTCTTTAGAAGACTTTGTATATTAGCCTGAGAATTTATTCTAAGGCGGTTGTTGAGAATGGTGCAAGATGTGAGATTTATAGGACTTTTGCTATGAGACAGGGGTTTGCAACCCCTGGCGGTGTTGAAAATGGTGCAAGATATCAGATTTAATCGACTTCTTCGAGGAGTCGGTTTTTTTTTGTTTCTACGATCAAAAACACAGCCTCTATCAAATCACCAAAGATTAATCAGAGGATAATCTTTTATTAACTCAGATGGATAGAAATATTAACTACATTACATATAGGCTAAGAACAAGGCTATAATTTCGCCGATTCAGTCAGTAAAAATACATATAAAGGAACATCTAAATGGCGGTTAATTTAACAGGATTCGCATCATTGCCAGCTGATACTTTTGCGGAAGGTCCTCCAGCAGGTGCCGATATTTCTGCAAATGGGCGCACGGGACCTTTTCCAGGGCAGCCAGTTCAAGGTTTTAGTGGAGTACAGTTTGCACCCGATGATAAAGGTTCTTACTGGTTTTTATCGGACAATGGTTTTGGAAATAAAAATAATAGTGCTGATTATCTATTACGGATTTATCAGGTAAATCCCGATTTTAAGCAAGAAAACGCAGGGGATGGAACTATTGAAGTTGAGAATTTTATCCAGCTTTCCGATCCTAATAATTTGATTCCTTTTGATATTGTTAACGAGGATTCTACACAACGATTATTGACTGGTGCTGATTTTGATATTGAATCTTTTGTTATAGCTGATGACGGTTCGATTTGGATCGGCGATGAATTTGGACCGTTTTTGCTTCACTTTGATTCCACGGGAAAATTGATAGAAGCACCGATCGCAACTCCGAATTTAGCAACTAGCGATGAACCAGAAGTGCGATCGCCACAAAATCCCGATGTCCTCTTCAACACCTTGGATGGCGAACCACCGTTAGTAATTGCTCACCGTGGTGCTAGTGGAGAATTACCAGAACATACTTTAGCTGCTTATCGTCGCGCTATTGTTCAAGGTGCTGATTTTATCGAACCGGATTTGGTTATTACTAAAGATGGTATGTTGATTGCACGTCACGAACCGATTTTAGATGACACCACTAACGTTGCTGAGGTGTTTGGGGAGGAGCGTAAATCTACTAAAAATCTTGATGGTGAAGAAGTTACGGCTTATTTTGCGGAAGATTTTACTTTAGCTGAAATCAAGCAGTTGCGAGCGGTACAGCCCCGCGATTTCCGCGATCGATCCTTTAACGGTGAATTTGAAATTCCTACTTTCCAAGAAGTTATCGAACTGGTACAGCAAGTAGAAGCGGAAACCGGGGAAAAAGTAGGGATATATCCAGAGACGAAACACCCGACTTTCTTTGACGAGCAAGGGTTATCGTTGGAGGAGCCGTTAATTGCAACTTTACAGGCAACTGGTTTTACCGATCCAAGTAGAATCTTTATTCAGTCTTTTGAAGTTGCCAATCTGCTCGATTTACAAAATAATCTTCTTCCCAACGCAGGTTTTGATTTACCTTTGGTGCAGCTTTTCGGTGATGTCGAAGATGATTTTATCAACGAAAACGGTGGGGGTTTCTCGGTACCTTACGATATTGTCGCTAATTTCAGCAATCCCGACTTTGACGCAGCAGACGCGAAAGCTATTTACGGCGATTTTGTTAGTATCGTTCCCGACTTTGGCAAAGATATTACGGGTGATGGTATTCCCGATACGACTTATCAAGATTTAGCCACCAAGGAAATCTTTGATTACATCGGTGAAACTTACGCAGAAGGTGTTGGTCCCTGGAAAAACAGTTTTGTGTTAAGAGAATCTATAGATACTCCCGTTGATGCGAATGGTGATGGTAATGCCGAAATAACTACTCAATTAACCGGAGAAATTCGTCCTTATGTAGAATGGGCGCACGATGCAGGAATGCAGATTCATCCTTACACTTTGCGAAATGAGGAACGTTATTTAACTTTAAACCCCGATGGTACGGTGCAAACTCCGGAAGGTGAATTTAAGCAGTTTATTGAATTGGGTGTAGATGGTTTTTTCACCGATTTCCCCGAATCTGGAAGAATTGCCGTTAACCAAGAAATTGTTCCTGCCAATCTTGCTTCGTCTCGCGGTTTTGAAGGAATGGCATTTAGTCCCGATCGCAAAACCTTATATCCTTTATTAGAAGGTGCGGTTGAAGGAGATCCTGACGACGCTTTACGAATCTACAAGTTTGATGCGACAACCAGCAAGTATACCGGTAAGGTTGGTTTCTATCAAACATCAGTTCCCGGTCATGCGATCGGTGATTTTACTCCTATCAACGATTCAGAATTTTTAGTTATAGAAAGGGATGGAAAGCAAGGAGATGAAGCCGAATTCAAGAAAATCTTCAAAGTTGATATTTCCAACATAGATCAAAACGGCTATGTGGAGAAATCAGAAGTTGTCGATTTATTGAATATACAAGATCCTAACGACCTCAACAACGATGGTAAAACCAGCTTTGATTTCCCTTTCGTCACCATCGAAGATGTTTTAGTTATCGACGAAAACACGATTTTAGTTGCTAACGACAATAATTATCCCTTTTCTACCGGACGCGATGAGGGTATCGATAACAATGAAGTCATCCTCCTAAAGTTAGATAAAGCCTTAGATTTAGATCCGCTTTTAGGTAGAAGTGCTATGGAGAAGGAAGAATCTAAACTAGTCGCGGGTAGCGGTGGTGAAGATTTATTTATCGCTGGAATTAACTTTAAGGGTGATAATAACAGCCTGTTTGCTGGCTCTGGTAACGATGAAATTGATTTAGCCTTTGGTGTAGGTAACAACCGCGTTAATGCTGGAAGTGGCGATGATGTTATCTATGTAAATAGTAAAGATAGAGTTTTCGGTGGAACTGGTAATGACGAATTCGATGCTACCGATGGAATGGGTGGTAATCGGATGTCTGGTGGTATGGGTGATGATATCTTCTATCTTGGTAAAGGCGATCGCGCTTTGGGTGGTGAAGGTAACGATAAATTCTTCGTTCAATCCGGTGGTGGGAATATCCTATCAGGTGGTGCAGGTGCAGATCAATTTTGGATTGTTAGCGGAGAGATTGCTGAAGCTGCAAATACCATTGTTGATTTTGAAGTTGGTAGTGATGCGATCGGTATTTTGGGTTTGGGAATCGATGCAAATAGTTTAACGCTGACTGAATTGGATGGTAATACTGAAATTAATTTTGGCAGTCAAACTTTAGCAATGGTTAACGGTGTGACTGGTTTAGATATTGATACCAGCATTGTATTTGCTTGATGTTTGATTGAGACTCTTGTGGGATGGGCATCCCTGCCCGTCCTCCATAAGACATGATCTGACAAAAGTAGGCTGAAATTTATCAACTTTTCATACTGAATCTTTAGCAGCATTATTTATCAAAACTTTATGAAAAAAGTATGTAGTTTCCCGTATGTATTTCAAGTATAATTTCCTATAGAAAAGCAACAACTAACATCATAAGTAGTTAAGCAAATTATTTATATAATTACTACTCAGTTATATAAGCCCTCCCTAGAAGAAATGTTCAATTAATTTTGCACAAGTACTTATTTTTTGTTTGCTTTGAATTTTTAGGGAAAATATAAGGCTGTTTCATGCACAACTAACGATGAGTCAAGGAAACTAAAATATGTCGCAGAATTCAAATTTGCCTGTCAAACAGATTCCCCTAATTTTCGATGATGACGGTAGCCAAGATGGAATGACGGCTTTAGCATATATGCTGGCAAATCCTAAATTTGATGTTCAAGCTATTACCATTGTTAATGGAATCGCCCGACCAGAAACCTTTGATGATAATCTTATAAGGATGTTGGGACGTTTGGGAGATACAGATATTCCTGTTGGAGTAGGACGTTCAACACCTTTAGAAGGAAACAACGAATTTCCTGACTTTATCCGAGATGGAGCGGATACTTTCTGGTCTCCTTTTATAACCTTACCAGAAGAAGTACCAGATATTGAGACTAAGCCTGCGGTAGACCTGATAATCGAAACTATCAAAAACTCACCAGAACCAGTAGCAATTCTGGCAACAGGTCCTCTGACAAATATTGCAGAAGCCTTGCGTCAAGACCCCTCGATTATCGATAACATTTCGATAGTGCAAATCATGGGGGGAGCAGTTTTTGTTCCTGGTAACTTACCCGTACTTCCCGATCCACCTTTTTCTACCAACGAAACAGCCGAGTTTAATATCTGGCTCGATCCAGTTGCAGCCCAAGAGGTCTTTGATGCAGGTCAAAAAGGGCTGAAAATTCAAATTACCCCACTTGATGCGACAAATCAAGTTGAGTTTGACCGTCAGGATTATCTGGAATGGTTAGAAACCGGAACCCCAGAAAGCTTAATTGCAGCAGAATTTTTAGACTTTGCTTTGACGGTGATTCAAAGTGACAATGACCCCAATCCTGTTTGGGATTTAGTTGCAGCTATCAACCTCAGCGAACCGGATTTTTCACCTGAAACACCATTGTATATTGATGTCGATACCGAATCCGCTCCCGGAGATACTCAAGGACAAACCAAAGCTGTTTCTGGTTTAACTCCAAATGTCTTAGTTTCCCTAAACCCTAGCTTTGACAACATTGCTTTTGACGCTGAAGAAGTTTTCTCATACCTAGAATTACCAGTTGTTAATAAAATAGTTGGAACCCCACAAGATGATAATGTAATTGGTACTAATGCTACCGAAACTATCTTTACGGGTGCTGGTAACGATGAGATCGATTTAGCTTTTGGTGGAAGCAACAACCGGGTTAATGCTGGTAGCGGCGACGATCTAATTTATGTAGGTAATCAAAACCGCGTTTTCGGTAGTGCCGGTAATGACGAATTCGATGCTACCGATGGAATGGGTGGTAATCGGATGTCTGGTGGTATGGGTGATGATATCTTCTATCTTGGTAAAGGCGATCGCGCTTTGGGTGGTGAAGGTAACGATAAATTCTTCGTTCAATCCGGTGGTGGGAATATTATATCTGGCGGTGCGGGTTCCGATCAATTTTGGATTGTTAGCGGAGAGATTCCGGAAGCTGCGAATACCATTGTTGATTTTGAAGTTGGTAGTGATGCGATCGGTATTTTGGGTTTGGGAATTGATGCCAATGCTTTGACGCTGAATGAAATGGATGGTAACACCGAAGTTGCTTTTAATGGTCAAACGTTAGCAATGGTTAATGGTGTGACTGGTTTATATATTGATACCAGCATTGTATTTGCTTGATATTTGATAGATACTCTTGTGGGATGGGCATCCCTGCCCGTCCTTTTTGCTTGATCTTTTGATAGATAGTTGCGTTGTTCTCGCAATTATGGAGACGTAGCAGTGCTACGTCTCTACATCGTTAACCATTTAATGGTAAAAAAATAAAATATCTATTACAAAACTTATAATTAACTTAAATTTGAATCAAAATAATCCGTTTTAATTATCAAATTAATATCGTTTAGATCGAGATAAAATTTGAAAATTTAAACCTTTATTCATATCAAAAAACTTATACAACTGTCAATATATCTATAATTGCAAAACCTTGCTATATATGCATCTCAATGATATAGCGATTTACCTATTAACACAAAATTTATCTTTTAATTAAAATTCCGAAAAAAAAGTCAAATACACCTTCAATTACAATTATTTAATCTAATATTTACAGTCAATTAACACAATCTTAAACTTAGATTCATACCCTTAAATTGGTGATGCTAATTAACTGTATTCCCACCTAATAATCTAGAAAAAATATACATAGGAATTTAACTGCAATGGCTAAGAACGTCATTATAATGATTGGCGACGGTATGGGCTGGGACATAGCTCGTGCTGCGGCAATTCAAAAACAAATTACTCAAGGTAAAACTGGTGCCACTCTTACCGATTTTTATACAGAGGGTAAGGGTACGGGTTTAAGCTTCCAGACATTAGATAAATATGCGATCGCAACAACTAGTGGAACCTACATCGATGGAGATAAAGATAATTCTGCACTAAAAGGCGATCCTCTCGATCGTGAAACTGGTGTCGCAGTTGTTCGTGAAGGGTTTGAATCAGAAAATCTGCCTGGTGAGGATAGCAATGGGGAATTCGATCCTGCCCAAGTAATCGGTTTCTTTCCCGAACTACGTGAAGGTAGTATTGCGCCCATTTTAGGTGAATTTGACCCTAACTTCGATGAAAGACCTCTATTTGCAGAAAACGAAGATGGGGAAATTGTCCAAGTCGGTGGATTCCTTAATGCCTACGACACTACTAAAGGTCGCGATCTACCTTGGTTGAAAGATGAAGATCCCGACTACCCTAAAAATCTCTTCCCCGACTCTGCAAATACTGCAACTACTCTATATTCTGGAGTCAAAAGTTACTCCGGTGCGATCGGTGTTGATATTTATGAAGAAGATATTCAAACCCTTGGTGAAAAAGCTAGGGAACTAGGTAAATCTTTTGGTGTTGTTAGTTCCGTTCCTTTCAACCACGCTACTCCAGCTTCTGCGATCGGACACGTCAGTCAGCGCGATAAGTATACCGAAACTTCCAGAGTTGAAAACTTTGAAGTCGTTTTGGATGAAAATGGTGTACCGCTCCATGAAGAACATGGCGATGGTAGCCACGAAGGTGAACCTGTATTTGAATTAGATGCAGATGGCAACCCCATTCCTATCGAAGACGACAACATCCTCTTCCAAATCCTTAATGAAACTCAGCCTGAATTAGTTCTGGCTGGAGGACACCCGGATGGACGTGGTGACGAGCGTTACATGGATTTGGAAACTTTAGAAAAACTTCGTAATGGTGAAACTGTTTACACCTTCACCGAACGTGGTGAGAATGCTGCGGAGACTTTAGCAGAAGTTGCGTCAGAAATTGATGTTGAAGAAGGGGAGAAATTATTTGGTCTTTACGGTTCTAGAGGGCAAGGTGGAAACCTTCCTTGGAGTACAGCCGATGGTGACTATAGCAACGCTGGTTTAAACAGTCGTTTGGATGCGGTACGTCCTTTAGAAGAAGGAGAAACCGAAGAACAATTTATTGCTTCCGAGCGCGATGCGAATCCAACTTTAGCTCAATTGACTAGTGCAGCTTTAGATGTTCTCGGAGACGACGAAGATGGTTTCTGGGTATCTATCGAAGGTGGTGATATTGACTGGGCTGCTCACGACAACAATCTAGACAATATGATTGGTGCTACTTTGAATTTTGCCGATTCAGTAGAAGTTGTTCAGGATTGGATTGCCGAAAATGGTGGTTACGAAGAAAATTTACTTATAGTCACAGCCGATCACGATCATTATTTCACTCTTAACGAAGACTTCCCCGAACTGCTTCGCGAGTATGGTGCAGAAGCTCTCACCACCTCAGTTGACGAAAATGGTAACGTTTTAGCTACTGAAGTTGATAACAATGGTGTAGCTTTAGAAGAACCACAAAAAGTTGATAACCTCGATCCAGATGCATCCGGACATTATTGGGGTAGCGATCCAGATGTTAAAGTAGGTTGGTCGCACCATACTACAATTCCCGTTCCCGTGTATTATCAAGGTGCGGGCAGCGAATTTCTGGATAACTCTGTTGGTGAAGGTTTCGAGCAGTATGGCTTTGAAGTACCAGGAGTTGAAGGTTTAATCGATCAGGTTCACATCGCACAAGCTCAATTCGCGGCTTTTGAAAATAGCACTACATCAAATCAAAATCCTGATAGTAATGCACCTGCTTTGGCTTCCGGAACCCCTGATAATGATATCTTAATTTCAGGAATTGACTTCAAAGGAACTGGTGATACTATTTTTGCTGGTGCTGGAGACGATGAAATTGATTTAGCTTTTGGTGGTGGAAGCAAAAACCGCGTTGATGCTGGAAGCGGTAACGACACAATTTATTTAAGCAACCAAAACCGCATACTTGGTGGTGCAGGTGACGATAAATTCTTTGCTACTGGTGGTGGTAATATCATCTCTGGTGGTGCAGGTGCAGATCAATTCTGGATTGTCAGCGGAGAAATTGCTCAAGCTGCAAATACCATCGTTGATTTTGAAATTGGTAGCGATGTAATTGGTATTTTGGGTAGTGCTGGTTTGGGAATTGATGCGAGTACTTTGGAATTAACCGAAATGGATGGTAATACAAAAGTTGCTTTTGGTGGAAATACTTTAGCAATGATTAACGGTGTTACTGGTTTGGATGTTAGCGAGAGTGTTGTGTTTGCTTGATAGTTGATTGATGGTTGCGTTGTCTTCTGAATCCTGGAGACGTAGCAGTGCGGAGTTCTCTACAAAACTCGTTCCCAGTCTCCAGACTGGGAATGCATTTCTAGAGGCTCTGCCTTATGTCAAGTATCTAGAGGCAGAGCCTCTGTTTATGGGTTCCTAGTCTCCGGCTAGGAACCAGTAGTAATTTTTAATTTCACAAATCTTCTGGGTTAACTCCCAACTCTCGCAATGCGGCTAAACGTTCGGCTTTCTCAACAGGTGTTGGTATCCAATTTCCTTGAACATCATAATAAAAATCTCTTCTTTGGGATAATTTGCTGGTTGAAAGGTTTCTCGTAACAGTTGCGGTTGAAAAATATGAAATTCGTCAGGCAAACCAGATTCCCCCAGATACTCGCGCCGGTAAATCGTACATCGTGGGGAGCAGTTCGTAGTAAGGGCATTGGTTCCCTAAATCCGAGAGCTAAAGCTCTTACTACAAACTTTCAAAATTCTTTTTGTTTCAACCAATTTTTGATTTCTTCTACTAACCAATTACTCTCGGCTCTGCTTATTCCTTTACCAAATACATATTCTTTTCGCTTTGTATTGATAGAGATAAACCATTTATTTCTTGCGCCATCTGCATCATACATATCAGATTGAGTTACATCTTCAATATCTTCTATAAAACCTCGACTAAGTATCTTTTTGGAAAAATAATTTTTATAAATATAAATTTCAAAAACATTTCTATGAAAATGAAGATAAATCGGAGCGTAAAAAATGTAATCTATTAACACAAAAAGTCCTGTCAATATTGCGATTGCAAAAAATATTTCGGAAATAGAAGTTAAAATAGCTCCACCTATAAATAAAGATGTTATTATTATTGAAAATTTCCTATTAGTCTCCCAAACTGTATATTTGACTGTTAATTCCTCCGAGTTTTTTTTAATATTAATATCCCTTTGATATGGTACTAAATCTTTTGAATAATGTGATTCTTGCTCAAGCTTAATAGAACTATTATTATTAACTATCCCCAATCGCAATGCTTCCAAAGCTGTTTTAGCAGTCTCGAATCGTTTCTTTATATCGGGTTCAATAGCTTTTTCCAACCATGTAATAAGATCGGGACTTAAGTTTACTCTATCGGCAAATTTAATTTTAAAATCTTCTTGTGGTAAATCGGCAGGGGGTATTCCTGTAAGTAAATGAATTAAAGTAGTTCCTAAAGCATAAATATCTGAAGCTGCAACTGCTCTACCACCAAACTGTTCTATTGGTGTATAACCGTAAGTTCCGACAACGGTAAAGGTGCTTCCTTCAACTGCTGTTTTATGCTGTACCGCTCCAAAATCAATTAAGTATATATGTGCATCTTTACCCCGAATCAAATTACTTGGTTTAATATCACGATGTAAAACTGGTGGATTTAATTCATGTAAATAAATTAAAATATTTAGAATATTTGTTGCAATTTCTCTAATTTGTGATTCGGTGAATCGATTCTCTTGTGAAATTAAATCCTTGAGAGAGCCTCCAGGAATATATTCTTGAACTATGACAAATCCTTTAATTGGTTCATTTAGTTGGAAGTAATCGAGATATTTGGGAATGTAAGGATGGTTAAGTTGTTTTAATATTTTGGCTTCTCTTTCAAATAATTTGAACTCTTCCCATTGAGTAGCTTCCCCAGTTAACAACACTTTTACAACAACTAAATCTGTCGGCTTAATTTTTATATCCCGTGCTAACCAAACTTGATGGGCAATATTATGTCCGACTTTTTCGGAGATTTGATAGCGCTCTTGTAGAATTTGTCCGGTATTTAACATTATTATCACCTGCTTGAACTTTATTTCTACTCATATATTTCCCAATTGAGAGAATTAAGTAACAGATTATGGGGACATTTTTACAAGATGCCAAAATTACAGTCTATAAAACAACTCTTTTTGCTCTCATATTTGATGTTGGGTTACGACGCATTTCTACAATTAAGGTTAAGCATAAAAATTATTTGTGCGTTTAACTCAACCTACAACCTATAGATTTTGAACTTCTTTTTTTGCTCTCATATTTGATGTTGGGTTACGACGCATTTTTACAATTAAGGTTAAGCATAAAAATTATTTGTGCGTCTAACCCAACCTACAAGCTGTCTTCGTAACACCTCATTCGTTATTTTAAGCTAAAGAAAATTTAGATATTTAATATAGTAATTAGATTTAAATCAAAGTATTTTTAAGATTGTTACTTCTAGATTAAAAGTATCAAAATCTACCAAATTCAAAACAAACTAATTCATTTTTTTTAAACTTAATTTAATATTGTCTTAACAAATAAATGGAACAATAATGTTTCATGCTCCTCAGTATTTTTTCGCATACAAATTTTCTGAAGACCTGGCGATCGCTTTTACTCTGTTTTCATTACCTACAAATACTTAAATAGGGAATTATCTTTAATGGCTAAGAATACAATTATCATGATCGGCGACGGCATGGGCTGGGAAATGGCTCGTGCTACTGCCATATACAAACAAATCCAAAGTGGTGCTACTGGTCAAACTCTCAGCGACTTTTACACCGAGGGTAAGGGAAGTGGACTCAGCCTCCAAAATTTGGAAAATTACGGTCTAGTAACTACCTACGGAACCACCATCGCCGATGAAGATGGTATTTACGACACTGGTAACTCTGCTCTTGAAGGTAGCCAGAGCGATCGCGTTACCGGAGAAGGTGAAATTCGCGACGGTTTTGAATTCGATCCCAGCTTTAACCCAGGAATTAACAAAGATGGTGGTGCAAATGCAGCCACTGTCAATGGTAATTTAGTTGGTTACGACCCAGTTAGAGGTGGAGAAAAGCCCTGGGATGACGCTTACTATGGTGGTGAAGCTAGCGAAGGTTTTGATAAGGAATATATCAAATACAGCTATCCCGACTCCGCGAATACTGCTACTACTTTATACACCGGCACCAAAACCTATAACGGTGCTGTTGGAGTTGATATTTTTGAGCAACCTTTAGAAAGTCTCTTTACCAAGGCAGCAATTCAAGGAAAAGCAACGGGTCTAATTTCTTCGGTTCCCATCGACCATGCAACCCCTGGTGCGGCTGCGGCTCAAGTTAATACTCGCAGTAAATTAGACGAGTTTGGAGTCATCGACACCATTCTCCAGCAAGAACTCGGTGTATTTAAACCTACAGTTCTCTTGGGTGGCGGTCATCCCTTATCTAACGTTGACGATCCGTTACCTGAAGGTGTAGAACCTCCTAATGGTTCTTTAGAACCCACGGATTTTAGATATGTATCTGAAGGTACTTACAACGAACTTAGAGAAAATCCTACAGATAATATCTACGGCTATACTTTCTTAGAGCGCGGAGTTGATGCAGCCCAAGTTTTAGCTGATACAGCTGCGGGAATCGATCCAGAAACGGGACGACTCTTAGGTATTTACGGTGCCAGAGGTCAAGAAGGAAATCTACCTACCGCTTCTGCTGATGGTGATTATGGAACAACAGGTTTTGCTCAATTCACTTTGGGTTATAACGTATCAGCATCAGAAAATTCACCAGCATTACCATTAGGAGTCGGTGATACAACAAGACCTTTGCTACCTGGCGAAACAGACGAGCAGTTTATTGCCAGAGAACGTAACGAAAACCCCACCCTCGACCAGTTGACAAAAGCATCTTTGGATGTATTAGAAGATGACGAAGACGGCTTCGTTATGCTAGTAGAAGGTGGTGACATTGACTGGGCTGCTCATGATAACAACTTGGACAACCTAATCGGTAATACACTGGAATTCGATAAATCAGTGCAAACCGTTTTGGATTGGATTGAAGCCAATGGTGGGTTTGAAGAAAACCAGTTGGTAATCACTGCCGATCACGACCATTACTTAACTTTAAATGAGAACTTCCCCGAACTGTTACGGGATGTCGGACCAAACGCTCTTACTTATGGTGTAAACGCTCAAGATACGGATGATGCATTAGACGGAGCAGCTTCACCTACAGATTACGATGCTTTAGCACCCGAAGCAGCCGGTCACTTCTGGGGTTCTGAGTCCGATGTCAAGCATGGTTGGACTAACCACAGCAACCGTCCCGTACCCGTTTATTACGATGGTCCCGAATCTCAAGCTATTACAGATTCAGTTGGCGAAGGATTTGAACTTTACGGTGAAGAAATTCCTGGAATTGATGGTTTAACAGACCAAGTTCACATTGCCGAAGCAATCAGCGCACCATTAGAACTTGGAAATGAATTTGGAGAAGAAATCGTCAATGTAGAATTTGATGATAACAGCGTAGAACTAATTAACCTCAGAGGTTTCGGTGACGTTACCGTCAGAGCTAGTTACGAAATCAGTAGAGAAGCAGATTTCGATAACGAAGTATACTTCTACAAAGTTAACAGCGCTAACGGTTTGATTGGTCGTGAATTACCTAATGGTGATAACTACCTCCAAGCTGCTATAAATAACGTCATCACTCCTGCCTTCTCCATCGGTGATGACGAAAGCGAAAGTGGAGTTGTCAACCTTGAAGCTGGTTCCATTATCGGTGCAATGATTATTGCTAATGGTACCTTAGCAGAACTGCAAGATGCAGATTCCAGCAACGATCCAATGGTTTACTTCTCATTCCCTGGTGCAACTGGTGGTGATGGTTTCGACCACATTAAGTTAGTTGATAACAAGAAATTCGGTTTTGAAGATTTACCCAACGGTGGTGACATGGACTTCAACGACATCGAAATCGAGTTTACTAATTTTGAAGTTGCATAATTGAATTTTCAAGTTTTTCCCCAGTTAAATTAGGCTAGAGTTTAATCAACCCGGTTTCTTCAAGGAGCCGGGTTTTTTCGTTTATATTGTTTTTTTGTTTATAAAACGCGAAATAAAAGAATTTTGTAGGGTGCCCTGCGGCACGCAATTGTAACCGGGTAAACAGATATTTTAAAGGGAGCCGTAACGCACCATCTGATAATAAAACCAAATCGTAAATGTTGGCTTACGACGCATTTATAGATTTTTGATCGCCATTGATATTGTTTTTTTTGGTTTATAAAAAGTGAAATAAAATAATCTTGTAGGGTGCCCTGCGGCACAAAATCGCAACCGAGTAAACAGATATCTTAAAGGAAGCCGTAACGCACCATCTGATAATAAAACCAAATCGTAAATGTTGGGTTACTACATTTCTAATAATCATCAACATTGTTTTTGCGTCTAACCCAACCTACAAACTATTCCATCATTTTAAAATGTTACAATAAATCTTCAAAAAATATTGATACGTATTATTGATTACTGAATTATTAACTTGATTAAGCTTAATTAAAGACTTTGCCCCTACTATTCCGGCTCATTTTTTCATAGGTAGAAATACACAAATATCCATCGTCAATATGATCGATCAAAATCATCAGAACATCACAAAAACCTGCTTCTCAGAAGAATTAAGCTCTCAAACTACTTTCAAAACTTCATTCACCAGCTTTATTACATTCGGTGATAGTCTTGCAGATGTTGGTAACTTATATATTACTAGCCGTTCAACTAATCCACTATCTCCACCTTATGCTGACGGACGTTTTTCTAACGGTGAATTAGTACCAGAAATAATTGCCAAAGAATTAGGTTTATCAGCTTCTACTCCTTCCCTAGCTGGTGGAGATAACTATGCATTCGCAACAGCAGAAACTGGCTCTGGTTTTTCCGATGAAGGTTTACCTAATGTTGGCGAACAAATTGAAGCATACTTAGGTATAGATACACCTGCCGAAGATGATGTTTTCTTTATCAGTGCGGGTTCAAATAATTTCTTCCCCGATATAGATGAGGAAATAACGCCGGATAATGTAGGTACTCCTGCAAGCGTATTATCCGGATTGACACAAAACATTACCACCTTAGCGAATGCTGGTGCAGAAAACTTTATTATTCCTAATATTGCCATGTTAGGTTCGCTTCCCTATGCTAAAAATGGGGGAATTAGCGACGCTTTGAATACTGCATCAACTGAATTTAATATCTTGCTCGATACCAAATTAGACAATCTTGAAGATCAACTGGGAATAAATATTTTTGAGTTAGACGTTGCTAGTGAAATTGCTCAAATTCGAGCAAACCCAGAGGCTTTCGGATTAACCAACGTTGAGGAGCCTGCTTTAAATGAAGATAACGAAATTGTCGTACCCAATCCCAATGAGTATTTTTGGTGGGACGATTTTCATGCGACAACTGCTGTTTCAAATATAGTTGCTCAAGCTGTAATTGACGAGATTCCTAAAGATACAGTTCGCACAAATACTAATACTTTTTCTTTAATTTCATATCAAGAGAATAGTAGCGAATCAGTATTTAGCTTCAGTGTTGCAAACGAATACTTAAACACCATCGACATAGATTCAGTAAATAAAGCCAATGCCAATTTGGAAAGTGAATTTTCTCAATCTTTATTAGTAAGCAAATTTGAGAGCCTAGAAGAAGTTTATTTATCTTACATCATTGCTCCCACAGCAAAAAATGACTTCTATCAAATAGAATTCGGGGATAGTATATTCAAAGATGGATAGCAAGTTGTAGGGTGCCATGTTATATTCAATAAAAACCAAATAGTAAATGTTGGGTTACGACGCATTTTTACATATTCAATAACCATCAATATTTTTTTGCGTCTAACCCAACCTACTACTTAATTTAATAAAACACTCTTGTAGGGTGTGTTACGGCACTTTAAAGTACCGCACCATCTTATATTCAATAAAAACCAAATAGTAAATGTTGGGTTACGACGCATTTTTACATATTCAATAACCATCAATATTTTTTTGCGTCTAACCCAACCTACATATTTATAATAAAAATTATCATTAAATTTAGTTATATCAATATTTATTTAACCTAAATATATCCTTTCCTTAACCTCTAAATGAAACATTGAAAGTGAATATTTTTACAGAATCAAAGGTGATCGTATCTATTTTCTGTAAAAAAATATTCATGTCACTACTTAGGTTATTTAAAGGATAAATATTAACAATGCCTGATAATGCAACCAAACAAGATATCCGTTTTGCAAGTTATAATACATCTTTAAATCGCGATAGTGCGGGTAAACTAATAACCGATTTATCGACTGCCGATAACGAACAAGCTAAAGCTGTAGCGGAAATCATTCAGCGAACAAATCCCGATGTGTTGTTACTGAATGAGTTTGATTACGATCGCAATGGAGAAGCGATCGCCAATTTCAAGAACAACTATTTAGAAGTTAGTCAAAATGGTGTTAATGCGGTAGATTATCCTTACGTTTATTTGGCACCTTCTAATACCGGCATTGCTTCGGGATTCGACTTAAATAACGATGGTACGATTGGTACTACCGAAGGAACTTTTGATTTAGCTAATGATGCTTTTGGGTTTGGTACGTTTCCGGGTCAATATGGCATGGTACTCTTATCAAAGTATCCGATTGTAGAAGATGAAGTTCGCACTTTCCAGAATTTTCTATGGAAAGATATGCCGAATGGGTTTTTAACTAATGATTCTAGTGACAACAAACTTGATGATTTCTACTCTTCAGAAGAAATAGATGTTTTACGTCTTTCTTCTAAAAGTCATTGGGATATTCCTGTTAATGTTAATGGTGAAATTATTCACGTTTTAGCTTCCCATCCGACACCCCCAGTTTTTGATGGTGAAGAAGATAGAAACGGTAAGCGCAATCATGATGAAATCCGCTTTTGGGCTGATTATATAACTCCTGGTGAAGGGGATTACATTTATGATGATAATGATAATAAAGGTGGATTAAATAGTAACGCCAAATTCGTTATTATGGGCGATCAAAACGCCGATCCAACTGACGGTGACAGTAAAGATAATGCAATTTTACAACTTTTAGATAATCCGCAAATTAATACTTCTGTAACTCCATCGAGTCAAGGTGGAATAGATGCAGCAAATCGTCAAGGTGGAGTTAACGAAAATCATACGGGAAATCCGGCTTTTGATACTGCTGATTTTAACGATGAGACTTCCGGTAATCTGCGGGTAGATTATGTTTTACCTTCTCGAAATTTAAAAATTGAGGATGCGGGTGTATTCTGGACTACCGATGAAGATCCTTTATTTAACTTAATTGGAGATTTTCCCTTCCCCAGTTCCGATCATCGTTTAGTATATACGGATATAGATTTATTATCCGTAAATATGACTAATCAAAATCGTCAATATGTTACAAATATCTCCTTTTTAGGAGAAACAAGTTTTCCGACTGGTTTAGATTTCAACGGTACCGAAGTTGGTGGACTTTCCGGGATTGCTTACGATCCAAGCAAAGGTGTTTATTACGCACTTTCCGACGATCGCAGTACAATAAATCCCGCTCGTTTTTATACTCTCGATATAAATTTAACCGACGGTAAATTAGATAGCGGTGATATCACTTTTAACGATGTCACTACTCTACAAGATGCCAGCGGAAATGCTTTTGCTGATGGTAGTTTAGATCCTGAAGGTATTGCTTTAACTCAAGGTAATTTATATATTTCTTCTGAAGGGGATGCTAGTAATGTAAATAGTCCAATTAATCCCTTCGTTAATCAGTTTTCTTTGCAAGGTAGACAACTGAGCGAATTACCAATACCGGAAAAATTCAATGTCGGAGATAACAGCGGAATTCGTAATAATGCAGCTTTTGAAAGTTTAACAATTACTCCCAACCAACGTTATTTATATACTGCGACTGAAAATGCTTTAATTCAAGATGGTGCAGCAGCAGATGTCGGACAGGAAAGCTTATCGCGAATTATAAAATACGATCTGACAACCGGACAACCTGTAGGAGAGTTTGTTTACGAAGTTGGTGAAGTTGCGATCGCACCCGACTCTGAAACTGATTTTCGTACTAACGGTTTAGTTGAATTATTAGCGACTGATAATAACGGCACTCTACTCGCTTTGGAGCGTTCTTTCACTGCTGGTAAGGGCAATACAGTAAAGCTTTATGAAGTGCAAACTCAAGGTGCTTTAGATGTCAGCAGTCAAAATGATTTATTTCGAGAAACTCCTTTAGAAGATGATGGAGAAATTATAGCTCCCGGTGTTTTTGAAATCGATCCAGCGGTACAAAAGCGGTTATTAGTAGACTTTGCAGATTTGGGAATTGCTCCCGATAATTTGGAAGGTTTGGCTTTGGGGCCACAATTAGAAGATGGTAGTCAAAGTTTGATTGTTGTCAGCGATAATAATTTTTTACCTATACAAACAACTCAATTTATCGCTTTGGGTTTGGATTTCAAAACTACTCCCGCAGTGCTTCCACAGTTGGAAACTCCTGGTGTTGTTAACGTTGAAAATGTTGAGAATGCAATTGCTGGGGATGCTGACGATCCAGCTATTTGGGTAAATCCGAATAATTCTAGTGAAAGTATTGTTATCGGAACTTTAAAAGATGGTGGTTTAGCAACCTTTAATTTGCAAGGGGAAACTCAGCAGATAATTGCACCAGCAGAATTTGGGCAACAGCGTTTTAACAACGTCGATATTATCTACAATTTTCCTTTGGCATCGATGATAATTGGTGCAGAATCGAAAGTTGATTTGGCAGTTGTTTCCGATCGAGCTAACGATACTTTAGCTATCTTCACTATTTCAGAAAACGGTGAACTTTCAAAGTTTCGCACACCACAATTAGATAATCCAGATTTTTCAATCTTTGGTGTAGACGACGGTGAAGCGACTGCTTACGGTTTAGCAACTTATACCAGTCCCGATAATGGTAAATCTTACGTCTTTGTTACCCAAGCGGATGGTAATAAAGTTGCTCAATTAGAATTAACTTCTAAATTAAGTCCTGCTGACGAACAATTGATAGAAGCTGAAGTTGTTCGTACTTTAGAATTACCTTTACCCGAAGGTGGGGAAGCAGAAGATGGACAAGCAGAAGGAATAGTAGTTGACCAAGAATTGGGTTTTCTTTACGTAGCGATGGAAGATGGTGCGGGTATCTTAAAATTCTCCGCAGCACCCGAAGCTGATAGTGATTTCACGGTAGTTGCAACTTCCCAAGAGCAAGCCGATTTACAAAAAGTTCCCTTTACCGACTTTATTACATTCGGCGATAGCCTTGCAGATGTTGGTAACTTATTCCTTATTACTCAAGCAAATCCATTCACTGATGCATTTCCACCATCTCCACCTTACGATGACGGACGCTTTTCTAACGGTGAATTAGTACCCGAAATCATTGCCAAACAATTAGGTTTCTCAGCTTCCACTCCTTCCCTTGAAGGTGGAAATAATTATGCATTCGGAACTGCTGAAAGTGGTTCTGGTTTTTCCGATGAAGGTTTTCCGAATGTCGGCGAACAAATTTCAGCCTATCTGCTTGTAGATGAACCTACTGCAACTGATGTTTTCTTCATTACTGCGGGTTCAAATAATTTCTTCCCCGATATGAACGCTGAAAACACAGCGGAAAATATAGACACGCCCCTAAGCGCTTTACAAGGATTAACCGAAAATATTACCACCTTAGCCCAAGCAGGTGCAAAAAACTTTATCATTCCTAACGCTGCACCTTTGGGTACGCTTCCCTTTGCTAACGCTGCTGGAATTAACAACGCTTTAAACGCCGCATCAACTCAATTTAACACCTTACTCGATCCCAAATTAGACGAACTTGAAGGTGAACTAGGAATAAATATTATTGAGTTAGACATTGCTGGGGAATTCGCGAAAATTCTAGCTAATCCTAGCGAATTCGGGTTAACCAACGTTGTCACACCCGCTTTAAATACAACCACCGGAGCAGTAGTACCCAACCCCGACGAATATTTCTGGTGGGATGAATTCCATCCGACTGCTGCTGCTTACAGTTTAATTGCTCGTGGTTTAGCAGACGAAATACCCGAAACTCAATTCGCAGCTACCAACGTTTCTCCTTTAGTTCCAGATATCGAAGGTTTATCAATATATTACGGTGACGATGGAACTGGTTATCTGATTGCTAACAGTCAAGGAGATTCTTCCTACGCTGTCTTCAGTCGTGAAGGTACAAACGAATATTTGGGTAGCTTCGTTGTTGGCGATCGCAATGGCATCGATCAGGTAAACGAAAGTGATGGTTTAGATATTGTTAACGTTGGTTTAGGAAGCGAATTCCCCAACGGATTATTAGTAGTACAAGATGGTGCAAACGATCCGCAAGTTGTGGTAGAAGATGAAGAAGAATTAGAAAATGCTAGCACCAACTTTAAATTTGTTGATTGGAAAGAAGTAGCTCAAGCATTTGAAAATCCTCTTACCATAGACACCCAAAGCTATAATCCCCGCGATACTCAAGAAATTACTCCGCAAACTATCAACCCTATCAACACCAGCAACAAAGATGCAAATGGAAATGAAATAGAATTAATCAATCTTACCGCATTCGCAGGTAGAACCGTAACAGCTAGCTTTGAAATCAACCGAGAAGCAGATTACGACAACAACGTTTACTTCTACAAACTTGATAACGCTAACGGTGAAATCGGTTCCTTAGCACCTGATGCTAGCGGTTATCTACAAGCTGCATTAAACAACGTTATCAACCCAAGCCAAGCCTTAACAACCGATGACGAGCAAACCACAACAGGAGTGCTTGAAATAACAGGTGGGGATATTTTGGGTATTGCGATCGTTGCAGATGGAACTTTAACACAAGCAGCAAGCAACTTTGAGAGCGTAGAAGGCGTTTATTTCTCTTATATTGGCGCTAACACCGATAGCGGATTTGACCATATCATATTTGAGGATGGTATGTTCAAGTTTGAAGATTTAGCTAATGGTGGAGATAAAGACTTCAACGACATCGAAATCAAGATGGAATTTAGCGCCTGATATTAATTAGCTTATTAGGTTGACCTAAACACACAGTTTCAGAAACCCGGTTTCAAGAGTATTCCACAGCCAGACGATCGCGCTTTGGGTCTTATGAAACCGGGTTTATTACTTGCATAAATAGCCCAACGCCCAACTCTCAATTCCCTATCCTCAAAAATTATTCAATTTTTCCTTAACGAACAACATAAACTATGTATCAAATCTATTATTTTATTCCTATTTGTATCAAGTGCAATATAAAAAATCATAATTAAATACAAAAGATGAAAACTATCCTTGACAAAATAAGCTCTATAATATTCATGTCGCTATAATTGCAATCAATCGGAGACAATTCACTTTATCTTTAATGATATATCCTGTAAATTCAACGATATATACATTTAAAACTATAAAAAGCTATCATAATACAATTTACTTGCCTAAAAAGATAACATATATTAAGATTGAGTATATGTAAGGTAAAAGCTTGATTTTTTAGGTATTGACACTTCAGCAAATACCCGCAACAAAATATTATTATTTATTCAGGTTTAAACTTTTCTTAACCTAATTTTAAGATTTTAATAATTTTTATTATCTATATTGGCAACAGTCACTTTAGGCTTCTTTGTAAATACAGAAGTTAGAAGTTACAAAATATAATTTCTATCTGAACTTTTGAGGCAATTGTTGACAACTCCTGCACTCTTGGTAAGTCAGTAAGAGAGTGCTGCGAGTAGTTGCACTCTAGGTTTTTAACGTCCGGTAAATGTAATGTAGGGCGCATCTCAACACATTTATATATCAACTAGGAGAGTTCTCTGGAATGGCAACAGTTTTTATTAACGAGTTTCATTATTTAAATGCAGGTGTTGATACTAATTCATTTGTAGAAATTGCAGGTCCTGCTGGTACCGACCTCACAAATTATTCAATCGTTGCTTATAGAACTGACGGAACTATCTTCCAGCAAAAATTTTTAAGCGGCATAATCCCAATCCAATACCGGACGGCTTTGGTACAGTTTCCATTAACTTTGATGATGGTATTCCAGCATTAGGTGCGATCGCATTAGTAAATAACGATACTGTAGACCAGTTTCTCAGCTACGGTGGAAATGATAGAACTGTTACCGCTACTGTAGATCCTATTGGTGTAACAGGATTCATTGGAGCAATCAGCAATAACATCGGTGTAGGTGAAAACGACACAACCACCCTTGCAACAGGTTCTTTACAGTTGCAGGGTACTGGTGACGATCCTTCTGACTTTACCTGGGTGGCAGTCGATAATACTTCTACTAAGGGCAATGTTAACACTTCTCAGGACTTCACCACTTCTTTTGTTCCCGATCCCAACGACGGCACCACAGCACCTGTATTAACAGTAACCACCAATCCTAGTGACAACGCTGAAAACGTAGCAGCAAGCACATCGATCGTCTTGGACTTCGGTCAAAACGTAACAGCAGTTCCAGATAAACTCATCACTATCACAGACGATGTTGGAAACAATTTCCAAATCGGTGCTAATTCTCCACTGGTATCTATCGATGGTAGTGTTGTTACCATCGACCCAAGTGGTGCTAATTTTAGCAACGGTAGAGAGTACAGCGTAACAATCGAGTCTGGTGCTTTTAAAAATACCAGTGGTGAGGACATCGACGTCATATTAGCTGCTGACGGTACCTTCAACTTCACCATAGCTCCTGATGGAGTAGGAGTTACTCCTGACACTACCGCACCTACATTAACAGGAACGCTTACTCCTGCTGACAACAGTACAGGTGTAGCAGTAGGTACAAACATCAGCTTTACCTTAAGCGAAGATGCAGTAGCAGTTGCAGGTAAGAACATCTTCATCGTAGATGATGAAGATGAAGGTGAAGGTGGAACCGTTACCACAATCGATGCTGCTGATACTACCCAAGTAACTATTAACGGTGGAGTTGTTACCATCAACCCAACTGCTGACTTGATCAACGGTAAAGAATACACCGTAGAAATCGAGTCTGGTGCATTTACAGATGCTGCTGAAAATCCATTTAACGGTACATTAGCTACTGACGGTACCTTCAACTTCATCACAGTTGCTGAAGACACTACAGCACCTACGTTAATAGGAACCCCTACTCCTGCTAATAACGCTGAAAACGTACCAGCAAATACAAACATCAGCTTTACCTTAAGCGAAGATGCAGTAGCAGTTGCAGGTAAATCCATCAGGATCGGAGACATAGAAATCGATGCTGCTGATACTACCCAAGTAACTATTAACGGTGGAGTTGTTACCATCAACCCAACTGCTGACTTGATCAACAGTATAGGATACATCGTAGAAATCGAGTCTGGTGCATTCACAGATGCTGCTGGGAACCCATTCGACGGTGAATTAGCTACTGACGGTCTCTTCAACTTCATCACAGTTGCTGAAGACACTACAGCACCTACATTCACAGGAGCCACTACTCCTGCTGACAACAGTACAGGCGTAGCAGTAGGTACAAACATCAGCTTTACCTTAAGCGAAGATGCAGTAGCAGTTCCAGGTAAGAACATCACTATTTCAAGCGATGGTGAAGACGATATCGTAATCGCTGCTGATTCTTCTCAAGTAACTACTAACGGTGGTGTTGTTACCATCAACCCAACTGCTGACTTGATGAACGGTAAAGAATATACCGTAGCAATCGAGTCTGGTGCATTTACAGATGCTGCTGGAAACGAATTCGACGGTACATTAGCTACTGACGGTACCTTCAACTTCACCACAATTGCTGCTCCTGACACCACAGCACCTACATTCTCAGGAGCCACTACTCCTGCTGATAACGCTATGGATGTAGCAGTAGGTACAAACATCAGCTTTACTTTAAACGAAGATGCAACACCAGTTGCAGGTAAAAACATCACCATCACAGACGAAGATGGAACCGTTACCACAATCGCTGCTGATTCTTCTCAAGTAACTATTAACGGTGGTGTTGTTACCATCAACCCAACTGCTGACTTGATCAACGGTAAAGAATACACCGTAGCAATTGAGTCTGGTGCATTCACAGATGCTGCTGGGAACGAATTCAACGGTGAATTAGCTACTGACGGTGCTTTCAACTTCACCACAATTGCTGCTCCTGACACCACAGCACCTACATTCTCAGGAACGCTTACTCCTGCTGACAACAGTACAGGTGTAGCAGTAGGTACAAACATCAGCTTTACCTTAAGCGAAGATGCAGTAGCAGTTGCAGGTAAGAACATCACTATTTCAAGCGATGGTGAAGACGATATCGTAATCGCTGCTGATTCTTCTCAAGTAACTATCAACGGTGGTTTAGTTACCATCAACCCAACTGCTGACTTGATGAACGGTAAAGAGTACACCGTAGAAATCGAGTCTGGTGCATTTACAGATGCTGCTGGGAACGAATTCGACGGTGATTTAGGTGATGATGATGGTTTCAACTTCACCACAATTGCTGCTCCTGTCACTACTCCCGACGACACCGACGCACCTACATTCTTAGGAACCCTTACTCCTGCTGACAACAGTACAGGCGTAGCAGTAGGTACAAACATCAGCTTTACCTTGAACGAAGATGTAAAAGCAGTTGCAGGTAAATTCATCATCATCAGTGAAGGTGAAGACAGTTTCCGAATCGCTGCTGATGATTCTTCTCAAGTAACTATCGCTGGTGGTGTTGTTACCATCAACCCATCTTTTAATTTGATGAACGGTAAAGATTACACCGTTGAAATCGAATCTGGTGCATTTACGGATGATGCTGGGAACCCATTTAACGGCGAATTAGTTGATGGTGAAGATTATAACTTCACCACAGTTGCTGCTGCTGTAACTCCTCCACCTACCCCCGATCCCATCACTCCTGTTTCCCCAGGCAGCACCATCGGCACCGTTACCGAGGGCAACAACGTGATGGAAGTAATCGATCTTAGAAGATTCGCAGGTGAAACCGTAACAGCTACCTACGAAATCAGTAGAGAAGCAAATTACGACAACAACATTTACTTCTATAAAGTTGATAGTGCTGACGGTAGTATTGATGGTATAGCAACCGATGAAGAAGGCTACCTCGCAAAAGCTTTAGGCAATATTGTTAATACTGGAATCACAGCTGACGACGATGCTAACGACGTAGCTGGAAGCTTCACTCTACAAGGTGGAGACATCTTGGGTATTGCCTTCGTTGCAGACGGTACTTTATTACAAGCGACAAGCAACCTTGATAGCGTCGAAGGTGTATACCTCTCTTTCATGGGCGCTAACACCGACAACGGTACCTTCGATCACGTTAAGTTTGAGAACGGTATGTTCAAGTTTGAAGACTTGGCTAACGGTGGCGACAAAGATTTCAACGACATCGAACTGAAGATTGACTTTGCTTAATTAATTTGTTTCCTGGCTGCGGTTGGGAAACGGGTTAGTTAAAAAAAAGCATCTGGTAAATTTACCGGGTGCTTTTTATCATCTCCTCAAACAAAAGTAGCGACAGTAGCTAGATTATCCTAAAAGAAAAAACTACTATACTTAAAAAGCAATAATTTCAAGCAAACAAAGAATAAACAATACAGCTTATTTACCTAAGTAATTATATTAAAAAAAGTGCTTGTAATAGGCGAGCTATTTATCCAAGTTTTACTTCAACAAATTACAAAATAGCTATTAATTCGTAATTTATAGTTAATTTCCGCTTGTTTTTTCTTCACTATATGCCAATGGTAGCTTCACGGATGCCCTCAACAACAACGCAAAAGTATACTTCGCATATCAAGGCGCAAACACCGATAATTTCGACCATATTCGTCTACTAAATGACAACACCTTTGGTTTTGAAGACTTATACAACGGTGGCGACAGAGACTACAACGATTTAATTATCAAGATGGAATTTACCGTTTAAAAACAAAGGTTGGTAGAAAAAGCTTTAGCCCCTCCGGATTGGGGAACCGATGCCCTTACTACGAACCCATCAAAATTAATGTGGCAGAGTACCAGATGCTCGCTGGTTGTAACCACAAACCCAGACGCGAAAACCTCTCATAATTTATGTGGTGAAGAGTAATAACAAATTACAAATTATATAAACAAAATTATCATACTAACACTCAATAATCCCACTGTTTACTTCCCCTGCCTCGGAACAATTACCGATGGCGTTGACTGCCTAAAGGTTACTGGCAGATAATACCCTGAGTTTTGAGGATTTAGCTAATGGTGGCTTTGAATACTATAACGACCATTATGTCAAGGATAATTTTACGGTTTAAATAATTGCGATCGATTGTTTAATCATCTATAGAGGCGGGTTGTTAAACCAGATCGATTTCTATTAGAGTCGAAAAAACTGGCTCTCAATTTTTAACAGCGGTTAAACTATTAAAGATGGTTAATTATATGTATAGTAGCAAAGATTACGTATGTCTCAAATGTACTTTGGCAAACATCAGATTTTATTACTACTATGTTTTTCAGTAATTCCCCGAATAGCATATGTTTCCATATCTAGGTATTAATAACAGTCAGCAGCTATTAGTAAAATTAACCAAATGTTGTCTTTTATGCTTTATTAACCGGCATCACAACCTGTTAATAACTTTATAGACATACTTTGATTGAAGCAATTTATCACAGCGGCAACCTGAATGATACTAATATTATGACCGCAGTTTTGCAAATTGGCGATCGCGCTATTAATGTTGATGAGATTCTTCCGCTGCTTAAGCAGTACGGAATGCTGCCTCAACTGTTAAAAGAAATAGTTATTGATAATGCAACTGCTTCTATTTCGCTTTCTGAGGAAGAAGTGGCAACAGCATATAAGCAGTTTTACCAACAGCAGCAACTAGGGGATGAGCAGCAATTACAAGCTTGGCTGAAATCCCGCAACTTAGAACGCGAGCAGCTAGATTATCTAGTAACTCGTACTCTTCGCTTAGAAAAGTTTAAACAAGAGACTTGGAAGACAAAGTTAGAATCGTATTTTCTTCAACGTAAGGAAAAGTTAGATAAAGTCATTTATTCGCTAATTCGGGTTAATGATATTGCCATTGCCCAAGAATTATACTTTCGCGTTCAAGAAGATGAGCAGCCTTTTGCCGAACTTGCTCGCGAGTATAGTAAGGGACCTGAAGCGCAGACGGGCGGTTTAATTGGTCCGGTAGAGTTGGGGGTTCCCCATCCGGTTTTAGCGAAAATGTTGCTCAAGTCTCAACCAGGGCAAGTTCTACCGCCCACTCGTTTGGGAGATTGGATTTTAATTGTTCGATTGGAGCAATTTATTCCCGCGCAGTTAGACGCAGCAACGCAACAGCGATTGTTAAACGAGCAATTTGAAGCCTGGGTGCAGGGAGAAATAACTTCTACCCTCAAGGATAGTCAGTTATCGACGGATAAAGATGATTCGACTGAAAGCTAATTGAATTTAAAATTTAAAATTTAAAATTTTGGTTTTTGGATCGAACGAAGGAATATGTTCCTGTTTGACGAAAAATAAAGCAGATTGATTATTTTTTAAGTTGTCGTGACGAGAAAACGCATCACCATTTGATTCGATCCAAAATCCAAAATTCTCAAGTTTTCAGGTGTATCTAAAGGATTATTCTAAAATCCAAAATCTAAAATCCAAAATTCAAATGACTTATACAACAACTAACATCCAAGAATTTTTAGCGGGGGTTACTCCCTTTAACCAGTTACAACCGGCAGTAATGGCAAAGCTTTTAGAAAAAGCACAGCTGTACCGCTACCGTATGGGACAGGTAATTTTAGCGCGGGAAAAAATGCCCGCTCAAATATCTATTCTTCATTCCGGGCAAGTGCGTTTACTCGGTTACGAACCCGAAACCCAAATACCCGTAACTTTGGCAAGGCTGCAACCCGGAGAAATTATGGGTTGGCTTGAAACAGTGCGGGGAGTACCTGGTTCCACCGCTATTGCTTCGACGGAAGTTATTTGTATCAACTTTAATGCTGCGGAGTTTCTAGCTTTAATTAAGGAAGAAGAAAGCTTTTTATCACATTTTTATAATCGTGCTGGAATAGTCGAAGTATTTGAATTACTGTCGGCACAATTGCGACAGCAAGCAAATAGCCAGTTGGTTTTAGAAGCATCCGATTGTAGCAACTGTAAAGATTTAGCGCTGAAAACTTACGATGATACACAAATTGTTAACTTAACAACTCGCAATGCTGCAAATCAGCTAAGTCCCGATTATCTTTGGTTAGTAAGTGGAGGAACGGTTTCCCCCGAAATAATCGGCGATCGCTTTGACTCCACTCAATCTTTACCCAGAGGAAGTCGGGTTCGCTTGTTAGGTATACCCGCAAATGTCTTTTCGCCATCCCAACAAGTAGTTCAAGATAATACTGAGGAAGAAGCGCAACAGGTAAACATCACCGAAGTAATTCCTGCTGGTTCGGAGGCATACGACGATATTCCCTACGCTCCCGCAGAGCCGCCAGAAGCCGAAAATTATCATGTAAATAAGCGAGATGTTGCTGCTGCCAAAAAATATCCCCACGTGCGCGGTAGTGGCGAAGTAAATGGAATTCTGGCTTGCTTCGGGATGTTGAGCAAACATTTGAATATGCCCTTCCGTAAGGAAGTTATTCGTAAAGTATTAATTAATCAGCAAAAGCGCACGGGTTCGCTGTCGTTGCAGCAGTGCGGTTCTATAGCCCAATTGGTCGGTTTAAGACCCCAACTTGTTGGCGTACCTGCAAACGCGATCGGCAGAATTGAAGCCCCTGCAATAGTCCAATGGCAAGATAGTTATGCCGTACTTTATGAAATTACTAACAAAAACATAGTAGTTGGCGTGCCGGAATCGGGAATCCTCAATCAGAAAACCTCTGATGTAGTCCAGGTACTGCTTCAATCCAAACCCCAAACCGAACAAGAACAACAACAAGATGCGATCCCCGTATTGCTGCTGCAACCCACCTCAGAAACACCGCAGCAAAAATTTGGGTTAAGTTGGTTTTTGCCATCTTTAAATAAGTATAAAGGCGTACTGGTAGAAGTATTTATTGCCTCCTTCTTCTTCCAGTTGTTCGGCTTGGCTAACCCGCTAGTTACCCAGGTAATTATCGACAAGGTAATTAACCAAAACAGTCCGGATACGCTGCAAGTTCTCGGTGTATTTCTGGTCGTAATTGCCATATTTGAAGCAATTATTGGTACTATTCGGACTTATTTATTTGTCGATACTACCAACCGTATTGATTTAACTCTGGGTTCGGAAATTATCGACCATTTGCTGCGTTTACCATTACGTTACTTTGAAAAGCGACCTGTAGGTGAACTTTCTACTAGGGTGAACGAATTAGAGAAAATTCGTCAATTTTTAACCGGAACCGCTTTAACAGTGGTTTTAGACGCGGTTTTCTCCGTTATCTACATCGTGGTGATGTTTATTTATAGCTGGATACTGGCTTTAGTAGCTCTAGCGACGTTGCCATTATTCGCCATCCTTACCTTTGTAGTTTCTCCCATCGTCCGCCGACAGCTACGGTTTAAAGCAGAACGTAACGCCGAAGCGCAATCCCACTTAGTCGAAATTTTGTCAGGTATCCAGACAGTTAAAGCCCAAAACATTGAATTGCGATCGCGCTGGCAATGGCAGGAGCGTTACGCTCGTTATGTCAGTGCTGGTTTCAAAAACGTACAGACTTCTACTGCGGCAGGTTCTACCAGTGGTTTTCTTAACAAGCTTTCCGGCTTACTCGTGCTGTGGGTGGGAGCTTACTTGGTATTAGATGGGACGCTAACATTAGGACAGTTAATCGCCTTTCGGATCATCTCCGGTTACGTGACTTCTCCTTTGTTGCGTCTTACCCAGTTATGGCAGAACTTCCAAGAAACCGCTTTATCTTTGGAACGTTTGAGCGACATTATCGACTCACCCCAAGAAGCCAGCGAAGAAGACAAAGGTAACATTCCCCTGCCCATGATTGAAGGGGCTGTTAAATTTGATAACGTCTCCTTCCGCTTCAAACCCACAGGACCGATGCAGTTAAATAACATTAGCTTGGAATTTCCCCCCGGTGTATTTGTGGGTGTCGTCGGACAAAGTGGTTCCGGTAAAAGTACGCTAATGAAACTGGTACCGCGCCTTTATCCCTTAGAATCCGGACGCATTCTCATCGACGGTTACGACATCAACAAAGTAGAACTTTACTCCCTGCGAGAGCAAGTAGGAATTGTGCCGCAAGATACCCTACTTTTTGAAGGCTCCGTACAGGAAAACATCTCCTTAAACTATCCAGATGCCACCCCAGAGGAGATTATCGAAGCTGCTAAAATTGCAGTAGCGCATGAATTTATCATGGAACTGCCGAATGGTTACAATAGTAGAGTCGGCGAACGAGGTAGTGCTTTATCCGGTGGACAGCGGCAAAGAGTCGCAATTGCCCGTACAATCTTACAAAATCCGCGCTTATTAATTCTTGATGAAGCTACCAGCGCCCTCGACTACGAGTCCGAACGTCAAGTATGCTTAAATTTAGCAGAAGCCTTTAAAGGGCGTACAGTTTTCTTCATTACACACAGATTAAGTACAATCCGTAACGCCGACACTATTTTAATGTTAGACAAAGGCTATGTTGTAGAACAGGGAACCCACCAAGAATTAATGTCGCTCAAAGGACGTTACTACTGTCTGTATCAACAACAAGAAGCGCAAATTTAATAATTAGGGAATAGGGCATAGGTTAAAGGTCTGCATGTCAAAGGTCAAAGGTGAAAAGTTAAAGCGAATAATTTCTACCCCCTCTCCCCCCTCTCCCCCCTCTCCCTCATCTACCCCCTCTCCCCCCATCTCCCCCCTTCCCTCGTAATTCCTAACTCCTAAATTCCCATGACTCAACTCAACGGTAATCTCAACGGTAAGAAATCTCGGCAATCCATACTCCCTGGATTCGCGGAAACTCCCAAAGATTCTATTCCACAGAAAAATGGTAGATCGAGGGTTTCCGACTTTGAACAAGCGGTAATTTTGCGGCGATCGCCAATATTTTCGCGAGCGGCGTTGTGGAGTATTTTGGGCGTAACCGTTTTTACGATTTCTTGGGCATACTTTTCCAGAATCGACCAAGCTATCCCCGCTCAAGGAAAATTAGAACCCCAAGGAGCCGTTAGAGAAGTACAGGTTCCGGTGAATGGTGTGGTGAAAAAGGTTTTTGTCAAAGATGGCGATCGAGTAAAAGAAGGGGACTTGCTGTTGCGTCTGGACCATGCTGGTGCTGAAGCGGAGCTAAATTCTGCAAGAACAATTCGTGAAGCTTTGAAGCTGGAAAATCAGTTTTATCGCAGTTTATTTAATCGTTCTTCAGGACAAACACCTGCAATCAAAGTACCTCCAGAAATGGCAAGGTTGGCTCAGAGTAGAAGCACATTATTAAAAGAAAATCAATATTTTGGAGTGCTGTTGACTGGAAATACTAATGGTGCAAATTTAACAGGGCAAGAGAAACTGCGTTTATTTTCCAGTCAAGAACAATTAAGATCCCAAGGCGCTCAAATTCAGTTAGAACAAGGGCAGCTACAGCAACAGCTAGCACAAACTAAAGAAAAACTTGATAACTCTAGAAACATTCTCAGTATCAATCAAGGTATTCTCAATGACTTAGAACCGTTGTATAGGGAAGGAGCGATCGCTCGCTTGCAGTACTTACAACAAAAACAAGAAGTTAGCAACCGTCGCAGTGAAGTTGCTCAACTCGGTCAAGAAATACAGCGTTTAAGATTAGCTATTGCTCAAACAGGTCAGCAACTGCAAAATGCCGTGTCAACTTCTAAAAAAGATATATTGACTCAAATGGCAGACAACGAAAAACGTATTGCCGAAATCGACAGTCAAATTAACAAATCGATAGTCGAAAATGAAAAGCGGATTACCGAACTCGACGGTCAAATTAAACAAGCTTCATTAACCAGAGAATATCAAATAGTAAAAGCCCCAGTAGATGGCATCGTGTTTGACTTAAAAGCCGGTAATCCCGGTTATGTAGCTAATACCAGCGAACCAGTAATGAAAGTGGTGCCAGAACAATCGCTGATGGCAGAAGTATTTATAACTAATAAGGACATCGGGTTTGTTAGAGAAGGTATGCCCGTTGACGTAAGATTTGAAAGCTATAACTTCAGTGAATTTGGCGATATTAAAGGTACCCTTGTATCTGTTGGTACAGATGCCCTACCGCCAGACGAAATTCATCCCTACTATCGTTTCCCCGCAAGAGTTGAGTTAAATCGACAAACTCTTTCTGCCAACGGCAAACAATTACCCCTCCAATCAGGTATGTCAGTCACTGCCAATATTAAGACGCGAGACAGAAGTATCTTAAGCATATTTACTGATAAGTTCACTCAAACAGTCGAAAGCGTTAAATTTGTCCGATAAGTTGGTTTAATTTAAGATTAATTTAAGATGCAATGTAAGTATTTCATCCCTCTAATTAGATCGGGATGAAATTTTAATATGATTATGATATATTAATAAACTCTCTGTAAATAAATAAAATATATATGTTAAATTACACACTTTGCATTTTTTTAGCTTATCGTATATAAGTAAGTATACTCTTACTAAGCAAGTACAAGTAAGTGTTCCCCCTCTTGCTCTGTGTCAGGAAAAAGTCAAATATATAAGTTCAAGAAGGTAGTTTTGTTGACGGTAAAAATATAAAATTTGATAGTTTTTACTGAAAAAGCAAAATTTGATGTTCTTCTTCAGCGCACTTTTGAAAAAGATTTTCATCAGTGTTTGTAATATTTTTCCGGAAGACATATAGGATGTGCTGTATTCAACTATTGCAGCATACCGAAACTCAGATGAGTTGAAGCGCAATCGAAGCCTTCTATTTCAGAATTTTGAACTGATGCTTGCGGAGTCGGTTTATTTCTGTATCCCTATACTTCTTAAAATTACGGCTAGTAGTTTGTTTTCCACAGAAATCTATAAGGTTTTCTTAATTTTCTGCTGCCCAAATAATATTAGTTCAAATAAATTAATGTGACAAATAAATGATGGAAAGCCTCGCTGTATAAAGCTCTAAAAAAAATAGGGTGATTTTTACAGAACATCTGCAACGCAATCTATTTAATTGTTAAAACAAACGCATCTGAAGGATAACATTGCCTTCAGTTTATTAAATGCGTCTATCTGAAAATTTAAATCAATACTAAAAAAGGAAGATAAAAATGTTCGATTCCATGCAACTTAATGCCGACGAAAATACCAAATATAACTTTGCTTACCTTATTGATGTATCGGATAGTGTTGAGAAAAATACGCTTCAACAACTAAAAGATGCCTACACAAGTTTAACTAAATCCCTGATCGATGGCGGAATTGCAGGTGTCAGTCAATTTGCAGTAATTCCTTTTAGCTCTGATGCAATCCTTAATGCACCGTTGAATGCAACAGAAGCAATTTCAACAATTGAAGGTTTGTCTGAAGATGGTTTCACTAATTTTAATGCCGCACTTGAAAAAGCAAATCAGTTCTTTTCTACAGTACCCCCTGGAGCAACTAATATAGCCTATTTTCTGTCTGATGGGTTTTCAACTACGGGAGGAAGTTTTAAAGAATCAGCAAAAGCTTTACAAGCAGTAGCAGATGTTCGAGCTTATGGTTTTGGCGCTGCAAATATTCAATCCTTAGAGATTGTAGATTCAAATCAACCCGTGATAGTCTCCGAAGCATCAGAATTAAAGACTGAATTTATTAATTCTATAAATAATTTGGTTGCTAGCAACTCTCAAATTGATTCAACAACAGACGACAATAATGATGTTGAAATCGCTTCTCCTCCTGTAAATGAACCAGTTGAAGATGAATCAGATACTAGTAACGACCAAATCAAAAAAGACGAGTCCAATTTAGTTGATGATTCGATTCCGCAAAACCTTGTGAAACCCGAAGTTGACGACATAATTAAGCTGGGTAGCAACATCGACGCATTACCTGATACAGAGTCTCCCATTTTGAAGGTTGAAGATATTTCTATCGAAGAAGGTGATATCGGAAGCAGTATCGCTCAGTTTACAGTTAATTTATCTTCACCTGCTACCAAAGAGATTCAATTCTCATACCAAACTGTCGATGGAAGTGCGATTTCTACTTCTGATTACGATCCAATATCTGGACAAATTACAATTCCGGTTGGTGAAACCAGCACAAATATTGACGTTGAAGTGAATGGGGATAATGAAGTTGAATTAAATGAAGAATTTACTCTTAATTTATTTGGCTTATCTGGCGCAACTTTTGAAAACAACAAAGCAGAATATAGTAAAGTGGCGACGATAGAAAACGATGATATTGCCCAAGTCACAGAAAGTACACAAGTACCCGATGATGGAAGTATTTTCGATGGGAATCTACTTGACTTAAAATCCTTTGCTGGTGATGTAACAGTAGCTTTCACCGTAGATAGAGAAGCCGAATTTGATAATACTGTCAGTTTTTACAAAATTGAAGACACAGAAGGAACCATTACAGATCCAGTGACTGGAAATAGGCTCAAACCCAGTGATGGCGAAGCTTATGCAGAATTAGCGATCGAGCTTAAAGAGTCACAAATCGAACTAAGCGTAGATAACCTTAATTCCATTACTATCCAAGATACCCTTGATGGAGGATATCTCTACGCTCCTTTTATCGTCGCTGATGGGAACCTTGACGATGGATTCAGCCAAGTTTACTTCTCCTTTGCTCAAGCTAACTCCGATAAATTCGAGCATATTCGTTCGTTAGGAAATACCCTTACTTTTGAAGACTTAGCGAATGGTGGCGATCGCGATTTCAACGATATGGTTATCAGCGCTGAAATTACAATTTAACCGTTTGCTCTCAATTCCCATTCGTGCTATGCGATCGGGTTTGAGAACCTTATTTAATCTCATTCAAACTGCGCCATCAAGGAATATAATTTCCGCATCCCAACCCTTCCCGTCAGGCTATGGTGTACACAGAATTCTAATTGGTTTTAGATCCCCCCTAACCCCCCGTATTATTGGGGGGAATTGGAGTTAAACTCCCCCAAATTAGCGGGGGATTTAGGGGATCTTACGGGATATGTGTACATGGTAGGTCAAAGGGGAGGGAATACAAATTATACATTTATAAATACAAAAATTTTCATCAAAAATAAATACCACGATCGCTGCTATACAAGATCGAAGATTTAAAAAAAATTATATTTTAAGTATTCTTGCCAACACAAGATTAGTTTTTTTACCTTTAATATGTACCTGTTTGCATACAATTACTTATCGTCGTTCGAGAAGCCTGATTTAGATAATTTTTCTAAATTAAAACCTAACTAAATTCATGAATAAAACCATACAAATTCAGGAATTGGCAATTGCTATTACAGCCAAAAAACTGAATCCCACCATCGTGAACCTTGATTTTTTGAAGTACAGCAATATTATCTCATCAGATTGGGAATTAGCACGTACTCCGGTTTATACAAAAAATTTGACGCAGCTTGTCTTCCAAAATGGGATTGCAATTGTCGCACAACCTAACCGAATAGTTTTTGCAGAAGCTATTGAAACCAAAATTCAAGAATTAAATGTTTCTCAATTAGCTGCTAAATATATAGAAAAGCTACCTAATGTAGAGTATCAAGCTGTGGGTATTAATCCCAAAGGTTTTGTAACTTTTACAGAATCAAATGCTGCTAGCAACTATTTATTAAATAATCTGCTTGCTTCGGGAGAGTGGCGAGAATTTGGTAAAACACCCGTCAAAGCCGCAATTCAATTAGCTTACACTTTAGAACGTTCTCAATTAAACTTAACAATTAACGAAGGATTACTAAAAGTCTCAGAAGAAAGTTCCGTACCAGCAATATTATTCTCCGGTAATTTTAACTATAATATTATCGGTGCCAATGAGGAAGAAAGATTACAAGATTTGTATAAAATTCTTCAGAATTGCAAAAGCAATTTAGAAACTTATCAGGAACTAATTAACAATAAGTTTTTCTCTTCTCGGCTTAACGATAAAAACGCGATCCCTTTTGGAGTTTCTATTTCACCATCAATTTAAAGTATAAGTAGGTTGGCGTTGAAAATTGCAATTAGGACAAGGGAGTAGGCAGTAGGGAGTAGGAGTAAAGCTTTTAGACTAATTTACCTAACCGTTACCGCCGTTCGGTTTATTCGTGCCTACTTACTTAGAACTCCGTTTTGATTTTTGTTAGCTTAAGCTTGCCGAAGCCATATAAGCAAACATTCTCACCCTACTCCCTATTTCCTACTCCCTATTTCCTACCTAAACGATATGTCATTTATCTTCAAATTCCCTTCCTTAAGCAATTTTACGGTTCTCAGATAAAATCTTTGCTATATATAAAGGAATACATACCTTTTTTAATTGGTATTAGCTAGGATGCCCTATCTACCGTACTCTGAAGAGCTATGACTGTTACGCTGACTAAATACCCCGCACCATTGTTGAATAAAATTGGCTCCTATGTTTGCCAAGCAGTTATTTATATTCAGCAACAGCAACCCGAACTATTGCTCGATAAGTACAGAAACATATCTTGGCGTGACAATAGCAATCAATCGCGTTTGAAAACAAGAATAATAGAAAAAATTAGTAATGTCGAAGATTGGGAATCCTTAGTTAAACGGGTAGAAGTGTTTATTAAGGCTTTGCTAATATCCAATTCAACAAACACACCTGTTTTAATCAAATTACAAGAGAAAATTCGTCAGCTCGATCCCAATGTCTCAGATAACGATTCGAGCGATCGACAAAATCTAAACTCGACAAATCAAGAATCCAATATTAAAACCGTTGATGCGATCGGAAGCGATCGCCAATCCAATATTCAAACAACTTTAAACGATTCTGAAAAAACGAGTCAAGAATCTTTACCTCCACAAGCCCAATTAAAAACGAATACAAATCATCAAGATATAAATTCTATTGAAAATCAACAGCAGACGGGAATAACAGTATTACTTTTAGATGCAGAAAATATCCAAATTACCCTTGAAACAGAAAAGTTTTTAGCAACGGTTTGTAATAATCCCATTCAAATAAAAATTGCCTTTGCAAACTGGCAGAGTATGGGGAAAAAAGATATTGAATTTCATAATCGTGGTTACGATTTAATTCATGTTCCTCGCGGTAAAGATAATGCTGACGGAAAAATGATTGCTTTCGGTTCGACAATTTATGAGTATTACCCGAAAGTGAAGGAAGTTTTGGTTTGTTCGTCAGATACAGTAATGACTAATTTGTGTAACCAACTTCACCAGAAAGGATTAACAGTATATCATGTTAGTCAACTTTCCAGCAATCTGACTATATTTAACGCTAAAACTAATGAAACCCAAAATCATACAATTTTACCTTCGATAGAACAACTCCTGTGCCAGATTAAAGATATAATTAAAGACCAATTTGCACAGACTTCAAACCAATGGATAAAGCTCTCTATAATCTGTAAATTATTTAAAGAAAAGCATAGCTTTGGTATTAATAAAGTTGTATCTCATCACCTTCCCGGCAAAACTGTAAAAAATATTTTTGTCAATAAACCTGAGTTTGTCATTCATCAAATAGCCGAACATCCAGAAGTATACATTACTTTGTTCAAGTTGCCCGTTCAGGAAAACCTAGACGATCCAATATTGACATTTGAGAATAAATCGGTTTTGGAACAAGCACTAGTTGAAATAATCACTGACTTAGTAGGTAAAACGTCAAATAATTTTATTCCTATGCATGCTATATGCGAAAAATTTGATAAACAGTATGGTAAAGGAATTACCAAAATACTCAAAGAATTAAATATGAGTGGTAAATTTGTCAATTTTTTACAGTCGTGTAATTTTGTGGAATTGAAAAAAACAGATAATATATGGCAAGTAGCTTTAAAACCGTTACCAGTTACCAGTTACCAGTTACCAGTTGTCAGCGAAAACTTATAAACTTATAACTCCGGCGCTCCTAACTCTTAACTCCTAAATCTCCCTTTCCCCTCATCCCCTCATCCCCCCATCTGCTAATTTGAGAAAAATTTAACCGAAAAATCACTATCTACTGCTTAAGAGTGACTTGAAAATCCAGCAAAAAAGGCAAAAATGACAGACAGATAAGCTGTTACTGCCTGTTGCTTCAAATAAAATGAGAATTGCTCGCGTACACTTTTACGTAGAAGATGCCATCACTTGGCGTGATTGGTTTGTACATCATCTTGGTTTTCAAAGATTAGATGATTATGCTCTTAGCTCTAGCTTCCCCGGTAGAGGAGATACAGCTTCTCATACCCGCACGGAAGTAGTTAAAAGCGGTTCAGTTTGCTTTGTGCTGTCTTCAGCAATATCATCTATTAGTCCAGTGGCTAAATATCTACGCCAACATCCCCCCGGAGTTGTAGATGTCGCCTTTGAGGTAGAAAATTTGTCCGCGATCGTTGCCTTAGCAAAAGCTCATGGAACAAAGGTTATACAACCTACCGTACAATACCAAGAAGATCGAATTTACATCAAGCAGGCTAAAGTAATTGCTTGGGGAGGGCTTACCCATACTTTATTAGAAAAACAATTAACACAACCTGTAGAAAATTATTCCCCTCCTGAGTGCATTCAAACAATAGATCATATTGTGCTAAATGTCGCTGTGGGCGATTTAAAGGCTGCTGTTGCTTGGTACCAGAATATTCTCGGTTTTCAACCCCAGCAGAGATTTAACATTCAAACCGAATATTCTGCATTGCACTCTCAGGTGATGGTTTCTCAAGATGGGGGGGTACAATTGCCAATTAACGAACCTGCAACTCCTAATTCCCAAATTCAAGAATTTCTCAACGCTAACCAAGGAGCGGGAATTCAACATATCGCTTTACAAACCAGCGATATTATCAGCAATATAGCTCAATTCCGTAGCCGTGGGGTTTCCTTTCTCCCCATTTCTCCAAGCTACTACTCCCACTTACAACAGCGAACAAATTTACCTCTTAAACCAAATGAACTGCTTGAAGTCGCCAAACAAGAAATTCTAGTAGATTGGAAAGAAGATATTCCCAATGCCCTACTTTTACAAATTTTTACGCAGCCTATTTTCACTCAACCTACTTTTTTCTTTGAGTTTATCGAGCGTCGAGAATGCGCTCAAGGTTTCGGAGAAGGTAACTTTCGCGCTTTATTTGAAGCGATGGAAATTGAACAAATGAAACGCGGAAGTTTAAAAATAAAGGGTTAGGGAATAAGGGAATCAAGGGGTAAAGGATGAAAGAAAAATAATAAATTGTCTATTTATTTTTGCCTTCATAACTCCTATTACCCATTCCTAACATTCAACTTATTAAATATTTACGATCGCCAGATGATAATAAGTGCGGTAATCTATAAATATTTAGGCTATAGCGGTACAAGTTGATGCGGCATTAAATAGTCAGTAATTAAACGCAATAATCATTGTATACTAAGTTTTTGAGCGTTTTTTGCTAAAGAATAAGCATTCCTTTGTACTCAAGAACCAATATTTATATATTTACAGAGGAAGTTATATAATCGTTTCCTACTCGCTATTTAAACGAAATGTTTAATTGAATGTTGGTACAAATACTTATTTATTCGCAATGAAAAGAATAATTGTAGATTTTGATGGACCCATTAGCGATGTTTCCGAACGCTATTATCAGGTGTATCTATTGTGTTTAGAAAAAAACCATCGTCACGATCAACAAGTACGGATACTTTCTAAAAACGAATTTTGGCAGTTAAAACGCTCGCGGATTCCAGAAAAACAAATAGGCATTATGTCCGGTTTAGAGGAAACACAAGCAGAACATTTTGCTTTATTACGAAAGCAAACCGTGCATACGCAGCCTTATTTTGAGTATGACACCTTAGCTGTAGGCGCTGTAGACGCTTTATTAAAAGTTAAACAAGCCGGAATTGATTTAGCGGTAATGACTATGCGCCGAGTGCGAGAATTAGAATACGCTTTAAAAAAATTTGATTTATACCAGTTTTTTCCCGAAAACCGTCGTTACTGCCTTAGTAATGATTACGTAAAAACCCGCGATATCGATGATAAACCGCTACTTATGGAACGCGCATTAAAAGAACTGTCCCCCGCAGAAGATAATTGGATGGTTGGGGATACTGAAGCGGATATAAATGCTGCCAAAAAACATGGTGTAAAGTCGATAGCTGTGGAATGTGGCATTCGCGATCGCGCTCAACTCGAAGCATATCAACCAGATTTTTATGTTAAAGATTTAACAGCAGCAGTTAATTTTATACTTGAAGGTTCGGCGCGATCGAGAAGTATAAAAAACTAATAATTGAAAATAATAATTTAAAAATGGGTTTAAGGGAATTTATGGTTATTAATTAAATCATAACTAATGATTCCCCCAACCCTATTCCAATTAAACTTACTTAAGAAAACTACAGATAAGCCACAATAAGACAAAAGTAATCGTCGTAGCAAACTGATTAGTTGTAAAATCACCCAATTGTAATTGTTCTACAAGTGGACTAGCAATTAGTCCTCCAATTAGTAAACCAACTATCAAACCAACTAAAGTTAATAAAACTGCTCTACCAAATCTACTTTCTTTACGATTGAGAAAATAAATACTTACTCCAACTCCAAGTACCAGCATTAATTGTAAAACTTGGTCGCCTCCAGCTCTATAAAACAAGCTGGTGGTACTCAAACCGAGATACCAAACTCCAGGCAAAACTACATCAAGAGTGCTGGGTTGATCTACAATGCGTTGCAGCCATGCAGGTGACTGCTTTTTCGGAACTGGACTTGCGTCGGCAGCGTCTAGCTCTCTGCGTTCGGGAAAGCGAATGCGTTCGGGTACTTTGATTTTCCCTTCTTGACGCATCCGCAAGCGGTCCATTAATACAGCATCATAAGCCGCTTCAATCATTTCAAGACGCTTGCTATCACCACTATATTCTTCTACTAGGCGATTGCGTGTATCTTGAATTTCTTCAAAGCTAGCGTCTTCTGATACCCCAAGTTTTTCGTAGGGATTTTGGTCGCTCATGAGTGTTAATTACTGATAGCTTATGCGGCAGCAGTTTGTTGTTTATTGACGCTTCCCACCCTATAGAGGGATGAGGATTCTTGATTCACAGAGTCATCCGTAAACCTCCCTATCCGACGAGCGTAGCGCTACTACATTCGACGGGAGTGTTTGACCGAACACCGGCACTAAAATCAGGGGTGTCTAGGCAATTTAGGAAAGATTTAAAAGGAAACTCTCCCCAAGCTTGTCGGGCATTTTTCAACCCGCGTTTCCGCACGCCCTACGGTACGTTATTATGTAAATTTTTAGTTTTCTAAGTCGGTACGCATCTGTTAAGATACATCTAGGTTTTTTTTTATGTGGACTTACCTTTAGATAGGAGCTTTTTTATTTTCCATACAGGACGAGCGAACAATATAGCTTCAATTTATATTGTCTCTTTTCTGCGGATTTGTTGACTTTGGGCAAATCAACCATTACTGATAAATAATCTAATAGCTACATTTTAATATCTTAGCCACTAATTTACTTTTTATTTAGCTAATTATTGCCAGCGAAGAGGGTTTGCATAAAAACTTTTCTTCTAAAAAATTGTTATGGGTTCCTCAACCCCCATCCTTAAAAGGTATAGGGTGTGACGGCGGTTTAATAAAAACTATTTTATGATTTATTTTGGTAGAAACCAATATTAATGAGTCAATTTTAATAGTCTTACCTAAATAGAAGTATGACATCAACGAAATAAACGCAAGTAATTTTCGCTAATAGTAACTTTAACATATCGCAATAACTCCGTGTATCCCCTCATGCCGTTGGCAGTCAGGGGCTTTACTCTAGAATTTGAGATAAAAACACGAAAGTGGGCAACTTTTATGAAAAAATTAAACTTTGTGTTTTATGTAAAGCAGTGGTATTTTCCCCGAGGAAGATTTTAATCGATAAACCTCCTTGTTCATTTCGTGCCTTTTAAACGCATATAGATTTAAAATTGATAGCGTTTAAGTAATTTGGAACTTGAAGTTACCAGTTTTCTAGTTTAATCTTCAAGTAAGGTCGTGGCATTTTGGATATCTACCTATAATTGTTAGATATTCTTGTAAATGAAGAAGAGCATTACTGCTTTATACTCAGGGTTGCATAAAAGATAAAATTTACGCTCTCATTACCGAAGCCAAGGCATTACACTAGTATGTATTTGGAACAACGGGTCGGGAGAATTTTAGCCTTGTAGTTTATTATTGCCCAAAAGCGGATATCCGCGCCTTAAAAACGTAATCCGCCTGTAAATCCTATGAATTTTTTTGCAAAGTGATGGTCATGGCTCCTGCTGCCAAGATTCTTGTAGTTGACGACGATCCAGCCGTTAGAAATTTAATTCAACGCTTCTTGATGAAGCAGAGCTATCAAGTGGAAGCTGCCGAAGATGGCAAAACCGCATTAGCTCTCTTCGAGCAATTTAACCCGGATTTGGTAGTTTTAGACGTTAATTTACCAGATGTAATCGGGTTTAACCTTTGCCAAGAAATGCAGAGTCGTAACGGTGTTTTTGTTCTTATGCTGACTAGTCGTGCGGACGAAGCCGATAAAATTCGCGGCTTTTCCAAAGGTGCTGACGACTATCTCACCAAGCCTTTCGGTTTGGGAGAGTTAGAAGTCAGAGTCGCAGCCATTCTGCGCCGTCAGCGCGTTGTAACTACAGCGGAACAGAAACGTTTGGTTTTTGAAAGATTGATGATAGATCCTGTTAGGCGAGAAGTTGCGCTCAATAATCTACCAGTTCCTTTAACTGCGTTGGAGTTTGACTTACTGCATTTCCTAGCCAGTCATCCCGGTAGAGTTTGGCGACGTGCCGAACTTATCCAGGAGGTATGGGATTATGAATATGTTGGCGACCAAAGAGTTGTAGACGTACACATCGGTCAAATTCGTAAAAAGATTGAAGCTGATGCTGCTCAGCCTGCATTAATTCAAACAGTGCGTGGTGTTGGATATAAATTTGAATGCCCAGCCCCTGCTCAACAACCTGAGAAAGTAGTTTAATGTAACGGGAGGTTAAACCTCCTTTTACGCATTCTCGGCTTTTTAAGAGCCATTTCGCTTGATAAAACTCAACAGTTTAGAATTAATAGCAAAGCTAAACTAAACTATGAATTGCTAATAGATATTGTCAGAATATCAATGAAAATGTTTGTGCAGTTCAAGCAATAAATAAGGTGTTTGCTTAAAGACCATATTTATTCGCCGTCTTCAGTTTGATAATTTTGTTGTTTGAAATAGAAATGTAAACCATAAACTATTTTATTTAAATCATCTTGAAGCAAAATATTAATTTTATTAGTTCTTCAGTACAAAACGCTGAGATTAATGCTATACGAAGAGTATTACGTTGCATAACTGACGTTTACAGAATAATATAGTTTTTTTCACTGTTCTCTATTCCCTGTTCCCTCTTATACTAACTATTTAATTAGCATAAACTTGTAAGGCTATAGCCATTTTATTTAGGAATTAAAGGTGTTAAGAAACTCAGTTTTTTAATTCTTTACTTAAGGCAGCCCGCCTTCAAGTTTTACTATTTACAACTTTTATACTAAAATTATTAATTAAAAAAATTTAAAAATCTTGTTTCAATTTCACTATAAGGTCTGTTGTCATCTCAACAATGACGGCATTAACAGCATTAAATAATTGATTTCAAAAACATTTTTTGATATTTGGTAAGTTGTAAAATATTTTACAACTTAACTTAGTTATAGATAAATAATCTCATCCCTTCATACTAGCACACAACTCTCATAAAGAAACACTTTACTAACGATCTCTCTTTCCGTTGCGTGCCATTTAGGGACTTGTAGACGCTTAATTCATTGCTGACTCAACCTAAAATACTAGCAATGATGAAATAACGTTTCCAAATAAACACGAGCCGCGCGGCGATCGCTATCTCCATTTTGGAGTAGAAACAAAGACAGAGCGGCAGTAAGTACTCGGTCTTGATCCCAATCTGGATGGGTTTCTAAATAATTTTTCAATGATTCGTGAAGTGTCTCGGGGACTTGTGCTGCAAGGCTAACTGTAGCGTTCATAATTATTCTCCTGAAAATCAGACTATGGGAGTTCGGACCGACGTTGAGTTTATGGAAAACATACATTGTTGACTAAGCGGTGCTACATAAAGGCATCGGGATGCAATATTACATCGATAACTTGGGTTGTCGAAAAAAAATCTTGTCGCATCATTTTGCGCTAAAGGGGGGTAGGTTTGTCAATGCTGCGAAATGTTATGAAACTAGGTATAAAATTTTCTGGCTTACGGGATAATCAAGCTTAGATACGTTTTATTGTTACAATAATTAACTATAACTCAGTCTTTACAAATTCTGACTGCGACAAAAAGAATCCCCAGCAATATGTCATAGAAGCCTATTCAAACGTAGATAACCTGTGGAAAAACAATAAGAAACCTGTGGAAATCATGTGGAATCGTTGAGGAAAATTCCAGTTAATGATAAGAATTACAACGCATATTATCTGTTTATTGCAATTTGCCAATGAAATCCTTTCTCCGTAGGCACTTACCGACTATTGATGCTCAAATTTGGATTTTGGCTGTTGGTCGATTGCTAAGTGAAGTGGGTACGGGTTTTACTTTGTTTTACGCCCCTATTTTCTTTGTCAATCAAATCGGTTTATCAGCAACTACCGTTGGTATCGCTTTAGGTAGTAGTTCTATTTCAGGGGTTGTCGGACGTATTTTGGGAGGTTCTTTAGCCGATTCCCCAAAATGGGGTCGTCGTCGTACTTTACTGCTTAGTGCTGCTATTTCAGCGATTGGTTCTTTAGTTTTAGCCGCAACTAATAATTTTGTCACCCTTGTAATTGGTAATTTGATAAACGGCTTAGGCGTGGGTTTATATTGGCCCGCCACAGAGGCTGTTGTTGCCGATTTAACTAATAGCGATAACAGCCGCGAAGCGTTTGCTATTACAAGGTTTGCTGACAATATTGGTCTGGGTTTAGGAATAGTTTTAGCAGGAGTCTTGGTAGCAAATACTGCTAATTATCGCTTGCTATTTATTATTGATGGAGTATCATTTATTGTATTTTTCGCGGTTATTTATGCATCAATTAAACCAACATCACATCAAACCGCAGGTGCAAGATCGGATTCAACCCCGCAACAAGCAACTTCTTGGATAGCAGCATTAAAAGATAATCGTTTGCTTATATTTGTGGTAGTGAATATTATCTTTACTACCTATATTTCTCAGTTACACAGTACTCTGCCTCTTTATTTCAAGAATTTTATTCAGGTTTCGCAAGTAGAGAAAGGATTTGTTGAAACAACTATCAGCGCTCTTTTTACTTGGCACTTAATAGTCGCGATAATTGCACAATTACCCGTTGCTCGGTTGATGAAGCGTTTCTCCCACTTTGTAGCGCTTAGCATTTCTGCCGTATTATGGGCAATTGGCTTTGTTTGTATCTGGGTAACAGGTGTTTCGTCTTCTTATTCAATAGTTTGGGCAGCGATCGCATTGTTCTTATTTGCCTTAGCTATCGTCTCCTACACCCCTTCAGCCGCAGCTTTTGTCAGCGAAATAGCTCCAGTGGATAAACGCGGGATCTATTTTTCGATTAATTCCCTTTGCTGGGCTGCTGGCTATTTAATTGGTCCCCCTTTAGGTGGTTGGGCATTAGACCAATCCCAATTTGCGATCGATAGTTTTTGGTTGAGTTTAGCCGCAAGCGTTATTTTGACGATTGCGATTTTACGCTATTTGCATCGTTTGATTTCGAGTTCATGATTTCTACTAACAGCAAGCCATTAATTTATAGTGCGATCGTTAACTTATCAGTTTATAAAATCAATTTATAAACTTTAAATATATAATTAGTTTATAAAAAAATTATTTATTGTTTTGAAATATTAAGGCGCAATTCGTGATAATATCTTTTATATAATGGAAATATGATTCAAAAAAATATTTAGGCTGATATTCCCATTATAAAAATAATAGCATCAAAGCCGCTATCAAATCGCTTCTTGAAAAAAAATTTTAACGCGAGAAAAAATTACATTTATAAAAGAGTTATAGAAAAGATTCGCGAAAACGATCAATTCCCAATTCGCTCTTATACGAATATCTAATTAATATTGCACTTGTATCGAAGAATCATAAGATTTGAGTCATTAATAGTTAATGACTCAAAAATAAATAAATTGAAACAGGATTTATTTGCGTCGCTCTTGTAACTTACGAAAAACAGATTTTAAATCGACATGATGATGAGCCAAAGCGACCAAAGTATGATATAACAAATCTGCAACTTCACCGGCGATCGCATCAGCATCATCATCTTTGCAAGCCATAACCACCTCAGCCGATTCCTCACCAATCTTTTTCAAAATCTTGTTATCGCCACCTTGGAATAACTTACAAGTGTAAGAATCAACGTTCGGGTTATCGCGTCGATTGGATATGATGTCAAACAACTGTGACAAAGTATCGGCAGGAGGTGGAATAATTTTGCTGTCAACTTGATGAAAACAACTCCTTTCGCCGGTATGACAAGCAATATCTCCCACTTGTTCAACACCAATTAAAAGAGCATCACTATCGCAGTCGTAGCGGAGACTATGTACGTGCTGAAGATGTCCGCTTGTCGCACCCTTATGCCATAATTCCTGACGCGATCGGCTCCAAAACCAAGTTTCTCCAGTTTCCAGAGTCTTCATTAAGGATTCTTGATTCATCCATGCCATCATCAAAACCGTGCCATCTAAATAATCTTGGACTATAGCTGGCACCAAACCTCGTTCGTCGTAGCGAATTTTTTCAACGGGGATATAGTTTTGCGAATCTGTTACAGAAAAAAACATACCAGCTAGATACCGCCCTTTAATAAGAATGATTCATAAATTCACGATATCATTCTGTATGGTGTATCTTAATGGAATGTTTTTCCTCTATGCTTACGATTAGACATCAAATCATGTTTCTTTGCATAGCCGAGTGCATTCTCAATGCACTTAAAGCAACTTGATGGGCTTTGGGAGCTTCACCGTACCAATGAATAGCCGAGTTAAAAGCCGCCCGATAGACATCTTGAACAGCCGACGAGTAGCGATTGCGAATCTCATACGGCAAATCCTGATTTGACTTATATAACATATTGTTATTTTCCAGGGAACGCTAGTTCAGCTAATTTACTAGGATATAAGTTTGAAGCAGTCTTAACCCCTATCAAAAGATAGACCATTATAATTACACTCTAGGAGACAGCCTTGGTTAATACAACGATTAAAACTACCAAATCACAAGAAATCTTTGCCGCAGCTCAAAGTTTGATGCCGGGAGGAGTTAATTCTCCCGTGCGTGCTTTTAAATCTGTAGGCGGACAGCCTATTGTTTTTGATCGAGTAAAAGGCGCGTACATTTGGGATGTAGATGGCAATGAATATATAGATTACGTGGGTACTTGGGGTCCGGCAATTTGCGGTCATGCCAATCCCGAAGTAATCGCCGCGCTGCATGAAGCCCTCGAAAAAGGTACTAGCTTCGGTGCCCCTTGTGTTTTAGAAAATGTTTTGGCGGAAATGGTCATCGATGCCGTCCCCAGTATTGAGATGGTAAGATTTGTTAACTCTGGGACGGAAGCCTGCATGGCTGTGTTAAGGCTGATGCGAGCTTTTACCAAACGAGACAAAATTATTAAATTTGAAGGCTGTTACCACGGTCACGCGGATATGTTTCTGGTAAAAGCAGGTTCTGGAGTGGCTACCTTGGGTTTACCCGATTCTCCAGGGGTTCCGAAATCAGTTACCAGCGACACCTTAACCGCACCCTTCAATGACCTAGAAGCCGTAAAAGTACTATTTGAAGAAAATCGCTCAGAAATTGCTGGCGTAATTTTGGAGCCAGTCGTAGGAAATGCTGGTTTTATTCCTCCCGATGCTGGATTTCTGGAAGGACTGCGCGAAATTACCCAGGAACACGGCGCTTTATTGGTATTCGATGAAGTAATGACAGGTTTCCGTATCTCCTACGGTGGCGCTCAAGAAAAGTTTGGTGTTACCCCAGACTTAACCACTTTAGGTAAGATTATCGGCGGTGGTTTACCTGTAGGAGCCTACGGTGGTCGTCGAGATATCATGTCTATGGTGGCACCCGCAGGACCAATGTATCAAGCCGGAACCTTAAGCGGTAATCCTTTGGCGATGACTGCGGGCATCAAGACATTGGAATTGCTACAAAAGCCGGGTACTTACGATTACTTGGAACGAGTTACCAAAAAGTTAGCGGATGGTTTACTACAAGTTGCGAGTGAAACTGGTCATGCTGCTTGTGGTGGTAATATCAGCGGGATGTTTGGTATGTTCTTTACGAATGGTCCGGTTCATAACTACGAAGATGCCAAAACTTCGGATACATCTAAATTTGGACGTTTCCATCGCGGGATGTTAGAACACGGTATTTATTTAGCTCCCTCTCAATTTGAAGCTGGATTTACCTCTATAGCTCATACTGAGGAAGATATTGAGCAAACTTTGCAAGCTGCACGAGATGTTATGTCTGGTTTGTAAAAAACAATTACGGCTAAATGCTCGTATACTTATCAATCCCGTCTTATTTGTAAAACGGGATTGATAAAAATGCAAAAAAATCAGCTTCAATCGCTACAGCCACAACCACTATGTCCGCAACCTGTTATGGTTTTGTGTCCTTCAGCGCAAGCTTCAGAACAATAGTATTGACCGTCTTTGTTAACTGCACTTTCAACTTTCACAATACACAAACATTTCTCGCACGCACATTTCATTAGATCTACGCTAGTCGTCATTTTTCTCTAACCTCTAAAAAACCTTTCAAACTTATTGTATAACATCTGAACAGATATTCATATATACATAAGTATAGATTTTTTCGCTTTAATTTCGGGATTAGGGAGTTCCGAGTAGGGAACGGTTATATAACCGAGCAGTAAATATAGTAAATATATAAATAATGCGGGCTTGATTAGTAATTTTGGAAAGCGACTGAAATTGCGAATGATAAGTGGAAAAAACCTAAAATTCCGTATTTACACTATAAATTATTTAAATATTGCTTAAACTTTAGAAACTCTTCAAAACAAACCCAGCAATTTGCACCTGGCAGTTTAAAATTCATATCTCAATAATAGAGATAGAGTAATTTCTCCCTATTATTATTGTTGTAGCGAGTTGACAGTGCATGAGCTACTGCTTAAATCCGAACTGTCCTAGTCCAGAAAACTTGCCTTTTAGTGAAAGATGCCAATCTTGTGGGGCGCGAATTTTGTTACGCGAGCGCTACCGAGTGACCAAATCTTTGGGTCAAGGTGGCTTTGGAGCAACCTTTGTTGCACAAGATGAAGCATTACCGGGGGAACCAAGTTGTGTAATTAAGCAACTGCGTCCTTCCGGAACAGCACCCCATGTTTTGCAAATGGCACGGGAATTATTTGAGCGAGAAGCCGTAACTCTGGGTAGGATTGGGAATCATCCCCAAGTTCCACGTTTACTAGACTATTTTGAAGACCGCGAACATTTCTATTTAATCCAAGAATACGTTCACGGATTAACTATACAGCAGGAGGTAAAACGCAACGGAGTATCAACCGAAGTAGGAGTAAAGCAGTTTTTAAGTGAAATTCTACCATTACTGCAATATATTCATTCCCAGAAAGTAATTCACCGCGATATTAAACCCGCCAACTTGATTCGTCGCGCTCAAGATGCCAGATTAGTTCTAATTGACTTTGGTGCTGTCAAAAATCAAGTTAGCCAAACAGCGGCGATGCAATCAGGACAAACAGCATTAACTGCCTATGCTATTGGTACTCCTGGTTTTGCACCTCCCGAACAAATGGCAATGCGTCCGGTTTATGGTAGCGATATTTATGCTTTAGGAATTACGTGTATATACTTGCTAACTGGTAAATCTCCCAAAGATTTGGAATATAATCCGGCAACGGGTGAGGTAATGTGGCAACATCTCGTATACCCTAGCAATCACTTTGCACAAGTACTAGCAAAAATGATGGATGTGTCGGTTCATAACCGCTACCAGTCAGCCGAAGAAGTACTCAGAGCCTTAGAAATGGAGCCTTACCTAGATAGTCTGGCTTCTGGTTTAGCAACTCCATCAAACGTTGGTGGTAATCCGAAAACTTCTACTGGTTTAACAGATGGTGCGAATACGAACAACTCATCGACTGGTTTTTCTAGTACAGGCGTAGCCCAAGTTGCAGCAGCCATTAGAGCTAGAAAAGCAAAAGCTGCGAACGGTACTGCTTTACGATCCCGAAGAGCTAACAATCGCGTGCTTTCATCAAGAAGTGTGACACTCGCCGATTCAACGAAATCTTATTCTGAGAAATCAAATGTACAGCGTCGTTTAAATTCGGAAAGCTTACTTACAGCTTATTTGAAAGGAAGACGAGATTTTGCTTTACACAATCTGAGTCTGCTAAATTTACAAGGCTCCGATTTATCAGAAACAAATTTTCATTCTTCTAAGTTTGAAAAAACCAATTTGCAAACCGCAAATCTTTACAATAGCGATTTTGGACGAGCTAACTTAAGTAAAGCCAATCTTAGAGATGCCAATTTAAGTAAAGCTTACTTCAATCATGCCGATTTGGAATTAGCAGACCTTCGAGGAGCAGACCTCAGCTATGCTCATTTAAGTAATGCTAATCTTCGTGGAGCTAATTTGTGTGGCGCGAATCTTACTGGAGCTAAAGTTTCTCCCGAACAATTGGCATTAGCAAAAACCAACTGGATGACTGTACGTCCTAACGGCAGAAGAGGTTTATTGTGATTTAATAATTTAAAACCAAAAACTAATTAGGAATCGTTTTATTTATGCTTAAATCATCATAAACCCTATATTTATTAGCTTTTGACAAAGAAGGCGAACATAGCTCGATAGACGGAAACAATAACGTGGCGATATTATACATCCGAATGGGTTAGTTGAACATTTGTCAACTATTTTTTACAAATCTATAAATAAATAGACGCTTCGCAAATAGTAAATTTTATGTACTAATATATTTTGCGATTAAAACTGCATATAAAAATTTCCTCTATAGTTCCTTCACCCTGGGATTATAGAGGAATATTTTATTGGAATTATGATTCTTCCGTACTTTATGCGGCATTAAATAGTCCTATAAGACGGTTGGGGGAGTAGGAAGTAGAAAAAAAGACCACCCCCGTGAGAGCGAATGTTAGTTATTAAGCGAAATAATCCTTGTATAGTAAGTATTTCAGACATTTTCGCCGAAGATTGAGATTCTCTTCGTACTTAAAAGCTAAGATTATTTCCGAATCAGCTATATATAAGTGAATCTGTATCTAATATTTATCTTGCAAAATTGCTTATTTAGCCTTTTATCAACTATAGCTGACATAATTATCTTTAAAATTATATATGATACGCAAAATTACTGATGACATCAATTTAATTTTATATAATCAAAAGCTATGATTACATTGATTGTATAAAATTAATAGTTAAAAATTATAGCTAAATATAATAAATAAATCTATCTAAAGGTATATACGGATGTATTTTTTTAGGAAAACTTCTGCATTAGGGTTGATTACTTTTATTAAAAAATTAGGATATTTTTAATAAATCATGTTATTGTTGTCGCCAGAAAATATGTATAATATAAAGCTAAGTATAGGGGAAATAAGCTTATTAAATAAAAATTTAATTATGTTGCGCGATCGTACAGGTATTAGTAACTATTTAGGCTACTTTTAGGGACTAAGTTGTGGTAAGTGTATTATGTTTGGTCGATAAAACTTAGTCCACCTTGGATGTGAGTAAAGATATGTATGGAAACCCAGATAATTAACCGTTGCCGATCGTAAGCACAGACTAAATAGTCATGAGCAATATTAATGAGTTGAATTTTTTATCAATGAAAGGCTCACCTATAACGCCTGAATCCATACCAGAAGAGCTACAACGCCGATTGAATCTATATCAGGTTTTTGTTAAGTTGTATGAAAATCATGGCAGTATCCTAGAGCAGATTCTTAAATTAGAAAATTTATCCGAATCTTCATTGAAGATAACGCAGCCCCATTACATACAGGCTGTTGTTGATGGCGAGATAATTTACGTAACGACAAATCTACGTGATGGTAAAAGCCAAAGTTTGCGACAGTCTCAGAATACTTGGACTATAGGGCGCGATCGCAACAGCGGAATCCACATCAAGAATAAATATATATCTCGTCGCCATGCTGCGATTCGATACATTGAGCAAGGGTTTTATTTAATCGACTTTAATAGTACTAACGGCACTTATATTAATGGCGAACAGATTTATCAACCGACAAAGCTTGAAGATGGAAATGTTATTCAATTAGGTAATATCACTTTTACTTTTTTCCTCAATCATAGTTGCTCTGTTTTGCCTAGAGTAGCTGTAGAGTTGTTGATGCAGTTAGTGCCGTCATCAGTTAAGGATACAGAAACATCAACGTATTATCATAAAACTAAAACTCGAAAGCTTTTGGATAGCGAGTGCATCCAAGAAGAAGATTTAGTTAATAAAACAGCTAAGATGCAGACTTTAGAAGAGCAATTAAGTCAACAGTGGAAATCCGATATTTTAGAGCGTTTTTATAGTAAGCAACTACCGCTTGATTCTGTTTGATAAAGTATTTTAAGGGTGGAGATGGGATTTTTTTATATCCGATGAAGCTTATATAGTCGTTGGATTGCCAAAAAGATTCATATGTATATTTATGTTTAAATAATTAGCCTACGATCAAAAAATACGCCTTTAGTAAACATCAATAAAGACGGCTAATAGTTCTTAGCCGTCTTATTTATGAGAAGATATTAAGTCCGGTTAATTACTTATTTTATAGCTTCTAGATAGCTACCTTAGATGATCTTTGAAAAGTATCAATTTTAGAGCAATTCTCGGATTATCTGCCCTTGCTCCCTTAAAAAAGGAGGGTAAAATCTCCTTAAATTAGCGGGGATTTTAGAGGGATCTAAAAAGTTTCGAGTTACATTAATAGCTTTTCAATCATCCTCTTAATGAATACATTTAGAGCTTTAAGATATCGTAATAGGTAATTTGTATTTTGCATTACCTATTACTGATTACCTATTACCTAACTTCACAAATAAAATAAGTGGCGATCGCGGACATAATTGACGATCCTATTCTTCCTCAAATTCTTCTTCATCCTCATCCTCATTCTCATCCTCATCGCTTTGCTGTACCACGGAGTTAGCAGAAACAACAGCACCTAATTCAAGCTTTTCAAGTACCTTTTGCTTAATTTCTTCAAGCATTTCTGGCTTTTCTTCAAGGTATTTGATGGCGTTATCCCTTCCTTGGGAAATATTATCGCCATTGTAGCTGTACCAAGCCCCCTTGCGACTAATAACGCTAGTTTCTTCTGCTAAGTCAACAATACAGCCCAAGGTTGAAATACCTTTACCGAAGATAACGTCGAACTCGGCAATTCTAAAAGGTGGTGCAACTTTATTTTTAGCAACTTTGACTTTAACGCGGATACCGAATTCTTCTGTACCTTTTTTTAAAGTTTGAATGCGTCGAATATCTAAACGCACTGAAGAGTAATATTTTAAAGCGTTACCACCAGTAGTTGTTTCTGGATTACCATAGCTGACACCAATTTTCATCCGCAACTGGTTGATAAACATGACCGTGCAGCCAGATTTACCAATATTACCAGTAATTTTACGCAAAGCTTGGCTCATCAATCGTGCTTGAAGCCCGACGTGGGTATCGCCCATATCGCCTTCAATTTCTGCGCGGGGAACTAGTGCCGCTACCGAGTCAATCACCACGATGTCAACCGCAGCAGAACGCACTAATTGATCGACGATTTCTAAAGCAGATTCTCCGGTGTCTGGTTGGGAGATTAACAAGTTTGCAATATCCACACCCAAAGCCGCAGCATAGGTAGGATCGAGAGCGTGTTCTGCGTCTACATAAGCGGCAATTCCGCCTTGTTTTTGCACTTCAGCTACCGCGTGCAGCGCTACCGTTGTTTTACCAGAACTTTCCGGACCATAAATTTCGACTACCCGTCCCTTTGGTAAACCGCCACCTAATGCTAAATCCAAGGTAAGTGCGCCCGAAGAAATGGTTTCAACACGCATCCGGGTTGCATCCCCAAGACGCATGATTGTACCTTTACCAAAAGTTTTCTCTATTTGGTTAAGCACCATGTTGAGCGCTTTTTGCTTGCCTGCATTTTCTTTACTATCTGTGTTAACCGCCATTTGAGCCTCTAAAATATATTGATTGGGGGTATAAGGTTTGATAATCTTAATAGAACAGATATACTATCATGCCATCTTAGCACTACCGAACGTTATATAGTTTAGCTAGATATTCTCTTTTCTATTAGAGTGGATAGCTCGACTTGCCATCGTCGAATAAATTTTTACTCGTCTAAGCTAGGCAGTCAGGCGATACACGATTGTTGAAAACATTCATTAATTAAGATTGTATTCCGAATTATCCAATAATTATCTAATTTTAGTTATTCATCGGGTTGCGATCGCCGTTGCAGAACAATTTATCATCAGGGCTTCCCAAATATGTAAACGATTCCCGATTAAATCAATCATCTGTTTTGACGTATGACTGTGGATTGCCACCGGCGTTAATCTAACCAAGACATGGCTGCCTAAAAATCTCGTCTGTGGAAATTATAGGTATATTAAAGTGTCTGGTATGAACGTGCTTGGGTACTTTTACCCGAACCGTAACCCCCTAAAACCAAACATTTTATAATATAATCAACTCCTTTAGCTATCATTATATTCACTTGACTTGATTCCATCGGTTACGTTAAGAGACAGCGCGTCTGGCGATCGCCTTCCATAATTAAGATTTTAAGAATATCATAGCTATTTTTTAAGCTTTATTAATAAATTTTATTCTGGTATAAAAGACGTTTTGTTTTTTACCGCCTCTTGCTTTTCAGACAATATAAATATAAATTTTAATAGCTATTGACTTAAGTACAAACGTAATGGTTGACTAAGAATGCGAGCAAGTTAAATTACTATATATCCTTGTTATCGAGCTTAATTAATATGTAAATTTGCGAGATATTGCCTCAGCGAAATTACTAAATCTACCGTGTTTATTTTTACATTAATTTATGGTTGCTCAGTTAGAAAAGAGTGTAAATTCGACAGTTAGTTCATCACATACAATCAAAGGATTAGTACAAGTTTTTACTAGTTCTTACCGTAGTTTTTTTACTAGCGTCATGGCGCAAGCACTGAGAATTGCCGGTCAAGGTACGCCGGTATTGATAGTGCAATTTCTCAAAGGTGGTATTCATCAGGGACAAAATAATCCCATTGTGTTGGGACAAAATTTGAATTGGATTCGTTGTGACTTACCGCGTTGCATCGACACACCCCACTTAGATGAGGCTGAAACCGAAGCATTACATTCATTGTGGCAGCATACACTGAGTGTAGTAAGTGAAGGTAAGTATTCTTTGGTTGTATTAGACGAGTTAAGTTTAGCAATGAACTTTGGTTTAATTCCTGAATCAGAAGTTTTAGAATTTCTAACCAACCGTCCCCAAAGCGTTGATATTATTCTTACTGGAGCGGAGATGCCTAAATCTATTTTGGATTTAGCTGACGAAATTACAGAAATTCGTCGCCCAAATCGGTTGTAAAAGAGGCTGGGGAGATGGGGTTCGGGGGAGATGGGGTTCGGGGGAGATGGGGTTCGGGGGAGACAAGGGGATGGGGAGACAAGGAGATGGGGAGACAAGGGGACAAATAACTACTAACTGCTAACTGCTAACTGCTAACTGCTAAATATTCTCCTGGAAGCCATTTTGCGGTATGTTAATAAATTTATTTGAATTATTTTAGTCTGTGATTAAAAACGATATCTGGATTTCTCAAATGGCTCAAAAGGATATGATTGCTCCTTTTGAAGCTAGCTTAATTCGAGAGGTTAACCGCCACGAAGGTAGTTTACCGCGCCGCGTTATTAGTTATGGTTTGTCTTCCTACGGTTACGATATACGCCTTTCTCCAACGGAGTTTCGTATATTTCGACATATTCCGGGAACTGTAGTAGATCCGAAAAATTTTAATCCGCAAAATTTAGAACCAACACCGCTACATTCCTCTGATGCTGGCGACTACTTTATCTTACCTGCTCACTCTTATGGTTTAGGTGTTGCTTTGGAAAGATTACAAGTACCAGATAATATTTCGGTTATTTGCATTGGTAAATCCACTTATGCAAGATGTGGGATTATTGCTAATCTTACGCCTGCTGAAGCTGCATGGAGAGGTCATTTAACCTTAGAATTTTCTAATTCTTCGAGTGCGGATTGTCGTATTTACGCTAATGAAGGTGTAGTACAGTTATTATTCTTGGAAGGGGAACCCTGTGCTATTAGTTACGAAGCTCGTCAAGGTAAATACCAAGATCAACCTGAAAGAGTAACCATAGCAAGAATATGAATTAATTATCAATGATTATGGTGCCAATCTTGCTTTAGCCAATCGATTAGATTTGTACCATTCTGCTATGGCTGGAACCCAATTTTCAAAGTGAATTAGCATCGATTCACACAGCTTTTGGATTTCAAGTTGAGCGTCTTTTTTGTTTCTCATATCTAAGAAATGCATTAAAGACCTTAAGTTGAAACTAACTATAAAATGCTGGCGGTAGTCAAATGGCATTTTACCTCTAATATGTTCCTCGGAAATGCCGTTGTCAAAATCGGTTTTGTATCGTTTAACCGCTTCCGTACACCAGTTTAAATCAGCTTCTCTTTGTTCGGGTGAATAGTAATATTTCTTACCTTGACGATTTGTATAATAACCCACGGGACGTAGATAAAAAACATCTTCTATATCTTTTTCCCCTTCTGCTACTTTAATAAATTGTTCTGAAGTATATCTAAAAGATTGAACGTCAAAGGATACGCTGATACGATGAGTACGCGCTTGTTGCATGACGCTGTGAGGAAAATAGCCGCAATTAAAGACGATTTGAGGATGTTCCAAAGGACCGTAATGCCCTCTTTCACCTGCTAATAGACGCTTAACTATAATTTCACCACATTTTGATTCTGAGGGGAATGTGTCGCGTTCATCATACACAAATCTATCGGTGTAGTCTTGATGCATTGCAGCATAAATAACTTGCTGGGGGTTAAGCGTTTTTGTAATAACTTCTACTCGAAATCGATTCATGTTTTAGTTAGGGCATTGGGCATTGGGCATTGGGAAAGACTAAATATTTACTTTTTCATCCTTTATGCTTCATTCTTTAAGATAGCTGAAAATATGGTTTTTTGAACCAAGGTGTAAGAAAAATTATGGCTTTAACTGCTTCAACGATGTTGTCTTTGGGAACGAAGGCTCCGGATTTTCAACTACCTGATGTGGTATCTGGGGAGACTATTTCTCTCTCTACGTTTACGGGTAAAAAAGCTTTGCTGGTGATGTTTATTTGCCGTCACTGTCCGTTTGTAAAGCACGTAGAATCAGAATTAGCTCAATTAGGAAAAGATTATTTTCAAAGCGATTTAGGGATTGTTGCTATTAGTGCAAATGATGTAAAAAATTACCCCGATGATGCGCCAGATTTATTAAAAACGATGGCGACAGAATTAGATTTCAAGTTTCCTTTGTGTTATGACGAAACTCAGGAAACAGCAAAGATTTATACCGCTGCTTGTACTCCAGATTTCTTTCTATTTGATGGCGATCGCAAACTATTTTATCGCGGACAATTAGATGATAGTCGTCCGAGTAATGGTAAACCAGTAACGGGTAAAGATTTACGCAATGCGATCGATACCGTACTGGCTGGTAAGTCTTTAATTGAGGAACAAAAGCCGAGTATTGGTTGCAATATTAAATGGAAACCAGGTTCGGAACCGGATTATTTTGGTTAGGAGTTAGGAATTAAGAGTTAGGAGTTCTCAACTAACAACTAACAACTAATTAATTCTGAATTTCTAAATTGAGGATGTAATTTCCTAGCTGAACTTTACCAGCCCATAATTCGTATTCTACTCGTAGGTGTTCTGGTAAAGGATTTGCGCTCAAAGTCAGATTACGAGTAAAATTTCTGAGGCGGATTGGGTGATTATTTTGCAATGACTCATTGGGTAGCCAGTAACGACTCGTACCGTAAACTCCTTTTTCCCAAAAATGACGGTAACTCAAGTGTGGATTGCCTTGCATTGTCATAATGACTCTAAAAGGCGATATTTCTAACCATAAAATTCTGGGACTTCCTGAAAGGCGAGGATTGGTTTTGGCAGGTGTGAGGAAGGGATTTTGCGGATTTTGGATTGCTTCTTGACAAGTTTTTATCGGTGGTGCATTCAATAACAGGTGAAAGCGCTGGCTATCTTTTTGATATAAAGTAGCAGCAGCTTCTACAACAGACTGGACTGGTAAATCTGTTGAAATTATGGATAAGCAAACGGGTTTGCGTTGATGAGTCAGCATGGTTCGGATAAATTCGAGAAGCTATTGGATAAAATCAAACAATGTTGGTGTTAGGTGTGCGGAGTTTAGCGGTACGATACTAGCGAGGAAGTTTATACATAAAACTTTTGTTTTTATATAACTTTCCCGTACAGTCACACGCTAGTTTATCCTAATGTCGGCTTCTGTTATAACCGTAGAAACTAAACAAAACCGGACCCACAAGTTGGTTGTTAAACGACCAACTTCGGGACTATCTTTAAATGGTAAAATTCGAGTCCCTGGTGATAAATCTATCTCCCATCGGGCGTTGATGCTGGGCGCACTTGCGAACGGTGAAACCCGTATCGAAGGATTGCTTTTGGGAGAAGATCCCCGCAGTACGGCTAGCTGTTTCCGAGCGATGGGAGCAGAAGTTTCGGATTTGAATACAGAATTGGTAAAGGTTAAGGGAATTGGTTTGGGTAACTTACTCGAACCTGTTGATTTCTTAGATGCTGGCAATTCTGGTACCACGCTGCGACTAATGTTAGGAATTTTGGCATCCCATGAGGGACGTTTTTTCACCGTTACCGGAGATAATTCCTTACGATCGCGTCCTATGTCTCGTGTTGTTAAACCTTTACAACAGATGGGAGCGCAAATTTGGGGAAGAGATAATAATCGATTAGCACCCTTGGCGGTTTGCGGACAAAACCTCAAACCTATTCACTACCATTCTCCTATAGCTTCGGCTCAAGTGAAATCTTGTATCTTACTGGCTGGTTTATCGATTGAAGGTAAAACTACCGTAACCGAACCAGCGCTGTCTCGCGATCATAGCGAACGAATGTTACAAGCCTTTGGCGCAAAATTAGATATTGATACCCAAACTCATACCGTTAGTGTTAACGGTCCGGCGAAACTATACGGACAAACCGTAGTTGTACCGGGAGATATAAGTTCGGCAGCTTTTTGGTTGGTAGCTGGTGCAATTGTATCAGATTCGGAGTTGCTGATTGAGAATGTTGGTGTTAATCCTACTCGCACTGGTGTTTTAGAAGCCTTGGAGATGATGGGGGCTGATGTTACACGAGAAAACGAAAGGGAAGTTGCGGGGGAACCTGTAGCGGATTTGAGGGTACGCTCTAGTAAACTCAAAGGCTGCACCATCGAAGGAGATATCATACCTCGGTTGATTGACGAAATTCCTATCTTAGCTGTGGCAGCAGTATTTGCCGAAGGTACTACTGTAATAAAAGATGCCGCAGAACTGCGAGTTAAAGAGAGCGATCGCATTACTGCAATGGCAGACCAACTAAACTCAATGGGCGCAAAAGTAACCGAGTTACCCGACGGTATGGAAATTACTGGCGGTACCCCCCTTACTGGTAAAGAACTTGACAGCTTTACCGACCATCGCATTGCTATGAGTTTGGCGATCGCTGCTTTGAATGCATCTGGTTCGACTACCATCAACCGTGCGGAAGCAGCATCGGTTTCTTATCCAACTTTCTTTGATACTCTCAAAGCAATTATTTAATTAAGTTGTAATAATTCTGTAACAATTCTTATCCTCAGTATTCACCGAGGTTAAGAATTTTTTTTAAATAAGGAATTGGCGATCGCTGTGATTTTATTTACAACCGCGTCAAATATCCTCGATCAACCTCCAATTTGTGACATGGTACGGTTGTAACCGCTTGTTCCCTTATCTCGCTCTTTAAAATTAATCTCCTCTTTGAGACAAAGTAAATTTCTGACTTGTTCTTTTAATTGATAACAATCAACCCCATTCCTTAAAGCATCTTTTAAATTAATTTGACCAGTTTCATTTAACAAACAAGGGCGCAGCCAACCATCAGCAGATAAACGGATGCGGTTGCATTTGTCGCAAAAACATTCTGACATTTGCGAAATAAATCCTAAAGTACCTTTGGCACCAGGAATTTTAAAAACGTCTGCCGGACCATTTCCTTTTATATTAGATTCAATTAAGCCAAACTTTTGCGAAATACTCTGACGTAATTGGCACGAAGGAATCCAGGCAGATTCGTCAAATAATTTACTATTACCAATCGGCATAAATTCAATAAAACGAACGTGCCAATTACGCTCAATAGTCAAAGCAGCTAAATCGAGAATTTCCGAGTCATTTACACCTCGAATAATTACCACATTCAGCTTTAAAGGATTGAAACCCACCGAATAAGCTGTTTGAATTCCTTGCCAAGTTTGCTCCCAGCGTGACTTTCCCCCATTACCAATCATTTTGTCAAAAATTTCTGGATTAAGCGAATCAAGACTAATATTAATACGTCGCAAGCCAGCTTCAAAAAGTGGTTTTGCTAGCTTTTCTAACAAAAATCCATTAGTTGTCATTGCTAAATCATCACATTGAGGTAATGTTGCAACTTCTTTAACAAAATCAACTATCCCCGGACGTAACAATGGTTCCCCTCCGGTAAGACGGAATTTAGTAAATCCTAATGGAATAAAGACTTCTTTTAGTAGAGTTAATAACTCCTGATAATTTAGTAATTCCTGTTGTAAAAGATAATCGAGTTTCGCGCCTTCAGGAACGCAATAATGGCAGCGAAAGTTACAGCGGTCTATTAAACTTATACGCAAATAATCTACTTTATTCATATATTTATTTTAACCATATCCGAGTTTTTAAAGTCAAACGAGCGCGGCTAGCGTTCCATGTAGGCTTACTTATAATGTGCCGCCATAACGCCATCAATATGCGATCGCGCTATTTAATTTCATAACTAAATTCCAAGAAAGCTACAGTAAAAAAGTCATAATGTTCGTTATAGTAACCAAAAAACGACCAAAAAAATATTTTCAAATCAGTTTTTGATAGTTATCTAAGTCGATCGGCTTTTGCAAAGGGCAGAGGATAGCAAATTAGGACGAAAAATCTCAACAGTTTTAAGTTCTTCCCGATATTTTTTGAATTTGCCCTTTGAAATCATCCGTTTCGGAACCTAATTGCTGTGCTAATTCTAGTCCTTTTTGAAAAGCTGTAAGTGCTAACTGATTTTCCTGGCGCTGCAAATGAATTTTACCTATTTGCTCGTAAGCATTCATCATTCCGTAATAATTAGAAGCTTGTTGTTCTGCTTGTAATAAAATCTGAGAGGTTTGCAAAGCATCTTCTGTTTGACCTTCTTTGACATATAATGAAACTAACTTTTGTAAAGCTTCTGCCGCACGCACGTATTGTTGTATTTCCCAGGACATAGTATAAGCTTCTTGATAATTTTGAAAAGCTTCATCTAACAACGCAGGGTTTTCAAGAGCCAAAACTTCGTAATCTGAACCTATTGCTAACTTTAATCCTGCTAACTGCGCGATATCATTTCGTTGGCGATAAACTAATAATAATTTTCTACGTACATCTATTGCTTTTTGATGTTGTTTTGTACGGTCATAAATGTAGGCTAAATCTTTTAAAGATTCTTCAATATCGTTATTATTAGAAACCTTATTTAGTAATTCTTCATAAGTCGTTGCTGCTGCTGGATAATCGAACCAACTAAGATGAATATTACCAATAGTTTTCAGCGTGGTTATCTCCCCCGCAATATCCGAATTCCCCCGGTAAATTATCAAAACTTGGTTGTAAGCTTCCACGGCGAAAGATGGCGATCGCACTTGACGGTAAGCTTCTCCTATTGCCTGTAATACTTGTAAATCGGGTGTTTGCTCTTGTTGAACTTGTTTTTGAATTGTCTGCAATCGCTCGGTAATATACCTGATTTGCTGCCGATTATTTTTAGTGTAAGCCACTTCACCAACCCGCTGTAGCGCTTCAATTTCTGCCAAAGTACCCAAATAGCGACGCAAGCGTAATTCCCGATTCCAAATTGTAAATGCTCCTTGGGTATCTCCTGCTAGCAGTTTTGCGGTTGCTTCAGCATTTAGTCGATCTAAAGCTGCTGACAAAGAACGCTTTTCTTCAAGACTTAACGGTTGCCGATCCCCAGAAGCCGGTAGTAACGGGTCGGGTATGGTAATCTCTAATGGATTGGGTGGAAATTCTTTCGGTGGTTTGGGCTTTTTCTCTTTAGCTAACGTCAGCGAAGTGCAAAGCAAACAAATTGTAATAGACGTAGTAATTGTAATACTCAAGCGTTGTATATTTAACATTTTCTTTTTTAAGGATTAGGAATTATGGAATAGGGCATAAGAAATTATAAGTGACGAATATCCCCTATTATTTGCTCCATGAATATATCAGTTACGTTGAAAGCTTAACTTCTGTAGAGCTAAGTTATTAGTAATTTGCGCTGTTTCGATCGTACACAATCAAATTTATGGAAAAAATCGATAGGGTTTGGTAATCGAGTGTAATGTTGGCAGAAAAAAACTTGTTTAAAATTCATTACATCTAGCTAAACAAGCGGTAACTTAGTTTAGTAATATAACCTTATCTAAAAAATCATCCAAAATACATTCTATATAATGTCACACTCTACTGATATAGCAACCTTAGCTCGTTGGATGGCTTCTGATTTCAGCAATCAAGAACAAGCTTTTGAAAATCCGCCTTTTTTCGCTCATATTCGGGTATGTATGCGTCCTCTACCTTTAGACTTATTGTCGTCCGTAAGCTTTTATGTTGAGCAAGCTTACGACTATATGCTTAACGATCCCTATCGGGTTGCGGTGAATAAATTAGTTGATGCAGGGGATCATATAGAAATTGAAAATTATAGAGTTAAAGATGCGGAAAAATTCTATGGTGCCTCCCGCGATTTGGAGCGTCTCAAAAGCCTAAAACCCGATGATTTGAAAAAACTACCTGGCTGTAACATGATTGTAGAGTGGACAGGTCACAGCTTCAAAGGAATGGTGGAACCAGGTAAAAGCTGCATTGTATTTCGTAAAGGACAAAATACCTACCTTGACAGCGACTTTGAAATTGATGGAGAGAAATTTATCAGCAGAGATAAAGGAAGAGACTTAGAAACCGACGAGCAAATTTGGGGTTCAGTTGCAGGTCCTTTTCAATTTGTCCGCTGGCACAGCTTTGCAGACGAAGTAAAAATTTAATATATTAAAATAAACCAAAAACCAAAAACCAAAAACCAAAAACTAATAACTGGTAACTGGTAACTGGTAATTGGTAACTCTTTCAACCCAAGTTTCCCAAGTACCATTGGGGTAAAGTTTCATCAAGCGAAATCCTGGCGGCTTTGGATCGAGAGCAAATTTTTTACTTTTTGGCTGAAACTGAACGCAAGTTGAAGGGGTTCCTAAATAATCAACACCCTGCCGTCGAGTATAAAATTCTTGGTGTATATGACCAAACAATACCAATCTAACTTGTGGATATTTATCTAAAACTGCAAACAATTCTTCAGAGTTTTGCAAGCTGCTGTCATCTAACCAACAAGAATTTACCTTGAAGGGAGGATGATGCAGTGCTACTGCTGTTGGTTTATTAACACTCATGCTTAGCTGTAAATCCAGCCATTCTAAAGTTTCACTACGTAGATAGCCGTGTATTTTACCAGCTACTGAAGAATCTACTAATATAAAATTCCATTCGCCGCGTTCAAAACATTTACGCCGAGAAACCAGTCCCAGATTTAAAACTTCATTCATGATTGCGAAATCATCATGATTTCCTGGTAGCCAATAACTAGGAAGAAATAACGGACTTAATAAATTTTGTAAATTACTATAAGATTGTGGCGTACTATCACCTGATAAGTCTCCTGTTAATAACAATAAATCAAGTTCGTCTCGCAGGTTTGTTAAGCGTTCGATCACCGCATGGAAAGACTCTGTAGTAGGCATTCCCAGGAATTGTTGCTGCTCCGATGCAAATAAATGCATATCTGTTAACTGAGCAATAGTTATGGTCGAAACTTCTTTCATATAAGGGTGATACCAATACAATACGAATCTTAATATCCAATTCTCCTTTACAGTCATAACCCATCTAGATGTGATGGTAGTTAATATTTCCTTCCTCACATATTCATACTGTCAATTCCTTAATAATTTTGAGGTTATGTATGTTTGATTACTTTTGATCTTTTTAAGTACAAACCGAGATATTACCTCTATATCTTATACTGTTTTTGCCTCTAATAATGTTTTTCATCTATCTTAAGACATAAAAAATGTATTTATAGACTTTTATAATAGTTGTACTTTAAGAAGTATAAATACTGCTTCCACAGAGAAAAATATGTATTATACGTAACCGAAAATCCTAGCATAGATATGGGGTAATAGAATGGGTGGACGGATAATAAAAAAATATGGTAATAAGTTTTAGATGTAATCGCAAACATTTGTAGGTAAACTACAAGCGTGAATGCTTATTGTAGACTTATACTCCACTTGGGACTGTTATTTAAAAAAACCATATTTTCTAATAAACAATTCAATACTCCACATCTATATTTTTTCTTTGAGCCGGCTTCTTCTCCTGCGTCTCCTTAATGCTTATTGTTCTTGCCGGAAAATAATGTATGGGGGGGGTAGATTTTTAAATAAAATGTTGATAAAATAAAAAATGGCAAATGCGGCGACATAGCCAAGTGGTAAGGCAGAGGTCTGCAAAACCTCCATCCCCCGGTTCAAATCCGGGTGTCGCCTTTGTTAATATTCCCTCGTTTCCCGCTCCCCAAGCACCTTCTAGCTTCCAGGAGCCGATTCTTCGTTTGTACCATTTTAGGTCAAATGGGGTAGAATCAACCCACAAATTTAGGCCAAATTTAGTCCAAGCTTTTGTTACCCTGTGGGAAGTTATAAACGGCTTTCCTAAAAAAATTATTTTTGGTAACTGGGGTAAAACTGGGGTAAATTATCATGGATATTAGCAACCGCCTCGCACAAGCTAACGGTAGATTGCGAACTTCCAATATTGGTATAGCCATCCAGCAGCGCGGAAATATTTTATGGCTTAGGGGTACGTTCCCGCCGAAACCCAATTCCGGTAAAAACAAACCCCATCAACAAAGAATATCCCTGAAGACGAAAGAAAATCCCCGGCGGAGTTAAAGCCACATTAGCTGGATTACAGTACGCCGAAAAACAAGCTCGTGCTATTGGCGTACAGCTTGATAGCGGTCAGTTTAATTGGGCTGAGTGGGATGTAAGTCAAGCGCCCAAACCTGAAACTGTATCGGATTGGGTAGAAAAATTTGAAGCCGAATATTGGAAAAGGCGATCGCGCAACCAGCAAACCGAAACAACGTGGAAAAAAGATTATCAAGTTGTTTTCCCGAAGTTCGCCGAATTTGCCGAAAATGCAGAACTTTCTATCGACTTGATGATTGAATTTGCAAGCCTTAGCGAACCTGATACGCGGAGTCGTAAAAGAGTATGTGACATTTTAGGAAGACTTGCTAAATTCGCAAAGCTTGAAAATTTAGAAGCTATTAAAGAACTGACTGGTAATTATTCACCTGGAACAGTATCGCCAAGAAGTTTACCAACAGACGAGCAGATAGTTCAATGGCGAGACAGAATTACCAGCCCCGGCTGGCAATGGATATATGGGATGTGTGCGGCATATGGTTTGCGTCCCCATGAAGCATTTCATGTTGATATGCTAGATTTCCCCACCGCAAGAGTTAGCGATGAAACCAAAACGGGAGAGCGATTTATTTACCCGCTTTATCCCGAATGGTCGCACAGTTGGAATCTTAAAGAAATCGTCTTACCAAATTTGAAATCAATTGAAGATTCCTCCAATGCCAAACTCGGAACTAAGGTATCCGGATTTTTCTACGATTTCAAAATTCCATTTCCTCCATATAATTTACGTCACTGTTATGCACGTAGGTGTTTCGAGTTTGGATTCACTCCCGACTTTGGAGCAAAATTGATGGGACATTCAGTTACCACCCATTGCAAGACATATCGAGCTTGGATTGATGAAGCAACATACCTAAAAGTTTATGAAACATTAATTCATCGAACAGGTAGACCACCTGCTCCTTGAATAAAGATTGTCCGGAGGGCTAATTAAAAATAATCCCTCCGGAAAAATCAAGCGAAAAGCTGCTGGAGTTATAAATCCGTTCAGCACGGCAGTAATGTTGATTTTGATAAGGCGATTCATTGAATCATTACGTCTTGCATCAACCCAATGTAAACCTTCTTTCCATTGTCCAGAACTAATTCGCCGAAGAATTGAAGTACGGCTAAATCCTTTTCCTAACCTTTCTGATGCTTCTTGAATTGTCAAAAGTTCCGCGTCTTGCGGCAGCTTATACATTGTTCGTTTCGCCAAGTTACTAACCTCCCTTCTTATTATTGTTTTTCAGCAGGCAATAAATTATTTTTTCGTGCTTTTTTCGTCGCGACTTTTCTTCCATCCTTTTCGGACTTATCGTAATTAAGACTATTGCAATTGGAAACAATTCAAACTTCGATTATGTCTCGAAGTAAATAATGGTCGAGACAATCAATAAGAAAGCAGTTAAACACAATGATTCCAAAACAAACGTTTCTTCTGATTGCAAGCCCCCACTATGCAGATGCAGAAAAAATGTTGTTTATAATACAATCTAGCGCCGAATAAATGCGAGTAGACCTGTTTCGAGTCAATAAAACGCTCTTTGAACTATTTATACACAAATTTTTGTATTTTGACAATTTTTTGGATAAACAAATATTTAACAGCAAGTATCAAGCTGTATATGAAAGGATATTTTTTTATATTTAACTACGTAAATAGAGAAAAGTTGGAGTTGCTTCAAATCCTCTCATAATAAGACTCAAAAACAATAATTGACTACATTAAGGTAAAAACTATAGTATCTATAAATAAAAGAGATAACCGAACACTGAAATTTTACAAAATTTCAATAAAATTTGATTTAATCTTCGATAATCTCTTATTTCTCGATATTTCAGATATCAATAAAAATATAATTAATAAAAAATATTCACCATTTTGAAATAATATTGATTGACTTAGAATGTTTTATTTCCTACGTATCATTTTTTTGTAAAGTAGCTTACATTTATAGTTAATCAATTACTTAATATGAGTTTAAGTAAATGAATCTAAAAGCTGATTGCGTAATTATATAGATTGTTGTAATTAATATTTGTATAAAAACTTTTTTATTGAGCGTAAAAAAAATAATTGTCTAAGTTAGGAATAGGGGAACAATTATCACTTTAGGTAGATTTGTTTTCTGTGTAATTTAGTCATCATTTTTTATTAGGTGTCTTCGGCTACAGTAAAAACCATCAGAAAATTTGTTGATGAATTTTAATACCCGCATAAGTTTAAATTATACGGACATCTACTAAGTGATAATTGATTCCCTATTTACTCACACTCGGAGTCCACAGTTATGAGTGAAAAAAATCGTGTAGTTGCGATTCGTATTTTAATAACGCAACAAGGTTTACGTTTAGTGCAGCGATTATCTAAGCTGAAAATGCGTTTAGTTGCGTCGTTGAAAAATAAAATTTACGACTTTCCACATAGTTAAACTTTTGAAGGAATAACGGCTCTTTTTCGTTTCAATTTTTGTTCTTCTCAACAGTTCGATAAACTTTAAACGATAGGCGATAGCAGCTTGCTCCCGTAATAAGCAGCGACTTGCACAGACAAGTCAGGAAGCGACTTTTGCTTGCCCCACACTGCTTGCCCATCTATCTGCTAATCCTCTAAGAATTTCTTCAATTTCGTTATCACTAGCAGACAAAACTCTGGTTCGCCAATCTGCTTCTTCCACACGAATCTTAAGCCAAAAACTATCTTGAAATTCTTTTGGCATACAAGTAAGTAAGCTGAAAAATTCTCCTGCTTCTAAATCGAGTTTTCCCGTGCGAAATCGACTGAGACGACTTTGATGAATTCCAGTCCAACCACTCACCTGTTTGGCTGAATAATCAAAAGCCAACAATAGCTGATTAAAAATTTCTCTGTGCTGGCTCATCGCAACATTTCTTTACTTAATGTTTGCCAAGTTAGCAATATTATATTTTTGTAATTGCTATTTCAGCAATGCTTACTTTTTTACAAAGATGCCTCATTGATGGATGAGTTAGCTTTGAGTACCCACATAATAGCACCAACAGCTTTGGTGAGACATCTATTTTCAAGTGCCGAATTAGTAGACCAATAGCTCGGCTTAAATGTTTCAGGCTTTCTAAAAAATATGACTAAAAACAATTGCTGCGTACAAAACGAGTCTAATTCTGGCGAACACAAACAAAAAACACCTCTTTTTTATCGTCTAATTCACAATGAATGGGTGGAAACTGTGAAAAACTTGACTGGAGCCGAAATCAAGGTGCTGTACTATTTGCGTTCGCTCGATCCATTTGGCGATCGCCATCTCGAATACAGCATTACGGAAATGGCGAAAGAACTAAATATCTCCAAAGGAGCAGCATCAAAAGCAGTTAAGAAATTAGACCAAATTGGTTTGATTGATGCACAAATATCGAAAGTAAAAATCAAAATTACCACTGACCAATACAAAGATACTGAGTTTCCTATAGGAAACAACGTTTCATATAGTGAACCACGGTTTCCTATAGGAAATCCGAGTTTCGTAGAGGAAACTGAGGTTTCTTATAGGAAACCACAATTTCCTATAGGAAACGAACAACAGCCAGAACCTTTGCCAGATGGCGATTTGAGAACTCCTCAGACTATTAAGACTTATTCAGACTTTGTAAAGACTCTCTCAGAACAGGAGCGAGCGAGTTTTTTAAATTTTTGTCAAGAAAAAGCGAAAAATCTTAGTCAGGAGGTGATTGATTTAGAAGCATGGTTAGCAAGTAAAACTAAAGCTGGAAAAAATCGTTGGGAAGTTCAGTACCGTTTTTATAAAGCTTCTCGAAGTTCCAGACATCAAGAAGAACTTTCTCGCATACAAGCAAGAGAGCAAGTGAAAAAGTGGAAGTGCAAATTAGAAGAACAAACCGTTACAGCAACTGTTGCTTGTAAAGAGTCATTGTTGAAAGAGGACGATTGCCACCAAAATAATAGCTCTTCAGGCAATCGTGAAAATTGAACCATAATTCCCAAAAGGATAAATACATGATTCATCAAATGCCCCCTGCAAATATAGAAGTTGAAGAAGCGGTACTCGGCGGAATACTTCTAGATCCCCAAGCCATTGTTAGAGTACGCTCTAACTTAATTCCAGAAGCTTTTTATATCAAAGGTCATTCCGATATTTATAGTGCTGCACTGCAACTTGATAATCAAGGTAAACCAACAGATTTACTAACTATTATCAGTTGGCTTAACGACCACGATTTACTTAAAAACATAGGTGGTAGGAATAAATTAGCAACACTTGTAGACCGCACTGTATCAGCCGTAAATATTGATTTCCTTGCCGATTTAATTATGGAAAAGTATAGAAGGAGGCAATTGATAAGAGCAGGTAATGAAATCGTTCAACTCGGCTACCAGACAGAAATTGAACTACCACAGATATTAAATAGCTCCGAACAGAAAATCTTTCAAATTTCCAATCAAAGAACTTGCTCAAATACCGAACACAACAGCACAATAGCCTTTGCTGCTTACAAAGAAATAGAAAATGTCAATCCTATTTATTCCACAGGATTTGAGCAATTGGATAAGTTGATAGTGGGATTTGAACCTGGTACTTTAACTTTGGTTGCAGGCAGACCATCAATGGGTAAAAGCGCTATTTCTTTAAATCTCGCATTAAGGATGATATTAGATCATTCTCTCCCAGTGATAGTTTTTTCATTGGAAATGACTAAAGAGCAGTTGGAATATCGTTTGTGGAGTTTAATCAGCATTGCTTCCGATTATAAAAATTGTGACCTTGTTCCGATACCGAGCGACCGCATCCGCAGACACCGAGCTTTGAGCGAAACCTTGGCTGATTGGGAATTAAGCAATATCAACAAGATTGTCAATATTGCATCAACTTTACCGCTCTACATTAGTGACAGTAGGGGGATTAAAGTTTCAGATATTGCTCACGAATGTCGTCAAATCAAAACCAAGAAAGGAAAAATAGGGTTAGTTGTAATTGATTACCTACAGATGATGGCTGAAGATTCTAGTGCCAATCGCAGTTATGAGTTAGGAGAAGTAGCAAGGGAACTTTATAAAATGGCAGGTGATTTAGATGTTCCCGTATTAGCACTTTCCCAAATTAATCGGGCTGTCGAAAGTAGACCAGTTAAGCGTCCAACAATGAGCGATCTTAGCCAGTCGGGGATATTAGAGATGGTTGCCGATAACATTATCCTCGCATATAGGGACGAGTACTATAACCCGAATACTTCAGACCAAAAAATATTAGAACTGATTGTAGCTAAAGCAAGACATGGAGAAACTGGAACAGCCACTGTTCTATTTGACAAATCTTATGGAGCTATTGCGTCTCTAATGGAATGAAATTTACGACAACAATCTTCACTTTAAAAAAATAGAACTCGTGAGCGGAATAATTATGAGTATAAATTCAGCTTCAATAATTTGTGACGAACAACAGGATCTACAAGCAAAGACTGTCGAAGAAAACGAAGAAAGAGTTACACCATCAATACCACCCTCATTCAACGTAGAACTTCAGATTGACTCTGAATTTAAAAATCTAATTCCTCCACTCTCTGTAGAAGAGAAAACACAATTGGAAGCAAATTTAAAAGAATTTGGTTGTATTGACCCTTTGGTAGTTTGGAAAGGTAAGTCTATTATCTTAGATGGACACAACCGCTATGAAATTTGTACTAAAAATCAAATTCCGTACAAAATTGTAGAAATTGATATGCCATCCAGAGATAATGCTATTTGCTGGATAGTTAATAATCAATTAGGGCGGCGCAATACTACACCAGAAGTTGCTAGTTACCTCCGAGGTAAACGCTATCTGCATTTGAAGGGTAATCGTGAAGATAATTTAAAACAGAATTCCCCGAAGTGCAAGTTTTGCACTTCGGAAGAAGAATTAGAAGATGCTATCTCGATGGACAAAGCGAAATCTTTAGCTGCTGAATATAAAGTTAGTCCCAGAACAATCAAGAACGATGCAAAATTAAGCCAAGCATTAGACACTTTAGCTGATGGTTTAGGAGAAAAAGTTAAGCACTCAATTTTATCTCGTAGCCCCAAGATGACCAAAGAAGATATTCTATCGCTAGCTCAAGTAGTGCATAGTCAAGGAAGTACTTTAGCTCAACAGATATTCGACAATAAACGAGGAAATACAAGTATTGTTCAACAAATTCAAAACAAACAGCGCGTTCCTAATCCAAGAATTGTAGGTGAAGTTTGTCAAATTATTTCTAAAGGAGATCCAGATTTAAGACAATATTCCCGATGTTGGTGCATAATTAATGCGGTGAATCTTCATAGTTGTGCTATTAGGATGTGGAAAATGGACTTACCCACAGTCAAACCAGAAAATTTGGAACCAACATATACAGCATCTGAAGAAATTGCTGCTCAAAATTGTCAACGTATTCGGCGATTAGCGGATATAGTTTGCAAAGACGGTGAACCCACTCATATAGCTGTACTTGAGGCGCTTTCAAGAATACATGACCCTGCTAATCTTACATCCAAACAGGAACGAATACTGTCTTTTTTGGAAAAAGAATACGATTTACAACTATAAAACTTCTTCTGTAACTATATGATAATTACAGAAAATATTGATGATTTTACTTTTAGCCCAAGCATGATAAGCTTAGGGCTATTTTTAATAAACAATTTATCCATCTTTCACAGTTTAAGTAAGCGTTAATAATCGCGGTGAGCAGCGCAATAAAATTTAAGTAGTGTACATAGATAATTAGTAGCAAGCTTCAATTTAAATCTATGTATTTTTACATTAATATTGAATTTTAAACTAGTAACTTGATACTTTTTAATACTAAAAAACGTATTAATACATAAGATAATGCTTTACTAATGTAATATTTATAAACAGAAAAAATAATATTTTATCGTAGAAAAATAGTATTTTTATTTACCTCGATTGGATGATTAATTTTGAAGTTGAAACAAGTTATTAAAGAGAAAGAAAAACGATTGGATTTGAATGTTAATGTCTTTAAGAACATCCCGTAATTCGATATCCCCAAGACTCAACACTCCCTTTTATTCAATATCTAATTTTTCTTTATGGATTATTGCACTTGCAATCACAGTATTCAATGCAATCGTCAATCCAAACCTAGCAAGCTTTGCAACAGTAATCTTGGGTATTTTGGCAACAGTTACAATAGCTTGGAGACATAATTTTAATAGTCTGTTTACTTTTTTAGAAAAGCTTTCTCGTTACTACCGATTCTCCACACCTATATTTATAATATTAGGTACTTTTGTCCTACTAGATGCACTTTCAACACCAGCACAAGCACAGTTTTTTCAAAACGCAGAAACATGGATGACAGGACAATTTACAGGTGCAGGGGAAGCAATTCCATTAGTATTTAATGTATTGCGAGGTTTATTTTTAATTTACTTGGGAATCTCTTTAGTAAAGGTAATTCAGGCTTCAAGGCAGGACGAAGACTGGCAAAATTTAGCCCGTACACCAATGATTATTTTGATTGCGGTGACAGTAGGCGATATTTTGGCGAATTTGATTATTGGTGGTGGAGGAGGTGGTGGATAATTCGTAATTCGTAATTCTTAATTCTTAATTAATCAGCACAATTAAAACATATGGAATCAGAAAAATCAAAGTATCGAAAAGTTAATGGGACTTTAGGTAAACAACCATCAATAGGACCGTTTCCTGCTGACCAATTAGTTCCCTGGGCTATTATTTGTGGGAGTTCCTATTACCTTGCTCACGGTTTGTTGCGATTGAATTGGGTTTGGACAATCTCTATCGCAGCTTGGGGAATTTCAACTTGGTGGGTAATGACAGCCAATGGTGCTTGGAGAATTTTATCAAAATTTGTTTCAACTCCTAACTGGACTAGGGTTGGTACACGCTATGAGCAGTTTATAAATACAAAAACTGAAAAAGTTGATTCAAAGAGAACACATAGAAAATGAGCGTTCAATCAAAGATTGGTAAAAAAATAGTTGATAACGGTACGGTAACAGTACGTTTAACACCCTTAGAAGATGCTTTATCTTTAGTATCAATGCTACAGATAAATCTCCAGGGACGCTCTGTTGGTGCTTACATTCTAAGAAAGGGTGCTAACAATTTTATGATTCACTTCGGTTTCGAGTGTGCGGGTATTCATTCAACATTACGGACAGAACAAATTTCGCCAGTATTTGATGCTATTGAGTCAGGGTTGAAAGATTTACCATCAGGGGAACGTTTAACAATTCATTTAAGCTCTTTTACCGACGATAAACACAGACAGCAACAATTACAAAACTTAAGTAAAAACGCGCCGAGCTTAGAATTACAATACCTTTTAATGGGCGAACGCGCTCGCATCCAACAATTAACACAACAAGGCATCCGCAAACCAAAAACTTTACGTTTATACTGCACCTACACTATAGAACAAGACACTAACGGTGCAAGTGACGCTATTGAAAAAGGACTTTCCAAATTAGAGCGTTTATGGAAATCATTCACCGGAGAAATCAACGAGTTACAATTCGTTCGCATTGAGCGTTTACTATATTCTTCTTTTACCGATGGTTTCCAACTTTGGGAGCAGCTACTTTCAAACAAGATGGGCTTGGATATCCGTCCTTTAGGTGCAGAAGAACTTTGGAAAATTTTGTGGCAGCGCTTTAACGACACCCTACCACGACCAATTCCCCAGCTTTTAGTTCTTAACGAAGACGGATTACATGAAGAAATTTATTCAGATATTGCCCCCAAATCTCTCTTAATGGAATCCGATTCTTCTGTTCCCATAGCAGATAAACGTTGGGTGCATCTTAAAAATAAGTATATAGGAGCGCTTACCTTTGTAGAAAAACCTGGCGGTTGGACTGATAAAGAACGACAAATGCAGTATCTATGGGAGGTGTTATCAAAAGAAAGAATTTACGACACAGAAATCTATTGTCAATTAATGCGTGCCAATGAAACACTTGTAAAAACTAATATGCAGCGTCTTACAAAACAATCGAATACAAGTGCTGCTATTGCTCAACAAAAAAATTCGGTTGACGTAAAATCTCTACTCAACATCAAAAAATCAATCGATGCACAGTCAGAACTCTACGAAGGAGCCGTCCCCATTCATACTGCGGTGGTATTTTTGGTTTATCGCAACACCCGCGAACAACTAGATGAAGCTTGTAGATATTTACAGTCTTCGTTTTTACGCCCCGCATGGGTGGTAAGAGAAACTGAATATCCCTGGCGGATTTGGCTACAAACTTTACCTATCACCTGGGAACGTTTGATGACAGTTCCTTTTAATCGAAGACTGGTTTACCTGAGTGGGGAAGTACCAGGACTTTTACCCTTAGTCAGGACAAGAAAAGGTGATGATGATGGTTTTGAATTAATTGCTTCTGCTGGGGGAACACCAGTATTTCTGAACCTATACACTCAACATAAAAACTTGGGGCTATTTGCTACCACCCGCGCCGGAAAAAGCGTACTTGCATCAGGTATTATAACCCAGGCTTTAGCTCATGGAATGCCCGTAGTTGCAATGGATTACCCGAAACCTGATGGAACGAGTACCTTTACTGACTACACCAAATTTATGGGTGACGACGGTGCTTACTTCGACATCGGTAAGGAATCAAGTAATTTATTTGAACTGCCTAACTTACGTTCTCTTCCACCAAAATTGCAGCAAGAAAGATTCTCTGATTACAAAGATTTTCTAGCAACAGCTTTACTAACAATGATTGTGGGTAGTCGTAGAGGTTCTAGTAGTGCAAACTCACAAATACTAACAGATACCGTGCGTTCTATCCTAGCGTTAGCATTGAAAGCTTTTTTTGAAGATGATTTAATACGGGATAGATACGCCGCAGCCTACGTTAACGGTTTTGGTTCACCAGAATGGTCTACAATGCCTACCCTGCATGACTTTTTAAGTTATTGCTCCCACTCTAGACTGCGATTAGATTCGATGAGTGGTGACACCAAAGCTGCATTAGAGACGATTTTACTACGTTTGCGGTTTTGGCTTTCATCCCGAGTCGGACAATCCTTAGCTCAACCTTCTACCTTTCGTAGCGATGCGCGGTTGCTAATTTTTGCATTGCGTAACCTTTCCAACGATGACGATGCTGCAATTTTAAGTTTGAGTGCTTACAGTGCTGCATTGCGACGAGCATTGTCAGAGAAAGCAAGCGTGTTCTTTATTGATGAAAGTCCCATCTTATTTGAGTACGATTCGATTGCAGCATTGGTTGGAAGATTATGTGCCAACGGAGCAAAAGCAGGAATAAGAGTAATATTATCAGCCCAAGACCCGGAAAGTATTGCTCAGTCTCCGTCGGGAGCTAAGATATTTCAGAATTTAACTACTCGTTTAATTGGACGTATTCAACCCAATGCTGTTGATAGTTTTACTTCAATTTTAAAGTATCCACAATCGATAATTGCTTGTAATGCAACAGAAAGTTTTTTTCCTAAGAAGGAAGGATTTTATTCTCAATGGTTATTAGATGATAACGGGATTTTTACAGGCACTCGTTATTATCCACCATTTAATTTACTAGCAATAGTAGCTAATAATCCCATAGAGCAGGAGTACAGAACTGCTGCGATGTCGAAATATCCAGATAAATTTGTAGCTGTCACTGAATTCTCGAAACAATTGTTAACAGCCCTATAAATCTACAAAGGTTAATTATGAAAAAAAGAAAACTAGTATTTTTTGGATTAGGAGGAGCAATTGTTATTTCTATCTTAGGAATAAGCCACGCGAGCGCTTCATCAATACCATTTATTTTCAATACTATTAATCAATTAAAACAGGAGTTAAATTCAATAGATAACTATGTTGAATCCGTACTCGAAAGTAAATTAGAACCTTTAGCTTCATCTTTAGGAAAAGATGTAGAAGCAGCTATTAATGAAACGCTTGGTGTATTGGGTTTACCGGACGCTATAGAAGCTCGCACAGAAGTTGAAAAAATAGCAGCAAGTTCAGATACTGCAATTAATACCGTAGAACAAGCAACAAATGAAGTTGACCGTCAAATTACTCGTGCTGTTGTAGATAGTACTTTAAGTAAAAATGGTCAAAATTTGACCAGCGAAGAAGTTGAAAAAACCCAAAATTCTATTGAACGAGTTCAAGTTTACTCAGCCGCAGCGCAAGACGAGGTAGTAACACAAAATGTGATGAAGCGAATCGCTCAACAGAATACATCAACCGCAGCGATTTTAGGAGCAATGCGGGCAGACGGATTGAAATCGAAACAATCGCAAGATTTAGCGAATCTTAACTTGACTAATATTTCAAGGTCTTTAGATGGTCAAAACCAAGCACGTCAAAAAGAAATTGTAGGACAAGGTTTTAGCAATCTACGTACAGCGTCACAAGCACGTTTGTTTTAGGAGGATTTGCATCGTTTATGTCATTCCTATTGCTGCATTGGGGAATCATTCTTGCTCAAGTCGAGAATCCCAATCCTGGGCAAGCAGCGTCCACAATCACAGAAGATGGAATTGCCGCGAGTGAAGCTGTTGCTCAGTCAGTGGACAAGCTGTGGGATGACGTACTTGGTGGGGGATTGTATAGTGCGATCGCCAATCTCGGAATTTTCTTTGCTGTCGGAACTCTGTTGATTTTCATGGTGCAGTGGACGAGAGAAATGGTAGATGGTGATAACAGCAAAGCTTTCTCAGAAATCATCTGGCCGTTAGTCGTAATAGTTTTACTCGCCAATAACGCTCTTCTGTTGTCAGAAGCCACTCTTGGCATACGGACTATTATCAATCAAACAAATCAAACACTTTTAGAAACTACATCTGCTTCTATTGGGTTACAGGAAGCCTATCAAAGAGTAATGCTCAAAAATGGTTCTTCTGAGGCAATAAGAACTTTAATTACTCAATGTAACGCCATAGCCAATCCTACACAACAAACTGAATGTTTACAAAATGCCCAGAAACAAGCGCAACAAATCGAATCCCAAATTGATAATAACAATTCCAATTTTCTTGAAGGTATCAATGATTTTTTCAACACTAATATATTTCAATTAACAGTAAGAGGATTGTTATTAGCTTTTAGTATTGCCTTTCAATGGATTGTAGAAGTTTCTATGTTATTGACAGCACTACTCGGACCTCAAGAGTCGGAGGCTCATTATTACCTGTAGGAAATAAAGCTATTTTTGCATGGTTGACGGGTTTCTTCTCTGTAGGCATGGTAAAGCTTTGTTTCAATATCATTTCTGGTTTAGTTGCAACGTTAGTTATGAATGCCGATAATAATGACCCGATGATTTTCGCTTTTGCAATTGGTATTCTTGCTCCAATTCTATCTGTTGTATTAGCTGTTGGTGGAGGTATGGCAGTTTTGAGTAGTTTTTCAAGTATTTCAAGTTTAGGGCTTTCTTCTATTGTGACTGGATTTATAAAAAAATAGAGCAGTAATAGGTCAGTATATGGCGATTAATAAAAACTTAAATTCTCAAACTGAAGACAGACGCTTAAAATTTTTAACTCGAACTACAACTCGTTTTTCTAGAAGTGATATTTTAGCATTATTTACAGTAGGCACTTTCTTACTACATCTTCTAGCTTTTGTAATCTTATTTTTGTTATATGGTTCCTATTCGCAATTGAGTAAAAAAGCACCTCCAACTTTAGTACAATTAGAAAGCGGTAAATCAATTAAAGTTGCTCAATTAGGAAGTCTAGAACGTACACCACAAGTCGTATTACGCTTTGTTTCCGATACAATGAGTTTAATGATGAATTGGTCGGGGAATCTACCGGCTACAACTGTTGAAGATGCTTACGAACCAAAACCCGACAGTGGTGTAGATATTCGCTCAATTAGTAATAGTAGAGGCAAAGTAACACAAGGAGCATGGCAAGCATCCTACGCTTTATCTTCAGATTTTCGCTCCCAGTTTTTAGAATTAGTTGCTGATATCACACCTTCGGGAGTATTTAAAGGAAGAACACAAGTAGTTTTTGTTCCGCAATATTTTCAAAAACCAGTGAAAATAGCTGAAGGTAAATGGAAAGTAAGAATGATTGCTAACCTTACCATGTTTGAACAAAGTAATAAGTTAGGAGAAGTGATTCCTTTTAATAAAGAAATATTTGTCCGAGCGGTAGAAGCACCTTCATCTCCGTCGAAAAATGATGAACTTGCCTTCTTAGTTTATCAAGTACGTTCTAGCGGTTTAGAAATTTATGCAATACGAGATTTACCACAGGATAATTTATGAATGATAATTTAAATCCGAGTGAAAACGTTGTTTCTGAAAAACACCAACAACCTTTACAGGAATCTGAAACTAATTGGAATGAAGAAAGTTTAGCTAAATTGCTTGGTTATGATGATTCTGAGAATAAAGATAATACTGTCTCTGAAACTGAGATAGAAACGATTGATGAAGAGGAGCCAACAAGCAATAACGAACAAGAGAAAAGCGATGGAGATGTTAGTGATTCAAATAATAATGTAGTTGATACTCATGAATTATTTGATGACCCACATGATGGTAAAACTCAACCAACTTTTGCAACTAATCCTTTCGCTAAGTTTGGTGCAGTAGGCTTTATATTACTAGTTGTGTTTGGTACGGGGGCCACTTTCCTCAATACTATTATTTCTGGTAAACCGAGAACTGCACCCATTGTTGCAGATAACAAAACTGAAAAACCGAGAGTGCTTTTTAAAGAAAATACTAAACCAATAGAAAACGAAAATGGGAAATTAAAAGCCGAATTAGCATTATCAACTCAAAGAGAGAAAATTAAATCTGTCTCCTCAGAATCAGAAAATACTAAAATGCCCATTCCAAAAACGGATTCTCAAACTCCACAAAAATTGAACGAAGATAATATTAAAACTCCTCAGAAAAACATAGCTTCGGAGCAAAGACCACCATTTGTAAGTAGACCACCTGTTTATAGAACAATTTCTCGTCCTCCAATACGACAGAATTATTATCCTGCACCAAGATATAACAGGATGGATAGAGTGTTACCTCCCGCTTCTCCCAAAGCTACAATCAACCCCAATCCACCACTAATAAATTCTCCTATAAGAAGAATATCACCACCACCTAACCGTGATTTACCATCTGAAATAGACCCAACACAGCAATGGTTAGCTGTAAATCAATTAGGTAGTTATGGTACTGCACAAATTACACCTTTTAATGAAGAGAAGAACAAACAAAAAAGTCAGGAGGAAGTTAAACCCGCAGTACATGAAGAACCAGTTTTACCCAAAACAATACCATCAGCGACAGCTTTAGTAGTTAGCCAAAAAGCAGAAAATACAACTTATCCTAAACCACTTTATAGAGAAGAAGCTCGAATTTTGAACGCTTCTTGCCTCTCTTGGGAAAGCTGTCATATACCAAAACAAACCGTAAAGCAATTAAAAATAGGTTCTACTATAGCTGGAAAATTAACTACACCATTGATTTGGGATAAACATTTAACCTCGAATACAAATCCCAAGCAATCAAACTTTAATCAAAAAGAAAAATTTATTATCCAAACTACCGAACCACTTAAAGATAAAAATGGTTCTATCATCATTCCTAAAAATACTCAGATTGTTGCAATTATACAAAACATTCAAGAATCTGGATTAGTACAACTTCAAGCAGCGCAGATTGTTATTGATGGCAAACAATACATCCTTCCTCAACAAGCAATTAGTATTCGTGGAAATTCGGGTAAACCTTTGGTAGCATCTAAACGAGGTAATAAAGGCGACGATATTGCTACACAGGATGCAGAAACGTTTGTAGTTGGTTCTCTTGCCAAAGTAGGTAAAGTACTCAATCAACCCAAATCCGAGCAATTCTCTACGAATAATGGTTTTGGCGGTAACAGTAGTTTTTCTTCCATTAGACGAGGTAATTCTAATATATTAGGTGCTGTTTTAGAAGGTGGGTTTGAACCACTTACCGAGCAGATTAAAGAGCGAAATAAACGAAAAATATCAGAAATTAAACAGCAAAAAAAAGTTTGGTATGTTCCGGCTAATACGCAAGTACAGATATTTGTAAACCAATCTTTTGAATTTAGCGATTAATGAAAAATATTATACAAAAGGCTGCTGCAACTTCTATATTTACCGTAATCAGCTTTACTAGTATTTCCATGAAAGTAATAGCTGGTGAAATGAAAAACGGTGTAAAGCGAATAAGCAGTATAGTTGCGACTGGAAATAGTGAAAGTGAAATACCGCTAATTAAATTATCTCCTGGATATGGAGTTAATATTTCATTTATACCTACTGGTGAAACAGTACAGAAAGTATGGCTAGATAATCCTTCTATTGCTTCTTTAGATGTAGATGGTTGCTTATCTGGTTTAGGTAAAGATTGTGATGCAGAGACTGGTGCAACCGTATTACATTTACGACGAATTAAACCGTTGAATTTTAAGCAGTTACCTTCATCTAATAGCAGCTTATTGACGGTAGTAGCAAAAAGTAAAAATAAGCGGCGGGTTTATTTGTTTCGGATAGCAATGGGAGGTACAACACCCAAATTCCATACAATTGAGATTACACCAACTCAAGAAGAGTTTAATACTGATAGATTTCTGATTACAGATATTAAGAATTTACAGCTAATCAGTCGAGGACTTATTGTTGCCCAGCAACAGCGTCTAATCTCTAAAGAATCTCGCTTAGTGAGGAGAATTGAAAACTTTGTGGTTTCGGTAAAAGCAGGAGAACAAATAAATAATGCTGCTCTTAAAAGTGGGATTTCTATGCAGTTAGTTAATCGCTTAATGGAACTAGGGAATGAAAGTTATGAAATTATTAAATAAAAAATTTAGTTTAATATCTGCTATAGGTTTATCAATAATCATGGGCAGTGCAATCATTGTGTCATCGCAGGCTCAAGATTTACCTTTAACCACACAAACTCAAATACAAACAGTTGATTGGCAGAATACTCGTATACCAGATTGGAATCAAATCACTTTTTCTACAATGCCTTCTATTAATACTGATGGTTCATTCCAAACACCTCCAGGTGTTGAAGACAAGTTAGGTTACAATCCCAATCGCAATTGGGAAAAAGGACGAAACGTTGCACAATTCATGATGCTAGGGGATTTTCAGGACTCTTTTGAGTTACAAAAGTTTTCGCTGGCTGATATTTCTCAAATTATTAAGTCAGATTTGAGCAAAGTTAATTTAGAAAAATTTGGCGTAATAAAACTACAAACTTTGAGTAGTTTAGTTTCTGCAATTCCCGAGTTAGAAAACATTCCTATTCGTGAAGTTAAGCCCATAGAGTATTTACTTTCTCAAAATTTATCTAGCTCACTAGATGGAAATCAAACGATAGGTAATTTATTAGAGCGATCGCCACATTTAAGTAAATTAGATTTTTCTGAAATTGATTTGGAGAATTATAATATTGATTCCATACCTGGACTATCTTCAACTCCGATTGAAGAATTTGAAAAATGGCAAGGAGCTTACATTGATTCTGTTCCAGGTTTGGAGTCGGTTCCTTTTTCCCAATTCCCTAATCCCATAAACGCTATAGGTGGAGAAGTCGGAATTGTTGACGTTGCTTTTGGAACTGACGAACAACTACGACAACGAACAATTTCTGGAAGTAAACAGGAAGGTTTTGCCGTATTTTGTAAACAAGATTGCGCTCATGTAGAACTATCTGGCTCCAACACTGTTAAAGGTAAAGCCTGGGTTAGCGGTAAATATCAGTTAGTCAAAGGTGGAAGAGGGATTCTTGGTTCTGTAAATGGCGGAAAAGAACCTACAGGTAGGCATTTATTTGGTGATGCTTTTAAGGTAGCAATTTGGGATGTATCGGAGGTCGATGGAATGATATCTCAGGCTTTATTTTTCCGGATTTGTATGCGAAACAATTTTATAGATTTGGGATGTACACCCTATTTCATCGGTCCAGTTCCGTTTATGACTTATCGAGAGAAGGACGCGATATTTTTAGGTTTGATAAATGGGGGTGGAGAAAATTCTACTTCTACTCCTACGGGTTTGAAAAGCAGCGGATTCACTTTCAATAATTCTCCCATAACTTCAAGTAGTAATTCATCCAATTTATTACCACCAAGCAAAGGTAGTTGTGGTAAGCGACATTCCAAGGGTACAAATATTGATGCTTTGGGTACCGCTCTCTCTGATATTAAAGATAATTACGATTCGGTAGGTAATTATGTTTGTGATGGTAAGGGTAATTGCGGTCGCTCTCTAGGAGCGATGCAATTTATGTCATTTCGTCCTGATGTAAGAAAGATTATTGAAAATAAATCTGGTGGAGTAGAATTTCTTACCAGACTAGATAAAGGTGAAGAAGTTACGGGTGAAGAAATGGTGCAGTATTTTTCTCCTACAGAACAACAGAATTTAATTGCATTCGATACGAATCAATTATTAAATAAAGCATCAAAACAAATTGACCCAACTACAGGAAAAGCTTTTACAGGTGAAAGGTTAATTAAGCGTGCTGGTCAAATGCATTTTGGCGGTGTATATATTCCAATTGATTCAGAAGTTAGTAATGTTAACAAGAGCGATTCTGTTAAGAGACATGGTATTGCAGTTGTAGATGGATATAGAAAAGCGATGGAAGCAATGGGTTGTGTTGAGAATGCAAAAAAAGATTAATAAATAAATGTAATTATGAAAAAAGAATTGCGTTATAAAATTATTCATTTTCAAATATTGTTTATACTCCTGTCGTGTGTATCAATTGCTATCTTCGTATGGATGTTAAACAGATCATCATCTAATAAGAAAACAAACAAAATTGAATATTCTTGGCAAAATGCTGTTGACATTGTTCCTCAACCTTTATTCACAAAAGTCTTATCTTCTTTCTCAAAAACTAAACTAGATAAAAAATCTATCAAAGTTTTAAAGATACCATCAACTGGTGCCGGAATATTATTTATATTTGATTTTCGTTCTTCTCAACTTTGTGGTATTGAGGGATGTTTATACCAGGTTTATCATGAGTCGGGGAAACGTTTTTTAGAAATAATTGCTAATCCGCAGTTACCACCCTCTCAACAGTTAATTAAAGTTGAGAATGACAGCTTTGAACCTTTCCCTTGCATTACCTTTTCTCAACAAACAACCATGAAATATATGGTATCTAAAAATAAATACTGCTTTGATACTGGTAGATATACGCACTTCTATGAAACTTGGACAACCATAGATCAATAAGCGAAAAATGAAAACAACTAATTCGGGAATTAAACTACAGACAACAACACCACCAACTTTACAGATTGAAAGACTAACAGATTTAATGAAGTCGCAATCTGGGCTGATACTTATAGGTTGTTTTTCGGCGATCGCAATCTTTAAGCTCCTATCCGGTAGCAATCATAAAGGTAAAGTCGCAACCAGTTACTGGGGTGGTAAGCGCGAGAAACAAAAGGCTAAACATAAAGCTAAAAAGCAGATGGCTAAACCAATCCGCAACTCAGTAGCACTTTATGTCGGTACTCCGCCCCATGTGCGATCGCGAATCGAAAAACAGTGGTATGCTGCTGGGTTATTAAAAACTAAACCTACGTTCACTCAACAACTGCATAGGTGGAAAGAGCCAGATAGAACGTTATATTTTCCTGATGCTCAAAGAGGAATTTCTGCCATCGGTGCAGCAGGTTCGGGTAAAACGTTCTCAGTTATAGACCCCTTGCTCCGCAGCGCTTTTGACCAAGGATTCCCGATGTGCCTTTATGATTTCAAGTACCCGGCGCAGACGGTTCGCGAGCTGTGGCTTATGCAATGAAACGTGGCTATAAGGTGCGGGTGTTTGCGCCGGGATTCCCCGAAAGCGAAACTTGTAATCCTTTGGATTTACTAAAAGATGAGGAAGACGCGATCGCAGCCGGACAATTGACGCACGTTATTTCTCGTAATTTTGACCGCAATAACAATAGTAGCGATAAATTCTTTGAAGAAGCTGGCGATAGTTTAGTTGAAGGTATTTTATTGGTAACAAAGGCAGTTAAAACTTTAACTGGGGATGATAAATATTGCGATTTGATGATGGCACAAGCAATTTTATCTTTACCAAATTTGGCTGCACGTATGGAAGCTGCTTCCAAAGATAAACTCAAAGTTTGGACTTCTCGTCCGCTTTCTCAACTTATTAGCGTTAAAGATTCTGAAAAAACAGCAGTGTCGATTATTGGTACCGCACAAAGAATGTTTCAGCGTTTTCTCAAACGCGACTTTGTAGGTGCATTTTGTGGCAAAACAACGCTACCGCTTGATTTAGATGGAAAGCAGTTAATTGTATTTGGGCTGGATAGAAATAACCGAGATATTGTTGGTCCCTTACTTGCGGCTATATTGCATATGATTGTCACCCGCAATGTATCGCGTACCGTGCCGCGTTCCGATCCCTTAATTGTGGCATTAGATGAGTTACCAACTTTATACTTACCAGCATTAGTAAATTGGCTTAACGAAAATAGAGAAGATGGGTTTGTAGGGATTTTAGGATATCAGAATATTGCTCAGTTGGAGAAAGTCTACGGTAAAGAACTGACAAGAGCTATTTTGGGAGGTACTGCAACTAAGTTTATATTTAACCCACAAGACCCCGAATCTGCAAAGTTGTTCAGCGATTATCTGGGAGAAATGGAGATTCAGTTTAATTCTAAATCTCGCAGTATGGGCAAAGGGGGAGGCTCTCGCAGTACTAACGAACATCATCAGAAGAGACATCTATTAGAACCCGCTCAATTTGCAAAGATGGGTACTGGGAGGGCAGTAATTATTAATCCAGCTTACCAGAGGGGTACGGAAGCTTATGTCCCCTTGTTGCAAAAAATAAAAGTTCCTTTATCTGACATTGTGCAGATGAATCTTGCTGAGGAAAAATGGGAATTTGTACGAGAAAGACTGGTTCAGAATAACAGAGTACAAATTAGTGATTCGGAACGTTCTAATCAGTTTTTAGAACGTGTTCATTTAGCAGAAAAATTATTTCCATTACCTGAGAAACCTGGTACTTTACCCTCTCCTCAAGAGCTTGCAAGCGTGTTTTAAATGAGATGTTGAGGGCATTCTATTACTTTCGGCGGAATCAAAAATATTGATAATAAAAAAATGCAAACACTACAAACAAACTGGAGTACAGAGGTTTCATCTCTTTTAAAGAAGTATCCGAAATGGCAGAAAATGTTGATGTCCGCTATTGATAAATCGAAATTAGATACAGGCTATTGTCCTTTCGTTATAGAAATATTTGACCAATATGGTTTATTGGCTGGCAGAATCAATAAATTTGGATGCTACGAATGCGCGAGAAATAGTAATCAGGAGAGCCAATTTATAGCTTGGATGTTTGATGGAGAGTTAGCGATTTTTTATGTAGATTCACAGATACTTCTAAATCGTATACCAGCACAATTCGTGTTAATGTGATGAGCGATATATTTACTTTAAACTCTGGTGATGCAACTGCGATGCAACAGCATTACGAACGAATAATTGAAACTTTGTTAAGGACGTTATTGAATGACAAGCATTCAGGAGAGAACCAGCGGCAAGACTTGAAAATATTTGATGGCGATAGGTTGGTTTACGGACGAGAGAATAATCAATTTCGAGATGAAGTTTCTGGGATATCGGGACAGCTTTTAAATCCTCAACTTATTACAGAACTTCAACAATTACGCTCTACTCCTGTTGGTGATGTCGTAGAAGGAGCAATTAATAAAAGAGTTGAATTAAACGGACAAGTTATTCTACAGAGTGATGAGAGTGGTAAAGTACTTGTTAATAATTTTTTAGAAGCTGAATCAAATCATAGTCAAAGTAAATCAGAAGCAGCCAAAACCAATAGTCAAGTTTACGAACGGCAAGACTCGAAGCAAATTCATGAAAGCAACTTTCTAAATAATGGCTATAATACTCAAAAATCTGAAATTAAAAATGATAAAACTTTACCATTAACGAATGGCTCAACGCGAGTTAAAGATTCACTTCAAGTTTTAGAAGATAGTCCTTTAAAGAATATTCTCTTATCTGAAGTTGAACAGTTAAGAACTGAGTTGAAGGCATTACAGCAAGAACGTAGTTTTTACAAAGAGTTAATCGAACAAAGATTACAGCAACCCAAAAATACTTCATGGTGGCAGCAAGCCATTAATAATGTTTCGACTGTGGTTCAAAGCTTAACTTCTGCGATTAAACTAGGGATGCGAGAATTCAAAGAGGATTCTGTACAACATAAAGGTGCTGCATCTTTAAAAACTTTATTTCATCTCCAAACACAACCTGGAGCAGATCAATATACTGCCGGTAAGTATCAAATTTCTCGTCAAGGCTCCTTATATGAAGTATCTAGTTCTTCAACGGGTAAATTGTTAATGCAGTTCCGTTCAACTCCTTTAGGTTTGAAAGTTGAGAAAGGTAATTTGGATAATACACAAATTCAAGACATTAGTACACTACAACATTCTATGCAAGAAAAATGAATCTCTACCTACAACATTCACGCCTGTAGGTAAGCAGGAAGCCGAATATTTCTCTCGTGTAGAAACAGTAACGTCGGCTTTGGTACAGTATGCTATCGCTCAACAGAAAGAAGTTGAAATAGATGGTGTTTTTTCTTATAAATGGACAGCTAGCCCAGAAGGTAGCGTAAATATTGAAGCGAAAGATGGACGCGGTACATTGTTAGAAAAGGATGGGGGAAAGCTAAAAAGTAATATGAGTCAGAAAGATTTAACGTATTTTGAACAAATACTGCCAAAGCTACAACCTAGACAACAAAATTTAGTTTTACCAGAATCTAAGAATAATCAAGGCATTGAATTAGTTTAGTAGGAGCGTAGATTACCAATGGAATTATCTTATTTGAATTTATTGATTGATTCAGGTGTTCCCTTCTTTAACATAACGACTTCAACAAGGGAACGTATGAGTGTTTTAGAGTGGATTTACCACAATTGTGCGGAACCAAAAAGCATTCCTGTTTATTTATGGAATTCTGGCTGGGGATGTTTTGAACAAGTAAATTATACTTCGGAAAAAAAAATAGGTTTTTCAGTCATACATAATTCGGATTTATGTAACTGTAAACAAGATATATTTTCTGCTTTCGATTTTTTGGATAATCATAAGGCAGAAGGAATATTTATATTTGAAAACTTGTTATCTTTAGAAAATACCGCATCAAATTCAGATAAATTATTTTCTCATAAGCTAGTATCGCAAATAGTTAATATCTACTATGAATTAGAAAATAACGATTGTTTTAAAAAAATAATCATTTTGACTACTGATAATATCGAGATGCCTTCCTCTCTATCTAGTTTAATACCTACTTTGTTCAATCCATTACCTTTGGGCAAGGATATTGCTGATTTATTACAAAAAAAATTACCATGTTTGATAAATGAAAATGATATATCAACTTTAGTAAATGCAGTAATAGGTTTGACTCTCGAAGAAATTCGTAATGGTTTAGCAATTGCATCTAGTTCTTGCTTTTTATCAAATATTAATGAATTATCTAAACAACTTCTAGCTTATAAAATGAATCGGTTTCGCTCTTTCAATTTGAATTTTGTTTCAAAGCCAAGCGTACCTGATTTTGGCGGTTTAGATTTATTCAAGAAGTTCATCCAACAAGCAAAACTGGATTTTTTGATCCAAGCAAGAGATAACAATATCCCTCTTCCCAAGGGATGCTTATTAGTGGGACCACCCGGAACTGGTAAAACACTTGCTGCAAATGTTTGTGCCCTAATACTAGGTTTTCCTCTTGTTAGCGTCGATACCGCTGCGGTTATGAGCGGTGGTGCAACTTATTTAAAGCGCACCTTAGAAAGAGTGGAGGCTTGCGCTCCTGTGGTGCTTTACTTTGATGAATTGGATAAACTGTTTTTTAATTCTACGGACGACGGCTCCAGTATTCATTCGACGGAGATTTTAGGAACTTTGCTAACTTGGTTACAGGATAAAAATACCTCAGTGTTTGTCGTTGCCACTCTTAACCGACTTGATGCGTTACCACCAGAATTAACCAGGATGGGAAGATTTGATGAAATATTTTATGTGGGATTCCCTCAAGCTTACGAGCGTAAGGAAATTTTGATGATGCATTTGGCAAGATTTGATAAGCGCTATAAGGATAGTGATGTGCTTACACAAAAGGAATGGCGGATTATTCTCAATAAAACTGTTAATTGTACTGGTGCGGAATTAGCTCGAATGGTGGAGAAGGCTGCACGCAAATTATTTCATCAAGGACTACATATGAATATTGGTTTAAAAGAATTCTTAGAACAGCGGGATTCGATGGTGCCGTTGTATGTCAGGGACACTGATAGAATTTTGGCGATCGCCAACCGTGCTAAATATTTTGCACAGCCTGCTAGTAGTGAAGATACATCGGAGTTTGCACCTGTAATTACTTCCTTTTGGGGCGACGCAGGATGAAATGATAACTAGCCCTAATAACCTATACCGCTTGTATTAATGAAGCAGATTCAGTTTTCGCTTGATTTTCTACTAGGGAATTAGCAATTAAAGTTAATACTTCGGATTTACACTCTACTGACATAGAATTAATAAGCGAACGTAAATCAACTGTGTCTAGCATTGACTCCCCATTTATGCAGGAAAAGTAGTAAATCCTAGCTTCTGAAGGCAAAGCGGCTATCAAGTTGAAAAGAGTTTCAGCCATCAAATCTTTACCGTTCCGAAACTGGCTAATCTGACGCTCCTGCACCCCACTTTTCTGAGCTAGGACTTTTGCCTGAATACCGAATTTTTTTAATGTCTGGTTAAAAGCTTCTCTATAATGCATTTTTATATATAAAAGTACAATTTATGCTAATTAAATTGTATTATTAATCTATAAGCACAAAAGCCTAGATACAAGGCGGATAGTTTAATCCTACCAGATTAATCCGGTTGCGACTTAATGTTCTGCCTCCGTCAATAAATTTACTGTGAAACTCTCAAACCTTCACAATACCAGGTTAAATCGTTGATATCTATCTAGCAATATCTTTGTTCCTACTTCTATTTAATAAGTGTGTTTGCTCTTGGCTCGTAGAGAATTCATTAGTAAGGAAGATATAAAAATGACAACTCTTTTTGACATTGAATTATATCAGGACTTTGAAAAACAAAGTTGTCAAGGCGACTGGGATAAAGTTTTTTATGACCCTGCTTGGGACGAATTAAGCTATCTTCCCGAAATTGAGCAAAACAAAGTTTTGGGAGAGGAAGAGGAAACTTTATCCCCGCAGAACAAACATTCCGAGGCACGATCTGATTCAAAATTGTCTGAATCGATAACGCTCCAATCGGCGGATGCAGAAAAATTAACTTCAACTTATATAGGCTCGATCCAACAATCAAAAGATAAAGACCTTACATTAAAAGCAATCAGCTTGTGGCAGCCTTATTGCTATGCAGATTACTTTGGGTTTAAAAAAGTATGAGACTAGAAGTTGGAAAACCAACTATAGAGGCAAACTATTAATTTGCTCTACAGGCAAGCTTACTAAAAAGCAATATCAACAGTATCTAAAGATTGGTAATAGCCTCGAATTACCAGTTTGGAGCGAAATTAATTTTCCGTGTGGGAAGGCGATCGCCATTTGCGATTTAGTAGATTGCATCCCCATAACACCATCGTTTATTGCTCAACAGTCAGAAACAGAAGTACTCTGCGGTGATTGGGAAGTTGGACGTTATGCATGGAAGTTAAAAAATATTCAACCAATAACAGAACCGTTTGCTGTTAAAGGTAAACAAGGACTGTTTAATATCTGTGTTGATACTCTCTTATCCAATTGTGAAGTAGCAGAATTAATAAAGGCTAAGGAAACAACTATTCCTATTCCACCAGAAGATTACTTAAAGTCGAAGGTAGGGGGAAAAGAAATTACATCGGTAAACTTAGAGCGGGAAGGGAGTAAAGAATCATTATCCTCAGACGAATGGTATACTCCACCTCATATTTTTGAGCTTGTGCTTCAAATGCTGGGAAAGATTGATCTTGACCCGTGCGCGGATGATGGAAAACAGATACCTGCAACACTGCACTACACCGCGATGGATGATGGATTAATTAGAGAGTGGGAAGGGCGCGTATTTATGAATCCTCCTTATTCCAAACCAAGTGTGTGGATGAATAAGCTGCAAGCTGAGATTGAATCGGGACGGGTAACGGAAGCTATCGCGCTTGTTCCCGCCGCTACTGATACTAAATGGTTATCTCCATTTTTAAAATCTCAACCCGTTTGTTTTTGGACTGGTCGAATCAAGTTCCTCGATACTAATTACAAGCCAAGATTATCAGCACGGCAAGCGCATTGTCTTTTGTACTGGGGTAAGAATTGGCAAAGGTTTAAGGAAATATTTAACTCTCATGGTGTGGTTTATCCGCCAGCATCTATTTCCGTGAACAAGAATGTCGCTACTCAAAATGCACTACTACCTGTTGAGCGAACCAGTAGTACTCACTTGGAAGAACATTCAACATCGGTACTAATGGCTAACTCAACCGTTAGTACTCAAGAGCAAGCGGAAATAGACCCGGTACTAATGGTTAACTCAACCTTTAGTACTCAAGAGCAAGCGGAAATAGAACCAGTACTAATGGTTAACTCAACCGTTAGTACTCAAGAGCAAGCAGAAACAGAACCAGTACTAATGGTTCACTCAACCGTTAGTACTCAAGAGCAAGCAGAAACAGAACCAGTACTAATGGTTCACTCAACCGTTAGTACTCAAGAGCAAGCAGAAACAGAACCAGTACTAATGGTTCACTCAACCGTTAGTACTCAAGAGCAAGCAGAAATAGAACCAGTACTAATGGTTAACTCAACCGTTAGTACTCAAGAGCAAGCAGAAATAGAACCAGTACTAATGGTTCACTCAACCGTTAGTACTCAAGAGCAAGCAGAAATAGAACCAGTACTAATGGTTCACTCAACCGTTAGTACTAAAAGAAGAGACCGAGGAGAAGGTACGGGTAGAATTCAGGTACGAACTATTACTAAGAAAAATGGTAAACAGTACCAACAGGCTTGGTATGACTGGCAGCTAAAAAGTGGTGAAAAAATAATTTCTAAAAGTACTTACATTCCCAAGCGATTATTGCCCCAGGTGCAGAGATTGGAAGCGGGTAAAGCACCAGTGAGACAAATTCTAAATTTATTAGATTAAAAACATAAACCTAGAAGAATAGGTCAATCATTCAGAAGCTGAGTTGTGCTTACGTAAATGTGGATATTGGTTATCATTAAAAGGAAAACCACAAACGCGAAACGTTGAAAGCGTTACAGTTTATTTGCCGCGCCAACAGCTATTTACAGTGAATGCCGTAAAAAATCTTATGGAGCAGGTTGAAGCAAGAGGTCGATTATGAAAGCAATCGTTAATGATATTGAAATACTTAACTCTTTAGAACCATGTCAAGTTGAAAGTTATTTAAAGTCTAAAGGATGGCATGAAAGGACTCGCGTACCCAATGAAGTGTCGGGATGGACTAGAGATACTTTCTCCGACGACAAAATCAAAATTTATTTACCATTAGACCCTAGTTTTGATGACTACCCGCGCCGTATGTATGAAGTTATGGAAATTTTAGAAAAAGTAGAGAATCGTTCTCAGCTTGATATCCACCAGCGAACTTATTACTATTATTCATAACGTTACCGTTCAAGGTTTTGTGATACAAATTGACGAACCATTGTCGGAACATTTGGATGGTGAAGTAACCTTGATGGGTGTAGTAGTTAATAAACTAAGAAAAATAAAAACTGAATTAAAAAACCACGATTATATTTTAGCAATTAAGGCTTATCAAGAACGCTTAACAATCACTTCTCAAGGCGATTTGATTAAAGATAATGATGCTTTTATTTTAAAAAAACCATCTAATATAACTTTAAAAAATCTTGAATAACACTATTAACAAATAATAGCTACTTCAAGCACGTCATTTTTAATCTTTAAGCTCTTCAAAAATACCATGCTACTTTTCTATCAATAATTTACAAATCACTAAAAACCACTAGACAGAACCTTCTCAACCCTCGTCGGAATATTCTCTTCCGCACAAGCTTTCAAAACCTTAATAGCAGTTTTATTGCTCTTCTTCGCGAAATACTCCCATATTCTGAGCCAATCATTACAACTAAAAGTATGCACTTGTACTACTCCAAGTTCAGTAATAAATCGACATTCGATAGCTTGGTGAGATATCCCCATTTTAGAGAGCATTCTGGCTTTTTTAGGTGAATTGTCCATCAACCAATCATAATTCATTTCAATACACTGCAATCCCTGTGCATATGAAATCCTATATTCTCCAGTTGCTAACACCAGAATTTCCAAATTAATCTCATCATCAAGTTGAATTTGAATTGGATTTGCTCTTTTTACTAAAGAACTACTTTTAAAAAAGCAGGGATTTGGTAAAACAAAGTCTTTCTGTGATTGAAAATTTAATCCGTCTATAAAATCTTCCCATTCTTCACGACATAGAGATAATCGATGATGCTTTAATTTACCTCCTTCGAGAAGGTGCTGTAAATAAGTTGCGATTGCGGGTAAAGTAATTGCATTAATAACAACTTGAGAAGGAATTCTGACATCTATTGTTTCTAAATTATTGGATTGCACAAAATCTATAACATCCGCTTTCGATTGTCCTACTAATCGTGCGGTTTGACGAGCGCTCATTACTTTCGTACCGTCTGGAAGTCGATAAGTCGTCCAATAATGATGTCTCCATCGCCATCTAGATAAAGTTGTGTTTGGTATTTTTAAATTACGATTTGGATAAACAATTCTTTTTGAACGGTTACTTTCTACTGGTTTCAGAGTATTAGATAGATTCATATTTTGTGACAATTAATTTAGAAAAAATGCTTTTAGCGTTCTTCCATCTAACCGTTTTAACAATTTCGTATAATAACTAGATTGTTATCTTCTCTTACTGTTTTTTAGTAGATACACCCGTTTATATTATTTCAAATTTTGTTGATTTTATATTTGTCGTTGTCAGCAACACGAATCAGAAATAATTAGCTTTTGATATGCTATTAAACACTGACTTAACTGTAGCTTAAGTTAATATGAATAAACCAATGCTACATAAATATTTAAATATTACACTTCGATTTATTGTTTATATTTTTACTTTCAAAATAAATATTTTTTGACCTATTTTGACACAAATTTGATGTGAGAAAAGACAAAATAACGGTCAATAACTATTAATCCCTTCAATAGCTATCGACCGTTAATATAGTAAAACCTTAATTATTAGTGTATTTCAAAATTAAATCTACATTTTTAGCTTCTTGCTTTTTACCTTGCTGTAAATAAAGGGTTTTAGCATGGCGAAGAGATTTTTTACCTTCTGCGATATTTTTCTGGCAGATTAGACTCATACCTTGCCCTTGGTAGCCTAAAGCGATGTCAGAATCAAGAGAAATTGCTTTTTTAAACGACTTTTGTGCGTTCTTGCAATTAGCTAGATGCTGTACATTTTTATTTTGTTGAAATGGTGATATTTCATTCATCAGTTCGTAACCCCGTTCAACGTATTCCTGTGCCGTTTCAGGTTGCTTCTTATTCTCGGGTTTTTGAAAATTTTCCGTTACCGATTTGAACCAAATGTCAACACCTATTATCACTCCTAACAAAGCAAATCCTAATGTGTAGGATAAGGGATTATTGCTCATCAAGAATGACAATATTGTCATTTCATTGCGTTCTCTATTCCAACGTGGCATAGTTTTTAACTCCTTGACGTTGTTGCAACTCTTTATTCCAAGTAGTTCTTGGCTGTAATTTGGTTGAATGAGGTAAAAGCTTTTGAATGGCTGCTACATTTTTATCGGGGATAGCAATAACTACATTTGGTACAGTCTTCAAAATTTGCACAGGTATAGGAATGTGCTGCTCTGGAAGACTATTTGAATGAATCTTGTCAATGGACAAATAAATAGTTCTATTTGTATGAGGAGCATTTAATATCGCTAGAGATAACGATTCAATTGGCGAAGCAGTTAAGATTGCTGCTGTTATAAGATTATTTGAGGTTCTTCCCATGCTCAGATGAAACCAACCATCAGAACGTTTGCTTCCAGGATATAAACTAAAAGCATTTGTCGTCGTTTTCAATGAATGTAGGTAAGCTCCGGTGATGTCAAAAGAAAGATTTCGCGCTAGGAACACTGCATTATTATTGCTATCTGCATAGAGCAAACCACATTGATTAAGTGTTTGTGTCAATTTGTGGGGAATACAATAATGGTTTTGGAAATATTTCTCAACTTCTTTCCAACGACTTTTATCGGCTGCTGGTGGTACGAATATTTTTTCAGGATATTGATATGAAATACTCAAAGCTCTACTAGCTACTTGATTAGTCACCGCAGCTAGCATTTGTTCCTCTCCAAACTTATCCCGCAGCCAAATAATTGCATCATCAAATTTGCACTGATTGACTCGCATCACTAAGTCGATAGCGTTAGTTTTGGACAACCACTGGTTATCTAGATTTATCCCTAATTCGTAAGCAACTAAGCCTAAAGGCAATTTTTTACGTTCAATAGTTGTTTTGAGGATTCTTAATTCTGACTCTAATTGTTGGCGAAGTTTTTCGCTCTGTATTGCAGTTCGCTTTAACTCATTAAATTGCTTGAGCAAGCGAGAACGTTGGTTGAGTTGGTAGTTGATTATTTCAAACTCAGGATTCAATATTTGAATAACGCGCTGTCGGTATTCTTCGCTTGTTTCAGACATCTGGGCTTTAGGAAGAAAGCGTTCTAAATTTATAAGTTGGGAATCTTGATTAACAGCAGCATAGTATTTTTTGAGCGTGGTGTAAGTCGCTTTGCTACCTTTAATACCGCGAGAGATACTTAGATGTTCAACAGCCCTTCCGAAACTATCTTGCAGTTCTGATAGTTTAATTTTTCCACCAAACAATTCACGACAGTTGAGTTTACCTCTATCGTCTAACGGCACAATGTAAGCGTGAATATGAGGTGTAATTTCGTCGAGATGTAACTCTGCTCTAACTACTCGTTCTTCCCAAGAAGAATACAACCAATTAACTGTTGCTTCCACGAAGTTATCTAAGCGTTGTTTGTCATAAGTTCCTGCTTCTTGAGGTGCATCGGGACGGAAATAGGAAGCACTTGCACTGAGTAACATTTCTACTGCAAGAACAGCATTTGAGCGGATTTTCTGCGAACCGATTGCATGTCTTACTAAAGTTGCTAAATCTAAATTGGAAGAATCACCAATAATTCGTATATTGGTTACTTCTAGGTTTGCATTTGGGGTATTTCTTTCTCGTGCGGTATGAGCTTGATTACCCTTGAGCATTCCCCAGCTTTTGATTTTCTGGATTTTACAGACGGCTAGCGGGATCATCGCTTTTCGTTAGTTTTTATCTTCTTATGAATTTAATTTGCGTCTCAAATCTCGAATTGCAGCGCTAGTATTTCGCTCGTAAGCAATTCGGAAACATTCGTTTACAATTTCTAAAATATTGATATCTGGAAAATAACGACTGTTAGTTTTTTCAACATATTTATCATCTTCCAAGCCGTAAATTTTTAGCTGGTTCTTTTTTAATAACCAAACTTCCGGCACGCGATAGGGCAGATAATCATTTATATCCGTGTAACTTGTTACGTCTACTTCTATTGCTAAATCCGGAGGTGGTTCAACACTCCAATCAATTCTATCTTTTCCGGCGATCGCCATCCAATTATCAATATAAAAGCAGTAATCCGGCTCGATACCACTTATGGAAGATAATTGCATTGTAATTGGGGTAAATGACTCGTATTCCTGCTCTAAATAATCGAGCAAAACTTTAACCACATCAGCAATTAAGCTAGCTTTGCGTCCGTGTTCTGGTAGCGGTGCCATCAACAGAATTTCTCCAGGTCGATATTTGATGCGAGGAGAAGAACGGTCCCCTAGTTGTGCGGATAGGGATTGATACTCATCCCAACTACCAGGTAATTTTAAAACCGTTCCAGGGGGTAAATGAATTTCTTTGGGCGTGACAACAGCAAACATCATGTCACCTCGTAAAATAATACGTTATTCGGAAGTAAAGTTTTTGAATTTACGCAGTAGATGCTACTAAATTTTACCCTTAAAACAAGATTTTCACCTTATGTATGAATTTAAAACTACATTTATAAATTACATACAGTCTATGTATTTCCTCTTGATTTCACTTATTTAGAAGTAATCTTTATGTAATATTTTTAGCATTCACTGTTTAAAATTAATGTAATTATACACAAAAGATTTGCCTCTTTTATATGCTTAAGATTTATTCATGGCAATGGCTAGAGTATTTTCTTAAATATTTATTCTATTTAAATCAAAAATAAATTTTAATACGATAGAATTTTGCTGTAAATTCGAGAAAAAAGAATCTTCCTATTGCTAGATTGCCGCTTCTACCCCTCATTCGTTACTAAATAGAAAGATTGTTAAAGTTCTCAAGCTTTAGAAATGGTGAAAATTAAAATAGCTAAATACGAATCAATTTTGTTTGATTGCTTATTTAGAATGATAAGTCTTGTTAATATTGATTTTGTTAAGAAGCTTCAAATAAATTTATTAAACGGAAACTGGAGTTAAATATCAGCAAAATAATTATTCAAGCCGCAAGCGGAAAAAATTGTGTAGTGTGTTTACAAATGAACTTATCAACAGGCTGGAATATTTTCGGAGCGCAGTAAACACAGTTGGGTAATTTGGTTATTTAATTGCAGCAGAATTACGCTGAATTCAGCCCTCAAAATATGACTAATTAAAAACTCAACGTATTGCTATAACGATGTTGTAAGGAAGTGATTAACAAAAACTATGTAATGAGGATTTGGTGAGGAATATAGGAGGTAATTTATCCGAAAAAGAGTATTAGATAAAATTATGAATCCCTCATTTATTCCTTACAACTTACTCAATTCATCCTCAAAATTTACTTGCAATTTATTTTTCATAAAACATGGGTAAAAATAATCGAAAAACAGAACAAAAAAATAGTACTCCGGTTCAATTAACTCTCGCGGCTGATATTGGTGGTAGCGGTTTGAAAGCAATTTATACAAGCACTGACGGTAAAATTGGGAGTTTATTTATGGAACCGGAAGTAATTGCAGTACCCAAAGCTGCTATTGATGACTTATTACAAAATAATTTAGGAGTATGCGAACCTACAAATGCTGCTTGGGTGGGATTTGGAGGAAAGTATGCAGCGGTTGGATACTTAGCTGCATCGCGCTTTTATGCAAATGCTGGATTGAAAGAGCTTAAGTACGAACGAGGTTTATACAAAGTTTTGGCAAGTGTTTGGGTTTTAGCGCAAAAGCTGAAGTTGAGTAATTGTTTCAAATTCGATTTAGCTGTACTGCTTCCAGCTAGCGAATATGAATCCAGAAAGAAATTTGAAAATATTCTGCGCTCCCTTCTCAAAAACTTTGAAACCCCTTCAGGAAATATGTCACTGGAACTAGGACGATTTAATTGTTATCCAGAAGGTGCGGGAGTATTTCTACTCCATTCCAAGCGAGTAGGAGTAGAGATTGGGCAGCGCAAAAGCGCAATTATCATGATTGGATATCGCAACTCTTCAGTTTTAGTAAGCTATCGGGGAGCATTAGACAGCGGTAAAACTTCGGATTTGGGTATGGTGCGGATGATAGAAAGCGTTATGACTAAAACCAGTGGATTGTCGGAATCAGATTTATGTAGAGTTATAGTTGCGAGCGGTTACGATATCAACCCAACTCCTTTGTACAAGTTAACTCGCAGCACTACAGTTGCAACTCGTAATGAGGAAGTAGCAGCGCTAGTAAAGGCAATTAAAGAAGCAAAAAATCTTTATATGGCAACGCTAATATCTTGGTTAAACAACGTAGTCCCCCGCGATGTTGATGAAATTGTGTTTTGTGGAGGTACGGCAGATTATTTGAAGAAAGAACTTAATTCTCGTTATTCTGCTACACCTTGCATTTGGCATGGTGGGGTTATGGTTCCTGATGCTGTAGATACGTACAAATTAGGAACGAGACTTACAGATGCTTATGGAATGTTCTTGTATTTCATGTCTGGCTCAAATTCGGTTGCTGAGGTAGCGTAAGTTGAAGAAACGAAGAGTTGACTACAGCATCAGATTTCAACCTTTTGTGGGAACTCCAGAAGAAAAAGTTTTAAATTATCTGAGACATCACCAATTGAATTCTGCTAATGCTTTGATAATGCAGGCAGTTCGTCCTTACTGGTTGCCTTTAGTGTTACTTGAAGATGATGTAACTCCTTTGAATATTAAACAACAATTAGGTAGAGATGCGGTTAGGGAATTATTGCTTCACGCTGATTATATTTGCTCATCTTTAGGATTAGAGCGGTTCTATAACTTACTTATGAGTGATGGAAATCTAGCTCAAACTAATAAATCAAATGAAGTTAAAGCTGAAAACAGTTCTAATATTTCTTATAAAAATGAAACAAAGCTTGTCGGACAGTTAGAAGTGGAAGTAGGGAATGGGGAATGGGGAAGTCTGGGTTCGTTTTCTGAATAAATTGTTGTCACTTAAGCAGAGGTTTATCAAATGAGCGATACAGCAGAAAATCAACAACCAGAAAAAAGAAAGAGAGGTAGACCAAAGAAAAACACTAATTCTTCTAGTGCTTCAAATAATAACTCACAAGGTATATCTATAACCATGCAAGAAAAATATTCTGCTCCTGAAAATTCAAATAGTAAAAATAGGATAAATTCATCTAGTGAAACTTCTGCTCAAGATTGGGCAAAAGAATTGGAAGGTGATTCAAGTTTACCCCATACAGAATTATTACAATCTAGTTCGCATGAAGATAAACCTGTAACTACTGCTCCAATACCTACTAACACCAATAATACTGCTAGCAATCAAGAAAAATTAGTCAAAATTCCCACAACTATTCATATTGTAGACGGTGAAAAAGGGGGTGCTGGGAAGTCATTTGTTAGTAGAGCATTAATAGAATATTACGCTTCAATAAAGCATAAAGTAGCAATTGTTGATGCAGATAAAAGCAACGAAGATATTTCTCAGATTTATAATAACGTGCATTCTGCTTTCTTTAGCGATGATGATAAAAAAGCCAATCAAGCCGACCACATTTTTGATTTGGCATTTGAAAAATCAGTGATTGTCAATTTACCTGCTCAAGTTTATTCAAAGGTGACTGACTGGATAAAGACGAATGATTTGGATGAGATAGGTAAGGAATATCAAATTACTTTTGTGAAATGGTTTGTATGTACCGGAGGTGTAGATTCGGTTAATTTCTTTATCAAATCTCTGAATGATTTAGGAGATAGAGTAACTCATGTATTTGTGAAAAATTTAGGATTGTGCGATGAATGGGATTATGTAGATGAAATGCCTGAGTTTCTTGATGCTAAGAAGACTCATAAATTTAAAGAGATGGATTTCCCCAAGTTTCCATTCTGGGAACGAAATGTGATTGATAGATTGGGGATTACTTTTAATAGTGCGCTCTCTCATCCTGAAATAAAGGTGATATCGAGACAGCGAGTCAAAAATTTTCTTGCAGAAGTTCATACAGCGTTCGGCGAAACGGGATTGGTTAAATGACACAGGAAGTTACTCCCGCTGATAAAAACTCAAATAATGAAGAAAATGACCAAGTTAGTAAGTTTTTGGCTGAAGCTCTAAATGGTAAAAGCGAAGAGTTTAAAAAGCAGGTATTGAGTTTTGCTGTAAGCTGTGGTTTATCTCAGGATGACCCTTTGTTTCTAATTTTGGTAGCTACCGGACAATTAGAAGCAATGTTAACAAATGCGCCGTCCGTTTTGCAACTGTTGTTTGAAACCTGGAATCAAGATTTGGCTCGCAACTTACAAGAAGTGGAAAAAGTTGCGGTATTACGTCAGAAAGTTGCTATTGATAGAGCTGCTCACGCTCTGATTCGCAAAGCACAGTTTACAGAAAGCCGAAAACTTTTAACTTCTGTACTTCCGGCAAGTTTATTATTATTTTTTACCCTGGGAGTCGGTGCAATCATGGGAATTTTAACGCCTCCCTGGATTGCTGGGATGATAAGTGGTGGATATACAAAGGTGCAATCAAGTACTTTGACCTGGGATGAGTTGGAAGCAATGAAATGGGCGATTTCTAAGGAAGGAAAATTTGCTAGAAATTTGATTGATTGGAACAGAGGTTATTTGGACAACGGGGAATGCGTCAAAGATGCTCAAAGATTGGGTGTGATTTTATCCCAGTACGGACGTAAAGCAAAGTCTGGACATTGTGTTATTTGGGCTACTCCACCGACAAAGCGTAAGTTCGTAGAACCGTAATATGAGGCAGGGGGTAGGGAGCAGCCAGCAGAGGTTTAGTTAATGTCAATAGCTCTAGAATATTTCTGCACCAAAACAGGTAAACCTATAGAAGTTGATGGTAAACCTTTAATTGAGACTTTGGAAAATACTGCTGCGGAGTATCTTTATGGTAATGATGTTAAGTGGAGTATTGGTATTGTTTATCCCGGAATTTCAACTGAGGATGATTTAACAAAACATCAAGATAAATATCTTCAGTTTTCCAAAAAAGACCGACTGTACTTTTCCGATAAACCGGGATTGCGGTTACAAATTTTTGACGAGCCACATTTCGGTTCTGCATATGGTTCTTTACTATTTGGCGAATGCGAGTATTTTTCTGAAGTGAAAGATATCAAAGTGCTTATTGTAGATGATGAAACTGGGGAATGTGATGGGGTTTTACCGGAAGAACAGGCTTTATTACTTGTAGGAGATGGGGATGGACGAATTGACCATAAATTACACGAACAATTGGGCAATATTCCTTCTACTCAGTTCCAGGTAAGAGGAATTATTAAGTCCCAGGAGGGAATCAACGCTAACCAAACAATAAAAGGCACTTTAGCACCAATTAATCTTTCTAATATCGGAAGCGGTTATGACTTAGTGCTTTCTCAATCTCAATTGGGTAAGGGACGCAAAAATAAACTTTATAACGAAAAAACCGGGATAAGAATTAATCGACAAACAGAAGTGGAACCAGGAGAATATACTCTTACAATCGGTATTGGTAATCGCGAAAATGCTCGCACCGTAGAAGCTTCAACGGGCGCTCAGTATTGGGTAGGATTGCCAGAAGGTGCTGAAAATGATGCTTTACCCAGGGTACAACAGCGTTTGGCACAATTAGATCGTATTGCGAAGGACCCGCGTAAGGTTGCACTAGATTATATTCAAACGGTGGAAAGAAGGTTAGAAAGTGATTTGAAAAGAGAAACCGGAACTAAGTTAATCCATGATTTCGATTTGGATGATTTTGGAAATGTGATTGACGAAGCTTTTGGAGATAAAGACACTGAATTAATGTACCAACTTCTGAAAGCTGATTTAGAAGGACATCTGCAAATTATTGAAACACCAAAAGTTATCAACTTTCTCTCAGAACATCTTCAGGAACAATATAGAGACTGCGCTACCGGAAGAGTTATCAAATTTCAGTCATCGATGCTGATGACTTGTAACCGTTTGAAAGACTGGGAGGTTTGCGATCGCACTAAACCCGACGGTGCGAAAGTCTTATATCACCGTCCCCCAGTCGGTAATACAAACGTAATGGCAGTACTTACGAATCGCTTATTGGAAGGAGAAGAAGTCAATCCCGGTAGTATTAAACTCAATCGTCGCACAGCAACGGCTCTTAATAGTGACTGCGACGGTGATAAACCTTTAACTGCATTAGCTGAAGATTTTCCCAGCACCGCACAGGAAATTCAGTTCAAAACTCAACCAGAAAACCGTTACCCAGAAAGTGTTTTACCTCAAAAAGCAGCTTACTGTGGAAGTTTTGAGAAGATAGCTTTAGAAGCTGCTCATGACAATATTGGGATTGTGGCTAACTTAGCGATGAAAGCAATTGCAATTGAGTCGGAGTGTAGTCAAATTCCTGCCAACGAACAAAGAACATTTTTAGCAAATTTATCAGCTAACCTTGCTCGATGTGATTTTGATAATTTACCCCAGGAAGCAGAACATTTACGAGAGTTATTAAATGACTTTAGCGAATATAGTCGTCGTCTAAACGTTGAAAATCAAAGTTCAAATAATTCTTTTCAAGACTACTTAATACCACTACAGGAACCAGAATTAAATAATACTATTACACCAGAACAAGTTTCCGAAGAATTAGCAAAAGTAAGACAGCTATTTCATAATTTATCTGGTGTAATTGACCAACAGTTAAAAATTGAGGGACAAAGCGGTAAAAGTGCGCTGCGTAGTGACCCAGAAGTCATAAAATTATGTACAGAATTATGTGCTTATCCTCAAGTTTACGCTCTTGAAGACCGTAATGAAAAATGGGCTTATTTAGATAAACCGATTAGGAGTAATTTACATACCGCACTTGACTTATTAGTACAAGAAACTAATCAACATTTTGAAATTAATGCTCTTACCCCTCGTCCGCTATCTCAATTTAGAGATTTATTTAAAGATATTGATTTTAATTCTTCACAGCTTGAGATTGCAGCAACTTACAAGCAACAATATGAGGGATTAATTAGAGCAGCGCACGATATTAAGCAACAAGTAGAAATAAATCGACATCAGCCGAATTTAAGAATGGTAGCCAAATCTAAGAAGGGGAATCAAATAGAAATTCGATTGAATCAAAAAGATACAAAACATCTTCAAGCTTATTCGCTCGATAAAATGCAGATTTCTTTACTTAAAGATAATAATAATTATAAAGCCTTTGCTGTAGTACCGGGAGAAACTACAATTAATAAACGTAGGCAGGTTGTCCCAGCAAAAAAACAATTGGGATTATTGACTGAAGCTTCTGTAATTGAGAACAAAGATACTTTTCAAACACTTCATCATCAGAATAAAAATAATTGGATTGAACTTGGTAAACTCGATATTAATATTAACCCTGCTCTCAATACTTCTCATGAAAAAGCTGCTTTTAAATTAGCTTATGAATATGCTTCAAAAACTAGAGAAAATATTCCAGATAAAGAAAGATTAACCATAGCAGCAGCCATGTGGAATCTATCAACCAAACGAGTTAAAGAAGAATACGATATTAATAAACGCGCTGGTGCTGTTTTTGCTATTTTTGGAGAAGAGATTAAAGAACAGCTTCATCAACTTCAGTTTACCGAATTTACTGTAGTGGGAACCCACAGAGATACTTCCGAACACAAAGGGAAAGTTTGGAAAGGGGAAAAGGTTCCGATACAAATTGAACTGGCTCCCAGCTATATTGATTCATCATCCCAGGGACGTTGGTTGGTAGCAGAAGGTAAAAAATTAGGAATGCTCTCACCCTCGGATGCTCAAATGAGTGTAGGGGCGATCGCCAAAGCGACAATAACCAGTGAAGCAAGTACGGGGGTAACTATTACTACACCTAAAGGCAATTCAATCGAGGTAAATAAGTTAAAATCAGGAGCTTTCGCTGATGTGGATTGGAACAAACAGAGTTATCAAGCTACTGTTACTATTTCCGTTAAACCTAGTAAAAATTCTCAGAAACCAGATATCGGAATTGCAATGATTAAAGATAGGAAGTTGGGAGAATTAAAACCCGAATCATTCGAGAAACTTGCAGCAGTATTGAATGCTCATAATATTCCGGTACAGGGTTACACCATCAAAGCTAATATTACTGCTTCTCCACCTTCAGCAGCAAAAGTGGTAATTGATGCGAGTACGGTAAAGTATCCAGAATCGTGGAATCAAACTCAACAAAGTGAATCTTCCCAAGATAGATTTCTCTTAGCGCAGCAAATTCAAGCTAATCGTACATTAGAAGTTGCACCGATTATTCATGCTTTTCTTTCTACTCAGGGTAAAACGACGGTAGAGGGGAAGTTGAATACAGTAAGCTGGAATCCACAAACCCAGGAAATTACTTTATGGACTAATGGTTCATCTAATCCGAAAATGCGAGTTAAGTATTCCGATGGGGAGTATCAAGCGCTGTCAATTGGTAATACTCTTGAAGAAATTGAAGCTAATGGCTTAAGTGAAGCAGACGTTCAACACTTTCAGCAGATAGCACCTTCTATTTACGCGAGAATTGCTGGAAATCAATCGGTAAAAATAGATAATAATGTGGAAAATGGTTACTAATATTTTCGCTTAAATTAAATTCAATATAAAAAAAGGAGAATATGTAAAAAATGACTCAAAAGAAAGAATACATTTCGATTCGTAATCCCTATCAAGACAAGACATCTGGAGAATTATTATCTGAAGGTAAGCTTGATGTTGACCAACTATATTATCCGACTAGTGATGATTTAAAAAAAATGGAAGAACGAGATAAAGAAAACGAAGAAACTGAGAAACTTGTTAATTCTGAAGAATTTAATCAAATCATTGAGGAAAATAGAAATAATCAGGATTCTGAAGACATAGAATTTTGATTTGTTTATATTTTAAGAGACGCTTATGGAAAGTTACCACAAGCGTCTTCTGATAAATTAGTATTCGCTTGCAAGCATTATCGTCATTACTCGAAACGTTTTGTCAACATTGCAAGGTTCTTCTGAACCAATACCTTGTTGATATTTTTGTCGGTCAAAGTAATCTATTTTAAAGAAGAACTTTTCATCAAATAACTCTATTTTACCCATATCATGTTCTTTCCAAGGGTCGTTATTTTCATTAAAATCGTTAAATTGCTTTACCGCTTGAAGTAATCTTTGTAGCTGGTTTGTATTTAAACAACCTACGACCTGCGTAATGATTACTTTTCCTAGCTTGGCATCAAATGTTTGACGAAATTTATCGTTGAGAGCGCAGATTTGAGCAGTTGAGTTTTTCTCGGTTTGATTTGTCATTTTGCTCACCGTTATTTTTCAACCCGGCTTGCTTTTTATTTATAAGTTTTGTTAATGGATAATAGTTAAACAAATCTGTAACGGCTTCGCAGAAAACATCAACTGGTAAAGTAAAGTTTATTTTGTCAACAGATTCTAATTGTTCAATTTCAGTTTTTAGTTCATCTACAGGTGAGTTAAGTTGCAACTTACCTCGAATCATCTTTAAATCCTCGTGCTGCAATGGCTCAGATAAATGTTTTTAGCGTTAACTTGGTTGAGTTTAATCTCGGACTGATGCTTAGAAGAAAAGTTTTTTGCAGATAGACTTAGTACTTATTTACCTACGGGAAAGAACTTTTATTACAAAATTGACTCAAAACTGCATAAGTTACTTTTGTTTGCACCTATATATTTTAATTTAGCGTTTATAAGTAAAGAATTATGCAATCTATCTAAAGAGATATTTTTTAGAGAAAAGCTTTACTTGTAGTAGATTTATTGACAAAACTATGTGATGCTCAGCTTGGTCACGTAATATACACAAAGACAAAACATAATTACTAAAACTCTGTTATTTAATTGATTTGAAGGTTATAGTTTTTGGTTTTAGAGTCACAAAGCTGACAGATAAGCACTTATGAGTCTTACTGCATATGTATAAATCATTTACATCTATTACTTATCAAGATGTTGTAAGCGGCTTGCGTTGCTGCCATTATCTATTTTAACGATTAGGAGAAAGGAAATGCCGAAAACACGGATGAGAGATATTGTAGTTATTATTCCTGGAATCACAGGTAGTGTTCTCCAGAAGGATGGCAAAGATATCTGGGGACTTTCAAGACAGTCATTATGGCAAGCATTAAGTTCTTTTGGAGATTCGTTTAAACAACTCAAACTCAATGGCGACGACAATCCAGAAGCGGATGATTTGGGAGATGGTATTACAGCTAAATGCTTATTTCCAGGCGCTCATTTGATACCAGGACTTGTTAAAATTGACGGCTACTCTGCAATTAAACACTCAATTTTTGATTATTTTGAAGTAACTGTTGGTACAAATTTTTTTGAATTTCCTTACGATTGGCGACGTGATAATCGAGCCAATGCTCGTATATTAAAAAAATTTTTAGATGAAAGATTAAACAAGTGGCGGAAATCTCCTAATGGTGCTGAGGATGGAAAGGTAATTATATTGGCACACAGTATGGGTGGCTTGCTTGCTCGCTATTACCTGGAAGTATTGGAAGGATGGCAAGAATGTAGAGCTTTGATTACTTTAGGTACTCCGCACCGTGGATCTGTGAATGCATTTAATTTTCTTGCAAATGGCTTTAAAAAACCATTTTTTGATGATATCACTGAGGTGATGCGATCGCTGCCTTCGGTGTATCAACTGATGCCTATTTACCCAATGCTCAAGATTGGTGAGGAGAAACCTAAGCGAATTGCCCAAGCCGGTATTGACCTTCCTAATATTGACAAAGCAAAAGCCGAAGATGCTTTAAAATTTCATGATGAAATTCGGGATGCTGTAAACAAGCACCGTCAAGATGTAAATTATCTAAATAATAAGTATACACTGATTCCTGTGGTAGGTACGAAGCAGGATACGCTTCAGTCAGCAATTTTAACTGAAGATGGTCAGATTGATGCCAGTTTAGAACTACCATTCGGCTCCGATCCAGTTTTATATAATGGCGGCGATGGAACAGTTCCTTACATATCTGCCATTCCCATTGAACTTACTTCGGAGTATCGACAAACCTACATTGCTGAACGGCATAGTTCTATTCAAAATCATGGGCAACTGTTGGATCAACTTTGCAATCTAATTGGGGCAATGCAAGTTAGGGGAACACAAAATTTTGAAAATCCGGGGATAGGTGATGTTTCACAAAAGCGAGCAGCAATCAGTTTAGATATTGATGACGTGTATCTTCCTGGTGAAGTTATTGAATTTCGTGCCACCATCCGAGATGCAAGTGAAGATTTTGGAAAACTCAAAGCACGGATTACATCTGTTTGGGATGAAGACTTTTCACTACGCGCCGATTTTCAAAAACAAGATGGTCAATGGGTTTTACATCTCGATCCAAATGATTTTCCGACTGTAGGATTACACCGAGTGGAGGTCAAAGTTCATAAAGGTAATCTAAATGGTGTTCCTACGGCTGTTCATGATTTGTTTGAAGTGATTAAGTAAGTTTAATTTTAGTAGTAACTCTAGGAATTGAATGATGACACAGATTAAAGAATGGATTTGGACGAAAGCAGAAAAGGAGGGTTTAGCTAAGTTTGCTACAGACTCAGCGCTTCAGCTATTTAAGCTGGATGAAAGCAGTTTTGATTTGAAACAAGAAGAGCAATTTGAATCCTTAATAGAAGCTATATACAACACCTTGGTCGAGCAGAAAATTAAATATGACCGCGACAAATACACTACATCGGAAACAGCACAGCGTATTCGTACACCTGTTGAAATTCTCTCCCAAACACAAACACGCCAGGGAACCTGCTTGGATCTTGCACTCCTGTTTTGCGGTTTATGTCTGGGCTGCAATTTGTTGCCGAAGCTTATTTTGTTAGAAGGTCATGCCTTGGTTGCTGTATCACTCACCTTGAAACGTGCTGATTGGAGCAGCAATAGAGATAATCAGAAAAAGTTTTTGGGTAAGCGCGTGGAAGATGCCAAAGGGACTGAGCGAATTCAGCCTGAAGTTTTCACAAATGTAAAGACTGTGGAAGAGATGATTTTTTATGATGAGAATACTTGTATTGTTGAATGTACTGGCTTTGCTTATAGCAAAACTATGCAGCCTGACTCTATAGAGCTTGCAGGAATCGAACGAAATACTGATGGATTTTTAACATTTGAACAGGCAAAAAAAGTTGGTCGTAAGCAATTAAAGAAACTGCCTTTCATGTACGCAATTGATATTGCTGTTGCACATGAATCTTGGGGAATTAAGCCTTTAGAGATTCCAAACTTATCAGATGTATTAAAACAAGATTTGGAAATTATTGCCGATATAAATATTAATAAATCTGAAGAAGACGATATAGCCGGAAACGAAATTGATAGCATACCTTCGAGTGGAAAAGTAGCTGCTAATGTAAAAGTTGGTGATGCTAGTAAATCAAAAATTCGAGGAAATGTGATAGGAGAAAAAAAAACTCAATATGAAAATGCTCAAATAAACACTAATGTATCTACATCTCCTGAACTCAAATTTGCTGCCATCCCTTTTAAGGAAGATATTGAAAGACTGACTGAACATTTCACAGGACGTGAATGGTTGTTTAAAGACATTGAGAATTGGCTTGCAAACCCAGATGAGCAATTTTTCATTTTAACTGGAGAACCAGGAGTGGGCAAAAGTGCGATCGCAACTCAATTTATTAAAAATCGGAAAGACAAAAACGACATTGCAGCTTATCACTTCTGTATTGCTGGTAGGGGTGGTACAACTGAACCTAATAACGTACTGCAATCTCTAGCCGCTCAACTTATTGAATATTTTCCAGATGATTATGCTAAGGCGTTAGTTAATACAATTAAACCATTCCATCTATCAGTAAGTGTCAACATTACTATTGAAACTATTAAGAATAGTGAAGTCCAGGGTGTGGTGATTAAAAATTTATACGCTAGTTATCCTTTAGAAGTTTTAGATATTGTGCTGCGTAAACCCTTACAAGCTATAGATTTGTCTCAAACTCAAAAACAAACTATCGTAATTTTGATTGATTCTCTTGATGAAGCTGTAACATATAAGGGGGAATATAACCTTGTCACTCTTTTATCTGAGTTAAAAGACCTACCACCTTGGGTACGGTTTATATGTACGACTCGCCAAGAGCGACGGGTACTGAGTTATTTGGAAACTCTCAAGCCTTATATTTATCATCTGGAAGAATTGTCACAAGACAACTTAGATGACATTTGCCAGTACATTGGCAGAAGACTTAATAGTGAGAACATACATGAGAAACTAGACAAATTTAAGGTGGAGAGCCAAACTCTAGTAAACAGCTTAGCCAGTAAGTCATCTGGTAATTTTCTTTACACACAATTAGTGCTGAATGAAATTAAGTCGGGCTATCTACCTCTTGATCAATTGGATACATTACCAAGTGGTTTATACGGTATTTATCATGAAATGTTGCGTCGGCGCTGTACTGATGATGAATGGGAGAATAAATATCAGCCTATTTTAGGAACCTTAGCAGTTACTCAAGCACCAGTTAGCGAAACGCAGTTGGCAAATTTTACAAAAAATCGTCAACTTACTAGAACTAAAATTAAACAAAATTTAAGAGTATTAATTCAGTTTACTGATATATTTCAAGATAAGTCTTCAAAAGACAAAACTTATACTTTATTTCACCAATCTTTTCGAGATTATCTACTAGATGAAAACAAAAATGAAGATTTCTACTGTGATGCAATAGAGCAGCACCAAGAAATCATTGATTTCTACAAAAAAGAAACTAATGATTGGAATTCCATGAACCAGCAAATACTAGATAATTATGGCTTCTTGTACTTACCGAAACATTTACATTCAGCGGAACAAAAAGAAGAACTTTACACCCTGCTAACTGGCTCACCGAAATGGATGGAGGCAAAATCTAAAACCTTTGGGAATGCAGCTTATGTTGATGACCTAAACTTAGCAATTGATGACTTTGCTGATCCATTGGAAGAGCCAAACCAAATAGTAACACTCGTCAAGCTTTTCACAGCGCGACAGGTTGTTAACCAACGAGTGGGTATACCTAATTTAAGAACCTTGGTTCACTTAGGACGTGAAGTAGAAGCTCGAAGCTATGCTCGTCTCAGTGAAGATTCTGAAAGCAAGTTGAATTCTTTACTGATAATTCATTATGCACTGCAAGAATTAAGTCAGTTCGCTCCTGATATTTTAGACGAGGCAGAAGATATTGTAGAGGGAGTTTGGAAGGACAATTTAAGTAAGGCTACAGTTCTAATTCAATTGGCAGTAGCCTTGATTGAAGCAAAGCGTGGTGATAAAGCAAAAGCTCTCCTGCACAAAGTCCCAGAAGTTGTAGAAGAAATTCAAGGGGAACATAACAAAGCAAAAACTCTGATTCAATTGGCAAATGCCCTAGCTTATGCTAAAGACTTTAGGGAGGCAGAAAAAGTTGCGGCAGCAGCAGAAAAATCAGCAAGGGCAATCGGGAGCTATCGTGCAAGAGCAGAGGCACTTATAGAAGTGGCTGAAGTTTTGGGAGAGATTGGATGTAGAACAAAAGCAGAACACCTATTCAATGAAGCCCAAAACGTCGCTCTCCAAGATGAGGACCGCTGGAGACAGGCACATGCATTGACTGAATTAGCAATTGCTTTGGCTCAGTTTGGGTCAAATGATGCAGATTTGGTCTTTAAAAAAGCGGAGGAAGTTGCAAATGCAATTCCGATATACTGGCAACGAGTAGATAGAATGATTGAATTAGTAGCTGCCCTAGTTAAAGCTAAACGTCAAAACAAAGCGATAGACTTGTTAGAAAAAGTAATTCTTTATATTGAAAGCATTGATGAGAATGATGAATACATAGACGATTTCACAGGTATTGCTCAAGGAAAATTAGCAGTAGCCATAGCTCATGTGGGCGAATTCAACCAAGCGGAAAGGGTTGCAAATGTAATTGAAGATAAAGTCAAGAAGGTTGAGGTGTTAACTGAAATAGCAGCCCTTGCTCACGCAAAAAATGACGACAAAGCTAGAGACTTCTTTATTAAAGCAGAGGAAATGGCAGATGAATTAAAAGATGGCTGGATAAAATCCACAGCTTTAGGTAAGCTTGCAGAGGCTTTAGAAGAAGCAAATAACTTCAATAAAGCAGAGAAAATTGCAACCAAGGTACACAAAATCGAACGGACACTTAAGGAAGGTGGGACAAAGCCTGAGATACTCAGTAAATTGGCAACAGTTTTAGCTGGAGCAGAGTATGACGACAATAAAGTTGATGCGGTATTTAGGGAAGCTCAAAAAGCTGCTTCCAACCTCAAAGATAACCTAGATAGGACAAAGGCACTAAGTAAATTAGCTGTAGCCCTAATTCAAAGTGGTAGGAATGCAAAGTTAATATTGACAGAGGTTGATAAAAATATACACGAAATTTTAGATACTGAAAAAAAATCCTTAGTTTTCGATAAAGAAGAACTAAAAAAATCACAACTACTAATTGAATTAACACTCAATCTAGCCCAGGCTAAGAATTTTTGCGAAGCAGAGAAAATCGCTAATGTCATTCAAGAGGAAATACCTAGGGCAGAGGCACAGAGCAAATTGGCAGTAGAGCTAGCTCAAGCTCAGAGGTTTTCTGAAGCAAAGAAAATTATACAAACAATTGAGTATGAACCAGCGAAGATTATGCCATTGATTAAATTAGCAGTAGCTCTAGCTCATACTGAAAAAAAAGAAGCAGACGCGATTTTTAGCGAAGCTGAGAAAATAGCACTTTCTATTGAGGACGACAACAATATTATCAAACCGTTGATACTCATTGAATTAGTGGCAAGCTTAGCTCAAGCTAAAAAATTTGATCAAGCAACAAAAATTACAAACTTAATTAACGAGCAATGGGCAAAGACTATAGCACTAAGTAAAATGGCAACAGCTTATGCTTTACTTGAAAGTTTCCCAGAAGCAGAGAATGTCGTAACAGAAGCAGAGAAAATTGCAAGAGGAATTGAGAATAATATTTATTACTCATTCACAATGAAAGCGCTGGCAAAAACATTAGCTCAGATTAAACTTTTTAAAAAAGCTTTTAGTATTGTTGGCTTCAAAGAAACATCCAATGAATTCTTAGCTAATCTGATGGAATGGCAGCCTGCCTTTGAACAGTTTCAATCAGGTCTTTTAGCAAAGATTATGCAAGAATCAATATACATTTTTGGATGGGAATATCAAAATTGGTATGAAATTCATGCTACTTTATCCAATACTCAAATACAACTGGAGAATTCAAATAAATAAAACTTGTGCAATTTGCACGTAAAACGGTTTGTAAATTCATGCTACATCATTATACAACTATTTCAAAGCATAAAAACGGAGGTACTTGGAATATGAAATTCAATAATAATTCGACCGATAAGCAGTCTCGTTCTCGTTGGATTGGTTGGCTGTCACCGATGATAGCTGCCTCAATTTTAGGTTTAAGTAGTGGTAGTTTTGGCTATTTTATTGCTGGAAATAAAACCTTTTTTCAGGATTCAAAAGCAGATGCAATCAGAATACCAACTGGTTTCGATGATGCTGCCAAGTGGGGAGCAAAATCGATACGTTCCCTGGTACGAAAAAAACTCCCACAAGAAACTGTTGAAGCTGCTCTGAAGCAAGTCGATCAGTTATCCAAATCACCCCCGCAGCCTTTCAGAATACCTAAAAAGTTTCAAGCTTTTCCTATTATAGAAGATATAATAGCCTACAGAGTGCCTGGGGTTCAAGCTTCAGAGAATCTTCTTACTAAAGGACAGCCATTAAAACTAGACAAAAATAAACCATTAAATGTTACTCACATTGTAAGAACAAAGGACAACCGTTATTGGTTGGAGCTTTATTCCTCTACTTCCAATACATCGGTATATATTGAAGCTGATAAAGTTTTATGCGACATTCCTACTACTTATTGTTTAGGAACAATCCAAGAGTTGATAGACAACCCAGGTTTGATTAATGTTTATGCAAGCAAGCTTGAGAATCAAATTCCTTTGGGGATAGGATGGTAAAATAAAGTTGTTTTGTGCAACAAAATTTATTTGTTAATACATAAGGCACGTACTTTCAAGTAATAAAATATCCAGCCTTTGTGTTCCGCATTCCAGGGGGAACACCCATAATTCCTCGAACTTACCCAAAATACATTTGATAGGGCTGGATATTTTATTTTTTAATCTCCTTAAAGAATAGATAAAGAAAAAACTTACTTAATTTTTATTAATATGCCTTTGATTTCGCTCTTTTTTTAAGTATTAAGTTATCATACACAGTCTGGGAAAACCCGATTTATTGAATGTAAAAATAATATACTATACACAATTTAAACATGAATATTATTAGTAAAAAACTGATAAAAGGCAAGTTATTATATTTGGTAATCGTCCCTTTATGTTGTGCAGTAGGATATTCAATAGGATACTTAAATACATCATCTTATGATAAGGCAATCACACAAGAAACACAATCTCTATCTAAAGTAGCAGTACCTAAAGAAAAAAATGCAACAAATATTAGTCTCATAGTCAAGCTCAGTGAACGTCAGGTTCATGTATATCAGGGAAAACAAATATTAAATAGCTTTCCCATTGCTGTTGGTAAATTGGGTTGGGAAACTCCGCTCGGAAAGTATCAAGTTATTCGTATGAGACAAGACCCGGTTTTCAAGAATTTTAAGACTGGTGAACTTATTAAACCAAGTCCAAAAAATCCATTAGGAAAACGTTTGATTGTATTTAAAAGAGGTGAAAAATTTGATTTTGCTATCCACGGTACTAACCAGAATGAACTAATCGGTCAAGCAGTTTCTCATGGTTGTATTCGGATGTACAATAAAGATGTAATCAAATTATATGAAATGATTGATATTGGAACTCCTGTATCTATATTACCTTAGTATAAGTTAGCCCTGAAGAAGTTATGATTGTTGCAAATTTCGTAGCAATTGAAGCAGTGTTAAATGTGACTTGATTGACTATTCTCCTTTCTCATCACCGCTTCTTCTTTAAAACAGGAGTCAAATACTCCCCACAACCCGACAACCGAATCGCACTACACCCAAACTGATAAGCAAACTCAATTGATTCCCCAGCACCCAAAGCACTGTAAAAACCCACAGCAAATTCAATACTAGCCTTATCCCCAATCGAACGATTCATCCCGATTACATAGGGAACATATTTGACAATAGCTCCAGCTTGAACTTCTGAATAACAAGCATTGAGCAATACACACTCAACATTATCTGCAAATAGCTTAAATAGTTCAGCTAGTGCTTCCCCATCTACAAATTGCATATTCCCAATTTCATCTTCCAACACTAAACCATCATCCCCGGAACCATGACCGGAAAAATGCACAATTCGCGGTTTAAAATCTAATAAAGCTTGGGAAACATCGCGAATCCTTACAGCCCAACGTTGCTTGAGGTCAAATTGTTCCCGTTTTTTGGCTCGCTGCAATCCTGCATCAATTTCCCTTACTTCTTCATCTAATCTCAATGAAGTTGTAGCTTTGGGATTAGCAGCTAAAATCAAAATTGTTTTTACGGCATAATAATCAGAACTTTGTAATGCCGTTTGTATCATATTTTCTACATTAGAAATTCTACTATCTTGCTCTGAGAGCAATAATTTCATTTCTTCTGCTGGCAAACCTTTTAATTGATTGTAGGTATCAAAATAATTGGCACTTAGTTCCGATTTCTCAGTAACTGCTGTGGTTTTAGCTCGGAGCAAAAAATTATTTTCACCTTTAACTTCCATTCCCACAATTCGCAATCCTGCTTCGGGGTTATTCTCCACTAACTGCTTCAGAGAAATGGCGATCGCGCGGGGGTCAACACCTTGGTTATGATAAAGGTCAAGAGTATCAAAAATCGGTTTAATAAAGTCACCAAATTCCCCATCTGCAAACACTTCCTGCAAATTATCTGGTTTACGCAAGGGGTCGGGATTATTTTTTGTGGGCAGTCTCATGTACACATACTCACATTTCACCCCAGTAAATATACTATTATTAGTAATACCCCAATCTTCAATATATGCTCCAGTAAGAATCGAACCTGTAAAATCGGTTCCAGCTAACTGTGTTTGTACCAGCTTGGCTCTGGATAAATCCGTATCCTGTAAATTGGCTTTGCTCAAGTCAGCACTAATAAAACTTGCGTCTGCTAAATTTGCTCCCTTCAGGTTTACCCCTCGTAAATCAAAATTATCAAAATTGATTTCTTGCCCGTATCCTGTAATCAAGACTTGTTGTAATTTCGCATTTTTTAAATAACTAGCTCCACAGCGAACCCGGTTAAGCATTTTCACTTTTTGGAAGCAAGTGCGGGTAAGTTTGGCTTTACAGAAGTTTGTACTTTGCAGAGTAGCTTGAGTGAAATTGGCATCTGTTAAATCGGTATTGTCAAAGCTCGTACCCTTAAAAGCCGCAATAATAATCGCAAACTCGCGTATAGAAGCATATTTTTCTTCACCGAGGAGGGCTAAACGAGCAATGTAAATACCAACCAAGAAAAATACTACCGTAAAAGAAACAGCAAAGGCTACAGCATACCCTTTAGTAATAGACAAGCGAGCAACAAACGCACCAGAAATAGCAAAAGTTACTGCAAATGCAAACAATAGGGCTACAGCAAACCTTCTAGCAATGGCAAAGGCTACAGCTATAGTCACAGCAAAGGTTGCAGCAATAGTTAAAGTTGCAGTAATTGAAAATACTCCAGCAATAGCGATAGCTAAGGTTTGATCGGTAAAAAAGGCAATAGCAAAAGCTGCAATTCCACCAATAGCTATAGCGAATGCTCCAGCAACTGTTGCGGTATTTACTTCTATTCCAAAACGAATAATAACTCTAAGGTAGACAAACAGTACAAATAAACTTGCCCAGCCAGCGATTTGGTATGAGAAATGGTCACGATTAAATATCAACCGCGATACCATAGCACCAGTAAAACCAGAGAAAAACCCCGATAATCCCGCCAGTAAACACGAAGCTATAACAATCACAATAGCCCAACGTCTTTGCAATCCAGCTTTTGCATGACAAAATTTAGTCTCCCGAAGAATTGCACCAGTAAAATTTGTACTGCGGATATCCGCGTAGCTAAAATCAGCACCTGTAAGGTCTAAACCTTTGAAAGAGCGTCCTTGGAGATTTTGACCGGAGAAGTCCTGCGGCATAACTGCGTCAGTTGTCAGCTAAAATTTTTACATTATTGTTATTATTTACCATTATTTGGTATTTATTTATAATGGGAATATCACAATTAAATCTGTAAGCCAAAGTTAGCGCTTAAAAGTTATCCACCTCAATCGAATGGTTTAAGTGCTTGGATTACCCTCTGGCGACTTTCCCGCCAATTTTAATTCGGATGCTGTTTTCTTTTCTGCGATTCTAGTTATATTTAACTCTTCATGTACTATTTTAGTAACATGGAACCATCGCTTGTTGTTAACGTAAGATTATGCATTCCAACAACACAATCCGGTTCAAAATCATTAGGTAACATCAAAACCATCCAACTTTTAGAGCTATAAGTAGTAGGTTTTGTTAATGGGTGATAATTAAACAATTCAGTAACGGATTCGCAAAAAACATCTACTCCGTAAGCTTCTAGAATTTTCTGCAATTTATCATTACATTCTGGGATTTGATTTGGATTAAACTGAGAATTGATTTTCACAATTTACCTACCTAATATTTGATAATTTTTTCGCCCTTCGCGTTGCTTATTAAAGAGTACAAAGCTTAATCTTTCTCGGTTTCTCTTTATAGCCAACTCGTATAATTTTAGCTATCATCTGTCCTTGTTCGATTGTTAATTCAAGTACACCTAATAAATTCTCTACTCCGTCTTGCACTTCAATTGTGGCTTTTATTTCTTCGATAGTAGTGACAATAAAAACTTTGTCATCACTATCAGCACTTTGTAAAATAAAGTTTGCACAAATAGGAGTTTTCATACTTATCCTCAGCTATAAAATTAGAAGCAACACAATTTACTGAAAAAAAATAAAGCTGAGTCAAGTGAACCCAGCCTTATTATTATTTTTCTAATTAATTAGAACAGCATTCTGAAAAACTTTGCTCAACAACAGAAACATTTTCGATATCGCTGTCTTTACCGTCCCAATCGTAACCATGTTCTTCAGCCCAAGCTTTCGCTTCCTTCAGTTTGCTAGTACGAGAACTAACTACTTTTCTTAAATCAGCGTCACTCAGTTCTTGAGATACCGTATTACGTGCTATTAAGGTTTCAGCGTGCTTGAGGTTAACCCGTTCAATATCTTCTTGTTGTTCAAGTCGTTTCATCTCGTTGCGCTTATTCATGCGTTCTTTGTTAAGCACTATTAGTAATTCACTCAAAGCGTAGATAATTTTCACCCGGAGTTCGTTGCGATATTCTTGTTCCTCACTACTTAAATAATCTTCGGAATCCAGTTCAATCCATTCTTCAATTTCATCAGAAGTTAGGTTGCATTTGATTTCAATTAGTCGATGTTGGTGTTCTGGTTCCAACAGCAAAATATCCAATTGCTCGACTATATAATTCCGAAGATTCTTATGGATATTTTGAAGCTGCTTCTCGTCGGGATTTTGTTTGTCAATCATGGAGATATCGCCAACACCAGATGCAAATATTTCAGTTAAACGCTGATGCTGCCAACTGTAGTAGGATTTCATGTCGTACTCTGGTGGTGTATAACCTCGGCGATCGCCTTCATTATCAGCATAAGGATTTTGGTATTCGTTGCGGTATCCAGGAGCAATCAGAAATTGTTGCAATTCTCCATCTTCTTTAGCTTCTGACCATAATTGTTTCCAATCAAGTAGATTTATAGCTTGGGATTTAGTTTCATACCACAAGGCTGCAACGCGGTAGTAGTATTGAATTGTTTCTTTGCGAGCAGATGTTTGTTGACCAAGTTGGCGATTCTTTTTGATGTTAAGCATGATTGAAGCGATATAGTATTCAAGATTGTCTGCACCCTTTAATAATTCAATTAAAGAGTTATTTATTCACCTTTTTTAGTGCGAAGCACATGACGTTAGGATTGATTTTTCAATTTTTGTAATTAGTTTTTATCGGCTTACAAAGCGGGCATAAGCTAACTGAATTATGACGCTGCTTTAATTGTTTTTCTAATTCGCGATTACATTTTGACCAGTGACGAACAAGTTGCAATTGATATTTGTAATCTTGCACAACAGCACGAGTTATTTTTGCACCTACGCCACTGTTATGTTCTTCTAAACGCTTTTTTAAACTTCTGCTGGTATAGCCCAAATAATGTTGAGCAGTTCCTTTCGGATTCTTTAGGTTGCCGATGGGATGGGAGAAATGTAACAGGTAAACATAACCCATGATATGCACCGCTTAGATTGTTTTTACAACCGTCGGCTAGTGCTAATTTAGGCTTCTTGAAATTTCTATCAAATTATATTTTTGATAAAATTTTAAACTAGAGCTGTTTGACTCACTTCAGCCCGCTTTTTCTAACGACTAAAAACGTAGATTTTTCTAAGCCCGACTTCAATAGAGAAGTAGGAATCAATAAACCAGTCTCGTGCAATTGCTTTCCAATCAATGTAGAATGCAGGAATATTTAATTCTTCAAGCTGTTGAATTATTCCGCACTCTTCCCACATTCGGTAAACAAAATCTTCATCCTCTTCGTATTCACCCAAGTAACGGTCTTTAAAATCTTCTTCTGTTGCATATTCGCTGTAATGTTGGTAATAAACTGCGTAAGCTTTACCATGTTCTTCTAACAATTGCGCCAGTTCAGAAACATGATTTATATCTTCATATTCATTAAGCTGTATTCCTTCCCAACATTCGTAATCATGTATCGCCCATTCGTCACAAGGTTCTGTATCTGCAACTGGCGACCATGAAAGCATCCATTTGATATCATCTTCAATATCTTCTGGTTGTTGAGTGCCATCAATCCACAAGCCATGTAAATACCCAGCATTATAAGCACTCAGGCAAGCTACATAAATTTTGGGTGTTTCATCATCGGTGCATTCTCTTTCATATGACGGAAATGGCAAAGAACATTTTAAACTAGCATTTCTTATGGGAGCTTTTACTTGAGCTAAAGCAACAGCTAAATTTAAAGCTCTTAAATCAATATTTTGAACAAATAAAATATTGTCCAAACGTTCAACATTGTAAAGCTGTTCTGCTACTGATACAGCATCTAGTTCTGAATCAAATATTATATTCATTGTCAAATATTTTTGTTTAATGAAGTGAAAGGGCAGTTTTAAAACTTGCCCCAGGTGTTACAAATTAGCGATTAGTTATCATTTAAGACCGTTACTGTTTTGCAAACATTCTGATGCTTGGATTTGACAACTACAGTTTTTCATTTCTTCGAGTTCCCATTGCAAAGTTTCTATTTTCTGATTGATTTGTTGTTCCGTCACGTTGCGAAGATTGTTCAACAACTTTTCTAAAATAGGTATTTGGTTGGGATGAAATTCAATTGTAAATTTTTCGTTGTCAGCAAAACAAATAACAAGTTCAACAAAACCAGACAGAATAAAGGTATTTAGGTAAGTAGTGTCTAGTAATTTAATGCTTGTTGAACGATAAACTTCTATGTTGCTTTCCATTACAATATTTTCATTAATTTTTCACCCTCAGCAACAGCTAAGTTTGTATTAACATCAAATAGATGCTTCTGGAATATTTTCTCCATATAGCAAGGGTTTAAGCAACTCATTTTTAGACGGAACTTCATTTTCTGTATAGTAATTTTTTAATTATCAAGTTCATTTATCAATAATTTCTAGAATTAATGATTTTCTTACATTGCAAACCATATTGCGGGTGTCCTCGCCAGAAACCATTTAATTGAAGCGTTTGTCCTGGCTGAATACCTGCAAAGCTACCCGTAATGGTAGTTAATTCCGATACCCTCGGGCGTTGCAATCGCGCCACCGTATAACCCGAGTCTTGGGAATGGTAAGTCAAGCGTTCAACCACCCCCATGATTTATTCTTGCTTGGGAGTGGCGTTTATTTGTTGTGGGTTAACATCCACTGGGGAGTAAAGCAGATGAAAACCAAATGGGGAACCTGTAACACCCAAGCGAAACGCATTTGGTGAAACCTCGAACTCGCGAAAAAAGCCCAACATTGTTTAGAATATGTTGTAGTTCATGAAATGGTGCATTTACTCGAAAGAAGTCATGGAGAGCGGTTTGTGGCTTTGATGAATAAATTTATGCCCAATTGGCGGTTTTATAAGGATGAGTTGAATCGTTCGTCTTTGGGGGATTATTGAGTTGGGTTTTGGGGATTGTATTATAAAGGGGTGGAATAATAGTAATTTATTAGCTAATCTCTGTAATTTTACGGAATTTAGGGTGCTGGGTTTGAATCTTTTTATAAATACCTCATCACCTCAGCCCTTATCCTATGAACGAACAACGTCAGGAAGCTTATCTAAACCTCATTCAAAGCTTATTAAGTTTTCGTCGTAATAAAAAGAAAATCCAAGAGATTTTGGCAGCAAATCAAGATTTATTTGATGCTGACTTTTTGCGAGTACTAGAAGTTGTGGCAGAAGTTAAATCAGAATCAGGACAGGAAAATATTGCCAATTGGTTAAGAAGGCTAGCTACATATCTAAATACTCCAGCCACACCTTTATCCATGAAAGAACAGCGTCAGCAAGCTTATCATAATCTCATTCAAAGCCTGTTGAATTGCCGTAGTAACGATGAAGTCCGAGAAATTTTGGCAGCAAATGAAAAATTATTTGATACTGATTTCTTGCAGACAGTAGAAGCGGTAGCACAGACGTTTTCAAAGAACGGGGACGAGAACACAGCAAATTGGCTGCGAAATTTGGCAATGAATGAATACCGTCACCAAGCCTACTTCAATCTAATTGAAAGTTTGTTGAATTGTGGCAATGATGATGAAATTTCAAAAACTTTGATAGCGAATCAAGAGTTAATTGATGCTGGCTTCTTACAGGCAGTAGAGATAATGGCAAAAACATATTCTCAGAATGGGCATGAGAGTACAGCAAGTTGGTTACAAAATTTGGCAGCTAGCCTATACCGTCAACAAGCATATTCTAGACTAATTCAAAGTCTGTTGAATTGTGGCAATGATGATGAAGTCTCACAGACTTTGGTAGAAAATCAAGAATTAATTGATGCTGGCTTCTTACGGGCAGTAGAGATGGTGGCGCAAACATTATCTCAAAATGGGGAAGAGAACATAGCAAACTGGCTGCAAAATTTGGTAATGCACCTGAAGAAGTCACAATTTCTGATTGAAGTGCTACAAGCAATAGCTAACAATAGGGGTGATTTACAAATGATTTACCCCTTGCTGGAAAAGAATATAGACAAACTTGATGAAGTATTAGCAGAAATACTACTCCGGTGGGGAACAAATACACTAGAGAAAATGGAATTGGATATAGCAGAATCTCTGGTATCAGATATTGTTGAATATAGCAATATAATGCAAAAGTTTCCTTTAGGAAACAAAGCCAGCAACATAGAAATTGCGATCGCTGGCTATGAAGTTGCGCTACAAATATATACTAGGGAAGCTTTGCCTGAAAATTGGGCAATGACGCAAAATAATCTCGCTAGTGCCTATTTTGAAAGAATTAAAGGAGACAGGGCAGAGAATATTGAAAAAGCGATCGCTGCTGCTACTGCTGCTTCAACTGTCAGAACTAGGGAAGCTTTGCCTGAAGATTGGGCAATAACGCAAAATAACCTTGCAAATGCCTATTGTAACAGAATTAAAGGAGACAGGGCAGAGAATATTGAAAAAGCGATCGCTGCTCATACTGCTGCTTTAACTGTCAGAACCAGGGAAGCTTTGCCTGAAGATTGGGCAATGACGCAAAATAACCTTGCAAATGCCTATTGTGAAAGAATTAAAGGAGACAAGGCAGAGAATATTGAAAAAGCGATCGCTGCTTATGCTGCTATTTTAACCGTCAGAACCCAGGAAGCTTTGCCTGAAGGTTGGGCAATGACGCAAAATAATCTCGCTACTGCCTATTACGATAGAATTAAAGGAGACAAGGCAGATAACATCGAAAAAGTGATCGCTGCTGCTACTGCTGCTTCAACCGTTTTCACAAGAAAAGCTTCACCACAATCTTGGGCAATAACACAAAATAATCTCGCAAATGCCTACAGCGATAGAATCAAAGGAGACAGGGCAGATAACATTGAAAAAGCAATCGCTGCTTATACTGCTGCTTTAACTGTCACAACCAGGGAAGCTTTGCCTTTAGATTGGGCTACGACGCAACACAATATCGGTCGCGCCTACACCCATAGAGTCAAAGGAGACAGAGCAGATAACATCGAAAAAGCAATCCCTGCTTATGCTGCTGCTTTAACTATCTACACCAAGGATGCTTTGCCTTTAGATTGGGCAATAACGCAAAATAATCTCGCAGGAGTTTACAGGGATAGAATTAAAGGAGACAAGGCAGAAAATATTGAAAAAGCGATTACTTGTTCCCGAAATGCTTTAGAATTTATGACTTCTGACGCTTTTCCCCAAAAGTATGCAGAAGCTTTGTTCGGACTAGGAATCGCTTACCAAAAGGTAAACCAGCTTAACTTAGCACACAATGCTTTTGAGTCTGCCATTGCCACCATAGAATCTTTACGAGAAGAAATAATTTCTGGTGAAGAAAGCAAACGTAAACAAGCGGAATACTTTGGCGAAAATTATCGCCGTATGGTGGAAGTTTGCTTGGAATTAGGGAAGAAAACAGAAGCAATTGAATATGTTGAACGTAGTAAAACCCGCAATTTAGTTGAACAAATCCTCGAACGTGACTCTAAAACCATCTTCCCTTCAGAAGTAGTTACTCAACTAGAAACATACAGAGATGAAATAGCCACAGGACAATATCAAATCCAAAATGGCAAAGCTGAAAATCCCAAAGTCCTTGCCCAACATCTTCAACAATTGCGACAGCAGCGTAATGAATTGCAAAACGAATATTTACCTGTTGGTTATGGTTTCAAATTTGACTCATTCCAAGCTACTTTGGATGAGCGTACAGCCATTATTGAGTGGTATATTCTCAATGACAAAATTCTGGCGTTTATTGTCACACAAACAGGAGAAGTAAAAGTTTGGCAATCCTCAACAGAAGATAGAGAAGCTTTCCTAAATTGGGGAAATAAATATTTGCGGAACTACTACACTCAAAAAGACCAATGGCAAAATAGCTTAGGGGAAGAACTCAAAGAATTAGCTTCGGTTTTGCACATTGATAAAATATTAACCCAGATACCAAAGCACTGCGATAAACTCATCCTAATTCCCCATTTGTTCTTGCATTTATTCCCTCTTCATACAATTCCAGTTAATCAAAATTCCGAAAATTCGTCTTGTCTTCTAGATTTATTCCCTGGTGGTGTGAGTTATGCACCCAGTTGTCAACTTTTGCAACAGGTACAAAAACGGGAACGTCCTGATTTTCAATCCCTGTTTGCGATTCAAAATCCCACAGAAGACCTTGATTTCACCGATTTGGAAGTAGAAACCATATTATCTTACTTTCCCTCCTATCAAGTATTAACCAAAAAACAAGCCACAAAAGCTGCTTTATCCCAAGCCGAAAGACAATTAAAGCAAGCGAATTATCTTCATTTTTCTTGTCACGGTTCCTTCAATTTTAATTCTCCCCAAAATTCTTGCTTACTCCTAGCAGAAAGTGTGGATGAAAATAATAACTTAGATTTAACTAAATGTTTAACATTGGGTAATTTGTTTGAAAGAACTTTCGATTTTAGTCAAACTCGTCTTGTGGTTCTTTCAGCTTGCGAAACTGGCTTAGTTGATTTTAATAATACCAGTGATGAATATATCAGTTTACCCAGTGGCTTTCTCTATGCAGGTAGTAGCAGTGTGGTAAGTAGTTTGTGGACAGTAAGCGATTTATCCACAGCATTTTTGATGATTAAATTCATTCAAAATTTGCGGGCTGCTAAAGATATGTCAGTACCACTGGCTATGAATCAAGCCCAAATATGGTTACGTGATGCCAGTATAAAAGACATACTAGAATGGAGTAAAAAATCGCAGCTTAATCAAAATATTCAGCAAGAAATACAGGAGGAACTGGAACTTCATAACCCTAATGAAAAACATTTTTCTTCTCCTTTTCATTGGGCTGCTTTCTGCGCTATTGGGCAATAAAATTAATTAAGTAGCTTGGGTTGATACAAGCTAGAAAAGCCAACATTATACAAGAATTTCTTGGGTTGGGCTACACCTAATCCAACCTAAAATCAAAACACTTATATATCTGGAGAAAAATAATATGAAATTTGCCAAACTTATCCAAAACTTTCCCGAAGCATTAAAAACTCAACCTCAAATATTTGATATCAAAGACTTGCAAGATTTAGATATAATTCTTACAGAATTGGACAGTGAAGCGGATGAAGTAACCGAAAAAGTTAAAAATTGGTTTAGAACTCATACAACAGCCAGAGATGCTTTAATTCAATTTTCATCTTCTACTCGCCAAGTCAATTCATCTCCTCGTCAACCACCAAGTAGCGAAGCCTCTATTATTCAAAACTTAATGGAACTACGACGAACTAATCAAGAAATTGTCTCTCAAAAGAATCAAAATTCACCCAAACAATCAAATGACAAACAATGACATACAAAGTCTATGCACCTAACGTTCATCTCTTTGCCTTCCATCTGCGTGATGACTCTTCATCAGACAACTATAACAATAAATTACTTTGGCACAAATGCCGGGAAATTTTTCAAAGATTTGAAATTTCTCAGGAATTAAAAATTAGAAATGTCGCACCAGATAGACGTGTTGATTTACTAGAAGAAGCTGCCGACACAAATATTTTTCTACCATTAGAAGGCGCAATAATTCTAGATACAGCACAAAAAACCAGAGTTACAGGTATCGCCTGTCCTCTGCAAATATATGATAGCTATGCTCTAGCTTTAAACCTACGGATTGACGAACTTGATCAATCTCAAAATAAAACAGAAGCAGTAGATATAAGTATTTTCAAAAATTTTAATCCAGATAATTGCTTTTTACCTAAAAACATTAATAGTTCTCTGGGACAAACCTTACTATTAACTGCTTGGCTATCCCCAGATCAACAACAAGATGCAACACTTTGGCGAGAAATTGCTCAACAGTGCGTGCAGAATTTCTGCGAACAAAAAGGAGAATGTCCACAACTGTATCAAGAAAGTCTATTATTTGATAGTCCAATTTTTGAATATGCTAATCCTAATTCTGCTCATGGTTATGAACACATATTAGTGTGGCTATTTTTTTCAGAAGAAGAAGAGCAATATTCTGCCAAAGCGGATGCTAATCTTAGCTCATTTTATCAAGATTTTATAGATTTATTTTTTTATCGCAATAAAGTTATCAAAGCTTATCATATTAGTAGAGATGTATATTCAGATATTTATAGTTTATATAAAGAATTTAAACAAACTGTGAGTGAAATAGCCAAGATCAAATCGATTGGCAATAGTTCATTAGTTCCGAGTACAAATAGATATTTATCTCCTGAAATCAAAATAACATCTCCTCAAAACAAAATAGTCCCAACAATTTCGCCAGATAACAATTTGACAGTTTCAAATACAATTACGGGATTATCTAATATTGAACTCAAAAATTATAAAAATAAACTCAGCATATTTCCTCTATTAGATTTACAATATTCCGAATACTTGACAGAATTTGATAAATATCGCCTGACTATTGAGACAAACACTAACAATTATGCAGAAAAGCTAAGACAGATACAAGAAAAATCTGCAAATGAAAATTTACAGTTTTTATCAAATTTTAATCAAATAATATCTATTAAATTTTCTAACCAAATCCAAACAGATTTAGGTTATTTTGCAAATACTCCTGCCTTAATAGACAAAGCCATCACATCAATTCGCGGCATAGTAGAAATAGAACAAGCCGAGCGCGATCGCTCTTTAGAAAACACCATTCAAAGATTAGGTATAGCCTTTGGCGGCGGTGCAATAGTTTCTGGTGTCGTCACGCAACACGTAGATAAACCCTTCGCACCAGGGATAATAAACTTCAAGTATCCAGTTCACCCCCTAACATTATCCTTGCTGTGGAGTTTTGTGGCTACCACCTTTTTTTGGTTCTTAGCGTGGTTGTTTACTAAACCCAAACGGAAGAGGAATAAACGAAATTAGTCGCATGACAATTCTTATATATAGTATCTCTGTACCTACCGAAAGCAATAATTGACAAAGTATAAAGTTTGACTCAGATATTGCGGTGTATAATTTTTAATGGTAATAACTGCTGTCAGTTAGAACATCCCTTGTTTACCGCAATCTCCTTCCATGAGCCTAATTAATCTGGATTTGCTGTTTAAAGCAATTAGTGGCATCGCTCAACCTGTGATTAAAGAAAAGGTTCAGCGTAATGAAACTGTAATTAAATTACTTAAGCAGTTTAAAATTGACTCAGAGCATCCGCCGGGAGATTTTAGCGGGGTATATGCTTATACTCTTGTAGAATATGGTGTTGGTAAGCCACAGCCCATTCTTGAGTTGTTTCGTCAGCAAGAAATTAAAGCAGCGTTTCGCAAAGCGTTTGACCAGATAGCTTTTCGATTTCCCCCACTACAACTGCTGCTTTAACGCAATCCCCTCCTAACTCGAAAAAGTTGTCATTTCGCTTAACCGACTCAATTTCTAAAACCTGTTGCCAAATTTCTGCCAACCAAATCTCTGCCTCATTCTGGGGAGCGTCGCTCGGCTGACTTGATACTTTGTCTTCAATAGTCCAACTTGCCAAACTCGCTTCTTGGTCTGTCAGATTTAAGCAAGCATTCAATTTTTCTGCATAAACTTGGATGTGGGGTTCTGCATGATAAGTGTTGTGTCTTCCGGGAACCTCGACAACTTCAACCCCACCCTCAACCCAATCATTCCAACCATTGGGTTGCATCGGGTCAAAATGAGAGCGGAAATATTGTCGATTTTCTGCCGCAGCAAAATAAATAACCCGTCCCGAATAGATTTTGGGAAGATGATTAATAATAACTTGCCAGTTGGCTTCAGAAACTTTTAAAATATTCTCAATTATATTGTTACTTAATCCATCATCCTGTAATTTCTTTTGTACCTTCTCCTTCCCAAAATATTGCCAACTCGTCCATCTTTGTATTTTGTCTTCTTCAGTAATTAAGGGATTGAGACTATCTGCCATAGTCACTAACAAAACTTGCTGACCCTGCTTTTTTAATTGTTGAGCCATTTCAAAGGCAATATTACCTCCTATACATACACCGCCTAGAAGATAGGGACCTTGAGGCTGTACGGTTTGAATCTCCCGGATGTAGTGGTCTATCATCTCTTGGATACAGGTATGGGGTGCTGCTTCACCATCAAGTCCGACTGGCTGTAAACCATAAAGGGGACGCTTCGGATCGAGATAACGCACCAACTGTCCGCCACCACCCAAACCTCCGAGAGCATGGACGTAAAAGAAAGGTAGCTTGCTCCCCCTGGGACGGATGGGAACCAGGGAACCAGAGCCAAGATTATCCCAGTTTTTTTGCATGATTCGACGCGCAAGTTGGGCGATGGTTTTGGCTTCGGCTAAACTCGCTAATGGAATTTTTAGACCGAACTTTTTTTCAATTTCCGTCACCACAACTGCTGTTTTGACGAAATCCCCTCCTAACTCGAAAAAGTTATCATTTCGCTTAACTGACTCAATTTCTAAAACCTGTTGCCAAATTTCTGCCAACAGAATCTCTACCTCATTCTGGGGAGCGTCGCTCGGCTGACTTAATACCTTGTCTTCAATAGTCCAACTTGCCAAACTGTTTAAACTGCCTTCCAAAAATGCTCTTCGACAAACTTGACGCTGAATTTTACCGCTAGAGGTTTTAAAAATACTGCCTCGTTTGAGCAGCACAACACCATAAATGGGTAACTCATAGTGTTCGGCAACCCCATTGCGAATAGCACTCACCACTTTTTCAACATCCAGATTTTGACTCGCACCACGCTCAACCTCAAATGCGATAACTAATTGCTCAACTCCATCGACTTCAATGGAAAATGCTGCCCCATACCCCGGACGCAACGCCGGATGGCTCTTTTCCACCACCCACTCAATATCCTGGGGATAGTAATTCTCGCCACGAATAATTATCAAATCCTTAAGACGACCTGTCACAAACAGTTCCCCATCCCGAACAAATCCCAAATCCCCCGTCCGCAAAAACGGTCCCTCTCCCGTGTCTGCCAAACGCGCCCCAAAGATTTCTTCACTTACCTCCGGACGCTGCCAGTAACCCCGCGCCACTCCTGCACTCGCCACCCAAATTTCCCCCACCTCATCTGGGGCGCAGCTAGTCAACGTTTGGGGATGAACAATCGCCATTTGGGTATTCCCTAACAACCGTCCCGAACTCACCCACCGCTGTCCCGTCGCCGATTCAACCACGCGATTTTGCGCCAAAGCTTCCGCTGACAGATAATAGAACACTGGCTCCATCCCTTTCCGACTCGTCGTTACCAGCAGCGTCGTTTCCGCCAATCCGTAAGCCGGGGCAAACGCCCGACGACGAAACCCGCAGGAAGCGAAAGCTTGACTAAATTGGTCGATAACCTCGGGATTAATTGGTTCGGCAGCATTCCCCGCCGCTTCCCAACTGCTCAAATCCAGCGTCGCCCGTTCCTCCGATGCAATCCGCCGTAGACAATAAGCATAGGCAAAATTCGGCGCTTGGCTGTGGGTGGCGCGATACCGGGAAATTGCTTGCAGCCAGCGGAGCGGCTGTTTGATAAACGCCATCGGCGACATCAAATAACAGGGCGTGCCGTTGTAAATTGGTGTGAGAATCCCTTCCACCAGCCCGTAATCGTGAAAATAGGGCATCCAGGTGACGGTGATGCTGTTGGCATCGTAACCACCCGCCTGTTGCAGTTCGGCTAAATGAGCCATGAGATTATTGCCATCGAGCATCACCCCTTTGGGGGTAGAGGTGGAGCCAGAAGTATATTGTAGGTAGGCGAGAGTGTCGCCGTTGATGTCCGGTTCTTGCCATTGGCTAGCGAGGCAATCGGGAATTTTATCGGTTGCCGCCCAAGGAAGCTGGGCGAGATGTGGAATTGACTGGTCGATGTCAGCAGTCGTGAGAGAATAGTGAAGGAACAGCGACGGTTTGCCGTTGAGTGGTCGAACAATACTCCGGGCGGTGAAGGTAAACGAGTTATTGTCGCGGTTGGCAACGAGTGGAGCAGTGGTGAGAACCAGAGAAGCTCCAGCATCGGCAGCGATCGCTTCCAACCGAGGGAGGGTGCGTTTGAGCCGCAACCTTAGGAGTCCGGGAGCGGGAATGGCGACGACTCCAGCGTACAGGCAACCAAAAAAGGCGGCGATCGCATCTAAGCTTTGGGGATAAACAAGTAAAACCCTTTCTCCAATGTTAAGCTGCGCTTGTAGGTAAGCAGCAATTGCTTTAGCTTTTTCGTCTAATTGGTGGTACGTCAGGCTGGTAGGTAAGGTTCCATTTTCCAGGAACGTGAAAGCGACACGGTTGGGGTATTGGCTGGCGCGGCGTTGTAGGAGATTGACAATCGAAACTTCCCTTTCATCTCGATATTGCTGGGTACTGCTTTCTAAAAGCTGATGTTCTAAATATGACATTTTATATTCCTCATTCAACATCAACCTCGATTGCTTAATTCCCACTTCCACAGTTTTTAGGTCTTGAGTATTATATAACTTAACTCAAGCTTCCCAATAGTGACAAACACTGACAATATAATCTTGAATATATGGAAATGACAAGTAACTTGCAAGATTGCGATTAAATTGGAAGAGTAAAATTATTAACAAATAACGAGAGATAAGAAGCAAGGTTAGACGTATAATTAATGTCGGTAGAGGTAAACTTCGACAACCGTGTCATAAAACATTATAAGTATTTGATTTTACCTTTAAAATTTGCATAGATACTTTATTGATAAATGATGTTGTGAGTTGCTCCCCCGAACCGCTCTAAGATTTCCTATTAAAATCCATCGGAGTCAAGTTTACGCGGCATTTCCCCAAAATGCGCCGGATTCCAACGGTCAGACTCAGAACTTTTTTTCACTTCTGTTCTCCCATCTGTATTGGTTATGAAACTTTTGCACCCATTGAAGCTTTTTATTTAGTCGAGCAAGATACATTTTCTCGCCATTTACGAAGCTGGTGATATATTTCAATCTCGTGAAAGGCTCGGTTTTCCCATATTAATGTGCCAGGAAGTTTGATTTCATACACACCGTTAGCAATCTCCTTATATTCCTCGATAACACCCTCTTTCTTGGCTCCATTTAATACCTTGACACTATCCGGAGTAATACCAATCACTCTCCGTTTTTGTTCGTTTGAGAGAGCATTCCAGGCTTCTACCTTAATTTCTGGATATTGGTTAAATATGCTTCTAATGTCTTCCCAATCCCCCTGTATTAAAACATCGATTCCCTTGTCAAGTGGTGTCGGCTCCAACTCTAAATCTGACTCTTGTGGTTCCTCTAAATATTCTTCTTGTGATTGTTCGGCATTTTTATAATACTTAAACCTACTAGTTTCTTTAACTACTTCCAACTCCGTCCAATGAAAATAATGATTGAAACCCTCAACCGAAACCAGAATGGGACTAATATTCTCCCCATTTAATCCCATTACCTTACCTTGTTTATTTTGAAGATTCCCTGTTTTGATTTCTACCGTGGCGGGTATATCAAAGCCCATCGATAGCAGAGCATCGTTACGAACATCGGTGTCTACCCATGCCAACTCTTGCTCGAAGTTTTGGTAAGAAGCAAGATTAGCCCCCCAAGTTTCTCTCCACTGTGGATTATGGTTATAAGCGTAATTAGAAAGATGCTTGAGCGCTATCGTATCGTGCCGAAGTATATTCGATACTGCATCCCATCTTTTATCTTGAGGAACTGTTGCTTCCCAACGTTGGCAACACTCGACTATTAACCAACCTGAAGAATCGCTGATTCTACCAATATTTTGAATATCAGTGATTAACTGCTGTGCCAATTCTTCCCATCTCTCCTCGACGGTTTGACTTGAGCCGGTTGATGTGGTTTCCTGTTGAGGATTTTGATTAATTTCTTGAGTACTCGAATCGTTCACATCACTTACATCTGAAGTAGTATTTTCAACAACTTCAAGTGGTTCTTCTACATCTGTAAGTTTTTGATAAAAATCGGCGATCGCCATTCTCACAATCCGCTGCGGGGAGAACCCCAACTGCTCTATCAGCTTATCTGCAAGCACTCCTGTCTGATGGTCATCTTCCATAATCTTGCCGAAAGTATAGTATCGATTACCATCTGGTGTTGCTCGCCAATTGCCAACTTTTTTATCTTTTCTTTGAGACTTGAGAAACTTTCTTCTTTCTTCAATCAGTTCCAATACAAGTTTGCAAGTCAATCCACCAATGGGAATATCTTGCAATTTTTCAATTAAAACCTGGTAATTCTTCGAGCATAATCGTAGCAATACTGGTACAGGCAATACAGCCAAGTGTTCTGGACACCCAACAAACGCTTGAAAATTCTCTGCAATTTTTAGCGATCGCCTTTCTTCTGTACTCCCTTTATCCCATCCATACTCTTCCAACAGTGCGCGATACTGTTTCCTATTAAGAGTGTGCTTACATTCGTAGAGTGAAAAAGCTGCGTACAGATACTCTAAAGTACTTTGCTCGATGTGTACCGTAGGATTGGAGTCTAAATAGCTTTGCTCGGTGTACCTTTCGGTTGCAAGAGTTAGTGAAGTCATGTTAAATTAGTCTTGTTTTTAATATGTTTTTGGTCTGCGTTAAAGACCAACTTTTTTAATCCAACCAATCTGAATAAATTAAGCCGCCGTTGAGAGCGCTTTAGACACTACTGCGGGCTTGCTTCTCTTGAGATTAGCATCAATTGATGAAACTTGGAAGATAGCCGCCAATGCATAGCCCAAAGTATGCTTGTGAATTTGGGGCATTTTTTGAAACGACATATCTTGTCCCCAGTCTTGAACCGATTTTGTGCCAATATGCAGAACTTGGGTTAGAGTTTTGACACAATTCCCACGAAAGTTAGCGTGAGAAACAGTTTGTAATATTTCCTGTTCCGTTAACCCATCGAGAAGGACTTTCTCTAGAAAGGTTTGAGCATCAACCGACGGTGGAACAAAATCCCCTCTTAGGATGCTTCCTAGCTGATGAGGCACAATTTGAGCAGCATAGATATAAGCAAGGGCAATCCTACAATATTTAGGCATCCCTTCAAAATTAAGGTCGCTTCCCCATTTACGAACCGTAGCTCGCTGAATATCAAAGATTGCACAGAATACGCTAATGCATTTTTTGCGGTACTGGCTGTCTGTTTCTTCTTCGAGCAGTTCTGAGGGAGTCAGTTCGGCAATACCGAAGCAGTGACGTAGGAACTGCCTGGGTTCTAAACCTTCTTTTGGTAAACTTTTCAGGACTTCGCAGCTTTTCATCTTTCAAGATTCCTGTTTAAAAGTAGAGGAGTTTACGGGAGCATTTAAATTTTGGACTCGAAACTGAAATTTATATTATTGGAATAATAACCTATATAGGTATATTAATACAAAATACTTAACTTACCTATATTGCTTATATGCCAATATTTGTCTCGATGACATAATTGAGGTAAGTATCGTAATGGGTGAAATGTGTCTAATTTGAAAAACACGGAAGATAAAACTGTAAAGCTTGTGGTTTTTTTGTCAGATGACGAACGTACAAAATTTAAAATCGCTTGCGCTCGTAGTAAAACCTCCATGAGCCAAAAAGCTAAAGAATTAATCGTTGCTTGGGTTGAATCAGAAGAAGAACAATCTTCATAAAATGATCAATTGTACGGTTCGGGACTGAATTGAGTAGTGTTTTCATGCAAGAAAACTCTCAATTCGTCTCGGGGCAATTTCTGTGGGTTGGCTTGGTAATACATATGCAAATTAATTCAGACACAATCAAAAAAAGTTATTAGACATGGCAGAAGACAACGTTCGTTTTTCAATTACCCTATCCCCTTATGATTTTCGGAAGCTAAAGCTTTGGGCAAAGCTCCGAGCGAGGTCGTCCTCCGGCTGCATTTGCGGCTCAAATCATTGCTGCAAGACGCTTAGGCTAACTTTGAAAGTATTAATCAGCAACTCGCTGTTGGATGCGCGATACAAAAATGTTTCTATAGAAGAACTAGAAGCTAGCTTTGATTCTGATTAGTTAAATGGCTTTCTTTGCCTGAGCAAATTGTTTTTTCTTAAATTTGATGGTGATAGTGGTTCATACTACTAGACTCCAAATAAGAAAAGAGAAGAAAATTACTTTTTTGTATTTGAGCAAATAATCCTCCATATCGCTTATTACCAACAGTTGCATGTGATTAAAGTATTCTTCTTTAACCCGGTGTTCTGCGTTATTCTCGAATCCTAACATCTATTCTACAACTAAATAGCATCTATATTGCAACAGTCTTTCAAGTCAATAAAAGATACGATGAGACATTAAAGTTAGAAAACACTTGCCGTGACTAAGAGAATAAGCGTTTCTATTCCCGATTTAACCCATGAAAAATTACAAACTTGGGCTGACATTGAAGGCACAAGTTTAGCTGACTTAGCAGCTTATTTGTTGCGTAGAGACATTGAAATAGCTGAGAAAGAGGGGAAGCTTAGATATCCAAATGAGAACACAACCGAAGAATCAACACAGTAAATTTACATCCTTAATACCTCTATCAAGATTTTTTAGATGATTCTGTTTAAATTTCGGTCAAGCTATTAGCTTGTACCGAATGAAAACATTCTATCGATTTATAGGAATAATGATGCATCAACTTTACACTTATTCATAATATATGCATCACTAGATATTATTAATGCATTTTTAAATTAATATTAGTTAACAAATAGTGATGCATTAAATTGTCTCACTGACGAGGTTTTAATATAAAACTTAATAGAATAAACTAAAAATATAGTTGTTTATGTAAACTGAAGTGAAACATCGATAAAGATAAGTCCAAAAATCTGTGATAAATAAGCGCGAACGCTTTCCTCAAGGGGATACCAATCGAGTATCTTTTACTCTCGCACCGGGTGTGCGACAACGAGTAGATAAAATGTTGCCGATACTAGGCAGTTCTTTGTCAAAGACATTAAGATACTTAATTGATTTGGGCTTAGATGTATTTGAACTGGCTCAAAAAAATGGAAATTCAATTCCTAAAGTAGGTAGTTTGGATCGGATGTTTTCTACTTACACTTCTTTAGGGATGGAATTAGTATTTGCGTGCGATTCTTTGGGCTTATCAGTACCAGAGGTTGGTCGTGTGGGTATTTGGTTTGTAGACAATCTCTATCCGGGATTTGATAATATTGAAGGGATTCAAAGAGATCAAGAATTTCAAGCATCTCGTATATTCCGCTTAAGTGGAGAAATCCAAAAGCTTTTTCAACAACAGCTTAGTTTATTGTCTGAAGAAGAATTCGCAGTATTTTTAAAAAATTTACATCAAGAAACAGTCATAGGACAAGAATTCGTTGCGACTTGTCGAACGCTTGGCTTAAAACCACCACAAAACGGGAAAATAGAGCAATGGCTGCTTTCAAACATGGGACAACAGGGGCAGCTTGATAAAGTTGGTGTATCGGAAGCAGGCTTTACAACACAATCCCAGCCAACTGAAGATAATTTGCATGGAGTAAATTCACAGCCGTTTTTGGAATACTTACTGACACTTGATGCAATGCCAACTGAAGAAGAGCAGTTTTTGATTGCTAGTCGGTTTGGTGTAGAGCTAACACGTCTTACAAAACTAATATCTCGGATAAGGTTTGACGATAAGGGGTGAAACAAATAATTGAAACATAAATTTTTCGGTATTGATATGTATCTATATTGCGGCTGTAATCTCTACAATCGGTCATTGACATATGACAACGGTGCAAAATTTTAAGATAGAATTATTCATAAGTTATTAGGCAAGAAGTAGATAATGTCAATCCTCAAAGTTGAAGTACAATTATCTTCAGAAGAATTGCTCAAGGCAGTTGAGCAATTAAACTTGTCTGAATTAGAACAATTTGTATCACAAGTTATTGTTTTAAAAGCACAACGTAAAGCCACCCGACTGCCGCAAACAGAAGCAGAATTATTACTTAAAATTAATCAAGGTATTCCTGATAATCTTCAAAAAGATTACGAGGAATTAAAGGTTAAAGGAGAAGAAGAAACTCTCACAGATGATGAGCATCAAAGGTTATTACAACTGACTGAGGAAATAGAAAAAATCCAAGCACAACGTATAGAAAATTTAGCAGAGTTAGCACGTTTGCGTGGTGTGTCACTAACTGCATTGATGGAAAATTTAGGGATTCAGGCAACAAAATAATGTCCGATTCAAGAGTGACAGCGCAGTTAAAAAAGTCTGTAGTAAAAAGAGAAGACCGGATGTTGTGAATATTGTAGAAGCCAAGAAAGTTTTGCAATTCAAGCTTTTTCTGCCGAGCATATTATCCCCAAAAGTAAAGGTGGAGAAACAAGTTTAGAAAATTTGGCTCTTTCTTGTCAGGGTTGTAATAATCACAAATATAATAAAATCCAAGGTTATAACCTTGTAAGTGGTGAAACTGTACCTTTGTATCATCCACGTCAACAAATATGGAATGATAATTTTGCATGGAATAATGACTTTACTCTAGTTATTGGTTTGAATCCAACAGGAAGAGCTATATTAGTCACCAAAGCATCTTTACGCGATCGCGCAACTGCACCAATCAACACATCAATTTCCTCTGTTGGTTTACCAATTTTTGTAAGTTCGCTTTGAATCCTACCAAACTTAACAGCCGCATCTAGGTCAAATGGTGGTTCAACTGTCAGATTTTGGGTTAACTGCGCTAATATTTCTAAATTCTTTTCGACCTGCTGCGAACAGTAGACACCTTCATAAGTTCAGAAACAACGATTGTCGAAATATAACATTGAGCCTTGGCATGACTAACTTTGATAAAACGAATAAAATCGAATGCTTCAGTTAATAATTCTGAAGGTAAAGATTCTATTTCTTTAATTAGTAATTCTTTATTAACCATATTAAGTAATTATCTTTGTTTGTATTTTAAATTTTATACAACGGATACACAAACTTATCCAAGCGAAGCGATAAATTTTTCTACTGTTAAATCTATATCTCGAATAATTGCTCGTAAGGTTCCCTTAGCTATTCGATCGTGTTCAGGAACGACAACTTGGCTAAATGGGTCATCTCGCCGCATAATAATGTGACTACTTTCTCTGCGCTTTTGGTAAAAACCTATTTTCTCCAAAGCTTTTATACATTCTTTTCCAGAAATGCTCGGTAGCTTACTCATACAACTACCAGGTACGCTTCAAAATTATCTGTAGGAACAGGTAAACCGTCTTCTTCTAAAGCCGCAATGTATCCAGCAATTGCTTCTTTAATATTAGATAGGGCTTCCTCTTTTGTTTTGCCTTGGCTAATACATCCTTTTAAGCTTGGGCATTCCACAACCCAATAACCATCCTCATCTTTGTACATGATTACTTGTCTCATGTTCAGTATATAACCCAAAACTAAAGAATTCTTCTTGATTGTAATTGTTATATTTTAAAGTGATTATGATTGTCTTATGCTTTAAAGTAATTTAAAAAAAATAAATTATTTTAATACTCTCTCAAACAATCGCATCAAAGACTTGCTTTGCTGTAAGGTTCAGTTGGGGGAAAGCAGGAGAAATAATTCGCTCGTCACCCCTAAAAGCAGTCATCTGATATTCATCATCAATTAACTCACACACAAAAAATGTCGGCTGCTTGGGATTTCCAATAAATTTTCTTCCACCCAAAGCTGCATAATCTACTATCCAATATTCAGGTATTTTCATTGCTTGGTAATTACCAAACTTAGTGTAATAGTCATCTTCCCAATTCGTACTAACAACCTCAACTATCAAAGGAATAGAAGCACTTTTAGTAACAGTAGATTCTTTTTCCCACAAAGGCTCATTCTCTAAATTCGCATCATTAATCAAAACAATATCTGGTAAATAACCTGACAATTTGTTTGGTGGCTTTACTAATGCTGTTTTTGGAATAAAATACGGCAATTTTAAGCGTTTATACTCAACGCTAACTTCTCCTGCTAAAAAACCTGTTACTTTTTCATGCTTACCACTTGGTTGAGCCATTTCTACAATTATGCCATCGTGTAATTCGTATCGCTTTGCAGCATTTTCCGGCAACCAATCTATAAATTCTTTAAAGGTTAATAGTTTCGATGGAGTAATAGTCATAAATCAAATAATTTCACTATAGTAGTAAATATTTCTACCTGAGTAATTTTTTCTTAAAAGCTTACTAGAGATATTTATTCCCTCATCATATATCTAAACCTGCTTGCATTGCCAATATACAGTATGTAACCTAACAATTGTTTGCTGAATTAGGCATAAATTTAACTAAGCTTAAGTCAAGTTAAACCTAAACGAAAGTAACTGGATTTGTTAAATAAAAAATATTTAACAAATACTAGTGTGGTACTTAAGTTAGCCCTTTTCTGCATGGACAATCATATTTAGTTGGAATTGAGTGGGTATGGTATATGAAAACGTTATCTACACGCAGAAGACACTTTCTCAAAGATATGGGATTTCAATTGCAGCCTTACAGCAATGGTTCCCATATGCTGGAATCGTGAAACCTAAGAAGCGCGGAGGATATTTTGATGCAGCAGCAGTTGAAGTAGCTGATATTTTTTATGTAGCTATTAGAATCAGAAGGTTGACTTTTGAGGAATATTTAGAACAGGTAATTCCTGCTGGTGGTTTGGATGCTTATTTACGTCTTATTAACAAGATGACTCTTTATGACTTTTTGACCAAGCATATATCTGAAGCAGAAAAAAATAACCCAATCGTACAAACAGTAATTAGGAGAATAGAGCGTAATGAAGCATATAAATCAGCTAGCACAACAGCTACAAGTTTCACAGCCACCGTTGTGCGAAATATTTGCCAATTATTGGATTTAGAGATTAATGAGAATACAATTCCGGAACAAGTTGAATCCCAGTTAGTGAATCTAAAAGCTGCTGCGAATAAAGAAAATATGTCTTTAGAGAAAGCTGCTCGGCATTTGATTGAGATGCGCGATCGCGAAACAGAATTAGGCGATGCTCCTTTAGGAGCCGCCTTCGGCTAACGCAAATTCAACAAGCGCGAATATATAAAGCAAAGATTTGGCGTAGATCCAGAACAAGCTCCCGGAGATAGTTTCGTAGGAATGCTCTACGGGGATACTGATAGAGGGATTCAACTAGGACAATTACGTCCGAAAGAGTAGTACTGGAATCTTCTACTCTTGCTTTAGAGGAATTTATATTTAGTGGAACTGGAGATAATTTAAATGAATTTGACCAAGCTCAGGAGCGAATTAACTCACGCATTGATAATGATTTTTAAGGGCATTGTCAACTGGGGGGAAGAGAGTCATCCCTTACTGCTGAGTACATCAACACCGCGTGCCTCAACAGTTGAAGTCCTCGCGTGCCTCAAATAAAGCAATCTCAGAAGAAGTAGTCAATCAAATGCTACCTATTTGTTACCAGTTTCGTGATGAAAGTTTATTGCAAATGCGGAATAATTCAACAGTTGCGGTTGGTATAAACTTCCTCAGTGTTTTATCTGGGACAGTTATTGGAACATGGCTAGCAGTTCCTCCAACTCAAGAAAAGCAAGAAATTTCTAGCATTCAACCTATTTTGATTGGAGTGGGGATTGGCGAAATAGTTGGGTTAATTTTGGCACTAATTGTAATTTGGAAGAGTAAAAACAATGAGCGCAGTATGTGATTTTTTAGTTAATACCGCAGGTGGTTTGTTAATGAATTTAGGTGTTTCTGGAATGGTAGGTCAATTGATGGGAGTAGGTGCGACCCTTGCCCTACATCCAGTATTGCTCTTAACCGGAATAGTTGTTGGTGGCGCAGGAATTGCTGTTGCTCGCGAGCTAAATAAACGCCCGCAATTAAGTTTAATTGTTGACAATACTTGAATAAGGAGTTCAAATGTTTACTCCCGTAACCGTTCAAGATAAAAAGCCGACTCGAAAGAAGAAAAAGGTAAGTATAGGTTTGTGGACGGCTTTCTCCACTGTTGGAGCCATTTCCGTAATCGGTGCGGTAGCTTTGATGGTTGGATGGAAGCAGCAAATACCAGGGAAGAATCAAATTTCAGCCGTACAGCAAGCTAAGACACAAGTATCTCAAATACGTGAAGTCTACCTAGAAAAACTTTCTCGCACTGACTACAACATCGACCATCTTTCTAGTTATTCGTCAAATGAAGGTGCGCCAAATTTAACAGGGTGGAGACAAATGTCAGCAGCATTATGGGGTCAGCAACTCAAAAGCCAAATATCTGCGATGCAGAATGATGAAAATTCAGGTTTTTACCGTTTGCATTACATGCCTGCATTAGAGATAGTTAAATTCAACTCCCTGGATGTTTTACTAGAAGCGGCTTCTGGTAATGATACCTTTTACTGGGGTTATCGTAAAACCGACGGAACAAAGGTAGAAGAAAAGATTCCCATTGGTGCGGTTGCTGTAATGATATTAGGGAAACTCGAAGCAATCGATTACGCGCAAAGTCTGGAATCTCAACCCGTAGTGGATTTGAATCAAATGTTAGTTCAAATTCGCAATGCTCAACAACCATATTCACTGGCTCAAGCCCAGTTATTACGCGCCCGTGGATATTCAGATCCAGTTGAACAATTAGCTCAAGTAGGAGAAATTCGCGAAAAAATCAAAAAACAACAGGAAGAACGGAAACTTTATTTGCAAGAGATGAAAGAGACAGTCAGACCAGCTACTCCGAATCCAGAAGATACTCAACCTTAAATAACCAAACGAAGCTCTAATTAATGTTTGTAATCTCAAATCCTAAACCAAGGAGACTTTAGTATGTACGCCAAATTTGCCGCTGCAATAATTTGTATAGCTTTATGTTCGCTTAACGTTGTAGCGGCAGTCAAACGTACTCCTATCCGTACCACTCTTTCTGGTTCAACCCGCACAACGGTAGAGATGATGCCGTCCCCCAATTCATCCGTACATTGGATGAGTGCAATCATCTTTATCGGTGGTTTTGCTGGTTTTTTGGGTTGGGGAATTTCTGATTACAACAACATAATTGAAGATGATGAGATGATTGATAATTCGGTAAATACAAATGCCCCCACAACCTCGAATAATGTTCAATTACCTCCATCTGTTAATCCTGATGTGAATAGTATTTCTAGCAATAACTTAATTCACTTTCCCTCACGCTCTTTATCTAATCATTCCGATCTAGATATAGCGAACCAATCTGAAACATTGTCTCCACAAGAATTTTATTCTCAACTCCAACAAGAGGATTTGTGGAACGATGATAATTCCAATCCCAATAATAATGTTAATTAGGAGTTAAATATGTCCAGGAATCGTCGCGATCGCGTTGATATTGATTATTCCGATGGTGGTGCAATTATTCCCACCACACGCTTGCAGGGAATGTTAAATCAAGTTCAACAACAAGGAGGTGTAGTAAATCAGCAGTCGGCTATACCAATGTCTGTTGATTCCCAACCTGTAGAAGTACGATACGTCAATTCACAAACGAGCTATAAACCAAAAGTGCCTCAAATTGAAATTCCCTATGTAGAAACGTGGAAAGCTCACAGATTACACCCTCAGAATCAGGCGCGTTTCTTTTGGTATCCTGCCTACTTCCTTAGCGATTGTATAAAGTCTCCAATTGGTGTGGGTGCAGTTGGGTTGTGGTTGTTTGTAATGTTGGTTAATTTTCTACTCAATGGTAGCTATACCGGACCAGGTTATGCTTCCGGGAAGAAGATTGAAGTCGTACCGGAGGAAGTACCTTCGTTTGCCATGCCTGTATTTCGGCAATTGGAATAATGTTGGTCAAAATTTGCTTTGGAGTAACTTTATTGGTGTGGGTACTCGATATTCTCCAACCGGGGTACCTCAAATTTTATAACTTGGGCGATGTAACTCAAAAAACTAAATTCCCAATCTCCAAAGCAATAATTCCGCAATCCAAACCCACACCAACTGATTCGATTTGCAAGAATCCTAAGAATAATTTTGAGAAGTTACTCAGTTCTACCAATTCTAGTTGTCATAATGCGAATCAAACTGGAAATTGAAAGTAACAATAGCAAAATCGTAGGCTTCAAAGAGTCCGGTAGCGGTTTGTCTATCGATAGAAACTGGGGATATGCTTTTGCGACTTTGGTTTTATCCGTTGCAATCGCATTTCCCCAAGTTTCAGAATGGGTTGAATCCCAACAACCAATTCGGTTACTCCAAAGATTAGCAAAAAATACAAGCAAGCTTACCGACTCTAAAAGCACAGCTTTTCCGACAACTAAAGGTTCAGCTATCACCAGTAGTTTTGGTTGGAGGACTCATCCCCTTACTGGGGAACGTAAGTTTCATTACGGTATTGACTTTGGTGCTTCTAAAGGTACTCCAATTTATGCATTTGAAGCTGGTTTAGTTGAGTTTGCTGGTTGGAGGGGTGGTTATGGAAAAGCTATCATTATCAATCACGGTGCGGGGAAATCAACTCTTTACGGTCATGCTAGCAAGCTTTCTGTGCGAAAAGGGGAACAGGTTTTACCGGGACAAATGATTGGGAAAGTCGGAAGCACGGGATTTTCTACCGGACCGCATTTACATTTCGAGGTGAGGCTAAATAATAAACCAGTTAACCCGCGTCCCTATTTACAGCAGCATAAAGTAAGCTCTAATTATTCACACCGGATGCAGGCTTTTTTAGCAACTATCCGCTGGGCTGAAACTGGAACAAGTGGGACAGAAAGTTATCAAAAGTTAGTTTTTAATGGCAATTTTGATAATTTTTCAACTCATCCGTTAATTAAACAATGTGCCTCAATTAATGGAAAGAAAAATTGTTCTACTGCTGCTGGTGCGTATCAAATGCTCGACAAATCTTGGTGGGATTTACAACCAAAGTTAAACCTAGCAGATTTTTCTCCTGAATCACAAGATAGGATGGCTATTGAATATATTCGTCGTAACAGGGCTATTTCTGATATTGAGTCAGGTAATTTTGCTAAAGCTGCTTGTAAAGTTGGTAAGATTTGGGCTTCTTTTCCGTGCAATTCCTATGACCAAAATCCGAAGAAAATAAACGAATTGAATCGTTATTACCAAAAACAATTATCTCTAAGGGCTGGTAGGTAATATGTCAAATTACACCAACACTGAAATTTACCAAGCCGTTACCATTCTAAAATCACAAGGATTATCTAACCAGGATATTCTCGCAGAAGCAGAACAGCTATTTGATTTTAGCCAACAGTTATATCTTGTAGAAATCCTCCAAGAATCTGACTTTGGTAGTAAAATAATTCGTCCCGTCAAGAATTGCGATCGCGATTATTTGTTCGGAATCATCTACCAAGCCGTAATCAGCGGTACTGACTATGACCGAATAATTAATGTTTGCTCGGAAGAGTTAAATTTGGAAGATTTGGCTTTTTCCAAGCTAGCATTAGAGTATGTTTTAATCAATCGATATATCAGTACATACGAAAGAGATGCTTTCATTATTGAACTATATAAACAGTATCAAGAAAGTAAATCCTATCAAGATTTAGTTAAGCTTGCTGATTCTACCAAGAACGTTTATCTAAAACAACTGGTTTATAAAACAGCCGAATTAGTTGCTAAGAAAACAGGAGAAACACCATCTTTATCTTTAGCAAGCAGTAAAATAAACCAGAATTATGGGGATTTAACGAGTAACACAGAACAAGATATTACAGAAGTCGAAGAAAAATTTAATCATAAGGTGGGTGACACCTTAGTCGAAACTCTTAATGATTTTGGTGTTAACTGTAGCTATGTCGATACTAAAGTTGGTCCCACTTTCAAACGTGTCAAAATCAAATTGAAAAAGGGAGTTAGCTTCAAGAAGGTTCAAGGACTTGGTAGCGATTTGGTTCAGCAATTAGGAGAAGAACTGGGATTTGAAAACCCACCGATGATATCTGTTATACCCGGTGCTGTTGTATTTGATATTCCTAGACTTGAACGACAGATAGCCCATTTCAACGATTACGTTGACTTAACAAGTGAGATTAATATTAATCGAATAGTTATCCCCGGTGGTGTGGATGTTGATGGCAACTATATTGAAATTTCACTTTGCGACTCAAATGTCTACCATACCTTGGGAGGGGGTATGACTGGTGGAGGAAAGAGCCAGTTTGAAAAAGCAATGGTTCTGTATTTGGCACTGCGCTATCCTCCCAGTTTGGTCAAACTTGCTTTGAGTGACGTTAAATTAGTATCTCTGACTTGCTTCAATGGACTTCCCCATCTCATTGCACCCGTTGCAGAAGATGCAGCTAACACCCTGCAAATTTTTAATTATTTAGTTGCTGAACAAGAACTTCGTTATGAAGAGTTTAAATGTGTAGGAGTTGAAAATATTAAAGAGTACAACCAAATGTTTCCCGATTGTCCCATGCCTCGAATAGTTTCTGTAACTGATGAATGTTTTGATTTACTTTCAGACAGCACCTACAAAGACCAAATCGAAATGGATTTGATGAAGCTGCTAGCTAAAGCCGGTGCTGCGGGAATCAATATTTTTCTGTTTACCCAACGTCCCGATAAAGATGTAATTAAACCCTTGATTAGGTCAAATTGTTCGGGAAAGGTTGCTTTTATGGTATCCCGTCCAGAAGATAGCGGGATTATTTTAGGTAATCCCGACGATAACCGCGCTGCTAGTTTGTCGGGTAGTGGGGATATGCTTTACAAGTCACCTAAAGGTGTTATGCGTCTTCAGGGTTTATTTTTGGGTACAAAAGTAGATTTTGGAGATTACCTCAATCAAGCAATGAGTATCCATACAGATACTTCCTGTTGGAATTCGGGATTACAATTTTCTAGCTTTCTAATTGAAAATACTTCTAATCATCAAACGGGAGCTAAAAATTCAAATAAATCCAAAACTGATTCGCTTGGGAAGAATAATCAATCGGAGGAAGTTTTTTTTAATATTAAGCTTGATGATTTAACTAAGTCTCAAATTTATTCTCTCTACAGCCGAGGTTACGAACTGCATCAAATATTACAAGAGATATTTAATTTATCGCGTTCTGATGGTAGGAAATATAGGCGAATAAGGGATATTGTTGCTGAATTTATTTCTAGTTTGGAAGAGCGAAATAAAGATGATATTTGAAAGTTTTCTAATGGGTGATATTCCTGGTGAATTATTGTAGCAGCAATAAAGTAAGTTCAACTCTTACTATCACCATTGGGGATAAATAATTACCGATACTGAAAAGATTAGTACAGAATTATTTTAATTCTGAAAAATAACAGAGTAAGGTGTAGGTTAATTGTTTTCCTCAAATCCCAATTTTAAATATGCCGGGGCAAGAGTAATTTTTGCTTTTGTTACCTATATTTAGAGAGGGATGGACTATGTTTAAGAAACTTTGTGTCAAAGCATTTCAAGCAATTAATCTGACAGTGGGAGCAACTTCATTAGTTGCAATTGCTGTTGGTGCAATAGCAGTTTTTGGCGGTGCTGGCTTATTTAGTATTGAAAAAGCTGGAGTCAAAACCATACCAGAGAAACGGATTCAACAAACTTTACACCTGGGAATGGGTTCTACTCTTCTAGGAGGTGTCGGATTTGTATCTGCTTCTTTCGCTGCTGCTTGTGTTGCTTCACTTTTAGATAGAGTTGACTGGGATGATGATCAAGAATTTCTAACTTCTAATAATACTAATTCCGTAGTATTTAAGTCGAGTGCAATTATCCCAACGACTGAGAATAATGATTTGCTATATCTTTATCAGATAATGCGAATTGAAGGTTGTTCTCATCTCGAAACTAAGTTGATTGTTGGAAGAATAGAAGAAAAAGTATCGCGAAAAGTTGTTATTTACGATTTTTTAGATTCCCAGCAAAAAAATAGCTTGATGGAAATATTCGATGTAGATTTTGATGAAGATAAGTTAATTGGAAAAGCTCTTTCATCTTTAAAATCAAATCCTTGGGATGCAATTTGTGAATTTGTTGATTTCTACCGCCCTCAGTTGGAATTTAAATCGTCCTACGAGGAATTTTCTAGTTTTAATCTAGAAATATGTGCTGGATGTCGCAATTTTCATGGAGCAAATAAAATCGTTTGCGGAATGCATCCATATGGGTGGGATGATAGTTGTACTTGCCCCGATTGGCAGTCCGATAAACATCAAAAACGGGTTTATTTCCCATTCGAGCGTGAAGAGACAATTGAGCAGTTGAATCAAAGTATTGAAACAAATCAAGCAACTTTGATGAAAAATGACGACGGTTCTTTAACTCTTTGGGATAACTACACCAATCGTAGATTTCATTTTTCGTGGGCAGGAAAACTTCAAGATGATTCAGACAAACTAGTGGAATTGGGCGAACACGCTCAATTACTTTCTTACGTTCAATACTTTTCAGTAAGGGCTGTAATTGAATTTGACTATTCGTCTAAAATTGACGAATTTGCTCAACAATTAAAGGGTATTGCTAATATTGAAATTAGCGATACGGGTATTAATGTTAGGGTTAATCATTGCCCAAAGTTCAATATAAATATTGACCGACAATACCGTTTCTTATTGAATGGTATTCCGTTGTACCCTTACGAATCAATTGTGCCGCAAGAACTTAAGTACAATTATAATCTTGTGACTTTTATTGGATGGTTGAAAGCTAATAAAACTAGGGTAAGACAATGAATCAAAGTTCCAACTTCAATCTAGAAACTCAAGAATAACCTATCATAACTTAGGGTGTCTATCTACTCATCTCTTGGAAAACACTGCAAATTTCGGGAAACTTAGTTTATCTGCTACAAAAAAGTAGTAAAACTCTCTTTCCTTCAGGATTATGGGCATGATTTGTTAGATACATTCAGTACGGGGAGGAATCTCCCCACTACTGGGTGATATTTACAAATCATCCAATAACTATTTGGAGGAGCTACAATGTTTAAATTTTTGTTTGATTGTTCGGCATTTGAAATTTCTACTACCATTCAAACTATCAACAATATCTTATTTCCGGTTGTTTTGTTTGCCATTATCTTTATTGTAATGTGCGAAATTTTCTTAGTTGATATTGCAATTGATGACAAATTACCAATGATAGATACACAATTCATCCCTGGTGTTGTCAGAACTCAAACTGATGAGAACATTCCTTATCAAGAAGATGAACCAAACGTAGAAAACTTGCTTTCTAATATGGAAGTAAAAATCGGCAACTACAAAACTGAAATGGAAGTGCTTGATATTGATAGAGAACAAATCGATGTTCGCCCTGGTCGAACAACAAGTTAAACACGTAGAAATATTGGCGATTAGTGATTGAAAAGCCTCGGCATTTTAATTGGGATTTATTTCATCCGAAAAAACTTAATAGTTGACCTAATAAACTAGCTTATTGTCAATGTAAGCAATGGACGATAAGTCAACAAGTACATTTCCTAATTCCTTCGGCTCCAATTTGTGTAAACCACCTCCGTACACCCGACCTCCAGAAATTAAAGCTTCGTCGGAAATATTTTTTAAAGCAAGCCACACATCCTTTTTCAGTGAAGGCTGACGCGAAAAAGCTTCATTTAAAATAGGTTTTGGGTATAACATCAAGTAAACATTAGTGGCGATCGCCATAGAATGATTCAGGATAAATCGGAACGGTTTTCTGCGACTGCTATTAGTTCGTCCCATGTAAGTGCAGAGGAATGGAGTCGGAGAGCGATTTTCTTGAGAGTACCAAGGAGTGCGATGTTTACACAAGTAGCGGGAACTAATACCGCTGTCTTCACCTATCTGGAGATATTGCCAAAGCGTAGGATAGTTATTTTGTATTTCAGGTAAAGGCAAATTACAATCAAGTAAGAATAACTGTTGTTCTAAAAGGGGATTACCAAGTATGTCAGCTTCAATTTCTTCTACTAATAAATAGCGAGGACTTGGTAAAATTGGTTTCAAAAACTGAGTAGGAATTTGATGAGCAGTAACTTGTTCTTTGGTTAGGACGAAAAAAATTATTGGCTCCCGTTGCTAATCCGCGTTTAATATTGAATAAATCTTTTAATTTAAATTGTTTGGAATTGAAGTTTGTTGGTTTAAGTACTAATCCAATACTAGTCCACTTGGAAGTATTTCGTAATGTGTCAGATGTAACTAAATTTCTTTCTTTAGGTGCTGTAAAACTACCGCCATAGGTAAACTCAATTGTATGATTCTAGTGATGGCAAAGTTTTTTTTAACCAAATAATTGTACTTGATACCAACGCATCATCAAACTGCACTTTATTTGGACAAAAACGATGAACGCACATTAACGTTACATTATTAAGTAAATAATCTTTTACTTCTTGTCCGTAATTGACATCCATAAATCCACTCGGTATCAGCCATCCAGCAGTTCCATTTTCCGCCATCCAGGCATCTGCAATACACAAGAAATGGCAATATAAACTTGCTAACTGACTTAGTTTAATTCCAGCTATCGTTAGGCTTTTATTTTGTAGTCTTAGTTTATCGCTACGGTTTAAATGATGGTGGCGGACATAAGGTGGATTACAAATAATTAAATTAGCTTTTTTCTCTTGATTTTTTGGTGGTAAAGCTTTTGTAAAATCACTAATATTGATTATTAACGATGTATTTTTCCACAGTGAAATTGCCTCATCACCATAGTGGGAATCAATTTCATATCCTACGGCAGATTCAATTTTCGATTGAGGAAATAGTTGCAGCAGTGCAGAGTAAAATGCACCAGTACCAAATGCAGGGTCAAGAAATTTTATTTTTTGATTTTGTAATAGTAAATTCTTAGAGTATTCTATAATTTCGATCGCCAATTCTGTTGGCGTAGCAAATTGACCAAGCTTATTACGTTCAATTTGAGTTTTTTTCGCGTCAAGTTCATTTTGACGTTGTATTCTCGTTTCTTCTGTTAACTTAGTAACATTCATATATTAAATAAAGCTAAATCATCGACGCGATTTTCCCATACCCAATCAATTCCTTCTGCTGCTTCATATGCTAAATCCAAAACTATTAATGACCTGGAGCAAATTGACTATCAGCAAAGAGAATCTGATAAAAATGAGTTACGGTCTTTGCTGTTAATAAATAACCACGTTTCCCAATTCCTTCGGTTCTAATTTGTCTAAACCACCTCTGTACACCCGACCTCCGTAAATTAGAGTTTCATCGGAAATATTCTTTAAAGTAAGCTATAAAGACTTGCTTACATTTCTACAGCAAAAAAATTTACTTTCTAACCATCTGTTTCCTGCAAACAAGCAAAATATTCTAAAAGCGAACGATGGTAGAAGATGTAACCTCCACCAGATTTTTGTAGTAAAATCCGTTCCGTAGCATAGTCAAGAAAGCTGGCACAGTTAAAGGGGATATAGCCATTCACCCACAAAATAAATCTCAATACCAAATGTTTTATTACAATTAAGCCAGAAAATTGTCCACCAGCCAATCCCGCAAGCAATCCAACAGTGAAACTAATGCTAATCGTCTCACGAATATTTTCTGAATAAGGAATACTTCCAATCATTCCTATTGGAAAAAAAGTTATAAACAAAAGTATTGAATATCTAGCCGAACGAATTATACCTTGATTGGGTAAAGTTGTTTTTTCTATTTCTTTGCCTTTATCTAATCCACCAATAATTCCAGAGACTAAAGAAAAAAGTAGTAGTTCATATATCAGATACTGCCAACCATTTACTCTAAAATATCTGTCAGTAAAAATTAAGCGTATTCCAACATAAACTGAACCTAAAAATAATCCATATTTGGTAAATATGAAGGCTCTAGAATATGACCATCTAATAGTATCTACTATTTGAATATCTATATTACTTAAACCTATTTCTAAAAATAAACCAAAAACAACTCCGTTAATAAGCAACGTGGATAATAAAATCATATGACCACCAGTTTCATCGAGAGGAATATGGTGCCATATCATCAAAGAGGTCAAACCAGAGTACATTAGACCGCAGAATATTCCTAATAATCGTCCCTGTAACAGCCCAGATAAAAGTGCAAATATTACGGCAGATATTATTGAAGGTATGATTAAAGGAGTAAAATATACTAAATTGGTTGTTACTTGCGTAGCAAAGTAAAATGCCATCGCGAGCCCAGCAAGTATTCCAAAAATTAACCTTACGCCAAAATTATATGCTAATTTTTGAAAATTTGTTTGCAACCAATCTGGCTGCATCTGTTCAATGAGATATTTACTTTGAGAACTTTCTTCCATTCTCTTAGCTAACCATATTAAATAATTTAGAGAGTTTTTTTTTGAATATTTATGACCTATATTGCGTCGTTCAAACATCCGAAATATATAATTTTTAAATAGATTTTGACGGCTTTCTTCTACTGAATTAATTGCTCGCAACTCTTCCAAGGACATCTCCCGACAAGCAATGGTGATAATATTCAGCATCAGAGGATTTTTTGCTAAGGAAAGTAGTTTTTCATCTTCTTGTAACAATATTTTTACTGCTTCAAGTTGTTTTCCTCCTTGCTGTAAATAACGGTGAATTTGTTCTTTTGTTAAAGATTGAATATAAATTGCTGCTTGAAACTGAAATTTTTCTGCGATGCTATTGTAATCGTGAATGCGACTACAGACAATTACTTCTGTTTCTGGGTGCTTTCGGATAAATTGATTAATTGCTGCTAGACATGACGAGCGTTGTTCTTCTTTCACCTCATCCAAGCCATCAAGTAAAAGTAATAATTTTTGATTTTCTACCCAAGCCTTTGCTTGAGACTTGGGAATTTGATACTCTTCATAAAGCTTGTTAATTAACCAATTCGCAAAATTTTTAGTTCCTAAAAAACTACTCCAACTTGAAAGATTTAGCATTACAGGAATAGGTAAAACTTCATCTTCCCGAGCATCAGCAATCAAATCGCGAGCAATTTCTAAAAGTGTTGTGGTTTTACCAGAACCAGGTTCTCCTAAAATCAGTAATGTTCTTCCTGCTATAGTTTCGTCATCATTGTTCAACTCGTCGAATACATCAATTGCTCTTGTACCTAAAGGAAGGTTTAGTCTATGTTGTGATGGTGTTTCAAATGTAATTCTACTGGGTAAATTTAAAGCATCGGGATGTTCTTCTAAACCTAATTCAATTTTTAATTGACTTTGTAATTGGTTTTGTAAAATCGGTTTTACCCACAAATTATTAACTTTACTGAGCAAAATTCCACGATTTTTTAATTCCTGTGCTGACATAGGAACCCGATGACAAGCTGTCGAAATTCTGCTTCGGGTGCGTCGGATTTGTTTCCATGCGATAGTTCTTCCACCGGAATTGTCTACAATCGTGGGTAAAGCTGTTACTCCAGGTAATTTTTTCTCTAATCCTTCAAGCTGTAACTTTTCTCTTGCTTCTCGCACTGATTGGTATAAGGAATTGTCAGAAGCAAAAGACTCAAGGAAATAAAATAAAAATTGCTGTGCAACTTTATCGGGAACTGGTTCTCGCCATACAATAATTTGAGGAATACTTAAATCGGAAATTGCTTGAGCTAAACCCAATCCATCGCAAGAATTGAAAATGACTAACTGCAATCCTTTATCAGTAGCTGTTCTCAAAGCATTTTTGAGTTCTTTGATTTCCAGCCCTTCTTCTTCGGAGTTAATATATAGCCAGCCGGTTGAGCAATCTTCCCCGCTGTTGCTATGACCAGAAAAGCAGAAAATATCTATAGTGTCATGCCAAAGTTCTGTAAATTCTGACCGTTTTGGTTGGTGTAAAAATCTGGGGGAAGCTCCTTTTGTTCGTAAGTCTTTGATAATTTTTTGGTCAGTTTGTATATCAATATCTTTTATAAATTCACTACTATTATTATTTCCAAAAATTCCTAAGACTCTAACTCTTCTAAGTCTGGTATTTTCGCTCGTAAAACTGTTATTTGTATTGATAAGTCTAGGTTTAAATTCGTTTAAACTGATAGAAAATTCAATTTTGTAGTGATTGGGAAATATATTCCACCAATGCCAGGGAAGTCTGTGTAAAATATTTTTAGTTTCAGGTGATGATACTTCAGAAGTTTGAATTACAAAACTAACTTCGTCTTGAGGAGTTAATTGCAGAGCTTGTGTTAAATCGTTTTTAGTTGGAATAAATATTTCTGAATCCAGCCAATGATTTAAATAATCGCGTAAAACAGCAGTATCGCTTCTAAAGTCTTTAATTGAAACATGAGTAACCTGAGCATCTACAAAACCTCTTTGAAAATTAAATGCTGGCAGGTTATTTAGTAAATTTTGATATTTGCTGCGCCAATTTTGGAATGAATTGGCTATGTATGGAGCGGTTGGTAAACTTCCTGTTAATTGCTTAAAATCTTTTGAATTATTTTTATGAGTTGGATAAACCAGAATGTTAATTCTCTCGAACCCTTGCTTGAAGAAATCGCCATCACACGGCTGAAAAATAACCAGTTTTTCCATAAGTCATGTTTTGGTAGACACTGCACACCTCTTTTTATGAATCTGGCTAGGGAGTCTCAGCGAATTAGATCCATCTCATAAAATCAAATTTTCCTCCACGAACTAATACTGTTTTCCAGTTAGATAATAAAACTTTCGTTAAAAACAGCATCACCTAACGAGATTTGAACGGTAAACTGGCTTTTAGAAGGTTCAATAAATCTTAGTTGGATTATATTGTCAGCTTCTCTTGCCTTTATTTCCGCTGTTTCAGACTCCAGCATAACTTTTAATCCTATACCAAGAGGTAGGTATTCATCTCTATCCATAGGAATAACTTGTACGAGTATATTAGTTTTATCTTCCATTTCTGGCTGAATAGTAATAACTAAAGCAACGGATTTATTATTTAGTAATACTCCAAAGTCAATTTGTTTAGTTCGACTTATCGGTGGATTTTTTTTGCTACTTCTAGCACTTCCTAAAGCTATTTTTTCTCTTCTATAAGCTAATACTGTTTCTGTGGGTTGCCAGTCTTGATGAAAAATCCCTTCTAGCCAATGGCTTAGTTCAACTTTACGTATATTTCTTTGTAGTAATTGAGGCAATTCTTCTAACGGACGTAATTGAGAACGAGTAATTTTTTTGGTTGCTGGTTTTTCAATAAATCCTAATAATTTAGCTTCTGTAGCAATTTCTTCGATTTCAACAGCAATACAGTAATTACTTTCAAACCAAACTTCTGCCGGAATATGAATAAATTCTTCATCTGGATATACAGGTCTACATTCAATCTTGCCATAGTTGATTATTTGTAAATCTGCTGCATCCATAAGAGTTTGCCAGATATAATCCCAGCTATTACTAGCCTCTAAGTCAGTTTCAAATCCTAAATGCTGTAAATATAAGTTAACAGCATAAACTGCTAATGAATTTCGATATACTTGCTCGCCTTTTTTTTTATTCTCTTGATAGTGCTGAAATTTCTCTGCTATGGATTGAGCTTCTAGGGGCAATATTATTTTAGAACCAAAAGATTCATTGGGATTAATCATAGCCAACTCATGTTTTTGTAAAGTGAATTTTAAATATTTTTTTTAATATAATTTCTATATTTATCAATACAGCGTTTCTGTAGAGTATATAAAGATTGCAGTGGTACATCAAAATTGTCTGCAATTTCTTTCATTTTGTTCCCATCGCGCAACGAAAGTACAATTTCTCTAAAGTTTGCTTGTGGTTTATTTTTGATATGTTCGCTTCTAAAAACCCCCATTTCGTCTTGTTCAATTAGATTTATAATCTTTGCTGACAATGGAACTTCTTCACCCGAAGTAATGGTATTAGTATAATCATTGCTCTCTTCCTGATTTCGATTATCTTCAATAAGTAGTAATTCAGGAGATGTTTTATTGTACTTATCGAGAGCTTTTTTAAAGAGATTAGTTGAGCAGCCATTAAGCCAAGCCATAAAGCGACTAAGATTTTCATCACTTATATTCTGGCTTTTATCATATTCAAAGTTACTAATTTTTTTACAGATAAAACGCCATATCTGCATCTCGTATTCATGGACAATATCCTGATAAAATTTTGAAGTTCGATAGTTTATATAAGGACGCTTCATCTTACCGGAGATGCGAGTCGCATAAAACAATTGTTGACAAGCAGATAAATATATTTTTGTTTCAGGTGGATAAAGTTGTTGAGTATTTAGTAATTGACCAATTGCTTTCGCATTAATGGCTAAAATATCAATTTTTTGATATATTCGCTGCTTCAATAAATTATCTAAAGGTAATTTGATAAATAATTTTTGCAGTTCGTTTTCATCACATACATTAGATGCTTCCTGTAAAAGTATCTGGTATACCTGACCATAAATTTCTTGATGAATATCAGGAATTCGTTTTCTAACCTCACAGTAAAGTCTGTGAGATTGTAGAGATTTACTAATTAGAGATTCTAACTCCATTGGGAAGGCTCTTGCTAACAAGACGCTATAACTACTAATTCCGACTTATGCGTCTATTATTCTGTAAATAAAAATCAACAAATGTTAAGAAAAAGTTTACATAAAAAATGAATTAGTCAGTGGAATTAGTAAGTTAAGTTCCAATTTGACCTTAATTTCACTCAAAGGAGGGTTTTATGTACAAGTTCCGAAAAATAATTTCAGTTGTGACTCTATCACCGATGGGATTTGATATGAATAAAAAATAAATGTGATTTAGAAAACAAAACCTAAATATTTTAACAGACCTAATAGCTTATAAATTATGGGTAATTTTTGTGTTGCCAATTTTTCTTTAATTCTCAATACTTGTTTCATGAATGTTTTGTAAATATGCCTAAAGGTAGATGAGAAAAATTATGTTATACTACAAACTTTTTGTTGCAATGTATTTAGGTCAAATAAAGAAAAGATTAAATTCTGCCAATTCAGCAAAACTAAGATGATAATTGGTTGTCAGTAAATTTATTTACCTCGTACTGACAGTCATTCTTTATAGTTAAGAATGATATTGATATTCTGCCGCAGCCTTGCATATATCAGATATCAGAGGAATTTTTATCCAAAAAATCTACATATGTATTGATTTGGAGTCAGTTAGATATTTACAGATTATCTTTCGAGTTAATCCTTTTTCAGCTTTTAATTTCGCTATTATATTTGATTAAATACTGAGTAAAATACGGAACAAGTGTATTTATGAATTTATATGGTTAATCAATTTTATTCCACACCATCTATAGACCCATTGCATCGTTTGAACGTTCGCGATGGTTTGATAGTTAATGCAGAACGCTGGGAATTAGCTCATTACTATCATAGACATCGACAAAACATTCACTATCAATCACTTAACGAACCTGGAATCGTTTGTGGTTTGGGAATTCAGATAATCGAAGCTCCTAAAACAAGTCGAGCAAATTTACAAAAACAAGGTCGCTGGCTGAAAATACAGCCAGGTATAGCTATCGATATAGAAGGTAATCCCATCGTAGTGGATGAAAATAAAAATATAGATAGAAGCTTTCCGTTTGTAAATCCTAAAATATCAAATAAAAATTTTGATGAAGAAATTACAGTCTATTTGGTTGTTAGTTATGAAGATAATCAGACGCTGTTAGAAGAAGAAGGCTGGAAAGAAAGAGAATGGTTTAAATTTGACCAACAATTAGAACCACCGAATGAAACACAAATAGAATTGTGTCGGATTAAATTACGAGTTGAAGATATAGCATTAGATAGATTCGAGCTAAAAAAACCACAAAACGTATTTTTCCCAGAGATAAATGAAATAGATTTACGTTATCGTCCACAAGCTAAAGCTAGACCCCAAGCATTAGTTAATATTGCTACGACTGCTCCTCAATCTGACGAATCGTTCTATCAAAATACAAATAAAAATTTAAGATACCTTATGCAGTCTTTGAGCGTTCTTTATCCTAATTTGCAAGGTAGTAAGGAAATAACGGAAGATATTTTAGCAAAACCTTTAGAGTTAAAAAATACTGATTTAATTTATATTCCTTCTTGGCAAATCAATAATTTGTATATTATGGATTCTAGAAAAAAAGCCTTAGATGAATATCGTAAATTAGGTGGAATGATTCTAATTGAAGCAAATTATGGAGCGACTTTAGAAGATATATATAACACAGTAGCTCAATTATTTGAAATTTCTAGTAATTCATGGCAAGAATGGCATAATTTATCTGAAGCACATTCTTTTAAAACTCAACCATTTTTATTTACAGCATTACCCGAATATATCAAAAATATCTATTACTCCAAAGGAATTATTGTAGTACTTGGTGATTTATCAAAAGCTTGGGGTGGTCAAATTGAACATTCAAATCGAAATGATATTCGTACCGCTCAAGAATTAGGTATTAATATGCTCAATTTTGCTTGGAAACGACGAAATATGATGAAATTACTCTCTTATTAATATTTAGTTTAAAGTATGTAAGGTTTAATAAAATGAAAAATCCAATTACGACTAAAGTTTCCAAAAAACAGTTAACCTTAATTCCAGATATTTTATCTGAGGATAACGAATTTGACGTTAAAGTAATTAATGGAAGTAAAAAATTTACTAGTTTTCAATTAGAACTTACTGCAAGGGGATTAGAAAACGAATCAAATTTGGACTGGTACAAAGTAGAACCAGAAATATGTAGTAAAAATCCTCCCGGTAGTGAAACAGATTTTCATGTAGCAATCACTAAACCTCCTATTCCTGCTTATGATAGTACGGTAGATTTGATATTAAGAACTTTCTCTATTGAAGATGAAAAACTATCTAGCAGCCAAAAAATTAAGTTGAAGGTTGAAAGTCCTCGAAAAAAAATAGAGGTTCAACTACCAGTTAAAAAATTCAGAGGTAAACCAGGAGCAACTATAGAAATTCCTGTTAGCATAACTAATATCAGTCCAAAATTTGTAGATATTAAACTTGAGCTTTCGGGTTTAGAAGATTTTAATATAAAGAATAATAATTTCGATTTACAAATAAAACCATCTATCATACAGACAATTAATTTCTCTTGTCAAATACCCGAACAGTCTACAGAAACTAGTTATCCATTTAGAATTGAAGCTTTATCACTAAATAATGTTTGTCAATCGTATGACGAAGGGGATATAGAAATATTACCTTATGGAATTATTGAATTTCAATGTAATAACTCCATACAAAGTATTCCCAATAAGGAAGGAAATCAAGCTAATATTGTTTGTTATGAATTAGAATTTACAAATCATACTTATTCAAAAGAAAAAGTTAATCTAAGTCTTATTGGTAAAGATGTAAGCAAATGTCATTTTGAGCATTCTGATAGTATTTTATTACAACGAAATGGACATACATCAGATAATGATAAGCCGAAAATAGATATAAAAGTTAGAAAAGAAAGACTTTGGTTTGGTTGGAAGAGAAAATATAACTTTGCAATCTCACCTCACTTACAGTCTGGTAGTGAAGTAGAAATTAAACCAAAACTTGACAGTGAAATACTTAGATTAAACGTTTCACCCATAATTCCTTTCTTTCTTCAAGTTTTAGGATTACTATCAATTCCTTTATTAATCTTATGGCTAAACTATTTGAGAACTCCCTTTCATCATAAAGCACCCGTTACTTCAGTAGTTTTAACTGATATTACGGGAACAGTCATTAGTGGTTCTAGTGACGGAACAATCCGACACTGGCAATTTAATCATAGTTTATGGAGAAGTCATAGTAACCTTACATACCTGGAGAAATCTGATATTACAAAACCTATACGTGTAATTCGGTCTAAACCGGGAACTCACGATAGAGTTGCAGTCGGTTTAGAAAATGGAGAAATTGAATTACGGGATTTGTCTTTAAAAGAAGATAAAGAAACATATCTCAAACCAGGAGAAGAAAACAATCGCGTATTTGACTTAGAATTTACAAATGATTCTCAAACATTAATTGCAGCTTATGGTAGCGGATTAATTAGAGTATGGAATTTAGATAAACCAGACAAAAATAATGTAAATACACTTCACGAAAAAATCGATGCCAATTTTACGATTTCTACTTTAGGTATTAGTGAAAATAATGATTTACCTCTTGTAGTCGTTGGAGGAAGATATAATAGATTAGCCTTCTGGAATTGGAAAAAAAGTCAAAGTGAAAGTGAGAAAGTAGAGGAAAATAAAAATGAAAATGAAAGTAAAAGTAAAAAAATTATCTATCACTTACCATATAACACTTTAAATGAGGATACTAAACCTAGATTTCCGCCAATTTCAGGAAAAGAAAGTTATATTACCAGCCTTATAATCGCTGATGGAAAAAACCTTTTGGTAACAGCAGATAATAAAGGTTTTATCAACTCATGGGATTTAAGAAAAGTCAGAGAATGTATAAAAAACCCAAATAATCAAAAGAATAAGCCAGATTCACAAATAGTCGAATTGGTTGATTGTGTAGATGGAAAAACTATTCATAATAATCGAAGTGATAAATTTCCCAGCATTCGCTCAATTGCTATAACTAAGAATGAATCTTATCTTGCTAGTGCTGGGGATGATGGTTATGTCAGGATTTTTCAAATTAAGGATAAAGGTCAAGAAATTTCATGTTTTCATAAACAACAAATAGGTGCAAAGCTTAATACTGTTGATATCAAACTTAGAAAAAATGAAGGCGAACCTGAAGAGCTTTTAATAGTTACAGGAGATGATAAACGTAGAGTTAAACTATATCGTAAAAAGGTAGAAGAAAATGCAAACTGTAAGTAATCCTATTGCTGTAACAATACCTCCTAAGAATGATAATTCAGTAAATCCAGGGAATATTATAAGCAATTGTATTGAGATAAAAAATAACAATCCCTTTGAAATAAAAGTAGATATATGGCTTGTCGCTGTAGATGAAAAGTCTCAGCCATTACTTTACTGGTGCGAATTTGAAAAAAGCAATGAAAGAAATAAACGCTTACAGTTTCCTTTAATTTTAAGTGCAAAAGCAAGTTGTGATATTGACTTAAATTTTCGAGTACCCCCACAAGCTCAACCTGGTTTATATAAATATGAAATATTAATTGATTACTCAGATAAACCTCCTATCCGTCGTCCTCAACAATTGCGGGTTTTACGTTCGGATATAACATCTCAACAGAAAACTAAGCCAGAATTTTCTTTAGAACCATCAACTAATTCCAGCGAACCATTATTATTAAAAGCTGGAGAAAGAAGAGAAATCAAAGTTAAGGTAGAAAATAAATCAAGACGGGTAGATACTTTCTATTTAACTTGTCCCGATTTGGATCAAGAATGGTTCACACTCAGTTATCCCGAAAGTCCATTTATACGCCCCGGTTTAGTTAGAGAAACAGATGGATTAGACCTTAATCCTCGTCAGTCAGGTGAATGTACCTTAATTTTACATCCTCCAAAATACCAACAGGCGGGAAGTTATTATCCAACAGTAAAGTTAATTTCTCAGAATAACGAAAGTTTAGTACTTTTGGATGTGGTATATCTGAAAATTTTACCAAATCCAAGTTTGTCTGTTGATATGAATCCTCAGTCACTCAAAATCTCTGGTAAATCAAAATATTTTCACGTACAAGTAAGTAATGAAGGTAATTTTGATAGAGAAGTTAAATTTACTGTCGATAATAGAGATGATATCTTTAACTACACTTTTGACTACAATCCAATTCAATTATCACCAGCAGAAGATACTGAATTATTTTTAAAAGTAAAACCGAAAAGATGGAAATGGTGGTTGCGATGTTTTAAAGCTAGACAACAAGAAATAAATTTTGATTTAAAGTTAGAAAATGATGAATTTCTTCCACCGGAAGAAGTATTAGCTCAAGGTACTTTGATTTGGGTATCTCGTCCTTGGAAGCTATTTTGGTTTTTGATTGCTTTAGGAATTTTATCGCTTGGGGGAGTCGGATTTTTGCTTTGGAATAAATATCTTAAATATCATCTACCACCGTCCCCTTATGTAACCAATTTAAGTACTACAAATAAGAGTAATAGCTATCAAAAAGGTGAAGCTGTACTTCTTAACTGGGATATTAATCATTTTGATAAAGTAAAGAAAGTTGTATTTGTTACTTTACATAATAATGTCGAAATTGAGAGAAAAAAGCATATTATTACGCATAAAAATAGTTTTCTGAAAATTATACAAAAAACTATCAATGAGGAAAATAATGGATTGATAAAAAGTGGTTTAAAGAATAGTAATTTAGTACCGACTGAAACAAAATGTGATTTTCTAATAAACAATACAAATGTATTAGCTTGTGAAACTTTAAGTCATTTTTTTGATAAATCTGGCAAATATGTTTTTAAAGTAGAAGTTTTTACTAGTGAAAACAGTACAAAACCAGTAGATGTCGAACAAAAAACTATAACCGTTTATCCACATCCAATTCCAAGAATATCGTCCTTAGTTACAGATAAACCAAATTATCAAGCATCTAAAGATTCAGAACAACCTCCAGTAACTTTAAAATGGGATATGAGTAATGCTAATCAAGTTAAAGAATTAAATTTGATAGCTTTAAAACCTGATAATTCTGTACATTTTCAAAAAAATTACAATTTTACAGAAGCTTTTGATACCAAAAAAAATGATTATTTTGACATTAAACCGAAATCTAACGACACAGTATTCAATGATTCCGAACAGGAATTTGAAAAAATTATTGAGTGTGAGAAAAAGGATGCTAAAAATTCAGAAAAAACAGAAAAATTAATTTGTAATCTAACATTCCCACAAGGTTTAGAACCTGGTGATTACATTTTTAAACTAGGTGTAGTTCCGAAAAATAAAATAGAAAATCAGAAATTAGAATTCGCAAAAACACCAGTAATCAAGGTTTTACCAATTCCTCCAACTCCACCTCCTGCTCCTATCCCTAATCCACAAATTCTCAATTTTTCTCCAAGCGCAACCGCTTATCGAGAAGTTAGTTCAAATAAATCTCAAAATAATAAATATCAGCCAAAATCTAATTCTGAGAAAATTTTACCTCCTCCAATTCGCTTAAATTGGAGCATCGTTAATACTCAAAAAATTAAGCAGATAAAAATTATTTCTTTAGATGCGAATGGCACTTTAACCGGAGAAACTAAGTATAATTTAAACCAAGGTGTTCCGAGTGAATGCGAACTCGAAGGAAAAAACCTAAGCTGTACTGGTATTCCGACTAATGCTAGAAAAGCTGGTAGTTATCAATTCAATTTAGTAGTAATTTATAAGGATAAAGAAACATATAGCGAAATTATTAAGAGTACTCCTAATATTAAAATTCAACCTCCTCCAACAACAGCACCGGAACCTCCAAAACCTCCGACACCTGTTGAAATTGCTTATTTCAAAGTGAATGGGAAAGATGCTAGTCAAAATCCCAAGCAAATTATCGAAGTTCATAGAGAAATTGAACCACCAAATATTATATTGTCGTGGAAAGTTAAAGAAGGAGAAGATATCGAGGTGGAATTACTTCCTTCACCGGGTTTAGTTCCTACTAAAAAAAATAGCTTATCTATTCCTATCTCAAAATCATCTGGTAGCGAAACTATCACTTTGAAAGCCAAAAATAAGCAAACTGGGGAGGAAAAAATTCAATCGGTTGTAATTCAAACTGTAGATATAACTCCACCAAAGCAAGTCCAACCATTACCATTACCTCAATCACAACAGGGTTTTCCAGATATTTCTAATCCTGGAGCATCTGAAAATAATTCTGGGAATAGTTCTGAAAATAACAACCCAACTCAACAACCATCTAACTCAAATGAACTTCCACCTATTGAGTTACCACCACAACCTGATTCTAGCAGTAGAGACTAATGGATAACTGGCAAAGTCTTAATTACCAATATCTAATAAATGCGATCGCAATTGTCGGTGAAGCGCTTTTTTGTCGAGCTAGGGAGGCACAGAATCAGTCAATAGAGGTATTATCAGATGTACGGGAGGAATTTCAAGTTGAGCAAATCTCAATGTCTTTACCTTCTAATTTAGAAAACATCTGCACTACTTTTAATCTTGGTGATTTCGAGCGAGATTTACTGTTATTATGTGCGGGGATGGAATTAAATCCCGCTTGGACATCTTGTTGTGCTGCTGCTCAAAATAATCCTAAGCTGGATTATCCGACTTTTAATTTGGCTCTTTCCATTTTGAAAAATCCTGATTGGAATGCTCTGAATCCTGCTGCTCCCTTACGTCGTTGGGGTTTAATAGAAGTTGGTAATGCCAATATCCTTACTATCGCTCCCCTGCGAATCAACGAACGAATTTTGCATTATCTCATGGGTATTTCTCATTTAGATGAGGAGTTATTGGATATGCTCGAAACAGTAGATTCTGTTGATTTTTTGGTCGATTCTCATCAACTTTTAGCAGAGCAAATTAGTCAAATATGGTCGCAGAATAAGCATCATGATTTACTCATAATCTCAATGGTACAGCTATGTGGGGGTGAGATTGCAAGTAAAAGGAGTATTGCAGCAGCGGCTTGCGCTCAATTAGGATTTAATTTATATATCATCGATACAAGTACTCTTCCTTCTACTACAGATGATATTCATAAATTGATACGTTTGTGGAAGCGGGAATACTTACTTAATAAATCCGTTCTTTTTCTGGAATGCAATACAAATAATAATGATGCAAACAAAGAAAATGCGATCAATTTGTTAATTCAAAAAATCACCAGTCCTCTGATTGTTTCCACTGATGAAAGAAGAGTTATTTTACACCGTCGAACAGTAACTTTTGATGTTGATAAACCCACTCCTAGAGAACAGCGACATATTTGGAATCAAGCTTTAAATGAAAAAGCATTCGGGCTTTATGGGTTTGTAGATACTTTAGTTTCGCAGTTTAATCTCAGCAGCAATGCCATCGAATCTGTCAGTGTTAGCACTATAGAGGCTGACTCAAAAAATACTAGCATACAAAATCAATTATGGAATAGCTGTCGCGTTCAAGCTCGTCCCCAATTAGATGATTTAGCCCAACGTATTGCATCACCAACAAATTGGGATGACTTGGTTTTACCAATACCTCAACGTCAAATTCTCCAAGAAATAATTAGTCAGGTACGTCAAAGAGCAAAAGTTTACGAAAATTGGGGATTTAGTAGCAAAGGTAGTAACGGACTCGGAGTTACTGCATTATTCGCAGGTTCTAGCGGTACCGGGAAAACTATGGCTGCATCGGTATTAGCAAAGGAATTGAATCTGGATCTTTACCGCATTGATTTAAGTTCGGTTGTGAGCAAATATATCGGTGAAACTGAAAAAAATCTACGTCGTGTATTTGACGCAGCAGAAGCAGGTGGAGTGATTCTTTTATTCGATGAAGCAGATGCTTTATTTGGTAAACGCAGTGATGTTAAAGACAGTCGCGATCGCTATGCAAATATGGAGGTAAGTTACTTATTGCAGCGTATGGAAGCATACCGGGGTTTAGCCATTCTTACCAGTAATTTGAAAGACTCAATTGATACAGCTTTTATGCGCCGGATTCGATTTATAGTTAAATTTCCATTCCCCGATGCAAGTCAGCGGGCAGAAATTTGGCAGCGAATTTTTCCCACAGACACACCATTGAAAGAATTGAATATAAAAAAATTGGCAAAATTAAATGTAGCAGGAGGTAATATCCGTAACATCGCTTTGAATGCAGCTTTCTTAGCAGCAGACGAAGAACAACCTGTAATGATGAAACATCTTTTACAAGCAGCCGAAAGTGAATATATCAAATTGGAAAGGACTTTGACAGATGTAGAGAAACAAGGATGGGTTTAAAAAGTACTTCCTCCGATTATCCCACAACCACCACCGGACTAACATACTTCCCTTGCTCATCCACACCTAATAAACTTTCTGCACCATCTATCTGTATCCGTAATAAATACTCTCCCTGCTTGACATCACGAACCGAAAATATTACCCGTTCGGTATCTTGATTGCGAGAATTAGCTGCAAAGATATATGCTGCTGGACTAGAAATAGAACATTCGTTTAAAAACAGCAACACCTTCTGTCCCATACCAACTATCAAATCGACTTCGACTTTTACCCGTGCTGAATAAAATCCATTCTCGTTATCTTCTATATCTTCTAGTTCCACGTTTTCAATTGTTGGACATAATACAAACGGTACGGTGTTAGAACCAATTACCCTAGTTGGTTCTGATGCAAAGCGTTTGGGTAAGAGGGGATAAATTATTTGTAAGCTTTGTATAGCTGCTCGTAATAAGTTTTTTTCTTCTATAGATAAGGATGCTAAGTCTAACCGAATTTCATTTTCAGTTACCTTTTGTGGAGTTAATTTAGCTTCTCCAATCTTGATCTCGGGTTTACTTCGAGACAATGGCTGATTACTCGCTTTATCTCTGATTTCTGAATCTTGACTATTTAATTTATTAGCTAATTCTCTTAACTGTTTGTCACTTAACTCGGCATTTAAATTTTGACCGTTAATTATAATATGACTATCCGATTCAAAATTACCACTAGGAACATTTTTTTGATTATTACTATCTTCTAAAACCACCTGAGAAATTATTGGTTGATTAGGTTGAAAATAAAATTCTCTTGCTCTAACAGGTAGTAGTCTTTTACCGCTTTTCTTACCTTCAATTAATACAGCGCTAGCCTGCCAAGCAAAAGATAGAATATATGGAGTTTGGAAGAATACCGACCAAATTTTGGAAAGTTCTTCTGTATTCATGTTGCTAGGAATAATTGTTACCCGTTCTACTTGTTCTGCTAAGTTAGAATTTCTCAGGTAGCTGCTGTATCTAGAGCTATTTATAGTTTCTTGAATCATCTGGGAAGTTAATATTGGCCGATCGACTAATGCTCTAAGGGTACTTCCTAAAAGACGTTGAGGTTCTAATTCCGATTCATTTCCATAAAAGGTCATTAAGTAATATAAATTCAATCCAGCTTGGGCTTGTTTGATTAATTCTCCTTTAGGGCGACGCGTCCTCAAATCCGCATTTTTCCAAGCTGGATTAGGTGTCGCTTGATACATGTATACGTTAACTCTCGGCTGTGTTGCGCCACTATCGGAATTATCGGGTCTAGCAGTCGTAACTATTGTACCGTCAACATCTTCCTGTATTGATGCTTGGACAATTCTTTGAATCGTTGCCGTTACGGTAGCGATCGCCAAATGGTTACTCATATTTCTTTTATACCTATTGTCTTGAGTCAAAATGTAAACAATAAATCGCGATATTTTTATAGATAAACTTTTAACAAATAAAAATATATAGCAATATTCTCATTAAAATAAATGATTATATTGCGATTTCGTCAATCAGTTACAACAGATTTTATATAACCTTTCCTTAACTAAGTCATTGCTATTTCCTGCGAAAAATGGTTATAAATACTCGGAGATAAAATAGGATAAACGCTTGTGCTTGACAAGATTCGATTGAATATAACTTAAATTATTTTGCCAGATTAAAATAATAATAACAATTAGTGTATTCTAAGGCATTGTCTAAAAAAAATCTTTAGATTTGACAGAAATTAAAGCAATACTTTGGCTGTGATTAATATAGCATCTGTTTACAGAATATTTGGCAACGGTTGTAAACTCAAAAGTAATTATTTATCTGACAACTGTTCAAATAAAAGTTAACAAAGTTTACATTTATTTTAGAACTAGCTGCGCGATTATAGTGGTATACTTTTTTCACGATAAAAATCATCCTCATAGTTTTGGTTGCGTAATATAGTGAAACTTTTGGATGTATGAGATTTCCTGATTATTTATCTATTACGAATTGATTAGCCACAGAAAGGAATATTGAGAATATGCCCAGATTAGATTATTTTGCCCCTGGTGTATATGTAGAAGAAATAGACCGGGGTAGTCGTCCCATAGAAGGTGTACAGACTAATATTGCTGGCTTTATTGGTTTCACTGAAGCAATCCGAAGTGGGGCTGAAGTTGGTAAACCGATGTTGGTAACAAGCTGGAGCCAATATATGGAATACTTCGGTAAAGAAGGTTCCGATGGCTTTACCGAGTTCGGTGCTTATTTACCGTTTGCTGTTAATGGTTGGTTTTTGAATGGTGGTGGTCGTTGTTGGATAGTCAGCATCGGTACGGAAATTCCCAAACCGAAAGCAGAACAACAGCAACCAGAACCAAGTTCGAGCGCTATTGCTATTAGCATGAAAAGTAAGCGCGAGTCTTTGCGGTTTTACCTCAAAGAGGAGGAAGTAGAAAATGGTTCGGTCGATGTAGAAATCCGTCCCAGTCAACCATTAGCAGTTCCTGAAGATTCCGACGAACCCGCACCAGTTCCAGCCGAGTTTTTCAGTGTCATTGTCAGACGTGGTGGAGAAAAGCTGGAAGAATATCACAACTTAACAATGGATTCCCAGGTTCAACCAGAAGTTGGAACCTATGTAGAAACACAACTGCAACAGTCTGAATATTTGCAAATTGAAATTGGAGAACAAAAAGGACTTCCTCTGACACGTCGTCCTTTAGATGGAATGTATGAAGTCAGTCCCCCTCCAATTTTGCCTTATCGAGAGAATTTACAGCGACATGTACAGGGTGTTCGCGATAAAGGTACTGGTATTCAGGGACTCTATGAAATCGATGAAATTACCATGATTGCTTGTCCCGACCTGATGAGGGTTTATGAGGAAGGCATATTAAATGATGACCAACTGCATGGCATCATGGGTTTAATGGTAGACTTGTGCGAAAATAGCGCTCCTAACCCACCCAACCGGATGGTAGTTTTAGATACACCACCACCCAGAATTGATAAGAGTAAACTCGGAAATGAGGACAAAAAACCTGTCAAAAAACCCCAGCACGTTGCGGAATGGTTGGATGACTTTGGTCGTCGTTCGATGTTCGCAGCTCTTTACTATCCTTGGGTGAAAGTAGCCAATCCCAAAGATGAAGGGAAACCAATTATGGTTCCTCCTTGCGGTCATATGTTAGGGGTTTGGTCGCGTACTGATGAGACTCGTGGAGTATATAAAGCACCAGCCAACGAAACACCCAGAGGAATAATTGGTTTAGATTATGACTGCAACTTCCGCGAACAGGAATTGCTCAACCCCAAAGGAATTAACTGTATTCGCACCTTCCCCAATCGAGGAATAAAAATCTGGGGTGCGCGTACTTTAGCCGAAACAGAGAAAACAGAATGGCGTTATATCAACGTCCGACGTTTAATTAGCTACATCGAAAAATCCATTGAACAAGGTACTCAGTGGGTTGTATTTGAACCCAACGACCAAGACTTATGGGCAAGGGTTAGACGTACCGTAAGTAACTTCTTAGAGCGTTTGTGGCGAGAAGGTGCGCTATTTGGTAGCACTCCCGAAGAAGCTTTTTACGTCAAGTGCGACGAAAGTATTAATACCGAAGAAACAATGATACTTGGACGCTTGTTTGTAGAAGTTGGGATACGTCCGGTACGTCCTGCGGAATTTGTTGTCTTCCGTATTAGTCAGTGGAATGGTCCGAGTGCGGAATAGATAGCTCCGGGTTCGTAGTAAGAAGCTCTAGCTCTGGAAGGATTAAAGTTCTTGCTACAAACCGGAATCAGAATTAATCCGGTCGATTGATAGATTAAACAAATTAAGTCGCTTTCATTAAACTACCAAGGAGTTGAATAATATGACTGCTGCACAATCTGAAGAATTATTAGTCAGTTGTAGGTTTTACTTTGAAGCAGACGGAGTTACGGACAAACAAATTTTAGAAGTAGGGGGTTTAAGTTCTGAAACTCCTGCTGCTGGAGGTGACAAAGTTTTGGGTTCTAGTAAAAATGCAGTCAACCTCCGTCAAGCTGCTCCCACTCGTGCCAAATTTACACCTGTTACCGTGAAAGTTGTGGCAACTACTAATAAAGACCTGTATAAATGGTACGAGGACTGTAACAAAAACGACGGTGGTAAATCAAATTGGTCTAGCAGTCGTAAAGCTGCATCTGTAACAGTATACGACCAAGGTGGAGATATGAAAGCTCGTTGGGAAATGATAAACGCTTATCCAACAAAGTATGAAGGACCGAAGTTAGAAGCAGGTTCTAATGAAGTTGCAAACGAGACTCTTACATTAGTTCACGAAGGTATCAAGCGAGTTCAATAGACTCACATCTTGCACCATTCGCAATAAACGGAGGCAGAGCCTCCAGATCCTAGTTCCCAGGTTGAACCTGGGAACCAGTTCAAGAGTCTCCGGCTCTTGTTGAGAATGGTGCAAGATATCAGTAGAGAGGCATAGAGGCATATATGGGGAAAATTAATTCCCCATTTCTAAATTTAGTCAATTTAATACAGGATAAAATGTCAAATAAAATTAATAATTTTCCAGAAATACTCACAAACAGTAGGTTTTATATAGAACTAAGTTTAGATGGTAGTCAAGACCCAGTAGACGCATATTTCACCGAATGCAAAGGATTTAAACATACTCAAGAAGTAATTGAAGTATGTGAAGTGACTCCCCAACGTTGGGGAAAAGCGAAATATGGTCAGGTTGTCCGCACAAAAGTTCCTGGAAATATCAAGACGAATAATATTACTTTGCGTCGGGGAATGACTAAATCTAAAACTATATGGAAGTGGTTTGATACCGTACAGACTGGTAATTGGGGAGAAAAACGTCGAAATGGTTCTTTGAGTATTTACGACCAAGCAGGAAAAGTGCAGGCTATTTTTGAATTTTATAATGCATGGCCGACTAATTATATTGCTTCTGATTTAGATGCAAATAGTACGGAATTAGCCATTGAAGAAATAGAAATTGCAGTAGAAGTATTTAGTCGTAAACAGTAGGTTGATTATGTTACAAACAGATTTTGAATTTACCTTACCCAAAGGTTATTTAGATGGAGACGGTAACTTACATCGGATTGGTGTAATGCGTTTAGCAAAAGCAGCAGATGAGATTATTCCTTTACGGGACCCTCGTGTTAAGTCAAATCCAGCTTACGCTACGGTAATTATTCTTGCACGAGTGATTACAAAATTGGGAGCGTTAGAAGAAATAAATCCTGCTGTAATTGAGGGTATGTTTGCTTGTGATTTAAATTTTTTACATAAGTTTTATCGTCAAATTAACGAGTTAGAAGATGATTTAGAAGAAGATACAAATCAAGAAAAACCAGAATATGTAGAAGCTTGATAAATTAAGCAGAGAAATTATATATTCAATTTGGGAAAATAAAGATGAAACTCACAGATTTATGGAATTCTTTTAGCCGTCATGGAAGGGAAATTAGTAACTGGCTAAATCATCCCTTAGACAATATAAAAAAAATTGGTGGACGTTTGATACAAAGAAATGTTGAAAAAATAGAAGTTCCTGTTGGAAATAATCATAGAAATTCAGATACATCAACAAAAATTAATTCAAACCAAACAGAAGAACATCAACATTTAATAACTTCTGCAAGCGGTATAAAGTCAGAAATTATAAATAATCATAATGGTCATATAACGAACGGAGTTAATGGACATTCCCGCCAATTTTCAGATTTATCTGTTGGAAATAGTTTTGTAGTTACAAAAAATAAAGAAGAAATACCCCTTTTAACTCCAAGTCAAAATATTCAAAGTTTTAAGGGTAGATATAGAATTGGAAAACCGATAGAACCGATAAAAGATAATACTATAATACGCGAATATGAAGGATATACTTTTCCTCATAATCAATTAGTTTTGGTAAAAGAATATTTGCTTTTAGAAAAAGATTTTGGTGATAGTGAAGCCGAAAATCGTCAAAGGGAATTGGTAAAAAGAGCAAATATAAAACTAAAATCTACTCAAATTAAAAATGGAATTAGCGGACAGGATTTTCGGTTGATTACTCCATTAGATGCTTTTGCGGATGATAGACGTTGCTACATTATATTTGAGTCAAATCGAGACTATGAAACTCTCAAAGAGTATTTAGATGAAAATATCCGGATGAATTATGAAGAAGTACGTACACTTCTCAAACAAGTATTGCAAAGTTTATATTTCTTACATAACCAAAATATAATTTTAGGTAATAGCGAATCAATATCGGGATTAGCTCACGCAAATATTAGTGTTGATAGTTTGCTGTATGATACCAAACGTAATGAATTGTTTATTTATTTATTTGATTTTGCTTTATGGCAAGATATTTTTAACCCCCAAAGTTTGAAAAATATTAATGAGTATTATAGTCATAATATGTTTCAGGAGGATTTAAAAGATTTAGGTTATGTAGCAATTAAATGTTTATTTTGGAATCACATCATAGAACACGATATTAATCTGGATGAACAAATAAATATTAAGTATTTACTGTCTACTAGCGTTGACTTTAGACTAAACGAATTTATTGAAAACCTTATAGGGATTAATGGAGGATTTAAGAATACGAAAGAAGCATTTGAGGAGATATCGAAATTACCATTTGAACCTCGACAACCGCAAGCAAGGTTAGTAGAACCCAATTCTAAAAGCGAAGAGAATAAAAAACCAGATTTTTCTAAGTTAAAGTTATTGTTTTTACTATTATTATCATTTGGCTTAATCGCATTAATAACATCACGGTTTTTAAATAATAGTGAAAATGATTCTTCAACAGTTAATACTTCCGAAAATGCTGCTTGTCCCAAAGACTCAAACTTTAAATGTTCTATCAAAGATGTTTTAGAACAAAAACCTTTTAATGCATCTATTATCGCTGACAACATGGTTTCTGACTGGATGCAAAAAGGAAAATTAGTATCTTATCAAAATAATTTCAAAAAAGAACTTGAAGATAAATATCAAGCTACTTTAAAAATTGAAAAAATGAATGAAATAGAGAAACAATTAAAAAACGATGAAGGAATTGATTTTGCTATAGCAAATTTCTCTAATCAGTCTAATAAAAAATGTGAGAATGATAGATTATTAAGTAATGGAAAAAAAAATGGTAATAATACAGACGAATCCAATGAATTCAAATGTAAAATAATTGCTTATGACGGGATTGTATTTTTTGTCCCCTTTAGCGATGCTAATAGAGCAAATAGTATTCCAAAAGCATTGAACGGTCGTATTAATAAGGATGATTTAGCTAAATTATATCAACAACAAATAACAAATTGGAAAGATTGGAAAGAACTAGGTCTAAAAAATTCACTATCTGTCAAATTGTATAAATATGAAGAAGATTCTCTTGTAAAATCATTTATCCCAAAACTACTTGAAAGTAAAGCGATAGAAGAAAGCAACAAAGAGAATTTTTATTCAATGCTTCAGAATATTCTTCAAGATTTTGAAAAAAATACAGACGGTGGTATTGGATTTGGACTTCTTAGTAAAGTTTACGGTCAATGTTCGGTATATCCATTAGCTATAGAAGGAGTACAACCTTTAATCCAAAACGATGGTACTCCCATAAACCCATATATAGACTTGTGTAACGACAAAGGAAGTTATCGTCTCAATACCGATGCTTTTAAGTCAGGAAATTATCCTTTAAGATTTGCAATTGCAGTTATTTATCGCACTAATAATAAAACAAAAGGTGAAAAATTTGCCAATTTAATGTTATCTGATGAAGGACAATCCTTACTACAGGAAATCGGATTAGTACCAGCGAGAAATATTTATTAAAAATAAATTAAATTAAAAATCAACTAAAAATAAACTTGAAAATATGACTGAAAAACCTCAAATAAATCAAATAGCACAAAAGGTATTATCCGATGATATATTGCTGCAAAAACTGAGTGACAAAGTATACAAGCTGATGCTAGAAGAAATTCAAAACGAACGCGATCGCAATCCCAACTACAGGAGATAAATCAATGACTAACAATGGAAAATCAAGCGGTGAGTTGAATTATGTCACAGCTAATCGCTTTTATGTAGAAATGGAAAACAGTATCACAGCTTCTTTCAGCGAGTGTTCGGGATTAGGAGTGACAATTAATAAAAAACGCTATCGAGAAGGAGGAGTAAATGACCAACAAAGAATAATATTAGGTGAAGCGCAGTTTTCAGATATTATTTTAAAGCGTGGGATTACTGATGATTTAACCTTTTGGGATTGGGTTAGCAGTGTAGTTGGAGATTACAGACAACCATCTCTTCCTATAGAACGTCGCAACATTAATATATTACTTTTCAATCAAGCAGGGGAAACTATGCAGTATTGGACATTAATTGCTGCTGTTCCGGTAGGTTGGAAAGCACCAGCATTACAAGCAGATTCAAATTCAGTAGCGATTGAAGAATTAACTTTAGCTTATGAAGGATTGAAAATAGAAAAACCCGGAGGTGGAAAAGTTGTCACATCGTTCAAATCTGGAAGAGGTAAATCGGGTTACTTTGGATAATTTCGGATATTTCAGATAATTATTATGTCTTTAACAAATTGTATTCAAAGAAAACCCTTACTTCCACCATCACCGTTGGGTTTTCAAATGAAACCCTTATATTCTTTACCTCCTTTAGGTCGATTTGTAGAACCTTTAGGACAAAATTCAAATGCAGATGAATTGATATTTCCATCCATTCAACTTTCAGAAATTAGTATTGCTTCTGATGAAAATATAGCTAGTTTATCAAAGTCTTCAGAATCAACAAGTGATATTCAATTACAAGCAAATCAAATTGATTCAAATTCAAATTCAAATTCAAATAATCAATCTATCAGTAATAGAGAATTTCTTTCATCGGATAATATTTCTCAAGCTAACGATGAAATTACAGTAGCACCCAAAGTTGATGCAGAAGAGAAACAATTACCCGAACCATTAGAATCTTTAAAACCTCTAGCTCAAAACTCAGATTTTTACATCTCTAGATTTGTCGCTGATTATTTATCGAATAAACCCGGTGTTTATAGCACTGCTTTATCTCGAAGTCAAAATCCAATTGAAGATAATCAAAATATAGAAAATATTGCTTCTACGGTAACATCGGAAAAAAATTATCAAATCGAACCTGCACAACAACTTAATAAATTACAAACACGTTTAGAAACAGAAAATTTTGATTTAAATAATGAATTATTATCGGAAAGTCTTTCAAACTCAGATTTAACAAATATTGAAAAGCAAACAGAAGTATTAGCAAAAGATAATCAGGTTAACTCCGAATTTACCCCAACATCTGAAAGTAATTTCCAAAGCGACAATCAAGACATAACGATAGTAAATACTAACAAAGGTTTATCAAAATCACCTCAACTAGATACTCCAGATTTTAATATTTCATCACAAATAAATCAGTCAGAAGCAGGTAATATAAATAAAACTCCTACTGATTTAAATCAAACACAGTTAAATTCACCAGCTTTACCCAAATCAAATTCAGCAGTACCAAATTTACCGGATAATATTGATGGAATAGAATTAATAAATCAAAACATTATTAACAGTAAACAAAAATTAGAAACTGCTCAAATACAAACTTCAGCAACAGAAGATAAACTCAAACCACAATTAGAACCATCGTTAAAAACTTCTTCGGAAGCTACCCCAGAACTTAATCCATCAAACAATAAAATAGAAGAGCAAGATGTAGTTGAATCTACACCAACTTACGACAATAAATTACAAACGAATATTGAAAATGATTCTAATAATAACTCTGAAAATATTTCTGAGAATAAACATCAACCTTCAAATTCTCCTCAAAATCCAGAAATCCAAGACAGTGACTCCGAATTAATTCAGTCACAATTAGAAACTGCTCAAATACAGACTTCAGCAACAGAAGATAAACTCGAACCACAATTAGAACCATCATTCAAAACTTCTTCGGAAGCTACCCCAGAACTTAATCCATTAACAAATCAAACAGAAAAACAAGATGTAGTTGAATCTACACCGATTACTGAAAATAATTCTAAAAATAACTCAGAAAATATTTCTGAGAATAAACATCAACCTTCAAAAACTTCTTCTGATATACCTCAAACCGTTCAGACAAATAGTGAGAACCTAACAAACAAACCAGAAAAATCAAATTACTCACAGCTTTCACCTTTAATTCAACAGTCAGATTTACAGCTTTCTAAGTTTGTTAATGACTTTTCAAATCTATCAGCTACTTATTCTCAGAATAGTTTACAAGCATTTACTCAGTCTTCCCAGCAGCATGAATTATATAATTCTGAAAATAATCCTCGGTTTTTACAACAATCACCTGAAATATCATCTCGAATCTCAAATAATGCTCCTGAAAGTAAATTCAATCAAAATCAAAATCTGAATCCAAACACTATCGATTTAGATAAATCCATAAATACAACTAATGAAAGAGACTTACCTGTAAATAATGATTTTTCTAATAATGAAACGAGTAACAATGACACTAATTTAATTCATACAAAATCTGAAAATAATTATAGTAAAGCTAATAATGATGTGATTCCCGATTCATGGTCTAATATATCAGAATTAATTGAGAATACATCACCAGATAAATTACAGCAATCTCCCAACATTTCTGAGATAAATAATCAGCATTATGATGACACCCAATTTACAAATGCATCATCTCCAAATCAAGTTAATTCACATAATAATCAATATATAAGTCAGCCAAAAGCAGCAGATTCACAACTTAATGAATCGGAAACAAATCATATATCCAATCATCAGATTAATGATACTTGGTCAAACGTTTCTGAATTAATAGCGAAAAATTACCAACAACCGTCTGAAATACTAAAAAAGACAACCGATGAATTAACTTCTCTATACTCAAATATCAATCAAGAAGAATTAACATCATCTCATAATATTACCTCACAATCCGAAAATTCACCCGATACCAAACACAAATCAATCAATGATGAAGAATTAAATATTTTAGCTTATCAAATCTATACTATTATTCGCCAGAAATTAGAAGTTGATAGAGAATGTCTCGGTAGAGAATTATTCGGATATTCAGAATGGTCAAATATTATTCCCTTGAATTTGAGTATAGGAAGTTATCACAAAATAAATCAAGTTGATTTTCTCCAACCAAAAATGAATATGTTAGCAATAGAAGTATATAAACTGATTTCTATCCGCTTAGAAGTAGAAAAAGAAAGATGTATTAGATAAGGAGCTAAAAATGTCATTAGAAAAAGCCAAACTTGAAGCTATAAGTGGTCAAGAACACATCGAATTCATGTTTAATCCCGGTGAAATATCTTTTGACGGAAATGTTAATACCTCAGAAAGTCCAGGTGCTAGAAATAAAACAACAGGTAAACCAAAGGTTAGCTATGCTAATAAACAAGCTAATAAAATAACTCTAAACAATATATTATTTGATACTTATGAAACTAAAAAAGATGTTGTTAAACAATATATTGAAAAATTTCAAAGAGCAATAGATTTTCATCAAAAAGATGAAAAACCGCCGACTTTCAAATTTATTTGGGGTGGTAGAGTTTACCTAGATTTTTGTTTTATTGAAAAGCTCAGTTATAAATTAACCTTCTTTCTTGCAGATGGTACCCCTGTACGTGCTGAAATTGATAGCTTAAGTTTAATAGAAGCTGACGATCCAAAAGATAGTCAATCTAATAAAAGTCCGCAACCAACTGAAAAACAACGTCGTACAGATTCCTTACAAAATCGTCGAAAGAAAAGAAAATGAACACAGTGAACAATTAACAACTAACAAGATTCTATGAACGAAGTTCTTTATCGCTCGTTACCAAAAGTATATATTGACGGTGAACCAGCAGAAAGTAAATTTATGGATGATATTATCCAAATCTCTGTAGAAGAAAGTCTTCATCAACCTGGAATGTTTGTTCTAGTAATGCATAATGACTATCATCCAGGTAGCAATAAAGATAATCGCTGGAGATACAAGAATTTATTACAAATAGGTAAATCAATAGAAATTGGATTTACTCATAGTTTAAGAAGTAATGATGATGCAGAAGATAAAGATAAACAAGATACTTTAATTCAAGGTGAAATTACTGCGATTGAAACTTCTTTTAATGAAAAATCTCAAGCTCCAGTAATAGTTAGAGGTTATGACGTTTCTCACCGCTTGTATCGAGGACATTATAATCGTTCTTTTCAAAATATGACTGATAGCGATATCGTAGAAAAAATAGCCAAAGAAGTAGGAATTTCCACCGGCAAAATTGAAGATACTAAAATACCCCATGAATATGTATTCCAATCCAATCAAAATAATATGGAATTCCTCAGAGAACGTGCAACACGTCAGGGGTTTGAATTATATATTCAAGATGGCAAAATTTACTTTCGTAAACCTAAATCCGACACAGATTTAAAGTTAAAATGGCTCGAAGAAATCCATAGTTTTCGAGTTAGAGTAACCAGCGCAGAACAAGTAAAAGAAGTTGAAGTTAGGGGATGGGATTACAGCAATAAAAGACCGATTGTTGCAACTAAAAAGGAACCAGAATTAATTACTAAAACAAAGAATGGCACGGGTAGCAAAACCAACGATAATTTTAATAAACTACCTACACCCAAAATGGTAGTTGTAGACAAACCCGTGTTTAACCCCAAAGAAGCAGATGTTATTGCTCAAGCATTATGTAATGAGTTAGGGGGACAATTTGTTTACGCTGATGCAAAAGCTGAAGGGAATACCGAGATTAGAGCGGGACGTGTGGTTGAGTTAGAAGAAATAGGACAGCACGATGGAAAATACTACATCACCGAAACCCGTCATCTCTATCAAGAAAGAGTTTACACTACAGAATTCAGCGTCAGAGGTTTGCGTGGAGGAGATTTATTAAATATCCTATCTCCCCAAACCCATCTCAAACCCGGACAAACATCCTTGGTGGGTATTGTCACAGATAACGAAGACCCGGAAGGATGGGGAAGAGTCAAAGTAAAATTTCCTACACTCACCGAAGAACACGCTAGTCAATGGGCTAGGGTAGTCAGTATGGGCGCTGGTAACAAACGCGGCTTTGATTGTTTACCGGAAATTAATGATGAAGTATTAGTATTATTTGAACATGGTGATATTCATCGTCCTTACGTAATTGGTGGAGTTTGGAACGGAGAAGATTCCCCTCCCGAATCTATAATGAATAGCGTTAAAGATGGTCTAGTACGTTTAAGAAGCTTTAACACTCGTACCGGACATCAATTGCAGTTTGTAGAAGAAGACAAAGAAAACAGTAAAACTGGAATTTGTATTACAACAAACGGCGGACATAAAATTCAACTGAATGATAGCGAAAAATTTATAGAAATAAAGACATCAAAAGGTCATAAATTAAAAATGAGCGATAAAGATAGCAGTATAAATTTAAGCTCTATAGGAAATTTAAAAATTGAAGCAAAAGGTAATATTGATATTAATGCTACAGGTGTAATTACAGTTCAAGGCAGTCTAATTAAACTGAATTAATAAGACTTATAAGGATTTGAACGTAGGGTGCTGTGACGCGGCGAAAAACTTTGAACGTAGCAATAAATCTTACTTAAGCGCGTCACGCACCAACCAGTAATTGCGATTATCATAAGTCCTAATTAATACAAAACAAATTCAATTAATCAAATCATCTAAGTATCTAAAATTATGAGTAAACCAGCAGCCAGATTAGGAGATCCAGTAGCTCACATTCTACCTCCAGCATTAGCTGGAAGTCCCGGAAGTCTTAATGTAATTATTGGTAATTTACCAGCATGGAGAGGAATACCAGCAGCCGCAGCAGCAGCAATTCAGTCAGCAAAAACAGTAAGCGATACAGCAATCAAAACTGCCGAAGCAGCAACAGTCGCAGCAGCCGCGACTCCCGGCGCACCAGCAGCCTTAGCCGCCGAACAAACAGCTAAAACCGCAGCCCTTAAAGCCATGAGCAGCTTGATTTCTAGCAGCGCAGGAGGTGCAGATATTCACGTTTGTGCAGTACCCTCACCCGTTCCACCCCACGGCCCAGGTGTAGTAACTACAGGAAGTACAACAGTATTAATTAATGGGCTTCCAGCCTCTAGATTAGGAGACACAATTTTAGAAGCACTCGGTCCACCGAACGCTATTGTTAGTGGTTGTCCGACTGTTTTGATTGGTGGGTAAGAAGCCCTAAATCACCTTGGAATTGCATTCCCTGGCGGTTTTGAAATTATTGCAAGATGTGAATTCTAACGCACTCTACATAAAAGACTAACAGGTTGATAAAACATTTAATTAGGGCTTGCTGAATAAATATAAAAATGTGATGCAGCATACATTATCAGCCCCAAGGAATATATTCAGGTGCAAGGAAAAGGTCTAGAATAACTCAAAACCCTTGCATTACCGTGAGTAACACGCTGCGCGTGTTTAGTATATATGTATCGTTTTGAGGAGCAGTCTCAGGTATCATCAGAAAACTTTGAACTCCCTTTCGAGGGAAAGTTGTCTGAAAATAATCGTTGGGTAATTATGGCTTCATTAATACCTTGGTCAGATTTTGAAGAAGAATATGCTTCAATTTTTACCGAAGAAATAGGCGCACCAGCCAAATCTTTTCGTATGGCGTTAGGGGCACTAATAATTAAAGAGAAATTAGGAATAAGTGATAGAGAGACTGTAGAGCAAATTAAGGAGAACCCTTATCTACAATATTTTATAGGGATATCATCCTATAGCAATGAAACACCGTTTGATGCCTCTATGTTAGTTCACTTTCGTCAAAGAATAGGTATAGAGTTAGTCAATAAAATTAATCAAAAAATGGTGAAGGAGATGTTAAATAATTCTTCAACACCAATTAAAAAAAAAGAATTAAATCAATCAAAAAATAAAGGTAAATTAATATTAGATGCCACTTGTGCGCCAAGCGATATTAGTTATCCCACAGACTTAGGGCTATTAAATCAAGCTAGAAAGCATACAGAAAAAATTATTGATTTGCTATATGAGCAAGTTAAAAATAAACTTGATAGAAAGCCAAGAACTTATCGTAATCTTGCACGAAGAAATTACTTAAAAGTTGCTAAAAAACGTCGTCCACTCCGAAAAGAAAGAAGAAAATCTTTAAAACAACAACTTCAATATATTAAGAGGAATATCTCTCATATTAAGCAGTTAGTTAATCTGGGAGCAAATCCATCTGAATTGAGCCATAGACAATATAAAATATTGCTAGTGGTAAGTGAAGTTTATCGTCAACAATTGTGGTTATACGAAAACAATAAGAAGAGTATTGATTATCGTATTGTTAGTTTAAATCAACCACATATACGTCCAATTGTTCGGGGTAAAGCGGGTAAAACAGTAGAGTTTGGGGCAAAATTATCAGCTAGTTGTTTTGATGGATATGTATTTTTAGACCGTATTAGTTGGAATAATTTTAATGAATCAACAGATTTAAAAATACAAATAGAATCTTTTAAAAAATACACTGGTTACTACCCTGAATCGGTTCATGTTGATAAGATTTATCGTACACAACAAAATCGAGCTTGGTGCAAAGAACGAGGTATTAGAATCAGTGGACCGCCTTTGGGAAGACCACCTATTAATATTAGTAAAGAGAATAAGAAACAAGCTGCCTCAGATGAAAGGATTCGTAGTTGCATTGAAGGTAAATTTGGACAAGGTAAAAGAAGATTTAGTCTCAATTGTGTGATGACTAAACTTTCTCACACTTCTAAAACTGCAATCGCAATTACTTTTTTGGTAATGAATCTTTCCAGCTATCTATCACGTTTATTGAGAGATTTTTTATGTGTATTTTTCAAAAATCTCTCTTTTTTACGGTTTGACATCAATAAACATTATGTTTTTCTTAATTTTCGTAAACAAAAACTTATTTTTAGCTCTTCCCTGAATAACTAATAAATCTCCATCTCACTTTTTTATTATTTTTTCAGCAAGCCCTAATTAAGGAGAGATAAAAAATGAGCGAACGAACGCATAAAAAAAGCAATTGGTCATCAACAACACCACAACAAGATTCTGCATTGAAACTGCGTCGTTTTACCACGAAGGATGACAAAGACGAAGAAATACAACAATCCCCCGATATTAATCTTTCCAAATTTTCTCTTCCTACAAATTCTCCATTTCCTGACAGTAATGTTCAACGTCAAGAAATTGAGGGAGAGAAAGAAGAAGGGGAAGAAACTCCAGGAGCGCAATTACAATCGGATAAAACAACTTCTGAAGAACCAGAAGAAGAAATTCAAGCTAAAAGCGAAGAACCTAACCAAGAAATAGACGAACCTGTCCAAACTAAATTAACCGTCGGACAACCGGGGGATAAATACGAACAGGAAGCCGATACAGTTGCAGCCAAAGTAGTAGAACAGATTAACTCACCTCAAACAAATCAACCCGTACAAGGTAAAGTTGAGCCAGTTGTTAAACCAACGGTGATGCGTCAAGGTGGTGCTGCTGGAGGAGCAGTTAACCAAGATGTAGAGCAAAATATTCAACAGGCTCGCGGTAGCGGACAGGGGTTAGCAGAAAACGTTAGGCAGCCGATGGAGCAAGCATTTGGCGCTGATTTTAGTGGCGTGAAAGTGCATACCGATGGGCAAGCAGATGTATTAAATCGTTCGTTGAATTCGCGGGCTTTTGCTACTGGGCAGGATATATTTTTTAAGCAGGGGGAGTATCAGCCAGGGAGTAAGCAGGGGCAGGAATTGTTGGCGCATGAGTTGACTCATGTGGTGCAGCAGGGAGGGTTGCACGTATTCAGTGTGATGAATCTGGGGAAAAAAATCAATTATTAGATGATTTACACGATCCTAAAATATCTCAACAAGCTATTTTAAGAATCTTGCATAGCGGTGGAAACAAATCATCTCTTGAACATCCTGAAAATTATAAAAAAAATGTACCCCATCAATTATACTTAGCACTCTGGGATCTTTATAAAGCTGTTCACTGGGAACCTACATTTGAAAGATCGGCTCATGAATGGGGGAAAATTGCTGTAGAACGTATAAAAAAATATAATCAAGCATTCGCAAACACTCCAATCTACGATCCTAACTCGGAGCAATCTATTCGACTAAGAAAACCTACTTCTGATTTTGCTGGTAAAGTTGCTGAGACTTTGAATATGATTTTATCACCAGAATCCGCTTTTTCTAAATCAAATAATTCCTCTAAGCGAGAAGAAAGCTCAGAATTTTTTGGAAATGAAATTGATCCTGCTGTCAAACGTGCAAGAGCTAGATGGGGTAAACTTACTAATATAGAAGTCAATGGAGTAAAGGTCGAAGTTTATGGAGCCACTCCTGAAAAACTAACTGTTATAAAGAATAGCCTCTCCGTACTTTATCCTCAGCACATAAGTCAGGTTCCGAGAATAGTTGTTGGAGATAGAGTCGGTCCTATTGGTAGGGGAAAAATTAAGCATGGTGGTAATTCAGCAGCTCCTAGAGATAACCGAGCATTACACCGACTTGAAATTACCAATTATGCTCTAGGTAAAAAACTCAAAAAAGTTGGTGATATTCAAATATGTTTCACACTTTTACATGAAGTAGGTCATTGGGTTGATTGGGGTTTGCGTATTTATCCGAGTAAGAGTCACGAACAGCAAACATTAGAAGAATGGTTCCAGACTCTAGATTATTCAGGAGTTACCCAAGGTCGTGGTGAAAGAAGTGCAGAAGCTTATTGGCGTTATTTTACGAGAAACCTTCCCGAAGGAATTCAAACTATTCTTGAATCTAGTCCAGCTTGGCAAGTCTTGGAATCCGAGTCAGAAAGAGAAAAGATTAACTCTCCTGCCTCTAAGCAAACCATACAAAAACAAGTAGAACCTGTTGTGAAACCAGCGCTAATGCATCAAGTACATCCAGAGATTAACATTACGGAAGGTACGACAGATGAACTTAAGCACGAATATCGACGACTTGTAATTGAGCACAATAAACTTGTACGAGTAATACGACAAATACAACCACTACCAAACGGATTTCCACCAGAAAGTTTTTCAAAATCACAATATCCTTCGGAATACCATGAGTACTTACGTAAAATAGATAAATATAAACATATTATTGAGAAGTTAGCAATCCGTATCCAAAATAGAGGAAATTCAACTTTAGCAGATTCCTCAATAAAGCTGCTTTTTGATGGTCAACAGCTTTCAGTTAAAGGAGGCAATAGTAAAAGCTTTCCTGCTGTTTCCGGCAAGCCAGAAAATGGTAAGTTTGATTTTTCTGTCAAACGTCAAAAAATGGAAAAAATAGGTCCTATCCCAGAAGGAACTTATTGGCTAGATTCTTCAGAACTAAAGTCACTTTGGTACTACATTGGAAAAGCCGTAGAATCATGGGGAAGTCATAGAATTACTATCCATCCATTCCATTCGACCCACACTTTTGGAAGAGGAGGTTTTTTTATTCATGGCGGTACTATACCAGGTAGTGCTGGCTGTATTGATTTAACTAGTCATATGGAAGAATTTGCAAACTTAGTTTCACAATACACAGAGTGTAAGATTATTTTAGAGGTTAAGTATCCTTAGCCGCAGATTAAGAAAACATTATGATACTTATTTAATTTGAGATTGGCTCTGTAATGTTGTGTTTCGCTATTGCTCAACCCAACCTACGAACGATCGCAATTTAACCCAACCATAAATTAAGCAAAGCAAAACACAAAACTCAATAAAAACACTGCCCATAAAGATACCGAAAACTAATAAAATCAATTTGAGTAATTAATGAAGTACTCAAAGCAGTGAACCCAAACAAGGAATTTGACAAAACTAATTCTTCTGAATTTAGTTATCTATTCCGTGCCGATGATAATTATAAAATTGGCAATCCTGTAGGATTTGAACTGGACGGTGAAGAAGCAATAGCAGCAGATATTCAAAATCCTTTGGTTCATGTTTTAGATAAAGAATCAGCACAGACAAGTAGGTATATATCTTTTTCAACCGCTATAGCAATTAAGGGTGGTGGTGGTTCTCAAAGATTTACCAAGAAGAATAAAATTCTCAAAGTTCCTTGGCAAGCACTTCAGCAATTAGAAACAGACGGTAAAATTAGGATATATACTCCTGAAGATGTTGCTGAGATAATTAGCCAAAATTCAAAGAAAAAAATCCGCAAGAAAGCTAATGATGTTAAAGCCGCTATGGAGAAAAATGGAGAGATTTTGATTGAAGGACAAATACCTGGAAACTTTATAGTTTGGGTAAAATAAATCTGTTTTAAAACTAAAATTACACAATATTTTTTTATGGACAAATTACAAACAGCAATATCAGAATTAAAAAGTAGCAACCCAGAAATTATAGAATTAGCATTAGATAAAATTGGAACTTTAAAACCCGATAATGCTTTAGAAATTATAGTTCCCTTCCTCCGCGATAGTAATCCAGAAATACGCGAAACAGCAGCTTGCAATTTAGGAGATATTAACGATAATCGAAGCGTTGCTTATTTAATTGAATTAGTCAGACAAGACCCAGAAGAAAGCGTTCGTAGTGAAGCTTTATCAGCTTTAGATTCTTATCAAGAACCAGAAATATTAAAGTGTCTCATTGATGAAGTTCGCCGGGAAAAGAAATCAAGAAGACCTAGACAAATAGTTGCCAAACAATTAAAAAAATATCATAGCGAGCAATCAGTTGATGCATTAATTATTTTGCTTCTCCAAGACGAAGACGTTTACGTGCGTATTTTTGCTGCGGGTTCACTTTTGGAACTCAATCGTAATCGGCTTTATCAAGTTTGGGAACAAGCTTTGAACGACGAAAGCACTTATATAAGAGAAATTGCGAATAAAGCTATTACTAATTTACAAAATTATGAAAATTTAAAACCCGCATAAATTAATCACATTAAATTCTCGACTCATTTTTGATTTCAATTGCTTTACTACGGATATTATCTCTTGCCTATCAAAATTTACTACAAATTAAAAAATGATTTTGAGTCTTTTTAAACTAAATGGTAACTAGGGGAGTTCAAAACAATGGGTGAAAAAGTAAACCAGAAAAATAGTTGGTCATCAAGTACAGCACAACAAGATTCTGTATTTAAACTTCGTCGTTTTACCACAAATGATAAAAATGACGAAGAAATCCAAAAATTGCCCGAATCTCTCCACACTGATATTAATCCTTCCAAATTTTCTCTCCCTAAAACTCCCCCATTTCCTAGCGCTACCGTTCAACTTCAAGAACAAAATCAAGAAGAGAAAGAACCGGAAGAAAAACCGGAAATAAATTTAAAATCGGATGCACCACCAACTGAAGAAGCAGAAGACGAAAGCAATTCTAAAGAACAAGATTCAGTTGTAAATTTAAAGCTAGATTTACTATCTACTAAAACTTCGGAAGAAGAAAAAGAAAATTTAGAATCAAATTCTATTCAAACTAAATTAACTATTGGTAAACCAGGGGATAAATACGAACAAGAAGCTGATGCGACAGCAGCCAAAGTTATGGCTATGTCAAATAAAGAAAGTGAAGAAATTCATCGACAATCCCATACAAATGTAGCCACGAAACCAAAAGTATTAAAATACTCTTCCTTATCGCTACAAGCTAAAGCTAATAAAATTTCCACTAGTCCCAATTTAGAAAGTCGTCTGGGAAGCTCGAAGGGTGGAGGTAGCCCTTTACCTGATGATGTACGTGGTTTTATGGAGCCACGGTTTGGTTCTGATTTTGGTGACGTGCGGGTGCATACTGACTTGGGCGCGGTGCAGATGAATAAGGAGTTGGGAGCGCAAGCCTTTGCTCATGGTAATGATATTTACTATGGCGCGGGGAAGTCTCCCGGTAATAATGAGTTGACAGCCCATGAGTTGACCCATACGATTCAGCAGACTGGGGGATTAAAGCTGAATAAGCAAGTTAGACCACAGGAAAAGGAAGAGGAAGATAGAAAACAACTGCAAACAAAAAAAATAATTGCTAAAACACCTGAAATTTCTTTATTTAAAGAAACGGCTTCTTCTCCACAATTAGAAGAGGAAGAACAAACACTCCAAGCTAAAGAATTAGCCTCGGAAACACCAGAGGTTTCCTTAAATAAAGAAACGTCTTCTGCTCCACAACCGGAAGAGGAAGAACAAATACTTCAAGCCAAAGAATTAAATGGTCAAATACCAGATATTTCTTTAAATAAAGAAACCACTTCTACCCTACAATCCGATGAGGAGGAGGAAGAACAAACAATCCAAGCCAAACAAATAAATGCTCAAACACCTGATATTTCCTTAAATAAGGAATTGCGAATCGCCTTTCTCCCAAGAGCAACCAACATTACTTCAAGCAAAAGAAATTCCTGGCGAAACCGTTGTAAATAAATTTACGCAAGGAGATACAGCCAAAGAGAACTTGGAATCAAGTCCATCTTCTCAACAAGGTTTTTTGTCTGGAATTAAAGGATTGGCTGAACGTGGACTTGGTTGGATAAGAAGTAGAGTTCTCGCACCGATGCGACGTTTGGCTGCACGGGGATGGAGTGGAGTTAAAAGTTTTGGGGGTAGAATTTCCACAGCATATCAGCAAGCTAATCCCCAGATTTGGGATATTTTCCAGCCAGAGCATCTAATGTTCCGAATGGCGAGGAACCAAAGAACACAACTGTTTGCTCAAGCTATACAAGCAGAACAAAGCCAAAGAGCTATAGCCACAGATGGTAGTCAGTCCGGTGAAACCGCTCCCGTCAATGAACCAAGCCAGTTGCAACGATTAGACGGGATAGCGCAGACAATAGAATCTGGTGCGGAAACATTCTTTAATATTCGTAAAGAATTAATAGAAGGTGCAGTTGTTGGTGATTTCAAAGAAAATCCCACAATCTGGAATACCATCGGTCAAATTGGCATGGGTTTTGTTCCCTATGCCGGACAAGCTGCTGATGTTAGAGACTTAGTTGCTTCGGTTCAGAAACTTCACAAGAGCGGATATAAAGATCCTTGGGAATGGTTCAATCTTGTTCTAGTAGGTGTTGGTTTTATTCCTGGTATTGGTGATGCGATTAAAGCAGGTGGACGAGCTGCAAAAGGTGCTATTCGTCGCAGTCTTACCAAAGTATTGACAAAAGCAGATAACTTCTTGCGACCAGTTTTAGGTAGAGCCAAGGGAATGCTCCAAGGTGCTTCTCGTCAAGGTAGACGATTTATGCAGTGGGCTTCTCGTCAGGGAACAAGATTACGCCGAGGGGTGAGACAGTTTGGGCAAAAAGCCGTCAACTTTTCCAGAACAGCCGGTCAACGAGCGCGAGGACTTGTCAATAGACTAAAAGGTAGAGTTAGGGGACTATTAGGTAACGCCAAGCAAACCGCTAATAATTCTATTGGTAGAGGACGAGGTTTATTAGGTCAAGCCCCCGGAAAGTTTCTCGGTATGGCTCAAAGTGCCTTTAACCAAGCCAAAAACCGCGTTTCTCAGGCTATGAAACAAGTTAAAGCTGCGATGCAACGCGGGAAAGGGATAGCCCAAAGGGTTCGGAGCAAAGTTGCTCAAGCTAGACAAAGAGCAACATCTTTGATGAGAAACTTTACTCAAAGCGCGATTCAAAAAGGAGGTAGTTTATTACAATCTGGGAGAAGATTGGCCAGTCAATTGAGAAATAAAGCTTCTCAAGTAGGGCGTAATTTAGTTCAAGGAGCGCGTCAACGAGTTGAAGGTTTGGTTCGTAATGGTGTGAAATTTGCTAAAGAGCGAGCTATTCCTTTTATTAAGCAGAAGTTGGGAGGGGTTAAGCATCGGGTTAAGGACTTTTTGCAGGATAGGTGGAATCGGCTGAAAGAAAGGTTGGGGATTGGGAAAGCTGGTAAAGAAGGAGCTGAACGTGGTGCTAAGGAAAGTGATAATGCTGCGAGAAAAGCTGCTGAATTACCGGCTGCAATTGCTAAAGCTAAAGCAATTACTGAATTTAACGATGCAGCTAATACGCCAGTTCCAGGTTTAATTGGAGCGTTAAATGTATCTGTTAAGTCTAAGTATCCTTGGATTAAGAGATTTGAAGCTCGTCCGAAGGGTAAACTTGGTCACTATTCGATTTACATGATTGCTAGTGAGCATCCAATTGACGATGACTATAGTGATGATTATGATAATCATGTTAATAACATTGTCAGTAATCCTAAATCAATTTGGGGTAAATCGGCTGAGGATATAGCAGAAGAGTTTAGAGGTGCTGGATACGACGTTACAATTGAACAGAGTACAAGGGGCTCTAAACTATCGACGCAGATCAGAATTAAAGGACACCCAGAAATCACTAATATACAGTTTCATCCAGGCGGTGGAAGACATGTAGGCTCATACTATAAGATTTCCACATCTACTCAAGGGAAAATCAAAGTTGTAGATCCGTCTACTTACAAATCAGATCCTAGAGAAAAAGTAACCATTATCGAAATATAACAGTCGGAGATTTATGAATTCCATTATTAAAAAGATTGATAGGGTATCAACAATTGAGGAGGCAACTAGATTAGAAGATGTGGGAGCAAATTTAATAGGTGTACCACTTTTTAAAAACCCAAGATTTAATGATGAGAAAATTGTTACCGAAGATATTGCAATTTCAATTAGACAAGCATTAAAAACTGCAAAAGTTGTTGGAGAAGTTATAGTAGGCAGAAATTTTTCAGAAACACTTAAACTAATTAGAAAAGTAGGTGTTGATTTTGTCCAACCAATAGAACATGAAATTCCTCCAAGGCAATTCAGAGATGAATTATTAAAAGATGGTATTGGTATAATATATTCAAATATCGAAGCTACATATGATGATGATCCTTCTTGGATTTTAAGCCGATTCCTCAATGAAGCGGAACTAAATGCTTCATATTATCAAATTGATTTGTTAGGAAATGTAGAAAATTCTTGGGAATTCTTAAAAGAAGAATGCCCTAGATATCCAGAAGAGTTGCAAATTAAAGATATAAATGATTTAGCTAAGGACAACTCTTTATTAATAACCTTAAATTATTCAACTGATAATATTTTAGAAATACTTGACTACTTGCCTAATATCAAAGGAATAAGCATGGTATTGGGAAATAAATGCCAAGAGAATGACATTAAATGCTTCGAGTTTACTACAGTGTTAAAAATTTTAAATAAATTGAAAAATCAAAAAATGGAAACTATTGCTTAGATTTTTACAAGTAATTCATTAATGCGTATTTTAATAATCCCCAGTTCTATCGGACTCTCCCACCTCACCCGTTTAATCCTTATTGCTCTATAACTACAACTTATCAAGGAGAAGTTGGGAGTGATGAAACATCAGGTTAAGGACTTTTTAGCAGCTAAGTGGAATGGGCTGAAAGAGAAACTTGGGATTAAGAAATCGAATAAAAAAGGTTCTAGAGGAATTATTTCCGAATATCGAACTACTAGTGGACATACTATTAAAATTACTGGCGATGGGCGTATTTTTCGGTGTAGTAATTGTGAAGAACTAGAAACCTTTTACAAGAGTGTACTTGATAGTGATGAAGAACTCAGAAGATGGCTAGATAAAATTAAGCAAGATCCGACAAATCCAGAACTTTCTTCTCAATTAGTTAAACTTGAGGAAAGACTTGAAAATGTAGCTAAAGTTCAAAAGGGCATTTTTCCTAAACAAACCTCATATGGGGGTAATAAAAATACTAAATTTAGAAAACATCAAAATGATATCCGAACAACTGCCGAGGAAATAGGAGTGGAAATACCAAAAGGAGTGAAGATAAAATCGGAAGAGTTCCAAAAACCCGTTGAACAATTTATTGATGACATCGTGAAAACAGGAGAAACTCGTCAGATACCTTATAAAGAGTATACAAATGCTCTTTGGAGTCGCAAAGGAAATGCAATTATTATACGTCAAGCTGATGGTACTTTCGTTACTTTTCTAAAGGCTTCTAGTGGAGGTGCAGCATTGCAATGGAAATAAGTAATACAAAACAAAGCTTAGTTAATGCTCTTTTGGGTAAAACAGTTGTATTAGTATCGAGAGTAGCTATCGAAGAAAATGATGATTGTGATGTGTTAACAGATTCTTTAGTCTTCACTCTTGCTGATGGTAGCGAATTCCAGCTATTAACTCAACAAGCAGAAACTATTTTTAAAGAAATTAGTTCTGATAATAACTTATTTGTTGATTTTGAATTAGAACCAAACGAAATACTAAAAAGTTATCCTATTGAACCAAAAACATTTAATCTTCCCTTCACAGTAGATAGTGCCACAGATATTTGGGCAAGTGAGGGGGATACAAAATTTTTAGTAGCTATTATTCTTTGGGATATTGATAAGCGAACAGTTTTACCAATCTGTACTGAAACTGATGAAATAGAGTTAATGACAATTGATAAATTAAGACAACGTATAGATAGAATGGTATTTTCTTATGGATGTGTTGAACAAAAATGGTACAAAGAGAAAATCTTGCAAATATCTTAGTTCTTGAAGATATATAAGCAGATTTTAATAGCTAAATTTATACCCGGTTCGGAAATCATCAAACAATGCCAAGTAGTAATTAACTGCGGGGAAAACGGTACTACTTATCAAGCTTTATCCCAAGGAATTTCAGCAGTGGTAATTCCTTTCAACAATGACCAAAATATTAATGCATGGCTAATAAAAAAACATAAATTAGGTATTCCTTTATCTCCCTCAGAACTCACAGGAAATCAATTAAAATTAGCTGTAGAAAAAAGTTGTCGAAGGTATTGAAATTAAAAAAAACTGCCACATTGCCAAGACTTATTAGCAAAAACTAACGCGCTCAAATCAGTTGCTCGCGAAATAATCTTATTTTTAACCATCACCGAAACATGGCTATAAAAACTGAAAATTGTCAAGTAAATAAACAACTAACTTTACATGACCCTTCCCAATCTCCTTTGGAGGTACAAGTAATCGATTTAAATCTGACTCAAAAAAATGACACTCTTGATGAGTGTCGTCTCACTTTTGAAATAAACCCCGAGCTTTACCAACGCATTGACACTGAGGCATTGTTTAATCTTAAGCAAGAATTGCGCTGTCCTTTCTCATTAGGTAGCTTTCAAACAGAAAAAAATATCAAGATAGAAGCAACTTTGAAACCCGAATTGCTAGCTCAAATAAGAGAACAAGCCAGCAATTCCGATGAAATTCTAGCTTACTTATTGAATCTTAGTCAGGATAACTTAACTAAAACCCCAGAATCACCGCTATTTACAGAAAATTGGTTTGCTTTGCAACTTCAACAACCCCAAGAGTCAGGAGAAACTGGTTATCGTACCTTTTGGGCTTATAGTCCCTCTGCAATTACTCAAGAAAGCATTTCCAACGGACAGATTTCTCAAGCAATGGTCAATTTTGTCAAAGATTGGACTAATGCTGATGTGTCCGCAACAGAGTCAGCTATTTCTGAAGTTTTTGATGAAACTCTCAAAGGCTTTGAAGAATGGGCGGGAAATAGTATGTTGGAAGCAACTGAAGAAGTCATTGCTGAAATTGACAAGGAAGCAACTAATCTTTTTGAACAATGGGTTAATTCATATGAAGTAGCATTAGCATCAGATAGTAGGTTCAGCGAAAGTATTTTCTCTTCAGTAGTCAACTTCTTTATCGAAGACGATTGGCAATTCGCTAAACTTAAAACACAACCAACTTTACATCTAGCCTTCCAAGGAAAAAACGGTAAATGGGACTGTTACGCAAAAGCCAGAGAACAACAGCAACAATTCGTTTTTTATTCAGTTTCTCCCGTAAATGTCCCAGAAAACAAACGTTTAGCCATCACAGAATTCATCAACCGCGCCAACTATGGCATGATTATGGGTAACTTTGAATTCGATTTCACAACTGGAGAAATCCGCTACAAAACCAGCATAGACGTAGAAGGAGATAACCTTAGTTTTGCATTAATCAAACAAATGGTTTACGCCAATGTGATGATGATGGATGAATATTTACCGGGAATTATGGCAGTAATTGAAGGAGAGGTGGAAGTACAAGAAGCAATTTCGCGAGTTGAAGGATAAGCCTTATTCACCATTCGCAAACTATTCAAACCCCAAATTGAAAATATATATAAAGTTTCTTCACTCTAACCCCACCGTCATAGTAATATACCCCTGTTAACAGGCGCACACTCAGTATTATGCCTGAAGATATCGAATACCTCGATTCCCCAAACTACATAGGTTCTGGTTTTGCTTTCCCCTTAAATTTAAATGTCCAAGGGGGAATTCAACTCAGTTCAGAAACTAAAAATTTAGAAGAATCTATACTTATCATTCTCCGCACCGATTTGGGAGAACGAGTTTATCGACCGAGTTTTGGTTCTCGTTTATCGGAGCTTGTTTTTGAACCTCTAAATACTCAAACTCTTTTACGTATTCGTTTGTATGTAGAGGAAGCTTTGAAAATGTGGGAACCACGGATAATTTTAAAGGAAGTTCGCACTAATCCCGACCCTATCAGGGGCAAGGTAGAGATTGAAATTATCTATCAACCAAAGAATCATCAGGAAATAAGAAGCTTAGTATATCCCTTTTATCTATCACCTACCGGGGAATTGCTATGAAGTTTGATTTTTTACCTAATTTAGAAAAGCCCAATTTAGATGACCGTAAGTTCAAGGATTTAGTAGAGGAATGTATTCTCCGCATTCCCCGTTATTGTCCGGAATGGACGAATCATAATCCTGGAGATCCAGGGATTACTTTAATTGAACTATTTGCATGGTTAACCGACCAAATGCTGCTCAGGTTCAATCAAGTTCCTCTACTCAATTACATTACTTTCCTAGAGTTGCTGGGAATTCGTCTCCAACCTCCCACACCTGCTAAAAGTGAGTTGACTTTTTACTTGAGCAAAGAGCAACCAGAACCCGTAAGAATTCCTTATGGAACTGAAGTCGCAACTATCAGAACCGAAAACGAAGAGGCTATAGTTTTTACTACAAATGAAGAATTAGTCATCGGTAATCCTTTGATTAAACATTTTTTGACTGCTACCGAGACGGAAGAAAAACCCCAAAATTTTTATACTAAAGTTGCTCCTAACAAAAAGAAATGGGATGCTACAGATGAATTATTACTATTTGAATATTGCCAACCCGGTAACTGCTTTTATCTGGTTTTAGATGAACTAGAAAATAATTTTGCAGATGATGAAGAACGAAGAAATACTATTTCAGGTAACGTTATCGCAATTAATTTTAGAGGAGATGCTGCTAGAGCAACTGGTATTATTCCAGAAAATCCACCTTTAGAATGGCAAGCTTGGAATGGAGAGAAATGGGTAAATTTAGCACAAGATATCGACAAAACCAAAGGTTTTAGCTTTGATGGTGTCACCCAATCTTTAGAAAATGGTGCAGATGTGATTCTGCGTTTACCTCAAAGATTACCAAGTTATGAATTTAGCGATTCTGTTGATAGCTATAGCGGTTACTGGATACGCTGCGTTTATACCATACTAGAAGAGGGACAAGAATATTACTATGAATCTCCTGCGATTGTCGGTATATCTGTACGTGCAATTGGTGGTGAAACAAATGCGACTCAGTGCATGCGTGTGGAAAATGAAGTGTTAGGAATTAGTAACGGTAAACCGGGACAAATTTTTGAACTGCAAAGCAAGCCCATTTTAGATAGAAAAATTCAGCAGCAAGAATATATTGAAATATTAATTCCTGGAGAAGAACCGCAAATTTGGCAAGAAGTTAAAGATTTTGGTCAATCGAGAGAAAATAGCCAGCATTATATTATTGACTCGGTAACTGGTACGGTGCAATTTGGTCCTTTAGTAAGAGAACCTTCTCAACTCAGAGAATTGACTCTGGAACGAAGAGAATATCAGCGACATCGAGCAAACAATGTAATTGTACAAAGAGACGATTACGGACAAAGGAATTTAACGTATATTCAACCTGTAAGCAGCGCCGTACAAGCATTAGAACGTCAATATGGTGCAGTTCCTCCACCGGGAGCAGAAATAAATATGAGAGCATATCGTACTGGTGGAGGGAGTCAAGGTAACGTAAAAAAAGAAACTCTAAATGTACTTAAATATGCAATTCCTTATGTTAAGAGTGTTATTAACTATCAAGATGCTGCTGGTGGAACTGACAGCGAATCTTTAGAGCAAGCTGTACTCAGAGTTCCCCAGATTCTCCGTACTCGCGAATGTGCGGTAATTCCTGAAGATTTTGAAAGAATAATTAAACAAGCAAAAGCATCTAGAAATATAGCTCGCGCTCATTGTGCAAGAAATAATACAGCAGGTGTTGTTCGTTTATTAATAGTACCGGAACCTAACAATTTTCATCCTTTTACCGATAGCTTTTGCGGAACCAACCCAGATAACGATTTAGTTATTTCTGATGAATTCAAACGAGAGCTTGAAGATTATATGGATAATCGTAAACCTTTAGGTATTCAAGTTCGATTAGAGCAACCCCGTTATGTAGGAGTTAGGGTTAAGTTAGAAGTACTGTTAGAGAAAAATATTAGTCAGGATGAAGAAACAAGAAACCGTATCAAAGCATTTTTACACAGATTTTTGAATCCTTTGGTGGGGGGATTTGATGGAAAAGGTTGGGAATTAGGAAAAAAATTGCATGCTTCAGAAATTGTTGCAATTTGTCAGAAAATACCGTTCGTGAAATATGTCGGAGATGTACAGCTGTTTGGAATATGGAAATTTACCCAAGATTGGATAATACTTGAAGACGAAGACAACCCAGAAATTGAGATTAATCCTGGTTCTGAAGGAATAATCTGTTCTTGGGAAAAACCGAATATTCATCAAGAGGAAGAACAAAATTTTGGTCACATTATTGAGTTTATTGATTATTAATTCTGTATGAGACTATCGGAATTTGTACGTTAACCTATGCGGATATTAGGACTAAAGTCCTTACTACCTTCCTAAAATTTCATAACTTAAATACTCATAATTAACAATGGTTCAAACACCTTCTTTAGCTATCCAAATAGCTTCGATGCATCTCCCCGAAGCGATTGAATCGGAAGCTTTATCTGTATCATTTAGTAGAAGAAAAGAAACTTCAAATCAAGATTTGTGGTTGTATCCCGGTGAACCAGAACAAATTTTAGTTACCGTTGAAAACACAAATCATAGAAACAATAACCGCAATCTACAATATTCTATAGAAGTATCCGGAGACTATCCTGCTCGATGGTGCAATTTTAACCAGCAAAGATTATTTGAAATTGCACCCAATACAAAAATAGATAAAGCTATTAGTTTTCAAGTAGAAACGGATTTCTTTGAAAATCAACAAGCTCTAAATCAAAAAACTCAGTTACAAATTAATTATCAAGTTCAAATACAGGTTTTTTTAGAAACAACCAACCGAAGACAACTTGTAGAATATCAACTTTTTAACTTACTTATTCGTCCCGAAACTTCTTACCTTAATTTCTTACCTTCTATATTTGGGGAAAGAGATATAGCTAGACGCTTCGTCTCGATTTTTGAACAAGCTTTCGATCCGGTAGTTCAAACAACTGATGTTTTATGGGCTTATTTCGATCCTCTTACAGCACCGGAGGCTTTTCTTCCTTTTCTAGCAAAATGGGTAGGATGGGAAATTGATGAGCGTTGGACAATTCAACAGCAAAGACAATTAATTCGTAATGCTGTTACTCTTTATCGCTGGCATGGAACAAAACATGGTTTGCGTTTATATCTACATTACTATACAGGCTTACCTTTAGATGAAGATTTACCCGAATTTCAAAAACATATTAGCATTGAGGAAAACTTCAACGATGGTTTGATTTTAGGGGAAGTTAACCTCGATGAAAATCCGATGTTAGGTGGTGGAAAACCATATCATTTTACCGTCAGGTTGCGTACAGATGCATCAAATCAGTTAGATGAAGAACTAATACAAGAAATTATTGAACGACAAAAACCAGCTTTTTCTACTTACGAATTTTCGATATCTACGCAATAATATTTTTTACAACAAAAAATTAATATTAGTTAAGAGTCTATCCTTAACTAATATTGTTTGAAAATGATTTTTATTAGATGTTATAGCTGCTTAATTATTCGAGATTATTGCGTACTTTCATATATTTTTCAATCTTTTCTCGCATTTTACCGATTAATTCTTTTCTTTTCTTTATAGCAAGTGGATAACTAGGATTCACTGCTAAAGCTCTATCAATAGTATTCAATGCATTTTGAAAAGTATCTTGTGCATCTTTGTAATTTTCTAATTCTCCTACATTAATTAATGCAATAGCTTTTCCGGTTAACACTAAATAATTGTCTGGTAAAAACTCATTTGCTTTGTCAAAGGCTTCGATTGCATTTTGATAATCTCCTAACCTTGATAAAATGATGGCTTTATTATAAAAAGCCGCAAAGGAGGGTTGAAAAGTAATTGATTTTCCAATTGAAAATAGTGCGTTTTGATATCTTTTCGGCTCCTTTATATCCTTTGATTGCATTTGTGCTACAGCTTTGTTTAGCCAAAATGCATAAAGCGATTTTCTATCTAAATCCTCGATATTTTGACTCGCATATTCGTAAGCTAAAATAGCTTCGTCATACTTATTTAAAGAACTCAAAATTCTACCGCGATTAGCATAACCTTGAGCATAATATGAACCAGTATAGTTAAGAACTGCTTCTTTTATCGCTATTTCTGCGTCTTCATGCTGTCCCAACTTCCATAAACTCACAGCCTTATTATTCCAAGCTTCTGCATATTTTGGTTCAATAGCTATTGCATTTTCCGATGACGCTAATGCTTCCTCGTATTTCTGTAACCCCAAAAGCGCTGCGCTGCGTTGATACCATACGTAAGCCAAACCCTTAGTATCGCTCCACTGCTTATCTCCTTTCAAAGCGCGATCGCAATTATCCAAAGCTTCTTCATACCGTTCCATTTTATTGAGAATCTCGGATTTACGGGCTAAAGCTTGAGAATATCTGGGATTAACTTGAATAGCTATATTAAAGTTGTTTAAAGCTTCTTGTTGCTCATTTAGCTTCTGTTTTACTCTTCCTGTCTCATACCAGATAATGGCATCGCTAGCATCTGGTGTGTTTACACTGTTTTCAATACTCTCACTTGTTTGTTCATCTGTTGATTCATCTTTTGTTTGAGGATTCTCAAAGTTTTCAACAGCAGCTTTACACAATTGGGAAGCTTCATTGTACATTTTCTGGTCTGCAAGTACACCACATTTTCCTGCATACGCTAAAGCAAAATTATTGTCCTGTTGTAGAGCATTATCAAAATATTTTGTAGCTTGTTCATATTCTTTCTTTCTTCGCAATACAGAACCTTTGATATACAAAGCTTTCGCTAAAGTAATATTTCCCCAATAATTCTTTACTTGCTGTAGGTTGTCCCAATTCTCTGTTCTTTCCAAAGCTAAATCGCAGGATTTAAGTGCATCTTCATACTTACCCAAACCCAACAAAGCCGAACATTTTTGAACTAAGGCTGGTATATTCTTTTTATCTTGCTTCAAAACCCAATCATAGGAAATCGCAGCTTCGCTATATTGACTCAGTTGTAGTAGAGCATCCCCACGAGCTAACCATAATTGAATGTTATCTTTTTTAGGCTTGAGAGAAATAGCCTGTTCGCAAGCATTCAGAGCTTCGCCATACTGTTTTTCCTCCCTCAATAACTGGCATTTCTCCACCCAGAAGTCATATTTCTTGAAATTAAACTCTGCTGACTTTGTTTCTTCTGCAAGCGATACTCCACTAATAATGTTTGTCAAAAAAGTAAAAGTACCAGACGTAACTATCAATAGCCTTACAATCTTTTTCATCATCTAATTTTCATCCTGTCTCAACTATGATTATTGGAAATAATAAAAATCACAATATTTACTTGACAAATAATCTAATTTTGCCGAATAAATAATGTACTTGTTCCGTAAACTATGGTGAAAAATATAGCTTCCACCAGAATATTTGAATAAACTTAGTTTGGCTGCGTAATTCAGGAAGCGAGCATAGTTTAAAGTAACATAGCTATTCAAGCACAAAATTACTTGTAATATTACATTTTTAATTAAAATTAAATCTTAAAATTTACTTCAGGCTAATTTAGCTTTGCTAGTAAACTAATAATATTTCGTAGATAGCAAGAATTATTGATTGAAATTACAGTTTATAATTAGAACAATCCCAATCCTGCTTCACGCATAGCTTTCCACAGATTGCTTCGCCGTTGGTGTTTAACTCTCCACTGTTTCAACAATGTTTCATAGTTATTTGGATTTAACTCCTTTAACGCAGTCATCCATTGAGCGTGTTGGGTATAATCCGATTTTTTAGCTAGTTCGGGTTGGGGAATAAATTGGTATAATTGCTCTCGCCAATAAATTAAAACCCTTTCCCATAAATCCGAAGGTGCATATTGCTGCAAATAAGTTTGCCGTGATTCATCATCAGCAGAAGATAATTTCTGGGGTTGAATAACAACTCGGTAAAACCTGGGACAAAGATTTTGAGTTTGGTTACGTATCTCTATTAAATATGAAGGTTAGCAACCGCAATAGATTATACTCCTCACCTAACTCTGCTTTATCTAAAGGTAAATTTGTTAACCAGCGTGTAATTTTTTCTTGAAACCAAGTTTTCCCCTTTCGTGAATCTGCAATACTATCAATTAACCAGTGCAGCCACCAATTTTCAACAGTTTTTGTTCCTTGAAATCCTAAATAATAAGAGCGGGTTTTGGCACGACGAACGATATAGTCACGCCAGGATTCAAAGAGAGCTTGTTGTATATTTTCAGAAACAGGCACCTCAGTAAAAGCTTGGAACATAGTTGACCAATCATAACGATGCGTAAAAGCAATCTGCTGAATTTCCAAAGCATTTGTTCGTTCGGATTCACCCAGTCCCAGAGCCGTTTGTTGGTAGTAATATAGCAGGTTTCTCTCGTTTTCCCAATTCTGATTGCTGTAATGAATCCTACTGACAATGGTAAATAACAAAGAAGTTTCTGGTGTCCAAGAGTTATCTACTTGACTTGATTTGAACAATGCATTTAATGTTTCTTGAATTACACTCAAGCTTTGGGAATAATCTTGTTGAACTAAAAAATCCTCTACTACCGGAAGCCCGTTTTGCCACTGTTGTGGAATAGTAGCCCTCATATTCACCAAATATCTTTCTGGTGCATACTGATTTATAAGATGCATATAAATATGATGCCAAGGAGAGGAAGTATTATCTAAAGTTTTTTTCCATAGTGACGCTTCTTTGTTAGCAGTAAATTCAGCTAAAATACACTGTTGCTCTGTTTCAGATAGCTGAGTAAAGAAATTCACTACAGCATCATCGTCTAAGCTAATCAAAGAAAATTTTTCTTCCCATTCCCTGACTTGTTGTGTAAAGTTAAATGCATTTTTTCGTTTCTCTTGAGCTACCAACCATTCCCATTGCAAAAAGCAGTTAGTAATATTTTCTTCCAAATATATACCGTCATCAATATCCATCCAATCGGGTATACCATTTGATATATCACTCTCCATTTCAAAGATAATTGCAGCAAAACTTTCATCGGGAATAAAATTATGCTCAAAAGCTGTTTCGATTAGTGGTTGAATATTTTGGGCAACCTTCTCCAAATCCTCCACCATTGTATAAGCATCAAAATAAGGCGGCTCCCAATCAACTTCCTGAACAATATATCTTCCATCTTCTTGAGAAGCTTCCTCAGTAATTTCGTTCCAATCTTGCCACAATTGCGACCAGTATTGAGCTAATTTGTCTAGGGAGAGGGGTTGTTCTTGGTTGATATTTTGTTGTTGATTTAGGATTTTTTGTAACGTTTTTCGAGTATTTAATGGAAGCTGAGTCAAAATAGGATCTAGTTCTTCACTTGGTAAAGTAGCTAAAAACGCATCAAGTAGCTGAGATATTTCCTGCTGAGTTAGCGCTGCAAGAATGCGATCGCCTAATGTCTCTTGTAGAGCATTGCCAAAATTGCCGCGTTTTTGTGACATATAGGCTAATAACCCCTCTGATACTTAAAATACAGGTTTTAAAGGTTAATTCTAATCATTGTTAGTATGCATAATATTGTACTAATGAATCACCACAAGAATCAAGAATGTTTTTAGGCTATATCTTCTTTTCAATTCAAAATATAAATCAATTTTATATTTATCAATTTAAGAAAGAATATTTATAATTCCGCGATTTAGCTGTATTCAAAGGTGAGAAAATATAGTAATAAAGGAACTTATCAATAAGGATAAATGTGATGCCTAAAGTCAAACGAAATGAAATCCGAGAAGAGCGGATTAGCATGGAAGCAGTCGTCGATGCCTATAACGAGGATGAGCGGGCGATGGGATGGTACTATTACCTCGATGACAGATTGCAGTTTCCTTTTCAAGCAAGGTGGGTAAACCGTCAGCGTCCCCAAGGAAAGGAAGTTGAGGTAGTTGGAATGTCGCCAGAAGATGAGTGTATGCGGTCGATTTTTGTTGAGGTGCGTTACAGGGAAGGAGATGTTGATGATATATTCTCTGCAAGGCTTTATGATATTCATCCAATTAATGTTGATGAGGAAACTGCTGAAGCCATAGCAAATTGGCATTACTGGATAAACATGGGATATGAATTTTAGTTGAGAGATTGCATATTAAGTAAAATTGAGAGTTTTATACTAAATTGCTTCACTGAATAACAACGCAAATATTTTAATTTTATGAGCTACATTAAATCATTTATTTTCATCATCTAATTGAATAATGACTACCAAATTTAGCTAGAGCCGATAATAAAGTAGCATATTCGCGTTCTAAGCTTCCACCACCATTTACGACACGATGTACAATGCCATGAGTACTAAATGCCTCAAAGCCTTTATGATGGAATCATGAAACCGTAAAAGTAGATATTTAATAAACTAGTTGAAAATATATGAAAAACAATAGTAAACAAATTTACAATTATACAGTTATTCTAGAAAAAGAAGCTGATGGAGGTTATCATGCTTTTTGTCCTGTTTTAAAAGGCTGTCATTCTCAAGGCGATTCTGTTGAAGAAGCCATTGAAAATATTACAGAAGCTATTGAATTATATATTGAAAGTTTAAGGGCTGATAATCAGTCTATTCCCAAAGAAGATTTAATTGTGAAGCCATTAAGTATTTTGGCATGAGTAATTTTCCTACTGTTAAGGCTAAAGAATTTATCAAAGTAATTGAAAATAATGGTTTTTATCTTGACCGTCAGAAAGGGAGCCATGCTATTTATAAAGATAGTAATGGACGAAGAGTGGTTGTTCCTATTCACGCGGGAAAAGATTTAAAGCAAGGCACTTTGATGGGCATGATTCAAGATATTGGTATTGATAAAGAAACTTTTTTTGAGCTACTGGGAAAATAAATACGGTAATAGTAGTTCTTAGTCTATCAATATCAATCAGTAATGTAGTTATATCATGTCCGGTTAAAAACTTATCATATCTGTGAGAACTGGTAATGGGTAAGCCAGTAAAAACAATTTTTTTGCTAGTCGCCATATCGTAAGTAATTAGCCGGACTTCATATTATTCCATTTGACCACTGTATTTCTTGATTTGGCTCTCCAATGTCACCAAATGGAACTATATCTACCTCAATATTAGTTGAAATATGTATAAATCTATGCTGAATATTTGTGGATCGGAAGCATGGATTACTTGTTTGAGTCATATTGGCATTTAAAGTTTGAAAATTCGACCAATTTCTAACTTGTACAGCAAAATCTAAATCGTTTGTAGCTCTACCTTCAATATTATATCGATTATCAAAGATTAAAATTCTTGCACCCGCTCCAACTACCACTATTGATAGGCGCAAATTTTCCACTATACTTTTTATTTATGTCTCCTAAAAAATCATCAAATGCTTCTAAACGTGGTTCAGTACAGATAAAAAATTCCAACGATAGACTTCAAATCGTTTTTTCTCACCCTATTACAACAGAAGCGGGAGAAATAAAAACCAAACGTTTTTATCTTTCAACTAGACATGATGATACACCCTTGGGAAGACAGCAGGCTTCTACAATAGCTGCGAAAATTCAAAGGGATATCGATTATGGAGAATTCGATGCAACTCTGGCTAAATACAAACCAGCAGCCTCGCTCGAAACTGTCATTCCAAAAACTAGCTCTGTCCCTCCTTTGAGTCTGGACTTGGAAAAGTTATGGGAACAATATACAGAATTCAAGAAACCACAGATAAGTCCCTCCACTTACGCTGTTGATTATCGGAAGTATCGCAATCACATCGCTAATCTACCAACTAAGAGCTTAAATGATGCAGTTGCAATTAGAGATTATTTGATTGCAAATCTTACTCCCAATGCAGCAAAGCGTACTTTGACAAATATAAATGCTTGCTGCAATTGGGCTATGAAAAGTAAATTAATTGAGTCTAATCCTTTTCAAGGGATGGCAAAAGATATTCAGATTCCTAAGTCGGAAACTACAGAGTATAAAATCAATCCATTTACTCCAGAAGAACGCGATGCAATAATCCAAGCTTTTGAAGAAAGTAAACTTTATAGTTATTACGCTCCTCTAGTTAAAATATTATTTTTTACGGGATGTAGACCATTCCGTTGCTATCGCTTTACAGTGGAAGCATATTAATGAGAAATATATAACTTTCGAGCAAGCTATTACAATCAGTAGTAAAGGATTTGCTGTCAAAAATGGATTAAAAACTCAAAGTCAAAGGCGCTTTCCGGTAAATAATCAGCTACGCGAGATACTCTCATCAATTAAACCTGAAAATAACAATCCCGGAGATTTTATTTTTAAAAGTAAAAAAGGAGGAATAGTAGACTTCGGCGATTTTCTTAATCATGCGTGGAAAGGTTATAAAAATCATCGTGGGAAACAAATAGATGGAATAGTAACTAAACTTGTAAAACAAGGTGTGGTCAGCGAATATCGTAAGCCTTATCAATGCAGGCACACTTTCATTACTCTTTGCTTAGAAGCTGATATTGATGCGAAGGATATAGGGAAATGGGTTGGGAATTCTCCAGAAGTTATTTATAAGCATTATGCAGGTAGCAAGCCTAATTTAGAAGTACCAGAATTGTAATTCGAGAATTAATAAAATAATCAATCTCAAGAATCGTATTAAAAAGTTAAGTACGTTTTCGTCTTGTTTTCTTCTGGCTAGATGGAAGCGACGCTAAATAATTTTCAATTGCTTTTGAGTGCGCTTTTGGATTGCTTTCGTGATTCTGTATCCAATCGATTAATAAAGTCTTATTGTACCTTACTACTCTTGAGTTAACGGAAACCCAATGGATGTCTTTTTGAAGCTTGCCTTTTTGTCGATACCTTTTAAGAGTATCACCGGATAAACCTGTTAATTCTGCTGCTAAGTGCTTGTTAACAAATTTATAATCCTGATTTTTTGCAATAGTTTCATTTGAATTCGTCATTAGCTAAATACCTCCTGTAAAATATGATTCGATTGCGATTGGTCTGAATTATATTCATATCTAAAATAGCTTAATTAACCTAATATTTTCCAATAATGTGAAAAAAAAATATTTTACGGAACAAGTAGTTTATCTAAAGTTTATTATTAGTTAAGGGTACAGATTAGGTATGAAATAACAGCATCAGCCATTTCATTCTCAAATGTCTATCACTATAGTCATAGGTCATTTTATTACTATAGTACTAAGCTTTTTTACGTCATAAGGAAAGCATGGACTGGAGGTATTTAATAGAAAATAAATTTAATAATTAGAAGAGGGATAACTGCGAATGTACATAGCTATCAGATATAATCATGAACCATTCAATTAATAACTACTTTCTAACTGACCCACCAGAATTGAAGTTTATATCTGATGTCGTAAACCAAGTATTGGATAGTAGACATCATTTAGCGGATATTAAAGATTTGCAAGCAGCTTTAAAGGAAGTTAGTTTAGAGCATGGTAAAGAAATACAAATGAATTTAGTCTTTGAAGAAAATCAACTGGCTGGATTTAACTTTTCTTTCACAAATAACCCTAGTAAGACAACTGATACTATTCCTTTCAAACAGCAGCAAATCAACATTGAATATGAAAAAGGAAATATTATCTCTTACGAACAAACAACAACAATCGCTGCAACAGAATCGGAAAACAATCTAACAAATTCTTCTCCATCACCTCGATACATAACCAGGGTAAGCGCATCTAAATTTGTAACTAAAACTACAGATTTATTTACACAATTGTAAGTTAAAAGAAATAATTTAAATCATTTAGGTATTGGACAGGTTAAATAGTAAGCTCAGAAGTAAAGCATCTATCTTTCCTGACAGGGTTATTTTCATGACATCGGGTTTAAAGTCTTCAAAGCAAACGATTAAAAGCTCAAAAAAACTAAGTATAGCTAATGCGACTGCCCTTACAAAAAAAATGGAATTAGTTTTTAGCGAAATTGAAGACCCACGTGTAGAAAGAACTCGTGTTCATTTATTAAAAGATATTTTAATTATTGGAATATTGTCGGTAATTGCCGGAGGTCGAGGATGGGAAGACATGGAAAATTACGGCTTGAGTAAGTACGAATGGCTAGAGCAATTTTTAGCTTTACCACAAGGAATCCCAAGTGCAGATACATTTCGTAGAGTTTTTGAGCGCATCAATCCAAAAATATTTAAGCAATGCTTTCGACGTTGGGTAGAATCAATAGTAGAATGTTTTGGAGCGCAAGTAATTCCTATTGATGGAAAAACTCTCAAAGGCTCTTATGATAGGGAACAGGGCAAATCAGTCTTGCATTTGGTCAGCGCATGGTCAAGTAAACATCGCCTTGTTTTAGGACAGATAAAGGTGGCAGATAAATCGAATGAAATTACAGCAATTCCAGCATTATTAGAGTTGTTAGATATAGCAGGATGTACAATTACTATTGATGCAATGGGTACGCCTTCCAGCAATTGCATCTCAGATTTTTAGCGCAAAAGCTAATTATATTTTAGCACTTAAAGGTAATCATCCTACACTTCATACACACGTAAAAAATTGGTTTGAGAACAAAATTTTGCAAGGGTTTAAAAGTGTACTTCCGCCGTTATGATGAACGGATATAAAAAGCTCATCATCGTACAGAAAAAAGACAAGTTTGGTGCGTTCCTGTTTCCCAATTACCACCTTTATATAATCAAGGAGATTGGGTCGGGTTAAAATGTGTTGTCATGGTAATTCGAGTTAGGCATCTCTGGAATAAAACAACCCGTGAAGTTCAGTTTTATTTAACTAGCTTGGATTGTGATGCTCGTAAATTGGGGCAAGCTATCCGTTTACATTGGGGTATTGAAAATGGTCTGCATTGGACTCTCGATGTCACGTTTGATGAAAATGCTTGTCGTGTCCGTACTGCTCATGGACCACAAAATTTAGCATTGTTGCGACGAATTGCTCTTAATGCCTTGAACCTGGAACAAACTTTTAAACGTAGTAATCGCCAAAAATCCAATCGAGCAGCTATGGACAATAACTATATGTTGACTATTCTTACTGCTTGCTTATACCAATATAATGCAGTCCTCTCAGAGGGCGATCTGCTTGCCGCAGCGCTTGGACGGTGCTGAGCGCAGCAGGAGCTGCACCCGCACCTTTTAAATTTAGATGCGTTTGCCCTGCCTTTTTTAAAGTCTCTAAACATCTCTTCAATATCAAATCTTCTCTTATAAGCTGAAATTTTAATCCGCTCATAACCCAGCAAAAATAATGAAATGGAATAGTAGGGTGTTGGCTCTGTACATTTTTAGGGGGGTAGAAAATCATGCAAAAAACCTGTTCGCACGTTTTAGAATAGCTAAAGCTCCTCTCAAACAATACGACGCAACAGAAAAATAAAAACTGCATAAGTAAAAATCCGCTGCAACTATAGCTATACAGACAGCGATAGAAAGCATAAAGGCTTTGAAAGAGATACATTTCAATCTTCTGGTTTCTATCAATTACCTAAATAAAACAACTCAACTCATTAAAGGAAAATCATGACTCAAACACCTGATTCCAATTTAGAAGCAACAACATCTGAGACTACTATTGACGAACCGATGACTATTGAACTTGAAAATCCAGCTTTACCGGAAATGCCTTTATCTTCTGAAAGTGAAGATGAAGACTCATCATCAATAGAGTCCGACACTAGATCGACATCTGTAGTTCAGGCAGTAGTCAATCTTGTTAATCAAGAAAGACGCAAAGCCGGATTATCACTCCTGAGAATCCACTCGCGACTAAATAACTCCGCGCAAGCACATTCCAACGATATGGCTAGAAATAACTTTATGAGCCACACTGGCTCCGATGGTTCATCAATGGGCGTTCGCATGAAGCGATATGGCTATAATTATCGGAGAGCCGGAGAAAATGTCGCAGCAGGGCAATCCTCACCTGAAGATGTAATGCGTTCTTGGATGAAAAGTCCCGGTCATCGCAAAAACATTCTCAATGGTAACTTTCGTGACATTGGGGTTGGGTATGCTCGCGGTGGTAGATATGGGACTTATTGGACGCAGAACTTTGGTGCATAGTTATTACTATCGCCACATTAGTTTTGCTGGGTAGATTATTTGTAGTGGGAGCGTCTCGCTCCCTCGTTACAACCAGCAAGCGTCCCCCGCTCGCACTCCCTCGTTACAACCAACGAGCGGGACGCATATCCTGACGGACATACTGCGTTAACGCACTCCCAGATACCCATAATAATTCCTCATGAATTGCTATGTCATGGAAAGTCAATTTTGCGATCGGATAAATCAAATTCTTGGAGGTTATTTATGACTTGTGTATGTGGAAACTCATACATTGTTAAGTCTGGAGATACACTGGCTCTGATTGCCGAAGGACAGTTAGGAGATGGTAGTCGTTGGAAGGAAATAACTAAACAAAATTGCACTCCTTTTACTGAAGAAGAGGCCAGGAGATTGCAGCCCGGTGATGAAGTTTGCCTTCCTAACGGTTCTACTCCAACTCCGATTCCGAATCCGATTCCTGCTCCGACTCCGACTCCACCTCCTATCAGTGAAGAAATGAATTTAGAAGCGACATTTTACGCTAGCGAGAATGTCGGATGCAATTTTCCAGCTACTGGTGTATTTGGAATCACGTTAAATGCAGCGCTTGCAGGTCGATTTGAGCCTAGATGCCCAAATGCTGGTGAAAATGTGGCGCGTATTCAGTGTGCAACAGACCCAAATCTTATTCCCCGGCTAACGAATTTTACTTTGGTTTGGGATGGGCAAGAAGTCCCAGCCCAAGCTTTAGATGTCGGTACGGCAATTATAGGGAATAGGATTGATATCCTTGTCGATACTATTGCAGAAGCAATCGAGCTAGGTAGAAAAACTGTAAAGGTCATTTTGTAATCAGATAAATCAAATTCTTGGAGATTATCTATGTCTTGTATATGTGGAAAATCGTACATTGTTAAGTCTGGAGATACACTGGCTCAGATTGCCCAGGGACAGTTGGGAGATGGTAGTCGTTGGAGGGAAATAACCAAACCAAATTGCACTCCTTTTACAGACGACGAAGCTAGGAAATTGCAACCCGGTGATGAAGTCTGCCTTCCTGATGGCTCTACTCCTACCCCACCCCCAGGAGGCGGTAGTTTCGCCAATATTGTTTCCCGACAAAACTACGAAACTATGTTCCCAAACCGTAACGCTCTATACTCCTACGACGGTTTGGTCAGTGCGGCGGGTAAATACCCAAAGTTTTGCAACGAAGGAACTGACATACAGCGTAAACGTGAAGCTGCTGCGTTTTTGGCTAATATTGCCCACGAAACAAGCGCTCTTGTATATATCGAAGAGTTAGCCTGTATGAATGGCGGCTGTGAAGATACATACTGCGATCGCAATAACACAACCTATCCATGCGTAGCTGGTCGTAGCTATCACGGTCGCGGTCCGATGCAGCTATCGTGGAATTATAACTACGGTGCAGCAGGTCAAGCCTTGGGAGTGGATTTACTTTCCAACCCCGATTTAGTCAAGTCGGATAGTGCGATCGCGTTTTCTACAGGTTTGTGGTTCTGGATGACTCCTCAATCACCAAAGCCTTCTTGTCACGCAGTCATGAGCGGTGGTTGGACTCCTTCTGCCGATGATACCAACAAAGGACGTAAACCTGGTTTTGGTATGACCATCAATATCATCAACGGTGGCTTGGAATGTGGCAAAACTACCAATGATAAAGTCGAAAGAAGAGTCGGCTTTTACACGCAGTTTTGCCAAATGCTAGGGGTAAGTGCTGACAGTAACGTCTACTGCAATGGCATGACACCTTACGGCTAAATCTCGCGGATTTAGTTGTTCTTTATGCAGACTCAAAAGCCAAAACTAAGAAAGCTTACTTAAAAACTGCATAAGTTAATTTGACTTGCAACTATTACTCATACAGCAAGGATAATTTAATTTATAACTGAAAATTATTACCTTGCTGTGAGTATTTCTTTAACAATTCCAAAGGACAAAAAAATGACTAATACTAAAGACGTAAACGTAAATAACGTTGATGTTGATGGACTTGCAAGTAGTAACGATATTCGCACGGGTTTTATCTCCGGAGCAACTTTTAAAAACAAGCCCGTTCAATATTCAGTTGTCGATGGATTGGCAATATTTGAGGGTTGTATCGTACTCGGTACCGTAGAGGAAATGGAGGCAAAAGCAGCCGCTGTACGTGCTGGGGAAGATGAAGAAGATAACGATCGCGGTGTGTTTGTTGTCGGAGATCAATATCGTTGGACTAACGGTGTCGTACCCTATGAAATCGATGGTAATCTTCCCAAACAACAACGAATAAGTGAGGCGATCGCTCATTGGGAAGCTAATACTAGTATCAAATTTGTACGGCGCAGCAGTGGTAATGCTAGCCAGTATCCCAATTACATTTACTTTAAGCCTGCTAACGGCTGTTGGTCTAGGGTTGGAATGCAGGGAGGTAAGCAAGAGATTGGTTTAGGTGAAGGTTGTAGTACGGGCAGCACAATTCACGAAATCGGACACGCTTTAGGGTTGTGGCACGAACAAAGTCGTGAGGATAGAGATAGACACATTCATATTCATTGGGAAAATATCGAATCCGATCATCGACACAATTTTAACCAACATATTACCGATGGTGATGACCACGGTAACTACGATTACGATTCCATCATGCATTATCCTCAAAAGGCTTTTGCTATAGATAGAAATAAACCAACTATTTCGCCTATCGATTCTACAAAAGGTATTGGACAAAGAAAAACTTTGAGTCGTGGCGATATTGCAACGATTCAATATCTTTACCAAGGTTCTGCTCCTAGCGGTCGTCCCTATACAATACAAGCAGGAGATACGCTGTTTCTAGTTGCCGAACGTGAATTAGGTGATGGAAACCGCTGGCGTGAAATTATGAAAACCGCAAATGGCGGTACTTTTACCGAACAAGAGGCTGGCGGTTTGCGTCCGGGACAAGTAGTTTATCTTCCGTAAGGTCATGGGAGCGTCTCGCTCCCTAATAGACATCTTCATAAAACATCTATATGGTATTTTTCTTTTCCGAAGATGTCCAATCATAACAAGCGACCAAGATGGTCGCACTACGATTTTTTTCTCATCAAAATCAACATTAATCTGCTGGAATATTAGATTATCGGCTTTTAATAAGTCGGGAATCTATAAGCATCTCTATCAAGTTTTGTTTGCAGTAAAGGCTTTGCTTTATTTTTTGATTTTTGGACGTGTATCAAGATAGAGAACGAGGAATAGGGAACATAAATTTTAAAAATTATTCCGAAAAAAAATGTCATTAAATAATTTATCATCTTTGGTAAAAGGCGAAGTTATTTTCAGTCAGGAATTAAGCTCATTTTCCGAAGCTACAGTAAATATATACCTTGAAGATGTGACTTTTATCGATGCTCCATCTTTTTGTATCAGCAAACAAGTAATTGTAGATATCAACCACCAGAAAGGAACAATAAATCGCGTCGAATTTGCTTTAAATGGCAAATATGATGAAAATTCCAGATATATAATCACAGCCCATGTCTCAATTAATGGAAGTGAAGAAATCCAACGCGGCGATTATATGACGATGGAAAGCTATCCTGTTCTTACTTTTGGGTATCCAAATCAAGTATCTATATATGTAAAAGAAGTTAAATAAACGAGAACTGCATCAGTTAAAAGTAGTTCTAGCTATTTATAGTTTAATAGTTCATAAATAATGTTAAATCTTTAAATGGGAGGATAGATATATTTAGAACTTATATTTGAAGATTATACAGTTAATTTTTAACATATTCAAAGGATTATAATGTCAAAAATAAATGTTTTTGTTTCATCAGTTGCTCCACTTTTAACTTTGATTTTATCGGGTAGTTTTGCAAGTGCATCAACTTGTCAGCCAGTGACAAGAAAACCACTTGTTGAATCTAATCTGATTTTTCCCCAAAGTACACGAATTTTTTCTAAAGCAGTTGCTTATGTGCGTCTTGAAGAAGTCAGTCGTGCGGATGCTCCATCTAATATTGTTGCAGAACAAGTAATCAGGAAAATCTCTAATAAAATTGCAGATAAAAACAGATTAGAGGTTAATTTATATGGCCCAAATATAAATCGACGGTTGGATTATGCCGTCAACGTTCACATAGACTCAGATGGAAACGGAAAAATCAACCGTGGTGATTACATTAATACTGAAAGTTACCCAGTGCTTACTTTTGGACGCTCAAATCGAGTTAGTGTACGACTCAAATTGATTAGTTAATACCAGTAGTCAGTCCACCACATTTGTAGTGGGAGCGTCTCGCTCCCTGGTTACAACCACCGAGGGAGACGTAGCGATACGGTAGCAATACGCCCTCCGTCTCTACAACCCATCTCTTATTTTATATTTAATTAAATTTATCTACTTATTGAAGACGTAACTCAAGTAATGCTTAATATATCTTAAATAAAATATTTCAATATCCTAAATTTATATCTTGCATAATTCTTGTCTGTTAACATCCATATACATAGTAAGAGTGTTGTATTAATATTTTTTTGACGGGTGGTAAAGTGGCTATGAATAGTTATTCAAGATATTGGAAAATTTGGCGGATTAATCCTGCTGCGGAAAAAGCTGGGTATAAACAATTTCATGTTACTGCTGCTCAGGAGTTTACCAATAGTCAAGTCTTCGATGTAGAAGATAGTAACGAACAAAATATTCTATTATCGCGTTTTAAAGGTGAAAATGATGGAAAAGATACGATTAATTGCGCTAAGGCAGGTCTTTGTCTTAGATGCTATGTTTCTGAGCCAATTTTGAGAGAATGCAAAAAATTGGATTCTTTATTTAGTGGTGAAAAACAGTTTAGTTATCGGGATTTATTGCCGTTTGTTCTCAATGATGATGGAGAAAAATTAATTGTTTTAGACAGAGACGGTAGAACCCAACTAATGGTAGATGACAGTTCTAGAACTCGCGCTTCAGAGTATAACTTCTTTTCTGTCAAGGTTTTACAAACATTTAATGCCGAATTACAATCTCGGATGAGTTTGGATAATTGGGCTTATTTGCAAACAAAACAAAATCCCGAATTGAAAAAGTTTTTATCGGAGTTCGGTTTTCAGCATTTGAGTGACTGGGCACTGTTAAATAGAGCAAGAAAAAAACAACTTGAACGTTTATCAGCACAAGAATGCTACGTTGTCGAAGCTTTTCACGCTGTGTATCGTCGAGACAGGCAGCAACAGAAAAATAAAGGGAACAAGAAATGTCCCAATCCAACTACTGCTCAATTAGAAGAAATGTTATCTTATTTGCAGCCGCAGCAAATTCAGATTAATAATCCAGTTGAGTTAATTAAAGAACTCAAACAAATTGCTCTACAGCTAAGAAGATACGATCTTTGGAATTCTAGAGAATCTTTAGATGTATATGATGATCGAAGCGGTACATATGTAGTGAGACAGGATTTACCTAGTTCATCACTTAATGAAGCAGATTTAGAACAGCAAGATTTGTTACAGTTTTTGCATCAGCTTCTTAATACAACTTTGTCTCAAACAATCAAGCAAGAAGTAGAAGCTAATATTCAAAAATTACAAAAAAGTAAAAAATATCGGTCTTTCGTTCCAAAATATATTCAGGGATTGCATTTGTATTACGAATCTGCTATGTCTTTAAAAGAGATTGCACCTGAATTAGGGATGACTAGTTGGGATCAGGCAAGACGAATTTTGAATCCCGGAGAACTTTTATCAAAAGTGCGTACTAAAACGGTTGAGCAGATGTTGGAAAGTATTTTGAAAAAAGCCGCAGAAAAAGGTTTAACTAAAATTCCACCCGAAGTAAATTATCTTCTAACTTTAACCGAACAAATTGAATCCTATGTTGACGGGGAAATATTTCAGCAAGCTGTTGAAGAAATTAGAGCGGGTAAAAATCGGACGATGAATAGTCCATATGCTAAGGAACTTCGTTGTTATATTCAAGAATCTTTGGAGGAGCAAGAAGCGCAATTATGTTAGATACACATAAGTCCGAAATAGTCAATACAACCTACTAATTAAAACTAATCAAAAATCTTACCAGAACTCCATAGAGTCATATAATAAACTGCATAAGCTTTTCTGACTCACAACTATTTACCTTTATACATTAGGTAAGATCATGCTAAATCCAACTTATTCCCCAGATTTAAGGCTTTTGCTACCAGAAACCGTCTGGTTAGAACCCGAACATTTTTTATTAGCACAAAAAATCAGTTCTTCAGATACCACTAACCTTAATGATTCTTGGCAAGCCTATCTTAATGCATTAGCACTACTTGCATTTGAGCAATGGTTATGCGAGCGCTTACCGAATAAAGTAATATCTAAAGATGCTAGCTTTATTGAAACTGCTGGGAATCTCAAAGTTGATGACTTCAAATTTTGTGCGATCGCCACCGAGCATTTGTTAGATGAAGTTGCAAAAATACCACAAGCGGTAATCGAAAAGCCGGAATATTCTGCCCATTTTTATGTGCTTTTAGAGGTATTGGAAGAAGAGGAAGAAGTTATAATTAGAGGCTTTTTACCTTACAAGCAATTGATCGAGATTAAAAGTAGTTTGAAATTATCTGTAGATGAAGGTTGTTATCAACTACCGCTGTCTCTATTTGATATGGAACCAAGCCATTTATTAGTATATCAGCGTTACGTACAAGCATCCGAATTTGCTTTACCCGTTGTGGATAGTAGAGTTACTCAAGTCAGCGAAAATTTATCCAAACTTGTAAACACAACTACCACCAAATTAAGTCAATGGTTGCAAGGAGTAATTGATGAAGCGTGGCAAACAATAGATTCTATTTCCAACCCAGAATTAAATTTAGCTTTTAGTACCAGAAATGTCGAACGAGCTACTAAAAAAGCGAAAATTATTGATTTAGGGATAGATTTGGGTAATAGAAAAGTTGCGCTGCTAGTTAATATATCTCCCGATAAATCTGCTGATAGTAAAGATGAAAGTAGTGAAGATAAAATTAGCGTTTTAGCTCAGCTATATCCCATGAGCGGAGAAAAATATTTACCTCATAATATCAAATTCCTGTTGATTTCTAAAGCTGGTAAAACCCTCCAAGAAGTTACGTCTAGAATTCAAGATAATTACATTCAATTGAAACCTTTTAAAGGTCAAGTTGGTAAACATTTTAGCATACAAATAACCTTAGAAGGGTTCAGTTTTAAGGAAAATTTTGAATTATAAAAAATAATGCTTAAAAATGGGTATTTGATTGTATTTGTTTTAATAATGTTTTTTGATAGGAATTTTGGATAAAATATTTCGGGTTTCTGGTATTAGTGTTCTGCAAGATTTTTTCTAGGTAATCAAGGTTCTAACGAGAGAGACGCTCCCTCATTAGAACCAGCCAGCAAGATGCTCCCACTACTCTACTTGGGGGAGATAAGCGCGAAGCTGTCACCAGAGGCGATATAGCCTAAAACCCTTGCAGGATAAGGGTTTAATAATATTGGTTTTAAAAATATAGCGATCGCCAGGTAAGAGTAATTTTTGCAGTTCCTCGGTAGTTACTGCAAAATTAGGAATTTTTTTCAAGCTAATATAATGCTGCAAAGTACGCAGCACAGATATCATAATGATTATTTTTTGGACAAACTATTTATTGCTTCTAACACTGAAAACTGCAAAATTATTTCAAAATGTTAAAGATTGCCCCTGATGTCAGCTTCGCTAGTTTTAACCCTAAATGCAGAGATTCCTAAAACCCTACATAACAAATTGAAAATGTTTGTAGCTTCAACAGAAACTAAAATTACTGATGTGACGATCCAAGCACTGAATAAGTATTTGAGTAAAAATTCAAAGGAGTAAAACTTCATTAAACATCTGCGAAAAACAATTAAACTCTGGTAAAATAATATAAAAGGGTGTTTTCTCGGAGTCTTATGAGTAGCGTATTGCTCGTATATTGAAAATAATCCTAAAGAATCACAGCACTTCCACCTGTTTAAAGTATGAGCAATTAAAGCAGCCTTTAGAAAAAACTATAGAATTACATAATTGTCAAATAGAATCAATAGAAAGTAAAAAGGTAAGAATTATTAAGGGTGGAGGTGGTAGAAAAGCAAAATTATCACCATCTGAATAAGTTATATTGACACTAACTAGAGTTTAGACATTTTACAACTTTATGTCCTATCGGAAACGCTTCGCTAACAACTTCTTGGTATTCAGGAGGCGAGTAAGTGAGACTACTGCAAACGATACATTTAATTATTAGTTTCCATTGTTGAAAGAGTTGCTATCCGTACTGTTTACTTGAGGAGGTAAAAAAACGAGTGCGATAGTAAAATCGTAAAGGATATTTTAACAGAGTATGAGTTAATAATAGATAGCTATGAATAGCCAATAGAGAGACAAGCGCGACTATTCAAAGCAAAAAAAATATTACTTAGGGAAGAAAGTAAATCATACTTGAAAAAGTCAATACATTGTTTTACCTTCAGGTAAAGATATTGTTGATGTAGTTGCTGGAGAACCAGGACAAAAAATGTCTATTTTTACGTGTAAATTAACTACCTTTGCGATTCGGCGAATGCAATATAAAAGGTATGATAGTAAGATTTTGGTTGTTTTCGCAGATGTCTAATTAGGGCTTGCTGAAAAAATAATAAAAAAGTGAGATGGAGATTTATTAGTTATTCAGGGAAGAGCTAAAAATAAGTTTTTGTTTACGAAAATTAAGAAAAACATAATGTTTATTGATGTCAAACCGTAAAAAAGAGAGATTTTTGAAAAATACACATAAAAAATCTCTCAATAAACGTGATAGATAGCTGGAAAGATTCATTACCAAAAAAGTAATTGCGATTGCAGTTTTAGAAGTGTGAGAAAGTTTAGTCATCACACAATTGAGACTAAATCTTCTTTTACCTTGTCCAAATTTACCTTCAATGCAACTACGAATCCTTTCATCTGAGGCAGCTTGTTTCTTATTCTCTTTACTAATATTAATAGGTGGTCTTCCAAAGGCGGTCCACTGATTCTAATACCTCGTTCTTTGCACCAAGCTCGATTTTGTTGTGTACGATAAATCTTATCAACATGAACCGATTCAGGGTAGTAACCAGTGTATTTTTTAAAAGATTCTATTTGTATTTTTAAATCTGTTGATTCATTAAAATTATTCCAACTAATACGGTCTAAAAATACATATCCATCAAAACAACTAGCTGATAATTTTGCCCCAAACTCTACTGTTTTACCCGCTTTACCCCGAACAATTGGACGTATATGTGGTTGATTTAAACTAACAATACGATAATCAATACTCTTCTTATTGTTTTCGTATAACCACAATTGTTGACGATAAACTTCACTTACCACTAGCAATATTTTATATTGTCTATGGCTCAATTCAGATGGATTTGCTCCCAGATTAACTAACTGCTTAATATGAGAGATATTCCTCTTAATATATTGAAGTTGTTGTTTTAAAGATTTTCTTCTTTCTTTTCGGAGTGGACGACGTTTTTTAGCAACTTTTAAGTAATTTCTTCGTGCAAGATTACGATAAGTTCTTGGCTTTCTATCAAGTTTATTTTTAACTTGCTCATATAGCAAATCAATAATTTTTTCTGTATGCTTTCTAGCTTGATTTAATAGCCCTAAGTCTGTGGGATAACTAATATCGCTTGGCGCACAAGTGGCATCTAATATTAATTTACCTTTATTTTTTGATTGATTTAATTCTTTTTTTTTAATTGGTGTTGAAGAATTATTTAACATCTCCTTCACCATTTTTTGATTAATTTTATTGACTAACTCTATACCTATTCTTTGACGAAAGTGAACTAACATAGAGGCATCAAACGGTGTTTCATTGCTATAGGATGATATCCCTATAAAATATTGTAGATAAGGGTTCTCCTTAATTTGCTCTACAGTCTCTCTATCACTTATTCCTAATTTCTCTTTAATTATTAGTGCCCCTAACGCCATACGAAAAGATTTGGCTGGTGCGCCTATTTCTTCGGTAAAAATTGAAGCATATTCTTCTTCAAAATCTGACCAAGGTATTAATGAAGCCATAATTACCCAACGATTATTTTCAGACAACTTTCCCTCGAAAGGGAGTTCAAAGTTTTCTGATGATACCTGAGACTGCTCCTCAAAACGATACATATATACTAAACACGCGCAGCGTGTTACTCACGGTAATGCAAGGGTTTTGAGTTATTCTAGACCTTTTCCTTGCACCTGAATATATTCCTTGGGGCTGATAATGTATGCTGCATCACATTTTTATATTTATTCAGCAAGCCCTAATTAAGAACAAGGTTGATTTTGTTTATAATTCCTACCTGTAGCGATCTGCAATACTAATCGCTCAAGCCTGTAATCAAAGTAATTTCAAACCAGGATTAATTGCAACTGAACCAGAATTAAATACAACCAACCTGCAATCATCCGTTTCAACTAAGATTATTTGCAATTATAAGAGCCGTTTTATTCAACAGGTAGTTTTGGTAGTTTGTTCAAAAAATGCCTTGTACTTCGCAAGGTTTAAAAAACGTTTGCTTTTTTACCTTTCGGCAGCACCCAAACTACTCCCCCGAAACGGTGTAAAGTTTAGTAACGAAACTCGGTAATTATATCAAACCCACATTCCGCACCCCAACTGTCACAGAAGTGTTTTCACTGTTAATTTTTTATACAATTAGATAAAAAAAAACTTTAGTTACGTAAATAGCTATATCTATTATATTATATTATTTACTTACCTTCGGTGAGAATTTTATTGTCAATAAGTACCAACAATAATTTATGCTTAATTCATAGATAATAATTTATGATTAAGTATTTGAAAATTTGTATTTCACTTATAATTCATAAGTTAAAAACTATGATAATTTGTAACTATTAAGCTTAATTAATAGTCAGTTTTACATAAATAAGTGATTGTCGATATAAGCATTAACATTTCTGCCGTCCTAACCCTTAAGATTTTGATCCCGGAGGAATTACAAAGTGAATTTTTTGCTCGATTTCTTGATGAGCTTCCTAAAGCAGTTACAGTCCCCAACACTCGGCTTTCTAATTGGTGGTATAGTCGTTACCGCCTTCGGTAGCCGACTATCAATTCCAGATCAGGCCTATAAGTTCATCGTCTTCATGCTGCTCATGAAAGTCGGTCTGACAGGTGGCCAGGGTATCCGCAGCTCCAATCTGGCGCAGATACTGTTGCCTGCGTTGTTCGCTGTAGCAACGGGAATCCTTATCGTATTCATCGGACGCTACACGTTATGCAAGCTGCCCAAGGTCAAAATGGAGGATGGCATTGCGACTGCGGGCTTGTTCGGTGCCGTGAGTGGCTCTACCCTCGCCGCCGCCCTGACGATAATGGAAACGCAAGAGATCACATACGAACCCTGGGCCGCCGCACTCTATCCCTTCATGGACATTCCAGCACTTGTGACTGCGATCGTCTTGGCCAGCATTTATACCAAAAAGCAGCACGCCGCAGATAATGTTTTCAGCAGGCAGCGCGTTCTCGCAGGCACAGGCGATTATTCCAGCGGCCAGGGCATTACCGCAGCCGGGTATCCCAGCAAGCACGACGGTGCCGCAGACAATCGGGTCAAGATATGGCCGATCGTCAAGGAAAGCCTCCAGGGTTCTGCCCTATCGGCACTGCTGCTCGGCCTCGCTTTAGGTCTGCTAACCGAGCCGAAAAGTGTCTATGAAACCTTCTACGAACCCCTCTTCCGCGGTCTGCTTTCGGTACTGATGCTGGTAATGGGTATGGAGGCGGCTGCAAGGCTTCCAGAACTGCGTAAGGTCGGGCAGTGGTATGCTCTATATGCCTTTGTGGGGCCGCTGCTGCATGGATTCATCGCCTTCGGTTTCGGCATGATTGCCCACTACGCCACGAATTTCAGCTTTGGCGGTGTTGTGATCTTAGCCGTCATCGCCGCCTCCAGTTCAGACATCTCAGGGCCGCCCACTTTACGAGCTGGTATCCCGTCGGCCAATCCCTCTGCCTACATCGGCGCGTCCACAGCCGTCGGCACGCCAGTTGCGATTGCCTTGGGAATACCGCTCTTCATCGGGCTAGCCCAGGTGCTGATGGGCAGCTAATCCCAGACAGGTCGCGGTCTGCCGGTGCTTTCCTGACCCGGCGATCAACGCGGCGGCTAGATCGCTCGCGGTGCTGCCGTTTTCCTGAGTTTTTATGTAGTTTAATGAATACACACATCGAGAGGTAACTAACATGACCCAGCAAGCCAGCAAGCTCGTCATCGTCACGGAAAAGGTGTTGCTGAAAAAGATCGCCAAGATCATCGACGAAGCCGGGGCTTCCGGTTATACGGTGGTGGACGCTGGCGGCAAAGGCAGTCGCAACGTGCGTTCGTCGGGACAACCCACCATTTCCGAAAACTTCTCGAATGTAAAGTTCGAGGTACTCACCCCAAATCGGGATATGGCTGTGAAGATTTCGGATGAAGTCGCAGCGCAGTTTTTCGACGATTATTCGGGCATTGCCTATGTCTGTAGCGTGATGGAGGTACTGCACGCGCACAAGTTCTAACTCAAAACCTAGTCGATCAAACCCAAAAACCTGGGGCATAACCCCGGGTTTTTAGTGACCGTAGTAATGTTAAACAATCTTGTTTGCAGTCGAATTAAACAGCAATAATTTTGCACGTTACCGATTAGATATATGTAAGTGCAAGGTCATATTTTCCTTTAATGGATAACCGAAACCCCTGTATTTATTACGGATTTCCTATAAAATTTCTACCCCCTCTTCCCCCTCACTCAATCAGGCAATCTTCCGCCAGTAAAGGAGTAGTAACGAGCGCGTAAGTCCAGATCAATTTACAGAAATTCTATTTAACTATCTCACTGCGAGAAGTTTTATTATTTCTTGTTGGGTTAGGTTTTAAGCGAGTTGATCGATCTTTGACTATTCCCCAATTTTGTACAAAACTCTGCAACAGATTATCTTGCCGAGTACGGAAATACTCTAGGTTTTTTCCTGAAGTCTCTTTATCGGGGTTAAGATTGTCCAACTTTCCTTCTGCGTTCATTATTACAAACCAAACAATTTCTTGCTTTTGAGTTGGTAAGGCTCCTGCTAAGTTACTGACATTATCGAAACTTCCGGATTTTACTACTGCAAATTTGGGAATCAATCGCTTGTCTAAAATTCCTTCGTCAACTCCTGCAATATAAAAAACATCGGCAATTGTCATTTTACGAGGCTGAAGATATTTCTCAATAGCTTGAAACATCGCGCAGACAGCACGAGGAGAAATCCGATTTTCGGTTGATAAACCAGAACCATTAACTAGTTTAATTTCAGACTGTGGCAATTGTGTAATTTCAGCAGTTTTTGATTCTACGAATGAAGCTCCACCAATCGTTATAGCTAACTTATCAGCCATGAAATTGTTACTGTACAAATTCATTTTTTTAAGAAGTTCAGCAAGTGGGTAAGAATAATGACGTATCAAAGGTTTTTTGAAGCTACTACTTCCAGATGCAGTTAAAGTTTGCACCGCACCGTCAATTACAACTTGAGGTTTTGCCGTGCCAGGAGGTAAACTTTGATATTGCTCTTGTGCTTCTTTTGACCAAATTGCAGAATCTAAGCCGACTTTTAGTAAGTTTCCTGTTTTCAATGGGTCATCATTAAAATTCATGTAAAATTTATCTGTAATAATCAGATTACCAGTTACTCGTTTGATGCCCAACTGATTTAAAAGATTACCAATTTTAAAGGCTTCTTCCCATACAAAAAACGGATCGTATGAACCCTCAACAATCAAATCACCTTGTAATATTCCGTTTTGAATTGAGCCATTTGTCCCTATCTGCGTAACAAACTGATATTCTGCTCCTAAAGTTTCTAAAGCTGCTAAGGTAACAGCTACTTTAGATAACGAAGCAGCAGGCATCGGTATTTTACCTTGGCGATCGGCTAAAACTTGAGTATCAGATTGAATCCATACTCCTTGGTATTTTTGAGGAAATCCTTTTGCTGCCAACGATTTTAGATATTGCTGAACTTGGGCATTCGTGGCTTTGTCTGAATGATTTGGAGATGTAGGAGGTGATTGATTAACCGAACACGCACTCATCAATGCTAGAAGCATATAAGAGATGAGAGCATATTTTTTGTTTAATATGATTTTCATTTGTTGCAATAAGTAAAATAATCAGTATTTACGTACTAAAGTCAAAATTGTAAAAGTGAAGCATTACCTGCAAGTTTAAACTGAAAACTTATTACGAGTGTTCTGTATCTTTATAAGAACCAAATCAAGTTATGCATTTTTTGAAAAAGTTTTGGTTGATTACTAGTACTTTACTAAGGGAACTATGCAGAGTTAACAATCAGAAATTTTTTTCTTCGCCCTCTCCCCCCTCCCTGTCTTCACCCGGCAATTTTGGGTTGGCAGACTACTCGTCACACATCCTACAAGAAAAAATGCGTTCTCGTTTTCTGGTTCCCAGCAGTCTTCTGGGAACGATTTATTCGCTACGTACAAACAACCCCAAGCAAAATAATTGTTTTAACTAATACCAATATTTATTATCATTTAACAAGAGAACAGTTTCTTTAAGAAGCTTTGCTGCATCTATAATGATTCATTCAGTTGGCATCAATCTGGGATATGGTAATTTATACGAGGGTTTTCCTGTTGTCACTGTTAAACTATGGGAATTAAATAATCCTGGTCCACAACAGTTTGTTGGTAGTTTACCAGCAGCCTCGGTTTTGATAGATTTGTATCGCAATTGGCGTTTGATTTATCAAAATTTGTGCGATAGGCTCTCCCCCACAGCTTCGGTGTATCGCCTTCCAAGATCGATTATAAATTTGGATGATGATGAACTCGAAATCGATCAAAGTGATATCACAAATGTCTCAGTGGTAGATTTCCAGGATTTATCTGAGGAATTACAGCGAAATATTAATAGTTGGCTGGAATCTCCAGGAATTATCAATCTTAGCCGACAGCTACGGGCTATAGTTAATCCCGCTGACGAAATCCGGATTGTTATCGAAACTCAAGATACTATTATTCAAAAGTTACCTTGGCATTGCTGTAGTTTTTTTGAAGATTTTCCGCATTCAGAAATTTCTTTTTCGAGAACTGAATATAAGCGTACTCCTGAGTTGCAATTATCAGAAGTAACTCGAAATCAGGTGGAATTCTGGCCATTTTAGGTAATTCTCAAGGAATTGATTTAGAACAAGAACAAAGATTTTTACAAAGCTTACCGGATTCAGAAGTAGAATTTCTTGTCAAGCCTTCACGACAAGAATTTAACGATAAACTTTGGGATTCTCAAGGTTGGGATATGCTATTTTTTGCTGGGCACAGCCACACTCAGGAGGAAACGGGAGTAATTTATATTAATGAAAATCCGACTAATAATAGTTTACCGATCGCGCAATTAGCAGAAGCGTTAAAAGCGGCGATTGAGAAGGGTTTAAAGATAGCTATTTTTAATTCTTGCGATGGTTTGGGGTTGGGTGATGGCTTGGAAAAATTAAATATACCGACAACAATTGTCATGCGGGAGCCAGTACCGATCGGGTTGCGGAAGAATTTTTTAATTATTTTTTACAAGGGTTTGCATTTGAAAAAAAATCTTTATATACCTCAGTACAGCAAGCAAGACGCAGGTTACAAGGTTTGGAAGATGATTTTCCCGGTGCGAGTTGGCTACCCGTAATTTTTATTAATCCTGCTGAAGAAGCACCAAGCTGGTTGGATTTAAAAGATAGATTGAAAAACCGCAGAGACGCAGAGGGCACAGAGAAAGGAATAAAAAGGGATTGGTAATTTTAGAGCGGGAAGTGAGTGATGAGATTCAGGTAACAAATAAAAAGCAGCGTCAAGATTGGGGAGAAGCAATTGATGTCTCTGCATTTTACGGACGAAATGACGAAATTAAGACGTTAGAAAAATGGACTGTAACCGATCGTTGCCGATTAATTACTGTAGTTGGTATGGGTGGAATCGGTAAAACAGCTTTATCTATTAAGTTAGCAGAATTAGTAGAAAATGAATTCGATTATTTAATTTGGCGAAGCTTGCGAAATGCAACTCCTGTAGAAGAATTATTGAGCGATTTAATCGGTTTTTTATCGGCAGAGCATCAAATAGTTTTAGCAAAATCCTTGGATAAACAAATATCTCAATTGATTGAGTGTTTGCGTGCTTCCCGTTGTTTAGTGGTGTTGGATAATCTCGAATCAATTTTAGCAAGTGACAATCAAGCTGGAAATTATCGTCAAGGATATCAAGGATACGGACAACTTTTGCGATGTGTGGGAGATACCCGCCATCAAAGTTGTTTTTTAATTACCAGTCGCGAAAAACCCAAAGGATTTGCTGCGAGAAATGGCAATAATTTACCAGTGCGATCGCTAACTTTAAAAGGATTGAATTATCAACAAGGAGAGCAGATTCGTACAAAAGGGTTTATCGCCATCGTCAAAAGAAATTAATAACTTGGTAGACTGTTATGCAGGTAATCCACTGGCGTTGAAAATTGCCGCTACCACGGTTAAAGAGTTATTTAGTAGCAACATTACCGATTTCTTAGAATCGGGTACGGTTATATGCAGCGATATTTTTGATTTGCTCGATTGTCAATTTCAGCGTCTTTCGATTTTAGAAAATCTAGTCGTTTATTGGTTGGCAATTAATCGGGAATGGGTATCTTTAAAAAAATTACAAAGCGATATTATTGAAGTTGTCAAAATGCGAGATTTACTTGCGGCTTTAGAGTCTTACAATCGCGCTGCTTAATTGAAAACAATTCGGGTAAGTTTACTCTTCAACCAGTGGTGATGGAATATGTAATTGAAGAATTAACCGAACAAGTTACCCAAGAAATTTACGCGGGAGAAATTAAAACTTTTGATAAATATGCTTTAATTCAAGCCCAAAACCAAGATTACCTTAGAAATGCTCAAATCCAATTTATCCTCAATCCTATTATTGACAAATTATTTAACTTTTGGGTAACAAAGCAAACTATTCAAAATTATTTAAATCAACTTTTATCGCAACTTAAATCTTCTACACCTGCAAAACCTGGGTATGCTGCGGGTAATATAATTAATATAATGCGACAGCTTGATATAGAACTAAATAATTATGACTTTTCTAACTTAAATATTTGGCAAGCCAACCTGCAAGGAATCAACTTACAACAAACAAACTTTGCTAATTCTAATTTAAGTAAATCAATATTTACCAACACTTTAGGTAGTATTTTTGCGGCTAAGATAGATACCACAGACAACTTATTTGCTACAGCAATTGAGAATAATACATATCTCTGGGAGGTTGACAACGTTAGACAATTGCATAAATTTGATGGTCATACAGCTTGGGTAAGGTCGATCGCATTCAGCCCAGATGGTAAAATCTTAGCTAGCGGCAGTCACGATCGCACTATTCGGTTATGGAACGTTGAAACCGGACAATGTTTGCAGATACTAACAGCGCATACATCGGGAATACAATCCCTTGCTTTTAGCCATGATGGCAACACTCTAGCCAGCGGTAGCAACGATAAAACCGTCAGATTATGGAACATTCAAACCGGAGAATGTTTGCAGATTTTGCAAGGACATACAAATAATCTTACCTTTGTCAGCTTTCATCCCCTTGAAGAAAAATTAATTACAGCCAGCACC